>NZ_JXYA01000001.1 GCF_000967655.1 Pseudoalteromonas rubra
TCTCCTTCCGCACCATGTTCTCGATAAGAACTAAAATAATCAACTTTTCGTTGGAGTATCGCCAAGCGGTAAGGCAGCGGGTTTTGATCCCGCCATTCCCAGGTTCAAATCCTGGTACTCCAGCCATCTCTCCTTTGAGAGATACAATTTGATGCGGAAGTGGCGGAATTGGCCAGATGTCTTGAACTAGACGCTGGATTTAGGTTCCAATATCAAAGCGAAAAATATGCGGAAGTGGCGGAATTGGTAGACGCGCTGGATTTAGGTTCCAGTATCTTCGGATGTGAGAGTTCAAGTCTCTCCTTCCGCACCATGTTCTTCAAGTTAGAACTAAAACTCTTGATTACGCTTTTTATTTCTGTAGTATCAAGCGTTAAGAAGAAGGATATTATCTCTTAGATTTATCTGGATTCAAGATTTGAATTATTGCTGGAGTATCGCCAAGCGGTAAGGCAGCGGGTTTTGATCCCGCCATTCCCAGGTTCAAATCCTGGTACTCCAGCCATCTCTTCTTTAAGAGATACAATTTGATGCGGAAGTGGCGGAATTGGTAGACGCGCAGGATTCAGGTTTCTGTAACTTCGGTTGTGAGAGTTCAAGTCTCTCTTTCCGCACCATTTAACTCTTATCTTGAAACTTTTCTTCTTTTTTAAAAATTAAATATACGATGCGAGAGTAGCAAAATTAGTTGTTGTCGATTAAGACGCAGGATTCAGGTTTCTTTTTCATTAGTGAACTAAATATACGATGCAAAAGTAGCAGAATTGGCTGTTGTCGAATGAGACGCAGGATTCAGGTTTCTTTTTCATTGATGAACTAAATATACGATGCAAAAGTAGCAGAGTTGGCTGTTGTCGAATGAGACGCAGGATTCAGGTTTCTTTTTCATTGATGAACTAAATATACGATGCAAAAGTAGCAGAGTTGGCTGTTGTCGAATGAGACGCAGGATTCAGGTTTCTTTTTCATTGATGAACTAAATATACGATGCGGAAGTGGCGGAATTGGTAGACGCGCAGGATTCAGGTTTCTGTAACTTCGGTTGTGAGAGTTCAAGTCTCTCCTTCCGCACCATTTAGTTCAAAGACAATTTCAACTCTCTTATTACTCTTCCGATATATCTTAATTACTTTCCCATCTTCTTCGTAATTTTCAGTTAATTTTGTTTCATTACTTTGCTATTTGCTATTCCTGTCATGAATGACGTCTAAACGACGCCACCCATAGCATGTTTCAATACTTCACGTTTAATTGGGCCAGCATGATTAGCCACTTTTAACACCAGGTTGCGTAAATGCCTTAAAGGTGCAATTTCGTTAGAGAAGCCAAAGTAGCAGGCGTCCATCATGCTCATCATCATCAGATTATCGTTACGACGGCTCTGCTCATAGCGACGCAGCAAGGCGGCATTACCAATGTCCTCAGCGCCTTCCAGTGCGCTTGCCAGCGCAGCCACATCTTTGAACCCTAAATTAACGCCCTGCCCTGCCAGCGGGTTGATGGTATGTGCTGAGTCGCCAATCAGGACGACACGCCCCTGATGGTATTGATTGGCATGTTGTCTGGCCAGTGGAAATACCGCGCTTTGTAAAACCTCGAACTCACCGGGTAAATCAAAAAAGTGATTTTGTATCTCCTGCTTTAACTGCGCATTCGATAACGTCGTCATCTGCGCCAGCTCATTACCATGGTGATACCAAATAAGATTGGCATACGGGTATTGCATGGGCAAAAAGGCAATCGGCCCGGACGGCTTAAACTGCTGCCAGGTTTTTACCTGCTGTGGCGCATCCAGTTTGATCAGCACACCCATACAATGCTGCTGATATTGCCAACCGGTCACCCCAATGCCAGCCAGTTTGCGTACCACCGAGCGTCCACCGTCAGCAGCCAAGAGTAAATCGGCCTGATAACTTTGCTCCGGGTAAATCAACTCAACCGAATCAGTATTTTGTTTGATTGCCTGAGGCGTACCAGAAACCTGTTCGACCTTAATACCAAGGCGTTCAAACTGTGCCCATAAACTGGCCTGGATAAGACGGTTTTCAACAATGTGGCCTAAATGCGTTGCAGCCAGCTCCTCGCAATCAAATAGCAGGCTGTTATTTTCCTGCTCATACGCTTCGAGCTGCTGATACGGTGCCAACCTGGCATTGCGCAGCAACGGCATTGCCTGGAGTTCATCCAGCAAAGCTTCTGACAAGCGATTAATGGCTGAGACTCGAATATCTATGGTCTCGTCCGTTAGTGCTTGCATGGCATCCAATGGATGCGTTTCGAGCACAGTGACTGTCAGGCCTTGCTGTGCGAGCTTGACGGCGGCTGCTGCGCCAACCATGCCACCACCTACTATCAGCACTTTGTTTTTCATACCCTTTTTCCTTAGTTCTGCTTGCTAAGTCATATCCTGCTATTGTAACCCAATTCGCTGTGAAAGGTTCACAGCCCTGCATAGTGTAGCCGAGCAAATACAAGTTGCCTTGATCTTGGTTTCTAAAGTTAAAAACTATACTTGGCTAGTGTCATTAGGTCATATAAAATACGCGTCCTTTAAACTAATTTCACGCAAGATCCTGGCAAAGATACAGGTTATACTCTGTATTGGCACAGGTGATAAGCGGGTCGGCTTAGTGATATTAGTTGTTTTAGCGTCGCACACCGTGCTATTCACCGAGTTGAAAACGAGGCATTATTTCAATGAGTAAAAAGTTGCATATCAAAACCTGGGGCTGTCAGATGAACGAGTATGACTCCCAGAAAATGGCGGATCTGCTTGACTCCACCAACGGCTATCAGCTAACAGAAGAAGCTGAGCAAGCGGATGTGATCCTACTCAATACCTGTTCAATTCGTGAAAAAGCACAGGAAAAAGTATTCCATCAACTGGGTCGCTGGAAGCTACTCAAAGACGACAACCCGGATCTGGTGATTGGCGTCGGTGGCTGTGTGGCGTCTCAGGAAGGCGACACCATTCGTCAACGCGCGCCTTTTGTTGATATCGTATTTGGCCCGCAAACTTTGCACCGTCTGCCAGAGATGATCAAACAAGTGCAGAGCAAACAAGGCTCTGTGGTCGATATTTCATTCCCGGAAATCGAAAAATTTGACCGCCTGCCAGAGCCAAAAGCGGAAGGCCCAAGTGCGTTCGTATCCATTATGGAAGGCTGCTCTAAATACTGTACTTTCTGCGTTGTACCTTATACTCGTGGTGAAGAAGTAAGCCGTCCCCTTGATGATGTTTTACTTGAAGTTGCCCAGCTGGCAGAGCAAGGTGTGCGTGAAGTGAACTTGTTGGGTCAGAACGTAAATGCCTATCGCGGCGAAATGCACGATGGCGAAATTTGCTATTTCTCTGATCTGCTACGCTTTGTGGCGGCCATTGATGGCATCGACCGTATTCGTTACACCACTTCACACCCGGTTGAGTTCACACCAGACATCATCGACGCATACGCAGACGTACCTGAGCTGGTTGATCACCTGCACTTGCCGGTTCAAAGTGGCTCAGACCGCATTCTGAACCTGATGAAGCGTGGCCACACGGCCCTTGAGTACAAGTCGACTATCCGCAAGCTGCGCAAGATCCGTCCGAACCTGAGCATGAGTTCTGACTTTATCATTGGCTTCCCGGGCGAAAGCAAAGCTGACTTCGAAGCGACCATGAATCTTATCAACGACATTGGCTTTGATATGAGCTTCAGCTTTATCTATTCAGCGCGTCCGGGCACGCCAGCGTCTGACCTGCCTGACGATGTTACCGAGCAGGAAAAGAAAGAGCGTTTGTACTTGCTACAAAACCGCATTAATCAAATGGCGCAGGATATCAGCCGCAAAATGCATGGCACTGAGCAGCGTATTTTGGTCGAAGGCCCGTCGAAAAAGAATCCGATGGAATTACGTGGCCGTACCGAGAACAACCGAGTAGTGAACTTTGAAGGTCCTCACTCAGTGATCGGTCAGTTTGTTGATGTACGTATCACAGAAGCACTGCCAAACTCGCTACGTGGTGAGCTGATCAGGACCGAAGCTGAGATGGACTTACGCCGTGATGTGGCGCCATCTGATATCTTAAATCGTGCCCCGGCAGAACCTGAAGCCAACGAACTGGGTGTAGCGACCTTTACGCCTTAGTCTTGGAATTTCGACGCCAGCTGATGCTGGCGTCTTGTTATTAGGAAGTTGTTTTGAGTAACCAAGTCAAGAATATCGAATTTTATCTGGAACCCTCCGACAATCACCGCCTATCTTCTTTATGCGGGCCTTTTGATGACAACCTGAAGCAAATCGAATGTCGTCTGGGCATAGAAATTACCCACAGAGATAACTGGTTTAAAGTGACCGGCCAGCCGGTTGTGGCAAAAGCCGCCGTCGACATCTTAAAATCTCTGTATGTCGAAACCCAGCCTGTGCGCGGTAAATTTGCGGATATCGAACCGGATCAGGTTCACCTGGCTATCACCGAAGCGAACTGCCTGGAGCAGGAAGCCCCGGATGTGTGGGAAAAAGAAGTGTTTATCAAAACACGTCGTGGTGTGGTTAAGCCTCGTAACCCCAACCAGAGCCAGTATGTGGCCAATATTCTGACCCATGACATCTGCTTTGGAATTGGTCCGGCGGGCACAGGTAAAACCTACCTGGCGGTAGCCGCGGCGGTAGATGCCCTTGAGCGTCAGGAAATTCGTCGTATTCTGCTGACTCGTCCGGCCGTTGAAGCTGGCGAAAAGCTCGGTTTCTTACCCGGTGACCTGACGCAAAAGATAGACCCTTATTTGCGCCCGCTGTACGACGCCCTGTTCGAAATGCTGGGCTTTGAAAAAGTTGAGCGTTTGATCGAAAAGAACGTGATAGAGGTTGCACCACTGGCCTACATGCGTGGTCGTACACTGAACGATGCCTTTATTATTCTGGATGAAAGCCAGAACACCACCACAGAACAGATGAAAATGTTCCTGACCCGGATTGGCTTTAATTCCAAAGCGGTGATCACCGGTGACATCACTCAGGTGGATTTACCACGCGGAGCGCGCTCTGGTCTGCGCCATGCCATTGATGTGTTGGGTGAGGTAGACGAGATTTCGTTTAACTTCTTCAAGTCTCATGATGTAGTGCGTCACCCTGTGGTGGCACGCATTGTTGAGGCCTACGAGAAAAAAGAAGAAGCCGAGCGAAAGGAAAAGTTTAACAAACAGCAGGCAAGATTACAGGCACAGGCCAATACCGCGCCGGCTGATACACAGCCAAACGCCAACGATGAGGAGCGCTCATAATGTCGCTTGAGGTAGATCTACAGATTGCCAGTGACTTCGCCAACCTGCCCTCTGCTGAACAATTTCAGTTATGGGCCGAAAAAGCACTCCTTGCGTATAAGGAAGAGGCCGAGGTCACCATACGAATTGCAGACGAAGCAGAAAGCCAGGAACTGAACAGTCAGTACCGTGGTAAAGACAAGCCAACCAATGTGCTGTCTTTTCCTTTTGAAGCGCCGCCTGGGATTGAGCTGCCTTTAGTTGGCGACCTAATTATTTGTCCTCAGGTGGTTTTTCGTGAGGCCGAAGAACAGGAAAAAACTTTCCATGATCATTTTGCCCATATGGTGGTACACGGGTGCTTGCATTTGTTGGGCTTTGACCATATAAATGAACAGGACGCCGATGAAATGGAAAGTCTTGAAAAAGAATTCTTAGCCGATCTGGGCATTGCTGACCCATATCGAGATGACGTTTAACCGACTGGAGTAACACACCGCAATGAGCGACGAAAACTCGCAAAGTAGTCAGGGTTCTTCGAGCAAGACCTGGCTGGGACGCATCACTCAGATGCTGCAAGGGGAACCCCAAAATAAAGAAGAGTTGGTAGAAGTAATTGCCGACGCACAGGAACGAGCCCTGATCGACCCTGAAACCAAAGACATGATGGAAGGCGTACTCAGTGTCTCTGAACTGAAAGTCCGTGACATCATGATCCCGCGCTCACAAATGGTGACGCTGGATATTGATCAGGACCTGGAGTCGCAGTTACCCGCTATGGTTGAATCCAGCCATTCGCGCTTTCCAGTCATTTGCGAAGACAAAGATCATGTCGAAGGCATTTTACTGGCCAAAGATCTGCTACCGCTGATTGTTCAGCGCGACAGTGAACTGCCAACCATCCGTGAATACTTGCGACCTGCCGTTGTGGTGCCAGAAAGTAAACGTGTTGACGCACTGCTCAATGAGTTTCGTCAAAAACGCTATCATATGGCCATTGTCATCGATGAGTACGGCGGTGTTTCGGGCCTGGTGACCATCGAAGATATTCTGGAGACCATCGTAGGTGAAATCGAAGATGAGCATGACAATGAAGACGAACAGCAGGCCATTCGCCAGCTTTCTAAACACGTGTTCAACGTTCAGGCGCTGACCCCACTGGATGAATTCAACGACTTCTTTAAAACGGAATATGACACGCAAGAAGCAGACACCATAGGCGGGATCATCTTGCATGCTTTTGGCCATATGCCAAGCCGGGGCGAAACCATTGATATTGCACCATTGCAGTTCAAGGTTACCAACTCGGACAATCGCCGTATTTTGCAGTTACAGGTGACCATGCCAAAAGCTGAACATGTTGAAGACATTTTCGAATAAACTCGCCACCTTACTAAAAGACAAGTTTGCGTGGCTGGCACTGCTTAGCGGTGCCTCACTGACCTTTAGTTATGCCCCGTTTGGCCTCTGGCCCCTGACTTTTGTAGCGCTCGCAGTAGCGTGTTTTGTCACCGATCAGCCCACAACCCGACACGCCGCTAAATATGGCTTTTTATTTGGCTTTGGCTGGTTTGCAGCCGGAATAAGCTGGGTACATGTTTCCATTGCTCAGTTCGGGGGGTTACCTTTACCAGCTTCGCTGTTATTAATGGGCCTGCTCTGTGCCTATCTGGCGATTTACCCTGCGCTGGCCTTTGCGCTGGCAACACGTTTTTCGGATAAGCCCTGGCAACGCATTGCGCTGCTGCTAAGTGGATTCGCAATATTTGAATACCTGCGTGGCACCTTACTGACCGGGTTTCCGTGGCTGAGCTTTGGCTATAGCCAGACCGACGCACCACTTAACATGCTTGCTCCCTGGATTGGCGAGTTTGGCCTGACCCTGGTGTGCGTGTTATTTGGTGCGCTGCTGTACTACCTGCTCTGGCAAAGGCGCTATCAGCTGACCATGATTGCCCTGCTACCTGTGCTGGCACTCATCCTGTTTACACGCCTAGCGGATAATCCGGTGCACTATAACGGCGAGCAAACCCGAACCTTACTGGTTCAGGGCAATATTCAGCAAAGCCTGCGCTGGGAGCCTGAGCAGTTTTGGCCGACTATGTCTAAATATCAGGATATGACCCGCCCATTGTGGCAGCAGGCCGACTTAGTTGTCTGGCCGGAAGCCGCCATTCCTGAGCTGGAAGACTTAGCGTTCGACTTTTTACACAATCTGGATAAAGCCGCCGCGTTTAATCAAAGCGCACTCATTACCGGCATCCCGGATTATCAATTTGATACCCGCAATGTCTATAACACTCTGATTGTGGTTGGTAAACAGCACGCAGACGATGAGCAAGGTCACTATCGCTACTTGCATCCCAACCGTTATCAGAAGCACCAGTTGCTGCCCATCGGAGAGTTTGTCCCATTCGAGAAGTGGTTGCGACCGATTGCGCCGTTGTTCAACCTGGCTATGTCGTCCTTCTCGCGAGGCGAAGCGCAGCAGCCGAATCTGATAGCCAATGGACTGCATATTTTACCTGCTATCTGCTATGAAATTGCCTTCAGCGAACTGGTGAGAAACAACTACACCAGTGAGTCGGATATACTCTTTACCGTGAGTAACGACGCCTGGTTTGGTGATTCGCACGGCCCGCATCAGCATATGCAAATAGCCCGCATGCGTGCGCTGGAGCTACAACGCCCTCTGATCAGAGTAACCAACAATGGGATCAGTGGAATTTACGATCCACTCAGCCAGACTCAGCATACGCTCCCTCAGTTTGTTGAGGAAACCATGTTACTGGACGTAAAACTGGTGAGCGGAAACAGCTGGTATAGCCAACATGGAAACACATGGATCTGGATATTGCTGGTACTTTTGACCACGCTGGTCATGCTCGAAAAAGGATTAATCAGATTTAAATACCGGGTTGAGCGTGACTATTTGTAAAAAGTAGCCACGCTCTGAGCAAAGAGATTTCCAGCTAATCTTTGCACACTGAATCTCCCTCAGATACTGCACCATGTTTGTGAGCTTGCTGCTTTAGTCAAGTGCACAATCACGCTCATTATGTCTTTATTTTTCATTAACCAACTGAAAATATTGGCATTATATTTTTGGCATAGTTCTTCCTTGTTAACCTGTATCAACTTGGAAGGAATGAAAACATGCTCCATACATTTATCGACACCTTAAGTTTGATCTGGCGAGTAGACTGCAGTGTATGGCCACTGCAGGACCAACAGTTTAATAGTGAGGAAAGCTAAGATGGCCGCCAAACTCTCTTCCACGCACCCCAGTGTGATGCGTGCGGTGCATATGGTACAAAGCCAGCAACTGACCATTCATGAAGCGGCCAGCCAGTTTGCCTTATCCCAGCGCACGCTTTACAGGGCACTTCGGGGTAAACAGCCCGGTACACGCTATTCGCAGCTTTTACAACAAAAACAGCAACTCGAATCTCAACTTCGTCAGATCCGCGAAGAACTGGCTTGTATACAAAAGGATAGCTATGCCACTCATAATTGAACCCCTGGCACAACTTACTGCGGAGCAGCAGCAAGCACTTGCCTGGCAATTGCAAGCCTGTGTTGCTCAGGGCGCATCCCTGGGGTTCTACCACCCGCTTTGTGACGCGGACGTGGCCGACTACTGGTCTCAGGTCAACACTGAACTCAAAGAGAGTAAGCGCCTCTTGCTGGGCGCTTACCTCAACCAACAGTTGGTTGCCTCGGTGCAACTAGTACCTTGCCAAAAACAAAATGGCCAGCATCGTGCAGAAGTAGAAAAGCTGATCGTACATCCGGATTATCAGCGTCAGGGCATTGCCCAATCACTGATGCATCACCTTGAAACCTATGCCAGTCAGCTGGGCATTAGGCTCTTAGTGTTGGATACACAAAGTGGTGATAAGTCGGAACAGTTTTATCAGGCCGTTGGCTTTACCAAAAGCGCAGAGATCCCACACTTTGTTAGTGATCAACAAGGTACTCTGTATGCCACCAGCTATTATTTTAAGCGGCTTGCCTGTTCACTGACCGCTTAACAGGCAGCCATATAAAAGAGCTTCATGACGTAATGAGGCGAAAGCAGGTAATGACAGAGTACTGCGACCATTGGTATCAAAAGCGATGAGCCAGCCCAGAACAGTGCGAGCGATTATAGGGTAAAGGCCCCCTCCATTTTGATTTACTCTACTCACTAATCTAGGTAATTAGCTGAAGCGAGAACCAGTGAGGTTGTGAGCTTTCCACCAAATACCTATAAAAGGTATATGGGTGACAAGTATGTAAATAAACCTTTGCAATCAGACCGGTTACAGAAGCAAAATTCAAAGATTGTTGACTTTAGATTAACCCCCTGATTCAATTTCCTTTTTACTTATAAAAAGGAGCCTGCATGAGGGCAATACTTGGAATAGTTGCAATACTCATTACCATCATAGTGAATAGCGCGCACGCATTTACATTAATTGAAGATATTGCAGTTACCAATGAAAAACAAACCATTACATTTAACGGTTACACTGATCCCGTTATTATTTCATCGGTGCCAACACTCAATGACAGTGAACCGGGTGTTGTTTCCATTTCGAATGTGACCTCGACAAGTTTTGATGTGCAATTTAAAGAGTGGCCATATCTTGATGGCATGCATGAAGAGGAACGTGTATCGTTTTTAGTTGTTGAAAATGGCCGCCACCAGCTTGACGATGGCAGCATATGGGAAGCTGGCAAATTTAACCTTAAAAGTGGCAATGCTCAGCTATTTTTTAAAGAAAGCTTTGCGCATACCCCTAATGTACTCCTGAGTGGCCAAACTCAAAACCGCAGTGATGCATATACATTACGTGCCTCTAGCGTTTCGAAACTGACTCTAGGTGCAGACTTAGAAGTGCAAGAACTTGGCAGCACACATGCAGAAGAAACCATTGGTTATCTTGCTATCTACAAAGAAACTAATAATGGTTTTACCAATGAAAACCTAGCTTATAACCTAACACATCAAGCAACCAATCAAACCGGTTTTCAAACCCTAAACGGCAAGCTTTTTATACAAGAAGAACAATCTAAAGACTCCGAGACAAACCATGTATTGGAAGTGGTGAACATTCTAAATTTAAAAAACAAACTGTTTGCGCAAGACATCACCCACTACGGTAAAGATACCATGTCGCTTCGCTTGGAAACCTCCAGCACATTCACGATTGAGCCTGGTGATAAAACAGGCCAATACGGGAACATCGCTTTAATCGGTTCAAATGGCTTAACCGAATCATCTTACACGACTAGCCAAAGCTACTATGCGGATAGTGCCTCTGGTGCATTCGACGGCTATAACAATTCAACACTGGTAAATAATGACGCCACTGAAGGAAAGATTAAACGAGGTATTTGGCTAAGTACTGTGGTTCAGGAACACTGGCTTCAAGTTGCCTTTGAGAAACAAGCTTACATTACGTCATTTAGACTTATGGTGCATAACAGTGCTGCTGACCTTGGTATGGGTGTAAAAGATATCACGTTACAAGTGTCTGATGATAATACCAACTTTATTGATCATGAGTCATTTACCCTAACCAGAAGTTATGATCAAACCGTAGAACTTACACAGCCAGCAATCGGTAAATACGTCAGGTTGAAGATCCACTCTACGCACGGGCATAACTATCGTGTGATTTCAGAATTAGAATACTATGGCGGTTTTGTAGGCAATGGCACACCTGAAGTACCAACTGAAGAGCCAAACCCAGCAAATGGCATTACCTGCGCCACCATTAAGCAGGACAACCCTGCGGCTGGTTCTGGTTTCTACGAAATTGACCCTGATGGTGACAATGGCATTGCACCGTTTAGCGCATACTGTGAAATGACACAAAATAACGGTGGCTGGGCGTTAGTTGCGCATCATAGCGATGGACTTGAGAGTATCGTACATACCTCACCTGTTACCTTAAACACGGTCGGTGTACTTGCAAATGATCAATGGCAGGCCATTCGTGACAACATGACAACGGGTATGATGTTTGTTGATGAACACAGCAAGGTTTCACAAATAAGCAAAAGCAAACTCGTAAACGCAAACTGTATTTCTGTAAAACAAAATAATGACTTAACTGAGCCTCAAGTACCTTACGACATTGCCGTATTATGGCATAACGAAAATACTGGCTGTAGCATGTCAGGATTAGATTACTCATTTATTGCTTTGAGCATAAAATCTACCAGCCGAGGCGATGGCTACCTGCGCGCAGGCGCGTCCTTATACCAACACAGCGTTAAATTCGATGTATGGCCTTACAGCCATGGAACTTACAGTGGCGCAGAGCAAAATACTCTGTATTACTACGTAAAATAAAAAAGGTCGCAATTGTAATACAAGGAGTTTACGAGGATCCAATGAATAGGTACTTACAACTTTTTGCAGTCGCTGGTTGTACTTTTCTGGTGAAGTCAGTATTTGATGACTTACTCACATTAAACACAGAAAACTTATATGACTATACACTAAGTGTCGCCATAGCTGTGACAGTTCTTTTGGTTATATCCTTTCGAAATAAAGGCTAATATTAAAAGCACGTAAGCAAAAGAAAAAAGAAGTTTTGGGGGCACCCATTCATGCTGGCGCACAGGAAGTGCGCCGTCTACCTTTAGTTAATACTCAATGGACTGAGGATGGCAGACTATGCCAATGGCGAGGAAGAGTCAGGTTAGCTTACAGGGTACCAAGTACCAGCACTCAACAAGGTACCCTATCATGCCACCAGCTATTATTTTAAGCTACTTACCACCCGCTAAATCAATAAAAGTACCAGTCGCGTAGCTTGCCTGCTCACTGAGCAACCAGGCGATGGCACTGGCGACTTCTTCGGGTTTGCCGCCTCTTTGTAGTGGCAGGAGTGAAGCGAGTCTATCAACTCTGCCAGGCTCACCGCCATCGGCATGAATATCGGTATAAATGCAGCCCGGACGTACACAATTGACCCGGATCCCTTCTGCAGCCAGTTCCAGAGACAAACCTCGCGTGAAGCTGTCAATGGCACCTTTTGCCGCCGCATAATCAACATATTCATTGGCACCGCCCAGATAAGAAGCCGCCGATGAGACATTGACTATGGCACATTGGTCCGGCTGATGATGGGCACGGATCTGTTTCAGTACTTCTCTGGCACAGATAAAGTACGGGGTCACATTAGTACATAACATCTGATTAATGCGCTCTGCGGTCATCTCTTCCACGCGCATTTGAGTGGCCAGCACACCGGCATTATTGACCAGGTGTGAAATTGGACCCAGCTGCATTTTGATTTCATCACACAGCTCAACTACCTGCGATTCATCGCTGATGTCGGCCGCAAAGCGCTGGGCAATACCACCCAGGGCGCGGATCTGAGCAACCACCTGCTCAGCAGCCGCATGATTCGATTTGTAATTAATCGCCACCTGGTAGCCCTGCTCAGCCAGAAAGTTCGCGGCTGCCGCGCCAATTCCCCGGCTGGCACCTGTGATTAACACCACCTTTTTCATTATTATTTTTTCCTTACACCTGTTTGCTAATAAAAAGGGGTGCCTAGCACCCCTTTTTAATTGATATGCATTGAATCTATCAGACTCAACGCTTTTTCATCAAATACTCACTCGCTTGTTTAGCGACCAAACTCTGTAGGCGCTGGCGGCACAGTGAGCGGCTGCTTCGGATTTGCTTTCATTTCTTTAAGCAGCTCCTCAACGGCACGTTCTACTGACGGATCTTTACCTGCATGGATAAGCTCCGGACGGTCGATCACTTCAATGTCCGGGCTGACACCCACATCTTCAATGATCCAGTTACCCTCGGTATCGAGAATACGGAAAGTCGCCGCGATCACCTGACCACCATCGACCAGGCTCGGGTTACCAGAGATACCGATCAGACCACCCCAGGTACGGGTCCCAATCAGTTTACCTAATCCCGCCTGGCGGAAGTAATAAGGTAGTGCGTCACCACCTGAGCTGGAGTAACCATTGATCAACATAGCCTTAGGACCATCGTGAGCAAACTGTGGGGTTTTCGTCGGCTCCACGCCACGACGCTTCCAGTAGTTCAACGGTTTACGCGCCAGCCAGGTGATCATGTGCTCAGGGATAAAGCCACCACCGTTGTAGCGGTCGTCGATGATCAGGGCATCTTTGGTTGTTTGGGGCATAAAGTGCTTAAACATGGCACGGTTGCCTTCAAACAGCGTATTTGGCAAGTGAACGTAGCCAATGCGGCCACCCGATAACTTGTCTACATAAGCCATACGAGAATGCACCCATTCCAGATAGCGCAGGCCGCTCTCACTGGCACTTGGCTTGACAGTCACCTGCCAGGCGCCTTCCAGGCTCGGTGTGTTGTTAAGGCGCAGCTCAACCTGTGTACCCTGGGTATTTTCCAGCAGCTCGTAGAAATTACTGACGGTATTAACCGCACGACCATTCACCGAGACTATGTAGTCGCCTACACTGGCATTTACACCGGGCTCATCTAACGGCGAGCGGAATTCTTCATGCCAGTTCTCACCCTGGTAGATTTTTTCGATGCGCACAAAGCCTGAGCTGTGGGCACTGATCTGAGCGCCCAACAGGCCATGTTTCTTGCGCTTGGCTTTTGGCTCATCACCAGACTGAACATATATATGACCGGCATTGATTTCACCAGCAATTTCGCTCAATACATAGTCCAGATCGTTGCGGTGTGCCACGGCATCGGCCATTGGCTGATAGCGTTTTAGTATGGCATCCCAGTCCTGACCATGGTGATTTTCATCATAGAACCAGTCTCTGAGTGTGCGCCAGCCTTCCACATACATTTGTTGCCACTCAACTTTAGGGTCTATCTTCAGCGTCATGTTGCCAAGATCAAGTTGTGTTGCTTTCAGATCTTGCTTGGCCTGGGGCTTAATCACACTGTATTTACCGCCAGCTCGAACAATCAGGTGCGCGCCACCTGCCGCCAGCTTGTAGGCCTGAACACCCTTAGCGACCGTTTGCACTTTACCGTCTTGTTTATTCGGGATCAGCTGCAATGCGCCCTCAGACAATGCCAGTACACCGTCTTTAACGCCAGCCAAGTCATTATAGCTGCCCGCTTTCGCTGGCAGTGCCACAACCCGTGACATAAAGCCCTCAACCTGGAGCTGATTGTCGGCTTTACCCTCATCGGCTTTGTCATCTTTTTCGTCACTGACAATCGCAGCTTCGTCGCTGCTAAATTGCGTCAGCGAGGCGACCTTATCGTTCACAGCAACCGCATACAGGCGCGTTGCATCGTTATACAAATAAGCGAACTCATAGGAGCTGAAAGTCAGATTAAAATCGCGCTCTGAAGTGAAATACAAGTACTGACCATCCGGAGAGAAAGCCGGGTTCTGCTCGCTGGTCATATCATCCGTCAGGCGACTGAGCGTTTTGCTCCGGGTGTTGTAATGCCACAAAGAGGCGTATCGGTTGGCATTGTTCTTCACAAAGATCAGATCTTCGCTGTTTGGCGACCAGGTGTACTGAGTGATGCCATCGTCATCATACTTACCGGTATCTATTTTGTGTAATTCGCCCGATTTAACATCCAGCCACCACATAGTGTGATTTTTATCGGCAAACAACAGCTTTGAGCTGTCGGCCGACCAGATTGGGTCAAATCGCCAGATGGTGCCGTTGTTGGTAAGCTGCTTAACTGCGTTGTTGTTGGCGCGGTCTTTCAGGTAGATCTCATACTCACCCGTGGCATCGCTCATATATGCAATGTAACGACCGTTTGGTGACCAGCTGGCCGCAATTTCGCGCCCCTGTGCCGTCATACTCAGGTTGCGTGTTGTACCCTGCTCAACCGGTACTGAGAAAACTTCACCCCGCGCAGTAAACAACGCCCGCTTACCATCGTGCGACACATCCATTGAATCAATGAACTTGCTAACATTTTTGGTATAAGGCATAGCGTACTTGCGTACCCCAGGCACATTAATGGTCAGCTTTTCTGTAGCTTTGGTTGCCTCATCAAAACGATACAGATAACCGCCATTTTCATACACAATGGCATTTGGTCCGGCCGATGGCCACAGTACGTCATAGTCACTGTGGTTGGTCATTTTCACCGGTGCTTTGCCATCACGGTATTTGTAAAGATTCAGGGTATAATCTCTGTCAGAGACAAAGTAAATGCTGTCATTTACCCAGGTTGGCTGCTGATCCGTCGCTCTGTGCTCAGTCAGCTGTTTTGAGGTGTTGTTTTCCAGGTCATACACCCAGACATCCTGGGCACGACCGCCCCGGCTGCGTTTCCAGGTTCTGAATTCACGATCTATGGGCGTATACACAAACTTTTTGCCATCAGGCGACAGCATACCGCCACCGCTTTCAGGAATAGCCAGTGGCTGCTCCAGTCCGCCATCTGCGGGGATCATGTAGGGGCGACCCATGCGCTTACCCCAAGGGGTACGGTTGGCGCGAAACACAATGTGCTTACCATCCGGTGTCCAGTCAAACACTCGGTAATCAAAGCCGCCGCGTGGTGGCATGGGGCCCACATCATTATAATAGGTCAGCTGCTTGAGGTCAGAGCCATCGGCATTGATCACATAAATCTGACGGCTGCCATTGTACTGGGCAGCAAAGGCAATGCGCTTTCCGTCCGGCGAAAATTTAGGGAAAGCCTCAAAACCAACGTGGTCGGTCAGACGGGTGCTGTTGCCCGATTTAGTATCGGCAATGTAAATATCACCACCATATACAAAGGTGACCTTGTCCTGGTGAATATCCGGGAAACGCAGCAGGCGCGTATCCTCAGTTTGGTAAGCAGCGGCCAGCGGCGCTGCCACAGCCGCAATGGCGGCAACTAAGTGCTTGAGTTTCATAAGCCTCACAAGTTCATTTTGTTATTTTATCTCATTTATAATAACAATTCTGTTCCTAATTACAGCTAACTTGCGGCCAAAAGCTTGTTACAAAATATGAAACCCCGATATTTTTATCTAAATTGGATGCATCCGGGCTCGGATCACTGAAAGTTCAGCACTTCCACACCCATATCTTCTTTGATGTGTTCAATCACCATATAAGTGTGATTGGTACCAACCCCCGGTATTTCAACAATCTGCCCCAACACCTCACGATACTGGCGCATATCCTGTACCCGGATCTTTAATAGGTAGTCGAACCCGCCTGCCACCATATCGCAGGCCACCACGTTGGGGATCTCCAGCACATGCTGTTTAAACGTCTCGAATACCGACTCGGTTGAGCTTTTGAGCGTGATCTCAACATGGGCCACCAAGTGCTGGCCCAGTTTGGCGGCATTTAAGCGGGCAGCATAGCCCTCGATATAGCCTTCCGCCTCGAGCTTTTTTACTCGATCCAAACAAGGGCTGGGGCTCAGGTTGACGGCTTTAGCCAGATTTACATTGGAAATACGGGCGTTTTTTTGCAGGATGTCCAGGATCGCCATATCAATCCTGTCGAGCACCCGCGTTTTAATTGAAGTGGTCATTCAGCATATAATTCTGCACAGCTTGGCAATTACCCGCAAATTTACCGTAATCAAAAAAAATAAGACAGCATATTCTGCTGTCTTTTCGATAGAATGTCCCCGAAATTTGACGTAACCGCCACACCTCAGACTTATCCGTGGCGCTAGATTTTATTGAACGCGAGACTGGCTAAAAGTTGAACACACACTGAGGTGTGTTAAGGTTAGCATTATGACCGCATCATATTGTCGTAATTGATACTTCTTGTAGGTGCTCTGTAACGTTTAAAAGTTACAACCCGCTAGCAAGCGCTTACCAACCTTGCTCGCACCGCTACATTAAGCTGTTCAATTTACAATCATTTTTGACTCTTATTTTATGAGGCTGAGTTATGCTTTATAACGGCGATTTGACAACCACTTGTCCTATCAGACAGAAGATCCGCGATTTTTACCGCATCGATGAAAACGAAGTTATCGACCATATTCTGCCCCTGGCCGAAGTGGGTGTAACTGCACGTAGCCGTGCCTGGGAAAGAGCGCGCCAGATGGTGCTCAATATTCGTCGCGATCAGGATGGCCAGAATGGTGTAGACGCACTGCTGAACGAATTCTCTCTGTCATCAGAAGAAGGCGTGGTATTGATGTGTCTGGCAGAAGCCCTGCTGCGCGTGCCAGATAAAGAAACTCAGGATCAACTTATCCGCGACAAGCTGGCTAAAGGTGACTGGAGTTCACACTTAGGCAGCAGCGACTCGCTGTTCGTAAACGCTTCAAGCTGGGGCCTGCTGGTCACCGGTAAAATGGTCAACTACAGCGACAAAAACCAGGAAGAGCAGTTTGGTGTACTAAAGCGTACCATTGGCCGCCTGGGTGAGCCGGTGATCCGCAAGTCGGTAAACTTCGCTATGAAGATCATGGGTAAGCAGTTTGTTATGGGTGAAACCATCCAAGACGCTATCACCCGCGCCGCAGAAAAAGAACAAAAAGGCTATGTGTACTCGTACGATATGCTGGGCGAAGGCGCCCGCACTATGGCCGATGCAGAGCGTTACTATCAAAGTTATATGAATGCGATCCACGCTATCGGTAAAGCCGCAGCAGGACGTGGGCCAATTAAAAGCCCGGGTATCTCTGTTAAGCTCTCTGCAATCCACCCTCGCTATGAGTTCTCTCACAGCGACCGCGTAATGGACGAGCTGGTGCCTAAGCTGAAAGAGCTGGCCTTGGCTGCCAAACAATATGATATTGGCTTTACTGTCGATGCCGAAGAAGCAGATCGACTGGATATTTCTCTGGACGTGATTGAAGCGGTATTCTCTGATCCTGAACTGGACGGCTGGAATGGCTTTGGCCTGGCCGTACAGGCTTATCAGAAGCGTGCTATTTTTGTTGTTGAGTGGGTTGCCGACCTGGCGCGCCGCGTTGGCCGCAAACTAATGGTTCGTCTGGTAAAAGGCGCCTACTGGGATACCGAAGTTAAGACCACACAGCAAGATGGTTTGGACCACTTCCCGGTATTTACCCGTAAAGCAACCACAGACGTATCGTACAAAGCGTGTGCCATCAAGCTGTTAGAAGCCCGTGATGTGCTGTTCCCGCAGTTTGCCACACATAACGCTTACACTGCAGCCACTATCCTGGAAGTCGCGAAAGGCGACAACACCGGGTTTGAGTTCCAGCGCCTGCATGGTATGGGTGAGTCACTGTTTGACCAAATCGTGACCAGCGAAGGCATTCAGTGCCGTGTTTATGCCCCGGTTGGCCATCACGAAGACTTACTTGCTTATCTGGTACGTCGTCTGCTTGAAAACGGTGCAAACTCCTCTTTCGTAAACGCCATTGTAGACACCACTAAGCCTGTTGAGTCACTACTGCCAGATCCGGTTGAAACCCTGCAAGGCCTGCGCAATAAGTACAACAAGCAGATCAGCCTGCCTATCGAGCTATACGGTGATGAGCGTGCCAACTCAAAAGGTATGGATCTGACTGATATCAATGTACTGACGCCATTTAAAGAGAATCTGGACAACTGGTTCAACGAACACCGCATTGAAGAAAGCGACGTGCCTGAGAGCCGTATGGCCGTGCGTAACCCGGCCAATCACACAGAAATTGTCGGCCATGTTCCAATGCACGATGACGCCTACATGCAAAGCATTCTGAGCAATGCCGAAAATGCCTTTGCCGAGTGGTCACAAACGCCTGTAAAAGAGCGTGCGGATCTGCTGCGCCGCGTTGGCGATATTCTTGAGCGTCACCACGATGAGCTGGTAGCTATCTGTATCAAAGAAGCCGGTAAAATCACTCAGGATGGCATAGATGAGGTCCGTGAAGCCGTCGACTTCTGTCGCTACTATGCTGCGCGTGCCGAAGAGCTGTCGAAAGATGAACGTTTTGAAGCCCGTGGCGTTATTTTATGTATCAGCCCGTGGAACTTCCCGCTGGCGATTTTCCTTGGCCAGGTTGCCGCTGCCATTGTGACGGGTAATACGGTTATTGCTAAACCTGCTGAACAGACGAGTATGATTGCCCTGCGTTGTATCGAATTGATGCGTACTGTCGGCTTGCCAGAGCACGTTGTACAGCCAGTGATTGCCCGAGGTAGTGAAGTTGGTAAGCACATTGTACCGGATGAGCGTATTCAGGCCGTGATGTTCACAGGTTCTACTGAAACCGGTACTTTGATCTCGCAAATTCTGGCTGAACGTAACGACATTCAGGTACCACTGATCGCAGAAACCGGTGGTCAGAACTGTATGGTGGTTGACTCTACGGCTCTGCCAGAGCAGGTTGTGGATGATGTGATTTCATCAGGTTTCCAAAGCGCCGGTCAGCGTTGTTCTGCACTGCGAGTATTGTTCCTGCAAGACGATGTCGCTGATGGCATCATCAAGATGCTGCAAGGTGCATTGCAGGAGCTGCATGTTGGCGATCCGGCCATGTTGTCGACGGACGTTGGCCCGGTGATCGACGAGAAAGCCCTGAACACGCTGACTAAGCATGTTGATTATATGAAGAGCAACGGCAAGCTGTTGTTCGAAGCGAAGACCCCGGATAACAGCGAGAACGGTGCTTACTTCTTTGCGCCGCGCTTGTATGAAATCTCTGACTTGTCTGTACTTAAACGTGAAGTCTTCGGTCCGGTAGTGCATATTATCCGCTTCAAGGGCGAAGAGCTGGATAAGGTAATTGACCAGATCAATGGCACAGGGTACGGCCTGACCATGGGGGTTCACTCACGTATCGAATCACGCTGTGAGTACCTGGCGAAGATGTCTCGCGCGGGTAATGTTTATGTTAACCGCAACATGATCGGCGCCATCGTTGGTGTGCAGCCGTTCGGTGGTCGTGGTCTGTCTGGTACAGGCCCTAAAGCGGGTGGTCCAAACTATCTGCTGCGCCTGGTGAAAGAAAAAGCGTCTCCGGATAACGTACAGATGACCAACCTGACACCGGATGAGCTGGAAACACACCACTTCCCGGGTGCCGTTGAGCAGGTCGAAGCTTTGATGCAAAACTCACTGCGCGACGAGAAGATCTGGCGTGCTACACCGCTGAATGACCGTGTTTCTGCGGTACGTCAGCTGCTTGCTAAAGTCGCCACAGTTGAAATCATCGACGAGCTGGCGGACGATTTAGCGTTGACACTGGCAGATGCCCGTGCACAGCTTAACCGCCTTGAAAAGCGTATGCGTTCACACATCGTATTGCCTGGGCCAACGGGTGAGTCTAACACCCTGCACCTTGAACCGCGCGGTTGTGTGGTGTGTTATGCCGATAAGAGTACCTCGTTTAACTTCTGGGCGCTGTCGATTATCACCGCACTGGCGGCGGGTAACACAGTGATCACCGTTGCCTCTGAGCTGTTCTACGAGGAAGCGCAGGCGTTTCGCGATAAGTTTATCGCCACCGGCGTTGCCGAAGGGGTATTCCAGGTTGCTAAGCCAAATCAGCTACAAGCTATCCTGGCGCATCCTCACCTGGCGGGTGCCGTAGTTGCCGCGCGCTCTTCGCGCCTGGGTTACTTCAGTCAGCAGCTGGCTGCGCGTAAAGGCGCTATCCTGCCGGTGATCAGCGCAGAATACTACGACACGCTGATCAGCCGTCTGGTTACAGAGAAAACGATCAGTATCGATACCACAGCATCGGGCGGAAATACCTCACTGATGACGCTGGTAGAAGACGACGAATAACGTTAGTCGTTAAGTTACATTTACCTTAAGCCGGCATTCGCCGGCTTTTTTATGTAAAGTTTCCATAGCCTTAAACGGATATGTAATGCACAAATTACATACCTGTACCTTGATTTGTAGCAAAACTATTTCATTTTTTAGTTAACCGTTATATGGTGCCAGCTTCTCTCACTAAGTTAGGGGCTATGTGTGCAAAAAAACAAAACTATCGGCAGCATGTTAATTGTCGCCGGCACCACCATTGGCGCAGGTATGCTGGCATTACCCATCGCCTCCGCAGGGCTGGGGTTCACCACCGCATTACTGTTGATTCTGGCCACCTGGGCCTTAATGACTTACACCGCCTTACTGATGCTGGAATTGCATCAATATGCCAGCAAAGAGGCCACATTAAACACGCTGGCCAAACGTATTTTAGGTAAGAAAGGGCAGTATATTGCCAACTTCTCCATGGTGTTTTTATTCTATGCCCTGTGCGCGGCTTATATCGCCGGCGGCGGCGCCCAATTGCAAGAAAAGCTGACAGCACTCACCAGCATGGAGATTGCTCCACAAGCAGGCTCAGTGCTTCTGGCTATTATGGTTGCGACAATCGTGACATTAGGCACCAGTACCGTGGATAAGCTCAACCGGGTATTGTTCACTATCAAACTGGTCGTTCTGGCCAGTTTGTTTTTCGTGCTGACTCCTTATGTACGTGGCCAGCATTTACTGGATATGCCAATTGAGCAAGGCTTGATCGTCTCTGCTCTGCCGGTGATTTTTACCTCATTTGGCTTTCATGGCTCGATCCCTTCTATCGTAAAATATGTCGGACTTGATATTCGTACACTGAGAAAAGTAATGATAGTGGGTGCCTCACTGCCTTTGGTCATTTACATTGGCTGGCAGTTACTCAGCCAGGGCGTGATGGCACAAAGTGCCTTACTAAACAGCGAAGGTTTACCTGGGTTTGTCGACAGCATCTCAAGTATTGCCCATAGTCCTCAGGTCAGTACCTTCGTTACCCTGTTTGCCGACCTGGCACTGGCGACCTCCTTTTTGGGTGTCAGCCTGGGGTTATTTGACTTTTTTGCCGATGCATTTAAAAAGCGTAATACCGTGTCGGAGCGTATCATCACCGCACTGATTACTTTTTTACCTCCGCTTGGCTTTGCCTTGTTTTATCCGCAAGGATTTATCATGGCGTTGGGCTATGCCGCCATTGCACTCGTGGTGCTGGCCATTTTTCTGCCTGTGGCTATGGTCTGGCAACAGCGTAAAACGCACCAGGCGGACAGCGCAAATCAGCCAGCTGACGGCTATCAGGTGGTAGGCGGAAACCTGGGTCTATTGTGTGCCGGCCTGTGTGGGGTCCTGATCATCTCAGCCCAATGTTTGCAAATGCTCGGCGTGATACCAGCGCTTTAACAAATAACCACATTTTTTGCCTCGATTTAACCGCGGCTGGCGATATAATGTCCCACCAAGACATTCCAGCCGTAGTTAAGAAGGACCGTATGAAGCACCTGATCCCCCTTATTCTTCCAGCCGCATTGCTTGTCGCCTGTGGTGGCGAAAATAGCGAGCCTTTGAAAGCCAACCCTGATAGTTCTGATGGCGCGTCAACGGACAATAGTAGCCAGGATACCAGCAACCTGGTACAAAGCTGCGGTAACGATTTTAATGCCCAGCGGTCGCTTAATAAGTTCGAAAGCAGTGCCGTATTTTGGCAAATAGAGGGCGCACAGCTACAGTCAAAACCGCAATTGATGATGTTTGCTGATAAGTTTTCTCTGAATGCGTCTCACGAACTTAGTTCAGATGCGACTCTGTGTCTGCTGGCGGCAAATATCTTTGGCTCCAGTGGTGCTCAAACCTGGATGGGAGCAGACAATGGCTCAGTTAAACAGGGTGAACTCTATTATTACAGCCCTGCCCTCACATTCACAGGGAGTTTACCGGAGTTCACCTCACTGGATGACTGGCGTGCTCAGGGCGCGCCTGCGCAAACCGTGATCGCAACACCAGATAGTGAAATGACCATTTGGTATCGTAACCAGGACGAGAATCGCTTTACTTTAGGAACCGCACAGAGCAATCAAAATCCGCTAACACTGAATTGTGATCAAGATGGATTTGCACTGTCCTATTCTCTTGCTCAGGTCGCACAAAGCCAGAGAGATACATTGAATCCCAGCTTCTGTGAAACTCAGGGCACCGGAGATAACGCGGTTACTCAGTGTCTGAGTGTGGCACTGACCACCACAGATAAACTAGAGTCGTGCAAATTTGGTGCAACCAGCATAGCATTGCCAGACAGTACAGGCGCTAAAACTGCGGTAAAAATCGCGGGGGAGCTGAGCGTTCTCACCACAGGTGCAGAACTAAATATTAGCCAAATCGATATTCGCTGATTGATATCAGGTATTGTTCAGGACGATAAGTATAGATAAGCCAGTGTTCAGATACGCTGGTTTATCAGGTACGCTAGAGATAGATATGATAGTAGGTGAAAGGCTTGATGCACACATTGTGCACAAACGTGAAAAATGAAGACCAGATATTTGCCTAAGTAAACGGACTAACGCTCAAGCAATTAACTGACGTCCTGAGGGGGCTGTGAAGAGGCGCGTTTTCTGCCATTTCGGCCAAGAAGGTATATCAATGGCGCAAAACATAAAAACACGGTCGCGTAGTTGACTAAAGGCAAAATGGTTTTATAAAAATAACCTGAATAGCTCAGCTCCATCAGATGTCTATCAACCAGCCTGAACAGCTGTAATAGCGGTGCAGGGATCACAACCAGCTGACAAATAATACTCTGCCACATGTACATTTTGTCTTTGAGAGCCCAATAAGCAACGATGGCGATGAAGAGAATGTCAGCAGCAGCCCAATAAATGTACCTAAATACCATATGGGTATCGAGCTCTAGAATGAGATCGTGCGTTAAATACCCGTTCACAAAAAATGCGAAACACAACAACGAATATCGCAGCGCCAGCCTGTCTTTCAGAAAATAAAACAAGATAACTGACAGAGAGACAAGCATCATCTGGCTGTCAAAAATGGCACCCAAAAGTGGCTTTAAACTGTCACTGTTAATATCGATATTCGTCATTATGGTTATCTGAAACCGTTAGCCCTTACTTCGGCTGCTCGTTTCCATCGTCACCGCCACCATTTGAACCCGGCATATAAGCATATTTATTAAGCATTGTTTTCTCCATTAACATTATCAGATTAAATTCCGCTGAATAGCCTAGCCCAAGAATCGGTACCACGCAATACTTCTAGTTGTTTCCACGGACATTTATTGGGTCAGATTCTTTGGCTTTGCCCTGCATAATCGATATTTCAACACGCCGGTTACGGCGTCGGTCTACATCTGTTTCATTAGGCACCAGCGGTCGGGTATCTGCATGCCCAACCACCACCATGCGATTTTTATCAAACCCTGGAACGGTTTGCATTTCGCTCGCGACCGCCACCGCCCGGGTAGCAGACAGATCCCAGTTATTGCTGTACAGCTCATTAGAAAACTGAAAGTCATCCGTATGCCCGGACACGGTTATTTCGCCCGGTACATCTTTGAGTAGCTGAGCAATATCCTGGATCACCGGTTTAAACTTAGGCTGTAAAAATGCACTGCCCGACGGGAAAGAGCCATTTTCCTGAATTCGTATGATGATTTGCTGACCGAGCGATTCCAATTCAATAGCACCATCCATAATTTGCTTTTCGAGCTGTTGCGCAATTTTTTTCACCAGCTCATTCACCTGCTCCTGTTCAGCCGCAGCAATTGCCTGAGTCATCGACTGCTCTTGTGCTGTACTGGACGATTCGCCACCGCGTTTGTTACCGCGCTGCTCTTGTCGTCCACCTGCGGAGCTTTCGTCACCTGCCTGAAACTCCAGCATCTGCTGGGTCATTTCAACGGTCTGTTGCTGAATGGTTTCTATGGGAGTCGGCTCGGGCTTACCTGGTGTGAATTCCATTGCAATCACACTGGTGCCTTTGGGAATGTCTTTTACTTCAATCTTATTCTGAACACCAAATGCGAACTTCATTGAACCCGCAATTTGCTTGAACTTGAGTACATCCATTTCCGAAAACGCCAGCAGCAGAACGAAGAAACACATCAGCAGTGACATCAGATCAGCAAAAGTTCCCATCCAGGCAGGCAGACCCGGGGGAGGACATTTGCATTCGTTCTCGTCTGACATAACTACTCCTCGGCCTCACCACCGCGCTTGGACTCAGGCAGGTAGTTTTTCAAAATGCCTTCAATCACTTTCGGGTTCTGGCCATCCTGAATCCCCAAAATGGCATCCAGGATCAAGCGCTGGTTACGCTCTTCCTCGTCTTTGCGCAGCTCCAGTTTAACCTGAATAGGAATGGCTACCACGTTGGCCAAAAAGGCCCCATAGAGCGTGGTCAATAGCGCAACGGCCATCGCCGGTCCAATCGCTTTGGGGTCATCCATGTTAGATAACATAGCTACCAAGCCGATCAGGGTACCAATCATCCCCATCGCAGGCGCAATGTCTGCCAGGGATTTAAACAAACCTGCGCCCATTTCATGACGCGTTGAGGTCAGCGCTATGTCTTTTTGCAAGGTCGCCCGAACCACATCCGCGTCATGACCATCCACCAGCATATCTACGCCTTTGCGCATGAACGAGTTGGGAATTTCCGCTTCTTCCAGGGCCAAAAAGCCGCCTTTACGCGCAGAGTCCGCAAGCTCAACCGCTTTTTCAATCAACTCTTCCGGGGTTTCGAGCTTGAACATAAAGGCCTTACCGGCCACCTTACCAATGCCAAAAAACTGGCTCATGGTAAAGTTAGAAAGCACGATGAAGATCGAGCCACCAAACACAATAACCACTGATGGAGTGTTGTAAAACATGGCGACCTGGCCATCACTACTAAGTACCATGGACATCACAATCAAGCCTATGGCCCCTAAGATCCCAATCACGGTTGCTAAATCCACACACCCTCCAAAGGAATTTACCCGCTATCTATCACGCAGTTATTATTATCGACAGAGTTATCGGCCAGTTTTGCAATAACTTAACTCAATTATATTAAATTGCCTTGAAATTGCGAATTCATAAACCATTGACAGGCCGTCCGAACTGTATAACGCAAAAAGTCTGAGAGATCTTTGACCTCAATCTGTAATACTCATAAAATTAGGCGTTTTTTAATTTAGCTCAAAGTGAATATTGCACATGGCGACAAAAAAACCGGAAAACATGAGCTTTGAAGAAGCCGTTGACGAGCTTGAAAGCATTGTACAGGGTATGGAGCGGGGCGAATTGACCCTGGAGCAATCCCTCAAACAATTTGAACGTGGGATCAAGCTGGCTAACGCCTCCTCCCACAAGCTGCAACAGGCAGAACAGAAAGTGGCGATTTTACTCGGTAACGACGAGCAAAGCCCACTGAGTGACTTTACGGACGAGCTGGAATAAACGGTGGATTTACAAGCACAACTTGCCCATGCCAGAGCGCAGGTCGAAAACACTGTGGCGACCTATTTCGCCCAGACACTGGACAGTGACGAGACAGCCATTGCCGCGGCGCGCTATAGCATCAGTAATGGTGGCAAACGGTTACGCCCATTTTTAGTTTACACCACGGGGCAAATTTTTGGCGCCTCATCGCGCGACCTGGATATCGCTGCCGCGGCGGTTGAGTGCATTCATAGCTACTCGTTAGTGCATGACGATCTGCCCGCCATGGACGACGACGACCTGCGCAGAGGAAAGCCCACTTGTCACATTGCCTTTGATGAAGCACAAGCCATTTTAGCCGGTGATGCCTTGCAAACCTTGGCGTTTGAGTTGTTGTCTACGCACACATTCTCGGTGCCGACAGCAAATCAGATTGCGATGATAAAAACACTGGCCAAAGCATCTGGATTACAGGGCATGGTGGGTGGTCAGGCGCTGGATTTGGCCGCGACTGATAAGTCGGTGAGTTTGGCTGAGCTCGAGCGGATCCACCGCTTAAAAACAGGCGCCCTGCTGACCTGTGCCATTGAACTGGGCGCGTTGTGTGCCCCCGACGTCTCGCTTACTACTCTGGAGCGATTACGTGACTATGGCCAGAATATAGGTCTGGCGTTTCAGGTTCAGGACGACATTCTCGACATTGAAGGCAACACAGAAGTACTGGGTAAACCTCAGGGGTCTGATCTGGAACATAATAAATCTACGTATCCTGCACTGTTGGGATTAACAGGCGCCAAGCAAAAAGCACAGGCACTCGTAGAGGACGCCAAGCGGGCACTGCAAGACATAAATGCAGACACACAAACCTTGGCTTTGCTGGCAGACTATATCATCGCCAGAGACCATTAATGACACTGCACAGACTAGCAATCGACTGATAAGTCGCTAAATTAATAACTAGTTAAGTTATACTGTGGTGCATTGCACTGAGCACGCCGAATCAAGCGCCTAGAAAGCGGCTTGTAAATAGGCTGAGCCCTGGAACAGAATTCATAAATTTAATGGCAGATAACAATGACAACTAAGTCAGCAAACTCTGCCCAGGATAACGTAATCAATATGAGCCTTGATAACAGCAAGTATCCCCTTTTGGCATTGATAGAGCAGCCTGAGCAGCTGCGCACTTTGCCACAACACAAACTGACCGAGTTCAGCAATGAGCTACGTGACTATTTGCTCAACTCAGTTTCACAAAGTAGCGGCCACCTGGCCTCGGGCCTTGGGACTGTTGAGCTGACAGTCGCACTGCACTACGTCTACAATACGCCGGCAGATCGGCTAGTGTGGGATGTGGGCCACCAGGCCTACCCACATAAAATCCTCACCGGACGCCGAGATAAGATGCATACCATACGACAAAAAGATGGTCTGCACCCTTTCCCGTTCCGTGAAGAAAGCGAGTACGACACCTTCAGTGTTGGCCACTCCAGTACCTCTATCTCAGCAGCGCTGGCCATGGCCATTGCCGCAGAAAAGGAGCAACAGGGGCGTAAAGTCGTTGCCGTGATTGGTGATGGTGCGATGACCGCAGGCATGGCTTTCGAGGCAATGAACCACGCCGGTGATGTGAAATCAGACATGCTGGTGATCCTCAACGACAATGAAATGTCTATCTCTGAAAACGTCGGCGCGCTGAACAACCACTTTGCACGAATTTTATCCGGCAGCTTTTACACGAATATCCGCGAAGGCGGTAAAAAGCTGCTCTCGGGTGTACCGCCGGTGAAAGAGCTGGCCAGTAAAGTTGAAGAACACCTCAAGGGCATGGTGATACCGGGTACCTTTTTCGAGGAGCTGGGCTTTAACTACATAGGCCCAATTGATGGCCACGACGTGAATATGCTGGTCGATACGCTCAGAAACATGCGTAATCTAAAAGGTCCGCAGTTGTTGCACGTTAAAACGCAAAAAGGCAAAGGTTACCAACCTGCGGAAGCCGATCCGATCGGTTACCACGGTGTGCCTAAGTTTGATCCCAGTATTCATAGCCTGCCTAAGTCCAAACCCAGTGCCCCGACTTTCTCAAAAGTGTTCGGCGACTGGTTGTGTGACATGGCAGAGCAGGACGCCAAGCTAATGGCCATTACCCCGGCCATGCGTGAAGGCTCCGGCATGGTGCGTTTTTCTAAAGAACACCCTAATCAATACTTTGATGTGGCCATTGCAGAGCAACATGCCGTCACCTTAGGCGCCGGGTTTGCCTGTGAAGGTCTTAACCCCGTCGTTGCTATCTACTCTAGCTTTTTGCAACGTGGTTACGATCAGCTGATCCACGATGTCGCACTACAAAACCTGCCGGTGCTGTTTGCCATTGATCGCGCCGGGATTGTGGGTGCCGACGGCGAGACGCACCAGGGGGCATACGATTTGAGCTTTATGCGCTGTATTCCCAACATGGTGATTATGGCTCCGAGCGACCTGAACGAATGCCGTCAGATGCTTTACACCGGCCATCGTCTGCAACAGCCTGCCGCAGTGCGCTACCCGCGTGGTTCTGCAGGTGAAGCAGAGATTGAAGCACAGATGACCGAGCTGGAAGTAGGTAAAGCCAACCAGCTGCGCTCAGGTAAGAAGGTCGCTATTCTTAACTTTGGTACCTTGCTACACAATGCAAAACCAGTCGCAGACGCGCTGGATGCCAGTTTGGTGGATATGCGTTTTGTGAAGCCACTTGATGGCGCCATGATTGAAAAGCTAGCAGCCGAGCATGACTTGCTAGTCACACTGGAAGATAATGCCATCGCAGGCGGTGCCGGTAGTGCCGTCAGTGAGTATCTGGCCGCTAAGCATATACTAAAACCCACTCTGCATTTGGGCATTCCCGATGAGTTTATCAAGCATGGTACTCAAAATGAAATGCATGCTGAAATGGGGCTGGACGCAAACGGGATCCAGCAAAGGATTGAGACTGTGTTATCGGGTTGGTGAGTTCACAGAACCTGATAAACTCGTCACTTCCTTCTTGCATATAGTCACTGCTGTGCAGTGGCTATATGCAACTCCCCTCTGACAAATCCCCCAGAAAAACTCCGTTTGCACTCTGCAACCAGCCCATCAAATAAAACCCACCGATAACTGTTCAAAATTTCTTATTTAAAGTGTTTATTTTGAGTGTGAACGCGAAGTTTTTTGCCAGGCCTGGTTGGTGCCTCTGCAATGCTACAATTAACTCTACTTTTTAGTTTGCACTTAATCGCTAATTATTGTAGCTTAAATGGGTACAAAGTGATTTGGTACATTTGAAAATAACAAAAAGTTTAATATCTACAAGGAAATGATTATGAAATTAAAACTAAACAAAAAGAAAATGAAAACCCTGTCTACCGACCATTCAAACCTGCCAGCGAACATGACTCCTCAGATTGCTGGTGGTACTGACATTAACAGCAGCTACCCTTCTTATCGCTGTGGTGGTGGCGGTGGTGGTAATGATACCTCACTAAGTGCAGATGGTGTAACACACTGTGTAGCATACACTTGCGGTCGTAATGGCTGTGGTGATATTTTGTAACTACCTCTCTGTGTTTAAAAACAGAGAACTTAATGAAACGCCTCTATGAGGCGTTTTTAGTATCTCAAATAGCAATTGTGCGTTATTAGTAACTCAATAAACTGGCACTCACGCTTTTGCAGATATTTTATCAGGGAGTGGCCGCCGTACAATCGGCTTTGCCATGACGCCATTGACCTAAATAAGTACACCCAACCCACCTCCCATCATACTGACTCGCCTTAGCGATATTGCCGGCTTAAGCCATTTCTGGACATCGTTCTGTTGCGCCGTAATATGCAGACCGCCTGGAAACTATCTTGCGCCATATCAAGACACAGGCTCTTTATACTGGAAAAGTGTCACCAACTAACAGACAATACGTCGGTGATTAAATGGAATTAGCGTGTCCCGCCGGGACGAGTCTTCACGGAACCAAGTCCACTCGAGTTCCCAAAATACGAGTGAGCGACGCCTGAACTGTGCCCTCTTCGTATTGTCGGGTAAGTGGTTCTTAGTAGCCAGACCACACCATACTGGCTGCACATCAGGAGTTTCCCTATGTCATCAATAACCCCCCAACAGGCCGCTCAGCTGGCGCTCAATTGTATGGATTTAACCAGCCTGACCGGCGCAGAAAGCGACGACGATATTATCCAGCTTTGCCAGCAGGCCAGCTCAGAGGCAGGCGCCGTGGCCGCAATCTGCATTTTTCCTCAGCATATTCCTCTGGCCAAACAGCACCTGGCTGAGGGGATCAGGATTGCCACGGTCACTAACTTCCCCCATGGCTCAGAGGATATCGCCAGCGCAGTTGAGCAAACCCGTGCGGCAGTCATGCTCGGTGCCGACGAAGTCGACGTGGTGTTTCCTTACAGGGCACTGATGGCTGGCAATAGCGAGGTTGGTGCGCAACTGGTTCAGCAATGTAAAGCGGCATGTGGCACTGAGGCACAGCTCAAAGTCATCATAGAATCTGGTGAGTTAAAAACCGCGCAACTCATAGAACAAGCGTCGCACATTGCCATAGCAGCGGGTGCCGACTTTATCAAAACCAGCACTGGCAAAGTGGCGGTTAATGCCACATTAGACGCCGCACATGTGATGCTCAATACCATCAAAAACAGTGGCAAAGCCGTTGGCTTTAAAGCCGCCGGTGGCGTACGTACGGTGAATGATGCCTGCGCTTATCTGGACACCGCCCGGCAAATTATGGGCCCCGACTGGGTCAACTCACAGCATTTTAGATTTGGCGCTTCGGGCTTACTCAGCGATGTGCTGAGTACTTTGACAGGCTCTGCCAAAACGTTATCGGGAGACTACTGATGAGCAGCCCCCACCAAACCGTTCACATCAATGCGCCAGCCGATGCATTTGCCGATACCGTGTTACTGCCGGGCGATCCGCTGCGCGCTAAGTTTATTGCTGAGCACTTTCTCACGGACGTGAAAGAAGTCAACAATGTGCGCAATATGCTTGGCTACACCGGTTTCTTTCAGGGTCACAGGCTGTCTGTGATGGGCACCGGCATGGGGATCCCCAGCTGCTCCATTTATGCCAAAGAATTGATCACTGAATATAAAGTGAAAAATCTGATCCGGGTGGGCAGCTGTGGTGCTGTGTCAGAACAGGTAAAACTGCACGATATTATTATTGCGATGGGCGCGTGTACCGACTCCAAGGTAAATCGCATACGCTTTAAAGATCATGACTTTGCCGCCATTGCCAATTTTGAGCTGCTGAATACTTGCGTCAATACCGCTGCACAGCTGGCGTTAAAAGTGCAAGTTGGCAATGTATTTTCATCCGACCTGTTTTATACTCCTCAGCCAGAAATGTTTGACCTGATGAATAACATGGGGATCCTGGGTGTAGAAATGGAAGCGGCCGGTTTATATGGCGTCGCGGCACAATATGGTGCCAGGGCCCTGACTATTTTAACCGTTGCCGATCACATCACCCTAGACACGCACCTGAGCAGTGACGCCAGGCAGTCTTCCTTTGCACAGATGGCTCAGCTGGCTTTGACGACAGCCAAAGCGTTGTAACTGTTCCGGGCTTAAGCGCCAAGCTTGGCGCTGAGCCCCATCAGGCAAATTCAACACCATTGCTTGAACGAATTACATAAAACTTATGACCAAAACCCGACAAATTATTTATGCGGTTGTGCTCAACCGAGGATTTTTACTGTTTCCACTGGTGCTTATCAGCCTGCTGGTTGGCAGTATTACCGCAGACGATCTGCGTTTTTTACTGGGGCATATGGACACACACGGTTATCAGCGCGTGATTGATAACGAGTCCACCATTACCATTTTGCTGATCGGGTTTGGGGCAATTATGGATGGCCGTAAAATCTTCTCAAAGCGTTTGCTGGAAAGTAAAAATGATCCAACCCTTGAACAGCACAGCGCCCTGAACGCCACCTCTGAATACTATGGCTTTATGCTGATTGTCATCGGTATTGCCGTCGAAATTGTTGACCAAATCACACGATATCTTCGTACCTTTGACATCGACATTATGGCATTTGAAGCCATCTTCAGCCTGGTATTTAATGTGATTGCGCTCATTGTGATGCTCAAAGCAGCGTACAGAATCGCGGCCATTGACATAGAAAAGCATCAGCTTTAGGCCTATGCCTGGCGTGCCTCATCCCCTGTAATACAAAGTAATATACTTGCGGTATTCATGCATGTAGGATAAATGCTGGTGTAAGTATCTAATTTCAAAGCGCTAGGGACTGTTTTATGTCATCAGATTCATTTACGGGCGAACTCATGCCCTTTCTCGGTAATTTTGTTGTCAGGGGCTATTTAGCGTGTGAAGGCCAGCTACTTGACATAGCGAAATATTCGACCCTTTACTCACTGATAGGTACCTTTTATGGTGGTGACGGCCGGGTCAGCTTTGCTGTGCCAGATCTTCGCGGGCGTCGTCTTACTGGCCGTGGAAAGGCACCAGATTTAAAATATGATTATAAAATCGGCCAGAAAGGTGGTGCTGACTCTATAACGCTCACTGAATATGCTTTACCTATGCACAATCATGCCGCATCGCTGGAGATACCGAACACCTATAGCCAAGCGGTTGCTCCGATGGCGGTTGCAGACAACGCTGCAAACACGTGGATACCCAACACCAAAGTTTACCTTGGCAGGCCACAGTATAAAAACTACGTTGTACCAAACGACTCTGACCCCGTTGTACCAATTGGACTCAGAGGAGTGAATGTGGATGTTCACTCTACTGCCTCAGCTGACGTTGCAATCCAACGAACAGGTCAGAGCAAACCTGTTAATTTCCAAACTCCATATAAAACAGTAAACTGGCTTATTTGTACAGACAACCTCTATCCGGAACGCGGTTAACAACAGAAATCTGTCATTGCGCTGTCAATATGGACTTAACAGGCCGGACCGTCTGATTGTGTACATACAAAACAATATCAAGTCGCTTTGTTTTATACTGACGATTAGAGCAGTTTGCCAAGGTTGCAGGCTGATTGCTCAAAATAAATAAATGCTCTTCTCACTCACTTCTTTTGTGCGGTTCCTATCAGCACACACCTGCCACAGGTGTTTTCGAAATGTGTTGTAATACAAAGTAATATACTTCTGAAAAGGGATAAGGTATCGTCAATTAATCTATATAGTATTTAACAACAATGATTTAGGGAGAGCATGTTATGGCAGCCAGCGCATTTATCGGTGAAATGATGCCGTTTACAAGTAACTTTGCGGTACGCCAATTCGCAGAGTGTACCGGGCTAATCATGTCAATCTCTCAACACTCAGCAACGTTTGCTATTATGGGTACAATCTATGGGGGTGATGGAAGAAGCACCTTTGCGCTACCAGACTTGCGTGGAAGAAGCCCTATCAGTTATGGGCAAGGGAAAGGCTTATCCGTCTACCGCTTAGGTAGCTGGGGTGGTAGCGAAACCGTTCAGCTGACGACCGCACATCTCCCTGCACACTCCCATACGGCAAGTGCTACAGTCAACGTATCAAGTACCGCTGAGGCCACCCTGTCTGTGGCCACTAACGATGCCATTGACTTTAGACCGAGCACAGGTGCTTTCCTCGGCACACCGGAAGATCCCTGTTTCTTTGAGCCCAATGCATTTGACCCAGAGCAGCTGGTGGAGATCAAGGGACCAGACATTCAGGTGCAAACAGTGTCAGAGAGTGCATCAGTCACATTAGATGAGGCAGGTTTAGGTGAGGAGGTTGAAATACTCAGCCCATTTACCACAGTTAACTGGCAAGTGTGCATAAATGGACTGTGGCCATCCCGTCCATAATGGCGGGTGAAACCAAAACGCACAGGGAGCTCACCTCCTGATGCGAATTACTAAGGTTAAAAAGCAACATCACATAGCCTGCCTTGGGAGGTGGGCCAGACAATGAGTTTATTATAGGCAACAGGCAGCGTATAGGGTTGAGTCGACTGGTGCCTGCCATGCGTTGAACACACCTGAAGTACTAATTTAAACAACATCTAACTGTGAGGTAGAAATATGGCTGTTGAAGCATACCTGGGTGATATGATGCCCTTTGCTGGTGACTTTACTGTAGAAGGTTACGGCCCGTGCGACAATACTTTAATATCAATCAACCAGAATCAGGCACTATATACTATATTAGGCACCAGATATGGTGGTGATGGTCGCACCACCTTTGCGCTCCCGGACCTGCGTGGCAGAAATCCGATACGATATGGTGCAGGCCCGGGTCTGGCACAATATAGGCCAGGGCAAATGGGCGGTTTAGAACAAACAGTACTGAACCGAAACAACCTGCCAGCGCACACACATTACGGCAAGCTGACAATCGCAAAAAATGACGGCAATGCAACTGAACCCGAACCGGATAAAGGGTTGATTGCCTCCGGATATGACATGTTCTTCAACCCTTCGGCGTTTGAAGAAGCACACCTGGCTCAAATCCAGGGGATTATTACGAATAAAAGCAACTTGCCTGATAGACCTAATAGCGTCAATGTTCGCAACCCCTATTTAGCCGTCGGCTGGCAAATTTGCGTCTTGGGTGCCTACCCGAGGCGCGCTTAATCAATACTAACCGGGTGCCATGCACCCGGATTGACCTGTCAGTCTTATTACTCTCCCGCTCTTAGTCACTTTCTACAAACGCATCGATTCGCAGACCCACGCTTTTGCTTCACACTCACACGGCAATGAATCTATTTGCGCCAAAAACACCACACCAAAGAATGACAAAAAACATTTATAGCAATCATTAATACGTAATCCTGTACACTATTCATCGCACATTAATCCAACTCTACTTCTACACAGGAAAAAATATGAAAAAACAAGTGTTACCTTTGATGCTTGCCACCCTGGGCTGGCATGCATCGGCAACCGAACTGGTACAGGATGGCCAGTTCGAACAACAAGCACTGGCTGAAGCACAACTAAGCCACACCTCTGATATCTGGACATTTTCCGATAGCCAGGCCGGGATCATTAACCTTTCCGCAGCTCATTACGCCGATCATCAGGCTGTAAATAACGTCGCCTTCATTGGTCAGGGTGCATCCCTGAGCCAGGCCCTGCCTGTGCCATTGAGTTTAACCAGCGACTACAGGATCCAAGCTAAATTAGGTGTGCGCGCCAGTGTTAACCCGGCCAACTTTAGAGTTGGCTTTCGCATTGCAGAACACTTTATCGATGTAACTCCTGAACTCACCTTAGTCGAGGGGGCATTTGTCCAACTTGATGTGACATTTGAGCCGACCGAGACGCATCGCGCACTTGCTGAGTTAACTGATACCATGGCACTGGAAATACACAATATCAGCATTGATGCCAACACCATTGACGTAGACGCCATCTCTGTTGTCAGCATGGCTAAGCCCTTGGATGATGACGGCGATGGCATGACCAATGAGTGGGAAATTCGCTATGGACTCAATCCGGCAGATGCAACTGATGCAGGTACGGATATAGATCAGGATAATGCCAGTAACTTAGCTGAGTTTCTGGCTAGTACCGATCCAACCGACTCCAGTAGCTATCCTGCATTGTTTGAACCACTGGCGCAGGCTAATCTGGAAATACCCGGCGCCCTGAGGTTAACGCCCAATGCCAGTGCACCAGTGCCCTGTAACCCTGAGCACACAGGCTCAATATATTACAGCAGCGTACAAAAGCAGATTTTCAGCTGTGATGGAACACTCTGGAGTGAATTAAAGGGCGAGCAAGGTCTGCAAGGTGAACAAGGACTACAGGGGCCACAGGGTCCGCAGGGCTTACAAGGAGTACAAGGACCACAAGGTGAGCCGGGTGTACAAGGGCCAAAAGGCGACCAGGGTATCCAGGGCCCGAAAGGGGATCAAGGCCTGCCTGGCACCACACACTGGCGCGATGCTGCTTCATCAGTCTCTACCAATGTCTCTGTGGGTGTCGGCACCCAGTCACCCAGTGCAGCGCTTGAGGTCATTGGAAATGCCATAGCCAATGACCCGATAGCACCAAACCATCTGGTCACTAAGCGCTATGTTGATAACGCCAGCCAGTCACTGGAAGCCAAATATGCCCGTTTACTCGATATGGTCAATGTCCTCAATCAGGAAGTGTACCCCAGCGACGGGATCAGCTGTGAAAGCATTGCCCTCAGTGATCCAATTGCTACGTCCAATTTATATCTGATTGATGCAGACGGACCCGGTGGCGCACCTGCTATCCAGTACTTCTGTCACTTTGAAGATTTGAGTCTTTCCCGTCCGGTTGTCACCGATGGTGATACCACGGGCGCCAATAATAACATTGCGCTGGTCTACACGAATTCACTTTCACCGGGTAACTACAGCGCCAGTGGCACCGTTAACCAGTTCAGTCCGGCTGGCGCATTTGACGGCCATCTGTATTACACGGATCCAAATCCGAAAATTAACCCTCAGGCAGGTGAAATGCTGACGCACGGGATCTGGCTTGGCCCAACCAACAGCAACGAGTGGTTGCAAGTCTCCTTTGCCAGAAGAGCTGTGATCACCGGTTTTAGCACTCAGGTGTCGATGAAGCACGCAGAATTTTCACCACGGACACCCAAAGAAGTAATTGTTCAGGTGTCAGACGATGGCATCACGTTCACCGATCATGAAACCATTACGATGGAAAAAGGGACCAGCCACGTTAAACTCTCGAAGGCTGCTTTAGGAAGCAGCTTCCGACTGCTGGTGCTGAGCACCCATGGCTCTGGCGACTATACTCAAATCGACGAAATGGAATATTACGGCTTCTTTATTGATGAATTTGCCAATAACAGTCCACAGGCACAGGGCAAAACCTGTCATGACATTCAACAAACCAATCCGACCAGCCAGTCAGGCTATTACACGATAGACCCGGACGGGGATGGCAGTGTCGCACCGTTTGTGGCGTATTGCGATATGGAGACCCTGGGCGGTGGCTGGACGCTGTTCGCCAACCATGCCGATGGTATTTACAGAAAACTGATCCGTGAGCCTGTCAGAGTCGACCAATATGGGGTGCTGGAATCCTCAAGGTGGCAGGCACTGCGCGCGGCTATGACCGAAGGGATGATGTTTGTTGATGAGCACAGTAAAGTATCGATGATCTCGGCCTTCAATGTCACCAACCCAACAGGCGTTGGATGCCAGGGGCTACTGGACAACACCGCCGCAGACTTAACGGCCACTTTCGACAACACCCCTCACCTTGAAGGCCTGAATATTTTCAGGTCTGAGCCCACGGGGGTGCCCTGTAGTTATGTCGATAGCGGCACTTTCACCATGGCGCAACTAGCCGATAATACCGGATATTATCAATGGGATATTGCCGGTGCGGCGATTTTTAATGGCAATCCGGAGCGACAATTTACCATCTGGCCGTATGCGACCCTGTATTCTCACCCAGAACAGGATGTACTGAAGTACTACATTAAATAACGCAACAGGTGCTGGCTAATGAACACATTAGCCAGCACTACAGCCTTTCAGTCAGACTAATCGCGCTCTTAACTGCCTTGTCTGTCAGTATAAATACGCTGCTAACAACACACGCGCTGTAATCAGTTCATCATTTTAAATTCTACACTGCCAATATCTCGACGATAGCTTCGTAAGACTCAAATACGCCTTTGCTCCCTCTGAACAAGATGCCCAATATTTCTTTATGATTTACGCATTACAGGGCCTGTAAATGAATCAATTCATAACCTACAAAAAAGTCGCACATTATTATTTTTTTCATTGCGATCTGAGTTACAAATTACCCATTGCAGGAAATAGCAATAGGCGTCCGGGAAAGTGACTGTCAGACAATGCGGCAAAGAGCATAGAACCAACCCGGCTTTACCTTTACAACAATAAACAAAGGAACTACCACTATGGACTTTTTTTCCCGATACATTACCGGTGATGATCTCAGGAAGTTAAGAAAGAACAAAGGCGTGACAACACAAGCAATGGCCACTCAGCTTGGTGTATGTCGTAAAACCTATGAAAACTGGGAACGCGATGTTGGCCAACCTAAACTCAACCAATTCTTTGCAATGGTGACCTTTTGCTCCGTAGATATCTCTGATTTTCTGACCAAAATACGTCAGCACGGTCAGGCATGACTCTCTTCCCTCAGAGCGTTCGAAATAAGACTGCTCTGAGGGTTATAGTAGAACAGCTAAAAATTTCTTCAGGCTTCAGCCAGTGCCTCAGGCAATTCATGCACCCAACGTACTTCCCTCATCCAGTTAGTCATGTTAGGAAACCCTTGATCCGGACAGGTCATATCCCAAGCCGTCAACAGCGGATCGCCAAATATTCCCCCATTTTGAAATGTCTCCTTCAGAGACTGGCTCATGCCCCGATAACTGTCTTCCGGGAACACCAGATCAATTGGTAACCCGAGGTGCTTAATGGCCGCTACAGACCAGGCCGTTGCCGCCATTTCTTCACCGTCCATCGCTTGTTTTTCGCGCCCATTTTTGAGCCCGTTTTTATAAACGTCTTTGTGTAGCTGTGGCCTGAATATCGGCTCACACACCGCGATATGGCCGGCTTCATGGAGTATGTCCCCGGGACAAACCAACTGTTCAACGTCTATATGCAGTACGCCATGTACGATTTGTAGTCCCGGCATAAACATCTCGCCCTCAACAGGGCAAAGCGCATAGGGCAAATTAATGTCGCTCAGAAAGTCACAGATGATTTGAGTATCTTGGTCCATTATCGGCTCCTTGCACTGGGCATGCATTGACCCAGTTTGGTCTTATTTGATGATTTGCGAGTGTAGCGTTGTTAATACATCTTAGATATTACATAAGATTACTGCATGAATGCCGATTACGCCGCCGATTTGGGTCACATTTTTAGATAAAAATCACGACACAGATCAATAAACGCCTCGCTATACTCCCCCATTTTGTTTCTCACACACAGACTGTGCAGCTCCTGCGTGGTTTGGTTGCGGTGGAATTCCAGCATCAGCCTGCTCACAGGTTTGTCGGGCGTCATGGACACATTACAACGGCGTGCCAGATATAGACCGCGCTGAACAGCCAGTGCAATAAAATCGTGCCCTTCCTGAGCTGGCAAAATCACCGCCAGCCGACCTCGTGCGTGACTGTGACACATAAATGCGTCTATAAGCTGCACAAAGCTCAGGCTGTCGGTATGGCGCGCAGTGTTACGAGCGGCATCCGGCCCTTTTAAGCTGTGGTTAAAGTACGGAGGATTGCTGATCACCAAATCATAAGACTGGTCCGAGACGAATGCCTGAATGGGTGCCTGGTGTATACAAATTCCCTCCCAGGGGCTGGCGCAAATATTATCCTTTGCATCCAGAGAGGCCTGTGCATCAATTTCAACCGCATCTATAGCCAACGATGGGGCGCGCTGTTTGCACATCAAACTCAGTAACCCCGTGCCTGCGCCAATGTCGAGCATGCGCTGGGCACCGGCCACAGAAACCCAGGCGCCGAATAACACCCCATCGGTCGACACCTTCATTGCACTGCGCGATTGCGCCACCGTAAATTGCTTAAATGCAAAGCCTGCCATTTTGCTCCTTTGAGAAACCCGGATTGCCAAGTATAATTCCGCTATTGTCCTTTATTTGTGATGCACTATGCAATTTACTGAATTCGATCTCGACGGCACACTACTGACTGCCATAAAAAAAATGGGCTTTGAGCAAGCCACCAGCATTCAACAGCTGGCCATTCCTGAGGCCCTGATGGGCCGCGATATCCTTGCTTCCGCACCAACGGGCACAGGTAAAACAGCCGCGTTCCTGATCCCGGCAATTCAGTATTTGATGGATTTTCCGCGTCGCGACCCGGGGTTTGCCCGTGTGCTGATCATGACGCCGACCCGCGAGCTGGCCTACCAGGTGTTTGAGCAATGCGAAGCGCTGGCAGCAGGCACGCACCTGAAAATCGGGGTGGTGACCGGGGGGATCAACTACGGCAGTCACAAAGAGATCTTCGAAAAGAACAACGATATTCTGATCGCCACGCCGGGGCGTTTAATGGAATACCTCGAAACCGAGAACTTCCATGCCGATAACGTTGAGCTGTTGATCCTTGATGAAGCCGACCGCATGCTGGACCTGGGCTTTAAAAAAGAAATGCTCAAGATCTGCAACGAAGCGAAAAACCGCCGTCAGTGTTTCCTGTTTTCAGCGACCCTGGAGGGCGACAGTGTTGAGCTGTTTGCCGAGCGTATCTTAAAAGATCCGGCGCTACTTGAAGCCGAATCATCACGCAAAGAAAAAGGTAAAATTCATCAGTGGATCCATCTGGCCGATGATTACGAGCATAAACTGGCGATGCTGGCCAACCTGCTGCAAAGTGAAGACGTCACTAAAGCCATTGTGTTTGTCAAAACCCGCGAGCGTCTCGAAACACTGGTTGGCGAGCTATACACCCAGGACATCAAAACCACCTGGTTGCGTGGTGAAATGCCACAGGACAAGCGCATGGCCGCCATGGCCAGCTTCCACAGTGGTCGCACCCGCATTCTGATCGCCACCGATGTGGCGGCACGTGGTATCGACGTTGCGGATATCAGCCATGTGATTAACTTTGATATGCCGCGGACCGCCGACATTTATGTCCACCGTATTGGCCGTACCGGTCGTGCCGGTAAAAAAGGCACCGCTATTTCACTGGTTGAGGCCCATGATGCTGAGATCCTCGGTAAGGTTGAGCGCTATACGGAGCAGAAACTAAAACGCCGGGTGATCGAAGGCCTGGAGCCAAAACACAAAGAAGCTAAGCTGCCGAAAAAGAAAAAAGATCCGGCAAAAATCAAAGCCAAGAAAAAGGCCGCCAAAGTCAAAGCGAAAAAGAAAAAGTAGCCTGACCAGAGCCATATCAGGACGCCGCCCGGCGTCCTGCATTTTTCCTTCCAGCCCTTATTACTCCCTTTATTTTTTATCCTGACGATAAAAATAACTCGCGAGCTAAGCACAGCTTTTGTCGTTATAGTCGCCAAAAATAAGCCTGATTAAGTGATCTATTCCGACAGTGAAAATTTGTTTTATTATGTACCCGTGGGAGCGGGTTGACGCCGAGAACGACAGTACCCTGCGCCTGATCCACGAAGCGGTGTCGCGCAATCACATTGTTGCCATTACCACAGTCAATGCCCTGACCATCCGCGACAGCGTTGCGAGCGCGTTTTGCGATGTGTTCGTCAAGCAGGACAAGGTCTCCGACAACTTCGTCAGTTTTTACAACAAAGCCCAGTTTAAGCGTACTCAGTTACCGCTGGCCGGTTTTGATGTGATTTTTATGCGCGCCAATCCGCCGCTCGATACCATGGCCATGAACTTTCTTGACTCTGTGCGCGACGATACTTTTATCGTGAACGACATCGACGGGCTGCGTATTGCCAACAATAAGTTGTATACCGCGTCCTTCCAGGGCACCGCCAGTGAGTTTATTCCAGCCACCCATGTGTCAAAAAACAAAGAGTACCTGGAGCGGATCTTCGCCGAGTCCAGCTGCGACAAAATGATCCTCAAGCCACTCGACGGCTACGGTGGTCGTGGTGTCATTGTGCTGGAAAAAAGCGCCAAGCAGAGCTTCAGCTCTCTGCTGGAGTTTTATATTGGTGGCGATGAATCTGGTAAAGGCAGCAATTATGTGATTTTGCAGGAGTATGTACCCGGCGCTGCAGAGGGCGATGTGCGGATCCTGATGCTCAATGGCGAGCCCATTGGAGCGATGAAACGGATTCCGGCCAGTAATGAAGTACGTGCCAATGTGCACGCCGGTGGCAAAGTGGTTAAGCATAAACTGACCGCGCAGGAACAAGCACTGTGTAAACACATAGGCCCTAAACTGGTACGTGATGGCCTGTACTTTGTGGGCATTGATGTAATTGGCGGCAAGCTAATTGAGGTGAATGTGCTCAGTCCGGGCGGGATCTCTCGTATCAACCGTCTGAACCGCACCCGCCTACAGGTGCAAGTGATCGACTTTGTTGAAAGTGTGGTGCATGCCAAAGAGCTGGTAAACCATCGTAAAAATGCATTTCGTCAGGTAATTGAAGATGCCCATGCAGTCTGAACAAGCGCTGGTCGCGGCCCTTGCCGCCCAGCAACCCTTTGAAGGGGAAGTGGCCGGCGGTGCCGTGTATTTGCACATTCGCGAATATGTGCCTTATGTGGCGACAGCCGTCCATGCCGGAAGCCGCTTGCGGACTTCCTTGCACGGCAATATGGCGCTGAGCGAGCAGGCCCGTTTTGAAGAGGAAGATCCCCACACCGGCGAGCTGATTGATGCCATGCCGATTGTGTTGATAGCCCGTGACTCCCGTTACGAGTACGATCTTAACCGTGCACCGCAGCAAGCCATTTATACTCAGGCGTGGGGCAAAGAAGTCTGGCAACTGCAGCCCGATGGCACCGAGCGCGATCTAAGTCTGTCTAAACATGCGGCCTACTATCAGGTGCTTAAGCTGGTACTGGATACACTGGAGAAAAAGTTCGGTGCCTGTCTGGTGTTCGACATTCACAGCTACAACTGGCAGGTTCGCCAGTATGACTTTGCGCCCGACTTTAACCTCGGCACTGCCCAGCTTGATGCGCTACGCTGGCGTCCGGTGTTTAATACTCTCAGGCAGCAGCTGTGCCGCAAGAAGTTTCAGGGCGCGCCGCTGAGCTTTGCCGAAAACAGCGTGTTTCAGGGAGACGGCTACCAGGCCACGTTTGTCACTAAAACATACAAAAACACCCTGATCCTGCCGCTGGAAGTGCGTAAGTTCTTTATGGATGAGCTGACCGGAGAGCTCTATCCGCTGGTGTTCGAAAAGCTCAAACGCAATCTGCATATTGCCCTGACCCAGACCGCGCGGTTTTTTATTAAACGCTATTGCTCCAAAGCCATGGTGCAGTTTAACCATGTTCAGCAACATATAGATCCGGCAATTAAGGCGGTCGATCTGGCGCTGTATAAACTGGCCCGTAACCTGGACACCCTGCATTATGTGAACCCAACGAACATTGCTCAGGAAAAGCGCCGATTCTTTAACAAAAGCCATTACCGGCCCCAGTTTAAGTATCGCCCGCTGCGCATGGATCCCTATGAATTTAAAGAGCAGCTCTATCGCCTGCCCGTGGCGGACATCGGCGATCCGCTGATCAAAGACATTTATCGCAAGCTGATTGATAATTTTGCCACAAAAATTGACGTGATCACTCAGGTCGGCAAAGAGCAGTTCTTGTATAACTCGCTGCGTTACTATGGTGAACCGAGTGTCGATGACATCGCCAACGCGCGCTTTATCATTCATGCCACTGAGCCACAACCGGCGGCCCCAAAAACCATCAATGCCGAGCAGGCACTGGGCCGGTTTGAGCAGGCCATTGCACAGATGCAGCTGCCCTGTAAGGTGAGCCTGTCGACTAAGCTGGTGGCCAAGGCCATGGTGGATAATGGCAAGAAAACCCTGCTGGTTAACAGCACGGCGATGTTCTCTGAACTGGATGTGCGAGCGCTGATTGAACATGAAATTGGTGTGCACCTGCTCACCACGCTTAATGCCGAGCAACAGCCGCTGCATCTGCTGCGCCTGGGCCTGCCGGGCAACACTTATACTCAGGAAGGCCTGGCGATTTTCCGTGAGTTCCAGTCGGGGAATATCAACCTGATGCGCCTGAAAACCCTGGCGCTGCGGGTGTTGGCGGTGGATAAAATGGTCAAAGGTGAGCAGTTTTATCAGGTGTATGAGTTTTTGCGTGATACCAGCTACCTGGGCAGCGCCGAGGCATTTGGCCTGACGACCCGGGTGTTTCGCGGTGGCGGGTTTACCAAAGACCATCTATATCTGAAAGGCTTCAGAGACGTGGTGAAGCTGTCGCAGCAGCGCTCGCTCGATAATCTTTATCTGGGCAAAACCGGGCTGGCACAGCTGGATGCTATAGACATGCTGGTTGAACGTCAGTTACTGGATAAACCGGCCTACCTGCCGGATTATAGCCGCGATCCAGCTCAACCGGATGCTATTCTCAGCTATCTGATCAGCTGTATAAAATAAGCCAACGGCTTTTATCTTGTCAGACACGGGGTTACACTGCATACAGTACTCACTGATGCAGGAACCCCGATGCTCACAGCACAACAAGTCACCGATCTGGAAGTGTATCTGGCCCATTTACGCCTGAAGATTGACCCCGCACTGGCACAAAAGTATCCCATCTTTGCGGGCAAGCCTTATCCGCTTGGGCGCTGTAAAGAAGTCCGCAATGCTATCCAGGAGCTGCTCAAAGCTGAGCTGGCAAAAGAGCCAGTTGCCGCACCACTACAACCGCTCAAAGCGCTACTGGATAGCGGCCTGACGCTCGAGCCGGTATGGGGCTCGCTGCGTGATGAGTATTTTCAGAATGCGCTGGTGGTCGGCCCCTGGTACCTGGATGCAGCCAATGATACCGTCAACCCCAATAAACCCCGGGTCGAGATCCGTTTACTCGCAGAGTCAGGGTTTGGTGCCATTACCAGCTTTGAGCAATTCGTTAAAATCGCTCGCAGCTACTGGGAGGTCGACGTCTATCGTAATGAGATTTTCCCGGCACTGGCGCCGTTTTTGCCTTTGGTGTGTGTGAGCCATACCGGTGTCAGCTGGTTTGCCGCCGCCAACGACGACATGCTGCTACTGGCACGCGACAGTGCCTTTGAGCTGGTCGAGCGGATGCTGCCCACCTTGCCTGCGCCGCCACCGGCACTCACCGACAAATGGCTCAGCGCCGCGGCCAGTGTTGATATGCCAAGCCAGTTGTTAAAAACGCAGACACGCAGTGCCCAGGCCATGTGCCAGCACTACCGCAACGAGGGCAAACATCAAGATATCCTGTTTCGCGATGAAGTGGTGCTTGCCTACCTCAGCCTGCCGGTAAACGTGCAGGTGTAACACTGCCTCTGGACAGCACAAGGGTGGCTATTAAAGCGGCCACCACCACAGGCATGCTCCACAAGTTGAGCGTCTGCCAGCCCACCGTGGCTTCCAGGAATCCAGCACTCAGTGAGGATGCCACCACCATGCTGAAGACCAGAAATTCATTACAGGCTTGTGCCTTGGCACGCTCCTGCGGCGCATACGTCTGACTGACCAATTGTGTGGCGCTGATAAACATAAAGTTCCAGCCTACGCCAAGGGCAAATAAGGCCAGTAAAAAATGCCAGTGGCTCACGCCCAGCAGGTTAATACCGGCACTCGCCAGATACAACACACAGCCTAACAGGATCATAACGCGTGCCCCGAAGCGTTCAATCAGCTTGCCGGTAAAAAACGACGGCAGGAACATGCCCAGCACATGCCACTCAATCACCAGTGCGGAATCTGCCAGATCAAAGCCATGACGATGCATGGCCAGCGGCGTTGCTGTCATCAGAAAATTCATCACGGAATAACTGATCATGGCCACCAGCACCGCCAGCTGAAACTGCTTCTGTGCTACGATTTCTTTCAGTGTCCGGGCGGGTGCTTCAGTGGTATGTGGATCCACTTCCGTAAAGCGTACGCCCTGTAGCAGCAGCAAGGCGAGCACATACAAGCCGCTGAGCGCAACAAATGAATTGGCATAATTAAGCGCCGGGTATACCTCATTGACCCAGACGGCCAGATTCGGTCCTAAAATCGCTGCCACCACACCACTGGCCATAATAGTCGAAATGGCCGTAGCGGGCTTGTCACTGGCCTCTATGGCGGCAAATCGATACAAGGTGGCAAAACCAATACCGATACCAATCAAAGTGGTCGCCACACAAAACAGCGCAAAATCGCTTTCTCTGAGCGCCCAGACACCCAGCAAGGTGCCGCTGATCCCGACCAGATTACCCAGTGAGAAGCCCAGTCTGCGACCGGTTTTAGCCATGATCAGCGAGGCCGGAATGGTCGCCATCAACAACCCTGCCATCTGCATAGCCACAGGCAAAGTAGTCAGCGCCGCCGACGGGCTGAGCAGCTGCCCCACCAGCGCAGAGATGGTCACCAGCAGAATATTTCCCGTGGTGATCAGGCCCTGACAGCAGGCCAGCAGCAAGACATTTTTATTCAATGAGATAGCGCTCCAAAGATCTGAGAAGAGGGCTTGTCGCCCTTACGCGGGTTATCACTCCCACTCAGGAGGGATAGTTTTACGCTCAGCAGGCGCGCTCACACGGCATTGATTCGCCTGTTCATAACAACGCTGAATACACCGTGCCTGAAGCGGATCAGCACTGACATAATCGTCCTGGCAGCGCTGCACACAGGCACGCTCATTATGCTCGCATGTTACAATAACGCCACCAGCCTGCGTACTGAACTGACCCTGACAGCCAGCCAGTAAGCCCATAATTACACTTAACCCTAGTCCTTTAGTCATCATGCTTTACTCCTGCTTAGTTTTGCTCAGCGCGCAAAAACACCGGCTCATTGGCTTTTTGGGTGGCTTCTTCGCTGTAGTAGTAACCCGCCACATCAAACGCTTTTAATGCCTCGGGAGACTCGACCTGGTTGTCCAGAATGTAACGCGCCATCATGCCGCGGGCTTTTTTGGCATAAAAACTGATGACCTTGAACTGACCATTTTTGCAGTCTTTAAAAACAGGCGAGATGATCTCGGCTTTGAGTGCCTTTTTGTCTACCGCTTTAAAGTATTCATTTGATGCCAAGTTGATCAGCACCTGACTATCCGCCTCTGCCAGCGCTTCGTTAAGCTTGTCGGCAATGATACGGCCCCAGAATTCATAGAGGTTTTTGCCGCGCGGATTATCCAGCTTAGTGCCCATCTCAAGGCGATACGCTTGCATCAGATCAAGTGGCTTAAGCACGCCATAAAGGCCAGACAAAATACGCAAATGTTGCTGTGCATAGTCCAGTGTTGCGTCATCCATACTCGCTGCATCCAGGCCGGTGTACACATCGCCATTAAACGCCAGCACAGCCTGCTTGGCATTATCGGGAGTAAAAGGCTGCGACCAGTCGGCAAAACGCGCCGCATTCAGACCCGCCAGCTTGTCGCTGATCTTCATCAACGTGCCTATCTGTTGCGGTGATAAGTCGCGACACACGTGGATCAATTCTTCACTGTGTGTGAGCAGTTCGGGCTGGGTAAAACGCGCGGTATGCGCCGGAGTATCATAATCGAGATTTTTTGCCGGGGAAACGAGAGTGATCATGGCCTGCCTATTGACTTAACTATTGATAAATGTCAATTTCAACACTATCCCCCGGTGAGCGCAAGCGCAATATTCAGCGGGGGTTCGACACTGCTTGCCCAGTTGCTGGCAGACCAGCCTGTTTGCAGTTCGTCACGCAAACCCCGACTGACGAAATGCGCTCTTGCATCCAGCATTCGGATTTTCTCGTGAAGTGACCTCGCAAATACGGACATATGACCTATTCACACAGGTCACGGTAATGCAACATAGGAAAAGTAGACTTTTTGACACGCTGCTATGAATTGGAATGAGGACAGCATGACTTCAGCATTAGATAGGCTAAAACAGCATTCATCTATCGTCGCCGACACCGGAGATATCGAGGCAATCCGTAAACACCAACCGGAAGATGCCACCACTAACCCGTCTCTGCTTTTAAAAGCAGCCGAGATGCCTGCTTATCAGGACTACCTGAAAGCAGCCTGGGATTACGCCAAAAGTCAGCATGACGACGCGGCACAACAACTGGAACTGGCTTGTGATTACTTTGCCGTACTGATTGGTAAAGAGATTGCCAATATTGTACCTGGCTATATTTCAACCGAAGTCGATGCACGCTTATCGTTTGATACCGAAGCAACCATTGCCAAAGCACAGCAGCTACTGGCGCTCTATGAGCAGCTGGGTGTCAGCAAAGACAAGATTTTAATTAAAATCGCGTCTACGTGGGAAGGCATCAAAGCCGCAGAAGCGCTGGAAAAGCAAGGCGTGAAATGTAACCTGACCTTGCTATTCAGTCAGGCGCAGGCCCGTGCATGTGCCGATGCTAACGTGTTCCTGATCTCGCCATTTGTTGGCCGTATTCTGGACTGGCACGTCGCCAATGGCCTGGAAAAGCCGACTGATCCACTACAAGATCCAGGCGTACAGTCTGTACGCAGTATCTTTGAATTTTACAAACGTCATGGCTACAACACGGTTGTGATGGGTGCAAGCTTCCGTAACACCGGCGAGATTGTTGCACTGACCGGCTGTGACAAGCTGACTATCAGCCCGGCACTGCTAGAAGAGCTGGGTGAGCTGCCAGCTGCAGAAGAATACCTGCTGGACAGCGAGTATGAGGTTGTTGCTAAACCGGCACCTCTGAGCGAAAGCGAGTTCCGCTGGTTGCACAACCAGGATGCCATGGCCACTGAAAAACTGGCTGAAGGTATTCGTGCCTTTGCTGCGGCTCAGGAAACTCTGGAAGCACGCTTCAAAGCGCTATAAGCACAAAGCATATAATGCGAAAAACGCCACCTTGTGTGGCGTTTTTTTATTCCCGACGATTTATCACTCCGTTCTGCACCTTCCTGCCCGCCAGCGCTTTATTTTCCTGACTCCAGCATAACTTGAAGCAAATTTGAGCTTCATCAAACTGTCACCTGCTTTTAACCTGCCAGACACATTTTTATTTTACTTTTCTCTTGTCTGTGGTATACCAGCATTACTTGAAGTGTGTTTTTCATTCAAATTGGGTAATGCGTAAACACAAATCTTTGAGGTTAGTACATCAATAGGAGAAATTCATGGATAGCCTAGACGATTTTATTTCAACACTAGAAAGTCCTGCACCAAAGAGAAGAACCTCAGCAAAAGGCAAAAAAAGAAAGTGGCGTGAAATTGAAGCGCTGAAAGACAAACAACGCCTGCGTAAGGAATTGGAAGAACTGGATATCTTCGCAGACAGCATTGACCTGGACGAACTTGACTTTATTTAACAAAAAAGGCGCATTTTGCGCCTTTTTTGTTGCCTAAGTTTGAGCTCAGACTTGCCAGTCAATGGGCGTTTTGCCCATGCTTTGTAATAGCGTATTGGTTTGCGAGAAGTGCTGACAGCCAAAAAAACCGCGATGCGCTGACAGCGGAGATGGGTGAGGTGCGTGCAACACGTGATGACGTTGCTGGTCAATTGCCTTGCCTTTCTTTTGCGCATGCGCGCCCCACAGCAAGAAAATAACCCCTTCGCTGTGTTGGTTAAGCTGTGCAATCACGGCGTCGGTAAAGCGCTCCCAGCCGAGATGCTTATGCGAGTGTGCCTGTCCCTGCTCCACCGTCAGTACGGTGTTGAGTAGCAGTACGCCCTGCTCTGCCCAAGGCAGCAAATAGCCGTGGTCAGGGATTTGAAAGCCCGCGATGTCTTGTGCCAGTTCTTTATACATATTGGCCAGCGATGGCGGCGCCTTGACTCCTGGCAACACAGAGAAACACAGTCCGTGAGCCTGATTCGGTCCGTGGTAAGGGTCCTGTCCCAGGATCACCACTTTGACCTGATCAAAAGGGGTCGCCTTGAACGCCTCAAACACAAAGTCCTCAGGAGGATAGACAGTGACGCCCTGCGCCCGACGCTCGGCAACATAGTTTAGGGTGTCCTGAAAATACGCTTGTTGTTTTTCGTGCCCGAGCACGTCACTCCAGGTTGTCATGTTTAGTTCCCAGTTATTGTGAGTTTCTGATAGTAAGTTCGCGAAGCATTCAGTTTATCACATAATCCGCTCAGTCCTTCAAGCACCCGGCTGGTATATCGGTGCAATAGATCGGCGTTCACTTCTATGTATTGCTGATGCTTGGCAGCCGGGATTTCTGGCCACTTTTGCCAGTCTATTTTTGGCTGCGCTTTTTTGGACTTTTCCTGCGGGATCACTATCACCTGTGGCTTAGTATGCAGCACGTTTTCGATACTGATCTGCGGATATGCCGTGGTGGCATCAGCAAATACGTTGCTGGCTCCACACACCTCCAGGGTTTGATGGATCCAGGTGGTACCATTGACTGTCATCATAGGCGCAGGCCATAGCTGGTAAAAAACAGATACAGGCGCGGCCGAGCGATAACGTTCCAGCAATTTTACCAGGCCTTGCTCAAAGCGTCGGGCCACTTGCTCAGCGTTATCTTCCAGAGCGGTTAACTGACCCAGCCAGCGCAGCGAGTGCGGGATCTGTTTTAAATCTTTGGTTTTGCTGTACACCACTTTGATGCCAAGCTGCTCAAGCTTATCCAGGTCGGCTTGTTGATTGCCACCCTGCCAGGCAATCACCAGATCGGGCGACAAAGCCAGCAATTTCTCCAGTGCAATGCCATGATAACCGCCAATACGGGGGATCTGATTGGCCTCAGCCGGAAAATCCGCGTACTCCACGGTCCCGACGATGCGCTCCCCTGCGCCAATGGCATATAAGTTCTCGACTATGTGTGGCGCCAAAGCCACAATCCGTTTGGCAGGCGGCGAGGAGCTATCATCTGCGCTCGCTGAAATCGCAGTCAACAAGAATACCATGCTCAGCCAGATGATGATAAGGACCTTGTTCATCAAAAGTCGAATCCTTTTTGTGCTTTGATCCCCGCTTCAAACGCGTGTTTCACATTGCGCACCTCACTGACGGTATCGGCCAGTTCAGTCAGGCGACGATGTGCACCCCGACCGGTGATGATCACCGACTGCATCGCAGGGCGGTTTTCCAGCGCCTCAATCACTTCATCCAAATCAAGATAGTCATAGCTGACCATATAGGTGAGTTCATCCAGCAGCACCAGATCGATACTCTCGTCTTGCAACCACAGCTTTGCCTGCTGCCAGGTGTCCTGTGCCGCCTGGGTATCTGTTTCGCGATTTTGTGTCTCCCAGGTAAAGCCCGTCTTCATAACGGCAAACGGCACCCCCGCACGCTCCAGCAAGTTACGCTCGCCGCACTCCCACATGCCTTTAATAAACTGCACAACCGCTGCATTCATGCCATGGCCCACGCAGCGAGCCACGGTACCAAACCCTGAAGTCGACTTACCTTTGCCATTGCCGGTGATCACCTGCAATATGCCTTTTTCTTCCTGTGCCTGCTCGATTTTGGCATCGACCTGCTCTTTTACTTTTTGCTGTCTTGCCTTGTGTTTGTCCTGATTGTGTTCGCTCATGTTGTCCTCTGCTCACTAATTGCCAGAATTTTATCTATGTCTAAATGGGTTTCGCACATATCTGCCAGCCGCTCAAGTTGCTGCTCCCGATGCTCAGCCAGATTGAATCCGCCACCACTGTAGCGACCTTCGCTTGCCCAGTGTAGTACACAGGTTAGCCCCTCGGGACTGTCAAACAGTCCGTGCAAGTAGGTGCCTGCCAGCTGGTTGTCCTCACTGATAAACCCATCAACTTGCCACCCTGATGGATGTGCAACAAACTGTAAAAATGGCTGCGCCAGTGCCGGGCCCTGACTGATCCCGCAGTGGATCTCATAGCCATTCAATGGCGTTTGCTGTGCGTTTAAAAGGCAGTTTGCCTGCACCTGAGTCAGGGTTTTATTACGCGTCAGTTCGGTATCAAATTCCGCCAGTCCCAGGCCTTTAATAGCGCCCAGCGTCGATTCAACCTGCTCCGGATCGCAAATGCTATTGCCCAACATTTGAAATCCGCCACAGATCCCAAGCACCTTGCCGCCGTAACGTACATGGCGTTGCAGCTCAAGGTCCCAGCCTTCTGCGCGTAAAAAGGCCAGGTCATTAAGGACATTTTTACTGCCGGGAATGATCACCAAGTCGGCTGCGCCTATGGTTTCGGTGTGGCGCACATAACGCAAGTCCACTTTGGGGTCTAATCGCAGGGTATCAAAGTCGGTGTGATTACTAATATGTGGCAGTAGCAGTACCGCTACTTTGACCTCAGGACTGTCGATGCGATTGGCCATAGTCACGGCATCTTCGGCATCCAGCGCCAGATCATGCAGGTAAGGCAGCACGCCCAATACAGGTTTACCGGTATGCTGCTCCAGCCAGTCCAGGCCGCTTTGCAGTAAGGCAATATCGCCGCGAAAGCGGTTGATCACAAACCCCTTAACCAGAGATTGCTCATATTCACTCAGCAGCGCCAGGGTACCAACCAGATGAGCAAACACGCCACCCTTGTCGATGTCCGCAATGATGATCACCGGGCAATCTACCTTACAGGCAAATCCCATATTAGCAATGTCGTTCTCTCGCAGATTAATTTCCGCCGGGCTCCCGGCCCCTTCTACCACACACAGTGCATACTGTTCTCTGAGCCTTTGGTGTGAGGTCAGTACCGCCTGCATCGCAACTTTTTTGTAGTCATGATAGCCCGCCGCTTCCATGTTGCTCAGCGCTCGGCCATGTACGATGACCTGGGCACCGGTATCTGAATTCGGCTTAAGTAAGATGGGGTTGAGGTCGGTACTGAGCGGTACTTTAGCGGCCATGGCCTGTAGCGCCTGAGCCCGGCCAATCTCGCCACCATCTGGTGTGACCGCACTGTTAAGTGCCATATTTTGTGGTTTAAACGGAACGACCTTAACGCCACGGCGCTGTAATGCCCGGCACAAGCCAGCTACCAGCGTGCTTTTACCCGCATCAGAGGTGGTGCCCTGCACCATTAACGTATTCATAGCTCCCCTCCTTTAAGTGTCAACGGCAGACCCGCCATCACAAAATCGACTTTATCCGCCAGTGCGGCAATGTCCTGATGTAACCAGCCTGCTTCATCAACAAAACGGCGACTCAACTCGCCAAGCGGCACGATGCCGTGGCCCACTTCATTGCTGATCAGAATAATCTGTGCATGGCTGGATTTCAGGGCACTCAGCAGCGCCGCGCGCTTGCTTTGAAATGCCGAGTTGCTGTAGTCGCACAGCGCTGTGGTCAGCCATAACGTCAGGCAGTCAATCAATACGCCATCATTGGGGCCAAGCGTGCTCAAAACCTGATCTAATGCCCAGGGCTCCTCGACTAGCTGCCAGTGCCTGGTGCGCGTTGCCTGATGATGGGCGATCCGCGCGGCCATTTCCTCATCCCCGGGGCGTGCCGTGGCCACATAAATTAGCCGGGTAACTTCGCCGTCACTCAGCCAGCGCTTGGCTCTTTGCTCACCTAACCTGCTTTTTCCTGAGCGAGCCCCGCCGAGGAGCAATTCCACCCGTCCTGTCATAACCAGACACCCAGGCAAAATAGATACACAGCGACCTCACCCAGTTGCTGCGCCGCGCCCAGACAGTCTCCGGTATAGCCACCAAGCTGGCGCTTAAACCAGTAAATACAAATCGTGCGGCATAGCCAAAGTACACCAAGCAGCGCGATGCTTTGCCATAACGTAAACAGCCCGGCTAACCAGCTCACTATCAGCAAAGCAAAGCCACAAACGTAGAGTAACTGTTTACTTTCATAGGCAAGAGACTGGGCAACCGGCTTCACTTTACTCTGCGCATCCGCCTGCACATAGTCCAGTTTACCGATCAGGCTGGTCGCCATAGCCCGGCTCAGGCCATGGGCAAGAATGAGCGCACCGCAGACATAAAGGGCGCGCTCACTCAGTGCCAGCAAAGCCTGATATTTGCTAAGCAGCAAGATGATCAATGCGGCAGCACCATAAGTGCCAAGGCGGCTGTCTTTCATAATGGCCAGCTTGTCGGCCACGCTCCAGCCGCCTCCAAAGCCGTCCCAGACATCGGCAAAGCCATCTTCATGGAATGCGCCGGTGATCAGCAGTCCGCCGCCTAGCGTGAGCAATACCGCCATGCCTTCGGGCAAGAAGCTGCTCAGCAATAAGTAGATAAGGGCCAGCAGAGCACCCAATAACACGCCCACCCAGGCAAAGTAGCCACTGGCCTGATTAATATCCTGCTCGCTGACCTCGCCCGTCACTTTAACGGGAATACGGGTCAGAAAAATCACCGCCAGCTTAAATTGTCTCAGCGCATTCATGAGGGTTCAACCACCTGAGTGACGGCCGCGGCCTCGAAGCTGGCCATCTGATAATAAAACGCCAGCGCACTCTGACACAGGGGCAAGGCCAGTGCGGCACCGGTGCCCTCACCGAGCCGCATGTTCAGGTTAAGCAGCGGCTCAACATTGAGCCAGTTCAGCATCGCCTGATGCCCCTGCTCACCTGAGCAATGGGCAAAAACCATATAATCTTTACACGCAGGGGCAATCCGATAAGCCAGCATGGCCGCGGCTGTCGCAATAAAACCGTCCACCAGAACGATCTTCTGAGCACGGGCAATCTCCAGCATGGCGCCGACCATCTGACATATTTCAAACCCACCTAAACGGCGCAATACTTCACGTGGGTCATGCAATGCCTCACGATGTAATCGCAAAGCCTGCTCGATAAGTTGTTGCTTTTTCTCTACCACCTCGTTGCTGACGCCGGTGCCTCGCCCGACCGTTTCGGCACTTGTTAGCCCGCTCAGGGCAGAAAAAATGGCCGCCGCGGCGGTGGTATTGCCGATCCCCATTTCGCCCAATGCAAATAAGTTAGTGCCTGATGCCAGTGCTGGCTTTACCGCTTCTTGACCTAATGCCAGGCCTTGATCCAACTGCGCTTCACTCAGTGCTGGTTCAAGGTGCAAAGGTCGGGTGATATTACCAAGACGCTGCGACACCACATTCAGCTCAGGCGCCGGTGGCGTCAAAATACCACAATCAATCACACTCAGTTGCCAGCCAAGCTGAGCGCATAAAACATTAATGGCCGCGCCACCAGTGGCAAAGTTAGCCACCATCTGGGCGGTCACTTCACTGGGTGCAATGGAAACGCCTTCGCCTGCAATGCCATGATCGCCGGCAAAGATCAGCATCTGAGGCCTTACGATATCTGGCCTTTCGCTTTCAAGCTGACTGCGCTCCATGCCCTGACTTAAAATCGTGACCAGCTGATGTGCCAGCGTTTCAAGCTTGCCCAAAGCGCCCTGAGGCTTAGTCTTCATTTCTATGGTGTGCTGAATATGCGTGTCATGCTGGCGGTTGAGTTGTGGGATCATAAAGTCTCCGGTTAGATCAGATGCTGGCGGCACGCTTTTTGGCGATTAACAGCGATAAGAAAAACACGCTGCCAATCGCTGAGGTGATCACCCCAATCGGCAGCTCCTGATTGTCTATCAGGGTACGGGCAAGTACATCGACCCACAGCATCATGAGTCCACCTGATAAGGCCGTCGCTAACATACCCACAGTGCGAACCTGAGAGATAAAAAAGCGCACGATATGGGGGATCATCAGGCCCACAAAGCCGACGCCACCGCAGGCCGCGACAATCACGGCCGTTAACATCGATGCCAAAATTAACATGCCCAGCCTGAGCCGGTGGACATTCACCCCCAGTGTGACCGCGCTCTCATCTCCAACCAGCAGGGCATTCAGGCTGCGGCGCATTAACAGCATCAAAACACAACCGACTAAAACAACCAATGCAGGCAGCCACAACCATTGCCAGTCTGCGCGGCTGAAACTACCCAGGCTCCAGAATATAATCGCGCTGATGGCTTGCGGATCGCTCCAGTACAACAGCAAACTGGTAAAGGCAGAGAATAAAAAGGTCAAAGCGACACCCGACAACAACATGTTTTCAACCAGGGCGGTGCCTTTGTGAAAGGCAATCAGCAGCAACAGACCCATTGCCACAGCACTGCCCGCAAACGCGGCACCGGACAACGCCAGCGCACTTTGCACACCAAACAGCGCTACCAGCAACACCACACCAAATGAGGCGCCAGAGGAGATGCCAAATAAGTAAGGATCGGCCAGCGGGTTTCGGGTAACTGTTTGCAAAATAAGCCCGGCAATGGCCAGCCCGGCACCGGCAAAGAATGCCAGTAGGGTGCGGGGTAATCGCAGCTCTACCACAATTTTCTGGGTCAGTATGCTGCTATCATAGTTACTCAGTGCCTGCCAGACTTCACCCCAGCTCAGAGATACAGCGCCGACAGACAGCGCACAGAGCAAGCTGAAGATGCAGGCCAAAATTAGGCCAGGTATCAGCAAAGCCTTCATAACTGATACCCATAATGATAACGAATGTGAGGCACACCCGGTGCACTGCGATGAAGTCCGGGTACCGTTTCTACTTCGGCACACACCCCAAAAATGTCGCTGAGTAAGTCGGGGGTTATGATATCCAGAGGTGTGCCCTGAGCCACCAGTGTGCCTTGTGCCAGCACCAGCAACTCATCGCTGAGCGCTGCCGCCAGGTTTAGGTCGTGAAAAGAGGCAATCACAGTCACCCCCATGGCTTTAGCCAGCTCCATGATCTGGATCTGGTATTTCACATCGAGATGACTGGTTGGCTCGTCCATTATTAACAGCTCAGGTTGCTGAACCATAGCCCGCGCTATCATTGCTCGTTGTTTTTCGCCACCGGACAGGGAGTCAAACTGCTGCTGCGCCTTGTGGCTCAGGCCCACACGCTCAATGGCTTCTAAAATACGCAGCTTATCGTCGGCATTGACTGTGCTAAAGAGGGTTTTATGTGGTGTGACCCCCATCGCCACCACCTCAAACAGCGCCAGGTTAAACTGACTGGGGATCTCCTGTAAAACAACCGCAACCTGACGCGCATAAGCCCGGCGGGGGTAGTCAGACACAGGTTTACCCGCATAGAGAATTTCGCCCTCAGTCTGCTCCCAGTAACGATACAGGCAGCGTAATAAGCTGGATTTTCCCGCCCCGTTTGGCCCAATCAGGCCAATAAACTGACCGCGCGCGATAGCAAAATTTAATCCGCTCAGCACAGGCTTATTGCCGAGGTTCAGGCTCAGGTTGTGTACGGAGATTTGTGGTGAAGTCATACCGCCTCAAATACGGACGGCAGCAGAGCTGGCCACTCGCATTGCTACGACTGGCCTTCTGTACTGACTTAAGTGCGCCCGCTTAAGTGTAGGTATTGGCCTTGGTATCTGGCTTCAGACCAAAAGTCCATTACAGTTGCGGGGACAGCTGAGGGTTTGCACCTCATTCCCAATGACTGCCAATACAATACGATTCTAGATTTAGTGCCTATTATGAAGTCCAGACGTCTAAAACACAACTTTCGGCCAGGCACGACCGGTGTCATCAAAGAAGACGATTACTTTAATCACTTTGGCATAGCCTATCTCGAGATGAGATAAATGCCTATCAAAGCCCTCTGGTAAACCTAACCAGATCGCCAGCAACTGTTTAATCACCCCCGCATGGGTAACAATGGCGGTGCTCTGAAATGAGGGCGTTGTTGTGAACTCCTGCCACCAGTCACTTAAGCGTAAGTGAAATGCTGACATTTGCTCACCGTTTGGTGGCGTATGCTGCCACGGGCTCTGCCAGAAATCCCCAATTCCGGGCGACTGTGTTGACTGCCAGAGCGCCTCATAGCTTTGTCCGTCCCAGTCGCCAAAATCCATTTCACTGAGTCTGGGGTCAACCTGGAGTGGCAAACCGGCTGATTCACAAAACGCGCGCGCCACTGTCTGACACCGCTGCAGCGGAGAGCTAATCACCTGAGCTATCGGATCACACACCTGAAGGCGGGCAAAGACCTGTTCATTACCCGATACGCTTGCCGGCATATCTGTGCGCCCAAGCAAACGACCGGTTTCAAGTGGCTCACCATGGCGAATAAAGTACAAGGTTTGTTGCATTGGGTTAGGGCTCATTTATTCGGGGGCCAGAAACGCAAAAACGCAAGCCTGGGCTTGCGTTTTTGATGGAAGCAGCGGATTAAAGAATCTGATTCTCTTTCCACATTTGCTCTTTCTTAAGACGCTTCTTGCGTTTGTCGCACGGGTCGTCACAATCACAGATCTTGTCGATGCCCATGGAGCCCAGTCCACCACAACTACTGGCCATTGATTTCTTCTGTACTATAACGCCTACCGCCATCGCAACGGCGATCAACAACAGCAATCCGAAGGTAAGTAAAAATAGTGACATCTCAGGCCCCTTTTGCATATTCATCCACAGGTGTGGATGTGTGACGGTGAATTGTGCTCATTATATAACTAAACGCGCTTAAGTTGAAACGTTCGCAACACAGATCCGCTTATAAATAAGGCTTGAATGCGCTGCTGGCATACACCTTCAGACCGTCATCACTTTTGCTGATCAAATAGACCGCTAAGTTATGTAACTCGGCGTAGGCTCTGGCACGTTCCGTCCCCATCACGGTTAGCGCTGTCGCGAGTCCATCAGCCGTCATCGCAGAAGGGTGTAATACCGTCACAGACACCAGATCGTGTTTGACAGGTTTACCCGTACCCGGATCGATCAGGTGGGTAAAGGTCTCACCATCCATTTCATAAAAAATACGATAATCGCCTGACGTCGCCACACTGTTCTTACCCGGCTCAATCACTTTGTGAATTTGTCTTTGTCCAACCGGTGCATCTGGCTTCTCAATGGCGATGCGCCAGGGCTCATCACCCGGCTTAGTACCCGACAGTCTCAGCTCGCCGCCAATTTCCACCATATAGTTCGTGATACCGTGAGACTCGATGAGTTCGGCCACTTTATCTATGCCGTAGCCCTTCGCAGTTGCTGAAAAAGACAGCTCCAGGTGGTCCAGAGTTTTTGCCAGGCCCGCATCGGTTAAAATGAGCTTATCCAGTCCAATTTCTTCGCGCATCTGCGCCAGCTGTTGATCGGAAGGTCGCTTGGTCGGGCGCTTGTCCGGGCCAAATCCCCATAAATCAATAAGCGGCCCCATGGTTACATCCAGAGTTTCTGTAGACTGACCCAGGCGAATGGACTCAGCCACCACCTTTCTGAAGTCCTCACTGACAGGCATGACCTGGTTAGCAGCCAGGCGATTGAACTGGTTGATCTCTGAATCTGGAATATAGGTCGACATAGATTGATTCACCGCTTTTAGCGCGGTCTCAACCTCAGTATGTAACTGCTCTTTAGTCAGTGTGCTTTGCTGGGGAAAAGCCTTAATGTTGTAGGTTGTGCCCATTGTACTGCCCTGTAGCACAATAGGTTCAGCTGATTTGTTTGCCTGGCCACATGCCACAAGCAGCATGCTCAATAAAAAAACTAAACAAAACTGGCTCTGTCTTAGCATCAGTGTCATCCCTTGGAATTCAATTGCCAGTAACCCCCGCTCTGTACGGAGCATTACCCATAAAAAAAGCCCCTCAGCAAAACTGCTAAGGGGCTTATATTTTATCTTAAAAACCACTTTAAGATCATATGTATTTCAGCTTAACCACCGAAGTCATCAAGCAGGATGTTTTCATCTTCAACACCCAGGTCTTTCAGCATGTTGATAACCGCCGCGTTCATCATCGGTGGTCCACACATGTAGAATTCACAGTCTTCTGGTGCTTCATGATCTTTCAGGTAGTTTTCATAAAGTACGTTGTGAATGAAGCCTGTGTAGCCTTCCCAGTTATCCTCTGGCTGAGGATCGGAAAGTGCAACATGCCACTGGAAGTTATCATTTTCAGCCTGCAGGCCGTCAAAGTCTTCCACGTAGAACATTTCACGCTTAGAACGTGCACCGTACCAGAAAGACATCTTACGATCAGAGTTAAGACGCTTAAGCTGGTCGAAAATGTGTGAACGCATTGGCGCCATACCTGCACCACCACCAACGAAGACCATTTCTGCATTAGTGTCTTTCGCGAAGAATTCACCGAATGGGCCAGAAATCGTGACTTTGTCGCCTTCTTTCAGTGACCAGATGTACGATGACATCTTACCACAAGGCAGGCTTAGGTTATTAGGCGGCGGAGTTGCGATACGTACGTTCAGCATGATAATGCCGTACTCTTCTGGGTAGTTCGCCATTGAGTATGCACGGATCGTTTCTTCGTCTACTTTAGACTCCAGCTTGAAGAAGCCAAAACGCTCCCAGTCCGGACGATACTCATCAGGAATATCAAAGTCTGCATATTTAACATGGTGTGCAGGCGCTTCAATCTGGATATAACCACCCGCGCGGAAAGGTACAACCTCACCGTCAGGAATAGCCAGTTTAAGCTCTTTGATGAAGGTTGCTTTGTTATCGTTAGAGATAACAGTACATTCCCACTTCTTCACACCGAAGATTGAATCTTCAACTTCAATCTCCATGTCTGTTTTAACAGCAACCTGACACGCCAGACGACAGCCTTCACGGGCTTCACCTTTAGTGATGTGATCAAGTTCAGTTGGCAAAATGTCACCACCACCAGAGTGAACGTGGACGCGACACTGACCGCATGAACCACCACCACCACAGGCAGATGAAATGAAGATGCCAGCATCAGCCAGTGAGCCTAACAGCTTACCGCCTGGTGCAGATTTAATTGCTTTTTCAGGATCGCCATTAATGCCGATCATGATGTCACCGCTAGGTACCAGCTTAGATTTCGCTGCAATGATGATAAGTACCAACACCACAACGATAGCGATGAACATACTTACACCTAATACAATAGTTTCCATCGTATAGTTTCCTCGCTACCTTAAAGTGAAATACCAGAGAATGACAGGAAGCCAAAGCCCATCAGACCTACAGTGATAAAGGTAATACCCAGACCACGTAAACCATCAGGAATATCAGCATACTTCATTTTCTCGCGAAGACCTGCTAGCAATACGATAGCAAGCGCCCAGCCCACACCAGAACCTAAGCCAAAGATCACTGACTCACCAAAGTTCAGGTTACGCTCAACCATGAAGGATACCGCACCGAAGATCGCACAGTTAACTGTGATCAAAGGCAGGAAGATACCCAGAGCGTTGTAAAGTGCCGGGAAGAACTTGTCCAGAGTCATCTCAAGGATCTGTACAAGTGCCGCGATTACACCGATAAATGTCAGGAACTTCAGGAAGCTTAAGTCAGCTTCAGGGAAACCTAACCACTCAAGTGCGCCCGGTGCCAGGATAGCGTGATAAACCACGTTGTTGACTGGAACAGCAACGCCCAGTACGAAGATTACCGCAACACCCAGACCGAATGAGGTAGTGACTTTCTTAGATACCGCCAGGAAAGTACACATCCCCAGGAAGAAAGATAGCGCTAAGTTTTCAACGAAAACCGCTTTTACAAATAAACTAAGATAATGTTCCATCTCTCTCCCCTTATGCCTTAGCTTCTACTTGGTCTTTCTTCCAAGTACGCAGTACCCAGATGAAGATACCTACTAAGAAGAACGAGCTAAATGGCATAACCAACAGACCCATAGGCTGGTACCAACCGCCGTTAGAGATCAGTGGCAGTATTTCAACACCGAACAGTGCACCAGCACCGAACAGCTCACGTACAAAGCCAATCGCGATCAGGACAACCGAGTAACCAAGACCGTTACCGATACCATCCAGGAATGACATCAGAGGTGGCGACTTCATTGCGTAGGCTTCTGCACGACCCATTACGATACAGTTGGTAATGATCAGACCAACGAATACCGTCAGTTCTTTTGCCGTGGCATACACAAATGCCTGAAGTACCTGGTCAACAACGATAACCAGAGACGCGATGATGGTCATCTGAACGATGATCCGCACACTTGACGGAATGTGGTTACGGATCATAGAGATGAACAAGCTTGAGAACGCAGTTACCACAGTCAATGCAATTGACATGATCAGTGCGTTTTTCAGGCTTGATGTTACTGCCAGCGCAGAACAGATACCCAGTACTTGCAGTGCAATTGGGTTATTTGCGAAGACAGGTCCAAACAGGACTTGCTTCATTTCTTTTGAGTTTGCCATTAGTTCAATGCCCCTTCACGTACTTTCGCAAGGAATGGACCAAACGCATCGTCGCCTGTCCAGAACTTAAATGTATTTTCAACACCGTTAGACGTTAACGTTGCACCAGACAGACCATCTACTTTATGCACATCGTTACCTGCGGTGCCTTTCACTACGTCGATTGGTAGCTTTTTGCCTTCCCAGGTTGCAGTCCACTTAGGATTCTGGATTTCACCACCCAGACCCGCAGTTTCAGTGTGCTGGTAGAATTTGATTGCCTGAATGGTTTCACCATCCAAATCCAATGCTACGAAGCCGTACATGATACCCCAAAGACCATAACCCTGAATTGGCAGGATCACAGACTCATATTTACCGTTGCTGTTCTTTGCAAGGTAAACCGGAGACTCAGTCGTCATACGCTGAACGCCTGCAATGTCTTCCTCTTTAGGAAGCGCCACACTGCGCTCTGCATCGAACTTAGTCATAGTGAAATCGAATGAGTTAGGATCTGTGTCTACAAACTCACCGGTGTTCATGTCTACAACGCGTGCATCGATCACTTGATTGTAGGTTTCTGACACGTTTTCAACGTTCTCAACGCCAGCAGCCGCCAAAATGTTGCGCTGCACGTCTTCGATTTTGTTTGCCTGCTGCAGTGGGCGAAGCTGTACTGCCGCAAAAGATACGACAACCGCACACACTAAACATAGGCCAACAACAACGCCTAGCGTTTTGCCGATAGATTCATTGTTACTAGACACGTGCTAATCTCCTCTTCACATTTGACTGCACAACCATGTGGTCGAAAAGTGGTGCGAACAGGTTTGCGAATAGAATTGCCAACATCATACCCTCTGGGTATGCCGGGTTAACAACACGGATAAGCACAACCATTACACCAATCAATGCACCATATGCCCACTTACCTTTGTCTGTGAAAGACGCAGATACCGGGTCGGTTGCCATGAAGAACATACCGAATGCAAAACCACCCAGTACTAAGTGCCAGTGCCAAGGCATAGCAAATACTGTGTTAGTGTCTGAGCCGATCATGTTTAGTAGCATAGACATCACAACCATACCCAGGAAAGTACCCAGGACGATGCGCCACGATGCGATACGAACATAAATCAGGAACAAACCACCAATCATGATAGCCAGTGTAGAGGTTTCACCTACTGAACCTTGAATAAAGCCGTAGAATGCGTTCCACCACAGTACCATGTTGTCATAATCAAGCGCGCCTGTTGCAGCCTGACCCAGGTAAGTTGCACCTGAGAAAGAGTCTACCGCTGTCCACACTGTGTCACCTGAGATGTCACCAGGGTATGCGAAGAACAGGAATGCACGACCAGCCAGTGCCGGGTTCAGGAAGTTACGGCCTGTACCACCGAATACTTCTTTAGCCACTACCACACCGAAGGTGATACCTAGTGCAACTTGCCACAGCGGGATCGTTGCAGGCAGGATCAGGGCAAACAGTACCGATGTTACGAAGAAACCTTCATTTACTTCGTGCTTACGCACTGAAGCAAATAATACTTCCCAGAAACCACCAACGATAAATACAGTCGCATAAATAGGCAGAAAGAAACAGGCCCCGTAGAACATCTTCGCGCCCCAGCCAGAGTCGGCCGTAAGCTCACCGCCAAACAGCTGGAAAAGTGCCGCCTGCCAAGTGTTTGCAATTTCAAAACCATTGCCCAGCGCGATAGCTGCCTGGTGACCAATGTTGAACATACCAAAGAACATAGCTGGGAATGTCGCCATCCAAACTAAGATCATGATACGTTTCAGGTCGATATTATCACGTACGTGAGTGCCGCCTTTGTTGACATAACCTGGCGTGTAGAAAACAGTTGCAACTGCTTCGTACAGGGCATACCACTTCTCGTGTTTACCACCAGGTTCAAAGTGAGGTTCAATGTCTTCTAAAAATTTCTTTAAGGCCATTTTAACCTTCCTTCTCGATTGTAGTCAGGCAATCACGTAAGATTGATCCATAGTCGTATTTGCCCGGACAAACGAAGGTACACAACGCCAGATCTTCTTCATCCAGCTCTAGCGCACCCAATGAAATCGCGCTGTCCAGATCACCAGAGATCAGGTCACGCAACAACAGAGTTGGCAGGATATCAAGCGGCATTACACGCTCATAGTTACCAATTGGCACCATCGCACGCTTTGAGCCACCCGTAGAGGTCGTCATCTTGAACAGACGACTTGGCGCAAAGTGAGAGATGAAAGTACGGGTTACAGAGAACTTAGTACTACCCGGTGCGATCCAGCCAAACAGCTCTTTCTCACGACCTTCAGACAGCACGCAAACCTGTACATGGTAACGACCCAGGTAAGCATGAGGACCGGCGGCTGTTTTACCAGCTAACACAGAGCCAGAAATGACCCGGTTTTCACCATCTTCAAGTTCACCTGCAACTAAATCGGTTAACGACGCACCAACTTGAGTTTTAACAAGACGCGGGTTCTTCACACTCGGACCGGCCAAAGCAACAACACGATCTGAGTAAACTTCACCGCTTAGGAATAGCTTACCGAAAGCAATGACGTCCTGGTATCCCAGGTGCCATACTTGCTTGTTAGCGCCAACAGCATCGAGATTGTGGATGTGTGTACCAACCAGACCAGCAGGGTGAACACCCGCAAACTCATGTACTTCTACCTGAGAAAGCGAAGAGCTCGGCACCTTGCTGCCAGCTTGCTTACAAACAAACACTTTGCCGTCAGTCAGACGCGAAACCACAGCCAGACCAGCTTCAAACGCTTCCACGTTATCGGCGATCACAACAGCAGGATCCGCAGCTAGAGGGTTAGTGTCAATTGCGGTAACAAAGATCGAGCTTGGCGACGCGCTAGGTACTGCTACACGACTGAAAGGACGTGCACGCAACGCTGGCCATTGACCCGATTCGATCAGCACTTCTTTCACTTTTTCGCGATCCAGGTTGCCGAGTTCAGCAGCCGGGAACTTGTCAAAAGTGATTTGCTCATCGCCCTGTACTTCAATCACAACGGACTGAAGAACACGCTTGGCTCCACGGTTAATTTCTTTAACTACACCAGAGGCTGGCGCAGTAAACTTGACGCCAGGATTCTTTTTGTCTTCAAAAAGAACTTGGCCTTTCTTGACTTGGTCATCCACACGGACTCGCATGGTTGGACGCATACCAATAAACTCTTCACCCAACACAGCTACTCGTTTGACAGCAGAACCATCATGAATAACTTGCTGTGGTGCGCCCTCTATGGGTAAGTCCAGACCTTTTTTTATGTTGATCATACGCACTTGCATTACATTAACGGAAAGAAATTGAAAAATCTTTACTTACCACGGCACTATTCTCTAAGTTGTATTGGATTCAAAGAGCTGGCACAACATACACAAAGTCGGGCCAACCTGTCCGCAACCGCAAACGAGCACCGTGGTATATAGTCCTTACATATTTCCGCAATTTTAACATTAATCGTACTGACTATGCGAGTGGAAATATGAAAATAATACGACTTAACAATGGATTTAGTTCATCGGACGACACTGCAAGAATTTAAATATAGACCAAAGTGGTATTGATGAAAAATAGACGGGTATTGAGGGTGGGTGTTTATCTGTGCTGCGTATTTGGGAGAACGGGCAAAATCAGCGATTTTGCCCGTTGGCGGGCTAGATTAAGTGATTAATCTCAACCACCGTATTCACGTCTGCATCATAGTCGACAGACTCAATGCCGAAGCCAAATAGCTTCAGGAACTCATTGTGATAACCAGCGTAATCTGTCAGCTCGTCGATGCTGTCGGTGTCTACTTTATCCCAAATCACCTTGATACGTGCCTGTACACCGTCTTCCAGCTCTTTATAGTTCTGGAACAGGTGGCCACCTTCGTCAAAACGTGGGTTTTCGCCGTACAGGTTTTCGCTAAACAAGCCATGGATCTGCTCGATGGTTCCCTCGTAGGTGCCGTCTTCTTTAGTTACCCGGAACAACGTAGAAATGTACAAAGGCATAATCGGAATAGCCGAGCTCGCCTGAGTGACTACCGCGTTCAGTGACGCCACATAAGCTTCTCCATTCAACGCTTGTGTCGATGCTTTAATGGCATCCGCCGCACGGGTAAGATCTTCTTTGGCTTTACCTATGGTCGCATGACCGTAAATAGGCCAGGTCAGCTCTTTACCAATATAAGTGTAAGCCGACGTTTTGAAGCCTTCGGCCAGTACATCTGCTTCTTTCAGCGCTTCCAGCCACAACTCCCAGTCTTCACCACCCATCACTTTCACTGTGTTGGCAATTTCTTCCTCTCTGGCCGCTTCTACAGACACTTCTTCAATGCTGCGCATTGTCGTATTGAGGTTCTTAGTGGTGACTGTCTGGCCGATTGGTTTAAGTACCGATGAAAAGGTCTCACCCGACTTAGGATCGGTACGACGTGGTGATGCCAGGCTGTAGATAATCAGGTCTACTTTGCCCATTTCGGCTTTGATGGTTTCAATCGCTTTGGCTTTTAATTCATCGGAGAAGGCATCGCCATTAATGTTCTTGGACCACAGGCCAGCTTCATCCGCAGCCTGCTGAAATGCCGCCGTGTTATACCAGCCAGCAGACGCGGTTCTTTTCTCAGTGCCTTTCTTTTCAAAAAAGATACCCAATGTTTTTGCGCCTGCGCCGAATGCAGCAGTGATACGAGAAGCCAGGCCATAACCGGTTGATGCACCGATCACCAGGACATTTTTAGGACCATTATTAAGCGGCCCCTGAGCCTTAACATAAGCAATTTGTTCTTTTACGTGCTCAGTACAACCCACCGGGTGGGCATTTGTACAGATAAAACCACGGATCTTAGGTTTGATGACCATGTCTATTCCTACATATTCTGTATTATGAAAACCGCGTTAGTTTAAATGCAGATCCTGAAAACACAGGTCTGATCACTCGCTATCGAATTTTGAACCGCCCAGGCAGCTTGGGGAATCAGGCACTTCGCCATGCTGATCGGCATATTCTTCTGGAGTATAAGTGTGGATGGCCAGCGCATGAATGTGATTGGCAAGCTCTTCCTTTAATACCTCATTGATCAGGCGATGGCGCTGTAACAGTCGCTGCCCGGCAAACTTGTCGCTGACGACAATCACCTTAAAATGCGACTCGCTACCTCGACTGTGCATGTGGCTTTCGTTGACAACGTTAAGGTGTTTGCAAGCGATAGCGTCGGCAAGTTTACTATAGATTTGTTGTTGCATTGACATAACTCACTCCCAGTACGGAGAAAATTTAGCGCCTACTATACGCACTTATGCGTCATTAACCAACTGTTCTGAAGGTCAGGTTAATTCGCCCCTGAGTAACGCGCGCTTGTTTGGGCAATGCATGTTGATAGTCTTGCTGACTGCGCCCTGTCATCAGTAAACCACTGCCTGTAGGCAGAGGCAAAGTCAGGATTTCCTGGCTCTGCTTGTGGCGAATTTTGAAATGACGGGTAGCACCCAGAGATAAAGAAAAGATAGTCGGACAAGCGCCAAGCTCTGCTTCGTCATCGCTGTGCCAGCCCATGCTGTCCTGCCCATCCCGATACCAGTTTACCAACAGCGCATTAAAATCCTGACCAAACTGACGCATCAGGCGGGTTCGCATTGCACTCAGAACCGGTGGCCAGGGAGTATTTTCAAGCTGGGTGCCCGAGTAGCCATAGGACACTGACTTGTCCGCCACAAAACACTGCAACCTGGGAATTGGTGTGGTACGGCCAAACAGGGTGATATCAGGTTGCTGCCAAACCAGGGTGGAGGCTAAATGTGCATAAAGCGCCAGACTTTTTTCAAAGCTCAGACATGCTGGCAGATACTCAAAACCCGGGGGCAAACATTCTTTGTTCAGTCTCGACATGCTATATTACGCGTTCTGTTAGTTTTGCTGTACTTTGCACCTATGCAAGGTAGTGGCACCAACCATGAGTGAGATTCGCCCCATCATGATCACCGACGCTGTACTGGCCGGCACGGCTCTGACCCTGCATCGTTTTCCTCTCGAGCAAAAAAATCGCAGCCTGCAAGCCTGGGATGCGGCTGACGAATACCTGCTGGAACATATTACCACAGCTTACCCTGACGCTCGCGATATTCTGATCCTCAATGATGCCTTTGGCGCTCTGAGTTGTACGCTGGCAGCCAAGTTGCAAGATCACGCCCAGTGGCAAATTACACAGGTAAGCGATTCATTTGTGGCTCAGCAGGCAACCTGTCATAACCTCGCTGAAAACCAACTCGACTGGGTGCTGGACGACGCGAAACTTAAGCAGCAAGATAGCCTGGCAACCTTGCCAGCGCAGTGCGATCTGATCTTAATTAAGGTACCTAAAAATGCCGGACTGCTACAACATCAGTTGTCTCAGCTCAGCCATATGGCTGCGGATATTCCCGTTGTAGCCGCAGGCAAAGCCAAAGAAATTCACACCTCAACCCTAAAAAGTTTTAGTCATTTTTTGCAACAGCCGACCACCAGCCTGGCGGTCAAGAAATCCAGACTGATCTTTTGCGCGACCACAGGTAAGCCGGTTGCGGACAAGTTCCCGGTCAGCTGGGCACTGGAAAACTCACCCTTCACCATTTATAACCATGCCAATGTTTTCTCCCGGGACTCTCTGGATATCGGGGCACGGTTTTTTATCAACTATCTGCCAGCGGGTAAAAAGCCATTGCGGGTAATCGATTTGGGCTGTGGTAACGGCGTGATTGGGTTACAAACGCTGTCACGGATGCCGAACGCTCAGGTAACCTTTGTTGATGAATCAGCCATGGCTGTGGCCAGCGCCAAAGAGAATGTCAGCAGTAACTTGCCAGACAGACTGGGCGACTGCCAGTTTGTGCAAAATGATTGCCTCAGCGACTTTGAGCCAAACTCTGCTGATCTGGTGCTGTGCAACCCGCCGTTTCATCAGGCACAGGCAATCACCGATCACATCGCCTGGCAAATGTTCCTGCAAGCAAAACATACTCTGAGAAATGGCGGAGAACTCAGGATCATTGGCAATCGTCATCTTGATTACCTTGATAAGTTGCAGCGCCTGTTCGGGAATTGTAAGGTGATAGGCAATAATAAAAAGTTTACCGTATTAAGTTCTATTAAAAGGAGCTAATCATGCGCTTAGCATTCTCTGCCTGCCTCTTTGGCACAGCACTCAGTTTACTTGCGGGATGCAGCACTGCCCCAAAAACAGTGATCCTCAGCCCCAGCTATCAGGGGGGCAATATCAGTCAGTTATCAGATACTCTGGCGATTAAAGTTGTTGATAACCGAACCACTAAGTTCACCATTAAAGTGCTGGAGCAGGAACCTGCGGTTTATCTGCCCAATGCCGATTTACCTGTGACCCTAACCGGGCTGCTTGCCCAGGCGCTTGAAGCCAATGGGGCAACACTGGCACAACACAGTGACACCCAACTGACGCTGCGTATTCGCACCTTTATTGCTAAAGTGGACGAATCTTTGAGTCGCCATGAGAGCACAGCGCGTGCTGAGTTCGTTGTTGAGGTAGCTAAAGGACAACGCACCTTCTCCAAGCCCTTCAATGGTGAGGCGCAATTCAGTAAACCTCTGAAACATGATCAGTCTCAGGTTGAGGGACAGTTGAATCGACTCGCAGAGCAGGTGATCACCCGCATGCTGTCGGATAAAGAATTGATCGACTTTTTACAACAATAAAAAGGCTAAGCTATGCTTCGTACCCTTATAATGTCCACGCTGATCCTGATCAGCTGTTTCTCTTTTGCGAACAATAAAGAAGGACGCTTTGTCCAAAAAGATAACCTCTTCCCTAAGGTTCAGCTCAACACCTCGCTGGGCAAAGTCATCGTCGAGCTGGACCGCTCGCGCGCGCCCATCACAGTCAATAATTTTCTCACCTACGTGATTAATGGTGACTATAAAGGTTCGGTGTTTCATCGCGTTGAACGAGATGAAGCCAATGAGCGAGACTTTGTGATCCAGGGCGGCGGCTACAACAAAGACTATGATGGCATGTTTGAGCGCCCGGCTATTTTTAACGAAAGTGGCAATGGCCTGAAAAATAACATGTACACCATCGCCATGGCCTACCAGGATAACAAGCCTCACTCAGGTACTCGACAGTTCTTCTTTAATATGGATGACAACGATCACCTCAACCCGGGACGTGGCTGGGGCTTTGCCGTATTTGGTAGTGTCACTGATGGCTTCGAGACACTCGACAAAATCATGCAGGTTGAAACGGACTACAACAAAAAGCTCGGCTATACCTTTATCCCTAAAAAGCCCGTGATCATCCACAGCATTGAGATGCTGCCGGAAGAAACCTTCGAATAATCGTTTATCAGCCTGGCCCTACTGCTCGCCAGGGCCAGGCTGTGTTGGAAAACACTATGCTCATTTCATCCAGCCTGCGTGACTACGCCAGCTACTATCGGGATAAACGCCTGCTCACCGTCTTTGCTTTTGGCGTTAGTCAGGGCTTTCCCTGGGTTCTAATCGGCTCAGTCATGTCTGCCTGGCTGAAAGACGAAGGCCTGAGCCGCAGCATGATAGGCTTGTTTGGCATAGTGTTTAGCGCCTACACCATTAACTTTTTATGGTCTCCGTTGCTGGACCGGGTGCGTCTGCCCTTGCTTACCCAGTGGCTGGGCCAGCGGCGCAGCTGGATAGCCGCGGGACAACTGATTGTTGCCTTGTCTGCACTGGCCTTAAGCCAGGTCGATCTTAAAGCGGACCTTTATCAGGCTGCATTATTGTGTTTCATTATTGCTCTGAGTGCGGCTACCCATGATATTGCAATAGACGCTTATCGGATCGATATTCTGCCCCCCGAGGAAAGTGAAAAGTCCACGGCCGCCGCTGCCATGGCCACCTCAGGTTGGTGGAGTGGCTATGCCCTGCTCGGTGCCATTCCGTTTTTTGCCGCCGATTTACCCGGCATCAGCTGGCCCGAAATCTACGCCCTGCTGGCACTGATCATGCTTATGCTGTTTGGTATCACACTGGCCGCCCGTGAGCCCGTATCCCATCGTGAACACACCCAACAACAGCTGCAAGCGCAATATCAATCCAAGCTTGCAGGGCTGGAACACAGCAGACTGCAACGTATGCTGGCCTGGCTGGCGGTCACCCTGGTCGAGCCGTTTCGCAGCTTCTTTAACCGTAATGGCGTAAAGGCCGCCTTAGCCCTGCTGGCCTTTATCTTTTTGTTCAAAATCGGCGAAGCCTTCCTGGCTCGTATGTCGATCGTGTTTTATAAAGAAATCGGCTTTAGTAATAGTCAGATAGCCCAGTACTCTAAGCTCGGAACCGGCCTTATTACGATTATTTTCGCCTTTCTGGGCAGCATCTTTAATCATAAATATGGCATTGTAAAAGGCTTATTTATCAGCGGTGTGGCTATGGCTGCATCTAACCTGATGTTTTCCTGGATAGCGGTCGCGGGCCCCAAAGAACACTTGTATGCCCTTGCCATTGTTATTGACGGGTTTACTCAGGCCTGGTCACTGGTCGCCATGGTGTCGTTTATCTCAATGTTGTGCGATCGTGCCTTTAGTGCAACGCATTACGCCCTGCTGGCGTCTCTTGGTAGCCTGGGCAGAACCGTTTTGTCGAGCTATAGCGGCGTCGTCATTGATGACTGGCTGGGCGGTAACTGGGCGGTATTTTTCGCACTGACAGCGCTGATGGTGCTACCTTCATTGATATTCTTATATGCGATCCGTCATAAACTCTACGAGATTGAGCAAAACTATCACAATCAGGGGAAATCTCAGCAGGAAAAGTGATGGGTGTGTCTGGTCCATGCTAGAAGGATAGAGGTGCAGCTCCTTGCACCTGCACATACTGGTGATCCCAGCGTTATTACATCTGCTCTTCTTTGATCAGAGACAGACCTTCATATGGGTCGACTTCCAGCGCTTCACAGTAACGCAGAAACTCAATCACGTCTAAACGACGTTCCTGGTTCTCAATTTTGCCAATGAAAGAATGTGGTGTACCTAACACCTGGGCCAGACTGCGCATTGTATGACCTTTCTCGTGACGTTTTGATTTTAGCCACTTAGTCAACTTACTGTTCTCTTCAGAAGAAACCGTTTTCCCCATCATAATAAAACATCTCCTACTCGATGATTAATTGATACTGCCGTACGAAATTTGCCCGTCTCGATTGGCAGCTTATGTTATGACAAGCCAGCTAAACTGAGTGAAAAAACACCCGATCCATCTGTCCTGTTCCTATGTACCAAATTAGGTATAGACGATCTTTTCTCTAACACCTAATTAAATTTGCAACTTTCTTACCTAAAATAGAGAGGTAAGATTACTGTGACACTTTAACAAAAATTTTATATCTTGTACCAGTATACGAAATAATTTATTTTTTCTTTTAAAAATAGTGGTTTAGCGCTAATCTGTCTTAAAGTAACAAATTTTGGGAGAATTTTTGATGATCCGGCTCATATTTTTGCTGCCCATTTTGCTCTGTCTGGGGTGGTATTACTTTTTACGCGTAAACGGCGTACCACTTAAACAAGGCAAACGCGGATTCATCTACATTCTCGCTTTTTCCACTTTCGTATTAGGTTTTTTTGCGCTGATGATGCATCTTACCAACCCGGGCTGACTAAACTGCTCTGACTTCCCGGCAATATCGTCACAAAGCACGCGCCTGATAGCGGGTCGCAATGAATCTATATAGATGCAAAAAAGCCATGCGATAGCATGGCTTTTGTATCTTGGCTTGATAGGTTAAGGGCGGTTTATACGCTGAAGCTTGCACCGCAACCACAGGTTGTCGTCGCATTGGGGTTGCTGACAAAAAAGCGCGCCCCTTCCAGGCCTTCGGTATAATCAACTTCACCGTCAACCAAATATTGAATACTCATCGGGTCAACCACCATAGACACCCCGTTTTTCTCAATTTCCAGGTCACCCGGATTGGTTTTTTCGTCAAAGGTAAACCCGTATTGGAACCCTGAGCATCCGCCGCCGGTCACATACACTCGCAGCTTAAGGTTCGGGTTTTCTTCTTCTGAGATAAGTTCTTTCACGCGACTTGCCGCCGCGTCGGAAAATTTAATCGGTATCTGATCAGACATGTGTATTCGACCCCTGTACATTTAGTAGCAGAATTATCTAATACCTGACTATTTTAATCAAGTATAGACTGGCATTCTCAGATGGGCTGTTCCTGTTTTAGTCTCATTTCTTTGCCCAGCCGATTGATTTACTTAATTACAAGGACTTAGATTATTTGATACACTTATCAACCAAGTATACTATGCTACAACTGTTGATATCACGGGCACCACGCACCACAAGATACTTTGAGTAACCGAGCAATGCGCTTCGCGTTCGTCGCGATGGATAAACGTCACAACGCTACTTGGAGACCTTTGTGGTCCTAAAATATTCAGGTTAGGGCTAGATTCAGTGTACGCAAGCAATAAAGCGAGCTGATGCTCGCGCCAATTCAGATTTTCAACAGGCCAATATTGTATGTCGCTCGATAATTTACGCCGTCGCTTAGCGAAACCAAAAACGTCCATTCAGCTGTGCTTGCTGGGAATTGGCGCGGGCTTAATTGCAGCAGTATTGATCATCTTATTTCGCCTGACCATACTGCTGGTGCAGGGGATGTTTTTAGACAGCCCGGACGACTTTACCACATTACCTGAACATCAACGCGTCCTGTTGCCTGTGGGCGCGGCCTTGCTGATCGCCCTGTTTGCCAGCCTGACGGGCTTCAAGCACTACCGCCTCGGTATTCCTTTTGTCATCTATCGCATTAAACAACACTACGGGCAAATGCCAATCTGGAATTCGGTTAACCAGTTTTTTGGCGGTGCGGTTGCACTCATCAGCGGTTTTTCCGTTGGCCGGGAAGGCCCATCAGTACACATGGGGGCAACCGGAGCCAGTATTTTGGCTGAGCGCCTCCATCTGCCAATGAACGCTGCACGGACACTGGCCGGTTGTGGTGTGGCTGCTGGCATAGCGGCGTCGTTCAACACGCCCCTGGCAGCGGTGATCTTCGTCATGGAGGTGGTGCTGCGGGAATACAAGATCCATATTTTCGTCCCCATTATGCTCGCAGCGGTAACTGGCGCACTTGCCACCCAATATGTGTTTGGCCATGATCTGGAGCTGTCGCTGATCAGTGTGTCTACCCTGTCCTTCTGGCATTATCCATTTCTGATTTTATGTGGCTTCGTGCTTGGTGCCATTGCCTTTGCATTTAATCAGAACCTGATGATGATCATCAAAACCTTTAAGCCCATCAGCATGTTTCCCCGCCTGATGCTGGCCGGGTTATTGGCCGGTCTGATCGGATATCTGGTGCCAGAAGCCATGGGCTCAGGTATGAGCGCCATTACAATCGCCGTTGAGACGCCCGGTGAATTACAACTGCTGACAACCATTCTGATAGCTAAGCTACTGGCCACCATCTTTGCCATTGGCCTGGGGATCCCTGGTGGGATCATTGGCCCGGTTATCGGTCTGGGAGTGTTAATTGGCACACTGATGGCGTATTTTGCTCAGTTTATTTCTCCCGAAGTCAGTGTTGCGGGCACCTATGGTGTACTGGGCATGGCAGGCCTGCTGGCAGCCACTTTGCACGCACCATTGGCAGCGCTGACCGCAGTGATGGAGCTGACTTCAAGCCCACAGATTGTGGTGCCGGCCATGATAGTGATCTCCTGCGCCTATGTTACCGCGCTGCAGGTATTTGGTAACCGCTCGATTTTCTTACAGCAGCTAGACTTTCAGGGACTGCCCTATCAGGTTTCTCCCGCCAAAGAGGCCCTGCAAAAAGTGGGGATCATGGAAGAAATGGAAGAAGGCTTCAAGCTGCTCTATTCTGATGACAAAGAGCAGATCAGAGAAACCCTGTCGGCCATTGACAGCCAGACTCCGCTGATCGTTTACGACGAAGAACACGGTTACCGACTGGCCGAATATGACCTCAGCTTGATCTCTGAACAAAGCATGACCATCACTTATATCGAGTTACAGGGACTAAGTACACAGGCAACGCTGGCAGACGCATTTGATATTCTCAAAGACAAACGCTCCGGCGCCGTCTATGTGTATAATCAAAAAGATAACAAACAAATTATGGGCTTGCTAAGGTGGGATCAGATCCGCCATATTCTCACCATGAGAAACAGCTTGCTGTAATTGCATTTTAAGACAACCAAGGGGTTTTATGACGACGATACTTGTGTACAAAGCACTGCACATCTTTTTTATGGTTGCCTGGTTTGCTGGTATTTTCTATCTGCCCAGGCTGTTTGTTTACCATGCCATGACCGATGAAAAGCCCTGCTCCGCCATGTTAAAAATCATGGAGCGGCGGCTGCTCTACTTTGTTACCCCATTTGCCGTGCTCACGGCCGTGTTCGGGGTACTGTTGATCACCAGTTATGGCCGCGAATGGTTCCGCGCTAACCTGTGGCTGCACTATAAGCTGGTGCCGGTGATTATATTATATTTGTATCATGCCTACTGTTTTAAACTGCTGGCAGACTTTAAGCACGACCGTAACGAGCGTAGCGATCGCTTCTATCGTATCTTTAACGAATTCCCGGTCATACTGCTGCTGATCATCGTTATGCTCGCCATCCTGAAACCGGTTTTCTAATCTCACACTATGGCGGCTATTGGGCCGTCATTTTCCACGCCTAAAAAACAGAATTGTGCTATTATGTCGCTCCAGTTACTCAACGCAGTGTGCGTCTGATACGCCCTGTTTTGCGAGCTCGGTTAGGAGTGCTCCCCGCCTCCTGTTGTCAATCTGTGATTAGGAATCGCCGCATGTTAAGTTTCCAAGGTGAAAACATCCTCTCCGTCAACGAACTCGACAGAGAAGCCATTGAGCTGATTTTCAATGTTGCAAAGAAAATGGAACCCTACGCTAAAAAGTACAAGCGCACCAACGTATTAGAAGGTGCCGTATTAGCCAACCTGTTTTTTGAACCCAGTACCCGAACGCGTGTCAGTTTCGGAACCGCTTTTAACCTGCTGGGCGGCACGGTCAGAGAGACCACAGGTATGCAAAGTTCCGCTTTGGCAAAAGGCGAATCCCTGTATGACACGGCCCGGGTGATCTCAGCCTATGCCGATGCCGTCGCTATGCGTCACCCGGATGCCGGATCCGTGGCGGAATTTGCAACGGGCTCAGATGTGCCAGTGATCAACGGCGGTGACGGCCCGAATGAGCACCCAACCCAGGCACTGCTGGACTTGCTCACGATTGAACGTGAGCTGGGTCGTTTTGAGCGTGGCATTGATGGTATGCACATCGCCCTGGTTGGCGACCTTAAGTATGGCCGCACGGTCCACTCTCTGTCTAAGCTGCTGTGTCACTATAAAAACGTGCGTTTCTCTATGGTTGCGCCAGACGGTTTACAAATGCCTGATTATATTCTGGATGCGGTCAGTAACGCCGGTCACCAGATTGAACTGGTATCAAAAATGGAAGGTAACCTGGCGGCCGATATCGTTTATCAGACCCGCATTCAGGAAGAGCGTTTTCCATCACAGGAAGAAGCCAACAAGTACCGCGGTGGTTTTCGCATTAGCCAGGCCATTTATGAGGCCCACTGTAAGCCGCAGTCGGTATTAATGCACCCATTACCGCGCGACAGCCGTGGCGATGCCAACGAGCTGGATAACGACCTGAATAATAACGATAACCTGGCCATCTTCCGCCAGGTTCAAAATGGCGTGTTGATCCGCATGGCATTGTTTGCACTGACACTGGGTGTTGCCGACAAAGTTGAGCAATACGAAGTAGACGTGCCCTGGTTCAGCCGTAAGCGCGACACCTAATCCACTTATTTCGTTTCATGGCCGGGTGTAGCTGAATGACGTTTCAGATACACCCGGCACAAAACAAAAGGACACATTATGACAATCAGTCAAGATCTCTTCTCTCGTGCCCAGGAGTCTATCCCGGGTGGTGTTAATTCACCCGTTCGTGCATTTAACGGTGTAGGTGGCACGCCGCTGTTTATCAATAAAGCTGAAGGCCCGCATACTTACGATGCGGACGGTAAACGCTATATCGATTATGTGGGTTCATGGGGACCGATGATCCTGGGCCATAACCATCCCCAGATCAAACAAGCCGTGCTGGATGCAGTTGAAAATGGCCTAAGCTATGGCGCACCGACTGAAAGCGAAATTCTGATGGCTGAAAAAGTCAAAGCGCTGGTACCCTCAATCGACAAAGTGCGCATGGTAAGCTCTGGTACTGAAGCAACCATGAGCGCCATTCGTCTGGCACGCGGTTACACTGGCAGAGATAAGATCCTGAAGTTTGAAGGCTGCTACCACGGCCACGCCGACTCTTTGCTGGTAAAAGCGGGTTCTGGTGCATTGACCATGGGCGTGCCTAACTCTCCGGGTATCCCGGCAGACTTTGCAAAGCACACCTTAACCGTGTCGTTCAATAACCTGGACGAAGTCAAAGCCATCTTTGCACAATACCCAGACCAAATCGCCTGTATTATTGTCGAGCCAGTGGCGGGTAATATGAACTGTATTCCACCCGTTGAAGGCTTCCTGGAAGGCCTGCGCGAAGTGTGTGATACCCATAAATCGGTTCTGATCTTCGATGAAGTGATGACCGGCTTTCGGGTTGCGCTGGGCGGTGCTCAGGAATATTACAATATCGACCCTGACCTGACTTGTCTGGGTAAAGTAATTGGCGGCGGTATGCCAGTGGGTGCCTTTGGTGGTAAGCGTGAAATCATGGATTATATTGCCCCCGTAGGCCCGGTTTATCAGGCAGGTACTTTATCTGGTAATCCAATCGCTATGGCTGCCGGTCTGAAAGCCCTGGAACTGCTCTCTGAACCGGGTTTGCACGATGACCTCGAGGCCAAGAGCAAGCAACTGTGCGACGGATTCCAGCAAGCCGCAGATGCCGCGGGTATTGCCCTGACCACCAACTATGCCGGTGGCATGTTTGGCTTCTTCTTTACCGAAGCGCAACGTGTTGATACCTATCAGCAGGCAACTGAGTGCGATCTGGAACGCTTCAAACGCTTTTTCCACCTGATGCTGGAAGAAGGCGTGTATCTGGCTCCTTCGGCATTCGAAGCCGGGTTTGTCAGCACTATGCACAGTGATGATGACATTGCACAGACAATTCAAGCAGCAGAGCGTGCATTCGCCAAGCTTGCAGCCTGAGCACTGACCTTCAGTTAATCTTACAAAAAAGCCCTGCGGGGCTTTTTTATTTCTGTCAGTAAAAACTTTCACCGCTTTGAACTATTCTTTGCTTATACCCGGTCTCTTACCAATGACTTATAAACAAAGATAAAATTATGACAGGACTCAGATCAGCTGCCAGCCCCGCCATTGCTTTTATGGCACAGTTAAAATACAAAACCAAAATCAGCCTGGTATTTGGTATTCTTCTGCTACCACTCAGTCTGAGTTTATTTTTTCTCAACTCGACCCTGACCCAGTCAATTCAGGTCAGTCAGCAACAGCGTGCCGGCCTGCAATATTACCCACCCATTTTAGAAAACCTGTTGAACCAGCAGGCGAAGCGTAACGCCCAGGTACTGGCGCGCAGCCCATTTGCCAAAGGGCTCAAACCCGGTGACGAGTTGGAACATTTATCCATTACCTCTAAACTGGCGATCGACAATGATCTGAGCCGCTCTTACCTAAACCGCTCACTGGTCGAATCCGTGCCCAATGTGATAAGCCAGGTGAATAATATCGCCTCTCAGGCGCAGGAGATAATCAGCAACGGCCGTTTTACCCCCGACTCTTTTATCGCGCTGTCTAACCTGAACAAAGTGTTACCTGTGGTAAAAACCCAGCTCAACAATAAGCTGGAAGTGGCAACAGCCAACAGTAAACACGTCAACAAGCGCCTTCAGGACAAAATCACCGCGCTCAACCGTGCGCTCGATAACTATCATCGCGCCATTAAAGACAAGCTCCTGGAGCCAGATGACATTGAACTGACCAGCAGTGCATTTAACTCCCTGCATCGTGATGTGCTGACTCAGCTCACTGCCCTTATCAACACCGCCACCCCCACTTTAAAAACCCTGCTTGATGACAAACTGACGCAGGAGCGTTGGATCCGAAACCTGGTGGCACTGGCGTCTGTGCTCAGCTTGTTGCTGGCGCTCTATTTAATGCTGGGCTTTTACTTTGCGGTGGTGGATACCATTGCCGAATTTTCGGCCTCTGCTCAGCGTGCTTCATCTGGCGATCTGAGCACACGGGCGCAACCTCGCGGTAAAGATGAACTGAGCGAGATCCTGCGTCAGTACAATGCGGTGCTGGATGCCTTTGTGCATTTGCTGGGTAATGTCAGAACCACCTCCACCGACTTACATGGTGCCACGGATAAACTGCGCCAGATAAGCCAGGACACCCGTGAAGATGTGGCGCAGCAGCAGGCGAAGATCCAAACCGTGCATCAGGCACTCAGTGAAATGGCCAATGCCGCAGATGCAGTTGAGACCTCGGCCCATCATGCCACCGAGCTGGCTGCAACGGCGGCGCAACAAGTTAAGCAAGGCAGTGAGAATACCACCCGACTGGCAGAACATATGACGGTTCTGCAACGTGAATTTGAAGAAAGCCGCATTGCACTTGATAAACTGGCACAAGACAGCCAGAACATCAGTAAGGTGAGCCTGGGGATCAGCGAAATCGCCGAACAAACCAACTTACTGGCACTCAATGCAGCCATTGAAGCGGCGCGCGCGGGTGAACAGGGCCGCGGTTTTGCCGTAGTGGCCGATGAAGTACGCACCCTGGCGCAAAGAACTCAGCAACAGACCGAAGAGATCCATTCGATTATTCACTCATTACAGCAGGCATCAAACGACACCCAAAAGAAAATGCTCAGCAGCGTAGAAAAAATGGAACAAGGTGTTAGTGCGGCCAACGAGACCAATCAGGTACTCAGCGCCGCGGAGCAGAGCATGGCCGACATTGACCAGCAGGGCCATGTGATCAGCGATCAGGTGCAACGTCAGGCGGTTGCCACCCAGCAGGCGCTGGCAGAGTCCAGTGAGATAAGCCATCTGGCCGACCACACCCTGAGCTCCGCCGAAGCCACCCGGGGCGATGCGCAAAAGCTCAGCAACATGGCGGCGACGTTAAATCAACTGATCGCCAAATTCAAAACCTGAGCGGCTCGGCGTGCGGATCAACCACAACCAGGCCGGGGATTGAACTCTTCAATGCGGATAGGCAGCTGAATGGTCGGTCCGCAATGGGGTGCAGCCTGCTCACCGGTTTGTTCATTGACGAATGCCCAGCGCACACCTGTCGGGCGCTGATCGGCAATGGCCTGCGGGTTGAGCGGTTTTAAGTAGCGAATATACAGCTCCAGTGCCCCACGCCCGCCTGTCAGCTTGGCCGGCTTGTTATCGTCGCGACCGATCCAGGTGACCGTCACGGTATTGTGATCAAAACCGGCAAACCAGCTGTCTCTTAGCTCATTACTTGTACCTGTTTTACCTGCCAGCTGAATGGAAGGGAAATGGCGATTCAGGCGTTTTGCCGTGCCGCTCTTGGTTACGCGCTTGAGTCCGTAGCGCGTCATATACATGGCTTCCTGAGAGAATCGGGACTGTTTGGCAACGCGATGCTGATACAAACGTTTGCCTGTGGTGTTGGTAATAGCTGAGATACTTGTCAGGGGCGCGTAACGGCCATTGGCAGCCAGCGTGGTATACATCTGCGCCACGTCAAAACTGGATAACTCAACGGCCCCCAGCAACATAGAAGGATACAAAGGAATATCACTGTCGACCCCCAGCTGCGCCATGGTGCGGGCAACCGTATCTACGCCGACATCCAGACCGAGATTAACGGCCGGAATATTAATACTTTCACTAAACGCCCGATACAAAGGTACCGAGCCCCGAAAGGTATGATCAAAGTTTTCGGGCTGCCAGGTTTTCCCTGCTGCATTGGTCACCTGCAACGGCGCATCCTCCAGCAAGGTGCCCAGGTTGTAGTCTGGCAGCTCCAGTGCCGACAGGTAAATTGCCGGTTTGACCAAAGAGCCAACATTACGGCGAGTATCCAGTACCCGGTTAAATCCGGAATAGCGCAACTGACGCCCGGCGACCAAGGCAGACACACCACTTTTTTTTGTGTTCACAGAAATCATACCCACTTCGAGCTGGGCGGTGGAGAAACGTCGTTCCAGATAAGGTAAGCCCTCACTAACCGCGTCTTCCATGGCTGACTGCTTTTGCAGATCAAAATAGGTGAATACACGGATCCCTGCATTGATGACGTTTTCATCAGGCAGCAAGCGTTGCAGCTCTCTATTCACCAGCTCCAGATACCCCGGGTAGGTCTGCATCAGGCTTTCTTTTAACGGTTGAATATCAATAGGCCGCTCCAGAGCCTGACGGTATTCACCTGTGGTGATCAGGCCGTTTTCGGCCATCAGCCGCAATACCAGATCGCGCCGCTCCATGGTTCGCTCCGGATAGCGGCGGGGATTATAGTAAGACGGACCTTTCACCATAGCCACTAACATGGCTATCTGATCAAATTCCAGCTCATCAACGGGTTTTGCAAAGTAAAATTCGGCGGCCAGCCCCATGCCATGCACGCCCTGATTATAGGCCTGACCCAGATAAACCTCGTTAAGATAGGCTTCGAGGATCTCGTCCTTACTGTAGCGAAAATCCAGGATCAGAGCGATAAAGGCTTCGTTGATTTTGCGCAGTAATGAGCGCTCCCGAGTCAGGTAGAAGTTTTTAGCCAACTGCTGAGTCAGGGTACTGCCGCCCTGCACCGTGCGCCCGGCACGAATATTGTGATACAAAGCACGCATAATGGACCAGACCGACACCCCGTGGTGTTCGTAGAAGGCCCTATCCTCAACCACCAGCAAAGTGTCTTTAAGGATCCCCGGTATTTTATCCAGCGGCACAAATTCGCGGTCCTGACGACTTTCATTACCTATTCGGGCTATTTGCACCGGTTCCAGCCGGGCAGCTTCAATGCGCCGCCCCTGCTCATTGACTATGCTGGCCAGCTTCTTACCGGCAAAGTTGAGGGTAAAAACACGCGCCTGTTCAACCCCGTCATAAAATTCAAAAGTCCGCCGGTAAACTGTGATTGTACGGCCCTGAACCACGAACTGGCCGGTATGTTTGATGCGGTTAACCCGGGAGTAATTGAGTCGTTCCAGCTCCCAGATCACCTCCTGCTCAGCCAGATACTGATCCGGATAAAACGACATAGCCCGGGCATACACTTGTACAGGTAACTGCCACTTATTGCCTTCAAACTGACGGCTGACTTTCGCATCCAGATAAACCACGTAACCGGCAACCGCAAACACCATGGCCAGACTGAGCTTCCAGCACAATGACCACAAGGAGCTCAGCATTCGACTGCGAAAAGCGCGCAAGCGCTGGCGAAACGAAGTCGCAGAAGAAGAAGTGCGTTTTTTGCCAGATTTGGCTGGAGTTTTACGAGTGGACTTGCGCGGTTTGCCTGGTGCTTTTTTATTGTCTGCCATCGACCATGAAATGCTTACTGAGAGTGAATAGATGCTAGATTATCTCAGATTAACGGTCGCTTAAACCAAAAAGCGCAATGAGCCGCGCTTTTTGGTTATTTCTTATTTACTTATTGCGAATGGTCACAAATTCCGGATACGCATCGATACCACAGTCATGCTGATCCATGCCACTGAGTTCTTCTTCTTCACCAACCCGGATCCCCATCAGGGTTTTAATGATCCCCCAGACGATGTAAGACGCGATAAACACAAAACCCAGTATGGTCACAAGTCCAATGGCCTGCGTCATAAAGCTGGCATCGCTGTTAGAGAAAGGCACCATCATAATTCCCAGCGCGCCGCACACACCGTGCACCGAAATGGCCCCCACAGGGTCATCAATACGCAGCTTATCAAGCGCAACTATGCTGAATACCACCAAAGAGCCACCCAGCATGCCCAAAATGCAGGCCAGTACAGGCGTAGGCGATGCCGGCTCCGCAGTAATGGTGACCAGGCCTGCCAATGCGCCATTGAGGATCATGGTCAGGTCGGCTTTTTTCCACATCAGTTTGCACACCACCAACGCAGCAATGGCACCGGCAGCCGCCGCCGCATTGGTATTCACCATGATCTGACTGACGGCGATGGCGTTGCTTTTATCTGCTAAAAACAGTTGCGAGCCGCCGTTAAAACCAAACCAGCCCATCCACAAAATAAAGGTACCCAGTGTGGCCAGGGGTAAGTTTGAACCCGGAATTGGGTAGATTTCACCGTTTTTACCATATTTCCCCTTACGCGCACCAAGCAGTAAAACACCTGCCAGTGCCGCTGCTGCACCTGCCCCATGCACAATCGCGGACCCTGCAAAATCAACAAAGCCCATCTCAGATAAGAATCCGGCGCCCCAGGTCCAGTACCCTTCAATTGGATAGATAAGCCCAGTCAGCACCACTGTAAACAGCAAAAAGGCCCACAGCTTCATACGTTCAGCGACCGCACCGGATACAATCGACATGGCGGTTGCCACGAACACCACCTGAAAGAAGAAATCTGACTCCAGCGCATGGTCTGCATCTGCGGCCGCACTGCCAATCAGCGCGCCAAAGTTCGGGACTACGCCGCCTTCGACATTATCCACATACATGATGTTGTAGCCGACCAGTAAAAACATGGTACAGGCAATGGCATACAGGGCGACGTTTTTAGTGAGGATCTCCGTGGTATTTTTAGAGCGCACCAGCCCGGCTTCGAGCATGGCAAAACCTGCCGCCATCCACATCACCAGAATACCGGAGACCAGAAAGTAAAAGGTGTTCAGAGAGAATTGTAGTTCTATTACCGTGTTTTCCATTGTATCGCCCCTTAAATCGCTTCTTCGTCGAGTTCGCCGGTACGGATCCGGACTATTTGCTCAAGGTCATAAACAAAGATTTTGCCGTCGCCAATTTTGCCGGTGCTGGCAATGGCAGTAATGGCCTCGACAACACGCTGAGTGTTTTCACTGCGTGTCGCAATTTCGAGCTTAATTTTTGGAATAAAGTCGACCTGATATTCGGCTCCCCGATATAACTCAGTGTGGCCACGCTGGCGGCCAAAGCCTTTGACATCTACCACGGTCATACCCTCAATGCCCAGCTCGGCCAGGGCTTCGCGGACCTCGTCCAGCTTAAATGGTTTAATTATTGCGCTTATCATTTTCATTATTCGCCCCCCCAGGGCAGATGATCCTGTCGGGAGAAGGTAATCCAACCTTTGTGCCAAAAATAAAAGTGACTTTTTTACAATTAGTTAGCGTATTTGTAGGGGGCTACAGAAACAACAAACGCACCGTGCTGGTGCGCTTATTTTTTGTCTGACTTGAAATGGTGCAAAGTGGTGATTAGTAAGTGGTCGTTTAGCTTTCACTCACCATAACACAATTGCGCTGCGCTTCTTTCGCCTGGTAAAGCGCATTGTCTGCAGCGCGCATAACGTCACTGAGGGTGGCTTTATCGCATCGGGCAATGCCGACACTGAGAGTACAATGCAGCGCCTGGTCCTGGATCATAAACTGGGTATTGGCAAAGCGCTCTCTGAAGTCCTGACAACTGTCTTTGGCCACGCTCAGATCATTGCCCGGCATCAGTACTGCAAACTCTTCCCCGCCCACCCGGGCAACTAAGCAGTGGTTGAATGAACTATTCAGCAATTCAGCGGCCTGGGACAAGACTTTGTCACCGCCAAGATGACCATACTCATCATTGATTGCTTTGAAGTGGTCGAGATCCAGCAAAGCCAGTGTAAACTGGTCTGGCTTATTTTTTAAAACCTTATCCATGTGCTGGCAAAAATAGCGACGATTGTAGAGACCTGTCAGAAAATCCCGATGCGCATACTCTTTAATGTCGGCTATCAGGTTTAGCTGATCCATAGTTTGCATCACCCGACAATGGAACTCTTCATTCATAAAGGGTTTCGTCAAAAAGTCATTCGCGCCGTACTTGATGAACTTGGCAGACAGGCCGTGACTTCCGGCACCGGACAAGCCAATGATGGCCAGATCATCGCGCCCGCGACTGTTACGCACCGCTTTTACCAGCTCAAAGCCGTCCATCGTGGGCATAGCATAATCTGTCAGCAAGAGTTTGATCTCGGGCTTAGCGTTGAGCATATTTAATGCCTGCTCGCCATCTTGCGCTTCAAACACCGTAAACAACTGCTTTTCTAGCATCTGGCGCATCACCGCCCGGCTGATCATCGAGTCATCGGCGATCAACGCCTGACACCCTTCATTGCGCAGTAAACGCGATACCAGCTTGATGGCATACAAATAAGAGTCGCGGTTGTCCTTAATCACATAATCGACGACCCCCATCTCAAGCATCTGCTGACGACTGTATTCATCGATTTTGGATGTCAGCACCACAGTGGGCACATTGCGGCTTAAAGTGAGTTGCACTACCTCGCCATCAGAGGCGTCTGGTAAGGTCAGGTCAACCAGTGCCAGGGTGTAATGTTGGCTCTCGAGTAATGCCTGGGTCTCTTTCAGTGACCAGGCAAAATCGATTTCCACATCCAGGTGTTGTGACGCAAGGTGGCGAAGGATCTGCTGCACTACCTTACTGTCTTCGACGATTAATACTCTTTGCATTACTATGCTCTACTAAAACTACGAGAAAAGGGAAGAGATACAAGAATTTAACAGCGCTAAATACTTTCATACTACGGACATAAGGATTAAATATACGCGATTTCTGTGACAAAAAAAACTCGCCCTTCAATTAATTTGTAAACAGGTGGAAACGGATAGACGTCAACCCTCCGTTTACCTCGCCTAAAACAGATACAAAAAACAAACCATTTGGACACAAGTATTAACACCTTCGCTCGGGTAGCCTATTTTTTGGCTGTTAGTCTCAAGTTCTTTGAATTCTGCGCAGGATGGGTCTTAAATGTGCCAATTCATTTCATCAAAAAATTAAAAAAACATGTTGTTGAAGCCATTACTGTTCGCACTTTCTGCGACCTTACTTACCACGCTCCCTCACAAAGCATTGGCACAAGCCGATACCCAGGGTCAGCTAACCCAACAAATTGATGCGCAGGTCATCACAGAGCATAAAGGGACCTTTAACGGGGAGCGCCTCTCCTATACAGCAATCACAGGCACTCAGCCTGTGTGGGATAAAGCGGGTCACCCAATCGCAACGCTGCACTACACTTACTATAAAAAGAACAAAGTGAAAGATCCTGCCACCCGCCCGCTGCTGATCTCATTCAATGGCGGACCGGGCTCAGCCTCGGTTTGGATGCACATTGCTTACACTGGCCCCCGAGTGCTAAAAATCGATGATGAAGGCTACCCAATGCAGCCCTACGGTCTGAAAGACAATCCGGATTCGGTGCTGGATGTCGCCGATATTCTGTTTGTGAACCCGGTCAATACCGGCTACTCCCGCGTGCTGCCCGAACAAGACGGTACAATGGCCGACAAACAGACTCTGCAAAAACGATTTTTTGGTGTGAATGCCGATATTGAGTATCTGGCTGGGTGGCTGAATACCTTCATTAACCGTCATGGCCGTGCACTGTCGCCAAAATTTTTGATCGGTGAAAGCTATGGCACAACTCGCGTTTCTGGCCTCGCCCATGAGCTACAAAACAAGCAATGGCTATTCCTCAACGGTGTCGTGCTGGTGTCTCCGACGGATATTGGCATTAAACGTCAGGGGCCGGTAAAAAGCGCCAACCGGCTACCGTATTTTGCTGCAACCGCCTGGTATCACAAGGCGCTGCCAGAAGCTTTACAAAAGCAGGACCTGCTGAGCGTACTTAAGCAGGTGGAAGCTTATACCTTAGATCATTACTTGCCCGCGTTAGCCAAAGGCGCCATGTTGAGCGAGCAGACACGCCAGGAAGTAGCAAAACAAGTCGCGTACTTCAGTGGCCTGTCACAGCAGTTCGTACTGCAAAATAACCTCGACATCCCCAATCACGCTTTCTGGAAAGAGCTGCTGCGCGAGCGTGGCTATACGGTCGGTCGCCTCGATTCCCGTTATCTGGGGATTGATAAACGCGATGCGGGCGAAGGCCCTGACTATTGGCCGGAGCTGGACGCCTGGCTGCATGCCTTTACACCCGCTATCAATCACTATTTCCGTCACGAGCTGAACTATAAAACGGACATCAAATATAATATGTTTGGCGATGTACGCCCCTGGGATCGCAGCAACAACGAAGTGGGTGAACAGTTGCGCCTGTCCATGGCAAAAAACCCCTACCTGAATGTGATGGTGCAGTCGGGTTATTATGATGGTGCGACTAATTACTTTGATGGTAAGTACAACCTCTGGCACCTCGATCCCAGCGGTAAAATGCAGCACAGGTTGCGCTTTAAGGGTTATCGCTCGGGTCATATGATGTACCTGCGTCGTCCGGACCTTACCCAAGCCAATCAGGACTTGCGCGAATTCATTACCGACTCACTCAAATACAACCAATCAGCGAAATATTAAACACAGCGAATGACCAACATACGGCGCCCACTTAGGCGCCGTTTTTCTTTCTCTTACGGCGTGCACAGATAACTTCACACACAGAATGGAAAAGTTAGGTATACTCAAAACAACAATTGACGATGTCCACGTTTTTTATTCCGCTTACCCAGCAATAAGTTAACAACAATTCGCCGGGAACTAGCATGAATAATGGACCCGAAGTAATGATATTGAGGGAACCTCATGAGCGAGCAATTTCGCGTAGTGTTTTCCGGCTTTAAGCCAGGTACTGACAGCCAGGCAGCCACAGAGCAACTCGCAGCAAAACTAAAAGTGTCAGCACAGAAGGTGGCCGACTTCACCACAGGTAAACCCCTGTTTGGCCCCGCAGACAAACAAAAGTGCCTTAAACAGGCTAAGTTACTGGCCGTGTATGGGATCCAAAGTAAGCTGCAATCGCAGTCTCAACCCGTTGCGGGCTCTGACACAGCGCAAAATGCGGCCAACGAGCGCGTATTCGATGCGCTCGACTACATTACCAGCAGCCTGATCCGCATTGAAGAAAAGTTGGATGAGCTGGAGCAACGCATCGACGGCAAACAAGTCAAAGATGAGCAGCATGAAGAAGATGAGTGGGAAGATGAGCCGCTGTTCAGCGAACTGGAACTCGACAGTGAGCCGCCCAAGCGCTCTAAAAAGCTCCTGTACATCTTGCTGTCACTATTAGTGTTGCTACTGGTTGTTCTGGGGATCAGCCTTGCTTTTCCTGAGTTGGTGCCTGTGTAATGAAAACAAATTCACTCTCAGATGAAAAAATCACAACATCAAGGAAAGAAATTAGAAATATTATTAGAAAATTGCGTAACAGCCTGACAGAAGAACAACAAAAAGAGGCTGAACAAAATTTAACTATTAATTTTTCTCAACATGTGAAACTCCCTAAAAACGCCCGTATCGGGGTCTACCTTGAAAATGATGGAGAGCTGAGAACTAACCTTTTAATTCAAACACTTTGGTCTAAAGGTATGGACCTCTATTTACCGGTTATTCACCCCTTCAGCGGCGTCACTTTGCTCTTTCAGCAGTATGAAAAAAACTCACCCATGAGGCAGAATCGCTATGCTATCTTAGAGCCAGAGTTAAATTGTAGCCACATTTGCCCGCTGGCGCAGCTAGATTACCTGCTGCTCCCGCTCGTCGCATTTGACGACGCCGGCAACCGCCTCGGGATGGGCGGTGGTTACTATGATCGCACGCTGGCGCGTTATTATCGTGAACAGTGGCAACAGCCTAAATTGATAGGTCTGGCCCATGACTGTCAAAAGGTGGCAGCCCTGCCAACCGAAGCCTGGGATGTGCCTCTGCCAACCATAATCACGCCACAACAATGCTATCAGTGGTAATGTAAGCGTTACCACTGGATCATAACCGAAAGCATCCGATCATAAATTCCACCATTAGTGGCATCTGACATACTTTTTTTGTGCTTTGAGCGTATAATTGCGAGCGAATAATCAACTAAAACAGTGATCGCGTTATGACTCAAGATGAAATGAAAAAAGCAGCTGCCTGGGCGGCGTTACAGTATGTTGAAGCCGGCACAGTAGTCGGCGTAGGCACAGGCTCTACCGTCAACCACTTTATCGATGCGCTGGGCAGTGTCAAAGACACCATTAAAGGTGCCGTCTCTAGCTCCGAGGCATCAACTGAAAAGCTCAAGGCGCTGGGTATCGACGTGTTTGAGCTCAATGATGTGTCTGAGCTGGACATTTATGTCGATGGTGCGGATGAAATTAATGCACACAATCAGATGATCAAAGGCGGCGGTGCGGCGCTGACGCGCGAAAAAATCGTGGCAGCGGTTGCCAGACAGTTTATCTGTATTGTCGACAACACTAAGCATGTCGATGCGCTGGGACAATTTCCTTTACCGGTTGAAGTGATCCCAATGGCGCGCAGCTATGTAGCCCGTGAGTTGCTTAAGCTGGGTGGCGATCCTGTCTATCGTCAGGGCGTTGTCACAGATAACGGCAATGTGATTTTGGATGTTCATGGATTATCCATCACACAGGCAGCCGAACTGGAAGAAAAAATTAATCAAATCGTCGGTGTTGTTACCAATGGCTTGTTCGCTCAGCGCGGCGCCAACATCGTCATCACAGGGACCCCAGAGGGGCCACAAATTAAGTAACAGGAATGAGTCATGAGTAAGGTATCCTTGTCTAAGGACAAAATTCGCATTTTATTGTTGGAAGGCGTACACCAGAGCGCCGTTGAAACGCTCAAACGCAACGGTTATAGCAATATCGAGTACGTGAAGACATCGCTACCTGAAAATGAATTGATTGAGCGGATCAAAAATGTCCACTTTGTGGGGATCCGCTCGCGCACACACCTGAGTGAAACCGTTCTGGAAGCCGCAGATAAGCTGGTTGCAATTGGCTGCTTTTGTATTGGCACCAATCAGGTTGACTTGAATGCGGCCAAGCAGCGTGGTATTGCCGTCTTTAACGCGCCGTTTTCAAATACGCGTTCGGTGGCTGAGCTAGTGCTGGGTGAGATCCTGCTGCTTCTACGGGGCATTCCAAAGCGTAACGCGATGGCGCACCGTGGCGAGTGGTTTAAATCCGCGATTGGCTCTTTTGAGGCACGTGGTAAAACACTGGGGATCATTGGCTATGGCCACATCGGCACTCAGCTGGGGATCATGGCCGAAAACATTGGCATGAAGGTCGAGTTTTACGACATTGAAGACAAGCTGACATTGGGCAATGCGCAACAGGTGCAAAGCTTAACTCAGTTGTTGCAACGTGCTGATGTGGTGAGCTTACACGTGCCGGAAACATCGCAAACGAAAAACCTCATTGGCATGGCGGAGCTGGAAGTAATGAAACAGGGTGCGATCCTGATCAATGCCTCACGCGGTACTGTGGTGGATATCGACGCCCTGGCTGAAGCGCTTAGCGCAGGTAAACTGTCTGGTGCTGCGATTGATGTATTCCCGGTCGAACCTAAGTCTAATGACGAAGAGTTTGTCTCACCACTGCGCCAGTTCGACAATGTGATCCTGACACCACATGTCGGCGGCTCCACGCAGGAAGCACAGGAAAACATTGGAATAGAAGTCGCGGGTAAACTGGCGAAGTACTCTGATAACGGCTCAACCGTCACAGCGGTCAACTTCCCGGAAGTGTCGCTGCCTGAACTGTCAAACCGCAGCCGTCTGCTGCACGTGCATGAGAACCGCCCTGGTGTGCTGACACAAATTAACCAGGCGTTTGCACAGCATGGCATCAACATCGCAGCGCAGTACCTGCAAACCGATGAAAGCATTGGTTATGTGGTGATTGATGTGGACAGCGACCATTCTGAAGTTGCATTAAAAGAGCTAAGTGCGGTTGAAGGCACGATCCGCGCCCGGATCCTGCACTAGCGGCTTTGTAATCAGACACAAAAAAGCCTGACTGAGTCAGGCTTTTTTCGTTTCACTTACCGGGCAAGAATATTGCTCAGTAAACTGGCAAGTTATGCCATGAAATCAACACCTTCTTTGATGTCTTTTTCAAGTGTTGCCAGCATGTCGTCTTTTGCTTGTTGCTCAAACGCGCTCAGCTCGCCGTAAGGCAGCAGCTCTTCTACGCCGTTTTTGCCAAGGCGTACAGGTTGTGCGAAGAAAGGCGCATCGCCCGTGTTGCCTTCAACATAAGCGTACTCAACCACGTTTTCACCTTGCAGGCCTTTAACCAGTGAGAAGCAGAAACGTGCCGCAGCCGCGCCCATAGACAGAGTTGCAGAGCCGCCACCCGCCTTAGCTTCAACTACTTCAGTACCGGCATTCTGGATACGCTTAGTCAGTGCAGCTACTTCTTCGTCAGAGAACTCAGCGCCCTCAACCTGAGAAAGCAGAGGCAGAATAGTAGTACCTGAGTGACCACCAATCACAGGCACTTTCACGTCGCTTACGTTCAGGCCTTTCAGCTCAGCGATGAAAGTCTCTGCACGGATAACATCCAGTGTAGTCACACCGAATACGCGAGCTGGATCGTAAGTACCTGCTTTTTTGAATACTTCAGCAACGATTGGCACAGTGCCGTTTACTGGGTTAGTGATCACACCAACCAGCGCTTTAGGACAGTTTTTAACAATGCCTTCAGCCAGAGTCTTGATGATGCCCGCATTCACATTGAACAGGTCAGCACGGTCCATACCTGGCTTACGTGGCATACCCGCAGGGATCAATACGATGTCTGCATCAACCAGCGCTGCATCCAGGTCGTCTTTACCAAAACCAGCTACTTTTACCGCTGTTGGGATGTGAGACAGGTCAACCGCTACGCCAGGTACTACTGGCGCTACGTCGTATAGCGCAAGCTCAGAACCAGCAGGTAAACCGTTTTTAAGCAAAAGAGACAATGCTTGACCGATACCGCCAGCGGCACCTAATACAGCAACTTTCATTGGAATTCTCCATAATTTGAAGGTGGAATTAAATGTGCTGTAAAGATAATGAAAAGCGCCGCCAAAAACAAATTTATACGCGCAATTTTCGTCTTTTTTTCGACTATAGTTGTAAAGTTCGCGGCAGATACTGCTACTAATGGTTTACGCTTGGTCCCGCGTTTCTAATCTGGAAAACCACCATCGCTTGAAGAATCTTCTCGTCCTGAAATTTGGGTAACAGGCGCGTTTTGTGTAAAATCCTAACAATTGAGTCATAAAGAAGTATTGAGTATGCAGCCGCAGGAAAAACAAGAAGCCCTAGTCAAAGCCTTTAAGGCCCTGTTAAAAGAAGAAAACTTTGGTTCTCAAGGTGAAATTGTCGATGCCCTTAAAGAGCAGGGGTTTGACAACATCAGCCAAAGTAAAGTCTCTCGTATGCTGAGTAAGTTCGGTGCCGTACGCACCCGCAATGCCAAACAGGAAATGGTATATTGTTTACCCGCGGAAATGGGCGTACCCACCGCAAAAAGCCCGCTGCGCCAGCTGGTGATCGACATAGTACATAACGAAATGATGATCATCATACGCACCAGCCCGGGAGCCGCACAACTGATTGCCCGCCTGCTGGACTCGCTGGGATCTGCCGATGGCGTGCTAGGCACAATTGCAGGTGACGACACCATTTTTATCGCCCCCGCCAAAGTCTCTGAAATTGATGCCACCCTGGATCGGGTTAAAACGCTTTTTGATAACGTCTGATCACGGTTAAGACTGCGCCATTTGCTGTAAAAACTGCAGCGATGGCGCAAAGAATGCCGCGCCCATATCACCCTGAGAATAATCCAGCAGCGGATCGTAATCTCCATCCCCCGACAAGCCAAAGCGACTGTGTAACAGCTGCTCAAACGCATCCCCTTTCGCGGCGCAGCTAAGCCATAAACTGCCCTGCTCATAGACATCGCCATAGGGCATACTTTGATTCAGCAGCAGAGGTCTACCTTCACTGTCTTTAATCTCATTGAGTCGGGCATGGTTGTACGGCGGCGCATCGTCAATCAACAGGTTATCAAGGCGGGTGCGTCCCATCAGCTGCTCCTGATCCGACAGCGGCAACGCCTGCCAGCGGGTCAGGTCAAACTGAGTACGCTGAACATGAATATAGCTGCCCTGATCGTCAAGCCCTCCCGGATTGCCCACTAAGGCAATCTGGCGTTTAAAGCGGCCATGGGGAATATCGGCACCATAAACAAACCCGTTAAAGTCCCGCCCGTCAAGAAAACGAAAAGCGCGCACCTGGGCTACCAGCTCGACGCCCCCGGATAACATGTGCAGCACACTCTGGGCAAACAGGTGATTGACGTCTTCTCTGTCTGAGCGGATCACATAGAGTAGGTCGAATGGCTGGCTATGACACAAATGCTCACTACTTTTGATCAGAGGAAAGCTCTTCAGCTGCGGCGGAATAAACTCGGGATAGATATGCGGCCAGTATTGGGCACCTATGGCGACAAAGCTGCTGAGCATGGCCTCAGAAAAACGGTCACTGAGTTCATCCTGCAACCTGCCCGCCTGGCTGAGCGCCGAGCGCACCGCCTCATCGTGACCATCCAGTACGTTAAAAAACAAGTGCAAACCGTGTAGATTTGCCTCGGCACATACCCCTGATTGTGCTTGCGCCATCACCCCTTCCTATCATTAAATCAACGCGTCATGCTAAACCCGAATGGTGCGGTTGAGCACGTTTCTTTTGGGCGTATCTATGCACGCCCGGCCACCGCACTCATCTGAGTTGCTATTAGCTAATGTAACGAATTGTTATGCCTTAAGAAAAGAAGTTTATCGCATGAGGCTTAATTTTCAAACTCACCGGCCTGCTGAGATCCAGTGGTTTATCAGAGGGCATGGCCACTTCTAACATCTGACCTTCCAGCTCGATGGCATACAGATACTCGGTCCCGACAAAGCGATGTTGCGCTACTTCGATCTGCCCCTGTTCAGCATTAAACAGCTCAATGTGGCTGGGTCTGAGGTAAATCTGCCCGGCCTGGGCCGAGCTCTGGATATCAATCAGAGACTCCACGGAGCCAAACGCGGTTTCAACCTGAGCCCCATTGTGGCGCTGCGCAGCCACGTAAGCACCTTGTCCCAAAAATTCTGCTACCTGACGACTATTTGGATGCTGGAACAGCTCTTTGGGTGTGCCTAACTGGGCAATTTGCCCCTGATGCATGATGGCGAGCCTGTCGGCAAAGGCAAACGCTTCATCTTTGGAATGGCTGACAAAAATCGCCGATACCTGCTGATCTTTAATAATATCGCGAATATCTTTGATCAGCTGAAAGCGCACCTGCGCATCAATGTTAGAAAATGGTTCATCCAGCAATAACAAGTTAGGGTGATAGGCAAGCGCCCTGGCAATGGCCACGCGCTGCTGCTGACCACCAGACAGTTCGTGGGGAAAGCGCCCGGCATATTGCTCGAGATGAACCAGTTCCAGCATGTGCGCGACGCGATTTTGTTTTTCTGTTTTGCTGAGCTTACTCAAACCGAACGCGATATTCTGCGCAACGGTCAGGTGCGGAAACAGTGCATAGTCCTGAAACATCATACCAATGTTACGATGCTGAGGTGCTACAAAATGCCGCTCGCTGCTGACACTTTTGCCATTAATGCGGATCTCCCCCTGCTGGGGATGCAACAGGCCTGCGATTGCTTTCAGAGTTGTGGTTTTGCCACAGCCACTGGCACCGAGTAGGCAGACAATTTCGTTCTCAGCTACCGTCAAATCAAGCTGCTGGATCACCGGGTGACCATCATAATGATAGTTTAACGATTGAATTTCTAAACTTGGCATTAGTTATGTTGTTCCATTGAGCGATTAACCCAGTATAAGGGGACAAGTCCTACCAGCACGATAAACAAAGCGGATATCGAGGCCAGCTCCAGTTGCTCATCGCTGACATACTGATAAACATGGGTGGCCAGGGTTTCAAAATTAAACGGGCGCAGTAACAGCGCTGCGGGCAGCTCTTTCATGCACTCAATAAAGACCAGCAGACCGGCTGTCAGCAAGCCTCGCTTAAGCAGCGGCATATGCACCTGAGTCAGCGTCTGAAAGCGCCCTTTCCCGAGTGACAGGCTGGCCATATCAATGCTTGGGCTGATCCGCACAAAGCTGGACTCAACTGCCCCATGCGCAATGGCATAAAAGCGCACCACGTAAGCAAAAATCATGGCAAACAAAGTGCCACTGAGCAACAAACCTGGCTCAAAACCACTGCCATCCAGCCATTCATTGAGTTTGGTATCAAACAAGGTCAGTGGCAGCAACACGGCAATCGCCAGCACAGTGCCCGGTAAGGCATAGCCGGTACTGGCAAAACGCCCCGGTAGATTAGTCAGCTTGCCCGGCTCAATGCGCTGATAGTAGACCACCAGTAAACTGACCAGCATCGCAATTACGCTGACATACAGGCTGATCTGTAAGCTTTGCAGTGCATAATTGAAAAACTCGGCATTCCAGGCTTGCTCGAAATAATGCCAGGCATAGTTGAGCAATATGCCAACGGGCACAAAAAACGCCACACTGAGGATCAGTATACAAAACCCCCAGGCCAGCCACCCCTGATAACCGGTTAAATCATAAAGGTGGGTGTCATTCACCCCGGACTGGCGCTCGTGCACTACCTGGGTTTTGCGACTCATACGCTCAAGTAACAGTGCGACAAATAAAAACAGCAGCATAATGCCTGAGATCTTGGCGGCGGCAGTCAGCGAGTAATAACCCAGCCAGGTATCATACACGGCCGTTGTCAGGGTGCTTACGGCAAAATAGTGTACGGTGGCGAAGTCGGCCATGGTTTCCATGCTGATCAGCGCCAGTGCCGCAACAATCGCGCCACGAGATAACGGCAGGCTCACTTTAAAGAAACTTTGCGCCGGGCTCATACCCATCAGCTGACTGGCCTGCACCAGTTTAAACGACTGCTCACGCAAAGCGGTTTTGAAGATCAAATACAGATAGGGATACAGCACCAGGGCTATCATCACGATGGCGCCGGGCAAAGTACGCAGGTCAAAAAACCAGTAATCCTCCGGTCCCTGCCAGCCAAATTGCTGACGTAACCAGATTTGGACCGGACCGGCATAATCTAATAAATCGGTATAGACATAGGCAATAATGTAAGCGGGCAGCGCCAGAGGCAGCATCAGCGCCCACTCAAACACCCGTTTGCCAGGAAAACGACAATAGGCCGTAAGCCATCCCAGCGGCAAGGCTATGAACGCACTGAGCACCACAACACCGGCGATCAGCACAATCGTATTACGGGTATAGTCCCACAATACACTCTGCCATAAATGGCTAAATACTTCCGACTCACCTTGCAGCGCTTCGAAAATCAGAAATGCCAGCGGGATTGACAGGCCAATACCTATCAACCACGCCATGCACTGCCACGGGGACAGACTTTGTTTTAATTGCATTTACAGGTCAAATTTTACCTCATCGATGAGCTTAAGCGCCATCGGACGGTATTTACTGATCTCGGACAAAGGTAAACTGTCTTCCTTAAACGTGCCCCAGGATGCCACTAGTTTCGACAATTCGACGCCCGGCTTAACCGGATATTCCATATTCATCGAGGCGTACATGTTCTGGGCTTTATTGTCGGTCATAAACTCGATCAGTTTCAAGGCATTTTCTTTGTTTTTCGAGTACTTGGTCATTACCACACCCGAAACGTTAAGGTGCGAGCCACGGTCGCTCTGATTTGGGAAGTTAATGTAAACTGCATCAGCCCAGGCTTTTTGTTTGCTGTCTTCAAGCATTTTGCCAAAGTAGTAGCTGTTACCCAGCGCCAGGTCACACAGTCCTTCTTTCACGGCTTTTACCTGTGCGCGGTCATTACCCTGAGGCTTACGTGCCAGATTGGCTTTCACGCCTTGCAGCCAGGTCTTGGTTTCAGCTTCGCCGTGGTGGGCAATCATAGACGCCACCAGACCCAGGTTATAAGGGTGTTTACCCGAGCGTGTACAGATTTTACCTTTGTATTTAGGGCTAGCCAGCTCTTCATAGCTCAGGCTGGTTAGCTTGCCCGCTCTGCCTTTCGATGAATAAACGTTACGCACGCGTTTGGTCAGTGCAACCCAGTGGCCATCCGGATCACGAAAGCTAGCCGGGATATTTTTATCCACCGTGTCGCTGTCAATCGGGTTGGTCAGTCCCAGCTCTTCTAACTGGATCATGGCGCTGAAGTTTGACGTCAGTACCAAATCGGCCCGGCCGTGTTTGCCTTCACGCTTTACCCGCTCAATCAGGCCTTTCTTGGCGAACACCACGTTAGTTTTAATGCCTGTTTGTTTGGTGAAATCATCCAGGATAGGCTGAATTAAAAAAGGTTGGCGATAGGAATAGATGTTCACCTCATCCGCGGCGACAGCAGACAAGCTGGTTACAGCAGCAAGCAGAGTTGCAATTGCACTTTTCATATAAGCTCCAAATAATAACAATAACTATTCTCAGGCTATGGTAACCCGGATCCCGACAAAATACAGCCGATAGTTCAACATATTGCAATTTTATTAAATAGCGACATACGGACATTTGATTGTGAGAGATCTCTCACTAAGCTTGTCGCTATCTATGAAGATAACGCTGACTTTATCAGCAAAATATAAAAAGGTCTTTGTTAGATAACAAGTTTTTTTACAGGCAACTTTTTTAACCGAATTTCAAAGCGTTTTTTTGTGCTGTTATCTCACCCAGACTCTCATATACTTTAGTCATCTCAAGGGGAGAGCACAAAGCAACAGGGAAACGGATTGAGTTGCTGGTCAGGGAGTTTGTGCGGTAGGACTGTCAGGAACTAGGATTAGGCTTCGGACAACAGGATATGCCGTTTAAGTAAGGACGTTGATGCACAGGCAGATGGTGCACAGGAATACAGGGAAACAGGAACAAGTCAGGAAGACGACACAAAGGATGGTTAGCACGGACTAAGTCAGCAAATGGGAGCGCTGATTGCTTTAAGGACAGTACAGGATGTACATCTCGCAGAATGACAACGCAAGGCGAGACATGGACGAGCATGTAAGGAGTTGATCTCATCAACATAGCAGGACGCTATTTAGAAGATTCCGTCAAGCGCGGCCCGCAAGGGTCGCGCTCTTCTTATTCCCATCCCTTTTAAATTTAGCGTTCAACTGCTTACGCCAGTTTGCTTTTCTTCCCTTTCAGATACGCATCACGAAAATCGACAAAATGCTGGGTCAGATATTCCGCAGCCTGTGTTTCACCATTTTCAGCCAAAACCACACAAGCCACTTCTGCCGTCCCCAACTGGTGCGCATGTGGGGCCACCCTCAGCTTATAATCCGACAAGCTTTCTGGTGTCACGGACAAAACCGGAAACTGATCCAGATAAGGACTTTTGCGAAACATCTTTTTCGCTTCACGCCAGGTCCCGTCGAGAAAAATGTACAGCGGCACTTTATCGCTTTGCCGTGTTACCCGATTGACCACGCGCTGCGGCTCGACATTGTCAGCCGGAAACACCACCACAGGCTGATACCTGGGATCGGCTAATAAAGCCAGTAAACGCGGGTCAGGATCGGTACGGTCCCAGCGAAACGCATGGTTATCCGGGACAATATCAGCTATCAGGCGACCCGTATTAGAAGGTTTAAAACTCTCATTATGATACATGAGCAAACACACCGCACTGTCGCATTTCGCGACCTGAACCCCCGCACAAATACATAAAGGTTCGGCCAGTAAACACCGCTCACAGCGAGGTAATTTTGATCCCCGGGCCTTGAATTCCCGCCGCGCGGATGCTATTTGTTGAGCTCGTAATGCCAGTACCGAGTTTTCCACACTTCTCTCCTCAAACTTGGGTCGGCTATCTTAGACAATTCTGACCATAAAAGCAGTATAACAATGATGATAATTGCCCCTTCAACACGCCTGAAATACCGGCTTATGACACAACAAGATGGTGAGCTGCTCGCTGAGCTCGACAGTGACCCTGTGGTAATGCGCTACATTACCAATGGCCAGCCAACTTCTCGCGAGCAAATTGAGCAGTTTTACCTGCCGCGCCTGGCCAAATTTACCAACCCTCAGCAAGGTTGGGGTCTGTGGCATTGCAGCCTGATTGACGACGACACTTTTCTGGGCTGGGTTTTGATCCGCCCCATGCACTTTTTTGATGGTGACATGGATGAACGGGACCTGGAGATAGGCTGGCGATTTAAGCAAATGGCCTGGGGGAAAGGTTACGCGACCGAGGCCGCCGGGCATATTGCCGCGCATCTGGCTAAGCAGAATAAGATGGATTATTTGAGCGCCATTGCCCTGAAAAACAACCTGGGCTCGATTAATATCATGAAGAAGCTGTCGATGACGTTTTTAAAAGAAGGGAAACACTCAGGCCCGGACGGGCCTGAGGATGTGGTGTACTACCGTAAAACGGTATAGACCTTGGCGGGCTGTTGGGCCCGCCTTGAGTGCATTACACTGACAGGAAAATCACCAGGAACAGGCCCAGCAACAGCCGATAGATCACAAACGGCAACATCCCCATCCGCTCAATCACTTTCAGGAAGAAATGAATACACGCATAGGCGGCGACAAACGACAACACAGCACCAGTAATAATGGCGTTCCAGTCGATTAGCTCATCACCAGTGGCCAGTTTCAGCGTGTAGTAGCCACCTGCCGCAGCAATAATCGGGATTGACATCAAAAATGAAAAACGCGCTGCGCTTTGCTTGTTCAGACCCAGCATCATGCCTGCCGTCATGGTGATCCCCGAGCGAGAGGTTCCCGGTAACAAAGCGGCTATCACCTGAGCGAAGCCAATGATCAGGGCACTGCGCCAGTTAAGCTGATAGATGGTTTTCGTTTGTTTTGCAGTGGCATCAGCGTACCACAGCAACAAGCCAAAGATGACGGTGGTTGCCGCAATCACCCAGGCACTGCGGGAAAAGTCCTCAACCAAATCTTTGGCTAAAAATCCGATAACCAGACCCGGAATAGTCGCCACTATGATCCACCAGCCCAGCCGACTGTCATCCGTCGTGCCTTGCTTGCCGAACGATTTAAACCAGGCACTCAGTATATCTGCCACTTCTTTACGAAAGTAAATCAGTACCGCAGCCAATGAGCCGACGTGAACGGCAACATCAAAGGCCAGGCCCTGATCCTGCCAGCCCAATACCTGTGATGGTAATATCAGGTGCGCCGAGCTGGATATAGGCAAAAATTCAGTTAATCCCTGGATCAACGCCAATACAATTATTTCAATGATACTCATGGTAAGGAAAACTCCACTTTCCATAGTTTTTGTGTGTGGTTGTCGTACGCTTGCCAGATATCTTCAATACTGCAGCCCTGCACAGGATGAATAAATTCCGGGGCAATTTCGGCCAACGGCCTTAAGACAAATGCATTCTTAGTGATCTCATCGCGCGGCAATTGTGCAGGCGTATCGCAGATCATATCGTCATAAAAAAGAATATCCAGATCCAGCGTTCTGGGGCTGAATTTCTTATCCTGAGGCGTTCTGCCGTTGTCACGTTCTATCTGCTTTAGCAAAACGCATAAATCCGATAGCGCCATATCCGTGTGTGTCGCAAACACCGAATTATAAAAATTCCTGCCACTAAACCCCACCGGCTCGCTTTCATAGACATCGGAATGAACATAATCCGGAAAATGACTGATGAGCGCCGCCAGTCCCTGACGAAAGTGACGATCACGATCAACATTAGAACCAATACTGATAAAAACGTGCGCCATATTATCTGTTCCGCGTAATTTCCAGGCCAACCGTTTGCGCCTGAGGGACCGCTGCCGGTTTGCTTACCCGGATTGTCACTGCCTCAATAGCAAACTCTTGTAAGATCAAAGCAGCAAGTTGCTCAACTAGCGTCTCAAGCAGCTCAACCCGGCTTGCCTCGGTGTGGGCAATCACGCGCTCGCTAACCTTGGCATAGTCCACCGCAAGGGTGATGTCATCCTGACGTGCGGCAGCCGAGATATCGGTCTTCATCTCTATATCAAAGAAAAGGCTTTGTTTACTTTCTTTTTCAAAGTCGTAAACTCCTATTATGGTCTCGACGTGTAATTGCGAGATATAGACCGTGTCCATGTAAACTCCTGACATGACTGATTCGGATCGGCTTTTTCACGTACTCAGCCGCCTTAAAATAAAGCGTCGATGATAGCCCAAATAGCGGCAAGAAAAAATAAGGAAGCTTGTGATAGTCAGTTTAATATGTATTTGTGCTTATTTATTTGGTTCAATCTCTTCCGCGATCTTGATCTCCAGGCTGTTTTCACTGCCCGACCCCCGCTTTGCCGGCTCCAATAATCCCGGCGCAACCAATGTGTTGCGCCTCGGCGGAAGGCTCCCTGCCGCGATGGTACTGGTATTTGACATCCTCAAGGGCACCATTCCGGTGTGGGGAGCGTATTTTCTTGGCATTGAGCCAATCTGGCTGGGGGTGGTTGCGGTATGTGCCTGCCTGGGTCATATTTATCCGGTCTTTTTCCATTTCAATGGTGGCAAAGCGGTCGCAACGGCGTTTGGCGCGCTACTACCGATCGGGCTGTCATTGGGAGGCATGTTGATAGGTACCTGGTTGCTGGTACTGGCATTGACGCGCTACTCGTCACTCGCAGCCATTGTTACCGTGTTAGCCGCGCCCGCATACACCTGGATGATCAAACCCTTGTATACCCTGCCCGTCTGCTTTTTGACTGTGGTCATTATATTCCGCCACAGAGCCAACATACGTCGGCTCCTGAGCGGTACCGAGCCTAAGCTCGGCAAGAAAAACGTCGATTAAAACCAGACGGTTATAGCGAGGGTAAGCTGTCCAGCGGCCAGCGAGGTTGTGTTTTCATGCTTAATTCTGCCGTTTGACCAGCCTTGAGACGCTGCATACCAGCGTAGGCGATCATCGCGCCATTATCGGTGCAGAATTCTGTGCGCGGGTAATACACTTTGCCTTTCATGCCCTGCATCATGCGCTCCAGCTTAGTGCGCAGTTCAGTATTGGCACTGACCCCACCGGCAATGATCAAACGATTAATGCCCGTCTCTTTTAACGCCCGCTTACATTTAATCGCCAGCGTATCCACAACCGCCGTCTGAAAGGCATGGGCAATATCCGCTTTCGTTTGCTCGTCATCACCGGCCGACTTAATGGTATTAGCCGCCGCGGTTTTCAAACCACTAAAACTGAAATCCAGTCCGGGACGGTCTGTCATGGGTCTTGGGAATACAAAACGACCCGCTTCCCCTTTGGTTGCCAACTTGGCCAGCATAGGACCACCCGGATAATCGAGCCCCAATAACTTGGCCGTCTTGTCAAAGGCCTCACCGGCGGCATCATCCACCGATTCACCCAGCACTTCGTACTCACCGATACCGGCGACTTTTACCATCATGGTGTGGCCACCTGATACCAATAAGGCAACGAACGGGAACTCAGGCATTTCGTCTTCCAGCATCGGTGCCAGTAAATGCCCTTCCATATGGTGCACAGCTACGGCAGGAATGTTCCAGCCAAAGGCCAGAGAACGACCAATAGAAGTCCCGACCAGCAAGGCGCCGACCAAACCCGGTCCCGCTGTATAGGCAATGCCATCCAGCGACTCTGGTCCACACCCGGCTTGCTTAAAGGCGGCCTCAATAAGAGGAATGGTTTTGCGAACATGATCTCTCGAAGCCAGTTCTGGTACTACGCCGCCATAATCAGCATGGACTTTAACCTGGCTATATAACTGGTGTGCCAGCAATCCCTGCTCATCGTCATAGATGGCGATCCCCGTCTCATCGCACGATGATTCGATACCTAAAATTCGCAATTTTAACTCTCCACTACAAAAAATTTGGATAAAAAATCAGGCTTCGATTGCCAGACCTATGTTGGTCTGACCGTCGCTCAATGCCAGCGCTTTAAGGGTTTTAACCGATTGATTGTCAATCCTCGGCATCTCAGCGACACAGTCAATGAGCTCACTAAGCACGTCAATTTCGTATTGCATCAACGGATGCTCTCTGACATGTTGATTGTCGGGCTCAATACCTTCTGCTTCAAGCAGGAACTCTATGTACCTGGCCACGGTTGCCTGAGATATTTTGGCGACATTGACAAACTCGCTTTCATCTTTACTCATGACGCCCTGAATAAACCCAAGCAACGCGGTTGCAACGTCAATCGCGGCATAGGTGCCAAACATGTCGAAGTCTTTCAGCTCGGGAACATTGGGCTCAATTTTTTCAATTTGTTTTTCCAGGCTGATTTTGCTTTTTGGCAGCAACACTTTTTCCCAGCATACATTCAACGCACTTCGCAGGGTTGTCTCGTCACCAAACCCGGTGGCTTCACTGAATAAACCATAATTTGGCAGCATACGTTCTAATATTGCAGCCGCAAGCACCGCTTTTTGTAAATAATTGAGTTCTCTGATGCGTTGAAAGTTATTGGCCTTTGTCATAGCTTTTTCCACAGTGCCAGCAATATTGAAACCCCGAGCCATTGTGCTCAGCGCAGCTGTGACACTGCCAGTCTTCCGATAAATTAGTTTGCTGATAGTTTACCAAGATTTCTTCTGCCTCGGGTACTTTTATCGCACAGACAAATATTTTTATTGTGTTATGACTGAAGGGCATTTCCCCCAACGCCGCTGCCAGTGCTTCCCCTTCTACGTGTGTTTTCAGCCGTGCCTGGGCCAGTAACCCGAGCACAATATGGGCTTCTAATGGGTTATCCGTACGATACACGCACGTCCATTCAAGCATTGCATTACTCATCGCCGGGCTCCAAATTTTTGCTATGATATTCACTATTGTAGCGTGCTTAGACGGAGTACAAAAATGACGCTCACCACACCCGGGTTACTATTTCCTGCCATTTCCTTGCTATTGCTGGCTTACACCAATCGATTTTTAGTGCTGGCACAGCTGATCAGAGAGTTAAACGCCAGAGAGGGCGACCAGCTCAGGCCCTTGGTTGTCGCCCAGATTGATAATCTTAAAAAGCGTATTAAGCTCATTCGCCTGATGCAGGTATGGGGTGTCATTGCCTTTTTACTCTGTACTATGTCGATGTTTGCCTTATTCGTTGATGTGGCACTGTTAGGGGTCGTGTTGTTTGGCGCCAGCCTGTGCTGCCTGACACTTTCTTTATTGCTTTCACTGTACGAGATACATATTTCCTGTGATGCCATAGAGATTGAACTTAACAATATTGAAAAAAAGCCAATACAAGATTAAGCAACTCACTTTTTTGCTGGCTATACTAACAGAGAATAGGCACTGAGCAGAGGTTCTATGTGAGCAGTTTTCTCTTTTCAAATGAGCCACTTAAGGAAGAAGAGCATATTACTGTCGATAATACCTGCTGGGATATCCTGGTGGTCGATGATGAAGAAGACATTCATCAGGTGACCAAATTAGTGTTATCGGATTTTCGGTTTGAGCAAAAGCCATTGCGTTTTCATCATGCCTACTCGGCAAAACAGGCAATGGACATCCTCAACTCAGAAGACTCCATATCGGTGGGTTTAATTGATGTAGTGATGGAAAGTAATCATGCCGGGCTGGATCTCATTAAGTTCATTCGTAATGACATGGCCAACCATGATATTCGCCTGATCTTACGCACCGGACAGCCAGGAGAAGCACCTGAAGAGTCGGTCATTCGTGATTACGACATCAATGACTACAAAAACAAGACTGAGCTCACTGCGGTGAAATTAAAGACCTTACTTTACTCAGCGCTGCGCTCTCACCGCGACATCCAAACCATTGAACGCCATAAACAAGGGCTCGAGCGCATTATTGATGCGTCTTCCAGCTTTTTGAAGTGTAATAATGTCCAGGACTTTGCCTCCACCATCTTATCCCATGTTGCGGATGTTATGGGGCTCAGTGATTCCGATATCTATTGTGCGGCTGCCGTTAATAAACAATATGGCGCGGGGGCGAAATTTCAGCTGCTTGCGGCCTCTGGCGCAGGCATAGCACCGGAACAAACCGCCCTGCCAGACAAAGTGAAAAGCCGTTTTATAGAGACCCATAACCGTAAAACGTCCAGCAAGTCTGATCATGAGTATGTCGGTTACTTTACCAGTCAGGCTGGTTTAGAGACTATGCTCTATGTTAGTAAGAAAGGCCTGTTGCAGCCTACAGATTGCCAGTTACTGGCCTTTTTCGCTAATAACATTGCGCTGGCGTACGACAACCTGAATCTCAGAGAAACCGTCAAAGAGTCACAAAAAGAGCTGTCTTATATCCTCGGTGAAGCGGTAGAAAAACGTTCTAAAGAAACCGGCTCTCATGTAAAGCGAGTAGCACATTACAGTTTATTACTGGCTAAATTGGTCGGATTAAACGATTATAGGGCCGAAATTATAAAACTTGCTTCACCTTTGCACGACATTGGCAAGATTAGCATCCCGGATGTCATTCTAAATAAACCCGGAAAACTGAATGACGATGAATGGGCAATAATGAAGACTCATGCCCAACAGGGCTATGAAATACTAAAAAACTCAACAAATGATATTTTGCAATGCGGCGCAATCATCGCACACCAGCACCATGAAAAGTGGGACGGCAGTGGTTATCCGCAAGGCTTGAAAGGTGAGCAAATAGACATTGCCGGAAGAATTACAGCGCTGGCGGATGTGTTCGATGCACTCGGAAGCGTGCGGTGTTACAAGCCGGTTTGGACACTTGAAGAAATTCTAACAGAGATAAAACGCCAGCGTGGTCAACAATTTGATCCCAAACTGGTTGATCTGTTTGTAGAAAATCTGGAACAATTCGTCGCAATACGTGATCAATACCCAGATTAGTTTTTGTAAGCGAAATGTAAAAAATTCACTTGGATGTTTCTCTAAACTGTATTAGTATTAGGGAATCAACGTTGTCATTGCATTTTTGTTGAAATAAAAGGAATTTCACATGAGATTTGAACAACTCGAGCAATTCGTTGCTTTAGGCAATTTACGCCACTTTAGGCAAGCCGCAGAACAAACCAATATCAGTACTTCCGCACTCACCAGAAGCATTCAGACACTGGAAGATGAGATTGGCTGTGAACTTGTCAAACGATCGACCCGCTCCGTCAAACTGACCGAACAAGGTGAACTTTTTCTCAATTATTGTAAGTCGACCTTATCGGAATTAGACATAACCAGAAACACTATCAAACAAAGCTTGTTTGGTCGTGATCAACAGCGCGTTGTTGTTGGTTACACTGCTCAAGCAAGTAGCATAGTGCCAACGTCATGTGGACAGTTTTTGGCGGATTTCCCCAACGTCAAAGTTGAAATGCAACTTTTGAGTGAACACGATCTGCTTCGCAAGCTCCAGCTTGGCGAAATAGATATCAGTGTTTATCTTGAATCTGCAACCAGCTTAGTGAGTGATATCCACCTGCCAGACCAACTGATTTTGTTTGTCGCCAAACAACATCCGCTGGCAACACAAGACAGCATTCGCCGCAGCGAGCTTGCTCAGTACCCTATGTATGGCTGTTTCTCTCAGTCTAAACAGGTACAGAACATGTTGAATGAAGCGGTTGAAGGGCTTAACAAGTCAACCAATGTCAAAATTGGTAATATCAGCCAGGTGATTGACGGACTGAAGAATAGCCAAAGCTTTGCAATAGCCAGCATTGAACATTCTAAGGTCATAGCACAAGACCCTGATCTGATCTTACTCAAGACTAACAAGGATGCGAGTCATGAACAAATTGTCGTGCAAACCAGCCACCAGCTTGGCAGTGGTTCACACGTCAGTAATTTATTGTCATTAATTGAGCAAACAGCACAGAAAAATGCCGTTGCAACAGCGGTAAACAGTTAACAGGAAGCGTTAACTGTTTTCTTATCTGTTTGGATAAATGGGAGATTTGAGCGAGTTTTAAGCTAGATATTCTGTTCGGGTATCGCGGTTTTCAACCGTAGGAATAGAGTCAAACAAAATTCGCTCACTCACTTCCCCCCTGTTTCCATCACAAGCCAGCGACCACACCGGCGAACATCGCCAAACCAACATAATTATTACTCAGAAAGGCCTTAAAGCACTTATCTCTGCTTCTGTCATTGATCTGCCATTGCAGTTTCACCAGCCACACCCCGGCAATGGTAAATCCACACCAGAACCATATAGACATAGTAACCTGAGTTGCCACCCAGGCCATACAGGCTAAAAACGTCAGATTGAGCACCGCAATGACATGTCGATCCCAACGACCAAACAGAATAGCGGTGGATTTTATTCCAATGACAAGATCGTCATCCTTATCCACCATGGCATATTTTGTGTCGTAGGCCACAGTCCAAAGCAGATTAGCGATAAATAACACCCAGGCAATGGCAGGCACGCTCTCTTGCACTGCCATAAAGGCCATGGGGATCCCCCAGCTGAAGGCTGCCCCCAACACGACCTGAGGTAAATGCGTGTAGCGCTTCATAAAAGGATAAACACTGGCCAGTGCTAAAGCACCAAACGACAGTAAAATGGTCTGCCAGTTCAACAGCAATACCAGTACAAAAGACGCCCCAATCAACAGGGCAAACAAAGTGAGTGCCTCGCCTTCACTGACTGCCCCCCTTGCAAGCGGACGTTGTGCGGTTCTTTTTACAGCGCCATCAACCTTACGGTCGGCAAAGTCATTGATCACACAGCCTGCACTGCGCATCATAAAAGTGCCCAGCGCAAAGATAAGGAGTAAGTGCCAGTGCGGCATACCATCGGACGCTATCCACAGACTCCAGAGTGTTGGCCACATTAACAACAAAGTGCCGATGGGTTTCTCAACACGCATCAGCTGCTTGTATTCCTCTATATGATCAGAGCGAAGCAACAATAGCTTCATACCTTAACTCCATTTAGGAAAATTTCGCACACCAGAACCTTGCTATTCTGACGCGTAAATACACTGCGCCTTGCGTAACACAGATCACTGTTCGATGTCTCTTTCAACGGGAAAAACGAGGGCAGCATTGCTTTATCCAGCATCGCAACCTCAATTGCACCGCGTTGCCAGGCCTGCTGGTCAAACAAGCGCTCCCCCAGTGGCGTATTGCCAATATTGTTGAGTCCGAGTACCGCAGCACTATCCGGGAGCCAGCTCTGCCCATAAACCACCGGAATATCATCACAATATAGCACGACTTCCCGACACAGGGCGCGGTCACAACCGAGAATCGTCTGCACTTCACCATCAAGCTGACGCACCTGCTCGTTGAGCACTTCCACATGCAAGACACGACATTGCGCGCGCAGCAAAGCCGTCAGAGAGCCAGTTTCACACAACAGTGGGCGCAGGGCGTCCGGAATGTCCTGGTGCCGGGCCAGAGGTTCCCAGCTTGATCGCAATAAATTTGGCAGATTAAACAAGTCAGTAATTCAATTCAGGTAATAACCGCGCCATGATAGCAAAGCTTACTCCGGCAAAAAAGTTTACCTTTCCCTTCCTCACTGCTGTTCATAACCCGGTTTTACGTATAAACTAATCCTATTGTTGGTATTTAGTTAAGTATTTTCAGGCTATTATGAATCGGATCTGTATCGCGTTGATGGCACTTGTGCTGATTTGTGTGAGTACAAACTCACGCGCAGAATCAACCGTCGGCTACTTTGGATTTGAGCCTGATATCATCACCAATTACATCGGGCAGTCCAATAAGAAGCTTGGTTATGTCCGGGTTACCGTTGATTTGATGCTCGATGATGTCAGCAATATCGCCGTCGTTGAACACCACACCCCCCTGCTTCGCGACGCCATTGTGCAAATCTTAAGTAAAGAGCCGGAAGAGACCATTAAATCGCTGACGGGACGGGAAGAAATACGCCAGCGTTGTGCAGAAAAGCTCAAAACGTTATTGAAAGAAGAAACCGGACAAGAAATCATCCGGGAAGTTTTATTTACTAAGTATTTATACCATTAGCGCAGCAAGGCCAGTGGCCTTGCATTAATCCTGACTGCTGCCGCGCACAGGCAATAACACAGCAACGCCCATACCTGCCAGTAAGCCAAATAAATGTGCCCAGTTTGCCATGTTGACGAATAACACGTCTGTGAAGCCCAGCACCATCCAGATCAGCATAAAGCCCACAATCGGGGTGCTAATCAAAGGTGGCGACTGTGGGTGCCTTGCTGAGTGGATCCAGCAAAACCCGAGCAAAGCGTAGACCACGCCACTGAGACCACCGAAGTTTGCATCGGCTAGCAAGTACTGCATCCAGTTACTCAGCAATGCACCGGCGGCAAAAATAACCCAGAGTACCCAGCTGCCCAGGCGATGCTCAATCATGTGACCCAGATACAACCACCACGACAGGTTAAATACCAGGTGCAGCAATCCGAAGTGTAAAAAAGCAGGTGTGATCCAACGCCAGGGGGTCTGTGGTTCAAACTGAAAAGCGGCAAAGACGGGTTCAACCCCATAAACAAAAAAGCTTAAAAATATCCCCACAGAGATAATAAACACCGCTTTGAGCATCCAGCTCAGCGCGGTGAAACGTTGCCACAGATTCAGCTTAGTACCTTGATATACCAGTGGCGACTCTGATGGTGACAGTTGCCAGGACGCCGCCAGATACTTTTCATGATAAGGGTCAGCGATAAACTCCTGCCAGATCTCATTGGCCTGAGACCAGTGCTGTTCATCAACCCACAACGACGTCACCTGTCCGTCCTCGCTGGTAACACGGCACGCAATATGCCGGGTTTTCAGATAGTCTGCGACTCCCTGAACCGCGCGTGGGTTATCAAAGGAGCCCAGATGTTTCATTTTGCTACGTTATCCGGAAGCTCTTGCGCCCACTGTGTAAAACCACCGTCCATGCTGTACACGTCTTCAAAGCCCTGCTCTGCCAGGTAATTGGCAGCCCCTTGCGAGCTGACTCCGTGATAGCAGACCACAATAATCGGTTGCTCAAACTCTTTTTCCTGTAAGAAATGTCCCAGGTTATCATTCGATAAATGCTCTGCACCAGGAATGTGTCCTTGCGCAAACGAATTCGCATCACGGATATCGGCGATAACCAGCTCAGATTGCGCCAACATCTCTTTGGTTTGGGCCACTGAAATATGTTTAAAACTCATAGTACTCTCAATTTAATAAGCAGACACAAAAAACACCTCGTTAACGGCCACAGACCCGAGGTGTTCTGAATTAGGATCGTTTGGACCTTAGTCCCAGTTTAAGATCACTTTACCTGATTGACCAGAGATCATGGTATCAAAGCCCTGCTGGAACTCATCAATATGGAACTGATGGGTAATAATAGGTTCCAGATTCAGGCCTGACTGGATCAGACTCGCCATCTTGTACCAGGTTTCAAACATCTCGCGACCATAAATACCTTTGATCACTAAGCCTTTAAAAATAACCTGATTCCAGTCAACAGCCATATCACCTGGCGGAATGCCCAGCATGGCAATTTTACCACCGTGATTCATGTTGTTCAGCATGCTGTTGAACGCCACCGGCACGCCCGACATTTCCAGGCCGATATCAAACCCTTCTGTCATGCCCAGTTCTTTCATCACGTCTTCAAGCTTTTCTTCGGCAACATTCACGGCCCGCGTTGCACCCATTTTACGTGCCAGCTCTAGTCGGTACTCGTTGACATCGGTGATCACCACATGGCGTGCGCCCACATGCTTAGCCACTGCGGCAGCCATAATACCAATCGGGCCTGCCCCTGTGATCAACACATCTTCACCAACCAAGTCAAAAGACAGCGCTGTGTGCACAGCATTGCCAAATGGGTCGAAGATAGAGGCCAGCTCGTCAGAAATGTTATCGGGGATCTTAAACGCGTTATACGCTGGGATAACCAGGTACTCCGCAAACGCCCCTTCACGGTTTACGCCCACGCCTATGGTATTGCGGCACAGGTGTACACGACCAGCGCGACAGTTACGGCAATGTCCACAGGTAATGTGGCCTTCGCCAGATACGCGATCGCCTATTTCAAAGCCACGTACTTCCTGGCCCATATCTACAACTTCGCCTACGTACTCATGTCCCACTACCATAGGTGTTGGAATGGTATTTTGTGCCCACTCGTCCCATTTATAAATGTGAACATCGGTGCCACAAATGGCCGTTTTACGGATCTTGATCAGCAGATCGTTATGCCCAACTTCCGGTTTGGGCGCATCCGTCATCCAAATCCCTTCTTGTGCTTTTAACTTGGATAAAGCTTTCATGTGTTTTCACTCGTCAGAAACACGCAAGCCGGTGGCTTGCGTTATAAATCGCTCACAGCCAAAGGTGGCTGTCGGGCAATGATTAAATCACGCCCAGTTCTTTACCGATGCGGATAAAGGCATCAATCGCCTTGTCCAGCTGCTCTGTGGTGTGTGCCGCAGAGATCTGAGTACGGATCCGCGCCTGACCTTTCGGTACAACCGGGTAAGAGAAGCCAATAACATAAATGCCTTCAGCCAGTAAGCGATCCGCCATGTCTGAGGCCACTTTCGCATCGCCTAGCATCACCGGGATGATGGCGTGATCTTTACCCGCACAGGTAAAGCCTGCGGCTTCCATTTTACTACGGAAGTGCGCGGCATTTTCCCACAGCTTGTTACGCAGCGCCTGGCCTTCTTTCATCATGTCCAGTACTTTGATAGACGCCGTTACGATAGACGGTGCCAGTGAGTTTGAGAACAAGTACGGACGAGAACGTTGACGCAGCCACTCAACAATTTCTTTTTTACCTGAAGTATAGCCACCTGATGCACCACCCAGTGCTTTACCTAAGGTGCCTGTGATGATGTCCACTCGGTCCATCACGCCACAGTATTCTGGTGTACCGCGACCGTTTTCACCGACAAAACCAACGGCATGTGAGTCATCGACCATAACCAGGGCATCGTACTTATCTGCCAGATCGCATAGCTCAGACAAGTTACAAATAACCCCGTCCATAGAGAATACACCGTCGGTTGCGATCAGCTTGGTTTTTACACCGGCTTCATCAGCTGCGATCAGCTGCTTTTCCAGATCTGCCATGTCATTATTGGCATAACGGAAACGCTTTGCCTTACACAAGCGTACACCATCAATGATAGACGCATGGTTTAAAGAATCCGAGATAATCGCATCTTCCGGGCCCAAAATGGTTTCAAACAGGCCGGCATTGGCGTCAAAACAAGAAGAGTACAAAATGGTATCTTCCGTTTGCAGGAATTCGCTGACTTTAGCTTCCAGAGTTTTATGGATATCCTGAGTACCACAGATAAAGCGCACAGAGGCCACACCAAAGCCATGATCATCCAGGCCGCGTTGAGCAGCCGCAATCAGGTCAGGGTGATTAGCAAGACCTAAGTAATTGTTTGCACAGAAGTTGATAACACTTTCGCCGGTTGATACTGCGATTTCTGCTTGCTGCTGAGAGGTGATCACACGCTCTTTTTTGTATAAACCCTCTGCTTTTACTTCTTCAATCTGTTGCTGAAGCTGGCTGAAAAATGCCGCTGCTCTCATCGGGAGTCTCCATTAGTTGCACGGGGTGTGTGCGACAGGCACACACTGAAGCGCCGATATCGTTTATTTTCAATACCGGCTGTGTCATTAAATTCGTTGCTTATATTTTAAAAGGTTCGCACCTCAATTGCACGGATTGTGATTATCTTGTTCGCAGACGCTTTGTAAACGCTTATGAGATAAACGGAGGCACATCAAGTACCTGACGCAATGTTCCACACACATAGTCGGCAGACGCGCGTACCTCCTCACTGAACGTCTGACCCGACTCAACCAAAATCTTAGTGCGTACATCCGCGGCCTGTGCAGCCTGCATATCCGAGCCCTTATCGCCGACCATCACGCTGCGTGTTGGGTCGATGTCATGTTCTTCAATTGCCTGTAGCAACATACCGGGATTCGGCTTGCGGCATTCACACTCACGCAGGTACTGTGGCTGTGCTTTTGTCGGATGATGAGGGCAAAAGTACACGCCTGAAATCGACACGCCATGGGCCAGAAACTGCTTGCACATCCAGTCAGTGAGCTGTGCAAACTGAGCTTCATCATAATATCCCCGGCCAATACCTGACTGGTTGGTCACCACCACCAGCTTGTAACCCTGAGCCTGAAATTGCTGACATGCCTCAAACACCCCATCAATAAACTCAAAGTCCTCGATTTTATGCACGTAGGCATGATCCTGATTGATCACCCCGTCCCGGTCCAGAAATACCGCTTTGTGTGTCATAATTGTTCCTGTTTTACTACCTGGTCGAACATCTGTGTCACCCGCTCCACTGAGATTTGGCTCATCAAATCACTGCCTTTTAAACGCGTACCCCATTTAAGCTGCTGTGCACTTTTGCCTTTTTGTGCCATCAGGTTGTCATGGTACACCTCGACCACATAATCCTGATACAAATACGGACCAGTGCGTTTGGGGTTTGAATGCGCATACAAACCAATGACTGGCGTGCCAACCGTTACCGCCATATGAGCAGGTCCGGTATCCGGTGCCAGCACCAGTTGCGCCTGCGCCAGCACACACAGTAAGGTTTTAAGTTTGGTTTTGCCCACCAGATTGGTGATATCGCACTGTGCATGCGTCAGGATGGCATCACTGAGCTTGCGCTCCAGCTCGGTCGGTCCGCCTGTCAGCACCACGCTAAACCCCTGCGCTGCGGCATAATCAGCCAGCGCGGCATAACGCTCTGGCAGCCAATTACGTTCTGCTTTACTGGCTGCCGGAGAAATGACGAAAATGCGCGTCAGGCCTTGCAGCAGTTCACGGGCTTCCTGCTTATCCGCCTCGCTCACAGGCATATCCCATGTTGGTGCGTCACACTCAGCCCCGATGGCGCGGGCAAAATTCTGAAAACCTTCCAACACATGGGGCTCACTCTGTGGGGTGATCCGCTTGTTGATCACCAGTGAATGCAGCTCTTTAGAGCGGCCTTTATCAAAACCAATTTTGACTCGGGCGGGGATGCAACGTGCAGCCAGGTTGGCGCGAAACGCCACTTGCATATGCAAAAGGACGTCGAACTTGTGGCCTTTAAAGTGCGCCCTAAGCTGCTTAAATGCAGCCTTACCTTGTTTCTTGTCAAAAATAACAAACTCAACCCCAGGCATATCTGCCAGTAGCATGGCTTCAACTTTGCCTATCACCCAGGTGATCTTTGCCTGTGGATGCGCGCGCTGGATGGCCTGAACAGCCGCAACGGCATGACACACATCACCGATGGCTGAAAGACGGAGAATACAAATGGAAGAAATTGCCTGAGACACACATGTCGCCCGTAACTGAAAATAAGCACCCGATCTTAAATAAAACCCACTATTTTGCAACCTATGAGATTTTCCCCGACAAGAAAAGTCGTTACACTGGGCGTTTGTCGTTGCAGTGCCACTTCAGAGAAGTCATGTTAAAAATAGAACAACACCATAATCACTACTTGCTGCGTACCCGCCATACGCCAGAGTCTTTGTCTTCGGATTGGTTCGACGTGGCATTCTGGCAACGGCAAAACGCCGTTGTAACCTCAAAGCAGGGGCGCGCTGCAGCCTGGTTTGTGCGCTATGCTTCGCAACAGGTTGCGGTCCTCAAACACTACTGGCGCGGGGGCTTAATTGGTAAAGTGCTCAAAGATCAGTATCTGTTCACCGGTCTAAAAAACACCCGCGTGTATCTCGAGTTGGACTTGCTCACTCAACTTGCCAGCCTGGGCTTACCAGTTCCAACGCCGCTGGGCGCCAGAGTCACCGTGTCGACAGGTATTTATCGTGCGGATATTCTGACGGACGCCATCTCAGGCGCACAAAGCTTGTGTGAAAGGCTACAATCAGCACCGCTGCCGTCGCAGGACTGGCAGAAAGTCGCAACCACGCTGGCACGCTTTCATCACGCCGGTGCCTATCACGACGATTTAAACTGCAACAATATTTTGTTTGATGATCAGGGCAAAGTCTATCTGATTGATTTTGACAAAGGTGCGCTCAAAACGCCTGCAAAAGAATGGCACATGGCCAACATTGAGCGGCTTGCCCGTTCGCTAAAAAAAGAGGCATCGCGTTCCACACAGTTTTTCTGCACAGAGCAGGACTGGCAGAGTTTTATTGATACTTACCAGGGTGCAATGACAAAAAAGCCGGCGTAAACCGGCTTTTTTGTCAGACAAGGCTACTCAGTCTCTCTGGCCTTGGCAATGATATTGGATGTGGAGCATCCGTCGAGAAAGGCTAACACCTCAACCTGACCGCCCATGGCAAGGACATGATCGGCACCTGCAATTTCTGACACCTGATAATCCCCGCCCTTGACGAGAATATGTGGGCTGATCTGTTCAATCAGCTTAGCCGGTGTATCGCCCTCACTTTCTTTACCAAACGGGATCACCCAGTCTACTGACGCCAACGCCGACAGCACCATAGCACGCTCATTGAGCGGATTGATTGGCCGCTCTGGCCCTTTCAGTCTTGAAATAGAGTCATCGTTATTGAGACCAACTACCAGCCTGTCGCCTCTGGCCTTAGCTTGCGCCAGATAACGTACGTGTCCGGCATGCAGAATATCAAAGCAGCCATTGGTAAACACTATGGTCTCGCCGTTTTGTTTGGCAAACTCGATGTGCTTGAGCACTTCTTCATAAGGCGTTTGATAATGCTCACCGGTTTGACGCAGATACTGCCCCAGTTTACGGCTCAGCTCCTCCGGGGTTACGGTCGCAGCGCCCAGTTTAGCCACGGCAATCCCCGCCGCTAAGTTGGCCAGCTCCACCGCTTCACTGGGCGAAAACCCGGCTCCCAGCATAGTTGTCAGTGTTGCAATCACAGTATCACCCGCGCCGGTGACATCGCTGACTTCCTGCACCTGAGCGGCAAAATCATGCTTCTCATCTTGCGTGATCAACGACATTCCCTGCTCAGAGCGCGTCAGCAACATAGCGCCAATGCCGGCTTGCTTTATCAAAGCCCGGGCACTGCTCGTCAGTGTCTCTTCGTTGCTGGCGTCTCCTCCGGCGAGACGAAACTCATTGAGGTTTGGCGTTATGTAGTCTGCGCCACGATAGCGGCTCAGATCAGACGATTTCGGGTCGATAAGCACCGTTTTACCGGCATCCTTAGCGACTTTAATCATCTCTTCAATACACGTTAACGCGCCTTTGTTATAGTCTGAAAAAAGCACAAAGTCATAGTGATTAACCACTTGCTCCAGACGGGTCAATAACAGCTGACTGTGGGAATGGACAAAGGGCTCTTCCAGGTCCAGCCGTACCACCTGCTGATGACGACTGATCACGCGCATTTTGGCAATCGTCGGCAGCTCAGCCACAGTGACCAGTTGTGAGGCAATTTGCTCTTTTGCCAGAATCGATTCCAGCTGGCGGCCATTGTCATCTTCACCAATTAGACCCAGCAGTCCAACCTGGCCATCCAAATGCGCGATATTTTTCGCTACGTTAGCCGCGCCGCCCGCTTTGTCTTCCAGGCTACTCACCTTAACCACTGGCACCGGCGCTTCAGGTGAAATACGACCCGTATCACCATGCCAATAGCGGTCGAGCATCACATCACCGACCACCAGAACCTTTGCCTGGTTTAAATTTCTCAATGCACTCAGGTTCATGCTGTCTGCTCCGCAATCACCATATCAACCGCTTCACAGAGCCAGTGGCCGATAAACATGTGGGCTTCCTGAATACGTGCGGTTTCGTCAAAGTCGATGATGATTGGCAATCTGGCGATGTCTTTTACTGTGCCACCAGTACGGCCAGTCAGTGCCACCGTATAGGCACCAATCTCGTTCGCTGCCTGTAATGCCAGATTGATGTTCTCACTGGTGCCTGAAGTGGTCAGGCCAATTACCAGATCTTGAGGCTTACACAGCGCCTGTACCTGGCGCTCAAATACGGTATTAAAGTGATAATCGTTGCTGTGCGCCGTTAAAATTGACGTATCTGTAGTCAAAGCAATGGACGCCAGCGGACCACGCTCAAGCTTGTAACGAACCACAAACTCGGCAGCCAAATGCTGTGCATCAGCCGCACTGCCACCATTACCAAACCAGATCACCTTACCGCCGGCATCTAAGGTTGCCTTGCAGGCGGCCAATAGTTCCACAGACTGGGAGTGATAATCGGCCATTTTTGCGAACAACGCCATATGTCGCTCTAAGCTGGCCTGATAGCTTTGTTTGATGTGATCATTGATTGACATAGTGATCCTTAATAAATAATGCGACTCTGTATTCGTTACAAAGTCAAAACTAACCCGTGTTAAATTAAATGGTAACGCTGTGTGTCGCTACCAGTATACATTGACAGATAGCCAAGTGTAGTTTTCGCCAAACACATCTTTGCCATAGGTCAGCACTGTCTCTACCTGCTTGTCATAGAGGCGTCGGGTATTGGCAATTTGAAGCTGTCTGGCTTGCTCATAATTTCTGATATGTTGTATGCCAAACGCCACAAATTGATTGCTATTTTTAACTGTGGATAGCTCAAGACGCCACATTGAGTCTGTGCTTTCCCGATAAGTCATTTCGACTAAGTGAGCTCTGCTCGGCACACCATCGAGAAAGCTGCGCTGATTGGCAACGGCATGCCCAACCACAAACCCATCTATCGTGTTCCCTTTCTCAGGATAAATGTAATTTTGGTACCATAAACTATGCATGTTGGAGTGTTCATACCTAAATGTCAGACTTTTTGTCAATGCAGGCAGATAGAAACCAAAATTAGAGGCTATATTTCCAAACTGATAGTTCTTATGCTCTTTGGTGTCTTCTCCACCATATTCAAGGTACCACTCAACAGGCATAAACCAGTTTGTTTTAAATACCGATGTAATACTTGCCCATTGATCACCCAGTTCGGCATCGGAACTCCCCACTTTTTCGAAGTTATCATTTCCAGCGGGATCAAAATACGCTTTGACAACATCTTTGAAGCCCACTTCACGCGGACCACCGCCAAATTGCATCATCCGGTTGATACCAATTTTCCAATTATCCAGCGGTTCAAAACTAAGATGGGTACCTGCAAGCTTAGGTGTACCATCATGAAATGTACCCTGATATAAAATTCCGTCCTCGACGTGTTCCAGTTCCGAGTAGAAAAGTTCAAAATCAAAGTTCCACCAATTATCTAATGGCAGATTTAATCCCAAAGAGGCCGACAATGGCGTCTTGGCATTGTTTGAATACACTTGAGCAGCATGCTTGAACGGCGAGAACCAGTGCTCTTTGTAGCCCAAAGTAAGTTGTAAGTTATCCCCACCTATGGCGTAGAATGTATTGTAAGGCACAACCTTGCCTACATCGACACGATATTCTGCGCCGATTTGAACCAAACTTGTGTTACTGCCACGCCAGATCCCATCGAATGAGAGCTCAGCATACTCGCTACTATAATTTCCTCGGTCATTCGCTAGCTGTTGTACGTCGCCAGAATCCACTCTCAGCTTAATACCACGACGAGTAATTGCGTCTCTTTCAAGGTACGGAGCCAATCGCGTTTTAATATTTTGATGTAAGACTGGGTCTACATGCGCAAGCTCAGATAAGGTTTTATTGATTTCGGTGATCCGATACGGCTTAGACATTGGCGTGGTGCCGGTCAAAGCAAACATCTGGTCAATCTGATATTCCAGGATGTTGTCTTTACCCAAAGGTAAGAATGCCGTTGGCATTGCAAAAGCCTGCGCTGCACCTAGCAGACACAATGAAGAAAGCGTGATAGTACGAAAGGACAACGTAAAACCTTTTAAAGTTGGAGATTTTGCCCGATTTTAGCAAATTCCCACCCGCTGAGCACCAAGGCAACTGTGATAATTTGTACGTGTGTTATCGCTTTTTCAGGCCGACAAGTTAAAATAAGCGTTTTTATACTGATGGCTGCCATGATCCGACATTTATATTCTCTGCTACTGCTGGCATTGTGCCCTCTCATTGTATTGTATCTCTACGTTATCAGGGGAAAAAAGAATCCGCACTATAAAGCGCATTTCTCGGAGCGCTTCGGCTCAGTGGCAAAAGAGTGTGCAGAGCAAGCAATCGTTATCCACTGCGCCTCGGTAGGAGAAGTGCTGGCCGCCACGCCGCTTATCAAGGCGCTTCTGCAAGAACATCCGAATGATGCATTTGTACTGACCTGTAATACCCCAACGGGCCGCGAACAGCTCAATCAGCTATTTGGCAACAGTGCGCGAGATATCACCATTTGCTATTTGCCAATCGATTTTGCCTTCGCGACGCGACGCTTTATTCGACACTTGCGGCCAAAGGCATTATTGGTACTGGAAACTGAGTTGTGGCCAAATCTGTTTTATTATGCCAACCAGGCACACTGTCCGGTTGCCCTCATCAATGCCCGTTTGTCTGAGAAATCCTTCGCTGGATATCAAAAAGTTGCCCCTTTGAGTCGATTTTTAATGCGTCAGATTAGCAGACTGGCCAGCCACAACCAGGATGATGCAGCGCGCTTTGTAAAGCTGGGACTGGCTCAGGACAAAGTCACGGTGACGGGCTCAATCAAGTTTGATATCGCACTGGATGATAGCCAGCAGGATAAAATTGACGAAATTAAGGCACAACTTGGCGCACGTCCCGTTTGGGTCGCCGGTTCCACCCATCCCGCAGAACACGAGCAGGTACTGGCAGCGCATCAGCAACTGTTAACTCAACTGCCCGATGCGCTGTTAATTATTGCGCCCAGGCACCCGGAGCAGTTCGACAAAGTCGCGGCATTAATTGAAGCTCAGGGGTTCAGCTATAGCCGCCGCAGCCAATCATACACAATACCATCCCAGGTTTTGCTGGCAGACACTTTGGGCGAGCTAAAGCTATTATACGGGTGTGGGAAAATCGCCTACATTGGCGGCAGCCTGATTGAGCGTGGTGGTCATAACCCACTTGAAGCTGCGGCCTGCTCGGTCGGTGTGCTAACCGGGCCTCACACTTATAACTTTGCCCACATCTATCCGGAACTGTTTGCACTGCAAGGTGCCATTGAAGTGGCTGACTCACACCAGTTAGCCGATACTTTACTGGCGTATTTAAGCTCAACGCAACGTGCAACAGAATTGGGTGCACAGGCACAGGCTTGCCTGGCCCGCAACCAGGGCGCCATTGCGCGCAGTGTTACCATGATCAACTCTCTTTTGGAAAAATAAATGCACCATATTGCCGTCAAAGCGATGCAAAACTGGGTCAGCTCAGTGATCGTCAAATATAACTTTTGTCCGTTTGCCCGCAAGGAAGTTGAGCAAAATGCGATTCACTATCGAGTCTGTGAGTCGCAATCCCCCGAAGATGCCGTGATGGACATGCTCGATGAGTGCCAGGCGCTGACGCAGACACCTGAACGGGAAACCAGCCTGCTTATTTTCACTCAGGGCTTTGCTGATTTTGACGCATTTTTAGATTTGGTTGACCTGGCAAATGCGCTGCTGGTTGCACAGGGTTATGAGGGGATTTTCCAGCTTGCCAATTTCCACCCGGATTATGTGTTTGCAGATGCAGAAGAGGACGACCCAGCCAACTACACAAATCGTGCGCCCTACCCGGCTTTGCACGTGATCCGTGAAGCCAGCATGGCTGAAGCACTGGAAAGCTATGATGATCCCGAGTCAATTCCGGATAACAATATCCGACTGGCACGCAGAAAAGGAGCCGCGTTTTGGCAACAGTTACTGCACCAGTGTCTGCAAGAGAAATAAAAGTCAGGGCGGACTATACCGCCCACACTGTTACTTTCTAACCCACTTACCGTCTACTTTCACAAAGTGACCGGGTGCCGTTTTGGCAAAGGTTTTCTTGGCAGCCATCACTTCAACCTGGCTCAGGCTGATGCCGTTTTTCTTGGCCAACTGCTGATACTTTGCTTTGCGCTTGCTGTTTACTTCCTCTACCAGCTTGTTCACTTCGCTGTTGCCCTTAATCACACCCAGATAGCCGGTTGCGGTTTCGCCAACTAAGCCCTGGGATTTTGCATCATCCAGAGAAATGGCCAATACCGAAAAGCTCATGCAAGCTGCGGCAATCGTGGTGAGTAACTTAGATGCGTTCATGATCTGGCTCCTTAGAATAGTTCACTGTCATCGCTGAACAGATCGTCCAGCTCTTTGTCGACCTTAACACGGATCTCATGGTCAACTTTGACGTTTAAGTTGATGGTGATTGGCTCTTTGGTTTCTACCTGTACTTTATGTGTACAGGCCGATACCAAAACAGCGAACACCAAAGTTAGCATCCATTTCATGCTGAGTTGCTCCTATTAGTTTAAAGCTTTTTCCACTTCCTGAGTAATTTCATCGCTCAGGCGCAATGCCCTGAACAGGGTATAAATATTTTCACTGTGCGTATAATTAAAATTCACGGGCTGTTTTTGCTGCTTGTTTTCACCGGCTATTTTCACAGCCAATTCCAGCTGCCCGTCTTGTGCCATGTTCACGTCAGCACTTAATGTTTCAATACTCAACTCGTCCAGTACACCAAACACCGTTTGTAATTCCGGACGCTGAGCCTTTAGGGCATTGAATGATGCATTATCCTCTACCTTGAGCATACTATCCACCACATTGCTGAGATAGCCATCACGGATCTCGGCCTGCCCGTTGCGTATAAACACCGGCAGTCTGCCGGAAACCTGGCCATGTAGCTCAACGCCAGACTCTCGGCCCGCTTCTGAGATCAGCATCAGGTCCAGGTCGCTGGCCGTCACTAAAATCTCCTGATCTTGCTTACTCAGTAAGATTTGCTCAGCCGCTAACTGGCCGCCAAATACATTGGCCCTGAACTGACGTAACACCGGCATATTGCTGTCTGAAGTTATCTGACCTTGTACGTCTGTCAGCACAGCCCCCGAGCGCACTTCGGTGATACTCAGTGGCGCAGGTTCAATCATCAGCTCACCCGCATGCCACTTTCCCTTCATTGGCAAGTCCAGCTCCGACACATAATGGTGCTCATATAAAAACGCGGCGTCATCCACATTCATTTCAAAATCAAAAGCCTGCCGCGTCAGCTCACCCGTAACCTGAGCATTGATCAAACCCTGCTCAATTTTAAGTTTAGGCACAAATTGGCTGGCTAATGACTGCAGCGCCCCCAGACCATGATCGGCCAGTGTCAGAGTAAATGGCATTAACCCAGCTTCCAGACGATGCGCCAGTTGTAACTCCAGGTTATCCAGGGTCAGTGTATGATTCAGTGCCAGTTGTTCACTTCCTGCAATACTGCCGCTCGTTCGCATCTCGACATCTCTGAGCACCAATTGAGGGTGCGCCAGCAACTCAATCACCGAGTTGCCCGTTAGCTTGCCAACCGGGCCCTCGCTGTGTAATTGACCACGGAACTCAAGCTGCTGATGCAAGTCTTTGCCTCTTACTTCCTGGCGTTTGAATGAGCCAACCCGAATATCGCTATGGACCGTGGCTGCCAGCATGGCATTGATATCACCATGTCCTGTGATGCTCAGATTGCGCCCCTGTACGCCACTGATCAGATAGCGCTCTACATCAGAATTGAGCTGCCATTGCAGCAATGCAAACGGGGCTTTTGTCGCTGAAACATCTTGCTTAGCCACATCGAATGTGGCTTGACCAGACAACCTGGTCGAAAGCGCCTCCAGGCTCAGGTTTTCTGCCGTCACAGTCTGTGCCTGGGGTTGTACTGCAAAGGTTAAATTTAACTGCTCTGTGACTGTGCCCAGCAACGCAAACTCGCTGCGTAAAGTTAAGTCCTGCCAGTTAACAGGCAGCTCAGCCGGCGCCTGCGCCACCTCAAGGGTGACTGTGCCTTTGCTATCCAACTGTGTACCGGCAAGCAACATATCGACTTGTGCCTTCAGCAGATTAAGCGCGTCGCTTTGATGTGAGAGCATCAGTTTACTGCGTACCTGCTGCCCGGTAACCTGATATGTCAGATCACTGAGTGTGACTGACGTTACGCCATTGCCATCAGACACACGCAATTCAGGCAAACGTACCTTATCCGCATTCAGCGTCACCGGCTCAGTGACTTGGGCTCGCCACTGTGCCGACCAAAGGCTGTTTTGCCAGGACTGTGGGAGCTTTGCAAGCAACGACTCACACTCAGGCACGCTCACATCGGCAGGCAACTGGCTCAGATCCACCTTGCCACTTTGACTGCTCAGATCCCACCGTCCGGAGATCACACCATTGACCTGAATCTCAGGCTGGCACTGAGGCAAGGCATAGCTCAATGTGCTCTGTAACTGAATATCTGCGTTGACCGTCAGGCCATCAAAACGGGTTTCAACAACCCCTGTCAAAGCCGACACTTCCACAGGCAAGTTGGCCTGACGCAACACATTCTGTACAGCGGGGCTAGATAGTTTCAACGCACTGAGCAGTTCAGTATCATACAAGTCGATATCGGCTTCTACATCCCCGCTGATAGTAAACGCAAAGTCATCGCGCTGGGTTACGCTCAGGTTCAGCGGCGCTGGTAACAAGAAACTCGATACGGTGAGTGCCTCAATCTGGAGTGTCGGCATGCCCTCTGGCAAATCAAGCTGTAAAGGCGCAGGCGTGTGCGCCACCTCAGTGTCGCTTGCAGTCTCAACCGCACGATGGACCACACTCATACTGCCCACCTGCAAATGGTCGCCGTCAAAAGTGGCATTACTCAGCTCCACCGTTATGCCATCACTGCGCCAGCACAGCCGCTCGATTGCCAGTCTGTCCCAGCTATCGACAGACCAGTCTAAGCACTCCAGCAAGCCCTGTTCTTCAGTCAGTATTTGCTTGCCAATGGTGAGTGTCAGTGGCACGCGAAAATAATAAACAGTGATCCCTATCGTAAACAGGGCAAATAACAGAATAAGAAAAAAACGCCGCATCGCTATCAGGTACTTATTGAAAACTTGCATAAGTGTAAGGGATCTTGGTGGCGATGTAATGTCTGCCACAGTAAGAAGATGTAAAGTTTGCAAAAGTCCCTTACAGGTTTGTTACCTGCTGGTCAGTAAATTCGCTTACAACTGGCCCTGTTCCTTTAGTTCTTCGAGTCGCTCTCGCTCCGCGAGGATCATTTTGATCATATTGACGCGAATATCTGCTTCCAGCTGCTTGTATTCAGACAACTGCTGTTCAAGTAATGCGATTTCGTCCACTTTAGCGCTGTCACGGTACTGCTTTAATCCTATGTGCTCAACCGGTACTGAGTCTGTTGACGCTTCTGTTTCTTCGTTTTGTCGTATTTGCAAAGGGCGCTGCTGCACGGATTGTATCAGCTTACTGAGCTGTGCCTGTAGTTTACGGATCAACGCCTGGATAACTTCCATAGCTTTTTCCAGGTCCTCATAATCCTCTTTGAATACCGGGTTATCTTCTTTGTACTGCCCCGCTTCTTCGTCTAGCTCTTTTGACAGCAGTGGGGGGGTGACCTCAGCTTTTTTGCTATCCTGAGTCTCTTGTTGAGCATTCACATTCAACGCCTCATCGCTGTTACTGTGAACTGGTGCATGCGATGCCGGCTTGTGTGCTAAAGCACTGCCTGGGTGTATTTGTATGTCCATACTCACTCCTTGATTGCCATTATCGGACACCGGTTTCTTGCGACCGGAGTACCTCTAATTCAACCATTGTATCGGTATTTACATAAAAAACTTAAGGACAGAAAGTATAAGGGGCAAATAATACTAAACCATGAACAGGGTGAATTTGTGAGCAATAAAAAAAGGTCACCGAAGTGACCTTTCCTTTTAAGCTAGTTGAGGCACTGCATATTGATTCGTCCTGAAGCGGCGGCCCGGCTTTTCGTCCCTGAAAAGCGTTCGACTAACTGCGAAACTTCGTTTCGGTTCAGTCTCACCCAACATTCTTACGTGCGTTACGGAACATGCGCATCCACGGGCTGTCCTCTTTCCACTCGTCCGGGTGCCAAGAGTTAGCCACAGCACGGAATACACGCTCTGGGTGTGGCATCATCACGGTTGCACGGCCATCCGTTGAGGTAATACCTGTAATACCTTCTGGTGAACCATTCGGGTTGTTCGGGTATTGCGTGGTTGGCTTACCAAAGTTATCCACGTACTGAACGGCTACTGTGCCAGACTCAAGGGCGGTTTTCACCGCTGCGTCGTTGGCAAACTCAGCATGGCCTTCACCGTGTGAGACTGCGATTGGCATACGAGAGCCCGCCATACCCTGGAAGAATACTGACGGGCTTTCTTGTACTTCAACCAGGCTGAAGCGTGCTTCAAAACGCTCTGACTTGTTGGTTACAAAACGTGGCCAGTGCTCAGTGCCTGGGATCAGCTCTTTCAGTGTTGATAGCATCTGACAACCATTACACACACCTAAGCTGAACGTATCCTGGCGCTCAAAGAAGGTTTGGAACTGGTCACGTGCCATATCATTGAACAGGATTGACTTAGCCCAACCTTCACCCGCGCCCAGTACGTCACCGTACGAGAAGCCACCACAGGCTACAAGGCCTTTGAACTGCTCCAGTGTCAGGCGACCTTCCAGGATGTCACTCATGTGTACGTCGACTGCGGCGAAGCCTGCACGGTTAAAGGCGGCTGCCATTTCAACGTGCGAGTTAACGCCTTGCTCACGCAAGATTGCCATCTTAGGTTTAGCACCGGTTGCAATGTAAGGTGCTGCTACGTCTTCGTTTAAATCGAAGCTCAGTTTTACGTTCAGACCAGGGTCTTTTTCGTCAAACTTGGCATCAAATTCTTGCTTAGCACACTCAGGGTTATCACGCAGTGCCTGCATCTTGTACGTCGTTTCTGCCCAGATAGTACGTAGTTCAGTACGGGTATTGGCAAGTACTGCTTCACCGCCACGGTTGAAGATCACTTTATCTTCTGTGTTTAGTGCACCGATAGTGTGGCTGATTGCCGCAAGGCCGTTATCAGCTAACACGGCTTCAACTGCTGCAAGGTCGGAATTTCGAACCTGGATCACAGCACCCAGCTCTTCGTTATAAAGCGCTTCGATGTCAGAGCCTGTCAGGCTATCCAGGTTTACTGTCACACCGGTGTGACCTGCGAAGGCCATTTCCGCTACCGTTGTGAATAAACCACCGTCTGAACGGTCGTGGTAAGCCAGTAGCTTCTCGTCAGCAACCAGCGCCTGCATCGCGTTGTAAAAGCCTTTTAACAGCTCTGGGCTATCAACGTCTGGCGTCTTGTCACCCAGTTGCTTGTAAACCTGTGCCAGGCTTGATGCACCCATACGGTTTTGACCTGCACCCAAATCAACTAAGATCAGGCTTGAGTCACCTTTATCAGTGCGAAGCTGAGGTGTGACTGTTTTACGAATGTCTTCGACACGGCCAAATGCAGTGATGATCAAAGAAAGTGGTGCAGTGACCGCCTTGTCTTCACCCTCGTCTTGCCATGTTGTCTTCATTGACATGGAGTCTTTACCCACAGGGATAGTCAGGCCAAGTGCTGGACACAGCTCTTCACCGACCGCTTTAACCGCTTCGTAAAGACCTGCGTCTTCACCCGGGTGACCCGCTGCTGCCATCCAGTTTGCAGACAGCTTGATGTTATCAAGACCACCAATGTTTGCGCCAGCAATGTTCGTTAACGCTTCTGCGACGGCTAAACGTGCCGATGCACCATAGTTTAGCAGTGCCGCTGGTGTGCGCTCACCCATTGACATGGCTTCACCGTGGTAAGTATCAAACGCCGCTGCGGTTACCGCACAGTTTGCAACTGGTACCTGCCAGGGACCAACCATCTGGTCACGTGCCACCAGGCCTGTTACCGTACGGTCACCAATGGTGATAAGGAATGTTTTCTCAGCAATGGTCGGCAGACGAAGTAAACGCTTAGCTGCTTCTTCAACGTCGATGCTGTCAGTGTTCAGGGCTTGGCCTTCAACTTGCTTTGACTCAACGTCACGGTGCATCTTAGGTGCTTTACCAAGTAGTACTTCAAGCGGAAGGTCTACCGGGTTGTTATCAAAGTGGCTATCCGCAACGGTCAGATGACGCTCTTCAGTTGCTTCACCGATAACGGCGTATTGTGCACGCTCTCGCTTACAGATTTCTTCAAAACGCGCAAAGTCTTCTGCCGCAACAGCCAGTACGTAACGCTCTTGTGATTCATTACACCAGATCTCGTGCGGTGCCATGCCCGGCTCATCGTTCGGGATGTTACGCAGCTGGAATTTACCACCACGGCCACCGTCGTCTACAAGCTCAGGGAATGCGTTTGAAAGACCACCCGCGCCCACATCGTGGATAAACGCAATGGGATTTTCGTCGCCAAGCTGCCAGCACTTGTCGATCACTTCCTGACAACGACGTTCCATCTCTGGGTTTTCACGCTGTACAGAAGCGAAATCTAAATCTTCGTTTGACTGACCAGAAGCCATGGATGAGGCAGCACCACCACCCAGACCAATGTTCATCGCCGGACCACCAAGGGCTACTAGCTTAGCGCCAACCGGGATTTCACCTTTTTGCACGTGCTCAGTACGGATGTTACCCAGACCACCTGCCAGCATAATTGGCTTGTGGTAACCACGTACCTCTTCGCCATTGTGGCTGTTTACTTTTTCTTCGTATGTACGGAAGTAACCCAGCAGGTTTGGACGACCAAATTCGTTGTTAAACGCCGCGCCACCCAGAGGACCGTCAATCATGATGTCGAGTGCATCAACGATACGGCCAGGCTTGCCGAAGTTGCTTTCCCACGGCTGCTCAAAGCCCGGAATGCGCAGGTTAGAGACGGTAAAACCAACCAAACCCGCTTTTGGCTTAGAACCACGACCGGTTGCGCCTTCGTCGCGAATTTCACCACCAGAACCGGTTGATGCGCCTGAGAATGGCGCAATCGCCGTTGGGTGGTTGTGGGTTTCTACTTTCATCAAGATTTCAATATTCTCTTGATTGTAGCTGTACTCACCGTCTTTATTTGGGAAGAAACGACCCGCTTTAGACCCCTTCATAACCGCTGCGTTATCTTTATAAGCAGACAGGACATTTTCCGGGTGCGTCTCAAAGGTGTTTTTGATCATTTTGAACAGCGACTTTGGCTGCTCTTTGCCGTCGATTGTCCAGTCGGCGTTAAAAATTTTGTGACGACAGTGCTCAGAGTTCGCCTGTGCGAACATAAATAGCTCGATGTCGTTCGGGTTGCGACCCAGCTTGGTGAAGTTTTCAACCAGGTAGTCAATTTCGTCGTCTGCTAATGCGAAACCTTGTTCAACGTTTGCCGTAACAAGCGCTTCACGGCCACCGCCAAGAATGTCTACAGATGACATTGGGCGCGGCTCTTCTACGCGGAATAACTGACCCGCGTCTTCCAGTTTGCTGTGCACTGACTCGGTCATACGGTCGTGCAATAGCTTAGCTACCTCAGCTGTCTGCTCTGCGCTTAGCGCGCCCTCAACATAGTAGGCAATACCACGCTCTACGCGGTGTACTTTATCCAGACCACAGTTGTTGGCAATGTCTGTGGCTTTAGAAGCCCAGGGCGAAATCGTGCCAATTCGCGGCGTCACTAAGATCAGGGTTCCTTCAGGCGCATGTTCGGCAATGGTCGGGCCGTACTTTAAAAGCTTGCTCAGCTTGTCCAGTTCAGACTCAGAAAGTTCCGCTGTCAGATCGGCAAAATGCATGAACTCGGCATACACGCCAGTGACTGGCAATTGCGCATCGTTACAGCTTTTAAGGATTTTTTGAACTTTGAAATCAGAAAGTGCAGGTGCACCACGTAGGATCAACATAGGTATTTTCATCCGGGGTTAAGGATTGAACGATATTTTGGGCCGCCATTATAGTCGATTTGGCCTCCTTATTTAACTCAAATTTAGCAATTATCGAAAAAAAGCCCCTTCACAAAAGCGCCGTTAATTGCGAGCATGGAAGCCTCTGTCACCCTAGTTTAACCCGGAGTCAAAAGTCACTTATGCGTTTGCTTTCCTCTGTGCTGGTACTGTGCATGCTGCTGTTGTTAAGCAGCTGCGAAAAAATGCCTGCCACACAACTACAAAAGATCAAAGCGCAACAAGCGATCCGCATTGGCACCTTAGTTGGGCCCGCCACCTTTTATCAGGGCATTGGCGGTGAACAGGGATTTGAATACGAGCTGGCAGAGCAGTTTGCTGATGAGCTGGGGGTTGAGCTACAGATAGTGCCCTTTTTCAGCCTGAAAAAACTGTTTGAGCGGCTGCAAAGTGGCGACCTGGACATTGCCGCAGCCGGACTCACTTACCACCCACAGCGTGCCGAGCATTTTCGGTTTGGTCCCAGCTATCGGGAGATCAGCCAAAAGCTGGTATTTAAGCAAGGCAATACCCGGCCACGTAACTTTGCCCAGTTAACCGGCCCGGTCACCGTGCTGGCTAACAGCCACCATGTGATCTCGTTGCAGGTGGCACAGCAGCAGTATCCCGAACTCAGCTGGCAAAGTGTGGATGACCGGGATCAGGAAGAGCTGCTGCAAGGGATCATCGACGGCAACATACAATACACTGTGGTCGACTCTCACTCACTGGCGCTGTTTCGGCGCTATCACCCCAATGTCAGTATTGCCTTTTCTGTCACTCAATCCGATCCGGTCGCCTGGGTCCTGCGCAACGACCAGGACGACTCTTTGTATGCTCTGCTGCCACCATTCTTTGCCAGAATGCAACAGTCTGCACAGCTGGCGGCGCTCGAAGAAAAGTACTTTGGCCATGTTCAGCGCTTTAATTACGTCAATACCCTGGCGTTTGTTGAGGCAAGCAAAACCACGCTACCCAAATATCAGGACTGGTTTATGCAGTACGCACAGCAACATCAGCTCGACTGGCGATTACTGGCCGCGCTGAGCTATCAGGAATCGATGTGGAACCCCAGGGCTAAATCGCCCACCGGCGTACGCGGGATCATGATGCTGACCCAACGCACAGCCAAGCAGGTGGGCGTAACCCATCGACTGAAACCCGAGCAAAACATTCGTGGCGGCGCACGCTATCTGCGTAAGCTCATTAACCGCATTCCCAAACAGATCAGTGCACCAGACAGAACCTGGTTTGCCCTGGCTGCGTATAACGTCGGGTGGGGTCATGTGAATGACGCGCGTAAGCTGACCCTGCGTCAGGGCGGCGATGCAACCAGCTGGGCAGAGGTGAAAAAACGACTACCACTGCTGACTAAAAAGCGCTACTATCGAAAGACTAAATATGGATATGCGCGCGGCGATGTGGCAGTAACTTATGTAGATAATATTCGCCGGTACTACGACGCCCTGATCTGGTTAGACGAAAATGGGGCCCTTCAAGCCAATACGGACTCAGAGCAACCCGCTCACTGATCTGCAAGGCGTCCAGTTAGGTATCCGGTGTGAATTTCAGCGCCTGTCATCAGGCTGACACACTATTACGATATAGCTGTCGCGCGTAGTTGTTCTCTCACTAAAAATGGAGGTTACGATGCTAAGAAGACGTCGTACTCATCAATTTAAACGTAATACGCGCAACACCAACCCAAATCGTCGCCGTGTTATGTTACGCAACATTCACCGTAAAATTTTATTACGCCGCCGCATTTATGCGTTAATCCAAATCGCGGCAGACGAAAGAGCGGCTCAGTCCTGAGCCGCCTCGTCGTTTAACCCCGCCTGACGCGCTTTTTTCTGCGCCTTGATCTCTTTACGGCGACGACGGAAAAACGCCGACAACTTTTCGCCACACTGCTCCGCCAATACCCCACCTAATACCTCAACCTGATGATTCAGTTTCGGCTCTTGCAGCAGGTTCATGATGGATCCCGCAGCACCCGTTTTGGCATCCGCTGCGCCAAACACCACCCGCTTAATACGGCTGTGCACCAGCAAACCGGCACACATAGGGCACGGCTCTAACGTCACATACAGAGTGCAATCCACCAGCCGATAATTTTCGACGCGCTGACCGGCATCTCTAATCGCCAGCATCTCGGCATGCGCGGAAGGGTCATGACAACAAATCGAGCGGTTCCAGCCTGCGCCAATCAGCTCGCCGTCTTTGACCACCACGGCGCCAACCGGGATCTCATTTTCCTGCTCAGCCTTGTCGGCATACTCCAGTGCCTGCTGCATCCAATAAAGATCTTGCTGTTGTTCGTCCACCTGTGTGCTCCTGGGTACAAAATGGAGGATATTCTAGCGTATTGTCGCGAACTGCGCACTGTGACAGTTATATTGCTAAAATTAGCAAATTGCCATGGCTCATTGATATCAATTTAAGCTATAATTCGCCGCTTTTTTTATTTGACGAGCTCAACACACACGGGTAAAACATGAAATTTCCGGGCCGCAGAAGACATAAACATTATTTTCCAGTTGAAGATAAAGACCCCATAATTAACCAGTTACATGTCGTTGATCGACTTAAACGCAACTACATTTGTGGTATTGACCAAATCGTAGTAGATATCGAAGCTAAGGTTGATCAGGCCTTCCTTGATGAGTTTGGGCTGCAACGCGGTATGTCTCAAGTGATAGACAATGATGTCACCAACGCGCTCTATGACCGCCTGAAACGTGATGACATGATTGACTATGAATTTGCTGGCGGCACCATAGGCAATACCATGCACAACTACTCCGTGCTGGCGGATAGCCGCTCGGTGTTGTTGGGCGTAATGAGCGAAAACATTCAAATAGGCAGCTACGCCTATAAGTTTTTGTGTAACACCTCCAGCCGCGTCGATCTTGATTACCTGCAACCTGTGCCCGGTCCCATCGGCCGTTGCTTTACCCTGATTGACGACAGTGGCGAACGTACTTTCGCGATCAGCGCCGGTATGATGAACCATCTGAAACCAGAGTCTATCGACAAGTCGTTGATTGAAAACGCCTCCGCTTTGGTGATCAGCGCCTATCTGATGCGTACCTCAGGCGAAGAAACCATGACTCAGGCAACCATGCAGGCAGTGAAGTATGCCAATGATGCCGGTGTGCCTGTGGTATTGACGTTAGGCACTAAGTTCCTGATTGAACAAGACCCCGCGTGGTGGGCAGAATTCGTTGAAAAACACGTCGATATTCTGGCCATGAACGAGGAAGAAGGCGAAGCCATCACAGGTTTTGACGATCCGCTACTGGCCGCCGACAAAGCGCTGGACTGGGTAGACTTAGTGATCTGTACCGCCGGACCAAAGGGCCTGTTTATGGCCGGTTACGTGGACGACGAGAAAAAACGCGAAACCGAATATCCGCTGCTGCCAGGGGCCATTCCCGAATTCAACCAGTATGAGTTCTCCCGCGCCATGCGCCGCAGTGCCTGTAAACAGCCAATCAAAGCATACAGCCACACCGCCCCTTACATGGGTGGACCAGACACCATCAAAAACACCAATGGTGCCGGAGATTGTGCGCTGGCTGCAGTACTACACGACTTATCAGCCAATGTGTATCACAAGATAAATGTACCCAATTCGGCCAAGCATGAGCAGCATGCCATTACCTATTCCTCACTGGCGCAGATCAGCAAATACGCTAACCGTGCCAGCTACGAAGTCTTAGTTCAGCATTCGCCACGCCTGTCGCGTGGGTTGCCAGAGCGAGAAGACTCACTGGAACAAACCTACTGGGATCAGTAAACAATAAAAAATGGGAGCCGAGGCTCCCATTTTTTATGTCTCTGCGCTCGGTTAAAACAACGCGGTGCCCAGCTTTTCAGCCAGCAACTCCAGCGCCGCTATACCGGCCACGGAATTACCCACTTTATCTAACCCCGGCGACCACACCGCTACCGTAAAGCGCTCTGGTGCCACCGCGATGATGGTGCCCGACACCCCGGATTTACCCGGCATGCCTACCCGATAGGCAAAGTCTCCGGCGGCGTCGTACAAGCCACTGGTGAACAACAAAGAATTAAGCTGCTGGGTCTGCCGAGCACTCAGTACCCGCTGACCGCTTTGTTGACAGATGCCGCCGGTTGAAAGATAAGAAAACGCCTGCGCCAGTTCACACACATTCAGCTCAATGGCGCAAAAGTTAAAATACGACCACAGCACTTCTTCAACCTGATTATCAAAGTTGCCGAATGATTTCATCAGATAGGCCATGGCGGCATTACGATAGCGATGGTCGTACTCAGACTGTGCCACCACCTTGTTAATGCCCACCTTAGGATTAGCGGTATGGCTGCGGTAGCTCTCCAGCATAGTGTGGATAGGCGCACTCAGGCGGCTGAATAAGGCATCGCAGGTTACAATGGCACCGGCATTGATAAAGGGATTGCGGGGAATACCATTTTCAAACTCCAGCTGAGTCAGGGAGTTAAATGCGGTGCCCGACGGCTCTTTGCCCACCCGCTGCCACAGCTCATCGCCATAACGCTGCAATGCCAGCGTCAGGGTCATCACCTTAGACACAGACTGAATGGTAAAGCGGCTGTCACAGTGACCGGCACTAAAGGTTTGCCCGTCGGCGGTATGTAATGCAATGGCAAACTGACCCAGTGACTGCTCGGCAAGCGCGGGGATGTAATCGGCCACTTTTCCCCGGTGAGACAGGGGCTGCATCTGCTGTGCAACCTGTTGCAAAATAGCCTGATAATCGGGCGTAGCGTTAGTCATAGAGAGCAAACATCATATCAAAAAGCACAATAGCGCGAGTGTAACAGATTTACACCCACAAAAAAGCCGCACGGGCGTTTGCCGGTGCGGCTGTCACAATGCAACTGGCGTCTGTTTACTTAGTAAACAGCTCTTTGATATTAGCCAGGTCAGATTTGCCCGCTATCAGCTCATCCGGCGTTAATCCAGATAACTCATGGGGGAAGACCAGCCACTCGTCCGACTCATGGATAAAGTAATCCGGCGTCATCGGCACTTTTTTATTGGTTGGTTTGTAGTAAGGACAGGCAACACGAATGTCTTTTGGCAGGTTCAGGCGCATCAGCTCTTCGAGTTTTTCACGCAGCGCATAAATACTGCGGCCCGAATCAAACACGTCGTCCACAATCAGCAAAGAGTCGCCCGCATTGGCGTTCTCAACAATGTAATGCAAACCGTGTACTTTGATCTCTTTCGACTGCTTGCCAATACCATAGTAAGACGACGTACGCACCGCAATGTGGTCTGTTTCTATGCCCTTGTAATCATAGTATTCCTGAACCGCAATCCCGATAGGCGCACCACCACGCCAGATGCCGATAATAAAGTCAGGACGAAAGCCGTCTTCATAAACCTGAGCCGCCAGTCGAAATGAATCTTCAAGTAATTGTTGCGCCGTGATATAGCACTTGTCAGACATACAAACCCCGTGTCATTGAGCAAAGAACACCGCACAAACCTGAGTAAAAGGCACCAATACAAGCACCCCATCAGACAGCACGGCTGAGAATAACGTATAACCGAGTATTTTAGCTGAGTAGAAAAAAAATTGCTTGCGCTAGCGCAGTTTTTTTACAGGATGATGACTGAATGGAATTGGAACGCTGACTGCTTAACCTGAGCGTGAATGAACGACTGGCAGTAAAACACTTTTACCGCCAGTCTGATACTCGTGCATTAGCCGGTAACCGAATAGCCCCGAAGATGGCAATTAAATGAGCCTGACACCTGAGCGCCGCCCAAAGTGTACGACGAGTGCGAGCTCAACGTGGGCTTTACCGGGTTTAAGACTTGGGGGGCTTCTCAATTGGCTGTATTCTGACTGGCAACCCTCGATCATCTGGCTTGTTAACCCCACCCTGAACTTTTAACAAATCTGATTTGCTGATGTTTTTCATTCCTATGCTTCCTTCCACCCTATTCAAATAATTAACGCTACTTTTGCCCAATGAAGCCTTAAGCGAAGCGCTACTCTCCAACCATAAAATTTAAGATTTTGTCGGCTTTTCAATCGGTTGCGTTCTGAGTGGTAGATCTCGCTCACCGGGCTTTGTCGGACTGCCTCCATGTACTTGTAATAATTCTGTTTTACTGATTGTTTTCATACCAATGCTTCCTCGCTTTTGTTTGCATATCTCACCCGGTTAATCACCGCATGATGAAATTATTAATACACACTTTTGTGCACAATGGCAAACTACAATAGTTGACCTCGAGTCGCCAGGTATGCGCTCTCATAAGCGCACATCTGTTTAACTATCACTGGCTATTTAAGTGAATCCGGCGCATAACTATTATCGCCGTGCACCTTGTAAAACCGTTCCCGCTCTGGGGTTTTAACTGCGTAGGTTAGCAAGCCAAAGCACGTCAGTAAGTTCAGAGTGATCAATATAAAATTGCGCACGCCATTGCCCATGATCCAGCCATCTATGACATAAAATTTGTATAGCCAAACTTCCAGGTAATTAAACGCCGCCAAGGCAAAGTCTATTGCGCTCAAAAAAATTAATCCAATCTCTTGCACCGAGAAATGATGATTCTTATACACACGAAAGAAAAACGATGCCCCCGTGAGCTGGTGTAGAGCAAACGCAATGCGGTTTCTATAAATAATGGGCACTAAAAACAACAAACACATCACCATATTGTACAAAGGCATGTGCGTCGTCCATGTATAGCTAACCTTATAAAGAGCTGCGTCAACGATTTCGATACCAGTCAATAAAATCAGAAAATATCGTGAGCATTCATATTTCCAGGTATAAACCAAGGCAGTTAACAGGAATGGGATCTCGATAAAACTAAAAATTGTATAAAAATCCATCTCACGACTCCTCTTCTTCGTTTTGTTCTTCCGGGCTGGCAGGTGGCTTGTCACTTAAAAAATTAAAATACAAGGCAACCAGGTCCTTGCCAAAAATCATAAAAATATCCAGCAGCTGGGCACTGGTCATATCCGTTTTGCCACTTTCCCAGTTGCTGACCGTTGACTGGTCAACCGCTGACGACATTTTCGCGGCCAGATCTTTTTGGCTTAAACCAAGCTCATTGCGCATCTGGCGAATGGAGCGCTGGATCAGCCGGTTAAACCGGTCAATTTCCTGCTGTCGCTTCCTTGGGCTATGCTTCATTCTCTTTTCCATGGGTTAAAATTGTAAACAGATAATTACCACAAGTTAACTGCAGCAACAACTGAATTGCGAAGGGCTGTAGACATCTATGAATATATTCATCACCCCTTGCCTTTTTTGTTTATATTTATGAATAATTATCAGCTACTTGTATTAGTATTATTGCCACAATCACCGCCATTATCAGCGCAACTAAACACACCCGAAAGGACACGCCCATGAGCCAACTTACCCAGTTCAGACTACTGGCAAATTACAATCAGTGGATGAATCAAAAAGTGTATACCGCCGCCGCACAGCTGAGCGATGCTGCCCTAAAACAGGATCGGGGTGCATTTTTTGGCTCGATACTGGGCACTTTAAACCACCTGGTTGTGGCAGATCTTATCTGGCTAAAACGCTATGCCGCCTGTGAAGCCTGCGCCGATGTGCTGGCCGCTGTGGTGGCACAGGACGACCCCACCAGCCTGGATCAGTGTTTATTTGACGATTTGGCGCAGTTAACTGACTATCGTCAGTGGCTGGATGGGCAGATCTTAGGTTTACTACAGCATTTACAGGACAGTGATTTGACAAGCGTGTTGACCTATCGCAACAGCAAGGGTGTGACGTATCATAAACCCTTTGCCAGTTTACTGACGCATTTATTCAATCACCAGACTCATCACCGTGGTCAGGTATCGACATTACTCAGTCAGGCGGGTGTGGACGTCGGGGCCACCGATCTTTTGCTGTTAATTGATGACGTATAAGGAAATGGCCTCCTGTTGGAGGCCACTTTAGCAGAGGTTACTCACACCCTTTTTGGATGCTCGATGTCCAGACTTTCAGGACAAAGTCGTTGTAATCGCGGTCGTTTTGGTCTTCCCAGTACTGCTTGTCGCCATACACACGATAGTTAGTGGTCAGCTGGCCAGGGTTACCGTTAATCGACAACACATAGTCGTAGCTGGCGCCTTCAATGACATCATAACTGCCCGAGCCACCGTATTCATCCAGCAACTTCACATAGCTGCCATTGACCCGCACACCCCAGTCATTGTTGTAGCCTGCGCTTTCACTGACAAACTGATAATGAATGCGGGTGTAGTTATCTGGTATACACGCAGGGTCATTATCTTCTATGGTGCCGGTAACAGACGCAGAGCCGCTGGTATGTGTTGCACCTTCAACCAGCAAGGTGAAAGCCTCGCTGGCTTCATGCTCGTCATCATCCACAGTTGCAATATTGAGTGTTGCACTTACTTGTCCCGCAGCTATCGTAATACTGGCAGGCGGCGGCGTGTAATCACCCGCAGACGTGGTATCGTCCAGCACACTGACATCCAGCGTCACATCCTGATAGTAAGCGTTGTTCAGGGTAATCTGATATTCGAGTTGTCCCCCTTCAGACACCACATCTGTGATTGCTTCAAGGGTGAAAGTGGGTTCAGGATCGGTCTCGCAACTGGGTGTGGTGTAACAGGCCACGGGCTGATCGGTGTTCACTGCTAAGTCGTTCAGCCGCACCGGTACCGTGGCCAGCAAACAGGTATTACCCGACTGAGGGTTGAGTTTATAGAGTTTAGAGCGATTAACATGACCATAGTCGTTGATCAGAGTACGGCTGACAACGATTTCACCCGCCTGATTCAACGCCGCACCAGTGGCCGCGGTAAGACTATGATTTGCCAGCTTTGTTGCTTTAAAGGTGGTTTTATCTAGCTGATAAACACTGCGACTGGTAACCAGATACCAGTTACCATTTTGGATAACCAGATCGCCACGGAACTTACCTTTCAGTGACCCCAGTGCCCCTAACTCGGTTGCTTCACCGGTAGCTTTGTTGATTTCATACAGCTTTTTAAAATCGGTGCCCAACAGCGCGTCGCGCTCGGGGTCATACACCATACTCAGCACCTGCGAGGTTCTGCCCACCAGCGTGTGGGTATCGGTGGCAAAATCATAGTAGGCCAGGCGCAGGTATTTAAAGCGTTTGCCCTCTATGGGCAGATGAGTTAACTGCTCCGCGCTGAGGTTCAGGTGGCTCACATCAACCTGATATTCAAACGGTCTCGGCGCTGACACATAATACATGCGCTTACTGGTTTGATCATACGCCAGCGCAGAGGCACTAAACTCTGCCAGCGTGTGTGCAAATGCGCTGTCATCTTGTTCGTTCAGGCCAAATAAAATACCGACATCGCCACGGCCAGCATTAATGCCATACAGCTGACCGGTACAGGTATTTGCGTAGGAAACGGAAGATGCCACCAGGGCAATCAAAGAAAGTGATGTTTTTAGCATGGTAATAAACTCGTGTGGTTCATCCAAATTCAGGCTAATACAACACAAAGTAATGACACATCTACATCCACTGTACGATGCGATTTCCTATTCCATTAGGAGTGAGTGCTTCCATTATTATCTTTGCAATCTGCAGCTATGATGCGCGCAAATATACAACAAAGCAACATAAAAATAAGAAAATTGGATTAGAATTTAATAAAAACCATCTAAAGAGCTGCTTTTCTGAATAATCTCAGCATTATACGGATCGCTTGAATTTTGCTCGCATCGTTCCTATTAAGTACTTTTATTCAGCAAAAGGAAATGACGATGATGGATCACACCGACATAGCTCTTGTACCCGTATTGTTAAAGGCTGGCCTTATTCTCGCCCTGATAGTGACCAGCCTGTGGTGCCTGGTCAGGATAGTGAAATGGGCCAAAGGTATGCCCAAAGCAGCCTACCTGGTAATGGCGATTTTTCCCCTACTGTCTTTGTTTCCTATCCCGCCCCCCGTATTTAAGAATGTGGCGAAAGCAAAACAGGAACAACGTAAACGTAAGGAAGCCCCGGGAGATCCTCCCGAGTAACAGAACCCTGACAAGCAGCTAAAACTCGGTTTAGGTTAAGCACATCAGCAGCTGGGCTCAACAGCCCATTTTATCCATCAAGCCCCTGCATCCATAGCCGGCTCAGCTGCGCCAGAGACATTGCAGAGTGAGTGGCCGATTCATCACTTTGCCCGGAAAAAAGCTGCTGCGCTAATTGTCGGCCGACATGCTGGGCCATGGTGGTTTTCTCTATCCGCAGTCGGTAAAACTGGCTTAACACGGCGCTGAGCGGGTCTCGCTGAGACATCAGGCAGGCCAGCTGCCAGGCGTCTTCCAATGCCTGACACGCCCCTTGTCCTGAGGTGGGTAATGACGCGTGCGCTGCATCTCCAATCAGCACCATATTGTCTTGATGCCAGTATGGGAGAGGATCCAAATCATGGACAAAAATAGGCCGGACCGACTCAGGTTCCGGGTGCTTCAGTACGGCCTGAACCGCTTCAGCCCAGCCGCCAAAGCGCTGCCTTAGCTCTCCCAGCCAGTCATGCTGAGTACGACTTTCATCGAGTGATGTGCGCCAGGCCCCGGCCCAGTAACATATATCCGGCCTTACGGGCACTATGCCAAAGCGCTCTGTGGGGTGGCGAAAGTCGCCAATATGATTGGCAAGGGTACCAGGCCTGAGCTTGCTTACCCCTATCACATTAATAAACCCCTGGTAGCAAGGTGTGCCCGCCTCGGCGAATAACATTTGGCGCACCACCGACTGCATTCTGCCATCAGCGCCAACGACCAGATCGTTCGCTTGCCTGAGGCTGTTTACTTCTTTACAGGTTACGGAGGTTGCAAATTTAATGGCTACCCCCTGCTCTGCCAGCGCCTCACCCAGTATCCGTATCAAGTCGCGACGCAGTATGGTCACGCTGGCATAGCCACAGTGCCGGTTTAGCTCGCCAATATCCAGGGTAGTTTGTCTGTTGCCGCTGCGGTCATACTGACACAGTGACTCAGGTGTGCCCCCTGCACGAATCACTTGCTGTGCCAGTCCCATTTTATGTAGCACATACATGGCATTGGGCCACAATGTAACGCCTGCCCCCATGGTTGTGAGAGTCGCAGCTCGCTCATAAACTTGCACCTCATGCCCTTGTTTTCTTGCCAGTATTGCCAACGCCATGCCCGCGACACCCGCGCCAATTATCGCTATACGTTTCTTTTGCATTGTTCACTTCCTTAAATAGATGAGCGCAGTGTGACAAAGCAGCAAAGCGGGATAAACATGCTAATATGGCTTTATAAATCCCACCAAATGAGACAATTAATGATTGAACGGACCGATATTCAATGGTTACTGAGCTTTGTGGCTGTGTATGAAAAGTTGAGCTTCAAACTGGCAGCAGAGCAACGTCTGTTGCCCACCTCTAATATCAGCCGTCATGTTGCCCAACTGGAGCACCACTTAAACACCCGACTGCTGGAGCGCACAACCCGGAAAATGCACCCGACAGCATCAGGTACACAGCTTTATGAGACCATAAAACCACTGCTACAAAGAATGGATGATGCACTGACAGAGGTCTGTGAGCACAGTGATGCGTTATCCGGGCACCTTAATCTGGTTATGCCAGATGTGCCTGTCCTGGCAACGCTTATCGCCGACTTCTGCCATCAGCACCCCGATATCACGCTCAGTTGCGATACCCAGCTCAATCCCTCGGAAGGTATTATGGAGGGCTTAGACTTGGTGATCCGCTTTGGCCGCGGCACCTTGATTGATTCGGGCTGGGTCGCACAACCCCTTCTGACACTGCCAAGCTGCGTTGTCGGGGCACCGGCTTTGCTTGCCGACCATGCCAATCTGCACACACTGGAAACACTGAGCAAAGTGCCCTGCATTACCAGCCTGACCGCACTACAAGGCACGCCCTGGCGATTTAAGCACAATAAAACCCTGCATGTGCAATCCAGCTATAAAGTTAACAGTGGCCACATGGCCAAAGCCGCCGCCATCCAGGGGCTGGGATTTGCCATTTTGCCCAGGCATATGTGCCAGGCGGAACTAAAGGCTGGCACGTTAGTTGAGGTCAAACTAGAGCATGAACCGGAAGATCTGGTGCTGTATGCTTTTTACTCGGGCCGTAAATACCCACAGAAAAAAGTCACCGCGCTTATCGCGCATCTGCAAACGGGGTTGAGTGAGCAAGACACGCAAGCGATTAACACGCCCGACTCCGGCTGAAGCCAGGCTTGCTGTTGGTACTTATTGAATGGTTAAATCAACGCACTTACTTCAGCCAGTTAACCATGTTTTCCATCAGCTTAGAGGTCGCAGCGATGCCCGCTTCTCCGCCAACATCGCATAAGCCCAGACCGCAGCCATCAAAGTGATGGCCTGCTTGCTCCAGTAAGTGTAATTCACTGCCGTTGCGACAGTGTACCCGCGCATACTGGTTGTCAAAACTGAGCATATCGACCTGCGCAGGACCTGCATCAATATCACCTGCGAGTGCATTACACAGCCTTAATGACTGACTCGGTGAGACGATGGCATCTGCCATGCCGTGGCTGATAAACATCTCGGGTGCGATGCCCGGGTACTGCTCAATGTACTCCAGCAGGCTGTTATTTACGATGAGCGGCTCATTACCTGTCAACGCCTGCCAGTCATCTTTACCCGCCAAAGTCGCCAGCATACGTTTAATGTAACCATGGTTATAACTTCCGTCCTGCACTTCCTGCAACTGATGGGCAAAATCAGCCACCGGGAACATAGGGGCTATTTTTTCAATAAAAAATGGCAACTGCTGTGACAACCACACTGCCATGTGTCCGCCTGCTGATTGCCCGATCAGGCGAATTGATTTATCGCTGTGCGTATACTTGTGGTTGTTGAACAGCACCCAAAAATAAGCATCCCGGATATCTTTTTTACTCTCTTCTATTGTCACCTGATTACATGCAGGCCCGGCTTCTCTGTCTTGTGCCAATCGATAAAAAGGCATGTAGACAACAAAGCCAGCCTCAGTCAGCTGAGCGATTTGCGCTTCCATGACTCGTGCTGTTTTAAGCCGCTCTAACCAGCCACCACCGTGGATCATCATAACGGGGGTAGCGGTATGGTGGTTGATATTTTTATAAACACGCATCTCAAGATGACAAGTCCCCAGCTCGCTCTGAGTCTGTTTGTACGTCGCCCTTTGCATAAGTGGGATCTCAGTGAACGACTGAGTGCGTGTTGTGGCAGGCAGTGTCGCGCCCAGCCCTGGCATCCAGGCATCACTTGCGGCATTTAAATCATCGCTGCTGCCATATTTTTCTGCCTGGTGGTCGAACTCCCGAAGACAATAGCTAATGTCACTTTCATTTTTATACGCAATTGCATGCTGGCATTGGTTGTCGCTGTAATACCAGCCTGGCTGCGCTTCTTGCGCCTGAATTTCAGCACACTGCTCCCCCTGATCCGAGAAGAAAAGACCAGTGCCATCAATAGCTATCGCGCGCTACTGGGATAAATCCAGGTCGCGACCAGGCATTTTACGTGTCGTTAAAAAGTAAGAAGCCTGGTCCCTAAACGTTTTTAAGCTAAGGCCCTATATCCAGGTACTGCAAAAACCGGCAATGCCTGTCCTCGCACACCTCGGCAATCTCCTGCTTGCAGTGCGCACTTATCCCCTGCGGCAAGGCAAAACCACTGTCTCCCATTGTCTCAGCATCAAATACACCATATTCCTCTTGATAGATGATGGGAAAGTATACGGCAATTGTGCTCCCACCCAGATATTTATGCGCCCAGCCTGGCACTGAGATAACCATATTTCCGTTCATACTAAAACGCCCTGACATGGGTGCCGGGCGCTCAAATACTAACTCACCATTTTCGGCAATGCTCGATGACGAAAAGTAATAGTTAACAACATTGAAGTTATATCCAGCGGCAATCAATGGATTATTAGTGTCATAAAAAGGTAGATTATAAGTAGGCTTATCTGCTGCCGAGATATGATATTCCATCGCAGGAAAACACCCCTTTAGCTGGATATCGTAATCAAAAAAGTAGCTGCACCCGGCCAATAAAGTGCTCATAATGGCCAGGCACATCGGTTTTAGCCGTGCCTTTAAGCTCTGCACAATCGCCTTCCTCATCCTGTTTATAACAATCATTTTGAATATACAGCTATTTTTATCAAACACTTAAACGAAGTCTCTCAAAAAAAGAAATAGCAAGCCAAGAAAAAGGCAGTCACTTTTAAATACATGCTCCCCCCCTTCCTTCGGGAAAGGTTACTCAGGTACTGTGAGACAAGCGACCTTCCCCTGCGCCCACTTAAATGACTGGCATCTACACTTGCTTTCATCACGCGAAAATGCGCACTTTACTCTGCGGGAAGTACAGTGATAGTAAAGGGGAGCAGTTAAACTTATTTGGCTCTTCCTTGCTACAGCCATCACTTTATATCCTCAACCCTGTAAGTGAAGCCTAAGCGCAGCTGGCATACCATAGCACGCCACATTTCGAGCCAGTGGCTTGCTTGATTTCCTGCAAGAGCACCCAGATACCTGGATGGGCAAAACCCTATTATTTAGCTGTTAGGTAGATGCCTTACAAAGTTCTTGCCGGACTATACATCAGTATTGCCGAAGCAGAAAAAGCACGGACGAGAAGGCTTGCACCTGCTATTCCGTGAGCCTACTCGGCTTTACACCTACTGGTACATCCATATGTTTCTTCCAAACTCTTTCTTTGGATGGCTTCCTTCATCCGTAAACTTGTACCTAAATCCATATGGCGGGGACAACATTTGTTATATTTATGATAGATTTGTTTTGTTGGCTTTGTTAAGGAATTAATAAAGGGCTTAACGTAAGTGACGCCTGCATGCGTCCTGAGTTTGCACTCTGAAAAATGCAATTAACGTTGAAACAGTTGGTCCATAAAAGCAACTGGATAAGTTTATCCATGATTTAATTGCTTTGTATCGCCGGCACGAAGTGTAGGTTATTAATATGTATTTAGAGGTCTTATGAAGAAATTATTTGGGGCAGTACTTATTATTGGTTTATCTGGTTGTGCTAGCACACACATTCAAAAGGGAGTTGATGCCTCGAAAGAAAGCAGCTTCGCGGTGATACAAACAGAGACAGAAAAAGAACATACGTTCTTAACCGGACTCGACCAACGTGTTGTAATTAAGTCTCTTAATGGAGAAATGTTAGCGCTTCCTGGGAATATTTACCCTGCTCCAGACGTTTTAAAAGTTACAAGCGGTGTCCACAAGATAGAAGTTCAGTATCGCCACCAAAACTCATACGCAGACGGCTGTGTTTGGGTTGATGCTATAGCAGGCAACACTTATCTGATCAGAAGAAAGCTTGTAAACTATGCCGTAACATTCTGGGTTGAAAATACAGATACCAATGAAGTGGTAGGGGGTATTTGCGGGTCTGAGCCTGAATAAACTTCGAAATAAGTTGGTAGTGTCCACTTACCCTTCAATGGCATTGATATCGAGGACATTCACAATTAGAGCTTGAATGGGAATGCTGGTTCAACGTGGAAATATACCTACTTTTTCATTATAGATTTCAAGTGGAGTTTTGCAGTCAAGGCTCCTCCTTGAGTTTAAATTGTGCTCTGTTCACTGTATTTATTTGTGGGTTACAGTTGAGAAATCACTCACCTTTGGCAGGTAACTTCGAATTGGCTATTTATCTGCTCAACAGCTACTTTTACCAACTATGATAAGGCTGAGTAGTCTGGTTCCAGCACTTATTGATTTACGGCTCTAAATCCAGATACTGCAAAAACCGGCAATACCTGCCTTCGCATACATCGGCAATCTCCTGCTTGCAGTGCGCACTTATCCCTTGCGGCAATGCAATGCCACTGTCTCCCATCATATAGGCACTAAAAATGCCTTTTTCCCCTTTATATAGCACGGGAAAGTTTACAGATATTGCGCTCCCACCCAGATACCTCTCACCCCAACCAGGTACAGATATCACTATATCGCCATTCAAGCTATAACGTCCTGACATAGGTGCTGGGCGTTCAAATACTAACTCACCATTTTCTGCGGTGCTTGATGATGGAAAGTAAAAGTTCAACACATCAAAGTCATACCCTGCGGTTGTGAATGAGTTATTGGGATCAGAAAATGACACCCGGTAAATAGGCATATCTGCTTCCGAGATAGAATATTCAAGCGCTGGAAAACACCCCTTTAGCTGGATGTCGTAATTAAAAAAGTAGCTGCATCCAGTCAATAAAGTGCCCATCAATGTCAAACATATTGGTTTTAGTCTCGCCTTTAACTTCTGCATGCGTATTTCCCTTGCTCTGTTTAGATGCCATGATTGAAACATAGCCAGTTTAATCAAAAAATACAATGAGTTGCTTAAAACTCAAAGCATCAATGAAGTTCTATTCCTTGATGCTTTCACATACCCCGGTGACGCTCCTGCAAACTCATAAGTGTTTTTTGGGATGTGTGGTGCGTATATGATGTCGGGACACAAACACCGCAAAATAATTACAACCAATAACAAATAACGCAGACACGTTAACTGGGATATTGATTACTGTATTTTTAAATTAAAAACGCAAAGGAAATATCATGCTAACTAAGCTCGTTACACTCACAGGGTTCTCATTGTTACTTACAGGCTGTATTCAGGACAGTAATGCAAGCAGCAAAGTAAGCCATTCACCGGCAGCAAACACAGTGCAGGCCAAAGCAACGCATGCACAACAGAGCTCCCCCAGGCAGAGTCAACCTGATATCACAATGCGCGAGGCCTCGGCGGAAATACTCTTCAGCAGCGAGTATATCGATCCCTGGCAAAGTGCGCCCAAACACATTAGTGTGTTAAATAATGCCACTGATTTTCAGGAAAAGTTCGATGAATACACCATTGAGCAGCTTGCGGAAATCGACTTTAAAACGCACAGTGTGGTGCTTTTTGATATGGGAACACGTGATAAAAATAGCTGTGGACGCGAATACCAATTCGATGCCGTTAATGCAGAAATATTAACGGCCAGTTATGAGTCAAGCACGGGCACCCCTTTGGCAACTAAAACCACTCGAGTGAACATTGAAACGCGACAGTGTCTGCCCGATCAAGAAGCCTGTGTTGAAGTCTATGAGGCGCACCGCCCCTACTACTTCTTTGTTATTGAACGAGAAGGCGAACTTAGTGTGACAGAATCCGTCTCATTCGCTAACTGTCAACCACCTGAATAGTAATAACACACGACAGTGACGCAGGGCCATCATTCTGCTTCACCGGTTTTCAGCGTCGCTGTGCTTAAGTCTTACCTGAATAGGCGTGAACGTTAATAAGCAAACAAGCAGGCATAGTAAGCATTATGCCTGCTTGCTGGAGCATTAAGACTCGTCTGCTGGCTGCTCGCTGTCGTCAGCTTCAGCGACGTCATTGCCGTTATGCTCAATCTCAAACCCATCAACCCGTTGCAGGCCTCTGGGCAGCTTGTTACCGCGACGACCGCGTTCACCATAGTAGTGTTCAAGGTCACCGGGTTTGAGCGTCAGTTTGCGCTTACCGGCATGTAAGGTCACGGCACAGCCATCCGGGATTGCGGCGAGCACTTTTACAAACTCCTCGCGGGCCTGTACTTTGGCACTCGGGATAGAGATGATCTTGTTACCTTTACCTTTGGCCAGCTTTGGCAGGTCGCGCAATGGGAATATCAGCATCCGGCCTTCATTAGAAATGGCCATACACCGGTCGGTCGCCACATCACCCACTGTGATGGGGGCCATCAGCTCAGCCCCTTTCGGGATGCTGACCAGGGCCTTACCGTTTTTGTTTTTACTGACCAGGTCGTTAAACTCGGCAATAAAACCGTAGCCGCCATCGGTGGCCATCAGGTAAAGCGACTGCTCTTCACCCATCACTACATGTTCAAAGTTGGTGCCCGCGGCCAGGTTAAAGCGCCCGGTCATGGGCTCCCCCTGACTACGCGCCGATGGCAGGCTATGCGCATCGGTGGCAAATGCCCGGCCAGAGCTGTCGAGGAACACCGCCGGCTGATTACTACGGCCTTTGGCCGATGCCTTGTAACTGTCTCCGGCGCGATAATTGAGCCCTTCGGCATCAATGTCGTGGCCTTTGGCAACCCGGGCCCAGCCTTTTTCAGACAGCACCACAGTGACGGATTCCGATGGAATAAGGTCTTTCTCGCTCAGCGCTTTGGCTTCAAGGCGCTCAACAACCGGTGAGCGGCGCTCATCACCGTACAATTCGGCGGCTTCGCGGATTTCTTTTTTCAGCAGCGTCGACATTCTGCGCTCTGAGCCCAGCGTTTGCTCCAACTTGTCGCGCTCGGCGCTCAGTTCATCCTGCTCGCCACGGATCTTCATTTCTTCAAGCTTCGCCAGGTGGCGCAGCTTTAAGTCTAAAATGGCTTCGGCTTGTTTGTCCGACAGTCCAAAGCGGCTCATTAACTCGTCTTTGGGCTTGTCTTCGGTGCGGATGATTTCAATCACTTCGTCGATATTCAAAAAGGCAATCATTAAACCTTCAAGAATATGCAAACGCGCCAGCACCTTATCGAGGCGATACTGCAAGCGACGGCGCACCGTATCGCGACGGAACACCAGCCACTCGGCCAGGATAGTACGAAGGTCTTTGACCTGAGGACGCCCATCCAGGCCAATCATGTTGAGGTTAACCCGGTAGTTCTTTTCCAGATCTGTGGTGGCAAACAAGTGGGCCATCAGTGGCTCAACTTTGACCCGGTTAGAGCGCGGTACCACCACGATGCGGGTTGGGTTTTCGTGATCCGATTCATCACGCAAGTCAGCGACCATAGGCAGCTTTTTGGCCGTCATCTGCGCCGCAATTTGTTCCAGCACCTTAGCACCGGATACCTGATGAGGCAGCGCGGTGATCACCACTTCGCCCTGATCTTCTTCATACACCGCACGCATTTTAATCGAGCCGCGTCCGGTGGTGTAAATCTTCTGGATCTCGGCTTTCGGTGTGATGATCTCGGCTTCAGTTGGATAGTCCGGCGCCTGCACCATCTCCAGCACTTCTTCCAGTGTGGTTTTCGGCTTGTCCAGCAAGGTACAGCAAGCTTCAGCCAGCTCACGCACGTTATGCGGCGGGATGTCTGTGGCCATGCCCACGGCAATCCCGGTCACACCGTTAAGCAGGATGTGCGGCAATCGTGCCGGCAGCACCATAGGCTCATTCATGGTGCCATCAAAGTTGGGGATCCAGTCAACCGTGCCCTGGCCTAATTCTTTGAGTAGTACTTCTGAAAATTTAGACAAGCGCGCTTCGGTATAACGCATCGCAGCGAACGACTTAGGATCGTCAGCCGCACCCCAGTTACCCTGACCATCTATCAGCGGGTAGCGGTAGGAGAATGGCTGGGCCATCAGTACCATGGCTTCGTAACAAGCGCTGTCGCCGTGCGGGTGGTATTTACCCAGCACGTCACCCACAGTACGGGCAGATTTTTTATATTTGGCTGCGGCCGACAGGCCCAGCTCGCTCATGGCATACACAATACGCCGTTGCACTGGCTTCAGGCCGTCGCCAATGTGTGGCAGGGCCCGGTCCATGATCACATACATGGAGTAATTGAGATAGGCGTCTTCTGTGAAGCGGCCCATCGCCAGTTGTTCAATCCCCTGTAAGGACAGGGTTTGCGGATCTGTCATGATACACCTTATTGTTTGTTGTACCGCACACGAGTTATCGCGTTGGCGTAATCATCCGAATTCAGTTGTCGGCAGCAAGCTCACACTTCTGCCTTATCACCATGTTGTTCCAGCCAGGTCTTTCGGTCGCCGGCACGCTTCTTGGCCAGTAGCATGTCCATCACTTCAAGCGTCTCCTCTGGCTCATCCAGGGTCAGTTGCACCAGACGGCGGGTGTTGGGGTCCATGGTGGTTTCGCGCAGCTGCATTGGGTTCATTTCACCCAAACCTTTAAAGCGCTGTACGTTGACTTTGCCGCGCTTTTTCTCAGCTTCAATGCGATCTAAAATGCCGCGTTTTTCGTCTTCATCCAGCGCATAATACACTTCTTTACCCACGTCGATACGGAACAACGGCGGCATGGCCACATACACATGACCACGGCGCACCAGCTCAGGGAAGTGCTTTACAAACAAGGCACACAATAAAGTGGCAATGTGCAGTCCGTCGGAGTCAGCATCGGCAAGAATACAGACTTTACCGTAGCGCAGCGCCGACAGGTCTTCGGAGTCCGGGTCAATGCCCAGCGCCACTGAAATATCGTGGACTTCCTGCGAGGCCAAAATCTGCCCGGAGTCGACCTCCCAGGTATTTAAAATTTTACCCCGCAGCGGCATGATGGCCTGAAACTCACGGTCGCGCGCCTGTTTGGCAGAGCCGCCCGCCGAGTCCCCTTCCACCAAAAACAGCTCAGAACGTTCGGTTTCTGAGCCCGAGCAATCGGTGAGTTTACCGGGTAGCGCTGGGCCACTGGTGACCTTTTTACGCACCACTTTCTTGGCCGCACGCATACGTTTTTGTGCATTGCTAATACACAGCTCTGCCAAGGCTTCGGCGGTGTCGGTGTGTTCATTCAGCCACAGGCTGAAAGCATCTTTGACAATCCCCGAGACAAACGTCGCGCAAGAGCGCGATGACAGTTTTTCTTTGGTCTGACCGGCAAACTGCGGATCCTGCATTTTCACCGATAACACATAGCTACACTTATCCCAGACATCGTCGGGGGTCAGCTTTACGCCACGTGGTAACAGGTTACGGAATTCACAAAACTCGCGCATGGCTTCCAGCAAGCCCTGGCGCAGGCCATTGACGTGCGTGCCGCCTTGCGCAGTTGGGATCAGGTTCACATAACTTTCGGTGATCGACTCGCCACCCTCTGGCAGCCAGTGCAATGCCCAGTCAACGCCTTCGGTGGAGCCACTGAAGCTGCCCACGAACGGGCTTTGCGGCAAGGTCTCAAAACCTTTAGAGCTGTCTTTTAAGTAATCTTCCAGGCCCGACTCGTAGCACCACTCCTGCGTTTCTTTAGTTTGTTTATTGATGAAACGAATGCGCAGGCCCGGGCACAATACGGCCTTGGCTTTGAGCAGGTAGTTAAGCTTGCTAAGCGAGAAGTTGGCGGAATCAAAATAGCTGGGATCGGGCCAAAACTGCACTGAGGTACCGGTATTGCGTTTACCAACCGTGCCCGTGACTTCTAAGTCTTCGACCTTGTCGCCATGCTCGAATGCCATCTGATAGACCTGGGCATCGCGCTTAACCGTGATTTCAACCCGGGTTGATAAGGCATTCACTACCGAGATACCGACCCCGTGCAGACCACCGGAAAACTGATAGTTTTTATTGGAGAATTTACCACCCGCGTGCAGCTTGGTCAGGATCAGCTCAACCCCTGGGATCCCTTCTTCAGGGTGAATATCCACCGGCATGCCGCGTCCGTCGTCAATCACCTGTAGCGAATTGTCTTCATGCAGGATCACATCGATCTTGCTGGCATGGCCGGCCAGGGCTTCGTCGACACTGTTGTCTATGACTTCCTGACCCAGGTGGTTTGGCCGCGTGGTGTCGGTATACATGCCAGGGCGGCGTTTCACCGGCTCCAGGCCATTCAACACCTCAATGGCTTCGGCATTATAATTCTGCTGACTCATAATTGGATCTGATTTTCTTCGTTTGTGTTGGTGATTTCAAGAAACCTGACTAGGGTGTCAAAGTAACGCTCAAAACCCATAAAACTATGATCCCCGCCAAACTCAATATGGCCGGGGCTGGCGCTGAAGTAGTTCACTGCCTGTTGATAGGGTAACACTTCATCGCCGCTTTGTTGTAGCAATAATATATTTTCTGGTGCGTGCAGCGACTCAACGTAGAGCTGACGCAAAGTGTTTACATGCTGGTGTGTCAGCGTGTAATGCTGTTGCTGATAGGGATTATACTGAGGTCCGAGATAATCATGCAACAATTCAAACGGGCGCACTGCCGGGTTCACCACCACAGCGCGCAAACCATGTTGTTGCGACAAGTAAGTGGCGTAGTAGCCACCCAAAGAGCTGCCAACCAGCGCAGTGTCTGCATCCAGCAGGTGTTCAAGCTGTATAATGGCAATGGCCGGATCGTAATGTAAACGAGGCGTAAGGTAAGTACATTCAAACGAATGTTGCGCAAGCCATTGGCCTAATTGTTGCGCCTTAAAGGATTGCTCTGAGCTGTTAAAGCCATGAATATAGATTAATTTGCGAGCCATTTTACCTCAGTGTGCAAGCCTTTTGCGCTCCAGTGAATAAGCCGATAGGCAGGCCCTAAATTATGCTGCTGCCAGTCTGCGGTGTGTTTAGCAAACTGGATAGACGTCGCCGGTGTGGCATACACAGGCAGAGTACGAAACGACTGCGCATAGGCATGGTGCACATGGCCATGAATGAGTGCCTCAACACGCTGACTGTCGACCAGTGTATTGAGCAGCTGAGGGCCGTTTTCCAGCATATGTTTATCGAGGTAGCCGTCAATCGGGAGCGGATGATGATGACAAAACGCCAGTACCGGTCTTGATGCTGCGCAGAGCACAGCCTCAAGCTCAGCCAGATGCGCAGCCTCGCACCAGCCCGCGGGCGTAGGGCCTTTGCTGTTAAGCAGTAATATGTCGCCCTGCTCGCACCGTAAATGCTTAGCGGCACTGATCTGTCCCTCGCTGATCTGCGCCAGCAAGGTCAGGTCATCGTGATTACCCGGCACCCAAAACAGTGGGCAGTCGAGCGCCGATTGCGCCACCAGCTCGGCAAACAGCGCATAAGACTCAGCACTGTGGTCCTGAGTTAAGTCGCCACCAAACACCACACCATCAAGCCCTTCCCCGGCGAGTGCATCGAGCACGCTGACAAAGTGTGCGGCGGTATTGACCTCAAAATAACAGCCCTCACGGCTGCCAAACAGGTGGCTGTCTGTGATGTGCGCCAGGCGTAACTGTGCAGCGCTAAACTGATGTGATTGCTTAAACCAGGCCATTATTGACGTCCCAGTTGAGTGGCACCCGGCCGCTTTCCAGGCAAGCCATTAACCAGTCGGCCAAAAAGGCGTTGAGCTGATATTTTTCGTCTTTGTGGTGCATATCCGGATTTGGATAGCGATAAGACGGTTTGATGCGCTGATGAAAATCGTGGTGGATCACTTCTGCCACTTTGGCATCGTGATACAAGCGTACAGACAAAGCAAAATCATCCAGATGGGCACTGATCTGTTGCTTTTGGACCACGGCAATATCTGTGGTGTAGCGGGCAATACCATCAATGCGGATCTGGTAACTGGCCGCGCCAAGGTGCAGCTCACGACTGTTACCCAATGATTCCTCAGGTAGCAGTTTTAGCGCTCGCAAATAATTGCGCTCGCACAGGGTGATATATTTGGGTAATGACTGGATGTACTCTTTTTGCATAACCGGGTGTAAAACAACCTCACTTTAAATCGGCTGAGCGTGCCACTGCGCCAGCATTTTGGCTTTGTGTAACGCCAACCATTGTAGACTAATCACCGTCGCAGCGTTATCAATTTCCTCATTTTCGAGCCGCGCCAAGGCATCGCGAAACGGCATTACATGTACTTTAATGTCTTCGCCTTCTTCGGGCAAACCATAGATCCCTCCCGCCTGGCTCAGATCGGCTTTAGCAAGGTAAAGGTATAAACGCTCCGTTGAGCCGCCCGGGCTGGATAAATACGACGTCATGTAATGCAACTCATCCAGTGCCAGACCGGCCTCTTCCATCGCTTCTTTGCGCACCACCCCTTCGTAATCCTCGCTACCCTCAGCCATACCTGCAATGCACTCCAGCAACCAGGGCGAATCTTTGGTTGCCAGCGCCCCGATACGGATCTGCTCAATCAGTAAAACCTGATCGGTGGCAGGGTCGTAAGGCAATACAGCCACAGCATGGCCGCGCTCTAAAATCTCACGCTGGATAGTCTGCGACTGACCACCGGCAAACAGCGCATGTTTAAAGCGATACAAGTCAATCTTAAAGAATTTGTTATAGCAGCGTTCAGGCTCATCTAACACCACGTCCTGATGATTAAATTGTGCAACCGGTTTCATAGTTCATCTCATTTTTTTCGCGATCGGGGTTTAATTTTTAACCCTAAACCCCCATCATAAGTGTTCTCGAATTTTATCTTATTTTACTGCTCGTTACCTGCCTCAAGCGTCAGGTGGCACAGTTTTATATTCTGTTACACTTGTTCTGATTGATTTACCCCTTTCCTTATATGGGAATTGACGAAAACAAGGTAACATGCCGACAATAAAAATTGTCTAAGGACTGAGCAAAAAATGAAAAAAAGCATTCTATCTCTGTTTATCGGTGTTGCCTGCGCCCTGTCCAGCACAGCCTCACAGGCAGAAGATCTGTTGCAAGTGTACGAAATTGCCACCGCAAACGACCCAACGGTATTAAAAGCTAAGGCCCAGGCTGACGCACAAAAGTATGCCCAGGATTCTGCATTAGGCGATCTATTGCCTTCATTGGGTTTTTCAATGAGCTACACCGATAACGACGGTGAGTCTACATTACCCGGTCAGAACGATGCATCAGGCTACACTGTTGTTGATACCTGGAGCGATTCACTGTCTCGCAGTATCACACTGAACCAGACTATTTTTAGCATGGCGACCTGGCAAAACCTGACCATCGCCGAGAAACAAGCGATGCAGGCGCTGACCAGCTATGAGCAGCAGCAGCAAGACCTGATTGTTCGTGTTGCACAAGGCTACTTTGATGTACTAAGTGCCCTGGACAACCTGGAGTTTGTGCAGGCAGAAAAACGCGCTATCGAGCGTCAGCTGGAGCAAACCAAGCAGCGCTACGAAGTGGGCCTGACCGCCATCACAGACGTACACGAAGCTCAGGCGCAGTTTGACCAATCTGTGGCCAACGAAATTGTGGCACAGAACAACGTTGAGACGGCCCGTGAAACCCTGCGTACCATCACAGGTAAGTACCATGCCAAACTGGATAAGCTCAACACCGACAGCTTCTCAACCGTGAAGCCGAGCAGACAGTCCAACGACTTTATCACCTTAGCGAAAGAGAAAAACCTGTCGCTACAGGTCGCTAAATCTGCGCTGGACATTGCACAAGACCAGATTGACCTGGCACAGGCAGGGCACTATCCAACGCTGAGTTTACAAGCGTCGTATTCTGATTCTTTGGGTAACACTGAAGGCGCAGAATTGTCGCCTCGTACCGATGGCACCAGCATCGGCCTGTCACTCAATGTGCCTATCTATTCAGGTGGTAAAACGGTTGCAGCAACCGACCAAGCACGCGCTCTTTATGTTGCCGCCAGCGAAGACTTAGAAGCGTCTATGCGTAACGTTACCCGCTCGGTGATCACCTCTTATAACCAGGTGATGTCTGACGTGGCAACTTACCGCGCACTGGAGCAAGCGGTTGTTTCAGCAGAAAGCGCCCTACAGGCAACAGAAGCAGGCTTTGAAGTGGGTACTCGTACCATTGTTGACGTACTAATAAGCACCCAAAACCTCTACAGTGCTAAGCGTAACCTGGCTGACCTGCGTTATCAGTATGTGTTATCAACACTGAAGCTGAAACAAGCAGCGGGTACACTAAGCCGCAGCGACCTGGAGGCCATCAACAAAGGCCTGGTCGCAGGTTAACCCCAATTTCGCTCGAACAAAAAACCGGTGCAAACCGGTTTTTTTCTGCCTGTAATTTACCCCGGCAGATAGGTCGCACCAGGTCTGCACTCATCATCGCTCTCTTGAGCTGCTCAGCCGATATCGCTAAACTAACCCTTTGAAGTTTGAACGAGAGCGCACCTTTGGTTAACAACCCCACCTTTAAGCTGGCATTTTTAGCCCCAAAATTCTGGCCAACCTGGCTGAGTGTATTTTTTCTGTATGCCCTGTCCTGGCTGCCACAAGGTATTCAGCTGTGGCTGGGGAAAATGCTCGGCCGCCTGGTGCACCGCCTGTTAAAAAAGCGCCGCCACATTGCTGAGGTCAATTTACGCTTGTGTTTTCCCGACATGGACGCACAGCAACGTGCCGATATGGTGTTAAAAAACATGGAAAATACCGGCATCGCTACCTTCGAAACCTCTATGGCCTGGTGGTGGCCTCAGTGGCGCCTGAACCGGGTTGTCGGCTCAGTTAAAGGGATAGAGCACATTGAACAGGCGCAGGCCAATGGCAAAGGCGTACTTTTACTGGTGCCCCACATGCTGCACCTGGAAATGCTAAGTCGCGTACTGGGTACTGAACAAATGGGGATCGGGTTTTATCGCCCGCATAACAACCCGCTGATGGAATATTTTATGACCAAAGGCCGGTTGCGCTCCAATGAGTATCTGATTGGCAAACGCGATGTCAAAGGCTTGTTACAGGCATTGAAGAACAAAAAACTCTGCTATTACCTGCCCGATCAGGACTATGGCCGCAACCGCTGCGAATTTGTGCCTTTCTTTGCGGTGCCCGACGCTGCCTCTACAACCGGTACGCTGCTCTTTGCAGGAAGCAAAAATTGTGAGACATTAAGCTTACATGGCGTCCGGGATGCCCGTGGTAAATACCATATTGAGATCCAACCGGCGCTGGCAGACTTCCCGAGTGACGATCCGCGTAGCGATGTCACCCGGGTCAATCAGCGTATGGAGCAAGCCATTGAGCAGGCCCCGGAACAGTATATGTGGTTGCACCGGCGCTTTAAAACACGTCCGGATGAGCACGCGCCATCGTATTACAAGTAGAATTAGCAATCGTTAGTATAAAGTGTGTCGTGACAGTATGGCTAAAAAACGTTCAAAACGCTTATCAAACCTGTGGTTCTGGGCCAAGCACTTATCTTTAGGTGTGTTGTTGGTGTGGGCCGCATATTACTTTTTGTATGGCAACATTCCGTCGATGGAGTTTCGTGATACCACCAATGCCGCCGCTCGCGGGTTTACCCAATTTTACGAAGGGTTTAAACGTAATTATACAGAGCGTAACACCGAGCGAGAAAAATACGTCCTGGATCTGGGCAAGCCCACTTACCCCCTGGACGATGCCATCGCACAACGCGGCCTGGTGGTCAAACCCGCACCGCAGCGCTGGACCGGAGAGATCCAACCTCGGCGCTTTGACAGCGGCGAGACCCTGCGTGGTGTACTGACTAACTATGCCAAGCAAGAAGACGTCGAGCTGTTCTGGTATCTGGACAAAGATTATGTGGTGAAACACAACTTCCGTGTCGACACTAACTTTGTATCTACCTTGTATCAGGTTGGCACCGCCATTAATGATGACTTTGAATTCGAGGTCTACACCTTCTTTTGTCATCGCCAGCGCGCTGCAGTCATCACCCAAAAACCTTCGCGTTTTGTCCGTGAAAACTGTCGACGCCTGACCAAGTAATAGCGTCAGCCGGAGCAAGTCACCTTGCTCCGATACTGTTAACCCAGTAAATTTTGCCAGGCGACTTTCACTGAATTCACCAGTTCTGCCACCTCATGCATTGCCACACAGCGCCCGCCTGCATTAAGACTGTGCAAATGATAACGGTCGCGGAACTCGCAATATGCCTCGGTCAGCGCCGCCTGAGTGGCGTTGTCTATCACACCGGCGTGATGGGCCATTTCGAAGATCCGAATATTGTCGGGAAAGCGCACCAGTTCTGGGTGAGCCAGGGCATAGTTAAGCACCAGATACTGGGCAATAAACTCAATATCTGTCATCCCGCCCACGCCCTGTTTTAAATCAAACTCCACCTCGTTGCTCTGATCCAGGTGCCCGCGCATCTTCTGGCGCATTGCCACAATGTCTTTACACAGCTCAGTGCTGTCACGGCGCAGGCTGAGTATCTCGTGGCGAATATCATTAAAGCGCGCTACCAGGTCAGGTTCTCCCAGTACCATGCGCGAGCGCACCAATGCCTGATGCTCCCAGGTCCAGGCCTGCTGCTGCTGATATTGGTAAAAACTTTCGATATTAATGGCCAGCAGCCCAGAATTGCCTTCCGGTCGCAATCGGGTATCCAGCTCGTACAAAATGCCGGAGTTGGTACGGGTGTTAAACAGATGCATCAGCCGTTGTGCCAGCTTCAGGTAAAACTGGCGGGATGAAATCGACTTCTCCCCGGTGGTAACACTGTTACCATCGCGGTTGTGAACAAATACCAAATCAAGATCTGAGTTATAGCCTAGCTCCAGCCCACCCGCTTTACCATACGCCACCACGGCAAAGCCTTTATGCTCGGCATCGGCCCCCTCAGGTGCCCCGTAGCGGCTCACCATTTGCTGCCAGGCAATGTCGACGGCTTTAGCAATAATGGCTTCGGCCAGTGCGGTCAGGTGGTCGCTTACTTTCATAATATCCAGCACGCCGGTGGCATCCGCTGCGGCAATGCGCAGTGCCTGCGTTTGCTTAAACTGGCGTAGCGCTTCCATCTGTAGCTCCAGGTCTTCGCTGTCGATACGCAAGAAATACTGTTGTACTTCGCTGTAATAGGCACTCAGTGGCAGTGGCCGATACAGCACCGCAGGGTCGATCAGCTCATCCAGCAAGATAGGGTAACGGGCCACCTGCTCTGCAATCCAGACACTGTGCGCACACAACTTGATCAGTTGTTGCAGCGCTCCCCGATTTTCAAATAATAATTCGAGATAAGCGGTGCGCGAGGCAATTTTCAGGATCACTTTTAGCACCCGCTCGAGAATTTCAGCGCCCGGTGCACGGGTAATTTCACTCAGCAAAGCTGGCATCAGTTTGTCCAGTACATCTCTGCCGCGCGTGCCCATCTGGGTTTTACTCAACCCCAGATGGAACGCATCAAGAGACTGCTGCCAGGCAGCACTGACGGCCTCTGGCAGCGGAGATTCCAGATAACTGATATCACGCTGCTCCCAGGCAGAGACGTATTCTGGTGCCAGCGCCTCGCCCAGCTCGGGCTCTTCACCTATCACCTGAGTAAATTCAGCCCGTACAGCCTTTTGCGCCTGCTCTAACAAAGCCAGCACTTCACTGTAGTTGGCGCATTCCAGCAACACGCTCAGGCGTTGCTGCCCCAGCTCATCCTCTGGCAGGGTTTGCGTCTGACAGTCGTCAAACGCCTGTAAATACTGCTCGGTTCGGCGCAGTAACAGGTATTGCATAGACAACACCTCGCCGACTTCTGCGGGGATCAAAGACAAGTTTTGCAACTGTGCTAAAGCCGACAGTAACGACGGTGTTTGCAATTCCGGCTCGCGGCCGCCGCGGATCATCTGCAATGCCTGGACAATAAATTCGACTTCGCGGATCCCGCCGGCGCCCAGCTTGATGTTATTGGTCAGCCCTTTGCGCCTGACTTCCTGCGCGATCATATGTTTCATTTTCCGCAGCGATTCAATCACAGAAAAATCGATATAACGGCGAAACACAAAGGGGCGGATCAAGGTTTTAAACTCATCCCAGTAGCGATTTTCCTCTCCAAGCAGACGCGCCTTCAGCATGGCATAACGCTCCCACTCCCGGCCCTGATCCTGATAATAATCTTCCATCGCGGCAAAACTCATCACCAGCGGGCCGCTGTCGCCAAAGGGGCGCAGGCGCATATCAACACGAAACACCTGACCATCGGCAGTACACTGGTCGAGCGCAGCAATGAGCTTTTGTGCCACCTTAGTGTAAAACACCTGCGCTTCTATGCTGCGCCGCCCGCCTTCGGTGGGTTTGGCAAACGGATAGGTAAAGATAAGGTCGATGTCCGAGGAAAAGTTCAGCTCGCCGCCGCCCAGCTTACCCATGCCCAACACCAGCATAGGCACTGGCGTCTGATGTTCATCACAGACCTGACCATTACTTTTGGCCACACAGGCGTGTGCCCAGCGATTGGCCCAGTCAATCAGCACTTCACTGAGACGCGACTGATAAGCGATGCTGTCGGCAATCGGATTGCCCTCGACCAAGTCAAGCCACATTAGCTTGAGCCAGTAACGCTGACGATACTCACGCAGCTGCCTGAAGCAACTCGCTTCATCCAGCTCCGAGAGCGGCTGTGTCAGCGGTGCCGGACAAGTTCTTTGTTGCATCTGTTCGCTGTCCAGCAGCCAATCAATCCAGTGTGGATGACGCTGCAAAATACGATACGCAAAATCACTCAATCCCAGCAGTCTGAGTACGGCCGGATTAGTTGTGTGTTGGGCAAACAGTGCCTGACAGCGTTGCTCTGCCAGCTGCCCGAGTGCCTGGGGCAAGCCACCGAAATCCATAGAAAAATCTCCAGTGCAATTGCAAAAAGCGGTGTTATAGTAAACGTAATTGCCATCACCTTACACTTAGCATGAGTTATTTGTCTTTAGCCAATATCAACTTTTTCGCCATCTTAGTGAGTTTTGTTGTGATCTGCGTGTTCACCATCGCTCTGCGTTTATACGTTCAGTTCAGCGCCCGACAAATGTTGCAGGATGAACTGGCCAAGCGGGATAACTTTGCACTGGGGATCAGCTACGCCACACATCTGGCCGTGGTTGTGATCTGCTGTGCGTATGTGTTAAATGACACCGGCATGATGGTGTTACAGGCCGAGTCGCTGCGCAGCGGCATTATTCTGCTGCTGATCCTGGTGTATATCTATTTTGGTCAGCATATTCATCGTAAATGGATCCTCTCTCAGTTCAACGAGGAGCAAGCGATTTTGAAGCAAAATGTCTGCGCCGCCGTGGTTGACTCGGGCATGCTGATCGGCAACACCATTTTGGTACTGGGGCTGTATCACTGGATCCACCCGCAGGGCTTTGGCAACTTACTGGTTGTGACACTCAGCTTTTTGGTGGTGCAGTTAATGTGCGCACTGGACAGTAAAATTCGTGAATGGCGCTTTGCCCGTTACAACCAGGGCGCGTCGTTACAGCAGAACTTTAATCTGGCCAACACCTCCATCGGGATCCGCTATGCCGGTAAAAGTATTGGCCTGGCACTGGCCATTTATGCGGGCCTGCACAGTGCGCCCTATCATGGTGCCAAGGTCGTCGAAAACCTCTTTGTGATTGTGATGCACTGCGGCGTGATGTGGCTGCTGCTGTACGGGATCAGCCATTTACTACTCCAGCTGGCGTTGCCCAGAGTGGACATTGGACTGGAAGTTGACCATCAGGATAATATCGGTATTGCCTGTCTGGAGTTTGCTGTTTTCTGCGCAATAGGCTATTTACTTATTAACATGTTCTCAATGTAACCAGGTCTGTTAGTGCGTTTAAACCTAGAAAACTTTTTGCTGGTCGACAGCAACTGGGAGTTCAGCAGAGAGTTCGCTGCGCACCTCAAGGCGCAACGCCCTGATGTGCCCAGTGAGTTATTAATAGCCGGTGACAACACCAAGCAGATGCTGAAAATGATGTTTCAGGAGCAGGTTAAAGACTACTGTTACTGCGATTTTGCCAATGAAATCAGCGTCTCGGAGCTGGCTTCCTACCTGCATGAACATCACAAAGTGAAAGGCGTGCTGATTTACGCGCTCGACTATCATCTGGCCGACGAAGCTCAGCGGTTTATTTTTAACTCGCTGCACCGCCAGCGTATCACCGTTGAACAAAGTGAGCGGGGATACGTCTATCATCCGCTACGAGATCCCTTTAACAACAACCACCTGACCTGCCACTCTACCGTCTCTGCAACCACGCAAGATTCTGTCCTCGACTTCGCCCAACATCACACCGACAAAGCCGAATAGGTGCTGGACTCGCTGTACATAAGCCCTTACCATTACGGCTATTTAACAGCGGAATAGTCCACCATGCGCATACCTCATATTTACCAGCCTTCTGACCTTGTTATTGGCGACGCTATCGACCTTGGCGATGATGCTGCCGGCCATGTTGCCCGTGTGCTGCGTATGGGTGAAGGAGATAAGCTCAGCCTGTTTAATGGCCAGGGCGGCGAGTATCTGGCCACCATCAGTGCCGTCAGTAAAAAGAAAGTTCAGGTCATCCCTGAGCAGTTTATTGATAAACAGGTTGAATCGCCGCTGTCCATTCACCTTGGTCAGGGGATCTCGCGAGGCGACAAGATGGACTTTACCATTCAAAAGTCCGTAGAGCTTGGGATCACTGAGATCACGCCGCTATTCACCACTCGCTGTGGCGTTAAGCTCAGTGGTGAGCGACTGGCAAAAAAACATCAGCAATGGCAAAAAATCGCCATTGCGGCCGCTGAGCAGTCTGGCCGCAACACCATTACGACTATCCACCCGCCGATTTCACTCGATGAGTGGCTGGTGCAAAGCAGTGAAGCACTTAAGCTGACTCTGCACCCCAGAGCAGAGCACTCAATTAAAACCCTGCCAAAGCCTGAGCACGGCGTACGTTTCCTGGTGGGCCCTGAAGGGGGGTTTACCGATGAAGAAATGGCCGCCACCAAACAGCAGGGGTTTGTTGATATTCGCCTCGGCCCGCGCGTATTACGCACAGAAACCGCTGCCCTGACCGTACTCAGTGCATTGCAGCTTGAGTTTGGCGATCTGGCCCTTTAAAAAGCCAGTTTCGCCCTTATATCCTAAGCAGACACTTAGCAGTTGAATTGATTCACTTTACATAAGGTTACCCCAATGGCAGCGAAACTCGGGATCATCTCAGATCCAATCAGTGGCTTTAATATCAAAAAAGATACTGGCTTCGCCATGATGCTGGCAGCGCAGGCACGTGGTTATGAGCTTTACTACATGGAAATGCAGGACTTGTATTTATACCAAGGTGAAGCCCGGGCCACCGCCGCCAAGGCAACCGTGTTTGACGATGAAAATCACTGGTATGAGCTGGCCGACAAAGACGACATTGCACTGAGCGAGCTGGATGTGATCCTGATGCGCAAAGATCCGCCGTTTGATACTGAGTACATTTACGCGACTTACATTCTGGAGCGCGCTGAGCAAGCCGGCACTTTGGTGATCAACAAGCCGCAAAGCTTACGTGATGCCAACGAAAAACTGTTTACGGCCTGGTTTAGCGAGCACACGCCGGATACCTTAGTGACGCGCTCAAGTGCGCAGATCCGTGAGTTTCTGGCCAAGCATGGCGACATCATCCTCAAGCCGCTGGACGGTATGGGTGGCGCCTCGATTTTCCGGGTGACTCAGGACGACCCTAATATTGGCGTGATCTGCGAAACCCTCACCGAACATGGCAGCCGCTTTGCCATGGCACAAAACTACGTGCCTGCCATTAAAGACGGCGACAAGCGCGTACTGGTGGTCGATGGCGAGGTTATGCCTTACTGTCTGGCACGCATTCCACAAGGGGGCGAAACACGCGGTAACCTGGCCGCAGGTGGCCGTGGTGAAGCGCGCCCAATCAGCGACAGTGACCGTAAAATTGCCGAAGCTGTTGCGCCGGTTTTAAAAGAAAAAGGGCTGATCTTTGTGGGCCTGGACATCATAGGAGACAAGCTCACCGAGATTAATGTCACAGCACCAACCTGTGTGAAAGAAATCGAAGCGGCCTATGATATTTCGATTATGGACAAGTTTTTTGATGCCATTGCGGCAAAACTCGACCATACTAAAGAGTAACTAAAAGGGGGTCTCGCTATGCAATCACTCGCCAATCATTTTTTGGTCGCCATGCCAAATTTGCAAGATCCCTTCTTTAAGCACACAGTCACCTACATTTGTGAGCATAACGAAGAAGGCGCAATGGGCCTGGTCGTCAATCATCCCATTAACGTTACTGTGGGTGAGCTGCTCGACCAGATAGAAATAGACAACGATAAATCCAGCACGGCTGCCAGCCAGTCAGTGTTTGCCGGCGGGCCCGTTCATACCGACCGCGGCTTTGTCTTGCACACGCCCAAACCCGGCTACGCATCCAGCCGCGAGCTCAGCTCAGACATTATGATCACCACCTCAAAAGATGTACTGGCGTCACTGACCTCACACAATTGTCCGGACGCCTTTATCATTACGTTAGGTTATTCCGGGTGGGAGCAGGGGCAGCTGGAAAAAGAGATCCTGGAAAACTCCTGGCTGATCATTGAAGCCGATCCGGCCATTATTTTTAATACGCCACCAGAAAAACGCTGGGAAAAAGCGGTAGAAATGCTTGGTATAGACGCAGGACAACTAAGCACCGAGGCGGGCCACGCCTGAGCCAACCAACCCCATTAACAGCGCGTCGCCACGACACATGTTGGTGGCCGCCTGTATTCTAACGAGAAACACAGCATGAGTAATAACGAAAAAGCAGCCCCAGGCCAGCGTACGGTCATTGGCTTTGATTTTGGCACCCGCAGCATTGGCCTGGCCGTAGGACAGGAAATGACTGGCACAGCCAGCAGTCTGGGCGCAGTCAAAGCCCGCGACGGTATCCCCGACTGGCAGGATATCGCCCCCTATATCGAACAGTGGCAACCTGATCTGCTGGTTGTTGGCCTGCCACTGAACATGGACGGTACAAATCAGGACCTGACCTTTCGCGCCAGAAAGTTTGCCAACCGGCTACACAACCAATTCAGATTACCAGTCGAAACTCAGGATGAACGCCTCACCACAGCAGATGCCAAAGCCCGCTTGTTTGAGCAAGGCGGCTATCGCTCTTTGGCCAAAGATAAGGTCGATGGCATGTCAGCCATTATTATTCTGGAGAGTTTTTTTGAGGCGCAATGGGGTTAAGCACCCGGTAGCGTTTCAGATCGGGGATAAATCCGGCCTGCTCATAGGCGAGGCGGATCGTCCCCCGCGCCCTGAGCTGCTTTAAGCCACTTTGCAATGCCTTAAATGCCCTTTCTCCATCCGGATGCAGGCGCGACACCACAAAGTGGCGGCTGCCATCAAACTGCACCACTAAATTCGGGTGCGCGACCAGCACAATCTCATCCAGCCTGAATTCGTTATTCAGACTCGGCATGAGCGGCATCAGCATAAAGTCGACCCACTGGCGATTGACCATTTGCGCCTGCGACGCCCAGACCGGTTCATTCATCACATGTTTGAGACCCAGACTAGCCAGGGTTTGCCAGTCCGTGCGCCAGCGACTGGTAGAGACAGCGCTCAGCTCGCGTAACTCACTGAGCCCGGTGATGCGTGCAACCGCCAGATTATCCGGGGCATAGAATATGCCGGCAAAATACTCGCCACGGCGGATCACCGCATCACTGATAAACAGTTTATCTGCCTTGGCTTTGGCATCTGCATACCAGTAACTGTCGAAACTTAATAACAGTTTACCCTGCTCGAGCAAGTTCGAATGACGAAAATTGATATTACCAGGCCGGTAGGTAAAGGATTTTCTGAAGCCTCCCAGCGCCAGCGCTTGCTGCACCAGCACCATATCAACCACATCTCTGCGCACATAATCGCCCGAGAACTGAGTGACTTCGAGTGGCTCACGACCATTCAAAAAACGCAGATAGTCGGCATAAACATCATCGCGGATATACATATCCACCACATCATGGCCGACCGATTGCTCAGCAGCAGCCTCCGCCGCCAGCGCAGCGGGGCTTGCCACCAGGCAGCACAGGCACAATAGCGCCCGGTGCAGAGCCCGATTAACGCTTTTTATCATCCAGGCCGTCAACGGTCACCCCTTGCAAAAAGCCTGCGCCTTTTTGCTCGTTATTCTGCAGTTTGATCATCAAACGCAGATCGTTTGGAGAGTCAGCGTGATGCAGCGCATCGGCATAGTTGATCCTTTGCTGTTTATACAAATCAAACAACGCCTGATCAAAGGTTTGCATGCCCATTTCTTTCGACTTAGACATAGTTTCTTTAATCGAGCCGATGTCGCCTTTTTTAATCAGCTCCGCCACCATTGGAGAATTCAGCATCACCTCAATGGCCGCCACACGCCCTTCCCCTTTGGCCGAGGGTACCAGTTGCTGCGCCACAATGGCTCTGAGGTTGAGCGCCAAGTCGTATTTCAGCTTATCGTGCTTTTCTTTCGGCACCAGGTGCATAATCCGGTCTATGGCCTGGTTGGCATTGTTGGCGTGCAAAGTTGCCACACACAGGTGGCCGGTTTCGGCAAAGCTCAGTGCATATTCCATGGTTTCGCGCGAGCGAATTTCACCGATCAGGATCACATCCGGTGCCTGGCGCAGCGAGCTTTTCAGCGCCGACTCAAAGCTTTCCGTATCCAGCCCGACTTCTCGCTGAGTGATAATACTCTTGCGATGCTGATGCACAAATTCAATCGGATCTTCTATGGTCAGAATATGGCCACGCTGATTGCGATTACGATAACCCAGTAACGCCGCCAGTGACGTTGACTTACCCGTGCCCGTACCACCGACGAATAACACCAGACCACGCTTAGACATGATCACGTCGGTCAGCACAGAGGGCAGGCCCAGGTCAGTGACTTCCGGGATATCCGTCACGATACGACGGATCACCATGCCCGCACAGTCTCGCTGCCAGAACGCCGATACCCGGAAGCGACCAATCTCGTTCGCCACCGCAAAGTTACATTCTTTCTCACCATGAAACTGCTGTTTTTGTTTCTCACTCATGGCCGACTCGACCATGGCCAGTGATGCCTCAGCATCCAGCACCTCATCGTCCAGCGCCCGCAGCTCACCATCAATTTTGGCACTGACGGGCAAACCGGCAGACACAAACAAGTCCGATGCGCCTTTGTCTTTCATCGTTTGCAGGTAGTGTACAAGTTCCATCATGCGCTCCCGGACTTAATATGAGGTGCCAAACTGGTTCTTATCATGGGCTTTCGCCTGTGCATCCTGGTTGGTGATCAAACCGCGGTTAACCAGGTTAGTGAGGCACTGATCCATGGTCTGCATACCATGCATTGCACCGGTCTGAATCGACGAGTACATTTGCGCGATTTTATCTTCGCGAATGAGGTTACGGATGGCCGGGATCCCCATCATGATCTCATGGGCTGCCACCCGGCCGCCACCGACTTTTTTCACCAGAGTTTGTGAAATAACCGCCTGCAGAGACTCAGACAACATAGAGCGCACCATGTCTTTTTCCTCACCCGGGAAAACGTCAATAATACGGTCGATGGTCTTAGGCGCTGAGGTGGTGTGCAGTGTGCCAAACACCAAATGACCGGTTTCGGCTGCGGTCATGGCCAGGCGAATGGTTTCCAGATCGCGCAACTCACCGACCAGGATCACGTCGGGATCTTCACGCAGAGCACTGCGCAGCGCGGCGTTAAAGCTATGGGTATCGCGATGTACTTCACGCTGATTGATCAGGCTCAACTTGTTATCGTGGACAAATTCGATGGGATCTTCGATGGTCAGAATATGGTGGTGCTTATTACTGTTAATGTAATCCACCATGGCCGCCAGGGTGGTGGATTTACCCGACCCGGTTGGGCCTGTCACCAGCACTAAGCCACGCGGGCAATCGGAGATTTTGCGGAAAATCTCCGGTGCGCCCAAGTCTTCCAACGTCAGCACTGAGCTGGGGATGGTTCGAAACACCGCCGCAGGACCGCGACTGGCATTGAACGCATTAACACGAAAACGGGCCAGGTTTGGTACTTCAAAAGAAAAATCTACCTCAAGATTTTGCTCATAGTCCTTGCGCTGGTTATCATTCATAATATCGTAAACGAGGCTGTTAACGTCCTTCGCTTCCAGTGCAGGAATGTTTACCCGGCGCACATCGCCATCAACGCGGATCATCGGCGAAACGCCCGATGAAAGGTGTAAATCCGATGCTTTGTGTTGCACACTAAAGGCCAATAATTCAGTAATATCCATCTCAGACTCCACAACGAGCAAATAATAATATGGTTACAATAGCAGAACGGCTGAACAACGCCTATGATCGCATTGCAAAAGCACAGCAAAAGTATGCCACCGAGCAGGAGGTTGCATTGCTGGCGGTGTCTAAAACCAAACCTGTCGAACTCATCGAACAAGCTTATGCTGCGGGTCAGCGGTTATTTGGTGAGTCTTATGTTCAGGAAGCGGTCGACAAGGTCCGCCACTTTAACCAGCAAAAAGACATTGAATGGCATTTCATCGGCCCCATTCAGTCGAATAAATCACGTCAGATTGCCGAGCATTTTTCCTGGGTACAAAGCGTCGACCGCCTGAAAATTGCACGCCGCTTGAATGAGCAAAGGCCCAATAACCTGATGCCGCTCAAGGTCCTGATCCAGGTCAATATCAGTGATGACGAGCAAAAGTCTGGCTGCGCCCTGAGTGAACTGGACGAACTGGCCGCTTATATCGATGATGCGCGCCAATTGGAGCTACGAGGACTGATGACAATCACCGCACAAACCGATGATCCACACCAGCAGCTGGAATATTTTCGCCAAATGAAGGCTTGCTTTGATAGACTAAAGGCTCAATATCAACAGCTGGATACCTTGTCGATGGGTATGAGTGGCGATCTGGAAATGGCCATTCAGGGTGGTGCAACCATGGTACGCATCGGCACGGACATTTTTGGCAAACGACAATAAGGTGACACAATCCCAATGGCTAATAAAACGATTGCATTTATCGGCACAGGTAATATGAGCTATGCCATCATCGGCGGCATGATCAAAAACGGATTTGCCCCGCAAAGTATCATTGCAACCAATCGCAACGCTGAAAAGCTGGCTAAGGCTCACGCCGACTTCGGGGTCCTTACCGAGCAGGATAACCTCAAAGCGGTGCAACAAGCCGATGTCATCGTACTGTCTGTTAAACCACAGATGATGGCCGAGTTGTGCCAGACCTTTGTCGATGCTGGGCTGGATATCAGCGATAAGCTGTTTGTGTCTGTTGCCGCAGGTATCACAGTAAAACGCTTACGCGAGATGCTAGCACAGGATGTCAAACTGGTACGTTGTATGCCCAACACACCGTCATTGCTTGGACGTGGTGTGTCTGGCTTGTTTGCCGCAGACATCAGTGAAGAAGAAAAGGCTTATATTGAACAGGTCTTTTCATCAACCGGCATCGCCATCTGGCTGGACGAAGAGTCACAAATTAACGATGTTATTGCCGTCACGGGCTCCTCGCCAGCGTATTTTTTCTTATTTATGGAAGCGATTGAAGAAAAAGCCGTTGCACTGGGCTTTTCACCTGAGCAGGCCCGTGCGCTGGTACAACAAACCGCGCTTGGTGCCGCTGAAATGGCGCTGTCTCAGCAGGATATCAGCATTGCACAGTTGCGTGCCAACGTCACCTCTAAAGGCGGCACGACCCACGCAGCCGTTGAACATTTAAAAGCCAACCAGTTACCACAAACCGTGGCTGATGCCATGGATGCCTGCATTGCCCGGGCACAGGAAATGGAACAACAAATCTAGAGGACACACAATGAACGCCATGCAATTTTTGGTAGGGATTATTTTTGACCTGTTTTTAATGGTCGTACTATTGCGCTTTTGGCTACAGCTGGTCAAAGCAGACTTTTATAACCCGCTGAGCCAGGCCGTGATCAAAGCGACTTCTTTCGCGGTGAACCCACTGCGTAAAATCATTCCGGGCTTTGGCGGGTTTGACTTGGCGTCGCTGGTATTAGCGCTGCTGGTCGGCTTTGCCAAAATGTCGGTACTGATGCTGATGTTTGGCGGCTACTGGGATGCCATGGGTGCGGCCATTTCTGGTGCCCTGACTGTGGTCAAAGAAGCCTTTTCGCTGGTGTTCTGGATCCTGATTATCCGTGCCATTTTGAGCTGGGTCGCGCAGGGTTATAACCCCATCGCTGCAGTCTTTGATCAGCTTACTGAACCTATGCTGCGCCCTATTCGTAAAATTATTCCACCGCTGGGCGGGCTGGATCTGTCGATCCTAGTCGTGCTGATCGGCATGCAGTTTTTGCAGATCCTGGTGATGGACCTGCTACGTTAAGTCTTTGGAGTAGTCATAATGAAAACGTTATTCTCACTGATGTCTTTGCTGGCGGTGCTGATGTTCACTCAGCCTGCACATGCCAATAATCCGCAGGGTGGTCAGTATAAGCAACTGGGCGACTGGCAGGTGCATTACATCGCCTTTCCGTCGACCTTTATTCAACCCAACATTGCCAGCGCCTATGGTTTAACGCGCAGCAATAGCAAAGCCATCATCAATATTTCTGTGCTGGCAGACGATGCCAGCAACACCGCACAGCGCGCAACATTAAGCGGACATGCGCGCAGCCTTATCGGCACCAAAACCAACTTAACGTTTAAAGAAGTGGTTGAGGGTGACGCGGTGTATTACCTGGCGCAAATGGACGTAGATCATGAAGACACCTACCGTTTCGAAGTGACCATCCGCCAGGGTAATACCCGACACGTGCTTAAATTTCAGCAAAAATTTTATGTAGATTAATATGACCAGACAAATTGTTCTTGCCACCGGCAACCAGGGCAAAGTGGCCGAACTTGGCAGTATGCTTAAAGACCTGAATATCGAAGTCCTGCCACAAAGCCAGTTTAATGTTGGTGAAGTGGCTGAAACAGGCACTACTTTTGTAGAAAACGCCATTATCAAGGCGCGCCACGCGGCGAAAATCACAGGTTTACCGGCGATTGCGGACGACTCAGGCCTGGAGGTTGACGCGCTTAAGGGCGCACCGGGCGTCTACTCTGCCCGTTTTGCCGGTGCAGATGCCAGCGATCAGGATAATATCGACAAACTGCTTGATGCGATGACTGGTGAAACGCAGCGCACGGCACGTTTTTGGTGCGTTTTGGTTTATATGCGCCACGCCGACGACCCTACTCCTGTTATTTGTCAGGCCAGCTGGGAAGGACGTATTACCGAAGATCAACAAGGCTTGCAGGGCTTTGGTTATGACCCGGTATTCTGGGTTGAAAGCGACCAGTGCACTTCAGCACAACTGAGCAAAGCGCAGAAAAATGCCCTCAGCCATCGTGGTCAGGCATTACAGCAACTGCTGGCACATTTTAAAGGCCAGCTGTGAAACTCCCTCCATTAAGTTTGTACATTCACGTCCCCTGGTGCGTGCAAAAATGCCCTTACTGCGACTTTAACAGTCATGGTCAAAAGGGCGAGATCCCCGAGCAGGAATACATTCAGCACCTGCTCGCAGACTTGCGCGCAGATTTGCACCTGGTACAGGGTCGTAAACTGCATAGTATTTTTATTGGTGGCGGCACGCCCAGCTTGCTCAGTGGCGCGGCTTACACGCAACTGCTGGGCGAAATTGAAACCCTGGTTGGCTTTGCTGAAGACATAGAAATCACCCTGGAAGCCAATCCGGGGACCGTGGAAACCGATCGGTTTAAGCACTATGTCGCAGCGGGGATCAACCGGATTTCCATCGGCGTGCAGAGTCTACAGGCAGATAAACTTAAGGCTCTGGGGCGCATTCATGGTGAGCAAGAAGCCCGCCATGCAGCTCAGGAAGCCCATGACGCAGGTCTTAATAGCTTTAACATGGACCTGATGCACGGGCTGCCAGACCAATCCGTTGCAGACGCACTGAGCGACCTGCAACAGGTGATTGATCTCAATCCGCCGCATCTGTCCTGGTATCAGCTCACCATTGAGCCAAACACCCAGTTTGCCTCTAAGCCTCCAACACTGCCTCAGGACGAAATCTTGTGGGACATTCAGGAGCAAGGCCAGGCACTGCTTGCCAAACACGGTTATCAGCAATATGAAATCTCAGGTTATGCCAAAACAGACTATCAGTGCCGACACAACCTGAATTACTGGCAGTTCGGCGATTACCTGGGCATTGGCTGTGGCGCACATGGCAAAATAACCCAACCAGACAGCAATCAGATCCTGCGTACCGTTAAGGTCAAACACCCGCGTGGTTATATGGATCTGACTAAATCGTACTTATACGACAGCTGGCAGGTAGCGCCGTCGGATCGTCCGTTTGAGTTCTTTATGAACTGCTTTCGATTGCACACGCCGTGCAAAAAGCAGGACTTTTGTGATTATACCGGCTTGTCGCTGAATGATATTGAGCCTGCCATTAACCAGGCGATTGCAAAAAAGCTCCTGACAGATCAGGGCGATTCATGGTTGGTAACAATTAAGGGCCACAGATATCTCAATGACCTGCTAGAATTGTTCGTTTGATACCTGCTCATAAGTTAAGATGGTGCAGGAAAACTCCCCGGCAGATGCAAAATCGTCTGCCAGGAGACTATTTTTGTTGGTGGCATTGCACTAGCACCCAAATCCAAGTGGAACACAATAAAAAAGGTAACCCATGCGTAAAATGACACTCCTTGCCGCAGCCGTGGCAGCAGCGCTCCTCTCAGGTTGTCAGCAAACAGCAGAACAACCAAACAACACCGCCAAGACGGCGACAACACAACAAGTGGTACAAAGCGAAGTTGAAAAGGCCAACGCCTTTTTTGATGAAGTCTTTATGCGAGGTGTGATGCGCAGCCCGGTATATCAGACTTACCTTGGCATTAAACAAGACTACGACAAATGGGATGACCAGTCGGAAGCACGCGCCATTGAAGATCTTGAACTGGCTAAAAAAGACCTGGTTGCCCTGCAAGCCATTGATCGCAGCAAACTGGATGCACAGACCCAGGTCAGCTACGACTTGTTTAAGCAAGGCATAGAAAATGAAATTGCCGACTTCCAGTGGCGTTTCCACAACTACCCGGTTAACCAGATGTACGGTACGCACTCTATGGTCCCGGCATTTTTGATCAACCAGCACCAAATCACCGACGTTAAAGACGCCAAAGCGTATATTTCACGTCTCAATGGTGTGCCTGCGGTATTCGATCAGCTGGTAAAAGACCTGGAGATCCGTGCTGACAAAGGCATCATTGCGCCTAAATTTGTCTTCCCTCACGTGATTGAGTCAAGCAAGAATATCATTAAAGGTGCTCCATTCGTTGAAGGTGAAGATTCTACCTTAATGGCTGACTTTAAGCGTAAAGTCGAGAAGCTGGATATTGCAGACAACGAAAAACAAGCACTGATCGGTGAAGCCACTGACGCCCTTAAAACTGCGGTTAAGCCAGCCTACAGCATGCTGATCGGCTACCTTCAGCAGCTTGAAAAGCGTGCCGATACCCGCGATGGTGCCTGGAAGTTCCCTGACGGTGAGAAATACTTCAATAATGCCCTGGCTCGCACTACCACCACAGACTTAACAGCTGCCGAGATCCATAAAATTGGCTTGTCTGAAGTAGCGCGTATTCACGACGAAATGCGTGAAATCAAAGAAAAAGTCGGCTTTAAGGGCGACCTAAAAGCCTTTATGGAGTTTATGCGCACCGACGAGCAGTTCTATCTGCCTAACACCGAAGCAGGTAAGGCTAAGTACCTGGCAGATGCAACGGCCATGATAGACAACCTTAAAGGCCGCCTTGATGAGCTGTTTATCGTCAAGCCAAAGGCTGACATGATAGTTAAACGCGTAGAAGCCTTCCGTGAAAAATCAGCGGGTAAAGCTTTCTATCAACAGCCTGCGCCGGATGGCTCGCGCCCTGGCATCTACTATGCCAACCTCTATGACATGGAAGCCATGCCAACCTATCAAATGGAAGCGCTGGCTTACCACGAAGGTATTCCTGGCCACCACATGCAAATCGCCATTGCGATGGAATTAGAAAACATGCCTAAGTTCCGTAAGTTTGGTCGCTATACCGCTTACACCGAGGGCTGGGGACTGTACTCTGAGCTGGTACCAAAAGAAATGGGCCTGTACGAAGACCCGTATTCTGACTTTGGCCGCCTGGCGATGGAACTGTGGCGTGCTTGTCGCCTGGTCGTCGATACCGGTATCCATGCCATGAAGTGGACGCGTCAGGAAGGCATTGATTACTATGTAAACAATACGCCAAACGCTAAGTCCGATGCTGTGAAAATGGTAGAGCGTCACATTGTTATCCCATCTCAGGCAACGGCTTATAAGATTGGTATGCTGGAAATTCTTAAGTTGCGTGAAGATGCGAAGAAAGAGCTGGGCGATAAGTTCGATATCCGCCAGTTCCACGACGTAGTGCTGAAGAATGGTCCTGTACCACTTAATGTACTGGAACAGTTCGTGAACGAGTGGGTTGCCAGCAAAAAAGCTTAACCCACCGTCCGTAACTTTACTCTGGTGATACTGTCTTAAACGGCGTGTTCGCCAGAATAATGTGCAAGCAAGCCCCGCCATGTGCGGGGCTTTGTATTTTAATTTCCCCACCTAATTTTTGCGTCACCAGGTTGTAAATAATGCTGAGACCCAACCCGGTGCCACCTGAGTGCCGTTTTGACGTCACAAAAGGCTCAAAGATCACTGGCAACAACTCCTTGTCGATACCCTGTCCGTCGTCTTTAAAATAAAAGTGCACATAGTCGTTCACAATGTGCGCCGATACTACTATGGTCAGTGGTCTGTCTGGGTGCTTGCCATGCAATATACTGTTATTCAGGCTGTAACCGATGATCTGGTTAAACACATTCGGGTAGCTGCTGAGGATCAGGTTGTCCGGGATTTCTATCTCTATTGTGTATTCTTGTTCAGGCAAATCACTGCGGTAACAGTCAAACACCCCTTCCACCAGGGTTTTTAGATCAAACTCCATTTCAGTGTCGTAGTGTTGCTGTGCCGATACCTTTTTAAAGTCATCGATGAGCGAGGCTGTACGATGCAAATTGTTTTCGAGCAAAAATAGCGCCGATTCAGCTTCGCCGATAAGATTGGTCAGGGTGGTTTTTTTCAGCTGGCCACTGTCTAAATCACGGCGCATGTTTTCGACCTGGGCTTTAAGGTGCGACTGGCTGGTAATGGCAATGCCCAATGGGGTATTCAGTTCATGGGCAAAGCCGCTGACCATATTACTCAGACTGGCCATTTTGGCTTCTTCAATCAGTCGCTGCTGGGCCGCGCTAAGGCGGGCCATCAGGGTCTCAATAAAATCCAGCAGCTCATCCAGATGATGACCGATCTGCGCAATTTCATCTTCACTGTGCAGGTTAACCCGTAAGGAAAAGTCTTCATGCTTGGCCACTCTGACCAGCACCCGACCAATGCTCATCACCTGATCAGACACCCGGCTGTTGAGATAATATAAAAGCAGCAAGCTAAAACCGCTGCTTAGCACTATGGATAACAAACTGATCAGGATCAGCTGTTGCTGCTCTTCCTGGTAAGCACTAAACAGCTGTTTGGCCACTATGGTAAAGTGGCCGCGGATCGCCAGCTTTAACTCTCCGAGCTCACCACGTACGCCCTGAGTGTGGTCCAGCCCCTGCTTTTTCAGTACATTGGTATATACGATAAAACCGTTCTGATACTGCTCCAGCGTTAATAAAAAGGACTCAGCACGCTCAGGGAACTTCTCCCGGATGCGATTTTTGGCCTGTAAAATCAAATCCCCATGCTGGTTGAGGTAGCTGTTGTCGAGTCTGAGCAAAAAGTCTTTTTCCCGCCGCCGCAACTCCAGCAGCAGGATCTCCAATTGCGGATCTTTTGCCGCCTTAGCCAGAGCCTGCAGGGCATGGGCTTTGTTGCGAAACTCGCCATACACGCCATCGTCTTTGTCATAGCCCAACAAGGCCTGCATGGAAGCCAGTTGCTCATACAACCCGGCAAAGCGGTTAACCTGCTCGTCGAGTTTAAACAACAGCGCCAGATGCTGATGATCCGATACCAACAGCGCGGCCAGCTCATTAAAGCTGTCGCGATAGGCGTAGCGGTATTCATCAATCGACAGGAGCGAGGCTTTTTGCCTTTCAATCACAAAGCGTTCTTCCTGGTCCAGCAAGCGCTGGATCTGGGTTTGTAGTTTAAATAAATGATCGTTAAGCTGCTTGCTGTGGTCCAGCTCCCGATAAAGGAACCAGCTCACTGTCGCTATGATCACCGCCGCCCCGACTGCGGCCACTTTAAATAACAAAAGTGACTGTTTTAACTGCACAAATATGTTCCTGACTTGCCCCACTCTCCCTAAGCTTAGACAACATAATCGCGTTCGGCGAGCCTCTGCCCTGACTTTGCTTTGTTTGTCCCGTTGTGCATATTGCTGCATTCATGGTGAGCCCTGGTAAACGGATATCCACGCCCGTTTTCCATTTAATCCAATGCAGTCTAGACTTTAACACTATGACTTGTTTAAACCTGATGCGATTGGGTTGCAGTTACTTTGAGTGAGGGCATGAGCAGCTTAAGTAAACCCCTGAGTCCATCCTCTGCTGGTCGGCGTGCATTTTTACGTCAAAGTGCGGTCCTGCTGCCCCTGCTCGGAGTTGGCTTACCCGCTCTTTCTGCACAACAGCAAACCTGCACTGGTGCCCGGCATCGCCTGATCTTCGCCTCTCCCTATGACAGCGACATGTGGCTTTCTTCGCCTCACATGCATCAGCAGTTGAAACACAATATTGAGGACTTTTCAAATGGCAAGATCTGTGTAGAGATCCGCGATAAAGGCCTGCAAGGCGTTGGCCATGAGCTGGCTGTCCAGGTGTCCCGAGGCGCGATTCAGGGCGCACTGCTGAGTGTGTCTAACCTGTCACCTATCGTACCCAAACTGGATATACTCAATATCCCCTTTTGGGCTGCCCAGTCTCAGCCCTATCTGAATCTCATCACGTCAAAGTTATGGCAGCAGCAGATCACCGATCAGATCCGTGCTCAGAGCGAGATTGCAATCTTGCTCTATCATCTGCCCGGCGCCAGAACCCTGACCTCCACACGCCAGTACGGCAAACTGCTGAAAACGCCCAGTGATATCATTGATGTGATCTTTCGTGTGCCCGCCAGTCAGGTACTCAGACAGTTTTATCAACTCTGTGGCACCACGCCCGTCCAGGTAGCCTGGAAAAAAGCAGCCACGCTGGCCGCTAACCGACGCTTTGATGCGCTGGACCCGTCCGTCACCGGCTTGTATAACGGCCCGAACGGGCTCAATCGCCACATAGGAGCCGTCTCTTTGATTAATTCGGTGCAGGATGGCTGGGTATCGGTTATTAATCAGCAGTGGCTCAATTCGTTGCCACGAAAACTGCGCATTGCCGTCTGGGAAGGCGCCGAGAAAACCTTTATTCAGCATCTGTCGATGGCTCGTCGCGCTGCACTTTATTGTCAACGTGGCCTGCTCAGAAATGGCGCCACCATTTATTACCCGAGTGCCGATGAGATGGCCGCCTGGCAGGAAATTGGCGGTTATCAGCGCCGTGAATGGCACGCCACTAAGGTGGCGCTGTTGGGAAAAGTCAGTGCCTTTGATGAGTTTCTGGCCGCCACTCAAGTCAATAATGGCCTGACTTTTCCAACCTAGCTGTTAAAGGGTCTGCTGTATTTGCGCGTTAAAGCGTTGCAGCGCGGGCTTTTTCATCAGGCTATAACACACCGGCAATACCAATAGCGCTAATACCAGTGCGCTGAGCATACCACCCACCATAGGCGCGGCAATCCGGCTCATGATTTCAGAGCCCGTGCCTGTGCCATACAAAATGGGCAGCAAGCCAATGATGATAGTCGCGACGGTCATCATCACCGGCCGCACTCGCAGTGCGGCACCATGTAGCAAAGCATCGATATATTGCGATTCGCTTACCGCCACCCGCCGTGCTTTGGCCTCGCTTTGCAAATCTTTAAACGCCTGCTCCAGATACACCAGCATGAGTACGCCAATCTCAACCGCTACACCGGCCAGCGCAATAAAGCCAACCCCCACCGCGACAGAGAAGTTAAAGCCTTGCAAATACATCAACCACAGACCGCCCACGGTGGCCATAGGCAGAGTCAGCAGGATCAACGCCACTTCACCAAACCGGCGGAAGTTAAGGTATAACAGCAACATGATGATTGCCAAAGTCAGCGGTAGTACATAACTGAGCTTTTCCTGGGCACGGAGCATATATTCATATTGACCCGCCCAGTTTAATGAGTACCCGGCGGGTAATTCCAGCTCTTTGGCGACCACACTGCGCGCCTGCTCAACATAACTGCCCAGGTCTACACCGTCTATGTCGACAAAGGTCCAGCCATTGATGCGGGCGTTCTCACTTTTGATCCCCGGCGCACCACTTTCCACGTACACATCGGCCACATCCCCAAGTGCAATACGCTGACCGGTAGGCGTCACGATTGGCAACCGTGCCAGCTGCTCGGGCGAGCTACGATAATCCTGCGGATAACGTAAATTTACCGGGTAGCGCTCCTGCCCTTCTACGGTTTGAGTGACATTCATACCGCCAATGGCGGTGGCCACCACCTGCTGTACATCAGCAATGTTCAGCCCAAAGCGACTGGCCTGCTCACGGCGAATATCCACCTTAATATAACGTCCGCCCGCAACCCGCTCGGAATACACAGACGCCGTGCCTGGTACCTTGCTGAGAGTGGTTTCAAGGCGCTGGCCGAGCGATTCAATAACGGCCAAGTCCGGGCCTGCAATCTTAACCCCCACCGGTGTTTTGATCCCCGTCGCGAGCATATCGATACGGGTTTTTATGGGCATTACCCAGGCATTACTGACACCCGGTAACTTCACCAAACGGTCCAGTTCGGCTTTAAGTTTGTCTGTGGTCATTCCCTCACGCCATTCACTACGTGGCTTAAGCTGAATAAAGGTTTCAATCATGGTCAGCGGGGCGGGATCGGTGGCCGATTCGGCACGTCCGACTTTACCAAACACATTCTCTACCTCGGGCACGGTGGCAATCAGTTTGTCGGTTTGCTGCAACAGTTCACGCGCTTTACCGATGGAAATCCCCGGATAAGTGGTGGGCATATACATCAGGTCGCCTTCATCCAGTGGCGGAATAAACTCGCTGCCGATTTTATTGAGCGGATAAAAGCCCACCACAGTCAGAGCGACCGCTGCCAGCAGTGTAGTTTTGGGGAAACGCATCACCTGTCGCAGCAGCGGCATATAAGCGGCTATAAGCAGCCGGTTGAGCGGGTTTTTGCGCTCCGGCGTGACTTTCCCCCGGATGAAATAACCCATCAGCACTGGGACCAGGGTAATTGCCAGTCCGGCAGCTGCCGCCATGGCATAGGTTTTAGTGTATGCCAGCGGCGCAAACATGCGCCCTTCCTGTGCTTCGAGAATAAACACCGGCAGGAATGACACTGTGATGATCAGTAAGCTAAAGAACAGGGCTGGTCCCACTTCCGTGGCGGCTTTTGCCACAACCTGCCAGCGATTGTCATCGGTCAGCGGGGTCTTTTCCATGTGCTTGTGGAGGTTTTCTATCATCACGATTGCCCCATCGGTCATCGCACCTATGGCGATGGCAATTCCGCCAAGCGACATGATATTGGCGTTGATCCCCTGAAAATACATGACAATAAAGGCCACCAGGATCCCCAGCGGCAAAGTGATCACCGCCACCAGCGAGGAGCGTAAATGGAACAGGAAGGCGGCACAGATCACGGCCACCACCAAAAGCTCTTCAAGCAGCTTTTGCCACAGGTTATCAACCGCCCGCTCGATCAGCTGGCTGCGGTCATACACAGTGACCACCTCAACCCCTTCGGGTAAGGACGCCTTCAACTCATCCAGCCTAGCTTTCACACCGGCAATGGTCTGCTGCGCATTTTCACCAAAGCGCATGACCACCACGCCGCCAACCACTTCACCTTCGCCGTTAAGCTCGGCAATGCCACGTCGCATTTGCGGGCCTATGGTTATTTGCGCGACATCACCTAAGGTCAGTGCGGTGCCCTGTGCATTGAGGCCCAGTGGGATCTGCGCAATGTCGGTGACCGAACGAATATAGCCTGTGGCCGTCACCATATATTCGGCTTCTGCCATCTCGATGACTGAGGCGCCGGTTTCCTGGTTCCCCCGTTGCAGCGCCTGCTGAATATGGCTCAGGGGCAGGTTATAGGCGCGCAGTTTATCGGGATCAACCTGCACCTGATATTGCTTAACCATACCACCTACAGAAGCCACTTCGGAGACCCCGGGCACCGTCTGTAACTCGTATTTTAAGAACCAATCCTGAAGACTACGTAACTGGCTGATGTCATGCTTACCCGAGCGATCCGTCAGGGCATAAATGTACACCCAGCCCACCCCGGTGGCGTCAGGCCCAAGTTGTGGCTTGGCAGTCGGTGGCAGTAAGTTGGCCGCCTGGCTGAGATACTCCAGTACCCGGCTGCGCGCCCAATAGAGATCCGTGTCGTCATCAAAGATCACATACACATAGGAATCGCCATAGAAGGAGTAACCCCGCACTGTGGTTGCCCCTGGGACCGACAACATAGCGGTAGTCAGAGGAAAGGTGACCTGATCCTGGACCACCTGTGGCGACTGGCCCGGATAACTGGTTTTTACTATGACCTGCACATCCGATAAATCCGGAATGGCATCGACCGGGGTTTGCTTCAGTGCAAACAGGCCGCCTGCCACCAGCATCAGCGTGCTCAGCAGGACCAGTACGCGATTGTGCAAAGACCAGGTTATGATTGCTGCTATCATGATAATACTCCTGGCTTAATGATGCGCATGTTCAGACATGGCTGAGTCTGGCTCGCCGTGCTGCATCTGGGTCACAACAAAGTCATCCCCCACTTCAAAGGTAAAGGTTATCTGATCGCCAACATTAAACGCACTCAGATCAATATCTTCGGCTATCACAAAGTCCATGGTGGCCGCTGCCCGACCCCATTTTTCTATGGCACCGCGATGGATAGTGGCGATACGAGACGCGGCATCTATTGCCTTGATATGGCCGTCCACGGTCGCCGTTGGCAAAGTCGGTTCCGCCATGATATGAATGGTGGTGATTTCATACCCGGCATCCGTTTTGGTAACCTCAAAATGCAGCGACTGACCAGTTTTTAGCCCACTGCTGTCGAGCGTCTCGGCAAGTTGAAAGTCCATGGTCATTTCGGGCCATTCCCACTCGGGCACGGCATCATGGGTTATGTTGATCACGTCCGATTGCGCCTCATAGTGGTTTACAGTGCCGGCCATCCAGACCTGAGTTGGTTTTGCATCCGCACTCATACGCTTAAAGTCAGAGTTTTTGCTGGACTCCGAATCAATCAGGAAGTGAGCCGAGGTGACGACCCGATCGTCCTGCTGAAGTCCTTCGAGGATCTCCGTGCTTTGCAGCCCTACTCGGCCCAAAGTAACGGCCACAGATTTAAAGCGTCCGTCGCCCAACGCCACAACCACCCTGTCCTGCTTGCCGGTGCGGATCACCGCCTCGCTCGGCACTTGCATGGCTTGTGCTTTGCTACCGGCCTGAATTTGTACCTGAGCAAACATGTTAGGTTTCAGTTGCCCTGCTGCATTGTCAAACTTCAAACGCACCCGCAGGGTCCGGGTGGTTTCATTGAGGGTTGGATAAACATAATCTACATTGCCCTGCCAACGCGCACCGGGCAGATAATCCAGCGTCATGGTAACGGGCTGACCGGCTTTCACCAGCGCGGTATCGCGCTCGAATACTTCGGCTTCCACCCAGACCTGATCCAGCTGGGCGATGCTCATCAGGGTATTACCCGGATTGACATAAAACCCTTCGCGGATCTTCAGCTCGGCTATCACGCCGCTTTGGCGAGCATAGAAAGTGATGGTCTGACGCACCTGACGCTGCGCCTCTAAACTGGCGATAAAATCGGCCGACAATTGCAGCGCCATTAAACGCTCGCGTGCCGCTTTGATCAGAGTGGCATTGTTACGATTTAGCGCAATCAAAAATTCTTCCTGCGCATTCACCAGCTGCGGTGAATAGAGCGAATACAAAGGCTGCCCCTGCTCCACCGGCTCGCCGGCCGCTTTGATGTACAGCGTTTCAACCCAGCCATCGACGCGCGGGTGAATGTGTACCAATTTGTCTTCGTCATATTGTACGTAACCGACCGTCGAAATCGTGCTGTGCATCGGCCCCACCTCAACCGCAGCGGTTCTCACGCCCAGGTTGTTCACCACTTCAGGAGATATCGTAACTGCCCCTGCCACCTGTTCTTCACTCTCGGCATAAACAGGCACCAGATCCATGCCCATGGGCGACTTACCGGGTTTATCACGACGATAATTACTGTCCATTGGTGCCACCCAGTAGAGCGGCTTATTGCTATCGGCCTCTGCATCAGCGGTGTGAGAGGGTGTAGCGGTCAGCGTCATCAGGGCATAGCTCAGCGCGCCCCCTGATAAGCCAGCTAGCAATAGTTTCAGCGTATTATTCATCATTCACTCCTGGCTGATAGGTGGTGAGGTAATAGTTCAGTCTGACAACGGTTTTAAGGGCATCGACGTCAATTTGTTTGGCCGCCACCCTGGCATTGAGCTCGGCAATGCGAGCACGCACGACCTCGGCAAAATCGCCGTTATCATTGGTATATGCGGTAAGTGCAGCTTCTGCCTGTTCATGTGTTTGTTGCAGTAACTGCTCCCGATACAAGGTCTGACGCTCTGACAATCGCCTGAGCTGGCTCGCCTCTTTTTCAACCTGACCGGACAGCTCACGCAGCAACAGCAATTTATCGGTTTTGATGGCTTCGCGATTTGACTGAGCTGAGTTCAGCCACTGGTCCTGACGGTTGTCGGTAAATAAAGGCACATCCAGCGTCACCCCCAGCGAAAAGAAGTCGGCGCGGCTGCTGCCATCTGGCATATCACTGCGATATCCATAACTGGCATTCACGCCCCACTGCGGCTTATATTGCTGGCGAGCAATTGCAACCCCTTTGCCAGCCGCCTCAATACGTACATCCTGCGCCAGCACCACCGGATGACTGGTAAGCCGTTCCAGTAGTCGCTCTGCATCCGGCTTGCCTTGTACAAAAATAGCCGGAACAGCCACTTTTAGCTGAGGCAAAGTCTCTGGCAGATTGATATCAGACCAGGCGATATGCGCCTGAGCGCCTCGCAGCCAGGCCAGCAGCTGTGCACGCGCAGATTCCCGTTTTTGGTATTCAACACTGAGACGGTCGTCGAGCTGTAACAACTCCAGCTGCGCGCGGATCACATCCTGCTGGCGGGTACGCCCGACCACATTGGCATAACTGGCTTTACTGACATCGACCAGTTGCTCAAACAGGGCTTTGTCCTGCTCAATCAAAGCAATGGTACGCTCGGCCAGGTAGGTATCGAGCCATAGCTGACTGACTTGTGCCCGGATCTGCGCAACCCGATCGGCGCGCAGCAGCGGGTACTCTTCACTGGCAATCTGTAGCTGCTCGCGTTTAAGTGCCAGCTCATCACCACGGCCAAACTGTTGGCTCACGCCCACCTTAAGCTGGGTCATTGCCTCGCGGTCGTGTTGCCAGCCATCCACCGGCAGATTCATCATAGACAAGGACACTTTGGGGTCGGGTAGCGTACCGGCGGCAAGACCTTGCGCATAGGTGGCTTGCTGCTGATGGTGGCGTTTTTGCAATAAAGGATCCTGAGCAATTGCCTGCTCTATGGCTTTTTGTAAAGGCAAACTGGTAGAGGCCTGCACAGAGCTGGTTGCCATTATCACTGCGCCCAACAACGCGTAACGGGCTGTTGCAGGAATTAAAAACGACATCAAAACTGCTCCTCATAGGTATCAATTTGCGCATAAACCTGATGGCTGCCATCTTTCATCAGCATTAAGACCTGGTATGGCATAAAGCGCTCATCCACTTCCATGCCAGGCGAGCCCAGTGGCATGGCAGGCACACTCAGCCCAATGGCATCCGCTTTAGGGTTGGCCAGAAACTGCTGAATAAACTTAGCCGGGACATGCCCTTCAAATACCCAGCCGTCATGGCTGAGCGCGGTGTGACAAGAGCGGTAACGCGGTGCAATACCGTGACGTGATTTAAGCGCACTTAAAGACGCCAACTCCCTTCCCTGCGCCGCAACGCCTTGCGCCAACAGGTGCGACAGCCACTTTTTACAGCAGCCACAGGTTGGCGTTTTATAAACAGTTAACGCCTGTAACGGGCCCGGCCGAGCCTGGCTGCTCAGGCTCAGCAGCGAGAACAAACAGGCGCTCAGAAATAGACCATATTGATTGGTAGTAAAAGACATCATTTGCCTCCGTCTTCTTCTGCCTGCCCATTCAAATAACGAAAGCAGGTCAGAATCATATAAACATCACACTGCAAAGCGCAGTGAAATCATTTTAAGAAGTTGGATTGACAGGTCAGGCGCCGAATTTCAGACGCACTTCACCTGGGTCAGGCAAAAATGGGGGGGCGATATAAGGACTGAGCGACGGCAATGGGGAGTTGATCGCCATGCCAAATTGCAGCCAGGAACACTAAGTCTGTAGTAAGAGAAAATTCCGCAACAGGCAGCAGCTGCGCACTACCGCAAGCGTGCGTCAGGCATATGCAATCACTGTCATCATCACAGCAGTCCATTTGCTGCTGCGTGTGACTCATCTTGCTATGGTCATGCTTGAACTGAACAGAGGTGTCCGTTACTTCTGGCGATGCAGCTTCATGGTGATGCTGCATCATGACTGTGTGCATATCATGACCCTGCATATGTGCTTCACACGCCATTACAGCATTCGCCATACCTTGTACAATAAAGGCAAGCAAAGCGGCTATCATCAGTAATGTGGCGGAGAATTTGCTCATAGGGTCCTCGGTTTATCGCTGTGAATTCTCACATAAACGACAAAAAAAGAAAAGCTTTAGCCTGGCAGCCGCGGTTAATTGCCTATACTGTCAAAGACGTGGCTTTAATGGTAGTAAACTTGTGTGGGTGGTAAAGCGCTTCTTTTATTTGATATTACTCGTGCAGCTCAGCCCCTGCGTGGCTGCGCAAACCAGCCAGCAGGCAAGGCCCGAACTGCACATCACTTTGCCGGTACGCCAGGTCAAATTACAAAAGTACCTGAGCGAGTTACTCCACGAATCGCTCTATGCTCTGGGCTACAACCTGACCCTCACCATGACCCCCAACCCTTTATATAAACGTGAGTCACGTCTGCTCCAAAGTGGCAAGATCACGATGATCATGCGCCTGGCAACCCCCCAGCGTGATGCCACTTTTCATAAGGTCGCAGTGCCGCTTACACAAGGCCTGATAGGCAAACGGCTGCTACTCATTCATCAGCGCAATCAGGCGCGCTTTGACGCGGTGACGTCGCTGGAGGCTTTTCGCAGCAGCAAGCTAGTTGGCGTCTTTGCACCGGGCTGGTACGACACCCAAATCTGGCAGGCTAATCACCTGCCCTATATTGAAAGTGCCAGCGACCATTCGACCATTTTAAGAATGCTCACCGATGGCAATCGAGGTTTTGATTACTTTTCTCGGGGGCTAAACGAAATAGATGACTACACCCTGAGTAACGGTCTGATCATAGAGCCACATTTGGTACTGAGCTACCCGCTAGACTTTCACTTTTACCTGCACCCCGAGAACAAAGTCCATATTTCTATTCTCACACGTGCATTAGAGCAGGCGCGCGACAGCGGCTTGCAAGCACAGTTGCTGCGCAAGCACTTTGGCTATCTGCAACAACGCCACAGACTATCGCAGCGACGTGTTATCTCCCTTGCACTACCAGCCGTGCCAGCGCAATCTGTGCCACTTCCATGACCATCACATTGAGCCATTGCAGGGCCCTCAGGTTTTTGTATTTAACCCTGTAAACTACACCTAACTCATTGAATAAATTATTTGCGTTATCTCAGGGTAATTCTTGATTAGCTAAGCTAAAATAGCGATACATTTTATCTGGAGTATCTTTTCAATGAGCATTCATGTAATCAAACACCCCCTTGTACAACATAAACTTGGCCTGATGCGTGAGCATGGGATCAGCACAAAAAGCTTTCGCGAGTTATGTCAGGAAGTGGGTACCCTGCTGACCTATGAAGCAACTAAGGACATTCCATTAGAAGATATCACCATCAAGGGCTGGCAGGGAGACGACCTGACAGTACAACACATTAAAGGCAAGAAAATTACCGTTGTGCCAATCCTGCGCGCTGGGCTGGGTATGATGGAAGGCGTGATGCAGTTAATTCCAAGCGCCAAGGTCAGTGTGGTTGGCCTGCAACGCAACGAGGAAACGCTTGAGCCTGTACCCTATTTTGAGAAGCTGGTTGGTAACATTGAAGAGCGCATGAGCCTGGTAATTGACCCTATGCTGGCCACCGGTGGCTCTATGATTGCCACCATCGACATGCTGAAAAAAGCCGGCTGTAAAGAGATCAAAGTCATTGTGCTGGTTGCGGCACCTGAAGGCGTAGACAAAACCCTGGAAGCCCACCCAGACGTAGAGATTTTCACCGCTTCACTGGACAGCCACCTGAATGAAAAAGGCTACATAGTGCCAGGCCTTGGCGATGCCGGCGATAAAATCTTTGGCACAGTGTAGGACATTCTGAATGTCCAATACGTCTTTCACATCGCTTAAAACCATTGTCAGCGGTGCCCAGATGCTGTTTGTCGCCTTTGGCGCGCTGGTACTGGTGCCCTTGCTGACCGGCCTGGACCCCAACGTTGCGCTGTTTACCGCAGGCCTGGGCACTTTGGTGTTCCAGTTTGTGACGCGTGGTCAGGTGCCGGTTTTTCTGGCCTCTTCCTTTGCTTTTATCGCGCCCATCATTGCCAGCGTGCAGGTGTGGGGGATCCCCGCGACCATGGGTGGACTCATGGCTGCCGGGTTTGCCTACATTTTACTGAGCTTGCTGGTGCGCTTTAAGGGCGCTGACATCCTGCATAAAATCTTACCTCCTGTTGTTGTCGGTCCGGTGATCATGGTGATTGGCCTGGCGCTTGCCCCTGTTGCCGTTAATATGGCCATGGGCAAAAGTGGCGATGGCAGTGTGCAGCTGGTTGCCTACGAGCAGGCGATGATCATTTCACTCTTGTCACTCGTTGTGACCTTAGTGGTTGCCGTCACCGCTAAAGGGATTTTTCGTCTCATTCCCATCCTGGCAGGGATTATCACCGGGTATGCCTTGTCGCTGTTTTTCGGCATAGTGCAGTTTGATGCCGTGACCAATGCCAGCTGGCTGGCCGTTCCCGCGTTTGTCTGGCCGGAGTTTTACTGGCCTGCCATCCTGTTTATGGTGCCCGTGGCGATTGCTCCGGCCATTGAACACATAGGCGATATGATGGCTATCAGTAACGTAACTGGTAAAGATTACCTGGAAAAACCTGGCCTGCACCGCACCTTACTGGGCGACGGCCTGGCCACCTCTACGGCCTCTTTGTTTGGTGGCCCACCTAATACCACCTACTCAGAAGTCACCGGGGCGGTGATGCTTACCCGTAACTTCAACCCTCAGGTCATGACCTGGACGGCAGTGATAGCCATCGTACTGGCCTTTGTTGGTAAGATGGGTGCTGGACTACAGACCATTCCAACCCCGGTTATGGGCGGAATTATGACCCTGTTATTCGGTTCTATTGCTGTGGTTGGTCTAAACACACTGGTTAAGTCAGACACTGACCTCAGTGCACCGCGTAACCTGAGTATCATCGCTCTGATCCTGGTGTTCGGTATTGGTGGTATGCAACTTGGCAGCACCGAGTTTAGCCTGCAAGGGGTGAGCCTGTGTGCCATTTTGGGCATTGTGCTGAATTTGCTGCTACCCAATCCTAAGCAAGAAGACTAACTAAGTTGATAATAATGCTCAGCATAACCGGCTATGCTGAGCATTATAAAATCTAAAAATAAAATAAAGTGCTATCTATTCACTCAATATGCTGTATAGTGGGTCACAGCTCAAACAGCTGAGCTATTAATGAATATTTAGTACAAGCTTTCCCAGTTTCTTTTCGATTTACTTCGTCATACTTACCCTGCGATATCTTTTCCTTCATTACAGATTTAGTAGCTTCAATTTAAATTTTATCGATTATATCGAGGTATGTATGTCTAATAAAACAACTGGTTCAGTAAAATGGTTTAACGAATCTAAAGGCTTTGGCTTTATCACACCTGACAATGGCGGCGCAGATGTGTTTGTACACTTCAGAGCAATTGAAGGTGATGGTTTTAAAACTCTGGTTGAAGGGCAAAAAGTAGCTTTCAATTCAGAACAAGGCGCCAAAGGCCCACAAGCTGCCAACGTCACTGCAGCTTAATATCATAATAAAGGGATGTGTTGTTTAAAGCGCATATCCCTTTATGTAACCCCAAAAATACGGCTGAAATGCTAACCAGAAATTAATTCTCTATTTCTGACCCCTCCATATAGAAAACTGGCGTACAAAGTTAATCGTTATTACCGCATTATCAATTTGACCGGCCCGTATTTCTCATAAAACCTTATCTATCAAATTGAGACTTAGCATGCGAAAGCAATCAAAGAAAACTGCCAATAAAGGGCGAAAAATTAGTTTTGAAGAAAAGCTCGAAAAAATGGTGAATGAATATCGCCAGGAAAAAGAGTCTCTTGAATTATTAAATGAAGACGCCCCCGAATATCAAAATCAGCTTGAAAAATGCAACAAGCTTTTTGCCAATGTAGAGCGTTTTTTGAACCGAAATCGCTGATCTGCACGCCCTTATTCCATTGGGCTTAGCACTGCCTTACACCAGGCAAATCAAAGCGCGACACGCCTGATAAACAGCTTCCTGACTCGAGCTTCAATAATCACAATATGAATACGAGCCAGCCAGGCTGGCTCGTCACTTTTAAAAGTGTGCAGCTCAGGGGGTCGAATTAGAAGCCCTTAATAAAAGTATCTGCCATCACAAAGTACTGATTAAGATACTTGCGGGTTTCTTCTTTGCGATTTCTTTCTGAATTAATGTGAATATTTTCAACCACAACCGCAATGTCTTCTGCCAGCTTTTTCTTGTCACCAATCAGGTTAAGCGTGAAAAACTCAACGCTCTTCTCAAGGGTATACGTGATCACATGGATCTCCTGAAGCTCGTCCGCCCCCAGGTCTCGTTTACTTCTAATTTCCGATGTTTTTTCAATAAAGATCTTTCTCGCATCCTCAACCGAAGTCACATCTGCGATTTTGAGGTGCTGAATAGATTTTTCATCTGCATGGGCGGAAAAAGCAAGTACAGCGCTCATAAGCAATACAATTAACGTTTTCATTTAATCTCTCTAGCGTTGAAATATAAGGTTCAAAAAGGTGGTTTGTGAGTATGACGTACTGACAAAACAGGTCAACTGATGGGCGCTATTTAACCGCCCATTACCGGCTTAGGAAGTGGCGAGGTAAAGCCCCCGGAACCAGCTGTGCGACTACCGGTTATGGCAACCCGCGCACTACAATTGGCCCTGTCTGTTAGTGACTTCGACAAGCTCAAACTAAAACCGCATTACTCTATCAGTATTAGACGTTGAGCAAAGCTAAAAATTTATCATTTGTTAGATCATCCGCCTGAGTGTGTTGTCTTTTTTAATGAACTGATGATATATCACGCCACCAAGGTGTAATAAAATCAGTGCAATTAAACCAGCTGCCAGCAAACCATGCAGCTCTCTGGCCATCGAATACAAAACGATATTGCTCTGCTCAGCCACAGGAAGGCTAAAGAGCCCGAAAATACTAACTGGCCTGCTTGCAAAGTACTGAGATAATAAACCTGTCACTGGAATGCCAGCCATCAACACATACATTAGCCCGTGCACCGTGTCTGCCACCTTATTTTTCCAGCCTGGCTCGTTGTGCAATGCCCGATTGGCTGGATGAGTGAATTTAAAGGCAACTCTCAAACAAAAGAGCCCAAGCACAATAAACCCAACCGCTTTATGTAACCCCAACACATTTAACTGCCACCCCTCCAAAGACCGGATCATGAGCAGTCCGGAAACAAGCATAAACGCTAATAAGACAGCCATGAGCCAATGTGTAGTGCGAAGTGCCAAACTATACTTTGAATCGGTCATCATTGAAGTGCCTCCAGTAACTTTTCCTTCGCCCGGCGTCGGTAGGATTCTGCATAAGCCGCTGAGCGGGCTCTTAATATGGGATCAGCCGTTGCCGACATACCACTTGGTAAAGTTAAAGGATCGAAATTTATTGACTGGCACTGTGCATTGAGGTCCATATCAATTTGCTCAATGGCTACCTCGCCCGCAACAACACGTTGCCTGTCCTCTGGCCAGCTCACAGCAGGATCATTCTCATCATCCGTCTCTTCTGACAGGATAAAAATCCAGTTGAATTTTACGGACCCCTTCAATAATCTGGCTGACAGCTCGTCGAACAACGCATTGTCGGTATCCGATGTCACGTCCATAGGATGCCCCTGGGGTTCAAAATACCAACGCACCGCGCGTTTTTCTCCTTGTGAATTTTCAAGGTAAAATGCATTGATGCTGTGATAGCGCTCCAGCGCTAAGCTCTGGTTTGGTGTGTAGCTCGCCTTCCAGTTTAAGAAGTCTTGCGTCTCAGGGTGTGCGTTAAAAAACGCTTTGAGTGCTTGCGGACCGCTTTTTATTGCAGCGATTTGTTGATAAAAATCATGCGGGTTCGACACCGCCATCACAGGTGGCGTATTCATCGCGATGCGCCATTGCTGCGTTGGGCTGATATTGAAACTGACAGCCAGACTCCTGACGGGTGACTTCAGATCAGGCGCGGTGGGATTATTACCGGCGATAGAAAAGCGCCCAATAAAGGGCGTTGTGCCTTGCGCAAAAATCGGCACCTGGGTTAAGGCAGACAGTTGCCCACTGGGCTCAAAATACCCCGTAACACAAGCCCCTTTAGCGTGCGCTCTGCGAAACCCGGCAAAGCTGGTATTACCTTGCTGTAAATTAACAAACTGTTGTGCTGTGACTTGCTCTGCTGAAAAAGCATAACTGGCAGGCAGTAACATGCTCAGGTAGACCATATGGAAAAGACGCACAATACCTCCGTAAAGAATAACACTCAAAATCCGGCACAATCGTGATCATTGCGCTCAAAAAAGGGGACCGGTCAGACCAGTTTCCTGTTTCAGGAATACGTCCTTAAATCGTGAGCAGTTCATTTTGTGGCAATCAAAATCCAGGCATAAAAAACCCAGCTAAAAAGCTGGGTTATAAAAAGTGGGTCCAGTGGACGGACTCTTAACTTGCATCAGTGCCACGCCCGGCGT
>NZ_JXYA01000002.1 GCF_000967655.1 Pseudoalteromonas rubra
ACCAATGGGGTCCAGCTCTATACGCATATCGATCTGATTCTTACGAAGCTTCGGAAGCTTACGTTCAAAGGTGTTCTTACCGTTGGTGGATACTACAACTTTGGTGTCTACTCTTTCATCTACATACTTGTTACGTAGAATTTTTAGCCCTTCATTCGGGTTCTTTGTCGATTTAGCTGCGCTTTGATTATTTGCTTTATTATATTCTCCACCAAGCCTTTCTAAATGATTGGTAACAGCCCACTCTACTGCATCATAAAAAGAGCTTTTCCCAAAGCCATTTGGAGCATAGAGCGCAACAAAGTTAGCAGGCTCTTCTCCATCATTTGTAAAATCAAAAGTTCCATCTGACTTTAACTGGTAGGCTCGAAACGCCTCAATCTCAACTTTTTTAATTTTCATTACTGTTCAAACTTTCAATTATTTTATCGATCATCAATGCTCGCTTATCTCTAGACTCGCTTTTAGAATCTAAAGGAGCGCCACGATAGTAGTTTTCTAGATACGGTAAATCTTCATCTAGCTGGAATGATCGACTTTCAAGTGTTAGATCTGAACCCAATAACTGTTTCTCTAGCTCAATAATTAACTGTTCAATGTCTGGGATTTCTTGAAAATCATCCAGTACTATTTTACGCGCAGAAAACTTGTTATTTTCGATTTCATATTTTTCCCATACGGGAATGCTTTCAACAGAAACAAACGCCAAATACATGTTCCAGGCATCAAAACCACCTGAGTGTTGATGATAGACGGCCATCATATTTTGGATAGATCGCCAATTTTCTATGATGTCATATGCCGTTTCACATACGCATACAATACAAGATATAAAAGAAAGACGATCATCAGAACGAAGCATATAAAACTGAATGTTTTCATGTTGGTTAGATAAAAATCCTAGGTCAATTTCTTTAATTAATAATTTCACTTAGCTTTTCTCTCAACAAATCCGATTGCGACTTACCTGATTGTAAGTTTGGATATTCATCTTCAATATCTACTACGCATTTTTGGCGAAGACCTTCTAAATGGGTCAATTTAAAGCTTGTTAAGATCGCACTTTCTGATGAATCAATAACAGGAAATGGCCCCTGATTTGGCACAATAGAAATGTTACTTATAACGTTCTCTAGTCTAAATGATGGCGGCAATACCCTTGCTGCTGGTTCAGGAGAAGCAACTATCAAAGTCCCATCTTTATCTAAAAGCCTGCGAGCAGTTTTTAATAAGTCTTCCAAGCGACTGACCCAATTAGTGCCATTGCTTGTATATATCAACCGACGCTTCCGTTCTAAACCTTTCAGATAAGCATCATCAGCCCCAGCTGATTGGTCAATCAACACACTAATCACTAAGAACTCCAAATATGCCACCCACAATTCATAGGTTTTAAGTTCCCCAATATTGCTAGGATCGACTAAAAGATCTGAATGATATCGTTCCATTACTTTATAAGGTGGAACCAAATCAGTATTGATTAAATAGTCTGCTGCTCTCCCAAGCTCTAGTTTAAGGTTAGATACGTTATTTTGATCAATAACATTAAACGTGAATATCCTGTCTCGCATATTTGAAAAGCACTCCAAATAGGCGGGGATCATTGGTGCGCTTGAATACGCAGCAATTAATTCTTCGAACCTTGCTAGACTGTGGCACTGAGCACGACCATACTGTTGCTCGCTACCAGTACCATCCATTTGAAACTCAACACCAACGAGCAATGGTTTCTCTTCTTTAATATGATAAACACCACCACCAGACATACCTCTAATCGTTGTTGTTCCAGGTCCACCATCAAGAAACATAATAATGAGGTCATTAGCCACACTAATCTTATGACCTGTATATTCTTTAATAGGATCCGAGGAGTCTCTCTCTGTTATCGGGAAGCCTACAAGGGTAAGTGGGGCAAGTTCAGTTAAGTCTGAAGCAGGTGCGCATTTTTGTGCTAATCGTTCCTGATAATCTACTTTTAAAATTGCATAATCATAACGGTCTGGCTCTGATTCATCCCACTCCGGAGGAATCAGCACAGATAAAACGGCAAGTCGATTATTTTGATAATCGTTAACAACAATTTCATCCTGATTCTCAGGAATTACATGCGCAGCAGTTAGTACATAAGAATACTCTCGTGTAATTGCGTTTACTAATACGCCACTACCACCATTCACTTTGACACAGTATGACTTAATGATTTCAGAGACTGTCATGTTAAAGTTGGATCTCCTCATCCAGCGCTTCTAGTCGAGAGCCATAGTGTTGTATTTCATGGTCTAAGAGCAATGGTTTGATCACATCGCTGTAATTGAAACAAATCTGACCGTCTGTATCCTTGATAATCCTGGCGATGGTTCTTTTGTTTGGCAGGCCATGCTTCGAGCCATTGGTCGAAATTACGTAACGAGATGATTGGAGTAAGGAAAGAAACTCAGAACTAGTATTATATTGGCTACCATGATGTGAAACCTTCACAAGGTCAAGGTGAAGCTTATTTGTCTCATCAAAGCCTAGTTCTTTGAGACGCTCCACTACGACTTGGTCATGAGCGTCTCCAAGAAAGAGCATTTTTGTATTATCTACTTCCAACAAAAAAGCGATTGAACTGCCATTGTAAACGGATGAATCTGACTCAAATTCGTCTGCTGCCCAAATTTCTTCTAGAGAAAGAGCATAATCATTGTCGTGAGCAGCTGTAGCACCTGACTCAACTTCAGAAGGCCATTTATGTAATAACCTCTCTAACTGACTTCGCTCGGGAGACAAAACTTTCAATGTGAACGGGCCAACAGTATGGACTTGTCCGGCTAATACTAGAGAAGAGCGATTACATCCTATTTCACAAAGCAGTGTTTCAAGCTCTTTTCCCTGGCGGACACTTGTTTTTGGAGAATCGTCTGTCAATAGAACATTATTCTCTGGTATCTCAGGAGCACGAAAATGTTGTGTAATCAATCGAGATGAGTTGAACCAGATAGACTTAACGAGGTCACATAAGTAACCAGGTGCTTCAAAAGCTTTTATCAAGCCATGAATATGGTCGTCATCAATATGAGTTAATACCGCAAGATCAATATTCTGACCTTTGCTTTTAAGCTCATCTAGCGCTCGGCAAAGTGCCCCAGCATAACGCTGCCTCGGACCATATTTAAAGGTCGTTGATGTACCTCCATCAATTAAAATATTGGTAGTACCTGAAGCACCCTCATAACTAACTAAAATGCAATCTCCATGATTTGCTTCAAGAACCCTAACAGAAACCCCCATAACTACTCCTTATCTTTAGTAGCGATTTTACTGTTCACTTAATGGTGCATGAATATACCACAAAGTTCATAGAAATCGATTTGAAATTGATTTCATTGGCATTTTACTGAATAGGTTTACAGTAGGAAAATCCGATTAACCTAGCGATTTAAATAACTTTCTTTATAGATTAGCCCAACTCAGCACCAACAGAAACAACGCGCTTTGTTGCAAGGGAGCGTCATAGACACTAAAAGTGTGATTGTGCACACTACCGCCCTCACGTTACCAAAGCTTAATACGTCTGATAAAACCATCACATCAGCACTCTTTACGACACATCTAGACCAGTCATCAAGGCGTGGTGGCATTAGCAAATTTGGGGTAATTCAATGCAAGCTGTCGATGAAGAGCATTTGTTCTAACTGGATTTGGAGCACAAACGACTGACACCTAAACCCCCGCCTTTAACACATAAAAAACCGTCAGATTAAGCTGTACTAGCCAAATCCGACAGTTCAAGTTAAGTCTTATTCAAGTTAAGTCTTATTCAAGTTAAGACTTAAGCAACAGTCTGTGCTTTCTTAATAATAGAAAACAGCTGGTCTTTTAGATGAAGGCGCTGCTTTTTCAGTGACTCAAGATAGTCATCAGAGGTGTTCTCTGCGCCGGTTTCAATGCGATGTACTTCGTGATCGCACTCGTGGTACTCCTTGAACAGGCGAGCGAAATGCGCGTCGTTCATTTTCAGGTGGTGGATCTCGTCTTTATATTCAGGAAATTCGTGGTGTAAGTCATGTTTTTCAATTGTCATAATATGGTCCTTTCTATTTTGCGCATTTAATACAAGTCGTTGTGTAAGGCAGAGCGTTTAAGCGCTGCGGATTGATTTGTTCTTCACAGTGCTGACACAGGCCATAAACCCCCTGCTCTATTCGCAATATCGCGTTATTGACCATCTCCAGCTCTTGCTTGGCTTCTTGATGAATTTCATCCAGTACATCGTCGTTTTCGCGCTCTGTGTTTTGCTCTGCGAAGTTGGCCGACCGCCCCTTTTTGAAATCGGCTTCAATGGCGGCTATCCGTTGACTCAGTTCATTTTGTTTGGATTTGAGAAAACTTGTTATTTGGTCAGCAGTCATGATGTTCTCCTTTGTTAAACTCATCATAACGCGCAGCTTTTATGGCTCTTTGATCTGGCACAAGGTTAGGGAGTGGGCAATAAAAAACCCGACACTGGGTCGGGTTTTTGGTGCTATAGGTTAGACAAATCTAGACATATTCAACTTCGATGATGTCGTATTCAACGCTACCGTTTGGAGTTTGAATGGTCACTGAATCATCCAGTTCTTTACCGATCAGACCACGCGCAATGGGCGAGTTAACCGAGATCAGATTGTTTTTAATATCTGCCTCGTCGTCACCCACTATCTTGTAAGTCACTTCTTCATCGGTATCGACATTGACTATGGTCACCGTGCTGCCGAAGATCACTTTGCCATTGTTTGCCATTTTAGTGACGTCAATAACCTGTGATGTAGACAGCTTGGCTTCAATTTCCTGGATGCGGCCTTCGCAGAATCCCTGCTGCTCACGTGCAGCGTGGTACTCGGCGTTTTCTTTCAGATCGCCGTGCTCACGCGCTTCCGCGATATCGGCAACGATCTTAGGACGGACGACTTTCTTTAAATGGTTCAGTTCTTCACGAAGCATTTCTTCGCCTCGTACTGTCATCGGAATTGATTGCATAGTATCTCACTCATTGCCAGGGCTTGCGCCCTGGCCTTGTTCTTCTTAGTTCAAACGCTGGTGTAGCTCCTGAACAGAGTTTACAGAACTTCTGTCGTCAGCCTCATTGGCTGTACAGTTTGCAAACGCTGCGTTGAGCGTAGTGGTGTAGTTAGTCTTATGCTGAAGTGCACCACGACGTAACACCTTCGAATCTTCGATGGCCTGACGGCCTTCTGTGGTATTCACAATGTAGCTGTACTCACCGTTCTTGATGCGGTCAAGAATGTGTGGACGACCTTCAAATACCTTGTTTACGCGACGTACTTCGATGCCGGCGTCTTCCAGAGCTTGTGCTGTACCTTTGGTGGCATCCAGCTCAAAGCCAATGGCTTTCATGGTCTTAGCCAGCTCTACAACACGTGCCTTGTCACCATTGCGAACAGATAGTAGCGCGCGACCACCACGTGGTAAAGCGTTTGATGCACCTAATTGCGCTTTTGCGAAGGCTTCGGCGAAGTTTTCACCAACACCCATCACTTCACCCGTTGAACGCATCTCTGGGCCACGCATTGGGTCAACACCCTGGAACTTAGCAAATGGCAGTACCACTTCTTTTACGCTGTAGTAAGGCGGGATAACTTCTTTCGTCACGCCCTGGCTTTCCAGTGACTGGCCTACCATACAACGCGCCGCCACTTTTGCCAGTGCAACACCAGTTGCTTTAGAAACAAACGGTACAGTACGCGCAGCACGTGGGTTCACTTCAATCAGGTAAACCTCGCCATCTTTCACAGCAAACTGAGTATTCATCAGACCAACCACGCCCAGCTCAAGTGCCATGTCACGCACTTGCTTGCGCATTACGTCCTGGATTTCCTGAGACAGAGAGTGCGCAGGCAATGAACAAGCAGAGTCACCAGAGTGAACACCGGCTTGCTCAATGTGCTCCATGATACCGCCAATAATGACGTTCTCACCATCACAAATCGCGTCAACGTCTACTTCGATGGCGTCATCCAGGAAGCGGTCCAGCAGAACTGGCGCTTCGTTAGACACAGATACCGCTTCGGTCATGTAACGACGCAAATCATCTTCGTCATACACGATTTCCATCGCGCGGCCACCCAGTACATAAGAAGGACGTACAACCAGCGGGAAGCCGATTTCCTGAGATTTTGCTACCGCTTCTTCCAGTGACGTTACCGTCGCGTTTTCAGGTTGAAGCAGGTCAAGACGCTCAACCAGCTGCTGGAAGCGCTCACGGTCTTCGGCACGGTCAATCGCGTCTGGTGAAGTACCAATTACTGGCACACCATTCGCTTCAAGGTCACGGGCCAGTTTCAGTGGTGTCTGACCACCGTACTGAACGATTACCCCTTTTGGCTTTTCAACGCGTACGATTTCAAGTACGTCTTCCAGCGTGATTGGCTCGAAGAACAGACGGTCTGAGGTATCGTAGTCAGTTGAAACCGTTTCAGGGTTACAGTTAACCATGATGGTCTCGTAGCCGTCTTCACGCATTGCCAGCGCGGCGTGTACACAGCAGTAATCGAACTCGATGCCCTGACCGATACGGTTAGGACCACCACCGATCACCATGATTTTGTCTTTGTCAGACGGTGCGGCTTCACACTCTTCATCGTAAGATGAGTACATGTAAGCGGTGTCTGAGCTGAATTCTGCAGCACAGGTATCTACACGCTTATAAACCGGCAGGATATCCAGCTGGTGACGCTTTTTGCGAATTTCTTTTTCAGATACACCGGCAATCTCAGCGATACGCGGATCTGAGAAACCTTTACGCTTAAGGCGGCGCAGGAAGTCTTTGTTCAGACCAGCCATGCCCACTTCAGCGATGGTTGCTTCGTCTTTCAGAATGTCTTCAATCTGAACCAGGTACCAGCGGTCAACTTTGGTCAGCTCGAACACTTCTTCTACGCTCATGCCGTGACGCATTGCATCGGCAATGTACCAGATACGCTCAGCGCCTGGCTCACGTAGCTCGCGAATGATGGTTTCTTTGGCTTTCGGGTCGTCCAGTGCCACAATTGGGTTCAGACCTGTTGCGCCTACTTCCAGACCGCGTAGAGCTTTTTGTAGTGATTCTTGCTGGTTACGACCAATGGCCATCACCTCACCCACCGACTTCATTTGGGTAGTCAGACGGTCGTTAGCGCCGGCAAACTTCTCAAAGTTAAAGCGTGGGATCTTAGTCACAACGTAATCGATTGACGGCTCGAATGACGCAGGGGTTGCACCGCCTGTGATGTCATTTTGTAGCTCGTCCAGGGTATAACCCACTGCCAGCTTAGCTGCAATTTTAGCGATCGGGAAACCGGTTGCTTTTGAGGCCAGTGCAGATGAGCGTGATACACGCGGGTTCATTTCAATGATAACCATACGGCCATCATCCGGGTTAACACCGAACTGAACGTTTGAACCACCGGTTTCTACGCCAATCTCACGCAGTACCGCCATCGAGGCGTTACGCATGATCTGATATTCTTTATCAGTCAGGGTTTGTGCCGGTGCTACTGTGATTGAGTCGCCCGTGTGAACACCCATAGGGTCGAAGTTTTCGATAGAACACACAATGATGCAGTTGTCGTTTTTGTCACGCACCACTTCCATTTCGTATTCTTTCCAGCCCAGTAAGCTTTCATCGATCAGTAGCTCGTTGGTTGGAGACAAGTCCAGACCACGGGTACAGATTTCGTCAAACTCTTCCATGTTATAGGCAACACCACCACCGGTACCACCCATAGTGAAAGAAGGACGAATGATACACGGGAAGCCGATACGCGACAGTACGTCGTGCGCTTCATCCATTGAGTGGGCGATCTCTGCGCGAGGACACTCAAGGCCAATGTTCTTCATTGCCGCGTCGAAACGTTCACGGTTTTCTGCTTTATCGATGGCATCTGCGGTTGCACCGATCAGCTCAACACCGTGCTTAGCCAGTACGCCATGCTTGTCCAGGTCAAGCGCACAGTTTAGGGCAGTCTGACCACCCATAGTTGGCAGTACGGCATCTGGCTTTTCTTTTTCAATGATTTTTTCAACCACTTCCCAGTGAATTGGCTCGATGTAAGTTGCATCTGCCATTTCCGGGTCAGTCATGATGGTTGCCGGGTTTGAGTTCACCAGAATAACCCGGTAGCCCTCTTCTCTTAGCGCTTTACACGCCTGAGCACCAGAGTAGTCAAACTCACAGGCTTGGCCGATGACGATTGGGCCTGCGCCCAGGATCAGTATGCTGTTTAAGTCGGTACGTTTTGGCATTGTTACTCCGGTTCTAATTAGGCTTTACGTGCTTGCATTAATTCAATGAAGTGGTCGAACAGCGGTGCTGCATCGTGCGGACCCGGGCTCGCTTCTGGGTGACCCTGGAAGCTAAAGGCCGGCTTGTCGGTACGATGAATGCCCTGCAGGGTTCCGTCGAACAACGACTTATGTGTTGCACGCAGGTTATCTGGCAAGGTTGCTTCATCCGCAGCAAAACCGTGGTTCTGTGCGGTGATCATTACCACGTCACGGTCCAGGTCTTTCACCGGGTGGTTACCACCGTGGTGACCGAATTTCATCTTCACCGTTTGTGCACCGGATGCCAGCGCCAGTAACTGATGGCCCAAACAAATGCCAAAGACAGGCGTATCAGTTTCTAAGAAAGCTTTAATCGCATCGATTGCGTAGGTACAAGGCGCTGGGTCGCCAGGGCCATTAGACAGGAAAATACCGTCTGGATTCATCGCCAGTACTTCTGCAGCGGAGGTTTCTGCTGGTACTACAGTCAGTTTACAGCCACGGTCAACCAACATACGAAGAATGTTCTTTTTCACACCAAAATCATACGCAACAACATGGAATTGCTCATCTTCAGCACTTAGAGTCTGAAAGCCCTGACCTAAAGTCCAGCTTCCTTCACGCCACTCGTAAGTCTGCTCTGTTGTTACGACTTTCGCTAAATCCATCCCTTTAAGGCCAGGAAACGCTTTTGCCGCTTCCAGTGCCTGCTGCTCATCAATTTCATCGCCCGCGATGATGCAGCCATTTTGAGCGCCCTTATCACGCAGAATACGCGTTAGCTTACGCGTATCTATATCGGCAATCCCAAGGATATTGCGTTCTTTTAAGTAATCGCTTAACGATTGCTCGTTACGGAAATTACTTGCAAGTAATGGCAAATCCCGAATTACCAGACCCTTAGCCCAGATTTTATCGGCTTCTTCATCCTCACTGTTAGTACCGGTATTCCCGATGTGTGGATAAGTCAGCGTCACAATCTGTTGTGCATAAGAAGGATCCGTCAAAATTTCTTGATATCCCGTCATAGACGTATTGAATACTACCTCACCAACGGACAGGCCGTCAGCGCCAATGGCAGTACCGCGAAACACAGTGCCGTCTTCAAGGACTAAGAGAGCGGATTTAGTCAAGTTAACCTCCTAGATAGTAAAAAACGGGAGCAAGCCAACGCTTGTTTTCCCGTTTACAAAGCGCTTGGTAACACGCAGTTATTAAAATTTTGGCAAATTCGTTATAGTCTACAGCACTTTCTTAGATTCGTCTAACAATTCACGTAAAAAATAAAAAAATAAGGTTTTTGACGACTTTTACTAACGAACACGCTAAAATAGTAAGCTTACCTCTTCAATCCAAGCACATCTTGCATGGAATAAAGTCCGTTTGGCTTATCTTTTAACCACTGCGCAGCCCTTACAGCACCTGATGCGAAGGTTAATCTTGATGTTGCTTTATGTGTTAATTCCAGCCTTTCTCCCATAGTGGCAAAATAAGCCGTGTGTTCACCAACTATATCGCCAGCTCTGAGCACTGAATAGCCAATTTCTTGTTGACTTTTAGCCTCATGTACCTGAGTTCTGTCATAGCGTGCCACCTGGTCATGATCCCAGCCTTTTGCCTCGGCAATGGCTTCGCCAATCGCCAGTGCGGTTCCCGACGGTGCATCGACTTTATTACGGTGATGGGCTTCAAAAATTTCAATGTCCATTTCATCGGCCAGCTTTGCCGCGGCAGTTTGCACCAGGTCCAGCATTAACGTCACACCGACACTAAAGTTACGCGCAAACACAATCGGAATAGACTGAGAGGCACTTTCCAGTGCCTGCATTTGCTCTGCGCTCAGGCCCGTTGTGCCAATCACCATAGGTGTTTTGTTGGCCACAGCCTGTTGCAGGTGACCAAGCATGCCCTCTGGCAGGGTAAAATCGATTAATACATCCAGTTCAGTGTCCAGTTGCTGTTCAGAACTAAAGGTCGACCCGCCGGGTGCTTGCGGCTGTAATGTGGCAATAGACTGGTTAAGGTGGGGCGAAGACGCTCTGACGAATGCGCTGCCAAGCTGGCAATGCTGAGACTGTTGGACTGCTTCAATCAGCGCCAGGCCCATACGGCCATTGGCGCCAAAAATACCGATTTGTGTCATTTTACGATTTTCCTTTGTGTTAGATATGCCACCTTTAAGGTGGTACGGAAACGTATTTTCCCGATTTTCAGCGCAAGAGAGATAAGCTTAATCAGCCCATTTTTATGCCGGGCGATTAATTTTGTGCCCTAGAGTTTACCCTATCTCTGTGTCATAGTCAGTTGACAATAATACGAATCTATCCTGTTTTGCGAGCTCGTCACTGGCGTGTAACCATACAGACAGCGTGCCATTTCAAGGTGTGTTTTGCGCTATCGAGCGCGCTGTTCACGACCAAGGCGACGCGCTCAGATAGGTAGATAAATATAATAACGAAACATAATGGACTTTAGACGTCTAACCATATAAACTTCCGCCCTCGCCGATTTCAATTATTGCGGGCGATGTAGTTTAAATGCAGCTAATAATGGACTCGTTGGCTGTGGTTAGTTTTTGGGGAGTGCTATGCAGCCACACTTAAATCACACACAAGCAAAGCTTTCTTTGCTACCTCTTTTAACCTTTGTTGGCCTGTTCCTGGGCGCAGGTCTGTACCTGCAATCACAGGGCGTCGACTATGCTTTTTATCAGCTACCGGCACCGGTGGCCATTTTACCCGCCATAGTAGTAGCGTTTTGGATCAACAAAGGCACCATCAACCAGAGCGTTGAAACCTTTATTAAAGGCGCCGGACACAGCAACATCATTACCATGTGCTTAATCTACTTGCTTGCCGGTGCGTTTTCATCGGTGGCCAGTGCCACGGGCGGCGTTGATGCCGTCGTCAATGCCGGGTTATCGCTGATCCCGCCAAGCCTGCTATTACCCGGGCTGTTTTTAATTGCCGCCGTGGTCTCGACTGCCATGGGAACGTCTATGGGTACCATAGGCGCGATTGGCCCGATTGCTTATGCTGTATCTGTCAAAACCGGTATCGATCCCGCCCTGATGGCCGGTACCATTGTCTCCGGTGCGATGTTCGGTGATAACCTGTCTATCATTTCGGATACCACCATCGCAGCAACCCGTACTCAGGGTTGTGAAATGAAAGACAAATTTAAAGAAAACCTGAAAATTGCCCTGCCCGCTGCCGTGCTTACCGTAGCGCTGCTGGTATTCCTAACCCCTGAGCCACAGGCAGTTGAAACCAAGCCGTTTGACTGGCTACTGGTGCTGCCCTATGCCTTTATTTTGGTGCTGGCAGTGATCGGCATTAACGTCTTTGTGGTGCTCTTTAGTGGTATTATTTTCGCTGCACTGATGGGATTCACCGGCGATTATCAGGGTGCTGCTTTCGTTAAAGACGTGTATAAGGGCTTCAGTGATATGCAGGAAATTTTCCTGTTATCTATGTTCATCGGTGGCTTGTCTGAATTTATCCGCGTCAATGGTGGACTGGATTATCTGGCTCACAAGATCCAGGCAGTCACGGCCATCATTGCCAAATGGCACAGAAAAGTGGCCGATCAGCTGGGTATTGCCGCGCTGGTACTGACCAGTAACCTGTGTATCGCCAACAACACCGTAAGTATTATTGTTGCCGGTCCGGTTGCTAAAAAGCTGGCCGATGATGGTGAGATCTCTGGTAAGCGCTCAGCCAGCCTGTTGGACATTTTTGCCTGTGTTATGCAAGGCTCACTGCCTTATGGCGCACAAGCTTTATTGCTGGGCGCAACCTTTAAGATCAGTCCCTGGGAAGTTTCAACCTCGTCCTTCTACTGCTTTATTCTGGCGTTTACGGCCATTGCCGTTATATGTTTGCGCCGTCATAAAGACTGATCACCAAACGATAATGGCATCCTGAGGATGCCATTATTTGTTCTAAACCAAGAAAATGCGTGTTTTTATTCCCCTTGTTTGTTGATTTGCGTTTATAATTCAGCTGTTTATAACCCCATACACACGAGAAACAATGAAAACACCTCTTTTTTCTGCGCTTACTGCCAGTCTTATGCTTAGTGCTGGTACCGCTGCGGCGGCTGACTGGAGCAACACTCAGCTTCACCTTAATCACGGTGAGTTTAAAAACCCATTTAGCCAGCAAGAAGCCAATCAGACGATTTATTCTTTGCAACATGCCTCCGGTTACCGCTATGGCGATAACTTCTTCTTTATCGACTACAGCACAGATGATTTAGACGATGGCTATCAGGATGGCGACTTTTATGGCGAGTGGTACTCCACATTTAGCCTGGGGAAACTGGCAGATCTGAAGTTTAATGACTCTGCGCTTCAGGACGTTGGGATTGTGATGGGCTTTAACGCCGCGGGCGATGCTAAGGTGATGAAATACCTGCCAGGCGTAAAGCTTTCCTGGAATATCGACGGGTTTAGCTTCTTTTCTACCACCCTGACTGGCTATATCGACGACAGTCGCGGTCTTAATGGCGGTGGCGCACCGAAAGAAACCAACAGTTATATGCTGGATGTGGCCTGGGGCTACCCGTTTACCATTGGCGAGCACAAGTTTGAGTTCACTGGCCACGTGGAATACATCACAGGCCGCGACAATGAACTGGGTGGCGATGTGAAAGGCTGGCTACTGGCGCAACCTATTCTGCGCTGGGATCTGGGTCATGCACTGGAGATGCCCGACAACCAGCTGATGCTGGGTATCGAATGGCAGTACTGGCAAAATAAACTGGGCACCGACACCAACGAGTCTGTTCCTCAAATCCACCTGGCCTGGACCTTCTAAACCAGGCTTTTGCCGGATCATCTACACTGATCCGGCTCTCACTCCTTCTTTTTTGGCCTACAACAGTGATTTTTTCGAACAAAAAAACAGACAAAGCCATTGATAACTTAACATACCATACTGTATGGTATGTTGAGTTATCATCAAACGGAGTTGTTTATGTTCAGTCAGATCATCAGTCTTACACCTGAACGCGATCGCCTTCAGGCCAAAGCACGCGCGCACCACTTTCGCGACGCACTGCAATTAACGCTCGACACGCCATCCTTAACACCCAGCCAGCTACAATACCGGATTTTTAATACCTTGCCCGGCTGGGTGACGCAATTGATGCGACTCAGAAATAAGCTGGTTGCCGTATTTGGCTTTTCAGTCGGTAAAAATAACATGGAACCCGCAAGTGATGAGCTGGATGTAGGTGATCAGGCAGGCTTTCTGAGCATCAGCGAAAAATACCCGGAGGAGATCATCAGCAATGCTGAAGACCGCCACATGGCTTTTTACCTGAGTGTGAAAAAGCAGCAAAATACAGTGATAGTTTCTACTTTAGTGAACCCAAAAACCCTAACGGGTCGCGTTTACCTCACTGCCATTTTGCCCTTTCATTATGTTATTGCCCGAAGTGTTATCCACAGAGCTAAGAAGGCAGGCAGATTATGAGTGACGCAAAACAAAGCTGGCTCGCGTTTGCGCTAAAAACGTTGGTCAGTCATGGTCCGGATGCCCTGACCATAGACCGCCTGTGCAGCCGTAAAAAAGTGACCAAAGGCTCTTTTTACCACCACTTTAAAAATCGCCAGGCTTTTATCGATGCACTGATGACATACTGGTATGAGCGAGCTACCGCACGCCTGATCACCATTGCCGATACTCAGCCCTGCCCTATGACCAGACTGGAACGCCTCGACGAGGCCATCGCGGCGACCGACATAGAAGCTGAACTGCATATTCGCGCCTGGGCACTGAAAGATAACCGCATCGGGCAGCATTTGTGTACCATAGATACTCAGCGTCAGGATTACCTTAAAGCCTGTTACCTTGAGTTAGGTTTAGACGCCACCCAGGCTGAGCAACTGGCAACCACCAGCTACGCTAGCTTTCTTGGGCTTCAGCAACTCTACCCTCGCCTGCCCATACAAGATTGCCTCGCCCTCAGTTCACAACAGGCAAAATCACAACTGGAGATACTATTATGAATCGCGCTGCTTTTTTAGGAAATGGCTTGATAGCCACTGGCCTGCTTCACAACCTGGTCGGTTTATTGATGGCCTGGGACGTACTCACCGAAATGCATCAGGAAGGCTGGTTCGCAACGACTGTGGACAGCGGCAGTATGCTATTTGATCGAGAAGCCATCGTCTGGTTCCTGAGCAGTGGGGTGTTGTTTTTGCTGCTGGGCTCTGTGCTGCGTCAACTCAGCACCTATCAGATACCCGTGCCAAGATCATTTGTACCGTCACTCATACTATTTGGTTTGATACTGGTGATCATCATGCCTCTCTCTGGCGCCTATTTATTGATTTTGCTTGGCGTACTCCCGGTATTAATAGACAAATTCTGGCGCAGGCCGTCGCATTTGTAGTGGTTTTAATCCTAAAGATGTCCAAATGATTGTCGATATAGATTAAGATGAAAGTATTAATCGATACTTTGTGTGTTTAGCCAAGCGTGACCAGGGAAAGTGCTATGACATTTATAATTCACCAGACATCCAGAGACATTTCCACTTTTCAGAACAAGCCTGTTGCCACCACTGACGAAGCAGCTGAAACCAAAGAGGCGCAGATGGCGGAGTCTGTAACAGACACCACAGAAGAAACGCAAGGCATAACTTTATCTAATGAAGACAAGCATGTACTGTCTGGAGAAAAAGCCAAAGAAGAGGCCGAGGAGTTTGAGGATGTCCCTGCCTATATTCAGCGTATGCTGGAACGCCTTGAAAAGCTCAAAGAGGAAATGACCTTACTCAAAGAAGAGTTAATGGCACTGCAAACAGAGCGCGAACCGGACGAAGCAACTCAACAATTGACTGAAATGAAAAGCCAGTACCTGATGCAGTTGCAGGAGCAGTATTTTGATATAATAAAGAACATTCAGGAAGCGCTGAAAAAAGAAGGGATCACAGATCCCGGTATTATTATTCGCGCCATAACCTGATTTTGATACCTGGTTCAATTTTGTAAGTCGCTGGTGCCTTGATCTGGTGAGCAGGTTAAATCAATTCAGTCCCCTTAAAAGACTATTTTATTTTAGCGGGGAAAACCACCTCAAACGTGCAGCCCTGTGGCACATTGGGTTTGCACTGGATGCTGCCATTCAGTACATAGGTCACCAAGTTAAACACCATATATAAGCCCAGACCCACGCTCCCTTTATGGCGCGCAGTAGTATGAAATGGCTCAAAAATCTGCGCAAGCTCAGCCTTGTCGATCCCTTTACCATTATCTGAAAAACGTATGGTTATCATTTCTTCTTGTTGTCTGACTTGAATCAAAATGCAACCCTCAGCAGCATCGAAGCCATGATCTATCGCGTTTGCAATCAAGTCTTCGAGTATTTTTTCAAGTGCCAGACCATTACTGGAGATATTGATTGGGTCGCGACAGTCAAGCTCAACCTTTACTTTGCTTTCCTTTATCCTGTATGCCAAAAACGCCTCAATAAAGGATTTCAATTCGACTGGGTCGTTACTGTTGATATATTCCTGAGCGGATGCCTGCTTAAAACGCTTAACCAGCTGAGCTGCTCGTGCCGTATTACTGTCCACCAGCTGCGCGCAAGACTCTGTAACATCAATAAAAGCCTGGGTGTCGCTCAATGTTAGCTTGCCACTGTCCAGCTTATCCTTAAAGCTTCGCAAAGACTGAGTTAATACTGAGCTGGCCGTTATGGCTGTGCCAAGTGGAGTGTTGAGCTCATGAGAAACACCGCTGACCAGGCGTCCAAGTGACGCCATTTTTTGTGCTTCCACCAGGTTAGATTGCATTTCGGTGAGTTCTTTCAGGGTATTTGCCAGCTCATCTCGGGATTGTTGCAATCGCTCGGTCCGCTCTTCAACTCGCTTTTCAAGGGACTTATTGAGCTCCGCCAGCGCCAACTCTGTGGCCTTGAGTTCTGATATATCTTTGATTGTGCCACATGCTCTGATGGCGTCGCCCGCTTCGTTTCGTGTCGTTATTTTGCCTCTGTCCAGCACCCACAACCAGCTACCCTGCTTGTCTTTAACCCGGTAACTCACCTCATAATAATCACTTTCTCCGTTCAAGTGTCTGTTAAACGCCTCTTGTAACCTTATGTAGTCTTGTGGATGAACGGACGCTTTGAGTGTGCCAAGATCAGAACCAATTTGAGCATCAGGTAACTGCAAATTACCCAGTCGATTATCTCGTGTGATAACCCCCGCAGCCAAATCCCAATCCCACAGTTCATCACCACTGCCCCATAAGGCCAGTCTCAGGCGCTCTTTTGCGTCACTCACTTGTTGTAAAGCAAGTTGCTCTATCTTGAGTTGTTTGTTTTTGCTGTACCAAAAATACAAAAAGAAGACGGTGCCAAATGCCAGTACTAACGCAATCAGAACAGCGCCTTTTTGGAATGCCTGCTTTTCTATTTCTAAATCTTTAATTCGATTTTCCTGAACCAGGGCAGCAATTTCACGTTCCTTTTCTTCGACATCAAACTCCACACTTAATGCACTGAGCCGATACTGGTTATTTCTGTCTTCCCACTCAGTTTGACGCAGTAAATAAGCGTTCAGATACCTAAGCGCCTCCTGTACCTGACCAACGCGCTCATAGACCTGTGCAAGCTCACGATGATATTGCAACACCTGCGAGTCTCTTTGATGCCGATGAGCAATTTCAATGGCTCTGAGATAGTGTTCAATCGCCTGGTTTGCTTCTCCCCGTTGCAACGACAATTGCGCGAAAGCCTGATAAATCTCAGCTATCCTGTCTTCCCACGGTGACCCCAGATACAATGGCAAACTTTTGTTAAGATAGTCTTCAGCTTTTTTCAACTCGCCCGTATCTAAGTATAAACGCCCCAGGTCCAGGTAAGTAGAGATATTGGTGTCATAGCGATTGATTGCCTGCTTTAACTGCTCGGCCTCCATCAGGCTACTTTCAGAACGACTAAAGTCCCCAGCCAGACGATAGGCGGAACCCAGCCGATTATAAGTGTGGATCATGCCCATTTTATAACCCAGCACTTTTTTGTACTCCAGTGACTTCAGGTGCATATCAATGGCGCTGTTGTAGTCACCAATCTCTTCAAAGTAGGTTCCCTTGTTGCTGTAATAGATGCCAAGCTTTCTGTCGTCTTTGAGCTCTACCGCAATCTGGATGGCCTTATTCTGATGGATCAGCACCTTTTCATACAGGTTCATTTTTCTGTAAAGCGACGCCAGACTTTGATGTATCGAAGATGCCCTGTAGGTATCCTGTAAATTGCGATACAAATTCAGACTATGAAGAAAATCGGCCAATGCATCATCAAAACGCATTAACTGTACATTGAGTACACCCGATAACTGTCGGGCTCTGGCGAGATACCTGTCATGCCCTATATTGGCTGCCAGCGCCATTGCCGTAGCAAGATCAGCCTCTGCAACTGCGAAATTTTTCTGCCGTGTCGCAACATCGGCAGAGACCAGTCTGGCTAGCACCTGGTTCGCCTCGATACCACTTTGTACTGCCAATACGTTCGCGCGCTGTGCCAATTCTTTGGCCTCGCTTAGCTCGCGTTTCGATATATGAGCCCGAGCCAGATGGCTCAGCAACCGAGCAGCCTGGTCGTTATTGGGATTATCTGACAGCATGGATAGTCCGATTTTCCCGTAGGTAAGTGACTGAGTAGAATGAAAATGAAAGTGCGCAGCAACGAAATCAATGATTGCTTCGACCTTATCATGGCCATCAGTATCTTCTATCTTGGCAGCCATTATCTGGGGTGATGCAGGTGGTAGGGTCGCAGATGCCATTTTGAATGTAAGGCACAGACATAAGCAAACCAGGTACTTAAGGCCATTCAAATTTTCCGGCATATACCACCCCTTCACGGTTCTTTAGAGAACACAAAGCCATTACTTAAATTAGTACAATTTAGCGGTATTTTGGCACCTCTTTGAATTTGTATTGCAATACAAGTAATAAATTACGTCGTGCCAATGACTACCTACAGCATACTGTCCGCTCACACTGAGCCTCTATAGCACCGCGAAAAACAAACAAAACTGAGCTATAACTAATAACAGCCTTCACCTGAGTACGCGGTAAAATTGTGCAACGCCTCCATGTTATAGCGCTCTTAATCCTTAGCTTATTGATGAGTAAGCATAGTTTTGCTATATGCTCTTTGATACGCATTGGTGGCAGCCCTGATGCCCCACCCATCAGCTATGCCATTCGGGAAGACAGGTTGCGAGGAATTGGCTTTGATTTTGTTCGACAAATTTTACCTAAGCAAACGCACGTTGAAATAGCAAAGCCCATGCCCTGGCTCAGAGCCATTCACTGGACAAGAGATGGCCATATTGACTTGCTGGTTGGTCTGCAAAGCACCCACTACCCGCCTGAGTGGTTTACGTATTTAGAGCCCCCTCTGACAACATCTGCACACAGTGTGTTTTATCGACGCCGAGAACTACCGCTGCGTAACTTGCACGCACTTTTACCACTCAGAGGCGCGACCTTGCGAGGTGCTAAATCAGCCACACATAGCCACAGCGGATTTGATCTCTCCCAGCTGACCCTGACGACCGCAGACAGCGTTGAAAAAGCCCTTAAAATGCTGGCACTGGACCGCATTGATTACTTTATTGCCCCACAGTGGCATGCCATCAGTAGTTGGTTAAACCTGTACAGTGAGCAGTCTTTACCCCTTGCGATGTTACCGGAGCCCGTGCATATCAACCCTGTCTATCTGGCCCTGTCTAACCAAAGCCCTTGTCTGGCTGACAAGGAAGCGCTGGAAGCGGCCATTATCAAAGCAAAGCGTGAAGGACTAATGGAAGCCTTGCTTGAACAAAGCTTCCTATACTCAAATGTGGTTGATCAGTTTCATGATCTACTGCGCTAAAAAGACGCCACCACTCTGACACTACCATCGGCGCTACCACTGCTAACATAGCCAATAATGCTCGGATCTGCCGCTACCGTTTTAAGCACTTCCTCGTCACTTGCCAACTTTTTCGGCGGTTGCCCTTTGCCGGTAAACAGCAGCTTTGACCAATAAGCCTTTAGCTGAGTGGGGTTTCGCCCTATCACTTTACTGTAGAACTCTTCGCTTGCCGTACTGGTCTCGGATTGGCTAACCGGCACGGCTTTATCAGAGCCGGTAAAGGTTTTGAGCTTACCCAGAAAGATCTGCTCTATCTGGCTTTTGTCCAGCGCGACCGTATTTGAAGGGTGCACAACAACGTCAACCGCCCAGCTTGAATATGACAGGCCCATGAAACCTGCAAGGATTATCGCTTTCATTGTTTCCCCCTTAAAATATCAGATCTACACCAGCACTCCAGATGGAATAATCTCCGACCGAGGGCCGGGTATCTTCCCCTGCGACATATTGAAACTTCAGTGCGGCGTTAGGGTGAAAATCATAGCGTACTGACAGCCCAATCCCATCAAACTCACGCAATGCCAGGCTGTTTCTGATGGCAATCCCCGTCGCCTTGAGGGTTGGCTGGTCGACCCCGTTAAGGAAATCCAGGTCCTTGTTATCTTGTAAGAATTTCTCGTGGTGCAGAGTCACTATGGTGTCATCAAACACACGATACCCAAAGGCGGTGTACCATACCTGATTAAAACCATCTGAAGAGTCCTCTACGCCATAATCGGCATATTCAAAGTCCAGAATAACTCGGTCGTAATCAATGTGAAATCCGGTATAGCCATAGAGACCGTTTTTACCATCCCAGGTCACCGCATCTTCAAAGGCTTTAACCTGAGCTGCACTTGCACCTTGAGATTGCGCCAGTGCAATTGCCTGCTGTGCATTACCTAAAATTGCATTGGTATCTACGCTGCCGCCTTCAATTTCAACGATAAAAAAGCCGCCATAGACAGTCCACCAGCCTTTAGTCAGTTCAAGGCGCACCGAAATTTCATCCTTAAAGCCAAAGGACTCGTCTTGTTGTGTCGCAGCAAGATAAGTGGTCCCACGCCAGCTGCCATATAGCAGCTTAGTAGAGAGTGCGTATTCTCCGAATACAAAGTTGCTGTCGAGGGAGATCCCCTCAATGGTGGTAAAGTCGAACCCTGCATAAACCGCTTTTGGCAACCGGCCAAAGTTGTGGGTATAGCCGACGTTTTGATATTCAGATTGATAAAAGCTGGGGTTGGCAAAACGGCCCATGCTCACGGTGTGCTGCGGGTTGATTTCGTAGCTGACGTAAGCCCAGCGGGCTTCCACCTCAAAGTCGTCTTGCCCTTCGGCTATCATCTGTACAGTCGCGCTTAGGCCTTCGCTCAGATCTGCCCGGGCCTGCAAAGCAAACAGAGACTCATCCGAAAATGAGACGTCACCGTCTCCGTGTAAAGTTGGAAATGGTGGCGCACCGCCATCACTGTCAGCTGCCGTCGCCCGCAAAGAAGCAAACCCGTTAAACACAATTTCGGCATAACTGGTGAAACTGCTCGTCACCATTACGCCCCCAATCACCCACTTTACCGCATTATTACAGTTCATAGTTATATCCTACTCGTTGGTCTTTTTGAGCACAGAGAGTCTTGGTTTGTTTGTCATCGCATTGCCAGAGGCGATGTCTCACCCGGCCGGCAATGCAATGAGCCAATAAACAAACTCACCATACGAACTAAAAAACAAAGTCGACACCCATACTGATGGTGCGCGAATCGCCATGATAAGCCCAGCCATTAGGCACATCCCCCTGGTCATCCGCACTGGCACTGATCAAAATCGCATTGCGGCCGTTAGAGAAAGACTTTGTTTTTCCTAAGAATATCTTCTTGATTTCATCCTTATCAAAGGACGAGTCATTGCTTGGATGGACAATGACGACAACTTCGGCATGTACAGGCAGGGACTGGGCCATACCCAGGAGTGCGACGCCATACATGGCCGCACAACACACCTTCTTGACAGAGATTGACATAATCGTTTCCTCATGTGAGTGGCAGAATCAAGAAGTTTTGTGCACAAACTTCCCCCTTCAAAGTAGTAGCAAGGTTAAAAATTAGCCAATTTTTAACAGCCAGTTAGGTCACGCTTTGTGCTATTTCTTCAGCAACACAGGGTGAAAGTCGCTAAAAGCTGGTTTGAGTCATATGAGCGGTTTATTAAATTTAGCTAAACAATTGGCATTTTCTTGCCTTATGACTAAAACTTGGTAATGGACTGAACAACTTATCCGCGCATTACAGGGCAGTAGTGCTGACACAGATACAGCACATCCCTTGGAGACTAAGGTTATGCAATGGTTTAAAAACCTACCGCTATTTTACAAAGTTTGTCTGATCGTCGCTCTGTCGGTATCCGTATTTACCGCAAACCTGCTCATTAACTTCTTCGCCTTTCAAAGCACGCAAAAAGAGCTGAGATTGCTTGAGGAGCAAATCTATAAAACCGTTCAGTTGTCGACCATTAATAGTGTGCTTATCCGCCGTGCAGATGAGCTCTACAGTCAGGCCGTTTCGTTTGCAGATAATGATGTGTTGAATCAGGCGTCACAAACAGTGCAGGATTTGAAAACGAACCTGGATGAACTGCGCGTGCTGGACCTTGACAACGCCACACAAATTCAGCGCCAGCTGGGCGTGATAGAGCAATACAAAGCGCTGTCTGAACAAATCGCGCAGGGCATGATCAACGACACCATTGACTTCAGTACCTTACCCGCTAAAGCAAAACAAAAATCGGAGCTGTTCGAGCAAGCCGATAACGATCTGAGCGCTTACCAACAAAGCGTCGATGCGCTGTTTCAGGCAACCATTAAGAAAGCCTATCAAAGCGGCAATGATGGCCTGTGGTTGTCTATTCAATCCGGCGTCGTGTTAACTATTTTACTTGTCATCGTCGCGCTGTCGGTGGCCCGCAACATCAGTTTTACCGCCAACGAGCTGAGATCCTCACTGCGAGAACTGGCTGACGGACACGGGGATTTAAACCAGCGTATTAAGGTGCTGGGCAAAGATGAACTGGGACGCACGGCACAAAACTTCAACAAGTTTATGGATACCCTGACCTCGGCCATCAATGGTGTTATGTCGGTGTCTCAGCCGCTGCTCGATACCTCGGAAAAACTGGTGCACAGTACCGAAAAAGTCAGAGAAGTGACCAATACCCAGTCTGCTCACGCGTCACAGACGCAGCAATCGATTAATGAGCTGATCCAGTCCATCGCCAGCATCAGTGAAGCCGCGTCAGCTGCCAATACCGCAGCACATGAAACCGAGCAGGAAGCCCATAATGGCCTGACTGCGGTTACAGACACCATTGCTAACTCAAAAGAGTTAAACCAGCAGATCAGCCATGCCGCCGAGGCTGTTAACGATCTCGCTAAAGGCACAGGTAATGTCTCGTCTATTTTGGACGTGATCAGTTCAATCGCAGAACAAACCAATCTGCTCGCGCTCAATGCGGCCATTGAGGCTGCCCGAGCTGGTGAGCAAGGTCGAGGTTTTGCCGTCGTTGCAGATGAAGTCAGAACCCTGGCATCGCGCACAGGCGACGCCACTACTGAAATACGCTCTCTGCTCGACTCCTTACAAAACGCAGCAGATCATAGCGTTAAAATGATGAGCCAGGCCGACGAACAAGCTGCAAGTAATGAAAGCCGGGCGTTAAAAGCAGGACAAGCACTGGAAGAAATACAGTCTAAAATTGCCAACATTACGCTGATGAACAATCAAATCGCGTCGGCCACAGAACAACAAAGCTCTGTCGCTGCTCAGGTTGCCGATACCATTGAGCAGATGAACGAAGGGCAACAGCAGGTACATGCGTCATTTGCTGATCTGGACGATGTTTCGCACCGATTGCATGAAGCATCAGACAGGCTGGTCGCCGCAACCAGCCAGTTTAAATTGTGAGTTTGCAAGTCATGCTGATAACCAGGCTGATAACCCGATGGTGAATATCCCAAACAGACTCAGGTAACAGATACCAAATGCAATACTGCGCAATACTTTTTGGCCAAAGTAATAACACAACATATGCCCGACTCTGGATGCCAGGTATATCAGGGCAAGTGCATTGAGCCACAAAGGATCAGCGCCAGAAAACAACGCAAAGAGCACGACCAGCACAAGGATCCCCAGCGTTTCGTTGCTATTGGCAAATACCCGATTACAACGAAATAGCCAGTCATCGGGATCCTGAGCAACCGCCACGCCCGGTGGGTGCTTTTGCTTAATGGCGACAATATCGACAATTGCCAGTTGGATTAAGAATAATGCGCCCGACAGGCCGAGCACCAAAATGGTAAGCTGATATGGCAACAGTTGTTCTGCCATGTGTGGTTCCTGTTTTATTATAATTTTAGGTGCAGATACTGTGACTTGTATTTTATTTGGGGTCAATCGGACATTAATATGACCCCATGGCACTTAACTAGGCCTTAATTATCCGTGTGTTTAAAGGTAACTTCTTGCGTTTCAAGGGAAAAGGTCTTGCCATTGTCCAGCTCAATCTCGATATAAAAAGTCATATTTACTGGATAGTCTGGCCCGGTATTCAACACAAGATTGCGTGTAAACCCGGCATTTAGCCCACCATTGACCTGACCATATTGCACATGCTCCTCAACGGTAAAAAACGTTTTTATCTCGTTTTTATAGCTGTAGTACTTATTCAGTGTATCTGTATAGGTCACCGAGAACAGTGTATTCAGATTGCTACCAGATGGATAGACCTGGCTAAAATCGGACGCTGAAGTAATGTTAATTGAGACGATATTCTCTTCTGTCTGAAGCGGCACGGGCGACAAAGCATAGGCTTTTGTGAGCAACGAAAACGAATGAGGTATATCACGCCAGGATGCCGTTGTAACCGACATCGTTTGCGTGTCCAGACCAAAAACAATGTCCTGGTAGGTCACTTCCTCAGTTCCCTGATAGGGTGTGTCTCGATTATATTCAGGGTTTTGCGTATCTTGTTCCGCCAGTCGATTGTAAACGCGGACTTCAAATCCTTGAGTCACTATTTTGGAGTTTTTCTCACTGGGCTTGGGTGGCACATCCGGCCCGGATGTGGTGCCATTACTACTCGACCCGCAACCAGCAAGTATGCCCGATAGCGCCAGTGCGCACAGTGTTTGTATCTTCATTGTTTGATATCCTTACTCGACTTCCTCACCAAAGTCTATCTGTATGAATTTGGGAAACAATGGATTAGGTGTTATTAAATGTTACCCTTTGCTCAGTAAACGAATATTCAATTGATTCGGGCCCGAGGCAAACGCAGCTCAGGCCCTTATTGTTAGTTACTTGCAATCTCCTTTGTCTTTCCACACAGCCCAGCGGCTAGCATTGTCGGCCGGGTTCTGATTGCGTGTCCACCACTTAGCCTGAAACAAACGTCCGTTGTAACTCACCTGATCGCCGGCGGTATAAACCGCATTGGCGGACCAGACTGCGACCCGACAACCGGGGATCTGTGTTTTGACGCTTATGTTGTGCGTGGCTGAGCGAGTTTGCAACCCACTCTCATCGCTGGCCACCGCATATATCTCATACGCACCCGCTTCGCTCAAGGTCACCGAGGCTGAGTAAGGATTTGTATGACTGCTTGCAACCTGTTTGCTATTAACAAAATACCGAACTTGAACCAGGTCGCCATCCTTGTCAGAGGCGCTAACCTGCAGCGCGATTGGCTGCCCCGGTGCAAACTCACTGCCATTTTTGGGGCTGTTCAGGGTTACTTCTGGCGCATGGGTCTCACCAGGCGCTGCACTCACTTTAATTGTGCGTGTTGCCACCGCGGAGCGGGCGTCCTTGTTATCTATGGCAACCGCACTCAGAATGTATTCTCCAGCTTGTTTTGCGTCAAAGTTAAATGCATAAGGTGCCTGAGTAAGCTCAGTCAGCAACTGTCCATTGACACTCACTGATACCTGTTTAATCGTGCCATCTCTGTCGGTTGCCTTTAATGCCACCGCAACTTTGCTACCTTCACTCACCTCTAGGTCATTGTCTGGTGATAAAAAGGTCAGTTCAGGCACCTGATTTGGCTGATCCGCTTTGACACCGCACTCGACGCCGCGCTGCCACACGCCCCAGGAACCTGAGTTATGCGCTGGGCTCTGGCCTCGGTTCCACCATTTGGCCGTATATTCAAAGCCATCAAAGGACGCTTTATTACCCTGTACATAGACCTGACTTTCTCTCCACTGGGGTGTCTTGCATTGCGCAGGGTCAATTAAGGTAAAGCGCACGGGCTCTGAGGTGACTGTCAGTCCTTCGTTGTCTTCTACAATCGCGCTGAGTTGATAGGTGCCGGTTTCATCGCTTTGCCACCTTATCTCATAAGGCTCAGCGGTTAATGTCCGATATTGCTCGCCGTTTATAACAAAAGTGACTTTAGCAACCTCACCATACTCATCCTTTGCATCTGCACTGAAGGTCAGCGCTGAGTTAATCTTAAAGCGACTGCCCTCGCCCGGGTTTGTTATGCTAATTTCTGGTGCTTTATTTTCTGTACAGGCAAAGACCCCCACTTGTTTAAACGCCTCGCCAACCTCTTTTATGTCGTAACCCAGCTCCTCGGCAGCATCTGTTACCCCGCAAGCCAGCGATTCAAAATTGCCGTTGTAAACCCAGTAGTGTTTGTTGGCATGTAACATCACTTCATAAGCTTTTTTCACACCCCAGCCGGGTGTGTTTGCCAGATGATAAAATGCTTTATTAAACACCCCAGAGCTATAGTGAACATCCAGCCCTATGGTGTAATCATCCGCATGACCAATGGACTTGCCGTCTTTGGTTGGGTCATCCATATAGCGCAGCGCTGTGCGGTTTTTGAAAATACTGGCACCAATTAACCAGTCTACTTCACAATTGCCATCGGCGTCTTGATTCAAAAAGCACTCCAGTGCTTCCGACGTCATATCTGAAAACGCTTCGTTTACACCGCCAGACATACTGCTATATACCAGCTTCGAGTTTTGTGACGTCACACCATGGGCAATCTCATGGGCGACCACGCCCAGTGATGTAAAGGGATATACGCCATAACGCGACAAGTTACCGTCGCCAAATGTCACTTCCTTGCCATTCCAAAATGCATTCAGGTAATTTTCACGGTAGTGCACCCGCATCACCAAATCGCCTTCAAGCGCGCGACTGCTGTACCAGTCATCAAACATCTCCAGCGTTGCTTTTCCATAATACATGGCATCATTGAGCGGAGAATAGGCACCGTTAACTGACTTATGCTGGTTCTCGTGGCAATCAAACACAAAGGTCTCTGTATTACTGATGTTGTGTTCCATGTCGATCACGCGAATATCATCATGCGCCAGGGCACAACGCCCATCGTCACGCTCTGTGGCATAAAACTTGGGCTTATCTTCGCCGTAGTAATGGCGGCCGATTTTCTCATTGCCGCCGGGGCCCGTACCTATTTTGCCGTGGGTCAGAGTTTCAACATGGCTCAACACCTCTGCACTATGGGCATCAATAAAGAACTCCGGCCGGCTGGGCGCTTGCTCTGTCTCAGCAAAGAAGGTGATCATATATGCCAACCTAAAGCCATCCTGATAAGGGAAAACCAGCAGTTCAATCTGTTCATCCTGGGTCAGCAAAAGATCCGGGATACTGGCTTTTGCGCTGCGCAAGGCTTGCGCTTCATCAATTGACGCCACCACTGAATCCAGCTTAGGCGCCGGGACCACTGAGCCACTGATACCCGTGATATTACCCTCAGGGGCAAACCACACACTAAACAGGTTTTGCGCATCATGATGGGTGACGATTTCCCCACCATGTACCCGTACCCCCTGGTAATACTGGCTACGACGCAGGTGTTTGCCATCTTCACTGCGGCTGTGGGTTTTAAATTCAAAGCCAGGCATAGTGCTTGCCTGACGGGATTGGAAAAAGCGCGTTGACTGCTGCAACTGTTCAATCAGCTGTGATTCCAGCTGCTTATTACTGTGGACACTGATCGGGGCGGTGTTTGCAGTAGCACCAAACACGCTCATTGCGGCGAGAAAAGACGCTATGGGTGATAGTTTGTACATGATTATACTCTTATTGTTCGTTGTTTTTATTTGTCTGTTAGAAGCGCGTCCCTGCGCTGTTTAGGGGCTATCCGTAAGCGTGAGTTAATTTATAGCTTGCGCCAGACACCATTGCTGCCAGGCGACTGACCTCGTGTCCACCAGCGTGCCTGCCAGGTTTCACCGTTATACATAACTTTATCACCGCCGGTATAAACCAGGTCACTGCGCCAGGCACGCACTTTGCCATCGGCTGGAATGATTTCCTGCCACACACCGCCATTGGCAGGCAGCGCCCCCCGTGTCCACCAGCGAGCGTGATATTCAACGCCTTTGTAAAACACCTTATCGCCGCCTACATACACTTTGTTGGCATCCCAGGTGGTGTTGTCGTCACCTGGTGTCGGCTCCGGTTTTTCAGTCAGATTTTTCACGGTCACGTTGAATTGACGTTGCACTTCATGAACGCCATCGCTGACGGTCACAGTGCCGGTTACAGTCTGTGTTTTATCTACTTCGGAGGCCGTCAGGGTCACAGATGCGCCCTGACCACTGATTGTGTGACCAGGCACATTCCAGCGGTAACTCAGTGTTTTACCTTCCGGATCAGTGGCATCCACAGTCAGCATTTTGCTGGCCTTTTCATCCAGGTTAATACTCGCTATGTCTCCAACAACGGGAGCTTTATTTTCAACTACCGGCGCTTTCACCTGTACTTTGACTTGTCGCTGTACCTGGTTCACCCCATCGGAGACCTGTAAGTTGACAGTAAAAACTGCGTCCTGAGCGACATTGGGCGCAGTCACGATAACGCTGTCATGCTCGCTTTGCAGATTCAGCTGAGCATCGCCTGACCAGCGATAGGTCAGCGCTTTACCTTCCGGATCTCGCGCGTCGGCAGTCAGAATATAAATGTCACCCGCCTGCAAATTCAGGTTAATCGGCACAGTAACTATGGGTGCTTTGTTCACGGGCACTGGCTCAGTGACTTTCCCGGCCAAGCCTTCGTGCATGGCATTGAGAATATCGCCGTTATCGGCATCAATTTCCCAGGCGAACAAGCCGCCGAGGTTGTGCTCACGGACATATTGCCCCTTGGCTCTGACGGAGCGCGGGCTGTCATAGGTCACCAGGGTGCCTGTATCGCGGTTCCACACATAGGCCGCTTCGGCTGTGGTGTCATAACCCACTTCAAAGCCATTAATGCCCTGCTCACCACTGCCAATCATATGCGCCTTCAGACCTTTATAGTCGATGACACCCGCTTCCCAGACGCCCTGTGATGTACTGCCTCGTAACTTACCATTGGCTGGTGCCGTCATCGGGTTATCGGCGATTTTGGCATTTTTGGGATATACCCCTTCCCAGCCACGTCCGTACATGGCTGCACCGACGACCAGTTTTTCGCTGGGAACGCCTTGCTTGAGTAGTAACTGAATTGCATTATCCAGCGTATAAGCGGGGCCTTTTCTTGCTTCACCTTGCTCATCAACACCCGTACCCCGGCATTCATCTGAACTCAGATGTGAACCACAGTAAATGCCCGTCTGATGGCCTGTTTCGTTGTTCCAGCCACCGTAAAAGTCATACGTCATGGCAAAGATGTAATCCATGTACTGCGCAGCATCGCGATAATCAACATCTTCGATTTTGTCCCAGCCGGTACCTATGGCCGAAGTTAATTCGTATTCACGACCGGTTTGAATTTCCAGCTCGTCCAACATCTCTCTGAGCTCTTTCATCAGTAATACATAGGTTTCACCATCCGTGCTGGCACCCAAATCAGGGTGAGCACCGTCACCACCGGGGAACTCCCAGTCAATGTCTACGCCGTCATAAAATTTCCAGGTGGTCAGAAACTCGCGCATTGACTTCACAAAGGTGTCGCGGTTTGCTTTGTCCGTGAAATCAAAGAAGGGATCGGATAAAGTCCAGCCCCCTACCGAAGGTAAGATCTTCAGATCCGGGTTGCGTTGTTTCAGCGCCATTAATTGCGCGTAGGTGCCACGAATTGGATCTTTACTGCTGATCCCAGGCAGTGCCTTTTGCACCGCAGCCCAGGGGTCATGGATCACCACTTCATAGTCTTCAGAGCTGCCACAGGCGAGCTTTAAGGCACGCAGGCTATTGCCATTTTCTATCTCAGCCAGCGAGTCATTGGGACCACAAATAGGAATAAAGCCATACAAAAGGTGAGTCAGGTTATCCGCCGGGATTTGGGTCACATCAAAGCTTCGGCCGTATATGCCCCACTCAACAAAATAGGCACCTACCACGGTATTGGGGTCGGTGTCATACTTTTTGTTATTGGGATTGACGTTCAGCTTGAGTGGTTCCAGGTGCCCACCATCGGTATCCGCAATTACGATGGGCTTACTGGCAGAGGTGGCACAACCCGACGCATCACACAATGCAATGCGCAATTCATGCCGCCCTGATTTATGATAAGGGAAGCGGATCACCCCACGGGTGGTGCCTTTCGCCAGCTGCCCTTCATTAACCACCTCGTCATCAAAGTACACTTTGTAACTGTCACCCCCTTTGCCCGACCAGGCATTCCATTCGATAGCGATATTCACTACCTCTTTGGCCTGGATCAGCTGTTTGTAGGAGCCTCTGCCATAAATGTTCACATCAACAAAGGAATAGTTTTGTGGTTTCCAGTTGATGCTCGGGGTTGATGGCGCAGCGACTGCTGTCGCTACCGATAAAGCTGATGCGACCGCAGCCGCACTGATCAAATAGTTAAACATGTTTTTTCCTCGTTCGTTGTTATAGTTTTTTCCACACGCTGTGCTTGCCAGGTTGCTGGCCTCGGGTCCACCAGCGAGCCTGATAACGCTCGCCCTGATAGCGCACAATTGCGCCACCGGTATAAGCCACGGAGACTTGCCATTGGTCTTGCGGTTCTGAGGGCGGCGCAATGCGCTCCCAGGCTTGGCTGCTATCGGGCCGTTGTCCGCGAACCCACCATTTGGCGCGATATTGGTTGCCGTTAAAGCTGACAATGTCTCCGCTGGTATAGATCTTATCCACCAGCCAGGTATCACTATCGGGAGGCGTCGGGGTGTCATTTTGGTTGGTCACGGCAATGACCAGATTGACTGAGGTGCTAAGTTGCCCGTCGGAAACCGTAACTTTGCCGCTAAATTGCGTGTCCTTATCTACCTTTGGGGCCGTGACTGTGATGGTTGCGCCGTTGCCGGTGTAACTGACTTGGGCAGGCAACTGCCAGTCGAAATCCAGTCTGCTTTGCTGGTCATCAAAGGCATGCACATGCAAATGCGCGCTTTGTTCTTCTTGTACCGTCAACACGGCTGGGGTATGCACTGTGGGTGGTGTATTCACGGGCCTGGCAACCACACTGAGATTAAAGGTATGCGCCTGATCGCTCACAAAAACCTGATTGCTCGCCAGATTAGTTGTATCAAAGTGAATATTGCCGTGCGCATCTTGCACACCAATGCGGATCAGTGCAGCGAATGCCTCATTGAGCTGAATCGCAAAATACGCAGGCCAGTCGGCAAGGCGCTGCTCAGAAATGGTGAGTTTTTCCTGAATAAGCTCTTTGCCGTTGCCGTCGAACGCCCGCAACCAAATGGTATCGCCAATATTGGCCGTCTGCCCCTGACGCAGATAGTACCCGGCGCTGTGCCAGCTTTGTGGTGGCTGGGGTTCAGCGTCTCTGATGAGCGTAATATCACTACAGTTATAAAAGCCTTCTCCGACTACATCATCCCGTTGCCAGCGGCTGTAAAGGATGGCATCGCCCGAAAACTTGTCAGGAACGGCCACTGTCATCTCGTAATAACGGTTACCGTCGGGTGCCATAAAAAAGTCGACATTGCCATGGCTTTGCACCAGCTCCAGATCGGCCCAGCTGAGTGCTTTGTTTTCAAAATCCACGCCCGGCTTGGTCAAATAAAACTGCCAAAAGCTCGGATTGTGTGGCGTTGTGGCCCGATAGCGGATCTTGATTTGCCCCTTGCCATCGACCATCACCGGGGTTTTCTGCCAGTCTTTGGAGGGTAAGCCCATGCCAGCTTTGTTTTTATCTCCGGCATGGCATAAAGTCCCATCGGGAATATTCGCCTCGACCGCGCTTTGATCGTTAAACTCTGCCGTATTGACGGCAAATTCATGTTTCTGGATAAACTGCACATGACCGGATTGCAAAAATGCAGCACGGCAAGCTGCATTGGGGATTTTGGAACCATCTTTTGGCCACCAAAACCCGCCCTGCTCCTGACAAATCGCCTGACGGGCCTTGGGAAAGTCCATATAGCCATGGGCATGCGCCTGATTGATGGCAGCCAGGGTCATCCCAACGGCCAAAGCCGATAGGGTTTTATTGTATTTCATAGGGTTATCTCCTGCGGTGGCAGTGATGCCACCGCTATTTGTTGAGGATTACAGCGAGCAAACCTGCTGCCAGGCACCACCATTGGATGGTGTTGCATTGGTCCACCATTTTGCTTTGTAGACGTAACCGTTATGGATCAGCATATCGCCACCGAGCGCATGACTCGGTGTACCGGCCCAATTGGTGCGCGGCCACTGGGGGTATTGATTGATATTACTCAGCTCGACGCCCTGACAACCTGAGCCCTGTGGTGGTTTACCGCCGGATGTGTCGTCCGATTTTTTCGCTACAGGCAGTAGAGGGTATTCACTACTGAAGGCGTATTGCTTACCATTTTTTTCAATGACAAAGTTAACGGGTCCGGTGATCGGCATGTAATACATAACCTGGGCATTCACGGTCTCTCCCGGCTTGAATGACTCCAGCTGGCCACCCCACTCGTTTTTCAGGGTAATTGAGAAACGATGAAATTCGTTGTCAAAGCCACCTATGTTATTACCACGTGCATTGCTGGCATCAACCTCCACCTTCATGCCGAGCTTTTTACGGGCATTCCAGTTGGACTTGAAAATCGCCGAGGTTGAGACTGGCACATTAAAGCTGATGGTTGCCCCGCTCAGGTCCAGCTCCGAGTGGTTAGTGAACGCGAATGTAGGTCTGATCGGGTAGTTCTGATCGCCAACCGGGAAGTCTTTGGCATTAAAGCGAATATCGACTGCCATCTCAGGTACCGTGAATTCGGCATCACCCTGCGTCGTTGCGTAGTCAGTACCATCTTGATTGAAAGTGTTGTAGGCAAGACTCGTCATAGTCGAGCCCATGAAGTACTCACCTTTATCTGCATGGTAGTCAAAGTCGCCGGCCAGCTCCCAGAACATCACGCCACCCAGGCCTTTTTCAACCACATAGTTAAGCTTGGTTTGCATGGATTCAGTATCTTCCAAGGACAGGAAGACTTTTTTCTGTTCGTTGTACAACCAGGGCGCGACAGCGATGTCATCGTAATGCCGCACATAGTCTCCCCGCAGCACATCATCCGAGTCTGTGTCTGGCGTTAAGCCATAGTCGGTTAGGTAGCTTGGGTTGATGCCGTGTTGCAAGTTCTTTGCGTGCCAAAGTGGATTGGAGCCTGCAGCGACTTCTTGTCCGTTTTCAATATCGTGCCAGAGGTTGTCGATGCCAATGGCACCGTTGCCACATTTGTTTTTCTCGCCAATCCCAGTCCCTTTCGGGCAGGCGTTTTGATCTGGCAGAGGCGCGCGACCCCAGAGGCCGTTTTCACCGCCACGCACATCTTTAAAGCCACGGGTGTAATAAGGGATACCTATGTTGATCCGCCCCGCAGGCAATGCGCCTCTGAAATAGTTCACGGCCCAGTCTGTGTTGAGATAGCCAATTCCCCCAAACTCTTTGGTACCATAGACATTCCAGGTTTTCAGCTCGGTGTCTTTACCCGTGTCATACAAAGGCGCGTTATGGCCAACATGGTCATTCCAGGCGCCGTGCAGGTCGTAACTCATGATGTTCACAAAGTCGAGGTATTGCGCGGTCTGGAAAGTTTCCATACCTCTGAGTAAGTAACCCGAAGAAGGAGACGCTATGGTCAGCATATAGTGCTTACCATCCTGCTCGCCTGCTTTATCCAGTGCTTCACGCAAAGATTTCATCAGCACCTGATAAGACTGATTCAGGCCAGCGCGGCGCTGGTTGCTGATCTCAAAATCCTCAGGATGGCCCGAGTCTTTCATCGAGGACGGGTATTCGTAGTCAATGTCCAGACCATCAAAACCGTACTGACGTAAGAAGGCCACAGAGCTGGCAACAAAGGCGTTTATTCCGTCATGATTAACACTGCCATCGGCGTGGGTGGTCATAGTGTAAAACCCGCCACTGTTGACGCGCTTACCGGTTTCATCGAAGTAACCGCCCGTCTCAGCCCAGCCGCCAACAGAGATCATGGTTTTGACGTGTGGATACTGCTTTTTATAACGATTTAATAAGTTAAAGTGACCGGTATAAGGCAGACTTGGATCCATTTCGGCGCCTGCCTCACCTGGCCAGGTCATATTGGTCGCCGCATTGCCCTGTGCTTTCGGGTCGCCAATACTTAGCTCATTTTGGCTGTTTACATGGGCAAAGGCATAGTTAATGTGGGTGATCTTGTCCCACGGAATATCATTGACCAGATAGCTTGGCTGATTATTTTTACCATGACGCCAGCTGGTAAAGTAACCAATCACACGCCGTGGATGATCTGCCCCCATTTTCTCCCGACCTTCGCTATCGTAGACATCACAATAAGCACTGGTTACGCCGGGTGTACGATATAGTCCGGCAGGCAAACAATCCAGCTGACTGGTTTTATCGTCACCAGGCGCTTTCACAATGAAAGTACGCGTTATTGTTTCTGACACCAGGCCATGCTCGTCCGTTGCCTGCAAAGTAAACTCATGACGCCCGGCAGAGGCTGCCGACCAGTTATAATGCGCTTCAGTCAGATCTGTGCGCTTCACCTCTTTGCCATTGTGTGTCAACGCCTGCGTTATGCGATCATTTTCTTTATCATGACTTCGCAGCGTCAGGCGAACCTGACTGCCCACTTCAAGCTCACTGGGCAACTCGGCTGTCAGGCGTGCAACCGGTGCGGTGTTTTTATCTTCAGGCGGTAACGCGTTCACCACGACTGTCCGCTTGGTCGATACAGATTTTGCCCCGTCGTCATCAATGGCCACAGCATGAAACAGGTGTTCCCCTACGCGTGCTTTCCAGTTAATTGCATAGGGGGCTTCATCCAGCACTTTGACCAGGGTGTCATTGTGATAAACCAAAACCTGCTTGATCACACCATCACTGTCACTCGCTTCAAAAACGAACTGGATCTGTTCGCCTTCGCTTACATTTACCTCACCCTGAGGCTGAGCGATATCAATAACCGGCGACTGATTGGGTAGCTCAGTGCCACGACATTCTCCCAGCTCACGCCATTCCTGCCATTGCCCGGAGCGAAGCTTAGGTGATGAACGATTCCACCAATTTGCCCGATAAGCTATGTTATCTTGTTGCACTTGCTGACCAGACGTATACACCTGACCGGCTTGCCACTGAGGTATCCCACTACAATCCACCGCCGCACTCGCGTGGTGTGCCATTAATGCCAGCGCTATTGCGCTAAGCTTAACGGCTGGCTTTGACATGTTAATTATCTGCATAAATACATCCTCACTTGTTTTTATTTTTAACCTGATATCAATGAAAAATGAGTTTGTTTCCATCTTGGTCCAGGCGGATGCAGTGTATCGTTCCAAAAACACATAACAAGTGACTATATAAAAATAATAATCTAGTACATTTTTACTTTTATTAACTCTGCGATGCGAGCCATAAATGTATTTATGCTATTGATAATAATTGAGATTATTTATTTGTTGCATTATTATGAATACTGAGATAATTAACCCGCACCATTGTGTATCTTAAAACTTACAAAAAGCACTGGTAAGAACAGCCATAAGGATGGCTAAAAATAATTTTTATAGCACTTTTTGACCACAAAGAAGGCACAAGGTATCTGTTGTATAAGGTAGATTGACACAAGCGGTGATATTAACACTCAATCAAATAGACTAAGCTGTAACCAGGCCATCCATTCTCAGAGCTCGATTTGTGTACTTATTAAAGGCAAAAGATAGTAATCAGCTATAAAGCTAAACGAGTGCAGTGAGACATCAGCTTACCCTAACTGTAACCAATAACGATAGGAAGCTTAGGCGGATATAGCGCTTTAAAAGGATAGATTTGGAGTGGTGATAGATACGGGGTATACCAGTGAAGGCATACCCCGAAAGGTGTTTATTTCTGACGTCTGCGGCGTACCCACAGCAGCGGCAGTGCAAGTAAAGACAACCAGCTCAGCGACGCTGACTGACGTTCATAAGTCTCAGTTTCCGGAGCTACACACTGCTCAAGCTCTGTACTGCCCGTTTTTGTCAATACGACTGGTACAGTCACTGATTCTGACGCTTCATTGCCGTTGGAGTCTTTGTCCGGGTTGCCAAACGAATCCAACTTGGTAACTGTTTTGGTTGCTACTGCGTAAATCGTATTGTCGTCTGTGATACGAATGGCTTCGGCGACTGTATATGGGAATTCATCGCTTTGACAAGGCAGCAAATCGTTGATGTTAGTTAGCTTTTCATCGCCAAGCTTATACATAAATGCTTCACTGCGCGGGTTAGAAACATTTTTCTCTGTCTCACCCTGGCCAACAATGTAACCGGCATTATTAATGTCTCTGACATAAGTGTCTGAGCCACTGAAATAACTGGGTATTTCCACAAGCGTTTTGTTGCTCATATCGTAGTAAAACCCGGCTACCTCAAACAAGGAGCCCTGGTATTGTTTGCCTACGTATCCTGCAATCACATTACTGTCGTTGATGTCGACAGCATTACCAGCCTGGTCAAAAACATCGTGCTCGCGCAAAGTGAAAAATTGACCATTCTGATAGTAGCCAGGTTCTTCATAGGCTTTCAGGCTATCGTCAACTCTGATCCTGGATTTACCAACAGCAATCCCCGCCTTATTAACAGCAAACGCTGAGCTATAGAACGGGTTATCTTCATCGTCTTTACGCTCTAGGCCAATACCCAGATTCTTTGTCTCAATAACGTTGAAATCTTTATCCAGCGTCCATTGGTAAGCACGCAAATCATAGACACCACGTCCCTGACGCCAAATACAGACCGCTTCAGGTTCGTCTTTGTCATCACAGTTATCGGTGATGGTTGTTTGGCTGTTCTCTGGCAAGCCCACTGATGCCTGGCCCACCACCAGATAGTTGCCTTCATCGGTCAGGGTAATGTCTGTCGCGATACTGTAGCCACCATATTCGGTGAACTCAGGCTCCAGTGTAACACGCTTGCCACCTGGAGAGATTACGATGCCACGTGCATGCCAGTCGCGAATGAAGTAGGTTTTCGCTTCACTTTCTCCTTCAGGCGTAAACGTGATCTTTTTAAAAGGTGCCGAGCCCCAGCCAGCCACAGTGCCATCTGCCGCGATGGCCGTCATCGCATTACTGACGGAGCGTGTCAGGCCCGCATAGTCTGGCGATTCTATATCAAATAAATCAATCAGATTAACGCTGGTGCCGGTGAATTCGAGCCCAGCCACAGAACTGATTTTTTGGAATTCAGCGCTGGCGCTTTGGGTGCTAGACGACAAGTAGCTCAGCATAAAGGTATGCGCTTCTGCGTCTGTCGCAAGCGCATTACCATTCTGTATATCATCCAGGGTAAAAGTGATGGTTTCATCCCTGTTTTCCAGAATTGCTTTATAGGTATCGTAATAATTGGTGATCGAGCTGTCTTGAAAATCGATGTAACTAATATCGACAGGCAGATTATACAGTCCCGTAACGCGACCAATAGCTTCGCCGCTTTCATTGGCATCCGTTACATAGTTCATCTTGCCTATGTCACTGATGGGTAATTCAGTGAGTTTATAGGGTGCGGCAACTGCCACACCAGATAGGCCGAAGATAATGCTGGCGGCCATAAGTGAATATTTCATTTCAATCCTTACTACTGATTCTGTAATGCTTCTAATTCTTCCCAACGCTCAAACGCGGCTTCAAGCTTGGACTCAAGGTCGGCCAAATGGTTCAACGCGGTTTGGGTCGTTTCAGGATCTTGCTTGAAAAACTCTGGTGAATTCACCAGGTTTTGCTGCTCTTCCAACTCGTTTTCCAGAGCCTCTACTTTACCCGGCAATGTTTCCAGTTCAAGCTTTAATTTGTAGCTTAACTTGCCGGATTTGTTTTTATTGGCTGATTTTTTGTTATCGCTCGCCTGCTGCTTCTCTTTATCGAGCTTTTCCAATGCTTTTTGCTGTTCCTGGCGCTGTGTCCGATATGCTTCAAAATCACTAAAACCACCGACAATCTCGGTCACTTTGCCTTCGCCCTCAAATGCCCAGACACTGTTACAGGTATTATCGATAAACTCTCTGTCGTGGCTGACTATCAGGATTGTTCCCTGATACTGGTTGATGATCTCTTCGAGCAATTCCAGAGTTTCGATATCCAGGTCATTGGTTGGCTCATCGAGTACTAATACATTTGACGGTTTAAGGAATAGCTTGGCCAGCAACAGACGGTTTTTCTCTCCACCGGACAAGGCCTTAACCGGGGTGCGCGCTCGCGCAGGCGGGAATAAGAAGTCTTGCAGATAACCGAGGACATGGCGACTGCGGCCCCCCATTTGTACTTCCTGCTTGCCTTCGGCAACGTTGTCCTGAACGGTTTTTTCCTCATCCAGCTTTTCACGATACTGGTCGAAATAGGCCACTTCAAGGTTTACGCCCTGCTTCACTTTGCCGTTATCCGGCGCAATATCACCAAATAAAATTTTCAGTAAAGTGGTTTTACCGACGCCGTTGGGACCGATGAGACCCACCCGATCGCCACGCATGACCAGGGTCGAGAAGTCATCTACAATGCGCTTATCTTTAAAGGCATGACCAATATGCTGCGCCTCGAAGACCAACTTGCCGGAGCGATCGGCTGACTCAATGTTAAAGTCAGTTTTACCGACTTGCTCCACACGCTGCTTACGCTCAACCCGCAGTGCTTTGAGCGCTCTGACACGTCCTTCGTTGCGTGTGCGGCGTGCTTTGATCCCCTGACGGATCCAGGCTTCTTCTTCGGCTAGTTTTTTGTCAAATAAGGCGTTTTGTGCCTCTTCAACTTTCAGATCGTGTGCCTTTTGCTCCAGATACTTAGCATAATCGCCCGGGTAAGAGATAAGCTTACCGCGATCCAAATCAAGAATACGCGTCGCAACGCCGCGGATAAATGCCCGGTCGTGGGAGATAAAAACGATCCCGCCTTTGAACTCTTTTAGGAACTGCTCAAGCCACTCAACACTGCTCATATCCAAGTGGTTGGTTGGTTCGTCCAACAGCAACAAGTCTGGGTCGCTCACCAATGCCTTAGCTAAAGCCACTTTACGCAGCCAGCCACCGGAGAGTTTTTCCAGCTTCATATTGGCACTCAGTTGCAATTGGGTCAGTACCAGCTTGATGCGGCTTTCGAAACGCCACGCATCTTTTGCTTCAATGTCGGCTGATAACCGCTCCAGGCGACTAAGCAAACTGCTTGAATGGTCGGTTTGTAGTGCTTCACTGACATGATGATAATCAATCAGTAGCTGGGCAATATCTGGCAGGCCACCGGCGACATAATCGAATACGCTGCCCTGTGCGCCCTTTGGCGGATCTTGCTCGAGCCGCGATACTTTCAATCCCGATACCCGGTTAATTTCACCATCGTCGAGCTGAACTTGCCCGTCGAGAACCTTGAGCAGGGTTGATTTACCGGCACCGTTGCGCCCGACAATACAGACCCGCTCTCCGGCTTCAATGACCGCATCCGCTTGATCTAACAAAGGATGAGTACCAAAAGCCAGTTGGGCCCTTGCAATTCTGATTAAATCCATCTTACTTTAACAACTCTTTTATATCTTGTTCTGTGAAGGGCCAGAACAAGGTTCTGGCACTGTCTGTTGACTTAAGTACGGGAATTGACGTCTGATAGTCAGCCATCAGCTGAGGGTCGTCCACAATATCCTGATGCACTACAGCGTCACTGTCGACACAACGTAGCACCAATTCGTGAGCTTGCTCGCAAAGGTGACAGCCGTCAGTATAAAAAAGGGTAAGCTTAGCCATGGGTGATCAACCAACTGTTGTGAATTTGCTTGTTGCGCTTGAAATCCGGTGACAAAGTTTGCTCTGACACGTTTTCAGCCTTGAGCCCAAGCCCCATGAGACCAACTTCATCCATTTTAAAGCCCCGTTTATTATTAGAGAACAACAAGGTACCACCCGGGCTGAGGATTTTTTTCACCCATCCCAGTAGCTGGATATGGTCGCGCTGCACATCAAATACGTCTTTCATACGTTTTGAATTAGAGAACGTTGGCGGGTCAAGGAAGATCAAATCATATTGACCTTGCGCGTGTTCAAGCCACTTAAGACAATCTGCCTGCTCAAATCTGAATCGCGGGTTACGCAACTCGTTTAACGCGAAGTTCTCTTCTGCCCACTTCAGGTAAGTTTTAGACATATCGACGGTAGTCACTGCTTTTGCGCCACCGAGTGCGGCATGGACCGACGCACTGCCGGTGTACGCAAACAAGTTAAGTACACGCTTGTTCTTGGCATTTTGCTGAATATAGCGTCTGGCCAGGCGGTGATCTAAAAACAATCCGGTGTCCAGATAATCGAACAAGTTAACTTTGAACTTGGCGCCAAACTCTTCAACCACTTGCACCCGATTTTGCTTGCTGAGTGCGTTGTATTGTTCCTGACCTTTTTGCTTTTTACGCACCTTAACCGCAATATCTGAAGGGTCGATATCCAGAGTTTCTGCGGTCAGCGTGATAACATCCTGAAGGCGTTTGTTGGCGACTAACTCGTCGATTTCTTTCGGTGCGGCGTATTCAAATACCACGGCATTGTCGCCGTAGACATCCACCGCCACATTATACTCTGGAATATCGGCATCATACACACGATACGCCTGCACCTGCTCTTTTTTGAGCCAGCTTTTTAAAGCTTGCTTGTTCTTTTTAACCCGGTTGGCAAACGCCCGTGACTGTTCAAAATGCAGCGCGCCGGTCTGTTCGTTTTGCGCCACCTGGCGCTCATCCATATCGTAAAGATACAAAGCGACATCGAGCGGACCGTTTTTAAATTTATAACGCTTTTTCGACGACAGCTTAAGCGTTTTAAATAGTGCTTCATCTGTACCAAGTAAGGCCACAGACCAGTCTTTATAGTGCTTTTTAAATCGCTCGCCCATACCCCGGTAAAGGCTAATTAGCTCTGCCATAGAGCCTAAACGCTCACCATAAGGCAGGTTGCTGAGCAATGTGCCCGGGCGTTTGGCAACGCAAGTCAGCTGGCTGGCATCTCCCTCACTAAAACGGATGTATTGCTCGAGCCCTGCGCGTTTGGCGTTGCCCATTGCGGTTTCCAGCACCTGAGCGTCAATGTCCTGGCCGATGATCCACAAGGGTTTATCCAGCTGTGCCTGTTTTAACTCGCTTTTTAGCTCTTTAAATTTGGCATCACGAAACCCGGGTAAGCGCTTGAAGGCAAAGTCTTTGTTTATATTGGCAGGCAGGTTCAGCGCCATGCTGGCCGCTTCTATCAGCAAAGTACCAGAGCCACAGCACGGGTCAAACAAAGGTTTAGAGGTATCATTCAGCCAACCACTGCGCTGCACCAATGCCGCTGCCAGGTTTTCGCGAATAGGTGCCCGGCCTTGTTTGGTACGATACCCTCTGTCTGACAGACGTGGGCCAGAATAGTCGATATAAAGGGCAATTTTTTCCTTATTGAGTTTAGCTATTACGCGTACATTAGCATCTTGCTTATCGACTGACGGGCGTTGCTCGTACAGATCCTGAAAATAATCCACAATGGCGTCTTTGATCACTAAACCGGAAAACTGCGTGTTTTTCAGCTCTCGATTGGTACCATTGAATTCGACCGCAAATGTTTGCTTAGGACCAAACCACTCCTGCCAGCCCTGAAAACGCGCGAATTTGTATAGATCATCTTTGTTGTTGATGTTTTCGTGCTCATCAATCAGCATCATGACGCGCGTTGCAAAGCGCGTGGTCATACAGAATTTCTGCACTGCCAGACTATCCGCAGTAAAGCGGACCGAACCAACACTTTGTTTGACAACTTCCAGCCCCTGAGACTGAAGCTCTTCAAGCAACAGGTTTTCAATTCCGATGGACGTTAAGGCGATAAACTGCAATGTAAATACTCAATAATTTCAATTGCAGCGAGTATAACACAGCAAGGAGCAGACTGGGATATCAGAGTGGATGTGCGCATTGTCGCGCATTAAAGACGATGGGCAGCCCTATCAGGCAGTTTTTGTCAGCTTATGTGCTTGGATCAGAGGGTGTACTCGATCGTTTAAAACCTTGATGGCCTGAAATTGCTCAAGCTCAATGTTTTCATCCAGCATAAACCCCTGAGTAAGATTAATACACAGACAGCTCTGGTGATTGTGGTCCACAATCAAAAATTCACCAGGCTGGCATTTGGAGTGCAACGTGATGACCGCATCCACCAAAGGCTGACCTCCCGTATAGCTTTTGAAAAACCAGCTTTTAGCTTGTACGGGGAGTAAGTGGAACTTAGCCGCGGTCGCATTAAGGGCGATTTGACAACATTGAGGCTCTGACCAGACTTTGAATCCGAGCAAGTAATCGTATACGTTACGATAAAAAGCGGCTTCTTCGACACTTAAGTCGACACTTTGCAGGGAGTCTTCCGTTAATTGTCTGAGACGAAACGGCGTGCATAACTGAAGGTCATCACCCAAATCAACAAGCAGTCTGTTCCTGTGGCTACATCTTATCCACCGCCACTCTTTGGATGCTTGCAAAACGGACCTCCCGATATCAATGTGTTATGCATCTAAGACCTAGACAGAAGTATATCGCGAAATATCGCTGTGTGAAAATTTTTGTAATAACAAATTGTTTTAGATCATCGCGCTATATGAATGATCTTTATAAGGAAAAAACGATCATTGCGGCAAAACAATGATCGTTTTATCAAAATGTATCTCAATGGCGTTTAAGTTACAGAATAATTACACTTATTTTCAGTAGCTTATAAAACAACCGGTTAGATCTCCGTGATGATCTTTTTGATCAACTGAGGACCTTCATAAATAAAACCGGTGTAAACTTGGATCAAATCGGCGCCGGCTTCAAGCTTTTCTTTTGCCGCAGCTGCGCTGTCGATCCCGCCAACACCAATAATCGGGAGCTTACCTTCGGTCATGCGCTTCAGTTCGCTCACCACCTGTGTCGACTTTTCGCGTACAGGACGACCCGATAAACCACCCGCCTCTTCTGCGTGTGCAAGACCTGTGACCGCTTCTCGCGACAGTGTGGTGTTAGTGGCAATAACACCATCAATGCGGTTATTAACCAGTGATTCGGCAATTTGCTGCAACTGAACAGCATCCACATCCGGTGCAATCTTAACCAGCATAGGTACTGACTTTTTGTGTTTTTCGATCAGGTCTATCTGCTCATTTTTCAGGCTCTGTAGTAAATCATCCAGGGCTTCACCGTATTGCAGGTCACGTAATCCTGGTGTATTTGGCGAGGAAATATTGACGGTAATATAAGACGCGTGCTCAAACACTTTACGCATGCAGTGAATATAGTCATCTTTACCCTGCTCGTTCGGCGTATCTTTGTTTTTACCTATGTTGATACCCAGGATACCGCTGTAGCGGGCCGCTTTAACATTTGCGACCAGGTTATCTACCCCTTTGTTATTAAAGCCCATGCGATTAATAATCGCGTTGGCTTCTGGCAAGCGAAATATCCGGGGCTTGTCGTTACCGGCCTGAGGTCTGGGTGTAACCGTACCCACTTCAATAAAGCCAAAGCCCATCTGGCTGAATGCATCAATACACTCTGCATTTTTGTCGAGTCCCGCAGCTAACCCCACCGGGTTGTCGAACTCCAGGCCCAGAAAATTAACCGGTTTCTTTGGAAGTGACTGTGACCAGGCCATACTTAATGGGGTGTTCGCGAAGCGGCGTAAATTTCCGAGCGCAAAATCATGAGCCCACTCGGCATCTTTACTGAACATATAGCGACGCGCTAAATCATAAAACATGGAGACTCCTTAAGTTCCTAGTAACGTATGACACCAATCAGCATTCATGCATAAACCATTTAAAGGATAAACCGTCGCTCACTGCGCTAAAAACTTCTGATTTAGTACCACACAAAACATAAAATTCTTGCCTGGCTATCACCGAGATTGTCTTGCCTCAAAACGGCTTACTTAAATGAAGCGACTTGGTGTCAATTTTCAAATCTGAGATAAAAAAATACCCCAGCAAAGCCGGGGTATTTTAACGGGTTATTTTCTATTTGGAAGTGTCACAGTTGTGACTCAACAACATCAGTTCACGCAATGCCACTGAGAACTTGGCAAAGTCATGACTCTGCGACGTCTTGAACTCAGCCAGCATTTGCTGCCAACGTAGCAATAACGTTGACTGATTTTCCATCCACTGATTGATCAGTGAATCGACATCGTGGTCATCGCCCTCAAAGCTGTTCAGAACAACTTCAGACAATGCACGTTGCTGCCAGTCCAGCTCTTCACGGTAAGAGGCACGTGCCAGCGCCTGCCAGTGGTTGGCAACCGGTTGTGCCGTGATCTGGTCAAGGAACCAGTGCAGCCCCATGTTCGCACCCAGTTTGAAGTATGTGTTAGACACTACATCAATGGCACGGCCAGAGCTTGCAGCTACTTCTGCCAGGTCCATGACTGAGAACAGGCTAGACAGAGACACGATACGCATTGCGATTTGCTCTGGTACACCTTGTGCGATAAGCGCGTCGGCTTTTTCTGTCAGGCGTGCACTTTCTTCTTCAACCATGTAGCTGTTGAGGTTTTTGCTCAGATCTGCAAAGGTCGGCGCAAAGAACGCAATGGTTTGCTCAATGGTCATACCTTTGTTGCGGTGACGCAGGAACCAACGCGTTGTACGGCGTACAGTGCGACGTAGCTGATACAACATTTCTGTCTGAACCGCTGATGGAATATGGTTATCCAGCGCAGCAATTGACTGCCAGGTCTGTTTCATTTCAAAGATTTCGCTGGCAATTGAGTAGCACAGCGCAATCTCGGCTTCCGTTGCACCTGTTTCCTCGTGCATACGGACCATGAAGTTCAGACCCATGTCGTTAACTATGTTGTTAGCTAGTTTCGTCGCAATGATTTCTTTACGCAGTGGGTGGTTATCCATCGCCGCGTTAAAGCGCTCACGCAGTGGCACAGGGAATGAATTCACTAACAACTGACGGTAATACGGGTTTTCTGAAATCTCATCAACAACCAGAGATTCTTTCAACACCATCTTAGAGTAAGAAACCAGAACCGACAGCTCAGGACGAGTCAGATCAGACCCTGCTGCTGCGCGCTCTGCCAACTCTTCATCCGTTGGTAAGAACTCAATCGTACGGTCCAGTTTACCCTCTTTCTCCAACGCATGGATAAAGCGGATCTTCTCTTTCAGTGTTGCCGGACCTTTCGACTTAGTGATAGACAAGGTATGCGTCTGGCGGTAACAGTCAGCCAGTACCAGCTCAGACACTTCATCCGTCATGGCATACAGCAGTTCATCACGCTGTTTCTTAGTCAGGTCGCCTTCTGCTACCAGACCGTTCAACAGGATCTTGATGTTTACTTCGTTATCCGAACAAGCTACACCACCTACGTTATCAATGAAGTCGGTGTTAATGCGTCCGCCTTTCTCGGCAAACTCGATACGACCCAGTTGCGTTGCACCCAGGTTACCACCTTCACCAAAGATCTTAGCACCCAGCTCTGAACCATCGATACGCAGACCGTCGTTCGCGCGATCGCCAACATCGGCATTGGATTCAGACTTAGCTTTAATGTAAGTACCGATACCACCGTTCCACAGCAGATCAGCTGGCATCTTAAGCAGCGCTTTGATTAGCTCATTAGGTGTCATGCTGGCTTTTTTGGTGCCCAGCATCTTCTTCATTTCAGCCGTCAGGTTAATTGACTTAGCTGCACGAGAGAATACACCACCGCCCTCAGAGATCAGCTCTTTGTTGTAATCTTCCCAGCTTGAGCGAGGCAGTTTAAACAAGCGTTCACGCTCTACATAAGAGCTTGCTGCATCCGGATTCGGGTCGATGAAAATGTGCATGTGGTTAAAGGCTGCCTGCAGGCGAATGTGCTTAGACAGCAACATACCATTACCAAATACGTCACCACCCATGTCACCGATAGCAACCGCGGTGAAGTCTGTAGTCTGACAGTCGATGTCCATTTCACGGAAATGACGTTTAACCGACTCCCACGCACCTTTCGCTGTGATACCCATTTTCTTGTGGTCATAACCAATTGAACCACCTGAGGCAAAGGCATCACCCAGCCAGAAGTTGTACTCTTCAGCAATGCCGTTCGCGATATCCGAGAACGTCGCGGTGCCTTTGTCGGCAGCAACAACCAGATACGGGTCGTCTTCGTCATGACGCACAACGTCAACTGGTGGCACAATTTCACCGTGAATGATGTTGTCTGTGATATCTAACAAACCACGGATGAACATCTTGTAGCATTCCTGACCTTCTTTGAAGAAAGCTTCACGGTCACTAGGCAGCTGCTTACAAACGAATCCACCTTTTGAACCAACCGGAACGATTACTGTGTTCTTAACCTGCTGTGCCTTAACCAGGCCCAGTACTTCGGTACGGAAATCTTCACGGCGGTCAGACCAACGTAAACCACCACGCGCGACTTTACCACCACGTAAATGCACACCTTCTACGCGCGGAGAGTAGACAAAGATCTCGTACGCAGGCAACGGCAACGGCATGTCAGGAATGGCACGTGGATTCACCTTGAACGAGACATAAGACTTGTTGCTGTCGTCCGCTTCTTTTTGGTAGAAGTTAGTACGCAGTGTGGCGTTGATCATATCAACGTACATGCGAATGATGCGGTCGTCATCCAGGTTAGCAACGTTTTCCAGCTCCAGGTAGATCTTCTCAATCAGCTTGTCCAGCGTCTTTTGTGCCGCTTTCTTCGCAGGAGAGAATTTCTTCACAAACAGCTCTACGATTTGCGCTGCAATGTGCGGATAGTGCTCAAAGGTATTCTCGATATAAGATTGCGAGAATGTCACACCGATCTGACGCATATATTTAGCGTATGCACGCAAAATAGACGCTTCACGGCCAGTCATACCACCCAGCAATACCATGCGGTTAAAGCCATCGCTTTCCAGACGGTTGTTCCAGACGTTGGTCAATGCGGCGCGAAAACGTGCAGATACTTTATCGAAATCTGCAATGCCTTTGGAGTCGATCATCATGGAGAAGTCCATGATCCAGTTTACCTGACCATCGCTAGTTTTGATTGCGTAAGGCGTTTCACCAATCACGCGCAGACCAAAGTTTTCCAACATCGGCATAACGTCTGACAGGTGGATCGGCACATCTTTGTGGAACAGGCTCAGACGAACGATTTCGCTGTTTGCTTCTTCCTGAGGACGATAGAACAGCATTTCCAGCTTTTTCTCGTCGCTCAGTTGCTCCAGCTTCTCAATGTCGACTACAGCGGCACTAGGCAAAACCTGATCTTTGTATGAGTGTGGGAACGCATTGGCATACTTGCGGTTTAGCTCGTTACCGCGAGTTTCACCATTGCTGCCAAGCAATGCTGACTGTAGTTTATCTTCCCAAGTGCGAGCGGCTTCTGCCAGGTTATTTTCGATGTCTTTCACGTTGTACTTAATACTGTTGTCTGCCACACGCACGATGTAATGCGTTCTCGCCAGTGTGGACTCTGAGAAAAAGGTCGTAAACTCAACTTTTTCATTGGACTTAAATGCATCTGCCAATAGTTTTTGAGTTTCACGACGTAGTGCCGTGTTATAACGCTCCCGTGGTACGTATACCATACAAGAGAAGAAGCGCCCGTATACATCACGGCGAACGAACAGACGACACATGTCGCGTTCCTGAATTTGCAATACGCCTGTCGCAACTTCCAGTAGCTCGGCTTCACGGGCCTGAACTAACTCGTCGCGCGGATAGGTTTCGAGCAAGTTTAATACGGCTTTATAAGCGTGCGTACCTTCTGCAAAATCACATTGCTCCATAATACGCTGGATCTTGCTCTTGAGCACAGGCACATCGGCAGCACTATTATTGTAGAAGCTCGATGAGAACAAACCAATGAAACGGTCTTCACCGATCACATTGCCCTGCTCGTCAAAACGCTTGATACCCACATAATCAATATAGGCTGGACGGTGAACACGAGACAGAGAGTTAGTCTTGGTTAAAATCAGCAGGTTTTTGCTGCGGGCTTCTTTTCGGGCCACTTCTGGCAGCTCAGAAAGCAAACGACCGCCATCGTGGCTGGAGTTTTTCATCAAACCCAGGCTGGTGTCTGGTACAGCGCGCAGCTCATGGTCACCTTGTACTGGCACCAAATCATACTGGCGGTAGCCCATAAAAGTGAAGTTATCTGAAGATAGCCATTCAAGGAACTCAACCGCTTCATTGACTTCTGCCTGAGAGCAGTCATGGTGACGTGATGGGATCTCTTTACTGACTGCAACCAGCTTATCGCGGATTGGCTTCCAGTCTTCAACTGCCACAGACACGTCTTTCAATACTGATTCCAGTTCTTCGGTAAACGCTTTGATTGCCTTGGCATCTGTCTGACGGTCGATCTCAATGAAAAACACTGTCTTAGTCGACGATGATTCTTGTTCTGCTTTTAAATTTGATAATGCAGTGATCTTGTTACTGCTGTCGCGCTTAATTTTAAGCGGGCTATGCAACAGTAAGTGAGACACGATGTTTTTGCGGCTCAGTGCCATGCGTACCGAGTCAACCAAAAATGGCATGTCTTTGGCGATGATCTCGACGATCGTGTGAGAGGATTGCCAGCCATCTTTGGCTACTTCCGGGTTGAAAACGCGAATAACCGCGTCGTCAGTGGCATTCTTTTCGAGAGAATTCCAAAGACTCAATGCGGCTCCGTATAAGTCACTGTCGTTACGATGTGCCAAGTCCTCTTTAGACATATTGCTGTACAAGGCTTTGGCAAAAGTTTCAACGAGCGACACGTTTTCGGCATGAACTTTTTTGTGGATCAGCTTGGTGACGTTATCCAGGATAACCGATGCTGGACCTTCATTTTGTGTCATTATGTGTTCCTTAATCTATACCACCTTTGAACGGTAGATTATTTGTACAGCCATTTATTAGCGTGGAGTCATGTGAATTTTAACCTTTCTGGCGCTAATAAAAAGCCTTTTCGACGAAAACATTATAGCCTTTTCAGCCGGTTGGTCAGATATTCACTAAATATAGATATAAATGGCCGAAACCGGCCATTTATAAGCACTTTTATTCACACTTTTTTTTCTGGTCTGTCCAGATTAAGGTTCCTATTGCAGGTAATAATAAAACGGCACCCAACATATTAACCAGGAACATAAAGGTTAATAATATGCCCATATCGACCTGGAATTTGAGTGCGGAGAAAATCCAGGTACTGACACCGATGGCCAAAGTGATGCCGGTAAACAGCACCGCACTGCCGCGCTCGGCCAGCGCATTACGATACGCATAGGCCAGTGGCACGCCCTGTTTCAGTTGGGTCATCATCGAAGACAGAATATAGATGCCATAATCCACACCTATACCTACCCCCAGCGCAATCACTGGCAGGGTCGAAACTGTCAGGCCAATTTCCAGTTTTACCATCAGCGCTTGTGCCAGCGTTGAGACGATATATAGCGGCAATACCACGGCGATGGTGGCACGCACACTTCTGAAGCTAATCAGACACAACACAATCACAGCACCATATACATAAATCATCATCGGCAACTGCGCCGCGGAGACCGATTCGTTGGTAGCGGCCATTACACCAATAGGACCCGATGCCAGTTTAAACTGCACCTGATCTGTGCCCTCTTCTTCTGCAAACGCCTTAATTTGCGATACCACATTATCTATGGTTTGCGCCTTGTGATCGGCCATAAAGATGATAATCGGCATCACAGAGCAGTCACCATTTAACAAGCCCGTGCTGGTTTCAACCCGGGATGTGGCCTGAACCAGTGACGCACTGTTGCGCGGCAAGGTTTGCCACTTCAGGTTGCCTTCGTTGTATCCCGCATTCACAGATTGCGCAACGGAGCTCAGTGAAACAGCAGACTGGACACCGGGCAAGTTCTCAACGCGCCACTGGAAGCGACTGATCCTGTCCATCGTGTCATGCTCCGTACACGCAGCCGGATAGGCTTCCACCAATACTTTGAGGATATCCGAAGAAATAGCGTAACGGTCTGAGATCAGGAAGGTATCCTGATTGTAGCGCGCATCTTCATGTAGCGCTGGTGCCCCTGCATGCAGATCACCAATTTGCATATGTTGCGACTGCCAGTATCCCAGCCCAAATAAAACGGCACTCACCAGCAGGATCACCCGGGCAACACGCTTATCCGTGGTTTTCACCAAGGTTTCTCGCATCGCGGTGAATAGCTTGTGGCTGAAAGAATTACCATCGTCAACACGGTGAATTTTGCTGGAGTTATAGTAAGAAGCCAGTACTGGCAACAAGATCAGGTTAGTGAAGATAATCACAGCAACACCTAAACTCGCTGTGATCGCCAGCTCACGGATAATGCCGATATCAATGGCAAGTAAAGTCAAGAAGCCTACGGTGTCGGATAACAGCGCAATACCACCCGGTATTAGCAGGGCTTTAAAGCTTGCTTCTGCCGCCACTTTACTGCTCACGCCTTCCGCCACTTTTTTACCGATCGCATTAATCATCTGCACACCATGGCTCACCCCAATGGCAAAGACCAAAAATGGCACCAGGATCGACATAGGATCTAAGCCAAAACCCAGTACGGTGAGCAGGCCCATTTGCCAGACAACGGCAATCAAAGAGCACATGATAGGCAAAAGCGTCAGCTTGAAGCTTTTACAGAATAACCACACCATGATAAACGTGAATAAAATTGCTACCGCAAAAAATAGCACAACGCCTTTGGCACCATCGGCAATATCACCGGCCATTTTGGCAAAGCCGATAATATGAATAGATACTTTGTCTGTGCTCAGTGGCTCACGAATTTCACTTTCAAGCTTTTTAGCAAATGCCAGTGTATCGAGCTTTTCCTGCGTTTGCGGATCCGTTTCCATAAGTTGAGCTGTAACCATGGCACACGAATAGTCACTGGCTACCATACGGCCAACCACTTTTGCTTTTTCGATGTTTTGCTTTACCACAGCCAAACCAGCTTCGTCAGCCGTGAAATTTGCCGGAATAATGGGACCGCCGGCAAAGCCGTCTTCAACGACCTCTACAAACCGTGCGCTGGGTGCAAAAATCGAGTTAACCAGTGGGCGATTGACCCCCGGAATAAAATACAGCTGGTCGTGAACGGCTTTCAGCTGAGTAAAAAATTCAGGATTAAAAATATCTCCGTCGGCATCACACACAGAGATCAGAATACTGTTCGCACCACCAAACTGCTTTTCATGCTTCAGGTAAACCTGCATATATTCATGGTTGAGCGGAATATTTTTATTGAAAGAGGCATCAAGCTGGATCTGCGTCGCGCGAAAGCCTAAAAACAGCGTTGCGACAATGAAAAACAAGATCATCGCAACACGATGCCGGAAAACGACGTAAACAAGTTGGTTTAACAATGACTGCATTAGTGTTTCGCCTCTTCTATCTGGATCCCTTGTTCCGTTGCCAATATCAAGTTTCCTTCAAACAACACACCGGCCATGATGGACTTGCCATTTTTAAGCTGTTTGGTAGACAGACCTGCTTCATTTCTGGTGTGAATAACGCCACTGTTTGCAAACAGATATTGCTGTTCATTCACACTCATAACATGGTTAATCGTGGCCGTTTTAGTGAGGGCAAGGCGCTGAAATTGAGACAGATCCGAGTTGGAAACAAACGCATTGCCGCGTAGCCCTGCTGCAACCACTCTGCCATCCGCGGTTTTATTAATTGAGAACAAAGAACCGGCATAAAATGCGGGTAACTTGCGCCAGCTCTTTCCTGCATCATCACTGATGGCGAATAAACCCATTTCACCGGCCAGCAGATATTGCGAGCCATCAATCAGCAGCGCATTGAAGTGAGGCAAAATAAACGCGGTTTCATCTTCATAAGCTGCCGGATCATCTTCTTTGAGTTCGGCAAGATAAGTGACGTCATCCGGGTGAACAAAGGCATCAATAAACCGCTTAGTCCATTTTTTGCCGCCGTCAGTGGTTTCATACATCATTCCGTAGGCACCGACAGCATAGCCGGTTTGTTCATCGGCAAAGGTAATATCAAGACAAGGTTTTTCAATATCTGGTAAATGTTGCTGGATCTGCCAGCTTTGACCACCGTCTTCGGTGTTCAGGATTGTTGCGTCGTGGCCACATGCCCAGCCTTTTTTTTCGCTGGCAAAGGTCACTGCGGTCAGTAAACTTTGCACTGGCACTGTGGCTTGCTGCCAACTTTTACCATCTTTGCTGGTTACTATGGTGCCATGCTTACCAACCGCAACCAGTTGCTGACCTGTGTAACTGATATCTGTCAATAGTGTACGCTGTGGGTGTGCCACCATTAATGCATCAGAAGCTGCGGCTACTGCATCACTTTGCATTGCCATCACTGCAATCGTGGTTGCGACTAACTTCTTAATCATGATGAATACTCGATAAATTTAGTGTGAGAGAGTAGGAAGAGCAGGTTCAGGGGCTACAAAAGCAGCCCCTGAGGAGTTGTGCTGTGCCGGCACTAGCCGGCCACTATGCTTATCGTCTACCCTCGCGGCGTAACGCGCTTTGTGTAAACTCATTGTCCTGGAAAGACTGGCTGAAATCATACATGCTTTCTTCGTTGTCCAGGCCAATAGCCAGGTAACGACGAGAGTTCAGATCATGATACACGTCTAGCGTACTCCAGTGGGTAGGTACCTCATAGTAGTTCAGACCATGAGCCATCGCCACACGATACATCTGGTCGCGGTTATCATACAAATCTGCAATGTGGATCTGCCAGCTGTCTTCGTCGATGTAGAATACTCGCTTCTTATAAATGTGGCGTGTGCCCTCTTTCAGATTCGCTTCAACCACCCAAACACGGTGCTTTTCATAACGAACATGCTCAGGGTTTACATGACCGGCCATCAGAATATCGTCATACTTTAGCTTATCACTGTGCAACTTGTAGCTGTTGTAAGGGATGTACAGCTCCTGTTTGCCTTTAAGCGTCCAGTTGTAACGGTTAGGTGAGCCGTTAAACATATCGAAATCATCGGTAGTACGCAGGCTGTCTGATGCTGTTCCCGGTGCATCGTAAGCTACGTTTGGTGCACGACGTACACGACGCTGACCCGTGTTGTAAGTCCATGCCTGACGAGGGGTCAGGATCTGGTCCATGGTTTCGTGAACCAACAGAGCAGTACCCGCAAGACGTGCAGGTTCCGTTACCTTCTGCTTGAACTTGAACAGTACGTTAGACTCTTTCAGTTCAGCCGGTGTCGCATCTGGATCAGAGTATTTTACCAACAGTTGCTCATCGAATCCGATGATGTTGTAAGACCCTGAAGCCGTGGGCATTGCTTGTCCGCCGTAACGTGCAATAGACAAACCACGATAACGCAACAGGTGGTTCCAGATTGCCTCTAAACCATTTTTAGGAATAGGGAAAGGAATACCAATGGCGGTGTCTTTGATACCGTTACCATCTTCGATCAGCTGTGCCGTTGCTGCATACTTTTTGGTTGCATCGTAAACAAACTGAGGATAGGCAGCACTACGTCGAGTTGGGTAGATGTGCATCTTAAAGGTATCCGGGTAAGTTTCAAACAAGGCAACCTGCCCCGGGCTCAGTTTATCTTTGTGCTTGTCCAGATTGGTTTTATCAATCGTGAACAAAGTTTTGTCGTCTGCGAACGGGTCTGGGTGGTGCATGCCCACTTTATATCCCGCAGGTGGCTTAGTAATACCCCCTGTCCACGCAGGGATACTGCCGTCGGCATTACCCGCTTTTTCTGCGCCGATTGGCGTCAGGTCGGCGCCCAAGCGCGCAATTTCTTCTGGGGTCATTTTTGCAAATGCACCCGGTGCTGCCATCATAGTTATAATTGTTGCAGCAAGCATAGTAGGTTTTCTAAACATATTGAAAGCCCTTAGATTGAATACTTGATATTAAATGAAACGAAGTCACGATCTGAGAATGTGTTGGTCTTGCCACCACCCCAGAATGCGTTATAACCGAAGTCGAATGACCAGGCATTTTGGTAGTTAAAGTTCAGGGTCAGACCAACTGACTTACGATCTTCGACAAACAAGAACATAGGATCAGGTGTTATACCATTCACGTCGTGAGAGAACACGATGCGAGGTGACATATTCACGCCAGCAAACAGGTTGTTGTATTCACCCTTAGCAATTAAACGATAACCCCATGCTGAAGCCGTTGGGAACGGGTTCGCTTCAGGGCCATTAGAAATTGCCATATGCAGCAGATCGTAGCTTTGACCGTTAACACCTTCAATGGTACCGCTTCGGCCAGTACCTGCTACGTTTAAACGTAGCTCATCGTAACTTGGCATGTCTTTAATGGTTACACCACCGACTTCACCGACCAATGCCCAGCTGTCTGCGCCTAAAGAAGGGCCAAACAGATGTGTAGCAGTAAACTGTAGCTGCATCGTGTCTTTCAGGACATAACCTTGTGCGATTTCACCCGGTTTTACATAAGCAACGTCGTCACCTTGGCTCAACTGAGACAGACCCGCAACGTCAGTACGAATACCAGCTAACGCCAGTTGTTCCAACATACCTGCATAAAGCAATTCTACGTCGTCAATTTGCAGCGGCTCATCTTCGCGATAAGCAAATTCACCTGAGAAAGCGGTTTCGCCAATGGCAGTATTGAAGCTCAGGCCATACAACTTGATGTCTTCAGGGTACTCAATCAGGCCCTGTGTAAATGCGTTTAGGTTAGTGAAGTTTTCTTCGTTAAGCGTGTTGTTCTGAATGTAGTTCAGATCAGCGGCAATAGCATCGCTGGTAAAGTTAGAGGCTTTACCTGAGATCAGAGGACGACGCGCATGGTAATTAATGTAATATAACGCAAACTCAGTATCGTTAAGCTCCGGGGCAAACATGCCCAAGCGAATACCAAACTGACCGCCATCTTGAGGCTCTCTCTTACCGTTATGGCCCTTGCCTTTCAAAGCCACTTTAGTCGGGTAAGCGAGATACATCGAAGTAAGCTGCGACACAGCCGCTTCGCTTTGTAATACGTTCGGATCGGTTACGTCCAGGCCCTGAGCTGCCAACGCACCCATCCAGTTAGCATGCAGGTTATTAAGCGCTTCAGTCAGGTGTGCCAGGTCAATATCCGGGTTTGCGGTAAAGCCAAGCTGAATGTTCTGGTTATAGCCATTCTCTGACGCGAAGTCATTAGTAGAGAAATAGCTGCCTGTCGCAGGAAGACGAGTCTCGTGCCATTCGTACTGATAGAAGGCTTCCAGTGTCACGTTGTCAGTCAGGCCAAGTGAGGCCCAGAACATCCCAACCGGGATAAAGGCTTCTTTAAGTTCAGCACCAGGTGCTTTCAGGCGGTCGATATCAACCGGGTTAACGTTTATCCCGTGGCTGATAAGCGTACTTTCGCCCCAGTTAACAACCTGACGACCCAATCTTACTGACAGTGGGTTTTTACCATCATTGATGTCAAAATCAGCCCAAACGAACGCATCTAACAGGCGCAAGTCTGAACATACTTGCTCCTTAGTCTTGTCGTCTGCACAAGGGTCTACTTTTTGACCTGATACAGGATTGGTGTATGCGAAATCACCGTCTTCCATTGCAAAGTCTTTGAAGTACATGAAGCGAGAGAAGAAACCATAGTTGTCCTTCGTAATGCCAAGTTCATGCGTTCCTTTAAGCAACTGAGAAAAAGTGTCACCTGAATCGAAATTCAGATCGCCGGCGTCACCGTTATTCGAGTATGCACCCTGCTGAGACCAGATCTGAGATGATGAGTAGATGGTGTTGCCAAGTGACGCGTTATAACCCGTCCAGTTATAACGTGGGTGATTACTTTTACCAATGTGATCAAAATCACGGTCTTCTACACGAATGCTCTGACCGTAAGAAAACGTGGAATCAAAGGTTACATCAAAATCACCAACTTGGAACGTGGCGGCTTGCGCAGCAGTGCCAGCGACACCAAGACATGCAGCGCTCAGGCCCAGCATTATCTTGTTCTTCACAAAGCGCGATGTTTTTATCATTATTTCTCCCCCCTTTGGCGGGTAATTCTTATCAAGTTATTGTTTTTTGTTGTCGTAACGATAGAAGCGATAGCTTTAAATTACAAATAATACGCGTCTGATCGGTGCATTTTTATCTCATTGGAGCGCATTTCACTCATGGTAAGACGTCCTACCAGAGTAGTTATAACACGTAATTTAAGTTTAAAACAAACCGATTTAACAAAAATACGTTGTGTCTCGTCGCATAATTGTCATCAAACTACTTTTTCCAACGCTACGAAGCGGTTATTTTCATCAAGCAATAAACGGAAGCGCCCTCGGACCCCTAAAGTTGAAACATGGCGTCTGATATGATGCGCCGGGAAGCGAATTCGCTTCCCGCCATCTTCGATAACCTGAATAAACTCGACATGCCCGTGGTAATACGCCATACACTGTTCATGGCTCAAATCCATGTAAAAGTAATACTCTTGCATTCTGTATATAATAACCTTTACACATTACAGCCAGAGGCCCTGTTAATTCAGCGCCTTGTCAATTTTTTCGTACAAATCGTCGCTCAATTCAGGCAATCTCGCCAGCTTCTCTAATTGCGCTTTCATCAGGCCTTGACGGGTTTCATCAAAGCGTTTGAACGACAACAAAGGCGTGATGATCCGCGAGGCGTTTTGCGGGTTGACCTGGTTTAATTCGGCTATCAAATCACCCAATAATGCGTAGCCCTGCCCGTCGTTACGATGGAAGTGAAGTGGATTGCTGCGAGTGAATGCGCCAATGAGTGCCCTAACCCGGTTTGGATTCGCTTTGTCGAAACAGGGGTGGCTGTACAGAGACAAAATGTTGTCTAAGCAGTTATCGTCGCGCCGGCTGGCTTGCAGTGCAAACCACTTGTCCATTACCAGCAGATCGGATTGCCACTGCTTGTCAAAATCATCTAGTAACAACTGGGTCAGCACATGATCCGCATTCACTGCGGCCCTGATCGCACCTAGTTTTAGCGTCATGTTGTGGCTTTCACTTTGTTCCTGGATCCAGCCTTGGATCTGGGAATCCGATACCAGTGCGAGATAAAACAGACATTTATTTTTCATTGTTCGAGTAGCGACCGCGGCGCTGCTCAGGCTGCCGTCATCATTGAGCTGTTCATAGGTTGCACACCAGACTGGCTTAAGCTTCTGTGCTATCTGATACTCTATAGTCGAAATCGCCTGGTGCAGCGGCTCAACCGGCACTGGGTTGTGATCAGCACTAAGGGCATCAAAGCCTGGCACTGTAAATTGCTCCGCCAGAATCGACAGATCTCCGCTTAAGTCGTCAAGCAACACACTCAGCGCGTGAGTCAAGCTTTCGGGTAGGCGATATTCAGCAAATGCCTGTGTGTTGACCAGTGATTTAATCTCGGCTTTATATAGCTGCTGAATGGCTTCCCAGCGCGCGTAATCACTGCTTGCAAACTTAGCAATGTGAAGCAACTGATGCTGTTTATGATCGTAGTTCAGTGTGCAGGGAGCCGAAAAGTCCTCCAGTAGTACGACCACAGGCTCATCCTTTAATCCTGCAAAAACAAAGCTTTGTTGTTTCTCTGTCAACTCAATGACTTTGCCTTGTTTGGCGGTTGATTCAGGAATTGCAATCACCTGCCCTTGCTGGTCTAACAGCTCAATCGCCACTGGAATATGTAGTGGCGCTTCAACAGGATCATTGTCTGCATGGCTCTGCGCCAGATGCAGGGTAAACTCCCCTTGCTGCGCATCATAACTCGTTCGGGCACTGATTTTCGGGGTACCGACTTGATTGTACCAGAGCTTAAATTGGCTTAAGTCTTTACCATTGGCATCACTCATGGCAGCAACAAAGTCATCACAGGTAACCGCTTGACCATCATGACGTTCGAAATACTGCTTCATGCCCTTTTGGAAACCCGCCTCTCCCAAAATGGTATGCATCATACGGATCACTTCAGCGCCTTTGTTATAGACAGTCACCGTATAGAAGTTATTCATTTCGATCACTTGCTGGGGGCGAATTGGGTGTGCCATTGGCCCGGCATCTTCTGCAAACTGGTGGGTACGAACCGTATTCACCGCATCGATCCGGTTTAATGCGCGCGATCCCAAATCGCTGCTGAATTCCTGATCACGAAATACCGTCAAGCCTTCTTTGAGGCTCAGCTGGAACCAATCGCGACAGGTTACACGATTGCCTGTCCAGTTATGGAAATATTCATGTCCAACAATCGACTCAATCACGTGAAAATCTCTGTCGGTTGCGGTTTCCTGGTTGGCCAGTACGCAGGCACTGTTAAACACATTGAGGCCTTTGTTTTCCATCGCCCCCATGTTGAAAAAGTCCACAGCAACTATCATGTAAATATCAAGATCGTACTCAAGGTCAAAGCGCGCTTCGTCCCACGCCATGGCCTTCTTCAAAGACGTCATCGCGTGCGGTGCTTTGCTCAAATTACCTTTATCAACGAAAAGTTGCAGGTCGACTTGGCGGCCTGAGCGGGTTTCAAACTTATCAGACAGCACATCAAAGTCGCCGGCGACCAGCGCAAATAAATACGATGGCTTTTTAAAAGGGTCTTCCCAGCATACGTAATGGCGGCCATCTGCCAGCTCACCACTGTCGACCTTATTACCGTTGGAGAGCAAATAAGGCATTTCTTTGGGCCCGATTATCTTGACCTGATAGGTCGTCAGTACATCCGGTCTATCCAGGAAATAGGTAATTTTCCGAAACCCTTCAGCCTCGCACTGGGTACAGTACGCCCCATCTGACAGATACAAACCTTCAAGGGAGGTATTGGTGCCGGGTGAAATGGTATTGACGATTTCAATTTCAGCGCGTGGACTCAGCCCATGTAACTCAAGACCCGTATCATGTAGTGTGTAGTCTGAATGGTTTTGTCCATTCACTTTCACAGAGTTCAGTGTCAACTCTATACCGTCAAGCATCACTGACGTTGCACCACTTTGCGCCGTCAATGTAAAACGCGCAGTTACCTGAGTATTTTGTGGATCCAGTTCGAATGTTAAGGAGAGGTTTTCAACTGCATGAGTGGGAGGCTGATAATCATGCAGGTATTTAGCCTGGGGTTTTGAGGTCATGACAATTCCTATTATCAAATTCATTTGCAAATGTCAGTGTGGCCCGACTAAGCAAAATGAAAAAATGAGTGCAAATCAATATCTTTATTGTAGAACGACCCGCGCTAAGGGCAAAGGGATTTATGGCTAGGAAACAGGTAAAAGCGCCTCATTTTTAATGAGGCGCTTTAGTTTCATTCAGGTTAAGCGCTTAGGGCGCATCGGAAGCTGGTGTGCCCTGCTGCATTGTTTTGGGCTTGATTTTCAAAATCTTAATGCCCAGGTAAGCGTATACGATCGCCAGGAACGGGTTGATCAGGTTAAAGAAAGCATAAACGGCATAATCAAGTGGATTAATCAACAGTACGCTTTGCATATAGGCACCACAAGTATTCCAGGGAATAAGAGGACTGGTGATTGTCCCGCCGTCTTCCAGCGTTCTGGATAAGTTCACGCTTCTCAGGCCACGTTGCTTATATTCTTCTTTGAACATACGGCCTGGTACCACAATGGCGATATACTGATCTGCCGCCACCAGGTTAGTACCAAAACAAGTCGCAACCGTAGAGGCAATAAGAGAGCCTGTGCTCTTTGCCACTTTGAGAATGCTCTTAACAAACAGTTCAAGCAGTCCCGTTTTTTCCATAATGGCGCCAAACATCAACGCCGTCATGACCAGCCAGGTTGTTGTCAGCATGCTGGACATACCGCCGCCACTTAGCAAGTCATCCATTTTGGCGTTACCCGTTTCAAGGCTGAACCCGTCAAAGAAGGTTGCCCAAACCAGTTTGAAATGACTCACCAGCACACCCTCGTCAGGGTTCACCTGACTCGCTATCAAATCTCCCTGGAACAGCAACGCCCAAATCGCGCCAATGACGGCGCCGATTGAAATAGCCGGAAAAGCAGGCATTTTTTTAATCGCAAGACCCAGTAAAATAGCAAGCGGCACCAGGTTAAAAATGCTGATGTTGAAGTTACTTTGCAGGATAGTGGCAATTTCATCAATTTTGCTCGATTCACTCGACACATCCGCGTTGAATCCCATAAAGATAAAAATTATCAAAGCAATGACAAAGCTTGGGACTGTGGTCCACAGCATGTGCTGAATATGCTCAAACAGATCACTGCCTGCCACTGCGGGTGCCAGATTGGTTGTTTCTGAAAGTGGCGAAAGTTTGTCACCAAAGTAAGCACCCGAGATCACCGCACCGGCCGTGACAACCGGGTCGAGCCCCAGGCCATTGGCCACCCCTAATAAGGCAACACCTATGGTCGCGGCTGTCGTCCAGGAACTACCGATACTCATGGCAACTATGCCACAGATCAAACAGCCTGCAGCATAGAACCAGGACGGATGAATGATCTGCAAGCCATAATAGATTAAGGTTGGCACCGTACCAGACAACAGCCAGGTTCCGATCAAAGCGCCGACCATCAGCAGGATCAGGATTGCCCCTAAAGAAATCGTGATCCCTTTGATCATGGCTTCTTCGAGCGTTTTCCAGGTAAAACCATTTTTTAGGCCAATTAATGCGGCCGTAAAGGTCGCAAACAGCAGGGCTATCTGGTTCGGCCCTGAAGAAGAGTTATCACCGTACAGGTATACAGCAGCGCCTAACAGGCTGACTAGTACCACAATTGGAATAAAGGCATCCAGATAGGATGCTTGCTTTTGTTGTCTCAAACCAGAATACTCCTTCGCACTTAATGGAGTGCTTTATTATTATCTCTGCCGGGTCAGTTCAATGGTTAAGCACAACACCTGAATCTGCGCCCAAGACAGCGCCAGGCATGTTCTTGCCTGACTATTTTTAATATTGCAGCTGTCAATAATAACAAATTTCCCACGCACTGGTAACGAAAAAAGGCGCTCAATGCGCCTTTTCATCGTTTAGCCTGCTGTAAGCCTGGCTTTATAACCTTAGCTCAATCACCCGTATTGTTCTTGGCCAGGCGACCGTAGTTGATCAGATCTTGTGTGATCAACGCCGCTTCTTCCAGGTAAGGGTCCAGCTCTGCGATGATATCTGGTACATCGTCCAGGTCTTTCACCGGCTCCTGACCTAGGCGCTTAAGACGCTCATTGGTACGCTTCAGCGCACGCTCGTCACGCTCTTCACGCTCTTTGGTACGCTCTGCTTCAACCAGCGAAATGGCAATGTCGTCTTTCTGTTCTTTGTATCGCGCAATGTCATCATAAACGTATGCAAACTCAGGTTCTTTCGCAATACGAAGCCCATGACGCTCGCTCAGATATTTGATCGTCGGACTCAAGTCATCTAACTGGCGATATTTGGCTCTTACAATGCTATCCCATGGTAACGCATTATCTTCCTGGCTCTCACCCCACTCTGCCGGATCAATCGCAGAAGGCAGTAAAATATCCGGAATAACGCCCTTGTTCTGGGTGCTACCACCGTCGATTCGATAGAATTTAGCAATGGTGTAGGTAATGCTGCCAAGTGCGTTATCAAACAGATCATAAGTTTTTCTGAGGCCACGGTGTTGCTGTACCGTACCTTTACCAAACGTTTGCTCCCCGATCACCACTGCACGTCCATAATCCTGCATTGCAGCAGCAAAAATCTCTGATGCTGATGCACTGTAACGGTCAACCAATACAGTTAGCGGCCCGTCGTAATAAGTCACACCGTCACTGTCTTTTTGCGCTTCAACGCGGTTGTAGGCAGTATGGATCTGCACTATCGGGCCTTTATCGATAAATAACCCAGACAGCTGAGTGGCTTCATACAATGAGCCGCCACCGTTTTGTCTGAGATCGATGATAATACCATCCACCTTTTGTTCTTTGAGCTTTTCCAGCTCCTTTTTCACATCTTTCGACAAGTTGTTATAGAAGCTGGGGATTTCAATCACACCGACTTTGCTGGTGAGATCTGAATATTTGGCTTCAAAAACCTCTGACTTCGCAGCTCTGTCTTCAAGACGGATTTTATCCCGCACGATTTCCACCACTTTGGGTGTACCATGGGTGTCACTGCCTTTAAGATACTGAAGCCGTACTTTGGTCCCTTTAGGGCCTTTAATGAGGTCGACAACGTCATCGAGACGCCAGCCAATCACATCGACAAACTCTTCCCCTTCCTGCGCCACACCTACAATGCGGTCATCCGGTTTGATTTTTTCTGTTTTGTCGGCAGGGCCGCCAGGAACCAGACTGCGGATAATCGTGTAGTCTTCGTCATAACCCAACACGGCGCCTATACCCTCCAGCTCAAGCTCCATGTCCATTTTAAATTGCTCAGCACGACGGGGCGATAAGTAGGAAGTATGCGCTTCGATGCTACGCGCAAAGGCGTTCATCACAATCTGAAATGCATCTTCGTTATTAGTTTGTACCAAACGTTTGATGGTGTTTTTATAGCGCTTGGTCAGCACTTCTTTGATGCCGGCCCAGTCTTTGCCTGTAAGTTTTAAGCGCAAAGCGTCAGACTTAACGCGTTGACGCCAATACTCATCCAGCTCGGCTTGAGTGCTGGCAAATTGCATCTCTTCTCTGTCAAATACAAACTCGTCCGGTTTATCAAACTTCATTTCTGTATCTAACAGAGAAATAGCATAGTTAAAGCGCTCGTAGCGACGTTGCATACTGACGTTGAACATGTCAAAGGCAAAATCGAGTTTGCCTTTTTTCAATGCATCGTCAAATTGCTTTCTGTAATTCGCAAACTTGTCGATGTCTGACTGAAGAAACAGTGACTTGTTATAATCGAGATTCTCGATATAACGGTCAAAAATTTGCTCAGACAGCGCATCGTCGAGTTTAAAGCGCTTGTAGTGCTCACGAGTAAATTTACTGGTTACCCTTTTGGTTGCCGTCGCATGCTGGATTTCAGGCTCCAGTACAGGAATGTCTTTTTCCGTGACAGTCTGTGTTGCAGCTGAACACACGCCAGACACAAACAGTGCGATTGCACCAACTAAAGGTAACTTATTACTCATACACTACTCCTTAAAGAATAAACAGGCTTTCAGCTTTTGTTTTAACTTGCATACCTGTCACCAATTCAACATGAACTTCATCTTTGTTGACTTCAGTGATGGTTGCATTAACTAAGGCCTGTCCCAACTTTACTTTAACCTTATTATTTACCTTGACCTCATTTGCCGGCAGAGGTTCAACTTTACCTGAGCTACGACGTTGCTGTTGCTCTGGCTTAGCATTAACTTTAGCGTTTTTATTGCCGTGACGGTGCTTGTTCTCACCGCGAGATTTGTAAGATTTTGTGTCACCGTCGCGACGGCGCTCACCACGACCATCTTGTCTTGGACGTTGCGGCTTCTTACGTTTAGCCATTTTAGCACGTGACTCTTCCAGTGCTTTTTGCGCATGTTCTACATGTTCCTGCTCAACTTTCTCGGCGTCATTACCGTCCAAGTCAACACGAAATTCATTGTTAATTACGGCTTCTAAGTAACGCCACGAAGAAGTGTACTTGCGCAGCGCCTGGCGAACCTGAGTCTTACTGACTTTTTCAGATCCTTCAATTCTGGCGGCAATATCTTTGAAGATACCGACCTTAAGCGGTTTAATACCGTCTTTTTGTTTAAAACACTGAGGAAACTCGGCATATAAAAAGTCGAGAACCTCTTTGATATCTTTTAGCTTGTTTGTGGTTTCCATGTCTAAACCTATAGTTCAATATTATCATCAAGAGATGACTGAATGTAATGTGTAACCCAGTCAACGAGTTCATCATACTCGGCTTCAACAAGTGCTAAATCGCCGCGCAGATGTTCCCATATTCCATTTATAATTAAATCAATTTTCTCGCACGCCAGATCGTCAGGTATTTGCTCCCAGGCTACGTGGATAAGCTCATTCAACGTTTCTGCGACACGCTCTTCGTCCCCTTCCCAGTCTCCGACATCGAAGTTTGAAAACAGGTAATCCTGAACGTTGAGTAATTCTTTCATTTACAATGTACCTTCAAAGCATTTAACCAGTGCTTCCAGGCCTATTTTATCTTCATCGTCAAACCTTGCCAAACTCGGGCTATCGATATCCAGCACGGCAAATAATTCACCGTTTCTCATCACAGGGATGACGATTTCGGAGTTTGATGCAGCATCGCAGGCAATATGACCATCAAAGCTGTGCACATCCTCGACGAGTTGAGTGGTTAACTCAGCGGCCGCAGTGCCACATACGCCTTTGCCAAGCGGAATTCGAATGCAGGCGGGATTGCCCTGGAAAGGGCCTAATACGAGCTCATCTTTACCATCTAAAAGGTAAAAGCCAGCCCAGTTTATGTCTTCTAATGAGGTAAATAACAGGGCGCTGAGGTTTGCCATATTGGCGATGTAATTGTGCTCATCACCAATCAGGGCCTGAGCTTGTAGGCTGAGAGTATCGTAGAACTTTTTCTTCTGCATTGCGGTCATTCAACAAATTTACATAAGAAGTAAAGGTACTCTTTCGTGCAGCTAAATGAAACCTTTTAGACAGAAAAACTATTAAATTAGTGTAAAACACCACCGAGCTGTATAAAAAGCCATCACACCCTGTGCGCATTGCGACGCAAACTGAACAAAAACAGCCCTGCTCCCAGTGCCGCCATCACCGCATTGATAATAAAAACCATGCCGGAACTGGCAACGAATAAAAAGCTAAACAGCGCTCCGCCGAGCATGCCAGCCGTCAAAACTCCTGAATAACTTAGCTTGTTATAGCGCTGCAGCAGTAAATAGGCTGGTAAAACAAAAAATGCCATGGATAAGCCAACGATATGAGCATTCGCCACCGCCGTCATCAGTATTTGAAACAACACTTTGCTCTGGCCACTTATCAGCGCGTAATAGCTGCCCAGCACAAGCCCAATGATGAGCGGAGACAGTAACGAATACCCCACAGCTTTAGCTACTTGTCTTTTGATCATCTCTTTCACCTTTTCACACTTTGCATAGACATGTTCAGTGTTAACGGCAAACGCATGTATCACAAGTCAACTTTGGTCTAATAGGTTTAGATAGCCATAAACCATAACAGCATGCTCAGCAGTACAGCAAACAACACACCCGGCGTCGCCGCAGAGCGTATGGTCGCAGTAGCCATGCCTATCAGCCGTGCCTGCCTTTGTACAACCCGCTGAGGCAGCTGCCAGGAGGTGCTCTTTATTTCACCCTTCAGCAATTGCAAACCATCTGCCGTTGTATCTGCACCAAGACGCACAAACGTGCCAGCCTCCACATAGGCAAGATTGATATCTCCAGGTGGCAGCGGCTCCATGTTGTTTACAAAGGGACGGGTTGCGAGGTACAGGCCAAGCCCAAGTAACACTGTCCATGCACTCCCCCATACACTCGCCAAGGTAAGTTGCGTAGACCATGCCGCCTCAGCCTGAGGGATCAGATAACTCATAACTAAAACCAGGACCAGCAATAGCGCATATGCGCCTAACTGAAGTCTATCCGGCTGACTCTTTGTAGCGTTTGAGCGCTTTTGCCCAATCAATTGTAAGAATCGCATCATCAGCCAGGTGGTACCGACTGCGGTTAACGGCAATACAGTGCCCATAAGCAGATCCCGCCCGACCACATCTTTTAGCGCTACCTTGGCAACCGCGCCACTGGTCAACGGCAACCCGGCCAGTGCAGCAGCAGGCAGCGCTACTGCCACCCAACACAGCCAGGGATACTTCTGCCATGCCAGGGTGCTATTCATCCCTGCAAAAAGGAACAGCGCCGCTTTAGCCAGTCCGTGGTGCACTGCGTATAATACTATCGCTGGCAACAGCACAGACCATATCTCGGGATATTTGAGCCCCGCACCAACTGCGGCTATCAAGATACCCATCTGGCTCATGGTTGAGTATGCAAGTAAAGCTTTGGGGTTTTCCTGCGTCACGCCCACTAAAACACCAAAAAATGCCGCAAACAGCCCGAGCACCACGAGTACAGAGCCAAAGGTTGCAAACGCGACTTCTCCAAACGGAATAAACTTCAGCCAGCCCAGCAAACCGGCTTTAACCATGATGCCGCTCAGCAACGCACTGGCAGCAACGGGGGCAACCGGGTGCGCCAGTGGCAACCACACATGCAGGCCAAACAATCCTGCTTTTACGCCAAACCCGGCAAGCAAAAACCCAATTGCCCAGGCCGGGTAAGCCTGCTCAGGATTCCCTGCTGAGGACGGATCAATTGAGCCAAAAGCGAGACCAGCCAAAGCGGTAAACAGCAACAACTCTCCCAGCACAGCCCATTGCATATAAGACTTACCGGCCTGATGTGCCTCCTCTGTATCAAAGTGCACAACCAGGCCATACGAGGCCAGACTCATCAAAGTAAAGAAACTGATAAAACCTGACATGTCCTCGGCAAGTATAAGCCCAAAGTTGCCACACATGGCGAGCAGGAAAAACAGGCAAAAACGCACTTTTCGCGCATCGTCTTTGGCAAAGTTGACGGCAAAGACCGCCGCCAGAAGCCATAAGCAGGCCGCGAGCAGGAAAAAGGTCGAGGTCGTCTCATTGAGCGTCATGATACTACCAAAGAACAGCCACGGCGTGGTATTTGTGCCTTGCGATGACACGCTAAATGCCAGCAGTGCTATAGCGGCAGACACAGGCAAAAACCAATGAGCAATTTCCTGCATCCGCTTGCGCACGAGCAGCAGCGCGCACAATATGGGCGTAATAATTGCCAGCCACATCCAGGGGATCTGTTGCGAACTTAATGCCAGTGTCGACACAAACTCACTACCATACTCCCGGGCTGCTATTAGCTTAACCCAGTTGAGTGGGCTAAACTGAGCGTCTGCAAATAAGCCAGCACTCAATGCCAGTAACGCCGTTACAATTGGCGGCAACATCAGCATCCAGTGCGTTTCAAAGCGCCCGCGCGGTTGCTCTTTGGGCCAGGCTTCCTGCTGTGGCTTAAACCAGGCGGCATACAGGATGGGCAGAAAGTAGATAGCATTAAGCAGGCTACTAATAATCAGCACCCCAAGCACCCAATAAAACCCCGCCTCCAATGCACCGGTACCCAAATACCATTTGGAAATAAAGCCCGCAGCGGGCGGGATCCCTATCATCCCCAGCACCGCCAGACTGAACGCCAGCATAGTAAGCGGCATGCGCTTACCAGCACCATTCATTTGACTCACCTTAGTGACGCCAAGTGTTTCTGCAATACTGCCGGCACAGAAGAACATAGTGATTTTCATCAACCCCTGGTGGACCAGGTGTGCAATCCCGCCGATCGTCGCAATCGGTCCGGCAATGGCAGTCCCAAGCGCAATGTAAGACACCTGGCTGACCGTCGAATAAGCCAGCCTGCGCTTTAAATCATCCTGAAACACCGCTCGGGTCGAGCCATACACAATGGTAATAGAGGCCATTACGGCCAGTATGATGGTCAGCCCCAGCTCCTGCGCAAACTCAACACCGTAAACATCATATACTACTCGCACTATGCCAAATGCGCCCGCTTTTACGACAGCAACGGCATGCAACAAGGCACTGACCGGCGCAGGTGCAGCCATGGCAGACGGTAGCCAGCCGTGCAACGGTACCAACGCCGCTTTGACACCTAAACCAATGATGATCAGAGCAAAGATCACTTTCAGATGAAGCGGGTCCAGGTGCGGCATAGAGGCCAAAATCCCGGTTGCGGTAAAATCCAGTGAGCCCGCCAGGGCTTTAAGCCAGACAACACCGGCCAGTAGGCTGGCTCCCCCCAGCATGGTGTAAATCAGATACTTACGCCCGGCCGCCAGCGATGCCTTGTTCCCTTTATGCACAACCAGCGGATAGGTTGTCAGCGTCAGCAACTCATAGAAAATCAAAAAGGTGATCAGGTTGCCCGCCAGCGCAACACCTATGGTCGCAAATACACACAGGCTAAAGAATCCGAAAAAACGACTGCGATTGGGAGATTGCTCCAGATAACCGATGGCATAAATCGTGGTCAGCAACCACAAAAAACCGGATAAGGCGACGAATAGCAATGACAGCGCATCCGCATGCAACACCAAATCCATATTAGGCAGCAAAGGTAAACGCGTTTCAAACACCTGCCCCTGATACACGCCCGAGATCATCACTAGGATCAAAGCCACGCAGCTGCCAGCCCCCAAAAAGTTCAAGGTCTTTCTGAGTATGGGCTTGTCGTCACTGACAAAGAAGATCGCAATGCCCGATGCCAACGCGCTTAATAAAATCAATAAAGGCAGAGTACTTTGCCACATCATTCGCCGCCTCCTATCGTGATGAGATCAATGATCAGATCCGCGTTAAAGCCCAGCGCCATCGTACAGAGCGCAAGTGCCAAACCACTAAGCGGCATCGCAACAGGCACCTTCTGCCAGTTATCGGGGGCAACCTGCTCAGACGCCTGCTCTGGTTTAATAAATGCCAGGTCCAGTACTCTGAATATGGCCAGTGCCGCCAATAGTCCGCCGGTGAGAATGATCACGACCCACCACCATTGCCCAGTATCTATGGCAACATTAAGCAATAACCATTTAGCAATAAACCCGGCACTGGGTGGCAAGCCAATTAAACTGCCACCGGCTATCGCAAACGTGAATAAACTCAGCGGCATATACTTGGCCATGCCCTGCAACTTGGCGATATCATCGTGCCCCAATGAATGGATGATATTGCCAGCAGCAATAAACATTGCCGCTTTGGCACAGGCATGCGCAACAATAAAGTAGCACACCGCTGCCAGTGCACTTTGATGCTGTGCAGCCAGCTGCGATGCTGATGTCCCTTCCGCGCTCATCAACAGCGGGAACAGTAGAAACAAATACCCAATCTGCGCGACGGTCGAATAGGCTACCATCAGTTTTAAGCGTGTCGCTCTGAGTGCCTGAATGCCCCCCCACAAAATCGCCAGGCCCCCAAGAATACCCAGCAGCATCAATGCATCATTGGTGACAGCCGGTGCTAAAATCTCCATCCAAAATCTCACCAGCAGATAAAACGAGGCTTTGACAACCAGTGCAGACAAAATAGCGCTGACCGGTGCCGGAGCACTGCCGTGCGCATGGGGCAACCAAAAATGTAGCGGAACCAGCGCCGTTTTTAACACAAGACCCACAGTAATGAGCGCCAATGCAGCCCAGCTTAATGGGTTCGACTCAGCTTTCGCAGCAAGCTGAGCAAAGTCCAGTGTGCCGTAAAGGTGATACAACAAAGCCACAGCCATTAAATAGCAAAGCGACCCAAGCAAGCCCACCAACAGATACCGCAGCGCCGCTGTCAGGCCAGCCTTGTTACCACTCAGTGCAACCAGCGCAACCGCAGCCAGCCCGATGATCTCGAGTGTTACATACACATTGAAGACATCAGCCGATAAAAATAGCGCGTTAATTCCGGCCACCAGCAACCACCAAAGCGGCCAAAAGCGCACACGAGCAGGCGAAGCCGAAAAATAATAAGCAGAATAAAAGGTCAATACAGTGACTAAGAAAGTCGTCAACGTCAGCAGCAATGCTGAAAATCCGTCCAGACTCAGTGCAATACCTAACGGCGCCTCCCAGCCAGCAAGAGGGTATCTGAATGCCGTTGTGCTCTGTAGCCCTTCAGAAGGTAGACCTAGTAAGATAGCACAGATCACTAGCGCCAAACTCAATGCCGCAAGCAGCCCTGTCAGCACCTGCCCATGTTTAGAGTTTATCAATACAGAAAAGATGGCGCCTGTCAGGGGAATAGCGACCAGCAGAGGAAGTAAAGAGGATACGTCAGATATCGGCATTAAGCGTCTTCCTCTTGCTGTTCAAGTGCGTTAATTCTGACCACCAAAGACAAAGCCATCGCAGTACCAGCAACGGCCACCACAATGCCAGTCAGCACCATCGCATGTGGCACAAAATCAGCGGCAACGCCAGATGAGGCATTGGCGATAAACACCATAAATACGCCAACGCCACAAATGTTTATTGCGAGGATCTTTTTCATAACGTGAGCAATTGCCAGCACGCCAAACAGCCCCACGCCGAATAAAACAATGCCAAAAACGGCATATAACATCGCTTGCGTCATGAGTGCTCCTCCTTTTTTGGGCCCTCGTACTTTGCACGTGGTGGTTCAACTTGCAACGCACAAAACAGCAACACTAAAATAGCCGCTATGGTTAACGTTGCCGCGACTTCTATTATCAGAATTAACATTCCAGCCCAGGCTTGCGGGTAAGCTAATGCTGTGCCGCTTGACAGGATCACAGCTGCGCCAACCAGTAAAAATACAGCCAAACCTACGACTAACAATAATCGCGCGGCTGGCGCATTAAAATTAAAATTATGATGGCCGGCCAGTAGTAATAGAATACCGGCGCCCGCCAGTAAAGCACCTGCCTGAAACGCCCCGCCAGGCAAGGCCGCACCGGTCCATAAAAGGTATCCGGAGGTCACCACTATCGCGGGTAGTAACCAACGCAGAAATGCCTCCAACACAAAGCTGCGCTCGGTCGGTACCGACACACTAATAAACCGCAACTTGCTTTGATCTGTGCTTGCAGGCACCACCGCCAGTGCCACAATCAACAGCACCGCAACCTCAAGCAAAGTGTCGTAGCTGCGAAAGTTGAGCAACACCGCTGTGACCGGGTTGTCGACGCCACTTTGTGCAAGGTTGGATGCGACCAGTGCCACTAGGGGCTGCTCAGCAGGTCCAAAGTCGATAAGCGCTTTAATCAAAAAAAGACAGGCTGCGGCGATTGCCAGAACAAGCATAATCAAGACGCCGGCCGGCAAACTTGCCTGTTGTTGCGTATTACGACCCAGCGTCAAGTCATTAAACATATATTACCCCTGTGGTGAATGTTCCGATCTGCGTTATTGATTGAGCTGCCTGCGTGTAGCAATGAGCAAAGCACCCGTTAATCCGGCACCAATGGCCGCTTCTGCAATCGCAACATCCCAGGCACCAAGCCTGACCCAGGCAAGTGTGACCAGCAAGCCCATACTGATGAACAATAAAATTGCCTGAAATAAGTCTTTGGCAGTCAGGCACAATACGGCCGTAACGACAGCGCCGCCTCCCAACAGCAGGTCGATAACTAACTCACCGCTTATCATACGTCTGCTCCTTACATTCGCGCCCCTGCTCATTGCCGCTTTGCTCGCTACTTGCTGGCTCTGTTTGGCTGGCCAACAAATAGCAGGAAACTGCACCGGCCAGCATAACCGCAACCCAGATCACCAAGAGCTGGATAGCATCAGCCACTTCGCCAACTTGGGGGATCACGCCTAATACAATAAACCCCAGTCCCAAGTTATCGGCCTTGGTCAGAGCGTGCAATTTTGATAGCTCATCTGGAAAGCGCCATAAGCCAACGCAGCCTGCAACAAAAAAGAACACACCGAGTGTCACCATCACCAGGCTATACCAGTCGAAAAGCGTCATGATTTAGTCTCTCCCATTTTAACCAGGATGACCGTTGCGGTCGGGGCCAGCAGAGCCAACACCAGTGCCACATTAAACAATGCGCTTTGCTGGTACACCACAGCAAGCAGTGCCAGAATGGCCACACCTATGGTGCCAAACAGCTGCAAAGAAAGTATCCGGTTAAGTTTGGAAGGGCCCAACCAAAGCCGCCACAGCCCCCCTAATAAAGTCAAAGTTAAAACTGTAACGGCCAGATTCAAATAGTCACTCATAATTGCTCCTTCAAAACCGGCACCGATTTTTTATCTATTTCTAAATCAAATAAATAGGCTATCTTTTGTTCACAGTCAATGACATCCCGGTAATTGCGTTCAGTCACCTCAAGCATGTGGATCTGTAGTTGCTTTCCTTTCAGATGGGCACTCAAAGTACCCGGCAACAAACTGATCAGGTGTATAAACCACAACTGTGTATGCCCTGCTGGTAATTGTACCGAGTAAAAGACAGTGCCCGGACGCATTTCAACGCGCGGCGAAAACGCCAGGCTTGCGGTTTGTACTCCCCCTTTTAACGAGTTCAACAGAAAATACGGCAACAGACGCAACAAGCGACCATAATGCAGCCGGCCTGTTACAGGTTTGCCATTATTCCCTGCTGTACTCGGTGTACTGTTAAAAAGACACATGCTCATCCAGACAGACACAGGTACAACGACAATGCCTACCACCCATGAGGACCACGCCCCTTTCGTGAGTAGCAACCAAAGTGCACTGAAGATCAATGCTCGGATAAGCAAGGTCCGTTTGTCTGAAGTGTGAGAATGTGTCTTTGAGTTCATACTGATTCGCTCACTCTGTTAGTGTTTGTATCTGACGTGGCCTGAGACGTTTTATTTCTGCCGCGCAGGTGCTTCTCAACCCCAACAATCAGGGAGATTAACCAACCACAGGCAATAACACGCAGCCAGGCTTCTAGCGAGATAGGCGCACTTTGGAACCAGTCATTCATCAGAGGCTGATAGGTAAACAAGAGCTGCAGCGCCATCATCAATGCGATACCAATCCAGATCCAGCGGTTTGAGAACATCCCGACTGAAAACACAGAGCGGTCCAGCGAGCGACAGTTAAACAGGTAGAATGCTTCGCCGACGACAAACATGGCAACCGCCACGGTTCTGGCTTGTGCTTCTGTTGCACCCCACATCAGCTCCAGCTCATACAGGCCAAAGGCTGTGATACACAATAACGACGACACCAACAAAATACGCCACATTAAGATCCTGTCTATGATGGGGGCGTCCGGGTCGTATGGAGGACGTTCCATAATGCCCTTTTCTCTAGGCTCAAACGCCAGCATCAGGCCGAGTAATATCGCGGTGGTCATGTTAACCCATAGAATATGTACGGGTAACAATGGTAAAGAGACACCCAAGAGTACGGCCAGCAAGATAACCAGGCCTTCCCCGCCGTTAGTCGGCAATGTCCAGACAATGAACTTTTTGAGGTTATCGAAGACCCCCCGGCCTTCCTCAACCGCGGCGCGCACAGTGGCAAAATTATCATCGGTCAGCATCATATCCGATGCATCTCTGGCCACTTCGGTTCCGTTGAGCGCCATCGCCACACCAATATCGGCCCGTCTGAGCGCTGGTGCATCATTTACCCCATCCCCCGTCATCGCCACTACATGGCCTTCAGCCTGGAGCGATTTTACCAACTGTAACTTGTTCTCAGGGCTAACCCGTGCAAACACGTCATTGTAACTGGCAATGTCACTGAACTCATGCTCCGACAAATCCCCTAACTGATAGCCAGTGACGGTTTTACCCGCGCTTTGCGGCTGAATAATGCCAAGCTGTTTGGCGATGCTGGTAGCGGTCAGTGCGTGGTCGCCGGTGATCATCTTGACCCGGATCCCTGCGCGGTGACAGGCTGCAACGGCCTCAATGGCTTCCGGGCGAGGCGGATCTATCATTGCCTGTAAGCCGAGGAACACCAGCTCACCGGCCACATCTTCATGGCTCAGCGTGCTTTGCTCCTGGGAAGTCGCTTTACTGGCAAAAGCAAGTACCCGCAGGCCCTTAGCGGCAAGGCGCTCCACTTGTTGTTCAATGGCTTCCTGATCAAGCGCGACACACGCGCCCTGCTCATTGAGCATAAACTGACACTTAGGCAAAATACTCTCGATGGAACCTTTCATATGGATTATGCGCGCGTCGTCAACGTCATCCAGAGTAGCCATATACTGATATTCAGATTGAAACGGGATGCAATCGACCCGTTTGGCATTCAGGCTGCCTGAGGCCATATTGGCTTTATGTGCCGACACCAGTAATGCCGCTTCGGTCGGGTCGCCGCTAATGCGCCACTGTGCGTTTTGCGTATCCGGTGCCATAAGCTGAGCGTCATTACACAAAGCCCCCGCTCTGAGCGTTGCATAAAGACCCGGCTGAGTGCTGGGGTCAACGGCCGCGCTCTGTAGCTCGGACTGTGGCATTTGAGCCTGGATTTCACCCTCTGGATCATACCCATTGCCAGATACCGCATAGAGCAGCCCGCCGCTGTAGATTTGCTCTACCGTCATCTCGTTTTTGGTCAAGGTGCCCGTCTTGTCAGAGCAGATAATAGTAGTGCTTCCCAGTGTTTCAACCGCTGGCAAGTTACGGATCACCGCTTTACGTTTAGCCATCAGCGAGACACCGATGGCCAACATAATTGTAACCGCCGCAGGTAAGCCTTCGGGGATCGCGCCCACCGCCAAAGCAACCGCCGCCATAAAGGAGTCAAGCAAAGGCTGACCATGCAGATATCCGATCAATAAGGTGATGGCTGCCAGACCCACAATTGCATACAACAATACATGGCTGAATTGCTTGATGCGCTTGGTTAATGGGGTATCCAGTGTTGGCGTAGTTGCTATCATCTCGGAGATTTTGCCAATTTCGGTATTGTCACCGGTCTCGGTGACTACCCCAACGCCGGTACCATACACTACCAGTGTCGACGAAAATGCCATATTCTGGCGATCGCCCAGCAGGGCTTCTTTGGCAAGCACCTCGAGGTTTTTCTCGACAGGGACCGACTCGCCGGTCAATGCCGATTCATCAACCTGTAAGTCTCTGACCTTTACCAGGCGCATGTCCGCCGTCACTTTATCGCCCGCCTGCAGCAATACGATATCGCCGGGCACAAGTTGTTGAGCGGGAATGGTGGATTTTACCCCGTCGCGGATCACGGTTGCGGTTGATTTAATACTGCCCGACAAGGCGTTGATGGCATTGATCGCTTTAGACTCTTGTACAAAGCCAATGATGGCGTTGAGTAACACCACAGCGAAAATAACGATTGAGTCGACCCACTCCTGGAGGGCCAGCGTAACGACTACCGCAGAGAGTAGAATATAGACTAAGGGCTGATGGAACTGCAGGGCAAACCGCTTGAGTGGTCCATCGCCATCGTGTTTAGTAATGGCGTTCGGCCCAAACTGGGCTTGTTGCCTGTCGACCTGATGCGGGGATAAGCCCCGTTCCGGGTTGGCCTCGAACTGCTTGAGTACTGCTTCTGAGTGTTGACTGTGCCAGTCTTTCAGATCTTGCATAAAACACCTCGGGAACTAGTTGTACTAAAACTATACTAGGGTGCAGCAACAATATGTAAAACTCGAATTATTAAACTTAAAGAGTCGAAAAATACGAACAGTAAGTTTGGCACAAAGTTGATCTTATGCCACTTTAGCGTCGCATATTACTTGAATAAAGACGCCTTAGCTGCGTTAAAAATAGCCGCAATGGCCGGGTGGCGGATCTTACGCTCTGCCGAAATCGCATAAAACTTTTGTTTGACGTGAGGCAGCTCTCCAACCGGGCGCACGTGAAATGCATCACACACATCTTTGGCAATCGTGCTGGGCATAAAAAATAGCCCCAGGCCAGACTGGCCAAACGATTTCATCAATGCACTGTCGTCAAACTGGGCGACAATATTGGGGTGAATATTTTGGTCGCTCAGCCAAAAATCAAACTCTTTGCGAATTTCATGTTGCTGTGTCGGCAGCAGCAAGGGCGCGTTATTCAATGACATAGGAAAGTTTTTGGCATACTGACGGGCCAGCGCCGGCGCGGCCAAAAAGGTGATACCGCTTTCTCCAAGGAGATGATTATAGGCCTTAACACTGAAAGCCCCCGTCACGGGCACATCACTTAAAACCAGGTCCACTTTATGTATCGCCAGATCGGCGAGCATACTATCAACAGGCCCTTCCAAACTGGTCAACCGAATGTCCTGCTCAATATGCATGGCCGGCTCAATGATCTTATGGACTATGGTTTTAGGTAGTACGCTCGACGCTCCCACAATAAACTCCGCCGGCCCCACCGCGCTGTTGCCTTTTAATACATCACTCAGCTCATTGCCCAACTCAAAGATTTCGTCGGCATAACGCAATACGACTCTGCCGGTATCGGTTAAGCGCAACCCGCGCCCCTCTTTTTGCAGTAGCTCGTTGCCTACCCGCTCTTCGAGCAAAGACAACTGGCCACTGATGGTTTGCGGGGTAATATTAAGTTTGGCACTGGCTTTGGCGATACTGCCCTCATGGGCCACCGCCCAAAAATATTTTAAGTGTTTGTAGTTAATGACATCCTGCATGGGGCTTCCTCATAGTCAAAGACACTTCGAATAATCCGAACTGTAGTATATAGAACAAACGATTTCTCTTAATTCTTTTCGATTGATAGGCTTGATCAGGTAGCACTTCATACTAAAGGCAACGTTTGAGTATGCCTAAAAGACAGGCGAGTGATAAAGCAATCAACGAGAGTAGAATATGTGGGTAGATGTGTTTTCATCCCATAGTGACACAACAGAAGCCGAGGATAATCATGTCGATGCGCAAATAAGGCTAATGCTTGGCCGCTATGCAGGGCAAATAGACAAAGTCGAAGTATATCTTTTAACCGATGAGGATATGGTACAAGCCAGTCCCCAATATCATTGCACCATACGGGTTGGACTGAAGGGCTTTCAGGCCATAGAAGTCAAAGAGGTGGCGGGTAAGGCGTCTGACGCCATTAATGCCTGCGCGCATCGCGCCAAGCGCTACGTAAAAAGAGCATTGCGGTTTACGGGCTAAGCACAGTCAAATGGTGGAAAAGAAAAAGGCCGCGAGTCTGAGACTTGCGGCCTTAATGTGGCGGAGAGATAGGGATTTGAACCCTAGATACGCTATTAACGTATGCCGGTTTTCAAGACCGGTGCTTTCAACCACTCAGCCATCTCTCCAAATCGAATTGTCGCTGCTCGCCGGTGAACTATCATGGGCAAGCCTGCGTAAAATAAAGTGGCGGAGAGATAGGGATTTGAACCCTAGATACGCTATTAACGTATGCCGGTTTTCAAGACCGGTGCTTTCAACCACTCAGCCATCTCTCCGCAGCGGGGCGAATATTAGAGAATCCCGGCCCCCTTGTGAAGCTTTTTTTTCGCTTTTTTGTTTAATTGGTTAAAATTCACTTGATTTGTACAAACATCGGACACATTGAAAGATTTTAGAGGCTAATTTCAGTAGTTAAAGAACTTTTACGGTGGTTTTAAGGTCTACTTACTCAGAAAGGTTTGCCGAGTGATTTAACTCTTGGTAATCTTGGCCTAGAATAATTTTCGGAACATTGTGTTTCTAATAAGGAGCTGAAAATGGCGTTCAATCATTCGTACACTGGCCAAAAAGTGGCTATGTCGACGGTCGAAACTAACAAGGTGCTTAAAAACACCTACTTCCTACTGGCAATGACACTGGCATTTAGTGCGATTACTGCTGCCATCTCTATGACTATGGCACTACCGCGCTTTACCGGTCTTGTCTGTTCATTAATTGCTTTTGGTCTTTTATTTGTTATCCAGAAAAAAGCGAATTCCAGCTCAGCGATTGGCTTGGTTTTCCTGTTCACAGGTTTACTTGGCTTTGGCTTAGGCCCAATGCTTAGTCATTATGCGGCGATGCCAAATGGTAGCCTGTTGATTGCACAAGCGCTTGGTTCGACGGCGCTGGTGTTCTTTGGTTTGTCTGCTTACGCTTTAACAACTAAAAAAGACTTCTCTTTCATGGGCGGTTTCCTGGTTGTTGGTATGCTGGTCGTGATTGTATCTAGCCTGGTTAACCTGTTCATCGGCAGCTCAGTTGCTTTTATCGCGATTAACGCGGCAGTTGTATTGCTTATGTCTGGTTTTATCCTGTACGACACAAGCCGTATCGTTAACGGTGGTGAAACAAACTACATCCTGGCAACGGTCAGCCTGTACCTGAGCATCTATAACTTGTTCACAGCCATTCTTGCGCTACTTGGCTCAAGTGATGACTAATCTGCTCAGTTTGCTAAAATAAGCCCCATTCGGGGCTTTTTTTATGAGTAACTTTTGAGCCAGTACGTACTTTCCCTGCACAGCGATGTCAGTAACCACGATGCGTTACAGCAGTTGCTGCGCTTTACCCAAGCTTTACAGGCACAAGAGCATCAAGTCGCTTGTATCTTTCTTTATCAGCAAGCCGTTTTGTTTGCCAGTCAGCATTTTAATTTGGCCAGCGATGAACTTCAGCCAACACAGCTGTGGCAATCTCTGCATGACGCAGGTATTGCGCTAAAACTGTGCGTTACCGCGGCAGAAAAGCATGGCCTGGACACCACCCAATGTGGCCCTTTTGAGGTTGCCGGGTTGGCAGAGTTCGCCATGCTGGCGACGAAAGCGGATAAATGGGTGCAATTCAAATGAGTGAAAACATTTTGGTGATCAACCACACCGCTCCATTCGACGGCGCCCATATCCGGGAAGGATTAGACATGGCCTTAATTTTTGCTGCGCTGGATCAAAATGTCTCCTGGCTTTTTAAGGGTCCTGCGGTACTGGCCCTAAAACAAGGTAACGATGCATCCCAGTTAGGTATCAAGAACTACTTTAAACAGCTTAAAACGCTTGAGATCTATGATGTTGAGCAAGTCTATGTCTGTGCTCAAGCCATGCAGCGTTTCGCGCTTACCTCTGAAGCGCTGAATATTGACGCTCAGGTCCTGACTTTGGAGGCGCAACAGGCATTACTCGCACAACAAAGTAAGGTGGTCAGTTTATGAGCCTTCCTACATTACATATTTTTTCTAAGCCACTGAGCTACTATCATGATGTATTCAGTGCAAGCTTGCTCGGTGAGCAGGATGTGCTGCTGCTCACTCGGGACGCCTGTTATGATCAGGCGGCGTGGCGCAAGCTTAGCGCCAACCGTACCTGTATGCTCAGTGTCTGTGCTCAGGCACGCGGGATCAGCGCGCAAGATAATATCGAACCGCTCAGCGACCAGCAGTGGGTCTTGCTGGTTGAGCAATGTCATAAAACTATTACGTGGTAACTATGCTCGTTTTTCAAGATAAACAGATCGAAACAGATAAAGAAGGCTACCTGCTCAATCATCAGGACTGGCATAAAGACTTGGCGCCCTTGCTGGCCCAGCAAGAGAATATAACGCTGACAGACGCCCACTGGGAAGTAGTCAACTTTGTGCGCGATTTTTACGAAGAATACAATACCAGCCCGGCCATTCGCATGCTGGTTAAGGCCATCGGGCAGAAGCTGGGGGAAGATAAGGGTAAAAGCATTTACCTGTATAAGCTGTTTCCGAAAGGTCCGGCAAAACAGGCCACTAAAATAGCCGGCCTGCCAAAACCGGCTAAGTGTATCTAAGTCACCCTAGGCTTGTTGCTGTGTGGCATGCCACAGCACACTGATTTCATCAAGCGTGGCAGGGTCGTCAATGGTCGACGGGACTGTCATCGCTTCACCATCCACCAGCTGACGTAAGTTTTTGCGTAATATCTTTCCCGAGCGTGTTTTTGGTAAACGCTCGACAACCAGAATTTGCTTCAGACAAGCAATTGCGCCTATTTTGCCTCGTACAGACTGAACAAGTGCTGCGCGCAGCTGCTCCTGGGTAAGATCCACACCATCTTTAAGCACCACCATAGCCACGGGCACCTGGCCTTTTAGCTCATCTTTCGCTGCAAATACGGCACACTCAGCCACGGCCTCATGCGCTGCAACCACCTCTTCCATCTCACCGGTTGATAAGCGATGACCAGCTACGTTTATGACATCATCCGTGCGCCCCATAATGAACACATAGCCTTCTTCATCCAGGTAACCGCCGTCTCCGGACAGGTAATAGCCCGGAAATTCTGATAGGTACCCTTGTTTAAAGCGACGACTATTTTGCCAAATGTTGCTCAGGCACCCTGGCGGCAATGGGGTTTTAAGTGCAATAAGGCCTTGTTCATTGGCGCCGCAGGGCTCACCGTCCGCATTCAGAACACTCAGCTGATACCCAGGAGTTGGCACAGATGCACTGCCCGCTTTGGTGGGCAAAGGCGATAATCCCATTGGGTTTGCCGCAATGGGCCAGCCAGTCTCGGTTTGCCACCAGTGATCAATCACCGGTAGGCGTGTGACAGATTGCAGCCAGTCATAGGTTGCCGGGTCCAGACGCTCACCTGCGAGGAACAAGGTTTGCAATGAGCGAGTGTCATACTGAGCAAACAGTTTTCCGTCTGGGTCTTCTTTTTTAATGGCACGAAATGCAGTCGGTGCGCTGAACAGCGCATTCACCTGATATTCTTCGACCACCCGCCAAAATGCGCCTGCATCGGGCGTTCTGACAGGCTTACCTTCGTATAACAAGGTGGTACAGCCGAACAAGAGTGGCGCATAAACAATATAAGAGTGCCCCACGACCCAGCCTATATCTGACGCGGCCCAAAATACCTGCCCCGGTTTCATGCCGTACACGGTTTCCATACTGTAGTGCAATGCGACAGCATGGCCACCGTGCTCACGCACAACACCTTTTGGGGTGCCAGTCGTACCTGAGGTATACAAAATATAAAGGGGGTGCGTTGCACTCAATGGCACAGCATCGACCTGTGGGGCCGCTGCAACCTGTTCGCACCAGTCAAGATCACGCGGCGCAGACATGTGCGCGCGATATTGAGGGCGTTGCCAGACAATCGCATGCTCTATTTGATGCTCCGCCAGTTCTAACGCTTCGTCCAGCATGGGCTTGTATTCAATCACCCGGCCTATCTCAACGCCACAGGATGCGCTCAGCACCAATTTAGGTTTCGCATCATCGATGCGTACGGCGAGTTCTTTAGGAGCAAAGCCGCCGAATACCACAGAATGGATCGCCCCGATCCGTGCACAGGCCAGCATGGCGATGACGGCTTGCGGGATCATGGGCATATAAATCACGACTCGATCGCCGGCTACCACGCCAAGATTGCTCATCACGCCTGAAAATTGACTCACTTCCTGCAATAGTTGTGCGTAAGTGTAGCTGTGTTTTTGCTCGGTCACAGGTGAGTCATAGATCAAAGCGATTTGATCCGCTCTTCCCTCATTGACCTGATGGTCCAGCGCCAGATAGCAGGTATTGAGTTTGCCATCTGCAAACCAATGGCTAAGTGATTCTTCATCAATGCTGACGCCCGTTTTAGGTGTGGTATGCCAGTTAAGGCGCCCTGCCTGGCTTAGCCAGAATGCCTCCGGGCTTTGCTCAAATTGTTCGTATGCCTGTTGATAGGCCTGATATGCGGTTGTTGTCATAATGATTTCCTGTTGGGCCGGGTTCAGCAGGTATGAAACCCTGCCAGCTGGTAAATACCCGGTAAACGGCCAGTACCCTATTAAACATAGAATTACTGAAATAAAGACAACACTAGACATTGGTCGATGACGCGAAGGAATTTGATCTGTCGCAAGTTTTCAATATGCGTAAAGTTTAAAGGCCCTCTGATGAGGGCCTTTAGCTTGATTTATTCATCAACTGGCCAGGTATAAGGGACTGCTGGCACAGACAAGCCACGGTCGGTGATAGATTCTGCTACCGTCTTGCTTGGATCAGTGGGTGCCCACAGGTCCTGACTGAACGCCAGCGATGCATCTTCAAGTGTAATATCACCCAGCACGCCACTGGCATCAATGTCGAACACAAAACTGCCCGTACCATCATAGCTACACGAAGCGGTGGGCGCATATTCAATATTTGCTTTACTGCCGCTGCCGTCATAGGTTGCCGTTGCAGCGTCGTACTGGAAGAACTGACGCTGTGAGAATGCCTGCATACTGTGGTCATTGCCCGGTCCTGCCCAGTTGCAAATAAAGCCCTGGATCAGGCCGTCTGTATCCTCTATTTTTGTGCCGTAACCAAAGTGCGCTTCACCGTTGTCCAGGCTGGGAGAGTTAAATCCGATATTTAAAATTCGGCTGTTACTGTCGTTCACCCCGGCCTGCCAAACATAGGCATATTGCCCTGCCAGCGTCGTCAGATCAAAGTTGGCACCAAATATAGAAAAGTTCTCGCTCCAGCCATCCGGATTATCGACACTGTGGTACTTGTTGTTCACGTCAACCTGGTTGTCGCTGTTGAACATACCGCTGTTACCGTGACCACACAGCGTCGCAACCCGGGCTTGCAAAGACATGTTGTCGCCTGCACGCTCATAGGCCAATGAGCCCGCTCGGGTACGCTCATTTTGCGCGCAATTTCCGCCAGGAAATTCAAGGCCGCTCACGCCCTGCTCGCCTTCAACCTGATAGGTCAGATGGCCCGAGTAATTTAACAGATCGGCGCCGGGAGTATGGGCCATAGATAACGAAATATCATAGTCGGTGCCACTCACCGTATACGTGAGCGAAATGGTATATTGCCATTCACTGCCAGCGCGTGTGATGGCGGCAGTGCTGAATGTTACGCCAGCAACGCCTTTGGCATTCATTTCACCGGTTACATCAATACTGCTGCCATCTGCGGGCAGGCTCATACCCGAATCGAGCGCTGCTGATACCATGCTGGCTAAGGTCATCAGGCTCATTCTCGACTGTTCTCTGAGTCCGCTCAATAAAGCGTTAGTCTGCGCCACTGCACAGGCATTGCCGTCAGTGTCACTTTCCAGCCACAGCCCTAAATCACCACCCGGTAAAGTGCCAGAAGCTGAAGCGGGATTAGTTGCATCCGGATGTCCTGTATAGGCCACCTGAGGCCCAAAACAACTGGCATTCGTGCTGTTGCGATAGAATGAATGAACTCGAAACACATCCAGCAAAGGTACTGTACCGTTAAGGATCCGGCCAATTCTTTGCGTCGACCACAAATACGTAGGAACAGCGGGGCCATACTCTACGGCAGGCCTTGACCCAAAGCCACGATCGACTTCATTGCTACTGTCACCAAAGGGTGAGGATGCCATGACCTCTCGGGGGAAATAAGCGCCGCGCGAATCATCTGGTTCATTCTGATCGCCGCTGTCATCCGAGCCATTATCACCAGAGTCGGTATTGCCATCGCCAGAATCCGTATTATCACTGCTATTGTCTGTGCCATCACCTGATGGTGTATCACTGGACGAATCGTCATTTGAAGGTGATTGCTGCTGGCCCTGTGTATTGGTGTTGCCAGGCTCATCATTGTCCGATGACGAGCACCCCGCTAGTAATGCCAGTAAAAGATAAGGAATATATGTTTTCATAGTTGCATACCTTGTTGTCTAACCCGCTTTAAAGGTAAGCCAAAAAGACCCGTAGCTCAAAAAACAGCGACCCTGAAGTGTGAAAATATGTTTTACCTTTTGCAGCTAACCCTTTGATGTTCCTGCTTTTACACAAAACCAGTAAAAGCATGTATTCTCATTTAGATTTAACAAATTTGACTAGTGTAGTGATTAGATTACAGTTTATTGACTTTTCCAGAATAAAAAACTGTCATCGTCAAAGAACAAATATCGAACAACTTATTACAATTAAGCCCAGCAGACTGTATCCGAACACGCTATCTTTCACCATTCAGATAGCCTGATTACACTCAGACAGCTGAATTGCAATGTGTATTAGCTCAAATAGCTCAGCCATTGGCTCTTCAACTTTGTCATAGTCTTTTCCTTTCAGCAGCGTATCGATTTTTGTAACCGTCTGATAAATATCATGACAATCAAACATCGCTGATGTGCCTTTCACCGTTCAGATAGCCTGATTACACTCAGACTGCTGAATTGCAATGTGTATCAGTTCAAATAGCTCAGCCATTGGCTCTTCAACTTTGTCATAGTCTTTTTCTTTCAGCAGCGTATCGATTTTTGTGACCGTCTGATAAATATCATGACAATCAAACATCGCTGATGTGCCTTTAAGCGCGTGTATTGAGCGTGCCAGTCCGTCAAAATCGTGGTACTTAAGCTGATTTTGTAATTGCACCAGTTGTTCATGGAGTCCGGCGATATACTGGGATTTCAGCATGGAGAACTCTTCATCCGGTAAAGCCAGGTCGTCCTCAACGGTGATATTCAGATAGTGGCTGACTTTTTTGGCAAACTCAGCTCTGTCAATCGGTTTAGCAAGGTGGTCGGTAAAACCAAGCTTGAGATAGCGCTCAACTTCATGGCTCATGGTATTTGCCGTTAACGCGATGACTGGTGCCGTACAACCTGTTGCCTGGATAAAATTAAACGCCTGCTCTCCATCCATCACCGGCATCTGAATGTCCATCAGGATCAGATCAAATTCATCATCTAGTACCGCTTGTACGGCAAGCTGGCCGTTTTCTACTGCCGTTACACTGAGCCCCATTCGCTCCAGAATACGCGTGATCAGTCGACAGTTATCCACATGATCTTCGGCAAGCAGCACCTCGCCTTTTAATGATTCGGACTCAAAACTCTCAGCCTCTTTACCGGGCTCCTCAGTTTGGTGAATTTCCGAGAAGGTGTTCAGCCATTTAGTGCGTTGCGTTGTGTATAGACCCACAGACAAAGTAAACGCTGTACCTGAACCTACTTCACTTTCTACCGTAATATCACCATCCAGCTTCTGCGCTAAGCTTTTCGAGATGTTTAGACCTAAACCCGTGCCGCCATATTTTCGGGTAGTGGACGAATCGGCCTGATGAAACGCATTAAACAGCTCTTTTTGCTCCGCAGACGTCATGCCAATCCCGGTATCCTGAACCCGGACCGACAGCGTTTCCTGCGTACAACTAACATCGATGGATATTTTACCCACAGAGGTAAACTTAAGCGCATTTGATGTCAGGTTGAGCAGTATTTGCCGCAGCCGGGTTGGGTCAATCACAATATAATCTGGCAGCGGAAAATGATAATTCAGTTCAAACTCTAGGCCTTTGTCTTTGATCTGCTTGCCCAGCAATGATTCAACATGAGTAATAGATTGAAACAGGTTCGCCTCGATGAGCTCCACTTCCAGGCGATTTGCCTCTATCTTAGACATATCAAGAATGTCATTAATCAAACCAAGGACGTGGCGAGAGTTTTGTAAAATCACTGAAATTGCATGATTGCGTTCGTGAGGTTTGATATCACCCAGCATAATGCCATCTGCATAACCAATGATGGACGTCATCGGGGTGCGGATCTCATGGCTCATATTTGCCAGAAAACGGCTTTTCGCTTCACTGGCGTCGCGTAATTCCGACGCCAACTGCTCTAACTCATAAGTCCGCTTGAGTACCTTAGCCTCGAGGTTTTTATTCAGCTCTATGTTTTCTTCATTCGTGAGCCGGTATTTATCAGCCACCGCGAATGCCAGTAATAGAGCATCCAGAGCCGTACCTATCAGCCCAATTAAGTAAAGGTTGACCGCGATAGGCGGGAGTAAACCAAGATTAGTGAAATTTCCAACCATGTTAGGTATGGCCATGCAGACATAGGCCAAAACAAAATAGCGTGCCGGTTTAAAGCCTTCCATCAGGCGCAGCACGCCAACGTAAAGGCCCATACATAACGCAGAGCCTGTGGCTAATGTTGCCCATAAAAAGCCAAACCCGGGAAACAAAATACAAAACGGTGTGCCAATTGCGCCGATTGCACCAACCCAAAGCGACGCCGTGGACAATGCAGGATGTGTCTCTTTGAGCTTAAGCAGTTGGTTATAAAACAACACATTGGTTATCGGCGTCAGCGCAAAGCCCAGCCAGTGCAAATGGGCTGAATAAAAGCCAAAGAGTTGATCCGAAATATGGAAGAAGTGGCTCCAGGCGAACACCCAGGTTGCGGCAAACATGGCATAGTACAGGTGTGTCATTTCTTTAGAGCCGATATAAATCAGTAAGTTATACAAGCCAAGTACGATACCAACGCTAAAACACAGCGACATAAGCAGGTTATCAAAGGTAACCTGCCGCTCAAACTCTTTGACCGGGACCAGCTCCAGCTTAATGGGCGTATAAAAGTAATCGCTTTCAAACAAAGTTACGATGAAGTAGCGTTGTTTGGGTAACAAATGGATCTTATTGCCATAGTGGAAGGGGTACTCATTTGCATGCATCCCCCCGGTAAAGAATCTTTCTACCCCCGTTTGTGAGTAAATCCGGGTTTCAACATTAGATAGCACCGTATTATACGGATAGAGCACCAGGTCCTGATACCTGGAGTGGTTTTCAATTTCTGTCACCAGCCAATATCGGCCAGAAAACAGTGCGCGTTTGGTCTGCTCCGGATGGGTATTTGCCCATTGTTCAACCTGGGCAAAATTATCCGGAAAACGCGCATTATTTTGAGCCGACAGCACCAATCCGACGTCATGCAGATTCTGCCCACGCTCTGAGCCATCAAACACGTACACACTGGCGCTCGCAAAAAAAGTACACAGGCACAGCAGCACGGCACTTAATAGTCTTACACTACCCATTTGAGACCTTAATTGTGACAGCCTAGGGCAAGTGCCTGGCTAAAATCGATACGAAACATCCACCCCAAGGCGTCTCCCCTCTCCTTTAAAGTCTTCCAGCATGCCCAGAAAAGCACTCAAATCAAATTTTAAATGACTGTACTCTTTATCAAACAGGTTCTTTCCCCATACCCCAATACGCCAGTCTCCTTGTTCATAGTGCACGCTACCGCGCCACAAGGTATACCCGGACTGCATCGCATAGGCATTTTGGTTTTGGTCGAAGTAATATTCCGACTGATATTCAAACCCTATGGTTGAAACCAGCTCTGCGCGCCCAAGAGGTAAAGAGTAAGTGATATCGCTATTGATGTTCCACTTCGGTGTGAAAGGCAAACGATTGTCTGTAAGTACATTGCCCACGGGATCAATAAACTCGTCGAAGTCGGCTTCTGGTATGTACCCCGCCGCACCTCTGAACTTAACTGACTCACTGAGCTTGTATTGCATAGCCAGCTCTGCGCCGTAGATTGTTGAACTACCTACATTTTCCAGCAATTGCAGCGGTGGAGCACCAGGAGTAGTTGACGCCTGGTTCATAAATACCTGTTGCTTGCTGTAATCATAGAAAAATACGGCACCATTTAACGACAAGTTATCGGCGTTATTGTACTTCGCACCAATCTCATGCGCATAGAGCTCTTCGGGGTCGTAGTCGGCCATTCTGGCTTGTTCACCGGTGGCCAGCAGCCCCCCGTTATATCCACCACTTTTGGTACCATTGGCCAGGCTATAATACAGCATCAGAGACTTTGAGTGCTGATAATTCCAGGCAACACGACCTGACAGGCCATCATCTTTCACTTCACCCATTACCTGGTAGTATGGAATGGTGACCCCCTCTAGCTGATTAATATCTAACACGGTATTCAGTCGAGAAATTGAGTCGTATTCAACCGTTTCATCACTGTAACGCAGCCCCACGGTAATGCGATGTGCATCGTTAAGCTGCCACTCGTATTGCGCAAACGCCGCCACAGACTTAACGATAATTTCGTTATCATAGAAAAAAGTGTTAGTCAGAGAAGTGTCCAACAGGCCACGCATGTCGCGTAAAATGTCATTAAAATTATCCTGGTAGATGCGCTCTTCAATATGGAACAAGCCCAGCGTTAAATGGTCGCTATCAAGGGCGCTACTATACCTCAATTCGTTGGAGAGTATTTCATTTTTAAGGCCGAGCTCCCCTTCGCATAATCGAGCAGGACTGCCATCACAGTTAAAGGCATGGCGCCTGTCCAGACGGTTAAAACCATTGATGTAAGTTAATTGCTGGCTGTCTGATATTTGCCAGTCTCCCTGCACTGTCCAGCCTTTATAAATTGACAAATGTGGCGAATCATTGTTGACGCTGACGGCCCAATAATCCGAACTACCATCATTGAAACCAAACGCGTCATAACAGCCTGGGCCCCCAGCCTCAGCAGGCGTACAACGCACTCCGTTGACCGGATCTTTAAAAATACCGATACTGCCTACAGGCTGAACAATCCCATCCCAGTGACCGTATTCAAGCTTGGCATACAGTGAAAAAGCGTCCCACTCAGCTAAATAACTGAGTCGAGCGTCTTGCTGCTTAAGGCCGGCTTCCGGTGAGGGTTCAAATACGTTATAGCTGGTGTATTCATAATCGGTATGGTTAAAAGAAAAGCGCAGTGCACTTTGCTCATTCACCCGCGCATTATAGGCTCCCTGTACCCGGCGCCACTCATCGGTGCCAACACCCGCTTTAATAAAACCATAATTGCCGTCTTCCGGGCGCTTGGTTCTGACAAGTAAAGCACCACCTGTGCTGTTACGGCCAAACAAGGTGCCTTGCGGCCCTTTGAGTACTTCAATTTGCTCGACATCAAACAAATTCGCAATCTGGTTATTTGCCGAACCAACAGGTCTGCCGTCAATATACATTGCAATGGGCGAGGTGTTAGCGGTGTTGTAGTCAATTAAGCCCACACCACGAATGTTCAACGCAGGCGGTGTACCTTCGGCTGCATTTTGACTAATTTTAAAGTTGGCGACATAGCCACTCACTTCACTGACGTCCTTAATGCCCTGACGGGTAATATTGTCGCCATTGAGTGTGGCAATTGAGATACTCACTTCCTCTAAGGTTTGTTTACGTTTTTGCGCATACACTTCGATGACTTCCATACCTTCATCATTTGCAAAAACACTTACGGGAGAGAAAAATACTGTAATTAATGAAATTGATATCGCTGAGAGTTTAAACATATCCATGCTCTTATTCTGCTTCACGCTTGTGCTTGTTTGAGTATAGTCGAAATGCAAAGACCTCCAATAAAATTGAAGGTCTTTTATCTATTATATCAATAGTTAGCTGACTGAGTTGGCCGAACGGCGAACGCCCCAATAACGCACTTTGGGTTAATCCGGTTTAAAGCCGTCCTCACCACTGATATTTTCCGGCAATCCACAAATTGCCCGGGAGGTCTGCATACCGGCCATCACTGCCGCTTCAACACATCCGGCGTTAACCCCTGTGCTAATCCAGTCGCCAGTCAGATACAGGTTTTTAAACACAGTGCCATCGGTCGGCAACCGATATTGGCTACTGTCAACGACAGACAACACGTACCGTTCACTCGGGTCCACATTGACACGCCAGTATTGACTGTCAAATCGCGCTTCTCCCTGCGCAGTGCTGTCGTCATAAAGTGTGTTCCAGTTATACTGATCCGCGGCATTGTAGGCGTTTGGCCATAACGGTTTCATTTCCGTTGCCAGCTTATTGATGGCATTGTCTTTCACCTTGGCTTTTTGCTCTGCCGGAAAACCGTGTTTGCTGCTGGGTGGATATTCTGCGCACCCAAATGCACTGCAAAAATAGGCGATATTTTTTGGCCCATTTGTAGGCCAATCTTCATGTGGCAGCAAGTTAGACATGGCGGCCCAGGTATCAAAAGGCTGCGAAAACCCACTCAGGATAGGCCGCTCTTCACTCGGTGGCGTGTAATTGAAGCCGAGCTGCTCATCTGTCTGGTTAAGCCATAACTGAAATGCCTGCGTAGCAACGGTTTTAACTTCGCTGCTTTGTAAACGAAGCGCGCTGTCCAATGCTAATAACTGTGGACATAAGTGTTCCAGCCCACCGACAGAGATACCGAAAATCACTTTATCGAAATCTCGCCCTCGTTTAAGCGACAATTTTGGCAATGGTGCGCCAAACTCAGCCTCATAAAGTGCAGGCCAGTTACTCCAGAAAGATTCCAGGTTCACGTTATGTTGTAGTAACAGCGCAGCCTGCGCGTCATCAATTTGCTCATAGTTGGGCCTGTCTGGCCAACAGGGTAAGCCTTTGACATCAACAAACGGGTCGTAATGGCCATTTTTCAGCTTTACTTGTTGCGTCATGGCAATCTCGTCAACGACGTACTGCCCAGCCACAGACGCAGGTATGAGTTCATCGACCTGATGGAAGTACTCAAACTTTACGCCGCGCTTTGCCAACAGCTCATAGATAGGAGAGAAAATAATATCGCCCATACCGGCCTGCATTTTCCACATCACGCCGCCACGGTAACATAACATCAACCGCAACATCGCCAGCGAGGCTACCCCTGCTTCAACGTTGCCGTTGTCAAAATCGCCATCCACATAGCCAAAAACCAGATCGTAAAAACCGCGTACCGGGGCCGACTCCACTACATACTTTTCATCCGCACCGTTGCGCTTCAGCCAGGCCTTAAAATCATATTTATTGATTGCTTCAAAACCATCGGAATGGACATGATCGCGAAGCAAACCAATGAGCATCGCAATGGCCAGATCAGCGCAAATGTACAAGCGGCGGATGCCCGGGTGATCATCCAGCAAATCCCGCGCTTCGGCTCTGAGCCAGCGTTTAAGTTTGCGCACTATATACCAGGTCACCAGTCGGTCACGACTGTTAGACAAGTTTTTGTCTGCCGCGCGCAGGTTCAGCAACTCATGCAGTTGGGTTATCAATAGTCTGGGTGTCGACCAAATTTCTTTGGCCTCATCTTGTGCACTGTCAAAAAAGTCCGAGACCTTGTCTTCAAGGCTATCAAACGCTGAAGTGATTTCGCTAGCAAGGTGCTGTAACAAACCACGGTCACGCCGTTTTCGGGTTTGCAGTTTAATTTCCCGGTGTGCCGCCGCCACTTCGTCTTCCAGTCCGTCAATCCACTTATGCAGCCAGGCTATGGTCATTTGGATCAGCTGCCAGAAGTGCAGATCCAGTGTACCGTCAGCCGGATTGCCAGGGATCAAAGGAAAGTCTACTGGCCAGGTTTCCCATTCGTTGTCGATAAACTCCTGCAACACCACAAAACTGTGTGGCTTCAATGCCTGTTGCCAGGTCGCAATAGGCACTGAACTGGGCCGGTCAAGATTATTGTAGACGGTCTCAATGGCCCGAAACGAGTTAACATAAGCACCAAACCAAACGTGCAAGCCATGCTCTTCAATACGCTCATGGAAATCCGGGTTGCGCCCGCTGGCGCCCTTGCCACCGAGGCGCCAGCCAAGCTGATAAACCGTAATATCGTACTCTTGCTGCCAGTTTTCTTTTTCTGTGAGGTAAACAGCGGCCGTCATGGCAGATACGCCACCACCCAGAATCGCAATTTTTTCTTTACTCATAATGGCCCCTACCCCAAGTCCGCTCTGACGATTTCATGTGCCCCGTCCTGATCAAAGTCCATGCACAAATAGTAAGGCAGTTTTGCAAACTGCTCCCCCACTGCAATCCCAAACATGTCCTCTAGCGGAAATGCAGCAACCTGGTTAATGGTGACTTTATATTCGTCTTTCAAAAAACCCAGTTTGTGCAGCTTCTTCACTTCTGAAGGCGAGTGAACAACCGCACTGTATACACTGTTAGTGGCAAAGCCATCGGGGAATTGTTTAAAGAAGATCTGGTCCAGCATGGGATTGGTAAAGCCGGTCAGTAATTGCTTAATAAACTCGCTGCTGATGTCGATTTCACTGGCACTTTCATGCAATAGCTCAGCCACTTCCTTACTGATTTCTACCGCCTCCTCAAACCAGGTATCGTCATCAGCCACCCGATCAATTGACAGTAACTCATACCAGGCCATTTTTTTATTGGGATCGTAGGGCTGGAATGTCTCAAGGCTCAGTGAAAAATGATCCGCATGACGGCGATCCGCAGGCATCTCATAACGACACAGGTATTTGTTATAACCCCAGGTTTCACGCCCGTTGATCAAGGCATTGATGTTATTAACGGTGATAAATGCTGGATACCAGTAAAGATGAGTCATACGATTGGTGTTCTTGCACACCTCTGCAACCGGCACCCAAATAATGATATCCGTTTCTTGCATGTAACCGTAATTGCTAAAGGGAGGCACCTTAGAAGCGATATTCTCGATGTCGGTGAATGTCAGCAGGCAATGGGAAGAAATCGCCTTATAGCTATTGGTTTCATTGGGTACGGAGTTTAATGTAGCATCAAAAAACGCCTGTATTTTCTCTATTTTCCCTTTTAAAAAGAATCCATACATCATTGCATTGAGCATTCTGCAGGGCGGTTTTGCGATGGGGTTACCCAAAAAATGGCGATAAGGGATAGTCAGTTTTTCAGACATAGAAAACTCCTTCTATAAAGCGGTGGTAATATGCGGCGACAGAAACACAGCGGCACCAAGAAAAACTTGTTACCACTGCCCTTGCGCTATCAGCAACCACCACTTCACAACCTAAGGTTGTACTTCCATGACCGATAACCGGGGTGTTAAATACCCGCAATGATTAAGATGACACTAAGTTTAGTTCATCTTTGATACGTCGATAGTTAAATTTGATCTTAGCCAGCTGCTCAACTTCTCCCTGACACCTTGCCAGATAGTGCTCATGGGCGTCGTTGTCGTAATGCTCGGACAAACGATTCATAAAACCATGTTCATACCGTGTGCGGAAGCATTCAACATTAGGCTGCTGCTGCAGTATTTCCATCACGGGGACAATGTCAAAGTGGCTTTCCTGATAAGGAAAAAATACATCTACCCGACAACCTGGGTTCAGATGTAAGAAGTTGCGGATCTGGCCGGGGTAAAATGCGATGAGCTTTACGGAGCTCTTTAGTGCAATGGCAGACAAAGCACGCCAGGCAGCCACAGCGCCTGCACTGAACGCAATGATCAGCTCCGGCTGATATGCCAGGATGTCATCGAGCACCTTTCGCATGTAGGCGTCATGGCCAACTTCATCAACAAAGGCCTGATAGACCTGCGCTTCAGGCAGGTGTGTTTTAGCCTGGAATTCGCCATAAGGCGAGCTGACTTTGCAATCGCTGTCCAGACTTTGTGCAAAGTCTTCCAGGTAGTCGCTATGACCGAATATATCACTGACGATAAGCGTAACCATGATTGTCTTCTCTTATTTCCACAATATTTATTGTATTAATCGTTACGCCAACCTCCTATCTTAACCGAAAAGTGCACCGGTTGCAGCGTAACTCAGTTTGTCTTTCCATGCTTTTTAATGGTGCACACTGAGAAGGGGCTCCCTAAAATGTAGCAAACCATTACCATTTGTAAAAATAATTTAAAAGCAAAAGTCACACTGCATCTTTTCCCTTAAATACTAAGCCAAAGTGACCATATACTCGGCTTTTTTGCCACCTTTGCTAAACTCACTAGTTAACAGGTGTTGGCGGAGAAGTACGTGAGACTTATTTTGCTGTTGTTAACGTATTTGAGTTCATTGAGTTATGCTCACAGCAGTGCGCCTGTCATATCGTGGATCACGTTAGATTTTCCACCCTATTATATCTATGCAGACAGAGATGAAGGCGAAGGTCGGGATGAACAATTAATTTCGTTGCTTCATGCCCAGCTGCCCCACCTGGCTTTTCAGCGTCAGGGGTTTCCCGCCAGTCGCGCAATCCACGAATTAAGTCACAGCGACACCGCATACTGTATGGTTTCTCTGTATAAAACCGCCCAAAGAAAAAAACATATAACCTATACAAAGCGTTATGCCACCGTTGGCCTCTCGCCCGGTTTGGCACTTCGTAAAGAGACAGTGCAAAAGTTGGGGCTGGATATTCATCAAGCCGTGTCACTTGTCGAGCTCATGTTAAAGCATCAGCTCACGCTGGGCGTTGCACAAAGTCGTTCCTATGGTGAAAAGCTAGACCAGCTCATCGCTCGCTTACCTCCCGACCAGGTGGTTGTGCGCCCCGGATGGGATACATTGCAAAGCCTGACCAACATGCTCATCAAAAAACGCGTTGACTTGGTCCTGGGCTACCCAAGTGAGCACTATTATCTGAGCAAACGTATTGGTTCAGACGATTTGATCCAAGTCTCTCTGGCCGGTGTGCCACTGGTTGCCAAAGGCTACATTGGCTGCACCAAAAACGCTCAAGGTAGACAGGCAGTTACGGTTTTCGATGATGCTTTACCCCGGCTGGTGGCAACGGCTGAATACCGGCGTATTATGTTAAAATGGCTGCCAGATCACTTACGGCGAAAGCTTAACAGGCACCTCACTACTGACATCAGGTTACTCAGCAATGAGGTGCCCACAACAAAAGAGCAAAAATAGCCTTCTGTTAACGGTTTTTATAGAAATAGCTTTCTTTTTCTATCGTGATACTGGCGTCTTCCTCAGCCGTTACCACAAAGTTGAGCGGCGTTGCTGTGCGGCTTAAATCGTAGCCGTCTGCAGTCACAGTCACCGGCACCAGTAGCATTTGTCCGCCCTCAATTTTAATTGAATCCGGCGCTGATAAGCTGGCATGTTCTATACCACTGATCCCGATGCGATAATGAAGCGTTTGCTGGGTTTTGTTGATGATGCTCAGGGTATAAGGGTTTTCTACCAGCCCTTCGTAATTCACGCGGTAAAGAGCATTTCTGTCGCGAATAACGGAAGCTTCGATGGGCGTGCGATTCATGGCCCAGACAACCATAGTCACCACTATCACTGCAAATAAGGCGGCATAACCGACCAGCTTTAACCTGAACGGATTAGTCTTTTTGCCCGACAGCGTATTTTCACTGGTATATTTAATCAGCCCGGTATCATAGCCAAACTTGTTCATGGTCTCATCACAGGCATCAATACACAGGCCGCAGTTAATGCATTCGTATTGCAGGCCATTTCTGATATCAATCCCCGCCGGGCACACCTCAACACATAAATTACAGTCAACACAATCGCCTAACCCCATGGCTTTATGATCTGCCTTGCGTTTTCGTGGGCCACGGTTTTCACCGCGTGCAGCATCGTAAGAGACAACTAAGGTATCTTTATCAAACATCACCGACTGAAAACGTGAATAGGGGCAGGCCACATTACACATTTTCTCACGTAAAAAGCCGGCATTCCCGTAGGTACAAAATGCAAATAAAAACACCCAAAAGCTCACCAGGCCAGACCATTGCAGTGTAAACATCTCGGTATATAGCGTTTTGGCCGGTACAAAATAGGCCATAAAAGACGTCGCGGTAAACACAGAGATCAGCAACCACACCGCGTGCTTGGCCAGTTTTTTGGAGACTTTTTTACCATCCCAGTTGCTTTTATCCAGTTTAATCCTTTGGTTTCGAGTCCCTTCGATCCGATGTTCAACCCAAGTGAACATCAGCATCCAAATCGTTTGTGGGCAAGTGTAGCCACACCATACCCTGCCCAGCCAGTTAGTGACAAAAAACAAGCCAAATGCGCCAGCCATAAATACCCAGGCCAGGATCATGAAATCATGCGGTAATAAAGTAACACCAAAAATACGAAACTGCTGAGAAGCCACATCCAGCAATACGGCCTGCTGGCCTTTGTAGGGGATCCAGGGAATGGCAATGAAAACCAGCATCAGGAACCAGCCCAGATAGCGACGGATCTGCTGGAAGGGTCCCTTTTGCTCACGGATATAGATCGGCCCATCCTGCTTATAGGGCTTGATGATCATATCTTCTTCTTTAATATCGAACTTCATAATACTTGCTTATTGTCAGTGAAACACACTTATCAATTTGCAAGTTTCAGACCAAACTGAAAGTTTTTAACTATATGTTTTTGTTGAATTTATAAATCACACTAAAACACGAAGTCGCGACATATCACGAACACTCGCTATATATCGCGTTCTCGCTGTATATTTAGCTTCTTCATCTTTGAGCGCAAAGTGCTTTCTGGCATACCCAACAATGCCGCTGCGCCCTGCTCCCCGGCAACCCGCCACTGACAAAGCTCCAGTACCGATATTATGTGTTCCCGTTGGGCATGGGCAAGCGACAGATCCTGAGACACCGCCGCCTCACCCACATTAGCAGCCAGCGCCTGCGTCAGCCGCAGTGTTCTGCCGCTGGCTAAAATGGCTTCACGTTCGAGAATATTTTGCAGCTCCCGGATATTGCCGGGCCAGTCATAGGCCTGGAGTTTCGCCAGCGATGACTTGGCAATGCCGCGTAATTGCTTGCCCAGCCGGGCATTAAGCCGGGACAGCATGTTGGCACATAACAAGGGTATATCTTCCAGCCGCTCTCTGAGCGCCGGCACTTTGATAGGAAAGACATTAAGCCGGTAGTACAGGTCCATCCTGAATTCGCCCTTTTCAACCATCTGCCACAGATCCCGGTTAGTTGCAGCAATGACGCGAATATCCACCGATATTGTTTTGCTGCCGCCTACACGTTCAAACTCCTGCTCCTGTAATACTCTCAGCAGCTTACTTTGCGCCTCTAAAGGTAACTCACCTATTTCATCTAAGAACAAGGTGCCCTGATGGGCCAGCTCAAAGCGCCCTTTGCGCCTTTCATTGGCGCCCGTAAACGCGCCTTTTTCATGGCCGAATAATTCGGATTCTAATAAACTCGGTGAAAAGGCCGCACAGTTAACCCGCACAAACGGCTGGGTACTGCGTAAACTCAGTCGGTGCAGGTTGCGCGCAACCAGCTCTTTACCCGTACCGTTTTCACCCAGGATCAGCACGGTACTGTCGGTCTGGCTGACCAGCTTAATTTGCTCCAGCATGGTCTGAAATATATGACTCTGGCCAACCAGGCCGGAGTCTTGCCAGTCTTCGTTAATTTCTGCCAGCAGGTAGCTATTTTCCTCTTTTAGCTGCTCGGAGAGCGTCTGAACCTGCTCAAGCGCATCCCGCAATGCCCGCTCGGCCTCAACTTGCTTTGAAATATCGCGAAATATCGCGACCGCACCAACAATCTGATCCTCTTTGAACACAGGTGTCGAGGTATACTCCACCGCAAAGCAGCTACCATCTTTGCGCCAGAATACTTCATCAGTGACATGACGGGTTTGCCCGTCAAACATAGTACGATAGATCTGGCAATGATCGGCGGGGTAAGGTGTGCCGTCTGCGTAACTATGGTGGTGATACTGGTGGATTTTCTTGCCGAGCAAATCATCAGCAGACCAGCCGGTCATTTTTTCAGCCGCCGGGTTGATAAAAACAGCATTGCCGGACAAATCAAAGCCATAAATGCCCTCGCCAACGGCGTTGAGCAGTAAGCGGGGATCATTTAAAAATTGTGCAATTACAGAAGACATAGATTACCTCGTGACATTTCACGAGGTAATCTAACATGACTGGGACGCAAGACAAACCACAGGCTAAGCCTTAAATAAAGAGAGCGCCTGTGCATCGAAGTTGCTGAGGTTCGGGAATAAATCCGTCAGTTCACTCTCGGCAAGACCAAACCAACGTGCAAGCGGGGCAAAGTATTGCTCGTTACTGTAGGCCGGGATCAGTCGTCCACCGCCGACATCATCAGGGCCATCCAGCCGCTGCGCCATCATGGCACCATGTAAATCGCCCCCCTTAACGGCGCCACCCAGCACCAACTGGTTACCCGCCCAACCATGGTCGGTGCCATCGCCGTTCGAGGTAAGAGTGCGGCCAAAGTCTGACATAGTAAATGTACTGACCTGCTCGGCCACTCCCAGCTCAGTCAGCGCATTTTGGAACTCTCCCAGGCTGTTTGCTAACGCACCCAGTAACGCAGGATGCGTCGACTCCTGGTTGTCATGGGTATCAAAACCACCCATAGACACAAAGAAAATTTGCCGCTGAGCAGCGAGCTGTGACTGAATACTGATGGTTTTTGCCACCGCAGCTAACTGGGCTGAGAGGCTCGATTCGCCAAACTCCGTGGTTAAGGTTGGCGCCTGCTCCAGCAGGGTGTTCATGTATAAGGTATGCTCGATAGACCCGCTTAATCGGCTGGCATAAGCCGATGCCAAAGGGTGTGAAGCCTGGCTAAACAAGGTTTGCATAACACGCCTGACATGCTCCACCCTTGGCTCATAGCCACTCAGCGCATTAATTTTACTGACTCCACTTTTGCTCAGGGCAAATGCACTGGTGTTCGTGCCGGTTTGCCAGGGGTTAGCCCCATCTATGGTGATGTTACTACCAAATACGTTGCCCTGCTCAAGGCGCTCTAACAATCTTGCTCCCCAGCCGGTATTCAGCGTTTGCTTTTCCTGACCATGCATCCAGGTTGCCTGCTGATCATTGTGCGAAAACAAGTGCTGCGGTAGCGGTACACTTTTGGCCTGGTACGCCGCCAATGACGTGGGCGCAATTAGCGTACCTACACCACCCACAAACGCCAGGTTTTGCTGATCAAAGTAAGATTGTAAAGGCGCCATAGCCGGATGTAGACCAACCCCGCCTTCAAATTCACTGGCGGTAGAGAGCGAAATTGCTTCTTGCACCGCCAAATTTTGCCGACTTGCTTCGTACCAGCTGCGTTGCTCGCCCGACAGCGGGACCAGCATATTCATGGAGTCGTTTCCGCCGTACAGGTACACGCATACCAGGGCTTTATAGTCCGAAAAACTGCGCTGCTCAACACTGCCCGACAGTGCCTGAAGCTGCAAGCTGGTCAACGCCGCCGCCGATACACCGCCCTTCAGGCATAATGATAAGAACTCTCTTCTGCTTTTATTCATCATGTCTGGCTCCTAATACTGCACGTTAAATTCGGGTGATAATGACACCATAAACAAAAGCTGTCCGACTCTGTCTGCTGCACTTTTATTGGCAAAGTACTGGTCCAGCTCAATGAACGCATCCCGGCTTGCCTGTGACATGTTGCCCGCAAAATACAACAGATTGTACCTGTCGAGTAGCGCACTGAGACCACCTGTTTTGAGCAAACTGATGTCACTTTGGCCGTACAGATAGATTGCCGAAGGATTTAAGGTGTCGTGACGCTCAGCCATACGCCAGATAAGATCGCCATATTGCTGGTTCAATGTACCTATCATCGCGGCATCGTTTGCTATCTGAAGTTCCGGGGCGAACAGGCCCTGCTCACTGAGCTCCGCCGGTTGGTGATCTGGCCTGAAGAAATTGAATACCGAAGGCGATAGCATCGGGCCCTGACCATATCTGTCATCCAGGTTCCAGGTAAAATAGTTACCCGCTTCGCTGTGCGCATTCAATGTACGCCAAAGCTGAACTCCTTTTAGTAAAGGCTCCTTAATTTTGCCCTGATATGCCAGCACTGAGCCATAACGGCGCGCCTCGTCGTCAAGGTAGATGGCGCGGATCACAGCACTTAAATCGCCTCGCACACCGCTGCCATTGTCATTGAATACGGTTGCTACTCGCTCTACGTACTGTGGCGTTGGGTTGGAGGTAATTAAACGCTGAATAAGCTGCTTACTGATAAACGGGCCCACATTGGTGTGGTTAAACAAGTTGTCCAGTGCGAGCTGCATAGAGTCTTCTGGCCCTACGCCGGCCGGGATGACTTCACCATTGAGCAACGTCTTATCGAGTTCAGAGTGGTATGCGGGAAAGGCCTGCATGGGCAAACTATAATTGCGGCTCGGGCGGTCCCAGCGCGCCGAATAAGCAAACGTCCAGCCGGTAAACACACGTGCAAACCCGGTTATCTCTTGCTGAGAATAGGTTGCGATTGGCTGGCCATTGTCGCCTTGCATAATACTGCCGTCCTGATCCAACATATCCAACCCAATGGTGAACAACTGCATGACCTCTCGTGCGTAATTCTCATCGGGCCGTATGTTACGTTCAGGATCCGCTTTTTCATTGCCAAGATGGCTGAGGTAGGTGCCCATCACCGGCGATAAGGTGACAGCCTCTAACAGCGCCCGGTAATTGCCAAATGCATGTTCCAGTAAGAGATCATAATATGCCAGCATGCCCTCAGGCTCGCCTTTGAGCGCATTGTTTGCATCCGAGACCACAAGTATCTCACTTAAGGCAAAAGCCACCCGCTGCCTTAATTGGTCATTTGCATTCAGGGTTGCTTTCCACCAGGCATCAATCCGGTTTATCTGATAAGGCGTATCTCTGTCTGGATAATTCTCCAATAACGGTAAGTGATAGGTCGCTGGTAGCGCCATTTGCGCATCCAGCCACTGCGTTTCACTGATCCCCGTGGCTGCATTCACCTCTTCAAGTGTTGGCCCCATTGTGCCCTGGTGCAAAAGCATCGCGGCCTGGTTGGGTGACATCGCATTACTGGCTTCTACGTCAATCATTGTGGTTGTGTCAGCGCCCTGAGGATCCGTCACTGTAACTGAAAACTGATAACTATCCGCCGCAGCCTGGTAAGTGTCAGGCAAAGTCACTGTCAGGGTTGGCCCCGTAACATCGCCCAGCGCAACTTCGGGTCCGCTTACTTGCCGCCAGAGGTAGCTAAAAGTCGTATCTTCGGAGTCCGCCACATTAGCAGACAAGGTCAATGGCGCGCCTTTTACCACCTCAGGTTGAGTGATATCGACGACTACCTCAGGCGGGGTGTTTTGCGGCTCAGGCGCTTCGCCCTCTCCCCCATCCCCCGCTTGTGGATCTTCGCTACCTCCTTGCTCCGATGAAGGCTCAGTGGCACTGCCGCCAGATTGCGAAGAAGTCTGTGAGTCTGTCGTTGTATTTGATGTGGTGTCACTCGCGGTTGAGTTGCTTTCCGACGAGCCGCCGCCACAGGCAACCAAAGTGGTCAAGCAAAAAGCCGCCAGGGTCAGGTGCGTATTCATAATTGCATTACTCGCAATAGCATTTAATACTTTTATAACAGAGTAATCACCACAAACATATACTAAATTACTATTATTCTCGACATGCTTATCTGTACGGCTATGGTGATTGCCTAGCAGCTGTAAAACCGACTTAAATTTCTCGCTTGCTATGTTCACATTATCGGTCACAACCTCAAAATGAGCACACTGGTGTTTGCCCTAGCAGCCTTAGCCTGTTTGCTGCCTGGTTTACGCTGCTGTGGCAATCGTTATAACTAAGCTTTTTTATGGCTAGGCATGGGCTTAAAATGCCATTATGATCAGGGTGATAGAGCAGCCGCAGAGGAAAAGTGTGGCTGATGTAGTCTCCATTTATTCAAAAAGGTATGTAGTGGCCAATTTTGCAACTCATTTTAAAGCATCCGTGGTAGTCAGTGCCGGCGCATCATCTGTGATATTGGCAACCAATCTTGCCGGTATGGGCGATATGTTAGTGTTATTTATCCTCGGCGCGCTGGCCGGGCTGCTTCCAGATCTCGATGCCGATAAGTCTCGCTCACTCAACAGCTTGTTTTCTATATTTGCATTGTGCAGCGCGATCGGCCTGCCTCTGGCGGTTGAATTTAATTCTCTGACCACCATCTGGCTGTCTGGCCTAGGCGTGTATCTGTTATTTATGTACGCCCTGAAACCACTCTTTGAAAGCTACACCATTCACCGCGGTGCAAGCCACTCGCTATTGTCTGTGATCATGTTTGCCGTCATCGCGGTTAATCTTGCCTTATATGTGGGTAAAGCACTGCCTTTTGCTCTGCTGTGTGGCGTAATGGTTATTTTCGGCATGCTAACCCACCTCATTCTGGATGAATGTTACGCGGTAGACATAAACAACAATGAGCTGAAAGCCTCATTTGGCAGCGCGCTCAAGCCGGTTGCAACGAGCGCACCGTTAGCCTCCATATTGCAGTTAGGCGTGGTGCTGCTGGGCGGCTATTTGCTGCTCCCGCATTACGAAGAGATACCCGAGGTTATCCAGCACTGGCAAAACCGGCTGGCTAACTTGCCTTTGCTGCCAGATATGGACGTGCTGAAGCAATTTTACTAAGTGAAAATCAGTTCAGCAGCCGGTTTAGCTGCTGAACTGTGTGATTATAAAGGCCCTACTGGCAGGTATAGCTTGGTGCTAACCCGTTTGCGACTTCCCACTTTGCGGTTAAGATTGAAGCCGGACCTTTGCTGTCATGAGACAGCTCCCAGTTCATGATCCCACCGGCATTGAGCTTCGCATATTCGGTTTTGGCACGGATGGTTGGAATACCGTTGTAGTAACTGGTGCCATCACTATCCCGACAGGCATTCGCCGGATTTTCCTGCACCAAGGTCCGATATCTCTTCCAGGTTGGACGTGCATAAAAAGGCACGCCCAGCACCGTTTTCTCTTTGCTCAGTCCACGGCTCTGCCAGTATGCAATGGAGTCTTTGGCATACTGCATAGATGCATGATCAGCATTGTTGGCGTCGTAGGCCATCAGGTTCAGAAAGTCGATATCCTGGAAAACCGACTCCAGTACGCCGCCGCCTGTATAACCCAGCGCCACCGCAGCCGCAGTCAGAAACTTACCGCGAGCACGCAGCTCAACGCTCAGCTCCTTCATCAACAGCGCGTAGTTATTGGCTGAGGTGCCGGGATCAGGATATTCCCAGTCCATATCTACCCCGTCCAGGTTATGCAGCTCTACAAAGGCCATTACTTCACGCACAAATGTCGCGCGACCTTGTGCCGACGCCGCAAAGGTTTCAAATGCGCTGTCATCCCCACCATTCCAGCCACCAATGGCAATGCCAACCTTAACGTTGTTGGCGTGGGCAGAATTTACCAGCGCTGTCATTTTGCTTAAATTTTCGAGCGGCTGAAGTGTGCCATCCGCGTTGGGCAGTAAGAATGAATAATTAATATGGGTGAGCTTATCAAACTGAATATCACTGACCGCCCCCTGCCAGCTTGGGAAGTAGCCAACAATTTTGAAGTTCGGATCACCCGGTGGGAAGTCATCTGCAGCGACAGTAAAGTTAACAGCGCTGGACTCTCCCCTGCCACCTGCTGCATCAACTGCAAACACTTGCAACTGATGACTGCCTAACCCCTGGGCTTGCCAGGGCACAGAATATGGCGCGGTATTGTCGGTCGCGATCAGCGTACCATCAATAAAGAACTCCGCCCGCTCAATGGCAATATTTTGCGGATGAGAAACGGATGCAGCCAAGTCGATGGGTGTTCCGATAATAATGCTCGTGTTGTTGCTCGGAGAGGTCACCGTCACTTGTGGCACCGGCTCACTTGCGTCACAGTTGCCATCCTTATTCCACACAGCATAAGTGGTCGAGTTGTTGGCGGGGTTTTGATTCTGAGTCCACCATTTGGCGGTATAACTTACCGACTGATAAGTAACCGAGTCCCCTTTGGTGTACACGCTCTGAGCCTGCCAGTCAGTTAAGTTACTACAGTCTACCGCAAGCGCTACTTCCATTGCACCAAGCAACGGCAGCGCCATTAATAAATTTTTATATTTCATTACCTTTTCCATGTTGTATTGGTCGGCAAACACAGGCCGCGCCGACGATTAACGAGTTGATGACCTGCCCTCTCAGAGTAACAGGGAGAACAAAAATCATACAGGCAACATACTCTACGACCTTAGTCTAATACTGAGGTGCAAAGCCGCGCTTTAGTTCGGATTTGGCGCAAGATGGAATGATACTGATTAGAGCGCTTGGTATGGTGAATTAGATAACCAGGGAGCTTGAAAGACAATATGGGGAGCTAACGCAATATTGCATTAGTAAATTGGTCCACGGTGATCTTTTACAAAGCAGAGTCAGCCGGGCGACTGACTCTTTAGTAAAAAGGCGATTGCGCAGTGTGAACTCAGTCAAACAGACAGACCCATACTCACTGATTCTTCAATGTACCTATTAACTTCTCACTGTTGCGGAAGAGGCGGCTTATTTTCATTACCACCAGCCCCACCATGCACTTTGTTCAGCTCGCTTCTTGGTATTACTTGCATATAGACCTCCAATGTTCAGAATGTTGTCTTGCCCCTGGCTTTAGTGACTATGTGCGTCGAGTTCCCTATCACCACACATTGGTATAACAAACCTGACTACTCTTGCCTAAAATAGCCCCTTTATAAAGCTTTGATGCAACTTGCCGAGCATAAATATTAAAATATTCATACCTTAAGGCAATGCTTAAAGATTGCTAGTCATCAGTTTTTTCAACGGGTGGTGGTGGCAAAATCATACTAGCAGGAAGTGCCGGCTTGCCTTCTCCACCTCCTGCACCGCCAGAAACTAGAGACAAGAGTTTTTCGTTAATGATTTCCATGTAGAGCTCCATTGTTAAGTTGATCACGTAATCTGGTTATGTAGCTGGCAACAGCACAAACTTCCAAAGCATGGATCACTGATTGCGCAGCGGTAAAAACATAATGATATAAATAAGGAGTAGTGATTATTTTAAAGGAGTACAATTGAACTTCTATCCATACAAGAGCGCAAACAACTCCGCTGCACATGTACATAAGAATGAGAGCACATTCAAGTGTGGTCAAATTGTACTTTAAGATTACTTCTTTAAAGAAAGGTAATTTTGAACAGGAATAAGCAGCTCCAGCCCACTGTTTACGGCCTAAAACAACAATGATGAACAATAAGTTTAAGGCTAAACACCAAAGATAATAATGATGTACCCAAGTTATAGCAACTTGATACATGGACATATCTAAAATCTGTATACCTAACAAAGTCATCATTAGCCACCTTGCATTTGCATCTTTCCATGCTATTAACAAAGCAGGTAACAAAACTAGCAAAAGTATTGTATCTGATATCATTTTTATTCGACCTTTCCCTTTTCATCACTGCACTTATCTTCAATAGTGCAATGAGTAATTTTTGTGTTTTTCTCATGAACCTTTGACGAAAGAACACTGAAAAATGTATCCCAGTTTTTACCGAATATCATAAGCACATCAAGTGCCTGCTCAAGTGTCATCGGCGTTTTACAGCTTTCCCAGTTTGAAATCGTCGACTGATCGACGGGATCTGCCATTTTTTTTGCTAATTCTTTTTGAGACATTTTTCTCTCTTGCCTCATAGGCCGGATCGACCTCTGGAAGTCTTCAATGATCCTGCCCAGAAGACGACCCCTTTTTGATGATTCCATCACCTGCCCATCTTATTGATAAATAGCCAACACACCAAATTAATTTTAATCATTCAAATTTAATAGCATGTTAACTTACTCAACCTATCCTTCCCGACAAGAAGGAGCCAAATCGCACTAGTTCTGCATTCTCTGACGTTAAATGCCAGTGAAAATCTATCGAGGAATTGGGAACGAGCGCACTAGAGTAACCAAGAAGTGAGTATATTATTGTTGTTATTTGCCACATCTTTTCCTTAATGTTAATTTCGGGATATAAATATACTCATAAATCGACTTCAAGACAAGCCAAACAATCCCGTAGCCAAGGCTCTTAATGGCATGAAAGGACGATATAGTAGTGTGCCTGACCCAATTTTCTTTGGTATGGGGTAGTCCGTCGGCGTCTATCAAAAACTAAATGCGAGTAACCATGACAAGCCAAACAACACGTCAAATCATAGAGCAGTTAAAAGAAACCAGTCACCCGCCCATCGTGTTACTTGATGGTGACTGGGGTATTGGCAAAACTCACTTGATTGAGAATGAGTTGCGACCGATGATTAAATCAGACGAAAACACCTTTGGAGACTATCATTACATTTCAGCTTTTGGGATAAGTAGTGTTTCGGAATTCCAGGACAAGGTAATTTCTCTGCATATATCGAACAATGCCGAAACCTCTGACTATTTTGAAAGTGCTAAAAAATACTCTGGAAAAGTCGCAAAGTTTTTTGGTGCAGATAGTAACGCATCGGGCTTGATTCAGGGCGCTATATCAGGTGTCAGCAAGTATGTACGTCAAAAAGCTTTAGAGGATATGACCAACTTCACTCTTGTAGTGGATGATTTGGAACGATTGAGCGATAAGAAATTGCTAGAAACCATAATGGGTAGCTGCTTGCGATTTGCCGAGCATAACGGCATTAAAGTGATAGTTGTAGCAAATTCCAAAGCTCTTGAAGATAAAGCTAAAGTAGAGAAAGTATTCAGTGACGTAATCAAACTGACAAGAACGACTGATGAGCTGCTTAGTATTGTTGAAGAAATTTATGAAGGAAAATTAAATACACCTCTCAAACAAGCCTTATTCCAGACCCTGCAAGAGGCAGGTGCTAAGAAGCTTGATGCGGCAAACTTGCGAGTAATACAACGCGCGATTAATCGAACCATAAAGTTAAATAACAAGCTCAAGGACATTGAGGAGATAATCGAAGACCGAACAACTGAAATTATAGCTCAACAAATAGTTACAATTTCTCTCTTCTGCTACAGTCACAAACTTGACCTTGATACACTTCTATCCATCAAAGAGAATGCAACAAAGTGGACTGTGCGTAGTATGCTGGAATCATATCAGACAGCTACTGGCAACAAGGATGAGAAGCAAGAACTTACCAAAGATGAACAGCATCAATATGATTTATATGAGCAACTCAATTCTCTATTTCTTCACTCTCCTATCAATTGGAGTTTTGCCCAATATTGCTTTACTAACGTAATTCCTGATTTAACTGATAAAGAGTACATTACTTATTTCAGCCTCCCAAGAATCAGGCACCCATTCGACATCTATAGAACAGGAAGTATTTACTCGTTCAAATCAGAAGATGACTTTGAGCTTGCAATTAAAGAGGTTGAAAAGCTTCTTTTCAAAGGTACGAGCTTAAATTGGTTTGATTGGCTAACGTGCTGTGATCGATTTTTACTGCTTCACGAAAAGGGATACCTCCCCCCCAGTGATATAGAGAGCACTTCCAAGAAAGTTCTGGATAGAGTGTTGATGGATGGAGTGATAAATCTGGATACTGTCGACCGGGAATCTGTTCTTGACATTAGATTCTATTCGAGTCTAATGGTAAGTCCTCAATTTAACGAAGTACTCAACAAGGTATATGCTCGCAACAAGAGTAACCTACTGAAAAAGCTTGAGGAAGCCTTCCGTATGGATTGGAAAAGTGCCTACGAAAGTGCAAGGTCTGATATTCAAAGTGAACCATTCTTTCATGTTTTTGACCTCGAACTCTTTGCGCAAGCTATCACACAATGGGATGCCCAAAATATCAATCAATTCTTACATTTCATAGTGGACAGATATCGAATAGAAAATAACCCAGTTAAAGACCAAAAAGAACTCCCTGCGCTCAAAGACCTTGTTATTTTTTTGAAGCGAGAACGAGAAGTGAAAACAGGAAGATTGATCAGAGGAGCACTTTACGAGTTAATTAACGGGCTGAATGAAGCGATTTCTATTCTTGAGAATAGGCAAATACAGTAACTCTGAATCAATCCTCTTCCGTTTACTCCCAACCCATCACTATGAGACAATAACGTAACGACTTAGATTTCCAGACTTTTGAGTTTGTACAAGCCTTAGCTGAATACGCATTCGTACACACTGATTGCGTGCGGTACACACAGTGGTATACACACTTGGGCTTAAAAACAGCAAACTCTGAACAGCAGCCTGCTGCACTGAATAAGAATAACAGGTTGATTGAAATAGGATTTATAGCCTGATGGCGACACAAGAATTAACTGATAATATCCCGACAATGTACTGGCACGATTATGAGACCTGGGGGGCCAGCCCGCAGAAGGACCGGCCGAGTCAGTTTGCCGGGATCCGTACCGACCTGGACCTGAATATAATAGGTGAGCCGCTGATTGAATATTGTCGTCCGGCGGCGGATTATTTGCCTCAGCCGGAGGCTTGCCTGGTAACTGGAATCACGCCGCAGCATGCGCTGAAACATGGATTGCCGGAAAGTGAGTTTATGGCCAAGATCCATCGCGAATTCAGTAAACCCAATACCTGTGTGGCCGGTTATAACAGCATTCGTTTTGATGATGAAGTGACCCGTTACAGCCTGTATCGCAACTTTTATGACCCTTATGAGCGCGAATGGCAAAATGGCAACAGCCGCTGGGACATCATTGATTTAGTACGTGCCTGTTATGCGCTGCGCCCTGAAGGCATTGTGTGGCCAGAAAAAGATGATGGCACGCCAAGCTTTCGCCTGGAAGATTTGACCAAGGCCAATGGCATTGAGCACGCCGATGCCCACGATGCACTGAGCGACGTCACCGCAACCATTGCACTGGCAAAGCTTATCAAAGAAAAACAACCGAAACTGTATCAGTTTTTCTTCTCACTGCGCGGTAAAAAAGCACTGGCAGAGCTGATTGATGTGTTTAACATGCAGCCTCTGGTGCATACTTCTTCGCGTATTCCGGCTACCCAGGGGTGTACCAGCTGGATTGCACCGATGAGTTTTCATCCGGTGAACAAAAATGCCGTGGTGTGTTTTAACCTGACCGACGATCCGCAAGTACTGCTGGACTTGTCGGTGGAAGAATTGCGTGCGCGCTTATACACCAAACACAACGATTTGGGCGAAGATGAACTGCCGGTTGGCCTGAAACTGGTTCACCTGAACAAATGTCCGATATTAGCACCGGCGAAAACTTTGCTGCCCGAAAATGCAGCCCGCCTGGGGATTGATCGTGAGCAGTGTCTGGCTAATCTTAAAATTTTGAAATCGCACCCGGAGCTTCGCGACAAAGTTGCAGAGGTGTTCAACGATCAGGGCGATTTCAGTGACACCACTAACCCCGACTATCAGCTTTATAATGGCTTTATCAGTAAAGCCGACAAAGCCAAGCTGGCCATTGTACGCGAAGCGCCACCGCATGAATTAGGCTCGCTAAACCTGGAGTTTGAAGACCCTAAATTCCACACCCTGCTGTTTCGTTATCGTGCCAGAAACTGGCCCGAGAGCCTCTCTGCCAGCGAGCTGGAACAGTGGCGTAAATACTGTCAGAATAAACTGATGCATGGAGAAGACAACCCGTCGATTAACGCTCAGGACTTTATGATCACGCTGGAAAACCTGGTGTACGAGCACGAAGGGAATGAAAAGAACCTGGCGGTACTCAAAGCGTTATATCATTACGCCCAGAGCCTGTAACGGGTATAAAAAAGGCGGTGACTGCTCACCGCCCTTGCTGTTACAAACTTTCCTGATACACCTTGAGCGCCTGCTCCAGGTCGGCAATCAAATCTTCCACATCTTCCAGACCTATGTGTAAGCGGATCACCGGGCCGTACTGCCAGCCGGTGGTGCTGCGCAGCGGCGCCATACTGGCATTCGCCGTTACCAGGCTTTCAAAGCCGCCCCAGGAAAAGCCCATTTTAAAGTGGTGCAGGCTGTCGAGGAAACGGTTAATGGCTTTACGGTGGCCTTCTTTCATTACCACAGAGAACAAACCATTACTGCCGCTAAAGTCGCGCTTAAAGAATTCATGTCCGGGGCAGCTTTTGAGCGCCGGATGGCGCACATGGTCGACCAGCGGATGGCCCGCCAGCCAGTTAGCCACTTGCAGTGCCGATTTCTCGTGCTGTTGCAGGCGCATCGGCATGGTCCGCAAACCACGTAATGCCAGATAAGCATCATCCGCTGAGGTGCACTGGCCAAGCAGGTAAGAGTTTTCGCGCAGCGTCGGCCAAAGGGTTTCGTTCGCCACGGCCACGCCCATCATCACATCGGAGTGGCCCACTATGTATTTAGTGGCAGCCTGAATGCTGATGTCTACCCCATGCTCCAGCGGACGATAATGCCAGCCGTTGCCATAGGTGTTATCCAGCATAGTGATCACCCCTTTCGCTTTGGCTGCTTTGACCAGGCTGGGTACGTCCTGCACTTCCATCGTGATAGAGCCCGGTGATTCCAGGAACAGCACTTTGGTGTTGTCCTGAATAAGCGATTCGATATCAGCGCCAATCAGTGGATCATAATAGGTTGTGGTGATCCCCAGTCCTGCCAGGATTTTGTCACAGAAATCTCGTGTTGGCTCATACGCAGTATCCACCATGAGCAGGTGGTCGCCGGTTTTCAAAAAAGACAACAGCGCCTGCGAAATAGCGGCTGCACCACACGGATACAGCGCACAACCGGCGCCATTTTCAAGCTCCATAATGGCGTCTTGCAGAGCAAAATGCGTATTGGTGCCACGACGGCCGTAAAATAAGGTGCGTTTGCCGCGCTCGGAAATGGCTTCCTGCATATCAGCGACAGAATCAAAAACAACGGTCGATGCGCGCTGCACCACCGGATTAACAACGCCCTTGGTGTACTGGGTTTTGCGGCCAGCGGCCACCAGTTTAGTATTCTTCTTCATAATGTGCTCAATTTTGGACTTAGTGCATCATTGCTGACGCCAGTATTCAACCAGGTACCGGGAGATAGAGTCTGGACGGGTGAGCTTGTAGCCAGGTACATCGTCTCCCCACTCGGCAAACCCGTCGAGGTCTTCACGGGAAAACCACTGTGCCTGCTCCAGTTCGTCCTGCTCAACAAAAATGTCGGTGCTTTTTGCAGTTGCTATAAAGCCTAGCATAATAGACGACGGAAAGGGCCAGGGTTGCGAGGTCAGGTAGCGCACCTGGTCAACCTCAACCCCGGCTTCTTCTTTTACTTCGCGGATCACGGCCCGCTCCAGGGTTTCACCGGGGTCAACAAACCCCGCCAGCGTCGAGAAAACGCCTTCGGGCCACTGCGCCTGACGACCCAGCAAACAGCGCTCAATGCCATCGGGGAAGGTGTGCGTGACCAGCATGATCACGGCTGGATCGGTGCGTGGAAAAGTCATGTGTCGACATGCTTTATCGTTACACAAACGCGCGTGTCCGGCTTCCACAGGGCGATTTGCACTGCCACAACGGCCACAGAAACGATGCGTTTTATGCCAGTAACACAGCCCGCGCGCCAGCACGCCTACCGACGCCAGCTCGGCGTCCAGCTTTGGGCCAATTGTGCGCATGTCTTCAAAATGGAAGGTCTGCTCAAAGGTGTGCTCGTCAAAGCTGACATCAATACAGCCCTGAAGCAGCTCCTGCTCCACTTCGCTGACGTCGAGTGCAAAGTAGCTATGTGTGTCGTCAATGCCTAAAAACACGGCTTCGGCGCGGTCGAGCGTGTCAACCTGTGATTGCGACAACAAAGCCAGCTGGCGCTCGTTGCTTACAATCAAATTTTTGTTATTCCATATCAGCAACCAGCGGCTTTTTTCACCGTACTGGCCAAGCAACCAGTTGGGGTCTTTTCGTTCAGCCGAAGCCCTGTTGAGGTTCATTTGCGTGTAATGCAGCAAGACATTTATCCTTTTCTTGTTCTATGACGACACGCTAACATAGCTGGCCCGAATGCCAATAGCTTTGCGGCAAAAAAAAAGCCCTTACGGGCTTGAACTACAGTGTGATCACACACTACAGAGAGGCAAGATATTCCTGAAGCTTTTGGTTTTCAGCTTCAATGTGCTTGTAAAATTCAATGTCTTTGAGTTTGCTGGCAGCGCCTTCATCAAGCACAATCACCGCATGACGATGCATTTGCAATGCTGATGCCGGGCAAGCGGCGGTCAGTGGGCCTTCAATCATGGCGTGTACCGCATCGGCTTTATTTTCACCGGTTGCCAGTAAGACCACTTTGCGGGCGTCTAAAATCGTGCCGATCCCCATAGTGATCGACAAGTGTGGCTGGTATTCATCCGCTGCGAAAAACCGCGCGTTATCGTCGATAGTGGCTTTAGTCAGGGTTTTTACCCGAGTACGCGATGTCAGACCGGACGAAGGCTCGTTGAAGCCAATGTGGCCATTACGACCAATACCCAGCAGCTGAACATCGATGCCATCGGCGGCGCTAATCCGGGCTTCATATTCTTTACAGGCTTCAATTGGGTTCTTAGCATCACCCGGCGGAACATGGGTATTTTCTTTATTGATATCTATGTGATTGAACAGCTGCTCGTTCATGAAATAACGATAGCTTTGCGGGTGTTCGCCATTCAGGCCCAGGTATTCATCCAGATTAAATGTTTTGGCTTTGCTGAAGCTTACCGTGCCCGCCTGGTTGCGACGGATCAGCTCCTGATACAAAGCAACTGGCGTTGATCCTGTCGCCAGTCCAAGTACAGAGCCTGGGTTACGTGCTAACTGCTGAGTGAAAATATCGGCACCATATGCTGCAACTTCAGCTGCGTTTTTTAGAATGACTATTTGCATAATGTAAGGCTCAAGGTTGTGAACAAACAGGAAAAATGGGATCTGAGCCTTGCTCTGCGTGCAATCAAAACAAGGTCAGATCAAAACCTAACTGGGATACACTGTTTAGGTTATTACCATTATGACAACGCTGTCATTATTAGAGAAAAAAACGCGCTTGTAAAGTAAAAGTGATAAAAAAATGTACTTTTTTTATGGCCAAAATAAAAATGACCTGCTGAGCAGGCCATTTTTAAAAGTCTGACAAGGCGCAAGCCTCTAAATATCCATGCGCTATACGCTCACAATAATCTTACGTTTGTACATCCAGTGTAATACCAGCAACTGGACCGCCAGTAAGGCACAAACGCTTATCAAAGCCTGCCAGTGCTCTGGCACCGCATTGATGATGCCACCGAACACACTGCGGCTGATAAAGGCCCAATCTACCAGGCTTGATGCCAGATAAATGATAATGGAGTTGGCACCGATGATCACAAAGGGATAAGCCAGCTTCTGGCCGTTGAGTATATCGACCAGCGTAAAGAAAACAGCAAGGAAAATGGCGCTCCAGCCGACAGTCACCAGTACAAAAGAACTGGTCCACAGTTCTTTGTTTACCGGGAACTGAAGGTCCCACAACCAGCCCAAAGCCAGACTAATGATACCAGCAACGAACAAACGCCCTGCCACCTGCCACTGACCGAGTTTATCTGTCTGAGCAATCAACTGCCCGGCAAACACACCGGCAATGGCGTTCACAATCGCCGGGAAGCTAGACAAAATCCCTTCCGGGTCAACCGGGCGGTCCTGGTAAGTGATACCGGGCAGCAACGCTTGGTCTACCCAAGCATTCCAGCTACCTGCCGGCGTAAGCTCCCCTGCACTGCCACCAGGCACGGGGATAAAGCACAGCAACACCCAGTACGCGAGCAATATTCCAACACCCGTGAGCGCCGTCGTTTTCAGGCTGCAATGCCACACCAGCATGGCGCAAAAAAACCAGGCGATGGCGATACGACCAAGTACACTGGCATAGCGGATCTCACCTAAATCAGCCGGTATACCTGTGCCCCAGCCATGATTATACAAAACCCCAAACAGGCACAGTAAACCCAGACGCTTAATCGCTTTGATGTATATGGGCTTGCGCTCTTCCAGTGGCAAGTGATCAATGCGCTTGGGCCTGAGCCCCATTGCGACACCAGATAAAAAGATGAATAAGGGGAAAATTAAGTCATAAAAAGTAAAGCCATGCCAGGCGCTGTGTAGCGTCTGCGCTTCGAATATCTTCCAACCCTGCCAGCCGGTTAATACAAACAATGCGGCAAATATGGACTGACCACCAAGGATCCAGAACATATCCATGCCACGCAAGGCATCGAGCGATGCCAGCCTTTTCTTATTATTTGACATAGTTACTACCTACACAAACAAAAAATCCCCGCTAAACTGCAGCGGGGTTTTTTACCCAGGGAAAATTATACGCGTTGCCCGTTAATAAAGGTCTGCAACACATCAAGGTTGTCGTCGAGCACAATAAAGTCGGCATCCGCGCCATCAAGCAGGCGCCCTTTGTTAGTCAGGCCCAAATACTGAGCCGGATATAAAGAGGCCATACGCAATGCTTCTGATAAGGTGACATCCAGCGTATTGACGCTGTTACGCACCGCACTGGCCATATCCAGTACGCTGCCTGCCAGCTCGCCTGTGGTTGAATTTAGCCTGTCACCGGTGCGGATCACCTTGCGACCATCAAAGAAATCGAACTCCTGATCATCCGTGCCAACTGGCGGCATTGCATCGGTTACCAGCATGACTTTGCCACGTTGTTTGCTGCGAATAGCCAGTTTGGCCGACGCCGGGTGAACATGGTGGCCATCGACAATCAAACCGCACCAGGCGTTATCGTCCCACAGTGCAGCGCCCACCACACCCGGCTCACGGGAGGTATACGCCGACATGGCATTAAACAGATGCGTAAAGCCATCGGCCCCCACTTCCAGTGCGGCCATGGTGGTTTCAAAATTGGCATTTGAATGGCCAATGGATACTTTCACACCCAGCTCGACCAGACGTTTTATATCGCTCAGCGGTACGGTTTCAGGTGCCAGCGTTACCATTTTTATGCCTAAATCTTCACGGCCATAAATGGCAAATTCGCGCTCTGAGATTGGGCGAATAAACTGCTCGCTGTGTGTGCCTTTCTTGGGATGAGACAGGTGCGGGCCTTCAAAATGGATCCCCGCCACACCGGGCTCTTTGCCTGCAATCGCTTGGGCAACTGCATCTGCCGCCTGCTCCATAACGGCTATCTGATCCGTAATGAGCGTTGGCATTAAGGCGGTTGAGCCAAACTTTGCATGGGCTGCAACGATTGTCGTCAGGCAAGATAGTGATGGATCGGCATTTAAAAAGCCACCGCCGCCGCCATTTACCTGAACATCAATGAAACCAGGTGCGGTTATGCCCTCGAGGCGTGTGATGTCACTACCTGACGGGTGTGATTCAAAACGAAGCTGGCCATTGTCGACAACAAACTCTACGTCGTTTTTAAACTGGGTGCCGTCAAACAAACGGCTGGCTATAAATCTGTTCATGTATTACACCAAATGTTCTGATTGACGTCGAATACTCTGCATGGCGAAGTAGATAGCGCCCATTTCGGGTGGTTGTTTTGGCAGTTCTACTTGTTTTGCCACTTGTGGGTCTAACCACTCGCTTAGCGGCTCCGACAAGCCGCCAATCATAGATAGTCTGGGCGGATTCTGCTGCAGTAACTTGCGCGCGAGTCGGCTGATGTAGTCAGCGCCGGTTTTAACAATCTCCAGTGCAATTACATCACCGGCTTTTGCTGCATCCAGCACATAACGGGCCAGTTTGGCGTAGCTGCTTGAAGGCTGCCCCGCCATTTGTTCGGCAATGCCCATGGCCGTATTCGTATTAAAGTGCTTGAGCAAAACCGCTGACAACGCCGTATTTGGCCCAAGCTCATCTAAGTCTAACAATACCGCTTTAACCGCTTCCAGGCCCATCCAGGAGCCACTGCCAATGTCGCCCTGTGCAAAGCCATGACCACCATAGTTGGCACTTTTACCTTCCACCAGCACAAACCCGCAGGAGCCAGTTCCGGTGATGATCACTGCGCCATCTTCGCCTTCGTGAGCACCAATACATGCCGTGTGCAAATCAGTGGTCAGAAACATCTGTTTAAACGGGTGATCCCAGCGCATGATTTTGTCATATAAGCTTGGCAGGTTAACGCCGGCAAGGCCTAAGCCTGCATTGAGCTCGTGAACTTGCTCAACCCTAAGCCCTGCGTCCTGCAACGCCAGCTGAGTTGAGACCATGATAGACTCTAAGGTTCTTTCAAACCCGTGCAGCGGGTTCGCAGGACCGCCAAGACCAGTGCCTAGTACGCCATGTATTGCAGAGTATATGGTGGCACGACATTTCGTCCCCCCACCATCTATACCTATATATAACTGGTCATGTTCAACCTGTTTAGCCATCATGTAGCGACCCCTAAAAGTTGTGATTGGTGCCTCCTCATTCAAAGGCAACCGGTGTTCAGTCATGTTGATTTGATGTTACACAACAAATGACAGCGTTGTCATTAAGTTTTTTATTATTTTTTCTCAGTGTGAAAAATTTTAATATTGCACACTTTTGCTTAATTGTCAGAAAAATTTTTGCAAGGACCTGAATATTGTCCTTTTTTTATCGCTAGCCCTAAAATTATCCAAAACCAGAAATAAACACGAAATAAGCCTCTTTTAGCAACAAAAAACGGCGCTTTCGCACCGTTTTTTATGACGTCTTCATTGTCGCTAAGACCATTTCACAGCCAATTTATCCGGCTAATTGGTCATGCCCCAATGCAATAAACAAGCTGTATTTATTTTACACCCAGCTCTTTGAGACGTTCTTGCAGGTAGCTGTCTGCAGTGTAACGCTCAGACAAAACCACATCCGGTCGTGGGTGCAGGAACAATGGCAACGAGATGCGAGACTTGTCACTGGCCTTACCGGTTGGGTTGATCACGCGGTGAATAGTTGATGGGAAATAACCGCCAGACGCTTCTTGCAGCATGTCACCAATGTTGATGATCAGGTTACCGAAATCACAAGGCACGTCTAACCAGCTACCATCTTGTCTTTGCACTTGCAGACCAGGCTCATTCGCAGCTGGCAAAACAGTCAATAGGTTAATGTCGCCATGTGCTGCTGCACGAATAGCACCCGGCTCTTCGTCACCTGTCATTGGTGGGTAGTGTAAAACGCGCAGTAGTGTCTGCTCAGAGTCTTTGATCATGTCTTTAAGATCAATTGAGAACTTGGCACGCACATCTTCTGGTGCTTCAGCCTGAACCCAGCTTAACAATTGCGCTGCAAACTCATTGGCCAGACGGTAGTACTCACGAATTTCAGCATCCAGTTGTGCAGGCACACGCCCTTTTGGATAAACGTGGAAGTACTCTTTAATGTCTTTAATTGTGAAGCCTTTCGCAACTTCAGATACATCGGGCGGAAAGTAACCGTCTTGCGTTTCTTTGTTAAATAAAAACGCGTGCTTTTCTTCTGAGTTAAAGAATTCTTGCCAGTTTTTATAAATAGACTCAACCAGTTCCTGAGGAATTGGGTGGTTTTTTAGTACACCAAAGCCCGTTGAGCGCAGAGATTCTACAAATAGTTTCGCCGCGTCAGGCGCTTGATAGTCAACTGTAGGTAGCTGTTGCATAATGGTTCCACCGATATATTTACGTGACTTAAATTCAAGAAATTAACTGCAACTCGAACATTGAAAATTAACTTTTTGAATTAAGATAAAATCTTGCTCGCGAGCTTAGAGAAATCCACCGCCACAGATAAGGACTTATGTCCGCCCACCTCATCAATTATCCTGTGGTTTGACTCAGATCAAACAGGCTCGACCGGTAAAGTTATCTGCCAAAGGAGGCCATCCTCATTGTTTTGTACACAGTAATTTCCCTCCAGTGCATTAACAATCAAATTGGCTGCCACCGATGCACTCAGCCCGACATGACCGGTGTTGCCCCTTTTCGTTGTAACAAAGGGCTTCAGCATGTCTTCTTCTGAGATCCCGTCAAGTCCGAGCCCGTTATCCTGATAGCGCACGGAGAGTTTCCCTTCTTCTATATCCAGGGTGATAGTCACCTGCAATGTTCCTTGCTGGCGGCCATGTGCTAGGGAATTTGCTATCAGCGTGTCCAGCACAGATGCTAACAGCCCACCATCAAACACAGCCACCAGATCTTTGGGCACGACGAGGTGCAACTCGACGGGTTTGTCCGACCAGGCACATTGCACTTTTTCAGCAAACTCTAGCAGGCTCACTCGGGTAGGCGACACAGGACATTCAACCCGGGCAATTTGCTTCACCATAGAGACAAATTTGGCCACTCTGTTTAAATTTCTCTGGCTAAGTGCCAAGCTGGTATCGCATTCTCTCAACTTGTCGGTAAACATGGCGGTGTCTGCCCTGCCCGCTTCAAGTGCTGCAACCAGCTTATTCACCGTATCACCACAATGACTGACAGCCGTGATGGCAGTGCCCAGCGGCGTGTTTATTTCGTGTGCAACACCAATGACCATTTCGTTCATCACCTGAGAGAGCTGCTGCTTTACCGCACTTTTTTGCGCATCCAGTAGTTTGATCTGAGTATCCACTCTGGCGAGGATCTCAGCTGGAATAAAGGGCTTGGTAATGTAGTCATTGCCGCCGGCATGCAGTGCTTCGACTATCCAGTCGGTGTCGCTGTGGGCACTGACAAAAATTACCGGTATATGGCTGGTATGCTTCTCTGCCTTTAGTAGCTTACACAGTTCAATACCAGATGTGCCGGGCATTTTAATGTCGGTGATCACAAGCTCAGGCGGTTTACGCTGGATTATGCTCAGCGCAATCTCGGCATTAATGGCGGCAAGCACCGTGTGACCTTGCTGGCGCAGGATCAATTGCAGCATGTGCAGGTTTTCAGCCACATCGTCAACCACCAAAATATCTGCCATTCCTTTGTCCTCTTCGTCGCTTTATTTACTTTCACTAAGCATAGCTTGAGAAATGACCGCACGCGACTATGGTTACTATGTTAGTAAACTCAACAGTGTGGCGTGTATATGGGTCTAAAATTTAGAGTAAATGTAGTCTTTTCAGTAATACTGTCGGGTTTATTTATTGCAGCCTTATTACTCTTTCTCAGTTTCACCAAGCTCGAGCCCATTAATAAACAGCTCGACAACCTTGAAACCCTGACCACACTCTCTGCCAGCCTTAGGGAACATGCTCAAGACCACACTATTCAACTTGCTTTATACCTTAACGACCCGCAGCCACAGCAACTCGAAAAGTTAGCCAGGTTCAGCCAGTCACCGTTGACGGTAACGGTAAAAGCACACACCTCAGAGCCTGCAGCAATGCGCCCTTTAATCGCCGCACTGCCCATTGAGCCCTCAGCAACTCAGCTGGCTGTGATACACAGTGAACTGAAGCAGCTTTTTGTCCAGACCTACACCGAGCTGACTCAGTTTCAGTCGGGCATTCCTCTGACATCACACTTTAACCTGGCAGCTTATCACAGCGCGCTGCAACAAATTAGCGGTGAGCTGGCGCAACTGGATAGCATGTTCACTGAGCAAATCCGCCAACTTGTGGCAACTAAAGACACTCATTTTACAGACCTGAGTAAGCACATTATGTGGGCCCTGCTGCTCCTTGGCATCGCCACCTTAGTAGCTCTGTGGTGGTGCAATTTACGGCTTTTTGAACCGCTTAAGCGCCTGCAAAACGCGTTACATGAAGCCAACCAAACGGGCAACTCTCAGTTGCAACTGCCCGACCAGCTGGGCGCCGAGCTCAGCGGACTGGCTAATGTCGTTGGTCAAATATACGACAAACTCCACAACCGGGTCGAAATCGCCAAGTTGCGAGAAATGTTTAACCAGGGGATCCGACATAGCCGCGATCCGGACGAGCTGCGGCGCTTCGCTTTGGAGTTTTTCGCCACCTATTATGCCGCTCCCAGTGTGGCCATTTGCTGCACCGATAATGAGGCACTCACGCCAATACAAACAATTGGTTGTCCGCCCTGTCTGGATAAGCTGAGTATTCAATACACACAATTGCGACGAACCCTGACGCGCCAGTGTTTGGCGTCTAAAGACGCAACCTTTGAGTTGAAAGCCGGTGCAGTCACCATTGCCATAAAAAGCGCTGCGCTGTATCCATTGATTGTTAATAACCAGCTCAAAGGCGCACTGTATATCGCCAGTGTCGATCGCTTCGACGGTGAACAACAAACCAGTATTCAGCAGCTATGTGAAGATCTCGCTATCCAGATCCAACTGTGTGAAAACGCCCAGCAGCAGCTCGCCGCAGAAACAGCGCTCTCACAGCACCTGGAGATGACACTACATATACTCAATGCCATTCCCAACCCCACTTATTACCGGGATACTCAGGGCACCTTCTTAGGTGTAAACCGAGCTTTTCTTGATTTTCTGGACTTGTTTGAAGCCGAAGTTACCGGCATGCGCATTCAGGATGTGTTCGATGTCTACACCACCAGCTATCTGGAGCAAAAATCTAACTTTACGATTGAACAGCAAGCACAACACCAGTTTGAACTGACCCTGAAAAACGGCCAGCAGGAGTCCCGTGAGTTGATTGTACATGAGGCACCATTTTTTGACGGTTTTAAGGAGGTTGGCGGTGTTGTCGGCACCTTTTTAGACATCACAGAGCGCAATGAGCTGGAACGAGACATGCTTGCAGCCAAAGAGCTTGCCGACAAAAATGCCAAAGTAAAAAGTGAGTTTCTTGCCAATATGAGCCACGAAATACGCTCACCGATGAACGCCATCATTGGCATGGCTCATCTGGCACTGAATACGCAGTTGACTACCAAACAACGCAATTACGTTGAAAAAATAGACAACGCCGCCAAGCAGCTGCTCAAACTACTTAACGACATTCTGGATTTTTCAAAAATTGAAGCCGGTAAAGTCGAAATAGAATCCACCCATTTTCGCCTGGATAAGATCCTGGATAATGTCGCCACAATCGTCGGGCTCAAGGCAGAAGAAAAGCAACTGGAGCTTATCTTCGACGTTCACCCGGATGTGGCCAATGACTATATTGGCGACCCCCTGCGTATCAGCCAGGTGTTGATCAACCTCGCGGGCAATGCCGTTAAATTCACTGAGCAGGGCCATGTGACGATCAATATTTGCTACCAAAGTGAGGATGAGCAAAGTGCAAGGTTACTCTTTAGTGTGATTGATTCCGGGATAGGATTAAGCAGCGAGCAACAAACAAAACTGTTTCAGTCTTTCTCTCAGGCGGATACCTCTATTACTCGCAAATACGGCGGCACCGGGCTGGGGTTAACCATATCTCAGCATCTCGTGAAGCTTATGGGCGGTGAGATCTTTGTTGAGAGTGAGTTGGGTAAAGGGTCTACATTCTATTTCTCGCTGCCCTTGCCCTTTGCCACAACCACCCGCCTTGTCAGCCAGCCGGCAGAGCATTTTAAAGACAAGCTCGCCCTGATTGTGGATGACAATGCACTGGCCCGTGAAGTCATGGCCGCCATGCTGAAGAAGTTTGGTATTGCCTCTAAGCTGTTTTCTTCCGGCGATGCCTGCATAGAATACGTCAGCAATCAGCAACCCCACTTTGATATTGCCTTTGTTGACTGGCACATGCCACAAAAAGACGGCATAGACACCATCATGGAGCTGCATACCCACTCTCCTGCAAGCCAGTATGCATTGGTGACGGCATATGGACGCGAGTTGGGACTTAAAGACGAGCAAAAACACATCATCTCAAGTGTGTTATTAAAGCCCATCAACCCCTCAAGCGTATTCGATTGCCTGCAAGCCTGCCTGGCACCGCACCCACAGCAACTCAACAGTGCTGAAATGGCTCGCGATAGCAGGCTGTCTGGATTGACGATACTGGTGGCCGAAGACCAACCCGTCAATCAGGAAATCGCTGTTGAAATACTGTCTTTTCATGGGGCGGCGGTGGCGGTTGCAAACAATGGCCAGGAAGCGCTTGAAGCCGTGCAGTCCACCGCCTTTGATATTGTCTTAATGGATATGCAAATGCCGGTGATGGATGGAATAAAAGCAACGCGGGCTATTCGTAAACTCACCGAGATAGCACAGCCGCCCATCCTGGCCATGACCGCCAATGCTATGCAAACCGACATCCAAACTTGTCTGAATGCCGGTATGGTTGGCCATATTGCTAAGCCTATTGATGTAGAAAACATGATTGAGACCATTTTGCTCCATACTCAGCAACATGAGGCCGAGAGTGAAAAGACGGCACCGCCAATACCCGAGCATCAAAGCTCAGCTGAGCCCGACGTTGAACATGAGGAATTTGCTTTTGAGGGCATTGATATTGATGCTGGTATTAATCGGGCAGCCGGCAACCGCGACGTATACTTTTCGCTGCTTGAAAAATTCGTAAAACAGCAAATAGAAGAGCTTATTAACCTGAAACAAGCCATTACCATAGGAAACACTGAGCTGGCCGAACACCTGTTACATGCCCTGAAAGGTGCCAGTGCAAACCTGTCTATGACCTATCTGAGCAACCAATGTACTGCACTGGAATCTCAAATAAAAGAAGACCGTATTGACCTGGTGAAGATAGACGAATTACTGGACTACATCAGAGCGTGTCATGAGCAAATTAGCCGCTACCTGAATGCCCGTGCTTCACAGCCCCAACAAAAGGCAGATGCCATGCCCCAGTCGGAGCACTACGGGGAAAGCCTGATAACCCTTGCCAGGGCATTACAAGATTATGATGCCCGTGCAACTGAGCTGGTCGCCTCTCTAAAGGTGGACGCTCCCTTGCCTGAAGCAATATTGAATGAGCTTAACGACCTGGTTATCCAGTTCGAATTTGAAAAAGCACATACGCTGTTAGCGCCTTACATACCTGAGCATGCAGAACCATAAGCAGAGGTGATAGGAATTGTGCAGCCCTTTTGCAATCGGGGCTACACAGATATAGATGAGACCTAATTACAGGCCGAGATCAGCCATAAAGTCGTCGTCTGCGACATCTTCTGCTGATGATTCCGCTTTTTTAGCCGCCTCCGCTTTTTTGGTTCTCTGGCTGGCAATAATATCATCCGGATCAACGGCTTCAGTGATGTCGTAATCGTGCAACTTAATGAACTCGGTCTTGTCCATGGCCAGTTCCAGATAGAAAATATTCTGGCCCTGAGTGGTGAAGGTCACGCGGCGCGCCTGTGGCCTGTCCATTGTGGTATCCACCGAGATCTGAACCTGTTTGTTAATGGCCATCATTTTGGGCTGGTTCTGCGTGATAGAGGTATGAAGCTGCTCACGCACTTTGCTGGTGAAATCACCAACGATTTGGTTCATCAGCTCACCCATCACATTGGATACGTCATCCGACAAGTGGCTTTGTGCAATTTCGTTTTCCGGCATGCCCATAGAACGCATATAGTCCTGATAAACTTCCATTGCAGCCTGTGCGGTGAAGTTGGTGACAACCAGACCGGTAAAACCACCGTCAAACAGAACAAAACAACCAATGTCTGGACGCATACAGGTACGGGTGATCTTCTGTACCATTGCCGAGTAGGCAATCTGATTGCCACTGGCCGAGGATAAAACCTCAGTCACCGAGTGACATAATGTGGATAGGATATCTTCTGTGCTGATCACTTTATTTTTCGCCATGTTGGTTCTCTAACTTACTTCTTATTGTTAATACTAGCCAAGCTACTCAATTTATCACTGACTATCTAGTATAAAATGCTAAAATAGCATGATTATTTTTTTGTAAGACAAATTGGACTAGCAGTGTGACGGGCAAAGACAGTATATATGCCACAGAGCAAGAAGTCAGAGACTTCACCTTCGACGCAAACGTTGTAGAAGTATTTCCGGACATGATCCAGCGCTCCGTGCCGGGTTATGCCACCATCGTCAGTACCATGGGTAAACTGGCCGGACAATACGCGCAGAGTAATTCAAACCTCTATGATCTGGGCTGTTCACTGGGGGCTGTCACCCTCAGTATGCGCCGCAATATCGACAAAGAAAATTGCCGCATTATTGCCGTAGACAACTCCCAGCCTATGGTCGAACGCTGCCAGATGCATCTGAAAGGCTTCAAATCAGACGTACCGGTAGACGTACAACTGGGCGACATTAACGAGTTAGAGATAAGCAACGCCAGCGTTGTTGCCATGAACTTTACTTTGCAGTTTATCCCCCAGGCACAAAGAGACGCTGTGCTTGAAAAAATTTATCAGGGGCTGAAACCCGGCGGCGTATTGCTGCTTTCGGAGAAGATCAAAGGTGAAAACGACATCAAAGATAATTTGTTGATTGACCTGCACCACGACTTCAAACGCCACAATGGCTATTCAGAGCTGGAGATCAGCCAAAAGCGCACTGCCATTGAAAACGTAATGCGCACCGACAGCCTCAGCACCCACAAAAACCGCCTGGAACAGATAGGATTTGCCCATACTCAGGTGTGGTATCAGTGCTTTAACTTCTGCTCCCTGGTAGCGATTAAATAAGAGAAAGACTATGAATTCCTGGTTTACCGATTTTTATGCTGCTATTGCGAAAAGCCCTCTCAGCCATTGGCTGGAAACACTGCCGTCACAACTGTCTCACTGGCAAAAAGAAGCCCAGCACGGCGACTGGTCACAATGGGAAAAGGTACTCAAAAACCTCCCTGATTTGCCTGCCGATCAGATAGACATTGAGCACAAAGTGTCCTTTACCCGTCAGGAGCCACTCTCTGAGGGACATCAGAAGCAATTGACACATCTGTTCAAACGCATGATGCCCTGGCGCAAAGGCCCGTTTCATATTCATGGTATCGACATTGACACCGAATGGCGCAGCGACTGGAAATGGGATCGTTTGTTACCGCATATCAGCGATTTACATGGCCGTAGCGTGCTCGACATCGGCTGTGGCTCTGGCTATCACTTGTGGCGCATGCGCGGTGCGGGGGCTGAGTTTGTCGTGGGGATCGATCCCTCAGACTTATTCCTGAGTCAATTTCAGGCCATCAAGCACTTTAATCCGGATCCGAATGTCCATCTGTTACCTCTGGGTGTGGAGCAACTCCCGGATTTGAAAGCCTTTGATACCGTTTTCTCTATGGGGGTGCTTTATCATCGTCGCTCCCCCATCGACTTCCTGGCTCAGCTAAAAGCTCAGTTGCGCCCAGGCGGTGAGTTAGTGCTCGAAACCCTGGTCATTGAAGGCGATGTAAACACGGTGCTTGTACCGACAGATCGCTATGCCAAAATGCGTAACGTCTGGTTTATTCCCAGCTGTGACGCGCTTGCGTTGTGGCTACAACGCGTGGGCTTTAAAGACATCAAAGTGGTGGATAAAGACATCACTTCTTTGGATGAACAAAGACGTACCGAGTGGATGCAGACCGAATCTCTGGCCGACTTTTTGGATCCGAACGATCCCAGTAAGACGATTGAGGGTTACCCTGCTCCGCTTAGAGCAATTATTGTCGCAAAAGCCTAATAATACCAATTTCACTTAATACATGCTCAATTTGAAGGAGCAAATAGAACGCTAACTGTGTTAAAAATTTTTCATTTAGAGAAACTAAATAGCAAAATTTTTGCCTCGTTATCGACCCTATTTTCTCGCCTCAAAATAGAGCTCTCAATTAAGCAAATTGGTATGCTCAAACACAAAAAAGCCAGCATCTAAGCTGGCTTTTTCTGATTATGTGGGCTGTAAATTAGCCCAACAGCTCAGCGAGTTGCTGGCTTACCGCTTCAACAGCCTGAGTACCATCCAGTTTGTGGTACTGAGTATTGCCTGCATCCGCTTCTGACTGGTAGTAGCTTACCAGAGGTTTAGTCTGGTCGTGGTAAATGCCAAGACGCTTACGTACTGTTTCTTCTGTATCATCGGCACGAATGATCAGGTCTTCACCAGTCTGGTCGTCTTTGCCTTCTACTTTAGGCGGGTTGTACACAACGTGATAAACACGGCCAGAAGCCGGGTGTACGCGACGGCCGCTCATACGCTCAACGATGATTTCGTCAGCAACGTCGAACTCGATAACGTGATCAACCGCAATGCCGTTTTCTTTCATTGCATCTGCCTGAGGGATAGTACGCGGGAAACCGTCTAACAGGAAACCATTCGCACAGTCTTCTTTTGCAACGCGCTCTTTTACCAGACCAATGATGATGTCATCAGATACAAGCTGTCCTGCATCCATCACTTTTTTGGCTTCCAGACCCAGTGGCGTGCCTTCGCTGATAGCAGCACGTAGCATGTCGCCCGTTGAAATTTGTGGAATACCGTACTTTTCCATTAGAAATTGAGCTTGAGTGCCTTTACCTGCACCCGGCGCGCCTAGCAAAATAATGCGCATAGTGTGTTCCTCGTATGTGAGTTAACTGGATTTTAATTGTGTCGAATTTTTTCACATTGGGCAGGGATACTCAAGGGACTTAGACCAATTGTCTAGCGCTGATTGCAACAAGGCGAACAAAATTCGCTCACCTTGTCATAATATTCGAATAGGCGCGGCAAATTGCTCAATTTAACCTCACCTTTGCCCGGTCTCATTGTCAGCTGACTTTTCGCTTTAACCCAGTTCTGGCAGAGAAAAACAAACGCAACCGCTCGCCCAGAACCGAAAATGTCAGGCCACAGAGGATCACGGCACCGCCAACCACCTCAAACAGGCTTATCTGTTCATCCAGGATCACGCTGGCCCCTATCATACCCACCAAAGGGATTAACAAAGCGAACGGCGTCACTGCCGCTGCGCGATGTTTGCCAAGTAACCAGCCCCACAAAGCAAACGCCAGCAAGGTAGAAACGGGCCCGACATAGAGTAACGCTAGCCAGGTTTGCGCACTGGTATTTTGGATCAGGGCAATGGGTGCATTACTTTCAAGATTATAAGACAAAACGAACAAAGGCAGTGGTGCGACAGCGCTGACCCAGACCATAAAATGCAGTAAGTTTACTTGCTTCAGCTGTTTCATAATGAGATTGGACACCGCCCAACTCAAAGCAGCACACAGGATCAACGCCATGCCATACAAAGTGACACTGCCTGTCTCACTCAAAAAGAACATACCAAACCCACTGCACGCAATGGCCGCACCGGCGACCTGAAAACGACTTGCCTGTTCTTTCAACACCAGCGCACTGAGCACAATCGTAAACACCACCTGGGCCTGCAGTAATAACGATGCAATGCCCGCTGAGGCATCTTTTTCCATTGCCACAAACAGCAGGCCAAACTTAATCACACCCAGAAACAAGCCCACACCCAGCACATGCCACACCGGCGTCTTGGGAAAGGGAATAAAAAATATGGCGGGCAGTGCCACAATTAAAAAGCGTAAGCCAGAGAATAAAATAGGCGGTAACTCGGCAAGGCCCAGTTTGATCACTGAAAAGTTTATCCCCCACACCGCCACGACCAGCAGTGCACACAAAGTGCTTTTTAAATCCATATTCCCTTCCTAACCTTACGACTTTTTAACCCTAGTTCGGGTCCAATGCACAGCATCACGCTAGCATAAATTTCACGACAAGAGCAAAACGGGTTACGCCGTTTGCTTCTATTTTTGAAATAATCATTTTAATTACTGCCACTTTTTACTAAAAAGGTACATTCATGTAAATTTACCTAATTAGCAGACAAAGCAATGCAATAATTCGCCAAAATAAAAAAATTAAACCATTTTTCATTGCAAAATTATTTCATTCCATTGTAGAATGCACGCCCAACCGAATAGCAGCTTTTGCTGACCTTTCATTCTTAAAATTCTTGTTAATAAAAGTCGTGCAGTCCCCATATGGTGATTGCTTTTTTGTGCGCGTCAATTTTATAAATGTCAAAAGTCAGCTCAGCGATAGCCATTCAACCAGGTTGGCGACTACCCTCGCAGAAACCACCACACACGAGATTTAAAATTAACCGTTTCTAACTTGAGGAACATACATGAGCACCACAGCACGCAATCTTACTCCGATCGCAACCGCCATGGCACTGGCAATGGCCGGCTTATCTTCAGCCCCAGTTTTGGCTGAAGAAGCACAAGCTGAGAAATCAAAAATCGAAGCTATCACGGTAACCGCGACCAAGCGTTCACAGGTTATCTATGAAGTACCGATCGCTATGAGTGCATTCTCAGGAGATGATCTGGATGCACAAGGTATCTCAGACATCACTGATGTGGGCAAATTTGTTCCAAACCTGAATATTACTGGCTTCTCAGCTGGTCACAACTCCTCTGCCAACCCGTTTATTCGCGGTATTGGTTTACAGGACCACCTGATCACCACAGATCCTGGCGTAAGCGTTTATGTTGATGGCGTTTACCTGGGCCGCCAGGTTGGCCAAAACTGGAACCTGGCTAACATCGAACGTATTGAAGTACTACGTGGTCCTCAGGGTACGCTTTATGGCCGTAACTCAATTGGTGGCGCAATTAACATCATCACTAAGCAACCAGATCAGGAAGCTGTGACTAAGGTGAGCGCCGAGACAGGCACACGTGGACGTGTTAAAGCCAGCATGTTTACCAACCAGGCCGTAACCGATGAACTGGCGTTTAACTTCAACATGGGCTTTAACCGCCGCGGTGGTTTAGGTGAATTCACCAACCTGCCAAATGCTGAGTACGATGTGGGTGAGAACCAGGAATTCCACGGCCGTGTATCTGTTAAATACACCCCTACTGATGACCTGCGCCTGGTACTGACGGCTGACGCCAACGATGGTGAAGGTGGTACTCGTCCGTTTACTGTGTTAATCGACGAAATGCCGGAAGGCCGTCTGTATAAAGCCGGCTTGCGCAATTCAATGGTTGCCGCCGATCCATACGACAACGCGACCAGCAGCATCAACACCGCAACCGTTTCAAACAAAGCAAACGGACTCTCACTGACTGCTGAATACGACATCAACGCCGATTATGGTACTAAGTTTATCTTCAGTAAGCGCTCATCAGAATATAAAGCGGGTCTGGATGATGACGGCACCGCAGTCGCCCTTGACCACTACCCTGAGCGTGGTGAGGCCGATCAAACCTCTGTTGAACTGCAACTGACAGGCTACCTGGGCCGTGCTGACTTTGTAACCGGCATTTACTGGTTTAATGAAGAAGGTAGCAACCGTCAAAGCCCGGACGAAGCAAGCTTTGATGGTGGTCCGACTAAGTTGGAGCTGGATCAGGAAACGACCAGCCGCGCAGTATTCTTCAACCTGGGCTATGACCTGACAGATGACTTGCGCCTCAGTGGTGGTGTGCGTTACACAGAAGATGAAAAAACCGCATCGACGAATGTATTCGACCCTGTTGGCACCATTTATTCAAGCAAAGACTGGGATGAGATTTCATGGGAAGTTGCAGCCAATTATACCTTTGAGAATGGCCTTAACTGGTACGGTACCATTCAGACTGGTTACCAGTCTGGTCAATACCCTGCTCGTCCATACTTCCTGATCGGTCAGTTCTTTGGTGAAGGTGGTTTTGATAACCCTAATGCCGCAGCAGCTGTACGCGCAAATAACGCCTTCATGGCAAGCGAAAACATCAGTGCAATCAACTATGAAACGGGTTTCAAAGGCCAGTTGACTAACGACTTCAGCATGAGCGTGGCATTTTTCAATACTGAATATGAAGACTTGCCGTATCAGGTTAACGTAGTAACAGACTCAGGCTTCGACACCAACAACCTGATCGTTGAACAAACGTCACGTGGTATCGAATTTGAAAGCACCTACTACGTCACAGACCAATTTACCCTGCACTCAAGCTTCGGCTTTATGGATGTAGATGTAGAAGAGCAAAATGGCATCAAGCCGGTTGCACCTCTGACGCCAGAGTGGACTGCATCAATCAGCCCGTCTTATGAATTTGAACTGGACAACAACGCAACGGTAAACACCCGTTTTGATGTTTCATTCCGCGACAGCATGTATGGTGAGCCTAGCTCAGATCCGCGCCGTATGACTCAAATTGATGACCGTACCACAGTAAACTTTGATATTTCATACGCGCCAGCCAACGCGAACTGGGATATCTCGCTGTATGGCCGCAACATCTTTGATGAGCGTTACGACGATGCACGTCTCAACACCGGCGACTACATCCTGGTTATTAAGAGCAATGATGCCAGCGAATTCGGCGTTCGCTACCGCGCAACATTCTAAGCCCGATAAGTCGTTATAAAAGGCATAAAAAAAGCAGCGCTTCAATTCATTGAGCGCTGCTTTTTTAATAGCAATTTGCTTAATTAAGTGTGCAATTTTGAGGCGAGAAAATACGGTCGATAACACCGCTCCCGCGTCCTGCTATCGCTGAGGCACCTACATCCATATAGGCGAGGCAAAAATTTGCGAACTCATACCTTAGGTAAAGGTTCTAAATTAAAAATTTTTAACGCCGTTAGCGTCATATTTGCTCCGTCAAATTGAACAGGTATTAAGTGAAATTGGTATAAGCTAACTAAATAGCCTCATATCCCGCACCAAACCTACAGCACTTTTTTCTTTGTGACTTTGCTCTTATGACCAAGAATACGGATAGACCAGCTTTGTAGCACACCCGCTTCTTGGTTATTGTCTAACTGATGGTATCGGCTACCCGTATTTAACTCATAAATGCCGAGTACGCGTGTTTCATTACTCATGTCTGTAATATGCAGTTTCCACTGACCGCTTCCGGCATTGGCTTTTTCATCCCAGAACTTGTAGCTGAGCATCAAGTGGTCCGTGTAGCCATCCTGACTCCCCGGTGATTGCTCAGGCAAACCCAGACGCAGTCAAGCCAGGTTGTTAAACGGCTACATCAGCAAGTGAAGAATGTCGCAAGACGCGAGTAATTGTGGGATTGCTCGATTCTCAAGCGCAGAGGATAGCCGCAGAGCGGAGGCTCTGCGGGATGTGTTGTTATGATTAAGACTGGATTTGCGCAGTGGTTTCTACTTTTGGCTGCACATCTTCACCGTATCCAAACGTGACCGCCAGTACGAGTACGACAGAGGCGGCGAGCATCAGTTTGCCAAACAGGGGCAGACAGAATCGGAACCACAAGTGGTAAGGCACACCTGCCATACCTATGATCCCCATCAGAACCGCATTGGTTGGAATAATCATATTCGAGAAGCCATCACCAAACTGATAGGCAAGGACTGCGACCTGACGATACACACCAATAATGTCACCTACGGGCGCCATCAGAGGCATAGTCACATAGGCCTGACCACTGCCCGAAGGGATAAACAGATTTAGCAAGGTTTGCATAATGAACATGCCCACGGCTGCCAGTTCAGCGCCTAAATGCGACAAAGGCGATGACATGGCGTAAACCAGCGTATGCAGTATTTGACCATCTTCCATGATAAGTGCAATCCCCCGTGCGACACCGACTAGAATCGCAGTACTTGCAAGGTCTTTAACGCCCTCGATAAATTCGTTTGCTGCGCGATCTGCGCCGATCTGGCCCACTACTGTGGTAAATATGCCCCACGAAATAAACACAGCACCCAGTTCATACAGATACCAGCCTTTTTGAGAGATACCCCAAACCGCCGTGACAATGGCCGCAATCAGGCCAAATAAGATCATTTGATGACGTTTATTGAGTGTCGGATAATTTGCCTCAGCGGTACCGGCTAAAGGACAAGGCAGGCCTTTGGTCAGAGATAATTCCGGGTTGGCCTGGACCTTTTTAGCGTAGCTCCATACATGGTGGAAACCAATTAATACGAACGGCAGGAAAATCGCCAGGCGCAGCTCAATACCCGAATAAACCGGAATGTCTGCCACCTTTTGCGCCACCATCACTGTAAACGGGTTAAAGGCAGATACGCCGTAACCAATACCGTAGCCCGCGACCACCATGCCCACGGCGGTCATGGCATCCAGACGCATTGCCTTACACAGGCCCACCAGGATTAGTACAAAAGGAATATACTCGCCCGCTGTACCAATCGCACCTGAAGCCAGCGCAAAACAAAACACCACCATAAAGATCAGAATGTTTGGCTTGTGACCAAAGCGCTCAAGCAAACGACCAATCAAGGCATCAATAGTGCCGGTAGCACGCGCGATGGCCAGTACACCACCGACAATGAAAACAAAGAAAATGACATCCTGTGCAGCGGCAAACGCGCGCGGAATGGCAACCAGGAAGTCCATGGGCGTTAAGCGAGTTTGCGCCTCGGCAAGCGCATAGGTGCCTGGCACAACGGCCTGACGACCATTATCGAGTGTGACAGTATCGAAGAAACCTTGCGGGACCAACCAGGTCGCAAGATAAGCCACCAACATCATAGACAGTAGCAGGATGAGCGTATGGGGAACTTTAAACCCTTCTTTCATGTTATTTCTTTGTCGTTAACTAAAATTGTGCGCAGTGTAATAAAAATTGACCCTATGGTGCAAACACCACGCGGCTAATAGCCCAACTTTGGCGTTAAAAAAGGTAAACAAACCAGTGTGAGCTAGGGTGCTTAACCGGCCACAAAAAAGCCCTGCATTATGCAGGGCTGATATGGCGCAAGAAACACTTACTTACGAGCTTAGCTTATAAAAAGCCACCCAGTACTTTTACCTGATCAAGCATACGATTTGAGAAACCCCATTCGTTGTCGTACCAGGCCATTACTTTAACTAGTTTGCCATCCACTTTAGTCTGAGTCGCATCAAAGATTGACGATGCCGGATGATGATTGAAATCGACAGAAACCAGCGGCAAGGTGTTATATTCAAGAATGCCCGCCATTGCGCCTTCAGCTGCGCCTTTTAGGATCTCGTTGACTTCCTCAGCAGAAGTTTCACGCTTGGCAATAAAGGTCAGGTCAACCAAAGATACATTCACGGTTGGTACACGTACAGCCATACCATCCAGTTTACCCGCAAGTTCAGGCAACACCAGGCCTACCGCTTTAGCAGCACCGGTTTTGGTCGGGATCATCGACTGTGTTGCACTGCGCGCACGGTACAGGTCTTTGTGGTACACGTCACACAGGTTTTGGTCATTGGTGTAGGCATGAATGGTGGTCATACTACCCTGTTCAATGCCGATAGTATCGTTAAGCGCTTTGGCCACTGGTGCCAAACAGTTGGTTGTACAAGACGCGTTTGAAATGATATTGCAATCCGCATTGAGCACTTCACTGTTTACGCCATGCACAACAGTGGCATCCATATCTGTGCCAGGGGCAGATACGATGACTTTTTTCGCACCCGCAGCGATGTGCTTGCCCGCCGTTTCGCGTGAAGTAAACAGGCCAGTACATTCAAGTACGATGTCTACGTTCAGGTCACGCCAGGGTAATTGGGCAGGGTCGCGCTCCTGAGTCAGTGTGATTTCGTCTTCACCGATGACGAGCGTATTGTCTTTTAGTTCAACCGGGAAGTTAAAACGCCCATGTACAGAGTCAAACTGCGTCAGGTGTGCGTTGGTTTGCGCTGGTGCCAAGTCGTTAATGGCAACAATCTTTACCTGATCATTCTGACCTGATTCATACAGTGCTCTGAGTACATTTCGACCGATACGGCCATAGCCATTAATTGCAATATTAATCATAACCCTATTCCCCTAAATTAGTTTACTTCACTTGCTTGTCGAGCAAGCGCTTCAATGGCTTGCCAGTCTTTGTTTGCGATCAGTGTTTTATCCAGCATCCAGGTTCCGCCAACACAGATCACATTTTTAAGTGCCAGATAATTAGGCGCTGTCTCGAGGCTTATTCCACCGGTTGGACAAAATGTCACCTGAGGTAGCGGACCGCCGATTGATTTGAGCATGGCAGTACCACCGGCAGCCTCTGCTGGGAAAAACTTAAGAAATTTAAAGCCCTGTGCAGCCAGTTCCATCGCTTCGCTTGGCGTTGCGGCGCCCGGCAGAAACGGAATGTCCGAGTCTTTTGCCAGCGCCAGTAGCTCAGAGCTGACGCCCGGGCTCACCATAAAATCAGCACCGGCCTCGACGGAAGCATCGAACGAGGCTTTGTCGACAACCGTTCCAGTACCCACATAGGCTTCAGGTACGGCTTCTTTCATGGCTTTAACCGCTTGTGCAGCAACCGGTGTGCGCAACGTCACTTCCAGTGCACGCAGGCCACCACGATATAGCGCCTGTGCCAGTGGCACGGCATCTTCCAGGTCATCAATGACGATAACGGGCACGACCGGCGCCGCTGATAAAATCTCTTTAATGCTCATAATGTCCTCATTCCCAGTTGCTGTTATTCTTCTATGCCGAATGCACTTGCACCTAAATCGGCGCTGCTGACAATATTTCTGAAGCCGCTAAATAGTTCACGACCCGTACCAAAAGTTGGCCCTACTTCCGTTAGTTCAATTTCGCGCTGTGCCAGCTCTTCATCGCTTACATGCAGAACTAGTTCACCTTTAGGTGCATCCAGCGTGATCAAATCGCCCTCACGCACTTTTGCAATCGGCCCGCCTTCAACGGCTTCTGGTGCCAGGTGAATCGCCGCAGGCACTTTACCCGATGCACCTGACATCCGGCCGTCGGTAACGATGGCGACTTTGAAGCCTTCGTCCTGCAAGCTTGCCATCACTGGCGTTAACTTATGTAGCTCAGGCATCCCTTTTGCCTTCGGACCTTGCTCTTTCAGTACGGCAATGAAGTCCTGATTTAGCTCGCCACGGGTATACGCTTCTTGCAGTGCAGCTTGTGAACTGAACACTTTAGCAGGCGCCGAGACCACCTGATGTTGCTCTGCAACCGCCGACACCTTGATCACTGACTTGCCTAAGTTACCGCTTAGCAGCTGCAAACCGCCCTGTTTGTTAAATGGATTCGATACTGGTCTGAGTACCTCGTCATCCAAAGAGTCTGCCGGGCAATCTACCCACTTCACTTTCGCAGGACCCGTGCTGTCAGTCATGATGAGCGTCGGGTCAACATCCAGTACTGGCTCCTGGGTGTAGGCATCTAAACCTTCACCGACGATGGTTTTAACATCATTGTGCAGGTAACCGGCATCACGCAATTCGCGCATCAAGAAGCCCATACCACCGGCAGCCTGGAAGTGATTCACATCCGCTGAACCATTGGGATAAATACGTGTCAGTAATGGCACCACTTCAGACAAGTCGGCCATGTCTTTCCAGGTGATTTGAACACCTGCAGCCTTGGCCATCGCCACCAGGTGGATAGCATGGTTAGTAGAGCCACCCGTTGCCAGCAAACCAACCAGGCCGTTAATGACGGTTTTTTCACTGACGACATCCGCCAGACTGTTAACCGGACCATCGCCTAACAGTTGCTTCAACATGGTCTCAACCGCACTGGCTGTAAGGCCTTCACGCAATTCAGTGTACGGGTTGATAAATGAACTGCCCGGTAAATGCAGACCCATGATTTCCATCAGCATCTGGTTTGAGTTGGCGGTGCCATAGAAAGTACAAGTCCCCGCACTGTGGTAAGACGCACTTTCTGCTTCCAGTAACTCTTCACGGCTGACCAACCCTTGGGCAAACTTCTGTCTGACACGTGCCTTTTCTTTGTTTGGAATACCCGACTGCATTGGACCGGCAGGCAGGAAGTAAATAGGAAGATGACCAAATGACAGCGCGCCAATCAGTAACCCCGGAACGATTTTGTCGCATACGCCCAGACAAAATACGCCGTCAAACACATCATGTGACAGGGCAACCGCCGTCGACATTGCGATGACGTCACGAGAGAACAGCGACAACTCCATGCCATCACGGCCTTGTGTTACACCGTCACACATCGCGGGGACACCACCGGCAACCTGCGCTGTGGCATCAAACTTTTCAGCAATGGCTTTGATTTGATCTGGGTATTCTTTATAAGGCACATGGGCAGACAACATGTCGTTGTAGGCATTGATGATCGCCAGGTTTGGCTGCTCATCGGCTTTTAATCTGGCTTTGTCACTGCTCGAACAGGCCGCCATCACGTGTGCCAGGTTACCACAGCCTAGTCCGGCTCTGACGCGAGTTTGTTTTTTTGCTTGTTCTATGCGCTCAAGATAGGCCTGACGAGATTGCTGACTGCGGGTGATAACGCGTTGAGTGACTTCATGAATTCGAGGATGCAACATAATTCAACTCTCTATTGTTAGAGGAAAAGGCTCAGTACAGCTCTCCCTGTACTGAGCAGCTTTGATTTACCCGTTCAAAGGTACGCTGTCAGGTTGTCTCTCACCCCAACCTGACACCGGTGTCACTATATTTACTCATGTTTCTGACACCGGTGTCAACCCTTACATTAAATTTAGTCTAAATTTCATCAATGACCAAATAATGAACAAAAAAAGCCCGACCAATGATGGCCGGGCTTTGGGCAAGTATAAAAATGGGATTTAGTGGTTTGCGGCCGTTGATTCACGGGTGATCAGGCGCGCCTCCAGGACACACTGATAAACCGTGTCCTGCGGCTCTGAGATCTGCAATATCAGTTGCTCTACCGCCTGACGAGTCATCTCTTCCACTGGTTGTGCAATAGTCGTCAGACCCGGCCAGATATGTCTGGCGATCGGCGCGTTATCGAACCCTGCAATGGACAAATCTTCCGGTACCCGTAACTGGCGTTGTGTCGCCAGCTTCAGTACCGCTGCCGCCATATAGTCGTTTGATGCGAATACCGCAGAGGGCCTGGGGGTCAAATCTAATATCGCTTTGGCGCTGTCAGCCCCGGAGTGATAACTGAAGTTACCCTCGGCGACAAGTCGCTCTTGCAATGGAATTTGGTGCTGTTCAAGCGCCCGTTTATATCCGTTAAAACGGTTTTCTGTGGCGCTGTGATCCGGATGGCCTTTAATAAACGCAATGTCGGTGTGTCCAAGCGTTATCAGGTGCTCGGTTAGCTCGAAGGCGCCCTGCTCGTCATTACTACAAACAGAAATCGATTCATCGTCCTGGATAGCGGATGCCACCAGTGCGTAATTGATGTTCTTTTGTTTTAGAAACTCGATTAATTCCCGAGAGTCCGAAAACGGCGGCGTCAACACCAGTCCATCGAGACGAGACGTAGTCAGCAATTGATCGATATTATCAATCAATGCTTCGCCTCTGAGTTCGCACGGATGAATAAGCAAGTTGTAATTGTGCTTATGACACGCCTCCAGAGCACCACTTTGCACCCGGGTGATATAACTTTTACTCGGGTTGTCGTACAAACAGCCAATTATAAAGCTCTTATTACGCGCCAGTCCCCGGGCGATGGGGTTGGGTCGGTAGTCGAGCTCTTTAAACACCTTGAGCACCTTCTCTCGAGTTGCCGGGCTGACATTGGGCTCATTGTTCAGTACGCGGGATACGGTCTTTTTCGACACCCCCGCATACTGTGCGACACTGTTAATGGTCACTTTCTTCATTACACTTGTCCTGACTATCTGGTACTCGCGCGCTCATGTAAACACGCCGCAGCACCAATCAAAGGAATATTTTCCTGCACCACTAAGGTAACGGGGATCTGGCCTGCATACTGGCTCATCGGTCCTTTGGTAACAAAGCGCTCTGTAAACTGACTTGATTTTAGTCGCTCGGCCATGCGCGGTAAAATACCACCGCCAATAAACACCCCACCCAGCGCACCGAAGGTTAAAGACAGATCGCCCGCCACACTGCCAATCCAGTCGCAGAAATGATTTAAGGTAGCATCGCAAATATCGCACTCAGCGGCACGTTCACTGATCTGCGCTGCACTTAATCGCTCAGCAGGCACACCTTTTACTTTTGCCATTGCCTGATATAAATGCGCCAGACCACGACCTGAAAACACTTCTTCAACAGAGACATGGGCAATCTCCTGCTTGAGCGCGGCCAGCAGCTGCTGATCCAACTCAGTGACAGCGGCCAGACTGATATGGCCAGCTTCACAGCTCATCACCGCGCTGCCGTTAATGTCGCGGGCCAGACACGCTGCGCCAAACCCGGTCCCCGGCCCCATTACCGCAATATTGGCTCCCGCCTGGGCCTGACCTGATTTTATTTCTATGTTTTGTTTTGGATCCAGGTAAGGTGCGGCGTAGGCAAAGGCAGCAAAATCATTGATGACGGCCAATTCATTGAAACCAAATTGCTGTTTAATATCCTGACTATTGAACTGCCAACCCAGATTGGTCAGATAAACCTGCTGTGCTTTTACAGGACCCGCAACAGCCAAACACGCGCGTGTTGGTTTGGCGATTGGCAGTTCATTAAGGTAGCGACTGATGGCAGTTTCAAAAGAAGGGAATTCGGCGCTGGGATACGTAGACTGATGACTAATAATAAACTGATTGGTGCTCGAATCGTAATGGGTTACGACAGCAAAGCGGGCGTTGGTGCCGCCAATATCGGCAACGACAATGGGCTCAAAAGCCTGGTCTTTGTCATTCGAGCTATGAGGTGTTGTCTGGCTCATGTTGTTTTTCTCTTTTATCCGGGTGCACTGAGTGCACAACTTCCAAGGTAACTGGCTTGGGTGATGATGCCAAGATTCAGCAAGATAACTTTGCACGTTCAGCTGAAAAAATGCTGCCCCCGGAGGGACAGCCAATACGTTTTGACAACAAAATGATAAAACAGTGACATTATGACACCGGTGTCAGATGGAGGCAATAAAAATTTTTGCCCAATCGGTGCGTCATTCACTAACTGAGCATTTTCACAGCAATTATTTTGCAGCGCGGTACTATTTTTAATGATCAGGTCGGTCAATTAGGCTCGCTGGGCAGCAAGATGGAGATTGCGCTTGCAAATTTTATTCATTCGCTGACAATAATCAGGTTATCACTCAGAACAAATACACTATGAAACCAAAAGGCAAAGCCACTTCTTTTGATATCGCCCACTTTGCGGGTGTCTCTCAGTCTACCGTGTCGCGCGCGTTGCGAAACAGCCCGCTGGTAAATGAAGAGACCCGGCGCCGCGTCTGGGAAGTCGCAAAGCAGCTCAATTATAAGGTCGACAAAAATGCCAGTAACCTGCGGACTCAGCAAAGCAGCACGCTGGCGCTGTTATTGTTTGAAGATCCGACCGGGGACGAATCGCAGATCAACCCTTTCTTTCTTAACATGCTGGGGAGCATCACCCGTGCCTGTGCAAAACAGGGCTACGACCTGCTGGTTTCCTTTCAATCCTCCAGTCAGGACTGGCGAGCAGATTATGAAGACAGTCACCGTGCCGATGGCATTATTTTACTGGGTTATGGTGATTATATGGACTATCAGTCCCGGCTTCAGCAACTGCTTGCTCAGGACACCAAGTTTGTTTGCTGGGGTGCAACGGTCGACGGCCGTGAAGATTTAACTGTAAGCTGTGATAATTATGGCGGCGGCAAACTGGCAGCCGAACACCTGTTACAGCAAAACCGCTCACAATATGTATTTATCGGTGATGCATCTGACCACAGTCCGGAGTTTTTTGCTCGCTTCAAAGGCTTTCGGGATACCCTGACAGCCCAGGGCCATAGCTTATCCGAGCGTCAAATCGCCAACGCTATCTCAACCGAAGAGTCTGGTTATCATGCTACCCGCTCCTTGCTGGCAAACAATATTCAGTTTGATGCCCTGTTCGCAGCCAGCGATCTGATAGCCATAGGTGCCCTGAAAGCACTGAAAGAGGCCGGTAAGGATGTGCCTGGCGATGTCGCCGTTGTCGGCTTTGACAATATCGCCGCAGCCAGCTTTATTTCACCAGCACTGACTACAGTGCAGCAAAATACCACTCTGGCAGGACAAATGCTGGTTAACAACCTGCTTAATTTAATCAAAGGGGAAGCGGTAACAGATACTCTGCTACCACCCAAACTGATTGTGCGTAGATCCGCGTGAGCGCCTGCGCTATAAATGAAATTTACTGATCTGCTGCTTGAGCAATCGCGCATCCTCATCCGCAGCAGAGGCCATTTCGTTGACCTGTGTGATAATCGCGCAGTTAGCCTGCGCCAGGCTTGTAATGTCTGATATTTGTTGGGTAACGTCTTTGGCCACCGCACTTTGCTCTGTCGCCGCTGTTGCCATTTGTTCATTAAAGGCTTCAATTTTGCAAATTTGGTCGTTAATGTGCTGCAAAGAGTCCCGTGTGGAATCCGTTGAGGATAAGTTGTTTTCTGTTAGTGCATGCGCTTCCTGAATCGCCGACATCGCACTTGCCGAGCCACTTTGCAGACCCTGGATCATGCGGTTGATTTCTTCTGTCGACTGCTGTGTTCTTTGCGCCAAAGACCTGACCTCATCAGCCACCACAGAGAACCCTCTACCCTGCTCTCCCGCTCGCGCGGCTTCTATCGCGGCATTCAATGCCAGTAAATTGGTTTGTTCGGCGATGGTCTGGATCACCTCCAGCACCTGGCTGATGTTATTGGATTGTTCCTGTAACGCCGTCATTTGTTGCATGGTCAGGTCCATCGCCTGCTCCAGGCTGCGGGATGACTGCATATTCTTGGCCACGTTACTCTTCCCCTGCTCAGACGCACTCACTGCATCGTGACTGGCTTCGCTGGTGAACTGCGCATTTTTTGCCACATCTTCTGAGGTCGCGGCCATTTGCTCCATTGCCGCAGCAATGTGCACCGTTAAATCCGTTTGCGTGTCGCTCTTGTTCGTCAGCTGTGCAAAATTGGCTTGTAGCTGGCCCATCTGGCTGGACAGCGTTTCGGCGCTACTATTCACCTGGTTCAAGGTATCGGCAAAGGTTTCAAACATAGAGTTTAACGCGCGCTCTACCTGCCCCATTTCATCCTGGCTATTTGACTCATCAAACCGCTGAGTTAAATCCAGAGACGTCGCAACCCGATTGATGAACCGGCTCATCTTTTGAATGGGCGTCGCTATAATGTTACCTAGCAGCCAGGCGCAGAATAACGCAATGACTATCAGAATGGCTGTAATAATGGTCGCCATGGTGGTGATCTGGTATGTTATTTCCTCCACATCCGCAAAGGCTTCTGACTGATCCAGCTCACTCAACAGCGCCCAGGTTTTACCGTTAATTTCGACATAGGTATAAGCAGATGCCACCGCAACATTGCGATAATCTTTAATGATGGCAAAGCCAGAGCGACCCGACAGTGCCGCTTCTACTGCCTGGGTGTGAACGCTTTGCAAACCAACCGAGGTGTCGAACCTGTCTATTGCGGCAATCGTTTGTGGATCCACATTCGCGTTTTTGAGTACCTGCAAATAACCGGCTTTATCTTCCAGTAAAAAGCGACTCATGCTGCGCATTTTAAAGTCACTGCCCACCAGGTAGGTCTCGCCGGACTCTCCAAGCCCCCGTGCTTGCCAGTTCTGTTTATAAGTCAGAATATCATTGAGTCTGTCAATCGGCATTTGAAAAACCAGCACAGCCAGGGTGTCGCCGTCTTTAACTATTGGCGTCGCGACAAAGGACGCAGCCGCATTATAAGAAGGCAAATAAGGAGCAAAATCGACAAAAGCCACCTCACCCGAAGGGAGTGCTCTGGCGGCCCTGAACACCTCCCCAAGCCCACTTTGCGCATAAGGCCCGCGCAACAGAGAAGTCGCATAGTCCAGCTCTTTAAATACGGAATACACCACATGACCGCTCTGTGCGTCGACAATAAAGATATCGTAATAGCCAAAGCGCTCTAAAAAGGCATTAAAAAAGGGATGGTGTAGCCGGTGAGCCGTGTCATAGCTGCTGCCATCTTGCAAACCGCTCAGGGCGTTTTTGCTGCCCAGTGGATGGGTATTTTGCGCAATGTACTTGTCCTGCCAGTATCTGGCAGGTTTATCCAATGCCCCCAACAGACGTCGCGTATCCGTGGATGTACCGTTTCTTTGTGCAAATACCTGCCCAAACTCGTCACGATAATAACGACTCAGAGCCCCTTCATCGGGCTGTGGACCCACTTGCTTAAAGGTGTTGGTAAATTGAATTGCCGCATCACGAGTGGCTTCACTTTTGGCCAAAGTGAGCAACTGGCCATTGATGAAGTCAAAGTACGCCGTTAACTGCTCTTTCTTTGCATCTCTGAGGCCCACCAGACGATGTTGGATCTGGCTGGTCAGCGTGTTGACCACATCTTTTTGGGTCACAATACCAACACTCACGGATAGAACAACAAGCGCAATAGTTATCAGAGTTGAGACGCTTACAATAAGCTTTAATTTGATGCTCACAGCACCTCCAGCGTCATCCTGACTTGTAAAATCGACAGGTACTAAAAGCTTAGATCAAGATCTGCAATCATGTTGTTTTATTTAACTATGTCGGGCTAATTAATACACGCAACAAACCACTTACGCCATTTGGCCTGATTGTTTTCAAGCCAGTGTTTTGCAACCAGTGCTGGCGTAAAGTTTTCCAGGTTAACCATGGCAGCCAGCTGCTCAAGCGTGGTGCTGTTCATGTCAAACTGGCGTAGGCCCTTTGCCAGGCAAGGGTGCTGGTCAAAAAAGTCTGTACTGACAATTTTTTTTAACCAGCCAGATTTGGGATTACCGCAGTCAAACAAAAATTTGGGATTAACGCCCCAGCCAGGCTCTGTTTCGCAGCGTATGTCAAAGTCAGGGAATTCAACAAATTCGCCCGGATAGACCGCGCCCACCCAGTTTGGCGTCCAGTTAAACATTAATATGGGTTGCTTGATTTTGTGCGCAATGGCGAGCTTTTTCCACAAAGCCTCACCACTTTCGACCTGTTCAACCACAAACGGCAACTGCAATGCCCGGATCCTGGCCCTGTCTGGCTTTTCCCAGGGACCCGCAATGTACACGCCCTTCCCCTGAGAGCCAGGCCTGGCAAACACCTCAGCACACTGAAGCAATGCCTGCCAATGCGGCAACCCGGGACAATGCTGCTTTACATACAAGGGATACCACCAGTCCTCGCGGGTTTTTAAACTATAGTCACCCAGATCAACAATCACCTGGCTTTGCATCAGCTGCGCGTATTTGTCTGCCATCGTGCCTTCCCAGACTTCAACCTGCACATCTGCCATCCCGGCTTTAAGCAAAAACCACTGGCCGTCTGTTTTTGCCTCAATAAACTCGGTCTGGTAACCCAACTCAGTAAAGATATTTGCAACAATGTGGGAAAGCACTTGCTGACTGGTCCAGTCGTTATAAAGGAGCTGTACTGGTTGCGTGGTGCTGATATTCAGCTGTAGTGACAACACCCAAAGGCCTATGGAAGTAACCATGTGTATGTTTATTTCACAACGAACTATTGCAACCAGTATAGGCCAAATATATGAGTTAGCCTCCTATTTAAAGAAGCCTATACAGTTTCGTTCACACATCAGAATCCTGCATTACTCATGAAACCAATAACTACCACCCGTCAATAGCGCCTCAATATTGCCTTGTCCTTGACTTGCAATGCTGCTTTGCTGCTGTTCAATCATCCCCTGCTCGTAGGTCGGCTTTCTCAACTGTCTGAAAACCCCTACCGGCAAAGGTAATCCCTTATGCTGGAAACTACTAAGCAAGGCATCATATGCTTCATTATCACTGCCGGTCGTATGAACCAGTGCGTTGTCAGGTAAAGACTCAGTGTTGACAGATACAACCTTTGCTTCCAGCCCGTCCAAAACAATGGCTTTTTTATCCTTACTCCCAAACACTAAGGGCTCACCGTCCACAAGCTGAACCGTTGCATCGTCCTTTGTATCCCGGGCTGTTGCGGCTTCAAAAGCGCCATCATTGAAGACATGGCAATTTTGATAAATTTCAACAAACGAAGCACCTTGGTGTTCTGCAGCCTGTTTTAAGATCTTCTGCAACCCTTTCGCATCTTTATCAATTGCTCTTGCCACAAAGGTTGCACCCGCATTTAACGCAAACGACACTGGGTCAACCGGCCCGGAAATACTGCCCAAAGGGCTGCTCTTTGTGACCTTGCCTTGCTCTGAAGTCGGTGAGTATTGACCTTTGGTTAGTCCATAAATTCGGTTGTTTATCAGCAGAATATTCACATTTATATTGCGTCTTAATAAATGCAATAAATGATTTGCGCCGATACTAAGTGCATCTCCATCCCCGGTGATAACCCAGACTGACAGTTCCGGGTTTGCCAGCTTGATACCAGTTGCAACAGTGGGCGCTCGGCCATGCAATGTATGAAAGCCATAGGTGCTCAGGTAATAAGGCAGCCGGCTTGAGCAGCCGATACCCGATACAAAAACAAAATTCTCCTTCGGCGTATTTAACTCTGGCAGTACTTTTTGTATTCCAGCCAAAATGGCGTAATCGCCACACCCCGGACACCATCTCACTTCCTGATCAGATGCGAAGTCTGCTTTACTCAACTTAGTTACGACGTCTATTTTCTCTACAATACTCATGGTTATTCCTTTACTGGCTATTGTCTGTCAGAAGTTGTTTGCAGTGCTGGTAAACTTCATCAATTTTGAATGGCATACCACTTACTTTTTGTAAGACTTCAGTTTCAATTGACCAGTGATTTTTTAAAACACTATTGAGCTGCCCCAAATTGAGCTCTGCGACTAACACTTTGCGATAACGGCGCAAACAATCACCCAACCCTTCCGGCAATGGATTTAAATTACGCAAATGCAGATGGTCTATCGCATATCCTTCACTTTTAAGTTGTTGTACGGCCGTGTGTAATGCGCCATGAGTCGACCCCCACGCCACAACCAACACATCTGCACCACTGTACTCATCTGCACTGATTGGCGAAATGTCTTGACTGATGCGCTTTATTTTTTCTTTGCGCGTCAAAACCATTTTAAAGTGGTTATCAGGATCATAACTGATGGCGCCTTTGTCGTAGTCTCGCTCCAGTCCACCTAAACGGTGCTCAAGCCCTTTTTGACCTGGTAACACCCAAGATCGAGCCAGCGTGTTGGGGCATCTCTGAAATAAAGCACCGTCACTCTGTGCAGGTAAATTGGCAACAGAAAAACCATCAATGTCTTCGTCTGTGGGGATCTGCCAAGGCTCGGCACTGTTGGCCAGGTAACCATCGCTTAGCACAATGACAGGTGTCATATAGGTGACTGCAATCCGAAATGCTTCAATCGCCATAGTAAAGCAGTCTGCCGGTGTAGAAGGCGCTAAAACAGGCACTTCACACTCGCCATGACGACCATATAAGGCAGCGAGCAGATCGGTTTGTTCCGTCTTTGTAGGCATACCCGTAGAAGGCCCTGCACGTTGAATATTAAATACAACGGCAGGAAGCTCCGCCATAACCGCCAAACCGAGCATTTCTTGCTTGAGATCTAACCCCGGCCCACTGGTACTCGTTAATGCCAAATTACCGGCAAATGAGGCGCCAACTACGGCGCCCATCGCCGAGATTTCATCCTCTGACTGAAAGGTCTTAACGCCGAAGTTTTTGTATCGCGCCAGGCTGTGCAGTACATCTGACGACGGTGTGATTGGGTAACTGGCAAAAAAGAGTTCTCTTTTGCATTTTATAGAAGCCACCACGGCGCCAAGCGCTAAGGCCTCATTACCCGTAATATGGCGATATCTCCCCTTCGGCAAGTTTGCTTTTGGTACACGAAACCCGGCATCAAACAGCTCAATCGTATCGGCATAATTGTAACCGCTGTGCAGCGCCTTTTTATTGGCTTCGCTCAACAAGTGCTGCTTGCCAAATTTAGCGTCAAGCCAGTTCTCAAGCTCTTCGATTGGACGTTCATAGAGCCAACAAACGACCCCCAATGACAACATGTTTTTACACAGCAACGCTTTTTTTCTTGGTAAATTCAAGGAGCTTAGTGCGTCAAGCGTCAATTGTGTCAACGGTATCTCTACCAATCGAAAACGGTCTAACTCCCCCGTCTTTAACGGGTTTTCCTGATAACCGGCTTTAACACAGTCTTTCTCTTTAAAGCTGTCACTATTTATAATCAAGATGCCATTGTCGCTTAGCTCACTGATATTCTGTTTCAATGCCGCCGGATTCATTGCCACCATTGCATCGAGATGATCTCCCGGAGTTAAAATAGGCTCAGAGGAGAAACACAGTTTAAACCCTGATACGCCAGCTGTTGTGCCGGCCGGTGCGCGGATCTCTGCGGGGAAATCCGGAAAGCAACTAATGTCGTTGCCTTTAACAGAAGACGAATAGGCAAATCTGTCGCCAATGAGCTGAATGCCATCCCCAGAATCTCCGGAAAACAGTATTGTTACTTCCTCCAATACCTCACGGTTTGTAGCTTCTGCCTTGCTTACTTCTATCATTATGCGTCCTTAAGTGAATGGGAAATTGGCACCGATTTATCGGCAAAAAATGAATACAATACAGGTACTAATAACAAACTGATCAAAGTCGATACTGCCAGCCCGCCAATGGTTACCCATGCAAGTGGAGACCAGGTCAGACTCCCTTGCATCGCCACGGGAAACAAACTTACAATCGTTGTCATAGTCGTCAGAATGACGGGCGGTAAACGCCCAATACTCGCCTGCAGGCAAGCCTGGTATTTACTGTGTCCCCCGCCGTGATAACCGTTTGCAGAATCAATCAAGATAATCGCGTTGTTCACAACAATACCTATCAACCCTGCTACTCCCAGAAATGCCATAAAGGAAAACTCGTAGCCCGTGACATACAAGGCCAATACCGCACCACTAATTGCAAAAGGGATTGAAATAAAGACAATCACTGGCTGGCTGAATGAACGGAACTGAAACACCAGGACGGTAAAAATACCAAAGAGCGCGATAATGATTGACTTGATAAAGCCTCTGAATGCCTCTCCTTGTGACTTTTGTTCACCCCCAATTTCGTAGTGCACACCATCAGGTAGCGTCAGGAGTTTTAACTGCTCATGCACCTGCTGAGTAACCGCTTGTACATTGTGCCCTTTCTCTACATCCGCGGTAATTTTCGATGATCGCTGAGTGTTGTAGTGCTGAATATGCGCCGCAACCGTCACAAGCTCCAGTTTCGCCACCTGCATAAGAGGCACCAATTGCCCGTATACATTCTCAACTTTGATTTTGCTGATGTCGGGAATGGTCGCGCCAGAGGGTTTGGATAATTTAATAACGATAGGGAAATCATCGCCATACTTATCCCGGTATTGGCCGATGTAGTTGCCAACCAGGCTCATCCTTACAGCCGCATCTATATTGGCAACCGGCAGGTTCAATTGCGCTGCACGCTCGTAATCAATACTGACTTTTAAATCGAGCTTTCGATCGCCAAGCGGGTTTTGCACATTGGTGGTGTGTGGTGTGCGCTCAACCAGACGTTCGATCGTTTGCGATACCTCATTTAACACTTCGAAGTCATCACCAAACAGGCGCACGACAATAGGGGCTTCTATCGGTGTACCTTGCTGAAATTCCTTTATTGTTACTTCTGCCAGAGGGAAGTTTCTAAAGCGCTCAGTTAATACTTGCGTTGCATCCCAAAATTCATGACTATTTGCCGCTTCAATCTGAACAAAAATTTGCGCCCGGTTCGGCATTTCTGCTGTTGGCGTCTCTGAGTAATATATCCTGGGGTTACCATGTCCAATATTGCTGGCATAGTGCTCAATAAAGTCGATGTCCTTCAGTTCATTCTCCACCCTGTCCAGTACCTGCTCGGTTTGTCGCAAAGACGCATTTTCTGGCAATTTAATATTCACCAGTAAACGGTTATTTTCTGCTTTGGGCATAAAGCTAAAGCCGATGCTACTGAACAGCGAAAGGCTGGCAAAAAAGCCCAGCAAACTAACAAAAATAAAGCTCTTCGAATATTTCATGCAGCACTTGAGCACCAACTGATAAGGTCCCTGTGCAAAACGACGCAACAGTACGCTTCCCAAAACGGGTTTGCTGATCCGCTTTTTGCTTTCAAATTTGTAGATCAACGATGCAAACAAGGGCGTGAATAGCAATGCAATGAATAAAGACGCAACCAGAGTAAACACAACGGTAACGGGCAAAGAGCGGATAAAGTCTCCGGCATTGGTTTGCATCCACAAAATAGGCAAAAAAGCCAGCACAGTGGTGATAGTGCCACTGGTTACCGCCCAGCTGACTTCCATCACCCCTGTTTTTGCGGCTTCCTGTCTCTTCATGCCTTTGTCTTTCTTGCTGGTGATGTTTTCTGTCACCACAATGGCGTTGTCGACCAGTAAGCCCAGCGCAACGATCAAGCCTACGATCGACATTTGCTCTATTCCAAAGCCAGACTGATCTAATAATCCAAAGCCGATAAATACTGAAATAGGTATGGTAATGACAATAATGAACATGTTCTTGAGGCCCATGAACAGCAGTACAATGAGTCCTACCATTGATAAACCCCATATCAGGTTATCAAAAAAGCCACCCAGCCGAGTGGCCACGCTGTTAGACTGGTCAAGCGCTATTTCAGCAACGACATCATCAGGTAAAGTTTGCTTAAGACGCTCTAACGACTTCTTTATTCTGGGCATAACAGTGAACACACTGATCCCTTCATTTTGCATTGCGGTCACAAAAACCGCTCGCTTGCCATTAAAACGCGCGATATACCTGGGCTCTGCATCGACAAACTCTATCGTTGCCACATCCTTCAAATAAATGGGTTGACCATCTTTAGAACGGATAAGTGTGTTGCGAATGGCTTGTAAATCTTCATATCGCCCGCTGGTGCGTACCGTCAGTCTTCGGGCCCCTGTATTCACATGACCGCCTGAAAGATTCCTGGCCTCCCCAACCAATACCTGATAGCTATCAGTTAGCGAAATGCCGTAATGCTGGATTTTGTCAAAGTCCAGTGTGATCTGTACCTGCTGATCGGGCAGGCCCCAGACGTCAGCTCGACGGATCCCACTAATACGTTCCAATCGTTTTTCAAACCGTTCGGCATAGAGTCTCAGTTGCCGGTAGCTCGCTGTTTCTGATACCAAGGCAATTTGCACAATATTGACATCTGTGGGCGAGAGCTTCTTAACATCAAGCTTAGCAATATCACTGGGTAACCTGCTTTTTGCGGCATTGACGGCAGCCAGTAACTCATTGTACTTTTCGTTCGGGTCGGTGCCGTAATCGAACTCAACACGAAACGTTGCCAACCCGTCCTTAATATCGGTTCTGATTTCCTTCAAAGCATCAATTTCATTGATAGCCTCTTCCAGCGGGTCCACAACCATTTGCTCCATATCCAGAGGCGCAGTACCAGGATGTAACGCCACTATGTAATTAATAGGAAATGACAACTGTGGATCTTCGGTACGAGGCATCGTGAAAAAAGAGACTACGCCCAAAATGATGACTGTGGTGATAACGACCAAAGTAAAGCGATAGTTATCGAGTGCACTACTGACAAATTTCATCCGAGCATTCCTTACAAGCCTTCCAATACAACGACTTCTTCACCATCTTCCAGCATTTCAGCGCCTTGTGTGACCACTTCTTCATGCTCGCCCATGGCTGCTTTTACAGCAATCGCGTCGTCTGTTAAAAAAGCGACCTCTAATACTCTTTTCGTGACCTTGCTGGAATGTCTGTCAATCGTGAAGAATTTTGCTTTGCGCTGGTTCACCTCAACAACTGAATCAAGACTGATATAGCTATACAACTGTTGGTCCTGAGGTAAAATCTCCACGCTGGCCAAATAACCAACCCGGAAAGTCTCTTGATGCTGGTTTAATTTAACATCAACAGAGAACAAACCCTGCGCGTTTGCCTGGCCCGCAATTTCGCTTATATGACCGTCAAAGGTCTGGCTATTGTAGGCACTGAGTGTCACGGTTGCGGGATCGCCGATTTTCATGCGCACAACATCATGATCCGGAACCTCGACGGTTACGATCCAGCCGTTTTCATCAACCGCTATCATGAATGCTGTTTGCTGCGCCTTAATCAGTTCGTTTTCTTCCACGAGCTTCTCTACCACCACGCCCCCCATCGGGGCGCGGATAGTAGATAGGCTTTCGTTGAAGGCCGCTATTTCCAGAGCTGAAGACGCAGCTTCAAGGCGATTTTGGCTCTGCTGAACTTCAGACAGAGGCAACAAGTTTTTGTTGTATAAGTCAGAGATGCGCTGATGATCCTCTAACGCCGTTTTATGTGCCGAAGTCGCAGACTGTACCTTCGCGCGTATTTCTCTGCTGTCCAATGTGGCCAGCAGTTGCCCTTGCGCCAGTACATCCCCTTTTTGCACATTCACTTTGTCAACCAGACCATCAATATTGAACGCAAGTCTGACAATAGTCTTGCGTGCAAGTTTGCCACTGACATTTACAGGCTGGCTACGGTGGCTACGTTTAATCTCTGTGGTGGTGACCGATTTGAGTGTGGCGCATTGGAGCTCAAAACAACCAATGAACAGTACTAAACACATAATCCACTTAGTCAGCATATTTAGGCCTCCGCAGACGCTACCGCGCGTTTACCCAAGTCTAAAACGTCATAACGAACATTCCGTCCAGCGACCGCTGCGGCCGCTTCCACTCCACCTGTCATGGCACCAAAAATACCGTGACCGGTACGTGTCGACGCACCACATAAATACAGTCCTTTTACTTCCGTTTTTTCGCTTGGTCTGCGATGCAAAAACTGCTCCGGTGTAAATGCAATCCCATAGGACGTACCGCCGGATGAACCGATAAACCGGGTGACTGAAAAAGGAGTCGAAACATCTTGATATACGATATGTTTGGACAAACCCGGGATCACGGATTCTGCCGTTTTTATCAATTGTTCTGCGTACCACTGCTTCTTCTTTAAGTACTCTGGGTTTTTCCTGTATGAACCGTCTTTGACCTCTTCTTCTGTCAATCCCCATGCTTCTGGAGAAGCCGGCGTAACGGACATCAGCTGCAAATTATAAATACCTTCCGGCGCCAGGTTTTTGTTTTGAGGATCCTTTAAGGTTGCATTACCAATGAAGACGTGTGGATTTTCCGGGAACTTTTCTTTGAAAATGGCTGAATAAGCAATTTCGTAATCATAATCAGGGTAAATGCGGTAGTTGGTATTCTTATGACCTTCCTTGATCATGTCTAGATCAATACCCAAATACACTATGCCCATTGCAGGGGACATTTCATAATCCCGGGTCTTTTTCAGTGTTTTTGGCTTCAACCATTTGCTATCTACCAGTTCAAGCAAAGTGTGCTTAATATCTGCATTTGCGATGACATTGTCGGCATAGACCGTTTTCGTTCCCAGCTTTTTGTTCTCGAACTCGACTCCTTTAACAGCACCATTCTCAACCAAAATTTTGGTTACTTTTGAACGTAAAAGAATCTTTCCGCCATTGCGCTCTACCGCTTCACCCAGCTTGTCAGAGAACACCTGCCCCCCTCCGGATGGGTAAAAAGAACCCTGCAAGAAATGGTTGGTAACACCGGCATGGCCAGCCATTGATGCACGACTCGGTGGCTGATGATAAACACCCAGCTGACCGGTCAAAATGGCACGTAACTTTTTGTCTTGCGTACAGGTATCAAGAAACTCTTTTACCGTGGCGTTGGCATATCGGGCCAGCAATAAACACTGCGGCAGGATCCATAACGCAGACTTAGGGTTAGAGTGGATCCCCATGAATTTCCATACCTGATCCAGATATTTGAAATAGCGAATAATACCTTTTCGCTCTTGTGGAAACTCAGCCAGTAACTTTTCTTTAAAGCGCTCAAACCCTCTTGGAATACCGAACCGATAGCCCGGAAAACATAAGGTATCAAACGCTTCAGGATCTTGCTCTAAGAACTCAATTTCATTGTAATCAATGCCCGCGCCTCGCAGGATCCGAGGGATAAGCCCCTCCGGCCCGCAGTCGCCGATATAGTGAAGCCCAACATCAAATTCATACGCTTTACCTTTACGATGGAAGACAGTCGCACATCCTCCCATTTCATAGTGCATATCCAGCACCAGTACTTTTTTACCTCTGTGGGCAAGCGTCGCTGCGGCAGTCAGACCGCCAATTCCCGCACCAACAACAATCACGTCAAACCGATCATCATCGAGCGTCTTGATTCTATCTGGAGTTTTTAAATTGCTCATTTTATTCTCGTTCGTATCTTTTTAGATGATTAATTTTATTAGCTAACCAAAAATTCTATTTTTTCTGGTTGTCCGCTCCATTTCTGGTGATCAGAAAGTGGCTCTTTTGACTCTAAGATTTCAGGCCATTTCACGGCCAGGTCGGCATTGAGTTCAACGAAATGAATATCACTGTCATCCAATTCGCTTTCCGCAAAAATTGCTTCTTCAGGACACTCAGGAACACACAAGCCACAATCAACACATTCATTCGGATCAATCACCAGGAAGTTGGACCCCTCACGAAATGCATCTGCTGGGCATATATCAACGCACTCTGTGTGTTTACAGTTAATGCAGTTGTCAGTAACAACGTAAGCCATAGCTTTACTCTCTCCTTAAAAGATAAACTTATAATTTCCTAAAATTTATGAAGTTATTTTATGAGTGACGTTTGTCGGGTAACATCAGTGGTAGGCCTAAGCTGCTGTTAGAAGTACCTATCAACCAAAGTCTTTCCTGACAACATAGTGCCGATGAACCCCGCTCCCGGGAATGTATACGCCCCCACTTGGTACAACCCTTTGATTGGATACTTCTGCGGAAAACGTCTAAATAAGCCAGACTGTTTCAGATTCTGCTCAAAACCATAAATCGACCCACCAGGGTTGTTGGTAAACTTGGTCATTGTTCTGGGTGAGCCTGCTTCACACACAACAATGTGATCTTTCAGATTCGGAATTTGTTCAGCTGCTTTATCAATTAACATCTGTGTTAATTGTTGCTTTTTCTCTCTGTATTCCATTTTGCTGAGACTGTGCCAATCAATAGAGCCAATTAACGTAAATAGCCCAAGACTTGATTTGCCAGGTGCACACAAAGTGTCATCAACATTAGAGAAATAGTTAATAGACCAGCCTGTTTTGCCATCGAACACTTCCCCTTTTTGGAGACATTCGAACTGCTCTCTTTGACTCAACATGGGTGCAAAAAAGCGAATATACTCATCTTCTTTTACCCCTAAATCAGCCAGGTTGCAGTCTAGTCCCAGATATACCTGAAACCCCGAAATAGACATTTTTTGTGCTTCAAGCTTGGTGTGGAAACGCGGTTTAAACTTGTCTTTGCCGACCAGTGAAACGACTGCGTGTGGGCTGATATTACAAACGACCTTGTCGGCGCTAACCACGCCACTGCGTTTAGACTCAATGCCTTCGACACGTCCTTTCTCATTGACAATAATATCCGTCACTGGAGATGAAAGAAGCACAGTTCCCCCATTGCTTTCAATCACTTCAACTAGCGCGTCAGACAGTTTTTGTGAGCCCCCCTTAATCGAATAACCACCATTACGCAGATAATCTATAAAAGGATAAGAGAAATAACCAAATGCCAAGTCTTTGGCAGGCAAACCGTAGTAGCTCCACTGCGCTGACAAGACGGCTTTTAAGCGCTCGTTTTGTGTGAAACGGGAGAAAAACGAATCCACAGTATCATTTTCATACTTAAGTATTCGCTTGAAGAAAAACGGCGTCGCTAAAAACCTTAACCAGAAAGGCAATTTAGCAAACAGAAAACCACACATGTCCTTGTAGTTTTTGTCAGCTTCTTTAAATAAGCGGATAATGTTGTCTTTTTCTTCAGGAAAATAGTGAAACAACTGGTTTTTGTAATCTTCGATGTCACGGTGCTTCGCTTTAATATCTATATCACCCTGTTGAAAGTGATAAAGCGTCTTGTGACTCAAAAATTCAACCTTATCTGCTACCCCGGTCAGTTCAATTACTTTGTATGAATCACCGCCTTTGACCACACCATCAAAGGAGTGTAATGAAACATCAAAGTCAAAATCTTTTCGTGAGAAGTTTGTCGCATAGCCACCTGGAATATTGTGCTTATCAACAACCAGGACCTTTTTTCCCTTTTGAGCAATCATCGAAGCGGCTGATAAACTCCCAAGCCCAGCGCCGACAAAAATAACATCGTATTGGCTATCTACTTTTTTTGTTTGTTTTATATTGGAAACCATAGCTTAAACCGTCAAACCACCATCAATGACAAAGGTCTGCCCGGTAATATACCCAGCAGTTTCACCCAGTAAGAAATCCACCATGGCCGCAACTTCCTCCACTGTACCTAGCCGTTTAAGCGGTACCTGTTTGGTAATTTGCTTTTTAGCTTTTTCATCAATGTTGTCGACCATTTCTGTTGCAATAAAACCAGGCGCGACGGCATTGACTGTCATATTGAAACGAGCCACTTCAAGCGCCAGCGTTTTAGTCAACCCCAACATGCCCGCTTTAGTAGCAGCATAGGCAAGTTGCCCCTTATTCCCCTTCAAACCGGTCACCGAAGACATGTTAATGATCCTGCCGCAACCCTCTTCTGCCATCGCTGGCACCAGACACTTGCTGAAATAAACCGCAGAGTTTAAGTTGGTATTGATTACTTTGTGATAAAGGTCCATATCCATGGAGAAAATGAGTTGATCTCCCGTGATCCCCATATTGTTGATCAGACCAAACGGGTTACCGTATTCTTCGACAAGTTTTGAACATAACTGCTCAACCTGCTCATACTGACTACCGTCACACTGATAACCAAACGCCTCACCACCGAATTCCGCTATATCAGCAGACAGTACGTCCGCCTGTGCTGAAGATGATTGATAAGTAAATACCACGCGATAACCTGCCTTTGCCAAAGCCAGTACCAGTGCTTTACCAATCCCCCTAGTACCACCAGTAACCAGCACCCAGTCCTTTTTCTTGTGATCTAAATTAGCCATAATCTGTCTTACCTTTTTCCTTCATCTGAAAGCTTGCCATGACAAAAAAATGAGGTCACAGCATCGACATATTCTTGTTTGTTCAGCTTGTAAATTTCTAAGTGCCCACAGTTAGCAAATTTCACAAAGGAAACTTCGGGACATTGCACCTTCAGCTCACGAACATCCTCGTGAGGCATGTACTCATCTGCATCGCCATAAAAAAAGACAATGGGTAATCCTTTGACTTGCTTTAAAGAATGCACAATCGGCCGGGTTCCGGTCGCAGTAGATAATCGGCTGTTACTGATCCACCGCATCGCTTTGGCTATCAAGCCGCCTTTGAAAAACACAGTGACCGAGGGAGGGACTGAATCCAGTACCACCGAGCTGAAAGGCGATTTATCCTCCGCCAGGGCGTGCGTTAAATGAAAACCACCAAATGAACAGCCCAGTAAATGAATGGGCAAGCCGCCAAAGCGCTGCTGCGCCATATTTGCCACAGACAGAACATCTTGCCAAAATGCATGCCCTTTAATATTTGAGCGGCCAAAGCCTTTAAAGTTAAAGCACAGGACGTGATAACCGGCGTCGCAAAACGCCTGACTCATTTCATTTTTGTGAAAGTAGTGCAATCCATACTTTAAAAACGGATGACACAGTAACAGGACCCCTTTCACTTCACTGCTTGTGCTGTGTTGCAGTGATACTTCCAAATTACTGCCATCGAGGCCTACCATTTGAAACTGCTCTACATCGCCACTGACATTGTTCTTCCAACCCTGAACCGATGCGAACATCACGCGCATAAACGCTCGTGAAAATAAGATACCTGCTTTGCCTAACTGCTCTGTATTACTAGACATACTGCCCCCACTTTTTGGCTTTTACTTGTGCATAACCAAACGCAGCTTCATAGCTAGGCCCAGCCACCCAGGCACTAACAAACTCAATACCCTTAATTGGAAACTTGTGGTGAAAAACATGGCCGCTGATGTCCGTGCCGACCATCGCACCGTATCCAGAACCATCAGTATTATTGGTAAAGCGCACATAGGTTCTGGGCGATGCCACTTCTTGATACTCAATATGCCCACGCAGTGATGGTATTTGTTGTAACAAACGCTCTACTAGCACTTCCCCGGCCCGCGCTTTTTTCTCTCGGTACTCTGGCGTGCGTCGTTGCGGCCAGTGATCAATAGAATCCAGCACGTTCAGGCAAATGACCTTTCCGCCATCGCTATCTAATAAATGATAATTGGTCACTTCCATCGGCGAGTTTTGCCAAAACGCTTGCTCACACAATGCTTCGTCAAATCCAGACTGTTCAGCGGCCTTTCGCAACTTTCCAGCTTCACCTGGCGCCTCTGAAAACATCATTGATTCAGTATGGTTTAAACCCAACTGCTCAGGGGGTAAGTCCGTGACCAAATAAACCGTGGTGGTTGCTCGTGCGGGTTTCAACGCCTCGAGCTTTTTTAGTACGGTTGAAAAATCGACATTCGTGTTGAATAGGTTTTCAAGTGCATAATGCGGTGACGTATTAATAAAAATGCTATTGGAATAAAATTCCCCTTTTTTACAACGTACGCCATACGCCTGATTGTGCTCATCCGTCAAAATTTCGGTCACAGGATTTGATAAAACAACTTTGCCGCCTGAGTCCGTAATTCTCTTTGCTAATACATCGGATAACTTCTGTGAGGCACCCACTACATAGGCATTGCCTTTATTCAATGTTGCATACACAACATGCAAGTAATACAAATACCCCAGGTCTTCAGGGTAACCGCCAACATAGATGCCTGGCGCTGCCAATATTTCGATCAAATAAGGATCATCAAACAGGGCGTTCAATCCTTCCTCAACCGTAATATTTTTTAGATGCTTGTGCGCATAACGCAGCTGCTCAATATCAGGCTCAATCGTGCCATCGAGCATCTGGAACTGGTAATAGCCATTTCGACCATAGATAGCGACTTGTTCAAAATACGTATCGATGGCATCAGCCTGTGCTGGAAAAGCTTGCTTCAGCACTTCCTGCGTCTGTGTCGCATCATTCGGTAAGGGGCACCCCGATTTATCCTTGAAACAACAGAAATAATCACTGGGGTATTTCATTTCTAGCTCTTCATAAAGACCTAGCTTTTCAAAAATATTGTTGAGATTCCCCCCCTCACCCATACCGCTGAGTTTGTGTAAGCTGCAATCAAAAGTGGCACCTGCCTTTGGACGACGAAACACCGTTGAATAGCCACCCGGAACAATATGCTTGTCAATGACTAATAAACGCAGTGCGGGGTTTTCTTTAAGTAACAAAGCACTACATGCCAGCGTAGTAATCCCTGCCCCAACAAAAATTGCATCCCATTGCACATCGCCTGCTTCACCCGACTGTTGTGCAGTTACTTTCAATTGAGTCTCTGACATTATCTCAGCCCTAACTTATCTAGCCAGGCGTAGAACTCTGCGAAGCGCTCGTTATTTATCCGGATATTATTTTCCGACGCCCAGATTTCATTAATTTTTTCCTGCTCATGGCTCTGAATTGGAAACTCAAAAGAAGTATGCTTACTAATCTCATTGTTATAAGTGAACATATTAATGAACTGAGGAACAACGCTTTTAGCCATTGCCCGAAGTTGTTCCTGCTCTTGTTTCGGCGCGGTTTCAAAGTAGTTTTCTGAGATCCAACGACCAAAAGCAATGTGGCGCGCTTCATCGAAGTGATGTGCTTTAAACAATTGACGTGTCATCGGCTCGATATCGCTTCCCTGAGAGGTATGCATCGCACCCAACTCAGCAACCCACTCAATCAGTAATGTAAACAATACCCCAGCAGCTGGCTGCATATTCGGTAAAGTTTCAATGAGTAATTCATGTAAGCCATCGGGTGGAGTCCATATTTTAAGGTCCGCAAGCTCCATAAAACGTTTGAACGTCATGGTGTGCACAATTTCTTCTTTCGAAAAAACCATTAAGTATTCAGTTGTGATTTCATCAAGACGGTCATAATACTTGTTGATATAACCCATATAGAGTGGTGGTAACGTCTGTTCCAGCCAAATAAACATAGATATATCACGCGCTGTTTCCAGCCAAGCGACTTCTAAACGCTGTTCTTCGGTGAGTTGATCATAATAAGGTGTGCCATATATCCACAGATGGTCTTTTTCCTTTGGCCACTGGCTTTTATCTATTCCTTTATCCCAAGGTAATACGGTTTCCAAATCCATTGCATGTGCATGGGAAGTCAAACAAAGCTTGGCTACTTTAGCTTTCCGTGCCTCTGTTAATGTTAATATTTCTTTTTCGGCAACAGTCATAAAATAGTTCCTTTAACTGATTATATTCGAGGCCAGCATAAAAATAACACCAGCCACCTGATTAGCATTAAAAGGCTAACCGCTACTACTTCACTCATACCTTAGTAGCAATTAAATACCTTTCGATATCACACGAATATGTATAAATTCATAAGGGAGTCAGAAAAAATTAAGCAACCGCTTCTTCTTGCAAACTCACCACATAATCACACATTTGGCTAAGTGTCGAAATTTCACCAGATTCAAACACTTCTGGCTTTATTACAACTTGGAACTTCTTTTTCATACTCACCTGCATCTCGATGAAATCCAGGCTGTCTAAACTTAGCTCTTCAAAAGACATTCCCGCAGAAATATCCTCTTCTTCAAAGTCTTTAAGCTCCAAAATAAGCTCTACAATTTCCTCATATACTTCTTTAAAATCCGCCATTTTAATCTCCTATCATTAACGGGTTAAACTTTTGCTTTATAATATTAGTTATTGAATTTAATCAGTAAACCTAACTCAATTGTCATTTCGTGTTGGCCATTGAGAAAAACAGCCAGTTCAAGCACACCAAATGCAGACTCTTCCTCTTCGGTAAGGCTCATATTGTCAATCTGATAAGCCACACTAGGCAGGGAATCAACTGTGTATTTACTGCTCTGAAGCGATGGACATATACGCGTTAGATGACTGATTTGTACGACCGTATGCTGCGCCAATTCAGTAAGACAATTTGCCTCATCAGGGCCTTCATTATGATTCAAGGAGGACATAATGAAGCTGATCTGATTAGAGATAAAATGTCCGAAAACCAAAGCATCGACCCAAACCCAGGCGTCAAAACCCGAATCAAATGACTGATAAAATGACCGGAATTTCTCTTCAACGTCAGACGCGTCCAGATGGTGTACTTTTTCTAGTGATTGCCACGGCGTTTGCTCAACACTGCTTACAGAACCAACCAAATGCAGGTTTGAACTAGCCACACTATTTACTTTAAAACACAGTTTGTTACGCCGCTCCGTCTCGCTCATCGTAACCTTGTCATCACACAAAATAGGCGCTTTGAGCGACGTCTTAAACTGGGTCCAACCGCCATTGTCGGCTACAAACTTACTGACCACCGTCTGCTTCACCTGCAACAGCGCAAGCATGCCGTGGGTTACCACTTTATCAACACCCAAACGTGCAGCAGCCTCAATATCAAAGTGGATCGGGTTACGATCTCCGGAGAAAACCGCCCACTTCTCAATGTCATCGGCGGTAAATGAAAGCTCCATCACTATGACTCCTCGAAACGTTTCAGCAATACACCAGCATTCGCGCCACCAAAGCCAAAGCTCAAGTTCATAATGATGTCTAGTTTCTGGTCATATCGGTGTTTATTTGGAACGTAATCCAGATCACACTCTGGGTCTGGCTCATCCATATGAATAGTGGCTGGAATAGTATTGTTTTCCATCGCTTTAAGGCAGAATATCGCCTCAAGAGAACCCGCCGCGCCAATCAGATGACCGGTATAGGATTTTGTGCTCGACATGGGTATTGAGTAGGCAGCGTCACCTAACGCAGACTTGATGGAATTTGTCTCATTGAGATCGTTCAATGGTGTTGAGGTACCATGAAGGTTGATGTAATCAATCTCGTCAAATGCGACTCCGGATTGAGTGCATAACTCCCGAATAACATGAATACGCGCTTGCATATCCTCTGCCGGAGCAGTCATATCATATGCATCTGAATAGTTGGTATAGCCGATTACTTCCGCGAGTATATTGGCGCCACGCGCTTTGGCAAACTCGTAGTCTTCGAGGCACAGTACCGCTGCCCCTTCGGACAATACAAAGCCACTTCGACCTTTCGAGAACGGGCAACATGCGAGGCGCTCATTTTCTTGCTCTTTACTCAATGCCTGAATGACATCAATCGACCAAATATTAAACTGCTCACGCAGCGACTCACTGCCTCCTGCAACCACAACTTTTGCTCTTCCACAGCGGATTGCATCAAAGGCTTCACCTATCGCCATGGTACCCGTAGCGCAAGCTGCAACAGGACTATTCTGATAGCCTCGAAAATTCCAATTCATTGATACTGCAGCGGTTGCTGCATTGCACATTGACATGACCGTAGCGAAAGATGTGGTTAGCCCTGATTCACGGTAATCGTTGTTGTTCTCATTTGCTGTGTCTAAACCACCCCAGCCAGTGCCTATTACAACACCTCTTTCAAACGGAGAAACAACCTCATCCAAATCGGTCTCACCAAAGGCCATGTTGAGCGCTTCATCACACGCCAGTAAACTAAATTTAGCGTACTGAGGTAGCATTTTTAAAATACGCTTTGAGAATGGACGCATCAATTTTCGGTCAAAATCCATGAAACCAAAATATTTGGCGTTAATTGAGTCATCATCCATTTTAGTGTGTCGATAGCCAACCTGGTAATCCATTAGATTTCCCCAGATTTCATTCATGTTATTACCCATTGACGTAACACCACCGTATCCGGTGATAACAACTCGACGACTCTTTTGTTTATCCTTAGTTTCCATAAAAACCTCAATATTTAGGGAATTACCCACAAAATTCACCTAATCGCGCTTTGCCAGCGCAACATATCCACTAGTCAGCACCATTAGGTGCGCTAGCCCAAAACACTTTATACTCAAAGAATCAGATATACGTTGGCACATCACAACTCGCCAAAGCACGACGCTGAGCCTTTGTAAAAAGTAAACAAGGCATAAGTAAAACTGACTATCAAACGTTTATAGAACCGAAAGAAATCAACTCCAGCCTATTTAAAACCTAAAACACGGCACTGCTTTAATATTAAAGATCATGAGCACATTTCGCCCTATCCACTCAGGTAATCTCACCGCTTAACGAGGTTAAAATTTCATTACACCATTAACATAAGAAGCCGTCGGCAACACAAGGCGCAACCACTGAGATACACATTTACCTTTAATTGTTACAACTCAATATAACCGACAAAATAAAAACAAACAACCCTGTATGCTTTTATTTTAGGTAAAAATGTAAATTTACTTACCCAATCCATTTAACAGTAACACTAACGCGCATGACAATGATTTCTATTTACTAATAGATTGAAAACAAACAAACACCAACACCACAGAACTGGATAGCACTTATAAATCAGCAACATAAAATTGCTTGTAACGATGTTTTCTATACCCGTGAAATATGAAAAAGTAGCTCATGGCACCTTACTACCTCATTATTCAGGGAATGCCAAAAAAGCACAGCACCTGGAATGCCATTGCATCTTGTACATTAGGAAAATCTCTGGCACCACTAAACACACGCACCAAGTCGATCTGAAACAGCCTTTAATAGGCCCTTTCAAAGGTCGTAACAAACTTGTAAAAATGTCAATTTTTTCACACAAAGCACCAGCTTAACTGTTATCCAGACACCTGTACGTATAGAGCAAAAAAACCACGCTCCAAAGCTCGGTTGTCGCGCCACTGTTTGCTTTTTGGTTTAGTATAAAAATATGACAGAAATTATATATGACTATAAAAAAGGCGTTTACCCACCTAACTCAGGCAGATTTTTTACGACTCAGATGTTATTTATTAACCAACTTGCTTTGCAATAGCTTTTACGCTTAAGGCGCGAGATTAAATGAATGATTTTTTTTGACTTTATACTGGTAATGGCGAACCCATTACGGGAACATTGAAATCCACAATGCAACTAAGATATTCAATTTTTTTATTGTAATTCTTCAGAGCGCTTCCATGGAACTAGCTTTACTCTGTACCAATCTGTTAACATCCATTTCCGATTAACACGATGTTTGACTATTTTTGGCAAGTGTTGACTTTTAAACTCAAGCCTTTAATTTCAAAAGAAGATATAAATAATGACCAGAGCAACCAAACAACAATGGATAGAAGAGGCATTTCGCCTCTTAATTGAACAAGGGCAAAGTGCTTTGTCTGCTGAAAAGATAGGTAAAAGGCTAGGAGTTAGCAGAGGTTCTTTCTATCATCACTTTGCTTCCAAAGACGGTTTTTACCAGGCCATTTTAGAAACATGGTACGAAAACAGCACAATAGGTACTGTAGCAAAGAATAAGTCCCTGGAAGGAGAGACCCGACTCGAAAAGCTACGCTATTTCGCCTGGGCAATAAACCATGAGCTGGATGTCGCAATAAGAGCCTGGTCTCTCCATAGCCCACAGGCAAGGGCTTTTCAGGAAAGAGTGGATCAAGACCGACTCGCCTATTTAGAAGAAGTCTACAGTGAGAGCTTCCAAACTGAGCAAAATGCAGAGCGAGTCTCGATTGCAGCAAAAGTAGCTTATTTGAGCTTTATTGGTGTGCAGTCATTCCAACCTAAGTTCGACGGTGAAAAAGTAGAGCACTTCAGAAACAGTTTACATGAGGTAATAACTCGTTATCTGGGCACAAATTAGTGCATAACAAGGTAAGCATTTCGTTAGAGGAATAACTTTGGCTGACTTGCTTGAGCCGCGCAGCATTGCTCAAATAGGGATGAATAATGCTCACTCTTTAAACTGAAATATCAGTCCGAACAAAGCTAACTCACTTGCAGAGGTTCGTATCAAGCCGGGCAAAGCGGTCTGCGGCTTCACGCTCGACCTGCTTTCACTGTGCCCACGAACCTCTTTGCAATTCACCTTCTTCATTAGCATTCCTTTATCGGGTAATATTGCTGTCGAATTCACCGCTTAGCTCAGCTTGACCAACTTATGGCCTCATCACACCGACTAGATGGCACGAAGGATACAGTTCGGCGCTATCATGTGCTTGCTGATAGCACCATTTTTACGCGTCGGGTGTCCAGTTTATTCTCATTAAAGAAGGGTTGCTTGATATAGTTGCCAACCCGCTTTAGGTCTGCAAAAAAATTCGTGTAAGTTTTATGACACAATTACTTACAATTACATAGTATAAACAACTTAACAACATTGATGCATATGTACTAACTTAAGGATCGTTCAATTTGTGAACCTAACGACTTTTTAAAAGGAATATCAAAATGAAGCTTAACCTGAACAAAAAGAACATCAAAAGACTCAGTGCAGACAAAGCCACTTTGGCATTGCAAGCAACGCCGCAAGTTGCCGGTGGTGCTCCCAAAAGCTATTTCAATAACTGTGCACCAACAGAAAACCGAATGTGCTGGGAAGATTCTATTGGCAACTGCCCTTATACTATGGCATTTGGATGCTAATCCGTTAGCAACCATTTGATGTAAATTCGGGGTTTCTACTGACTTACCTGGTAGTCCTGCCTGGATTTAAACTCCAATACGGTCGCATTAATGCAGTAGCGATCGCTTCCACCTGGTCCTTCATTCGCAAACACATGTCCCAGATGAATGCCCGATGAGCTGGAACGAAGTTCAGTGCGTTGCATGCCGTGACTATTGTCTTCATGATAAGTCACACTGCCCGCCACCGGATGCTTGAAAGACAACCAGCCTGTGCCTGAGTTAAATCGGTCTTTGGTATCAAACAAGGCCTGCCCGCTGAGCTTATCTATAAATACCCCGTCACCGGTTTGTTTAAATAAATCATATTGTTTGCAAAACGGCCGATCTGTGCCCTGCTCAAACGCTGTGGTATAGGCATCACTGTCACCCAGCTTAAACGCGCCCAGTGCCCGGTAAAACGTTTTACGGTCCATATACCCCTGAAAGCCCGCAACTTCCTTACCATTTTCCATAAATAAAATGGTCGGTGTTGCCCAGGTTGCAGACATGATACTCAGGTCCTGTAGCTGACTGGCCCGACGAAAGTGCAATGCAATACTGCCTTGATAATCATTCACCACTTGCTGCTTAAACTTGTCACAATAAGGGCAGTACGGTGCATCAATCACGACAATGTGCTTGCCCGTTAACAATGCTTTATTATCAACCGACTGCTCTTGCACATCCGCAAAAGTGACGCCTGTACTGTGATCCGGGCAATATCCGTTAGGGTTTTTTACCAGATAATTCTGGTGATATTCTTCTGCCCGCACAAAAGCGCTCAGTGGCTTAAGTGTCGTTTGAATTTGGCCATAACCGGCTTGCGTCAGCAGCGCCTGGTACTGTTCTTTTAATGAAGCTGCCGTGGTTTTTTGCGCCTCATCGGTATACAGGATAGTGGAGCGATATTGTGTACCCACATCATTACCCTGACGATTTTTCTGCGTTGGGTCATGGCTTTCAAAATAGACTTTTAACAACGACTCTGTCGATAGGCGGCTGGCGTTGTAAGTTACCCGTACGACTTCTGCGTAATTATTGGGGTCAAAACGTCGGCTTGACGCTGTGATTGCCTTATAACTTGCCTTAAAACCTCGCCCATCTGCATATCCGGATTCAGCATCTATTACCCCAGGCAGCGCTTCATAGCGTTTTTCTGCGCCCCAAAAACAGCCCGATCCCAGCACCAGTGTTTTGATATGCGAACTGGCTTGTTCTGGTTTGCTATTCAGCACAGCCGCATGGCTGATGCTGGCAAGCCCAAGTAAACTCGAGAGCGTTATCTGTACAATTAATCGTTTATTCACTCCGACTTCCTTTAAATTGATTTCTCTTAACTACCAAGACCGTGGCAGCCACGCCATACTTTCGCCGAGTGTGAAAAAATCAGCCGGTTCGCACTTCAACTAGGATTCTGTGTCATTCAACGACATTTAATTAATTAATCTGCGTGTTTAAGGTAAAACAAAGCCCAAATTAGTTATTGAGGGTTTATTCAATGCCGTTATCTACTCGTCTTTGCGCACTCAGTGTCGCACTTTTCGGTTCAGCCTCGGCGCTGGCAGCCGACATCCAGTTCACCAGCAAACTGAACGAAAAAACCGATGCTCTGGTTGTGTTTCAGGATAGTGAGCAAAGCAATGCATTTAAATTTCTTGACAGAGATACCCGAAAACAACTGAACAAAGCAATGGAAGCTGACAAGTTTTCTGGTGATTACGGTAAGGTGGTCGAAGTACTGGCACCCGTTGACTCTAAACACCAACGTATTCTTGTGGTTGGTCTGGGTGAGCGCGACGAGCTGGACAGTGCCAAAATGGCTAAGCTCGGCGGTAACCTGCACGCAAAACTGGAACAAAAAGAAGCGGCGACAGTCAGCGTTGCATTCAAAGGCGTAAATGGCCAGCTCAGCAACCATGAACTGGCGGCGCAATATGCGCACGGTGCCAATCTGCGCGACCATACGTTTGAGCTGTATAAGAAAGAGCCGAACACACACAGTATGACCTACAACCTGAGTGTAGACGACCAGGGTCAGACGCAAGCCGAATACACTACGTTAAGTCACATTGAACAGGGTGTATTTCTGGCACGTGATTTAACCTCAGAAGTCCCGACTGAAATGACGCCGGTTGACTTTGCCAATGCTGCCAAACAACTCGAGCAGTATGGTGTTGAAGTGAAGATCTTGGAGCCAGAGCAGCTTAAATCCCTGGGTATGAATGCACTGGAAGGGGTTGGCCGTGGCAGTAAAGAAGGCTCACGCCTGGTTGTTGCACATTATAAGGGCAATAACGACACCCCTATCGCACTGGTAGGTAAAGGGATCACCTTTGATTCTGGTGGTTACAGCATTAAAACCGGCAAGTCCATTGCCCGCATGAAATCAGATATGGCCGGTGCAGCGGCTGTTCTGGGCACGGTAAAAGCCATGGCGCTGGCGAAGGCCGATGTTAACGTTGTTGCAGTAATGGGTATGGCCGCCAATATGGTCTCTGAAAACTCGATTGCACCGGGTGATGTGCTGCGCACAGCAGAAGGCCTGAGCGTTGAAATCCTCAACACCGATGCAGAGGGTCGCTTAGTATTGAGCGATGCCATGTGGTATGCACGCACCTATTATAAGCCTGAGGTGATGGTTGACCTGGCAACACTGACGGGCTCTAAGATCCGTGCTGTAGGCAATCGCTATGCCGCAGTATTCTCAGATGATGAACACCTGATCTCGGAATTTACCGTTGCCGGTAAAGCCGTTAATGAACCACTTTGGCGACTGCCGCTGGGCTACAAAGACATGCTGAAATCTGACATCGCAGATATTGCCAATGTCGGTTCAGGTGGTCCGGGCGCGACTACTGCGGCCTCATTCCTGCAGCACTTTGCCGGTGAAACCCGCTGGTTACATATCGATATTGCAGGCAACGCATTGGCCTCTTCAGGTAAAGGCGAAGTTTCTGCGGGCGGTACCGGGTTTGGTGTACGCCTGCTGAGCGAATGGTTGCTGAGTAACTAACAACATCCCAACCCAACTGAGCCATGCAATAATTGCATGGCTTTTTTTTAACATCAATCAGCCTGGCCACTAACAGGTTTGGCAAGACAGCCGCAGATAAGCTTGCTATGCTTTGCCCGGGCGTCCCTCTGTGTAATACCGCCCCATCAACGCATAACCAATCAGAGGGATTAAATCTGCCGATAACAAAATGAAAAATAACATACCATGACTCAAGAACAGACTTATCTGCTTGGCGAGCAGGCGGTAGTGCTCGACTTAAACTGCGCGCGACTCGATAACACGCAACAGAATCGCCTGTTTGCTTTGCACCGCCACTTGCAAAAACAGGCCCAATATACGGATATTGTGGTCGGAAAAACCTCCCTGACTCTGGTTTTACAAGACCCGACACAATGCGCAAGCTGGCAGGACCAGCTTCTGTTACTCTGGGAAGAGCTCAGTGCTGAAGACTTTCACCCCACCACACACCAAATACCTGTCGTTTATGGGCAAGCCGCAGGTCCGGATCTGGCTCCTTTGGCTGTGCAACTGGGCCTGTCACAAAGCGACATTATAGAACTGCACAGCGCACCGCTCTATCAGGTTAAGTTTCTGGGCTTTTTGCCAGGCTTTGCCTATCTGGGCTGCGTACCTGAGCGGCTCAGGGTTGCGCGGCTTGACTCGCCGAGAGCTCATGTGCCGGCAGGATCGGTTGCTATCGCTGAAGATTTAAGTGCGATTTATCCCAGTACCTCCCCCGGTGGCTGGCGATTGCTGGGCCACAGCCCAACACAGTTATTCAACCCCCATAACCAACCACCTTGTCTGTTTCAGCCAGGCGATAATGTAAAATTTGTACCGCAAAAGGAGGGCCTGTGTTAGAAGTTATTAAGCCCGGCGTGCAGCTGTGTATCCAGGATCTGGGTCGGCACGGCCATCGTCATCTGGGCGTATCTCAAAGTGGCGCATTAGATCCCCTCGCCGTTAGGATAGCCAATACCCTGTTAGGCAATCCCCTTAATACTGCAGTACTTGAAATCACCGTTGGACTGACTCAGCTACAATTTACCAGCGCTACTAATTTCGCGTTAACCGGAGGCGACCTCAAAGCGTGCCTTGACGATACGCCACTGACACCGGGCTGGCGCTATTATGCTAAACCCGGACAGCTACTTAGCTTTGCATCCAGCCCCGATGCACTGCGTGCCTATGTCAGTGTTGAAGGCGGCTTTGACCTGCAAAGCGTGATGGGTTCCTGCGCGACCGATCTCCAGGCGGGGTTTGGCGGTATCAATGGCTCACCACTGGCTGCGGGAGATCAACTGCACTATTCCAGCTGCCCTGAGCGACACAGTGTGGGTGCACTGCAACCGGGATACTACAAACAGGTGCGTATCCTGAGCGGCCCTCATTGCACGCAACTGGATAGCTCAGCAGCGCAATTATTGTCTGCAAAGTCCTGGCAAGTATTACCTGACAGCAACCGAATGGGAATGCGATTAACCGGCCCAGACCTAATCACCCATCAGCTCTCAATCAACTCTCAGGCCGTCTTACCTGGCACCATTCAGCTGCCACCCAATGGTGCGCCGATTGTTTTGCTGAATGATTGTCAGACCACGGGCGGTTACCCGATGATAGCTCAGGTCATTCAAGCTGATCTGCGCCATTTTGCGCAACTGAGTGCCGGTGACCAGATCAGCTTTACACTCACCACCCCTGCTCAGGCACACCAGGATACACAACAACAAAATTACCTTCTGAACCAATTGCGCATTGCGCTGACACATCACGACAGGAGTATTTCGTGAACGAACTGAATTTTTTGCCCCTCAGTGGCATTCTGGTGGTGATCCTCGGGTTTGCCTTGCGGTTTAATCCCCTGCTGGTCGTGACCTGTGCAGGTATCGTAACCGGCTGGGCCGTCGACCTGGACTACCTGACTTTGCTGGAAACCTTTGGCGAGAAGTTTCTCAACTCGCGTCAGCTGGCCAGCTTTTTATTACTCCTGCCCGTCATCGCCATTTTGGAGCGATATGGTTTACAACAGCATGCCAAAAGCTGGATAGCCAGTATCAAAGGGGCCACCACGGCCAGGATCCTGAGCGTCTATTTTGTGGTGCGTGAATGCAGCGCCGCATTGGGGCTGATTAACCTGGCTGGCCAGGCGCAAACGGTACGTCCTTTACTGGCCCCGATGGCGCTTGGTGCGGCAAGCAACCTGCATGGCGACCTGCCAAAACCAATCCGGGATATGATCAGTGCACATGCCGCGGCATGTGACAACATTGCCGTTTTCTTTGGTGAAGATATCTTCATTGCCTTTGGTGCAGTGCTGCTGATGGATGCCTTTTTAAGAGAAAACGGCATCGCCGGGATTGAACCACTTCATATTGGTCTGTGGGCTATCCCTACGGCTATTGCCGCGTTAATTGTGCACCTGTTTAGACTTGCCAGACTGGAAGCTAAAATACAACAACAGATAGCCCAACACACCGAACAACAAGACTCAGACGGCCCAACTGCCAGGGAGGAGCTGGCATGAGCGCAATGACAACGACCGCCACTGCGCAACCAGCCCTGCTCTCAATTGGTAATATCTACTTGTTGATAGGCTTTGTGGTGTTATTTCTGGTCATTAAAACGTTACAGGACAAAGATCATCCCAAGCGCCTGACCACCGCGTTGTTTTGGGGCTTGTTTGGCAGTGTGTTTCTGCTTGGCGATTTGTCTGTTACTTATTTAGGAGAGAGCCTGACCTATCGCTGGGTGGGAGTCTGTGTTATCGCCATTGCGTTACTGGCTGGCATGGGCAAGGTCTCTATGGGCAGCTACGACGTACCCAGTGATGAGGTGCAAACTGCCAGTGCCCGACGCATTGGTAACAAGCTGTTTATTCCCGCTGTGCTAATTCCAGTCGTCACTGTGGTGTGTACTATCTTGCTGAAGGATATCCAGCTTGGCAGCCTGTATGTATTCGATCAAAGCCATGTAACCCTGGCTGCACTGACGCTGGCCTGTACCATCGCCTTGTTAGTCAGCTGGAAATTCACCGGCGGCAGCCCACTTCAGGCGCTAGGCGAATCACGTCGACTGGTCGATTCTATTGGCTGGGCAGCTATCCTGCCACAAATGCTCGCGATGCTGGGGGGCGTTTTCATTGTCGCGAATACCGGCACTGCGATTCAGGATCTGGTGACCTTGTTTGTCTCGCCCGACAATCGCTTTATGCTGGTTGTTATCTATTGTGTCGGTATGGCCTTATTTACTATGGTGATGGGCAATGCTTTTGCCGCCTTCCCTGTGATGACGGCTGGTATTGCAGTGCCCTTTCTCATTCAGGGTCACGGCGCAAGCCCCGCGCCTTTGGTTGCCATCGGCATGTATTCAGGTTACTGCGGGACGCTAATGACCCCGATGGCCGCCAATTTCAATATTGTGCCCGCCGCGCTGTTAAACCTGAAAGACAAGTATCAGGTGATCAAAGTACAGATCCCGACAGCGCTATCGCTGTTGTTCATTAATATTTTGCTTATGTATGGAATCATCTTCAATGACTAAAGGCACCCATAAAACCGTATTGTTGACGGGCTTTGAGCCCTTCGGCGGCGAATCGATTAATCCCTCATGGCAGGCAGTACATCAGCTCGACGGATGTCATATTGCCGGGCACACAATCAGGACCAAAGAGCTCCCGTGTGAGTTTGATCACGCCCTGACACAACTTAACCGGGCCATCGACAAATATGCGCCCGCACTGGTTTTGTGTGTCGGTCAGGCCGGTGGCCGCGCAGATATTTCTATCGAGCGTGTGGCTATCAATATTAACGATGCCCGTATCCCGGATAATGCCGGTGCCCAGCCGATAGACACGCCAGTACTTTCCGGTGGGCCTGCGGCCTATTTTGCCGCCCTGCCCGTAAAACACATGCTAAACGACCTTCGCCAGGCACAAATCCCGGCCAGCATTTCGAACACTGCAGGCACTTATGTCTGTAACCATGTGATGTACGGATTACTTCATTATATCAGCGAGCATCAGCTCAATTGCCGGGGCGGTTTTATTCATATCCCCTACTTACCCGAGCAAGCCATGCACCACAGCGGTGCACCAAGCATGAGTGCCCCGCAGGTGATTGACGCGCTCAAAGTGATGATTTCTTCTGCCCTGACCCATGATACTGATCTGCAGATTGCTGCAGGTACCACGCACTGATCTGCTTGCCCTGTTTTGGTTCATTTATGCACCAAAACAGGGCAATATTTACTCAGTAAAATCACGGTTTTTTATGTGACTTGCCCGTTCATTTCTGATAGTACTAACAGCACGAGCCAGCGCCACTGCGCATGCTCGACAATAATAGTTAACAGGAATGAGGTCATTATGTGTTCAATTTTTGGTGTGCTGGAGATTAAATCCGATCCGGCCATCCTGCGCGAGCAGGCAATAGAAATGTCTAAGCGATTACGCCACCGCGGACCCGACTGGTCCGGTGTTTACGCCAGTGATAACGCCATCCTGGTGCATGAGCGGCTCGCCATTGTTGGCGTATCCAGTGGTGCACAACCTTTGTACAACCCTGAGCGGACGCATATTCTCGCAGTCAACGGAGAAATCTATAACCACAAAGAACTGGCTCAGCAGCTAAGTGTTCCCTTTACCTTCCAGACGCAGTCAGATTGTGAAGTATTACTGGCTTTGTACAAGCAAAAAGGCCCGGAATTTTTAGACGACCTGAACGGGATTTTTGCCTTTTGTCTGTATGATGAACAAGAGGATGCCTATCTCATCGGTCGCGATCATATCGGCATTATCCCGCTTTACACCGGCCGCGATCAGCATGGTAATTTCTATGTTGCCAGCGAAATGAAAGCACTCACTCCCATCTGCAATCAGATTGAGGAGTTTCCACCTGGGCACTATCTGTATTCAAAAGAAGGCACCCTGCGCCCCTATTACCAGCGTGACTGGCAGCAATTCGACGCGGTGAAGGACAACGACGCCTCTGCGGACACGGTTAAAGCGGCTTTAGAAGCCGCCGTCAAACGCCAGCTGATGTGCGATGTGCCATACGGTGTACTACTCTCCGGAGGCCTGGATTCATCCGTTATTTCCGCCATCACCCAACAGTTTGCAGCGCGGCGTATTGAAGATGACGACGCCACAGAAGCCTGGTGGCCCAAATTACACTCCTTTTCTATCGGTCTGGAGGGCTCTCCCGATCTGGCTGCGGCGCAGAAAGTTGCCGATCAGATTGGTACCGTGCATCACCCAATTCACTTTACGGTGCAACAAGGGATCGATGCCCTCAAGGAAGTCATTTACCACCTTGAAACCTATGACGTCACCACAATCCGGGCGTCTACCCCAATGTACCTGATGGCGCGTTACATCAAAGCCATGGGAATAAAAATGGTGCTTTCAGGGGAAGGTGCCGATGAGTTGTTTGGGGGTTATTTGTATTTTCACAAGGCCCCCAACAGCCAGGAATTCCATGAAGAGCTCAATCGTAAAGTGTCTAAGCTGCATATGTTCGACTGCCTGCGTGCCAACAAGTCGATGGCGGCCTGGGGCGTCGAAGCCAGGGTCCCCTTTCTGGATAAAGAATTTGTCGATATTGCCATGCGAACCAACCCCGAATACAAGATGTGTAAAGAAGGCCGCATTGAAAAGCATATCATCCGTGAAGCATTTGATGGTTATTTGCCTGACGACGTCTTGTGGCGTCAAAAGGAGCAATTCTCCGATGGGGTGGGATATTCCTGGATTGACTCTCTAAAAGAGTATGTCGACGAAAAGGTCAGCGACCAGGAGCTCGCCAGCGCCGAGTATCGCTTCCCTATCAACACACCCGACAGCAAAGAGGCCTACTACTACCGCTGTATCTTTGAGTCTCACTTTCCCGGTGATGCGGCGGCCAAATGCGTGCCTCATGGTAAATCGGTTGCCTGCTCCACACCCGAGGCGCTGGCCTGGGATGCATCGTTCGAGCAAAATGCCGATCCATCCGGACGCGCAGCCAATGTGCACAGCCATGCCTATGACAACCAAAACTGACCTTCAATAGAAAAGTAAAAAGGGCCTGAAGGCCCTTTTTATTTAGATGATTTAAATGAATTTTTTGATGATAAAATCCACTTTTACCCGCTTTGCCTGGCCCAGGATTTTCTTGACTGGTGGCGGGTAGTCTTCGACAGTTTCGAGATCCTGCGCACCGGTCAACTTAGTGCAGTTGGCCAGAATCGCTTCGCGCTCGGCATTAATCGCCTGCTCCAGTTTCTGCTCGGGATCTTCTATCAAAATGCCATTTTCGATATCCAGGCCCCAGGCACGCGGATTTAGATTATGCCCGGTCATCAGATGTGCCTGATTATCGCGGTTAATGCCCTTGAGATGAAATGAATTATTGCCATCACGCCACAGATACACATTAAGGTGCCCAGAGTTGATGTAGCGCTTTTGCGATTTCAAGAACTTGTACAAAATGGTTTCGTACAAATAAGGTAAAGCACCAATGCGGCTAAAGGGCTGATCTGGCGCGATGTAAAAATCATTCGCCGTTTTATCACCAATGACAATGGTGACTGTTTTACCCTCTTTGAGCAATCGGCGTAATGAGCGTAACAAAGGCGCCGGAAAGTTAAAGTAAGGCGTGTATAACAACAGCTCACGCTCTGTGGTATCAAACAGCGCCTTAATCAAACGATTCAGTTTGTTGGTACGACGGCCAAAGCCCAAAAACGCACGCACATTTAAGCCATTCGTTGCCCTCGCAGCGCTCATGTCGTAATTTGCTTTTTTAAGCTGTTTCATCAGCTGCCTTTGCGCCACTTTTAGCTCAGAAAAGGGCTTAAGTGGACGCTGATCCAACCGTGGCACGGCCTCGCTGGACAACAAGTAAGTATCCAGGAAATGACAAAAGCTGGCCGCCAGTGCTGGATTCTGGATCACAAAATAGCGGTCAAGGCGGTATTTATCGCCATGCTGCAAATACACATTATTGATACTGGCACCGCTGTACAATACGGTATCATCGATCACGAATCCTTTAAGGTGCAGCACCCCAAACAGCTCTTTTGCCTTAACCGGCACGCCATATACTTTTACGTTAGAGCCAAACTCAGCTTGCATATCGCAATACAGTTTCGCATTGCCTTCAGACTTGGCCTCGCCTATTAACCCTCGCTGGGCGCGATGAAAATCAACCAGTACGTGAATTTGCAAATGCGGCCGCTGCGATGCCACATCATGTAGCGCAGCCAGAATTTCACGACCTGCCTCATCGTCTTGCAAATACAATGCGGTTAAGTAGATGCGATGTTGCGCACCCCGAATGAGCGATAACAGTTGCGTGCGATATTGCTTCGCATCAGTCAGTATTGCGCAACTTTGTGCTTCCAGTGCAAACCCAGGTTTATCCTGCCAAAATGCCATAACTACCTTTAAAAACAGACTAACGTCAAATAGACAGAGAAAAATTCCCTAGAACATAGCAAAAAAAAACTCTCAGGTCATGAAATACCGTTCATTTACGCGTTTGTGGCACAAATTGTCAGCAAGTACAGTATATTTGACAGCTTATGAATTTATAAAAAATCGATTTTTGTAATTTATTTTACTTCTGGCTTGAATTTCATAGAATCGGCAGCACTAACTAGAGAAGATAGAAGTTTACTTGTAGGAATTATTTAAATGAGTGATGCAAAACACTGCAAACTATTGATCCTGGGCTCCGGCCCTGCTGGCTATACAGCTGCTGTTTACGCCGCGCGTGCAAACCTGAACCCAGTACTTATCACGGGCATGCAGCAAGGTGGTCAGCTGACCACAACAACTGAAGTAGAAAACTGGCCTGGCGATGCCCACGGCCTGACGGGTCCTGCGCTGATGGACCGAATGAAAGAGCACGCTGAGCGCTTCGAAACCGAGATCATTTTTGATCACATCAATAAAGTTGATGTCACTAAGCGTCCTTTCACGCTAACGGGTGATCAGGGGACTTATACCTGTGATGCGTTGATCATTGCGACAGGCGCTTCTGCTAAGTACCTGGGCCTGGAATCTGAAACCAACTTCCAGGGTCGTGGCGTTTCAGCTTGTGCAACCTGTGACGGATTCTTCTATCGCGGACAAAAAGTGGCGGTTGTTGGCGGTGGTAACACGGCGGTTGAAGAAGCCCTTTACCTGTCAAACATTGCTGAAGAAGTCCACGTGATCCACAGACGAGATACGTTCCGCAGCGAAAAGATCCTGTCTGACCGTCTGATGGAAAAAGCAAACAATGGCAACGTGGTTCTGCACCTGAACAAAACCCTGGATGAAGTACTGGGCGACGACATGGGCGTAACTGGCATTCGCATCAAAGACACAGACTCAGATGCGACCGAGCAGCTTGACCTTGCTGGTGTCTTTATTGCCATTGGCCATAAACCAAATACCGACATGTTTGCCGGCCAGCTGGAAATGAAAGACGGCTACCTGGTTGTACAATCAGGCTTGAACGGCAATGCCACACAAACCAGCGTTGAAGGCGTCTTCGCCGCAGGTGATGTGTCTGACCATATTTATCGTCAGGCAATTACCTCAGCAGGCACGGGCTGTATGGCTGCCCTGGATGCTGAGCGTTACTTAGATAACCTTAAGTAACAAAGGTTTGAAGACGTGCGCTTGCTTGCACGTCTTCAATCACAAAATCCCCACGTCACACCAAAAATAGGTTAAACTAACGTCATCCCTGAGGTTTTTAGTTTGTAATTCAGAACCGCGAATATGACTCAGCAATTGTTTCACCTGTCTTCAACCGACTTTATTTTCCCCCCCTGCCATTTTGCACTGAAAGACCCCGATGGCCTACTCGCTATTGGCGGATGTCTGAGTACCGCAAGACTGCGCCGCGCTTATCAACAAGGCATTTTTCCCTGGTTTAATGAGCGCGAGCCGATCATGTGGTGGACGCCCAGCGAGCGAGGAATTTTGGAGCTAAATGAATTTCATGTCAGCCGCTCATTAAAGAAAACAGCGCGCAAACTGACACCAAAAATTACCGTTAACACAGCATTTGAGCAAGTCATTAAGGCATGCAGAGAACAGCGGCTGGATAAAGAAGGTACCTGGATAAACAGTGCCATGCTCGGCGCTTATCTTAAAGGACATGAAGAGGGATTCGTTCACAGTGTCGAAGTGTGGCATGAAGAGACCTTGATTGGTGGCTTGTATGGTGTAATGTTAAATGGCGTTTTTTGCGGTGAATCAATGTTCTATCGTATACCCGACGCCTCTAAGCTGGCGATGTGGGCATTGGTTAACTGGCTCAAAAGGCATAATGCCCATTTTATAGATTGTCAGCTGGAAAACCCTTATTTGCTGTCTTTAGGTGCAAAAGTCATTTCAAGAAAAGAATTTTTAGCTAAACTTAAAGCAGCAAGCCATTATCAAGTGCCTGAAACGATGTGGCATCCGCAACCACTGAGGGCGATATATGACTGAACATTTCCCTTCAAAAATTGGCCTGAGCCAGCAGTTTGATTGCAGCTACCTGGCTGACAAGAAAGAACAGCTATTGGTTATTCTGGATAGCAACTGCTATACACCGTCACGCTTTGAGACCTTGCTCTCGTTTGGCTTTCGCCGCAGCGGTGACCAAATATACCGCCCTCACTGCCCTGCGTGCCATGCCTGTCAGTCGGTGCGGGTGCTGGCCGACGATTACGTGCCCTCACGCTCACAAAAACGCAAGTGGAATAAAATAAACTCAGAATTTCGCTTCAAGTACAGCACTCAGGAGCAGGCAGATTATTACCAGTTATACGAAAAGTACATCACCATGCGCCATAGTGACGGCTCTATGTACCCGCCTAACCGGTTGCAGTACGAAAGCTTCTTATTTTGTCGCTGGCTGCCCATCACCTTTATTGAACTGTGGCACAAAGAGCAATTGATAGCGGTTGCGGTGACCGACACCATGCCAACCGCTTTGTCCGCCATCTATACTTTTTTTGACCCCGACTACGCTGATTTAAGCCTGGGTACTGTGATGATCATGGCGCAATTGGAGTTTGCACGCCAGCATGCCAAAGCCTATCTCTATCTTGGCTATCAGATAGATGCCTGCCCCAAAATGCGCTACAAGCAGCAATATTTGCCTGCACAACAGTTCAAAAGTGATGTCTGGGTCAACATTTAGATTACAAAAATAAGCGCTCCTGCCTTTACTTATCGCGCGCTTTTCGGCAAAATCTGCACCGTTAAACTTATCAAAGAGGTGATACGCTCCCCATGGCGAAAGAAGACGTTATTGAAATGCAAGGCACGGTCCTTGACACTTTACCAAATACTATGTTCCGTGTTGAATTGGAAAATGGTCACGTAGTTGTGGCACATATCTCTGGCAAAATGCGCAAAAACTACATCCGTATTTTGACCGGTGACAAGGTGACTGTTGAAATGACACCTTATGATCTGAGCAAAGGACGTATCGTCTTCCGCGCGCGTTAATTCGCCCAGCTCAGATACGCTTACCCATCAGGTAACCGTGGACAAGAGACGATTAAAACAAAAAGCCCGGCTAGTGCCGGGCTTTTTGTTGTTCGGGCGTTACATTAAGCAGGCTCAGCCACATTGGACTCAAACTTAAATGCCAGCTTCTTATCTTTAACCGAGATAGTAACCGTTCCCCCGTCTATCAGCTCACCAAACAAGATCTCGTTGGCCAGTGGCTTTTTAAGGTTATCCTGTATGACCCTCGCCATAGGACGCGCACCCATCGACTTATCGTAGCCAATGTCTGCTAACCAGTCTCTGGCTTCATTGGTCAAGTCAAGGCAAACTGACTTCTTATCCAGTTGCGCCTGAAGCTCAACAATAAATTTATCAACAACCTGCAAAATAACGTCTTTTTCAAGGTGGTTGAACCAAATAATGTTATCCAGACGGTTCCTGAATTCAGGAGTAAATACCTTGTTGATCTCAACCATGGCATCGTGCGAATGGTCCTGCTCCTGGAAGCCAATAGACTGACGCACTGTTTCCTGCACACCCGCATTGGTTGTCATTACCACAATCACATTACGGAAATCGGCTTTACGACCATTGTTATCGGTCAGCGTGCCATGATCCATCACCTGCAACAGAATGTTGTAAATGTCTGGGTGGGCTTTTTCGATTTCGTCCAGCAGTACCACAGAGTGTGGGTGTTTGATCACTGAATCTGTCAGCAAACCGCCCTGCTCAAAACCAACATAGCCCGGAGGCGCACCAATTAATCGACTCACTGCGTGGCGCTCTGAGTACTCAGACATATCAAAACGCACGAACTCTATGCCCATACACTTCGCCAGCTGCTTGGTCACCTCAGTTTTACCCACACCAGTAGGTCCGGCAAACAGGAATGAGCCTATAGGCTTGTCCTCACTGCCTAGGCCTGAGCGTGACAAACGGATCGCCGAAGTCAGCGCGTCGATTGACTCATCCTGACCGAACACCAGCATCTTCAGGTTACGATCCAGGTTCTTAAGCACTTCTTTATCGCTGGAAGACACATTCTGTTGCGGAATACGCGCAATCTTAGAGACAATTTGTTCTATGTCTGCAACACCAATGGTTTTCTTGCGCCGCGAGGCAGGCAACAGACGCTGGTTGGCACCGGCTTCGTCGATCACATCAATGGCTTTATCAGGCAAGTGCCGTTCATTAATGTATTTTGCACTCAGCTCAGCAGCTGCCTTCAAGGCTTTCTGTGTATAACGAATGCCGTGATGTTCTTCGTAACGCTCTTTCAGGCCGCTAAGGATCTTGGCAGTATCGGCAACACTCGGCTCTACAATATCAATTTTCTGGAAACGCCGTACCAGAGCACGGTCTTTTTCAAAAATATTTTTGAATTCGGAGTAAGTGGTTGAACCCAGACAACGCAGTTGGCCACTCGACAATAATGGTTTGATCAGGTTTGAGGCGTCCATCACGCCACCCGATGCCGCCCCCGCACCTATGATGGTGTGGATCTCATCGATGAATAAAATCGCATTGGGCTTTGCTTGTAATTCTTTGAGCAAGGCTTTGAAACGTTTTTCAAAGTCACCTCGATACTTAGTACCGGCCAGTAAAGCGCCCATATCAAGTGAATACACCACCGCATCAGCAATCACATCAGGCACCAGCTCATTGACAATACGATAAGCCAGCCCCTCAGCGATAGCCGTTTTACCAACCCCGGCCTCGCCGACCAATAATGGATTGTTTTTCTTTCTGCGGCATAAGACCTGAATGGTCCTTTCCACTTCCTGATCGCGCCCGACCAGCGGATCAATTTGTCCGGCTTTGGCCAGCACATTCAAATTGGCTGTAAAGTTCTCCAGTTTGGTTTTTTCTTCTGACGCTGTTTCATGACTTTCTTCATGCGCTTCTTCATTGTCTTCTGGCTCAGCTTCATCGTCAGATTTAGAAATGCCATGGCTGATATAGTTGACAATATCCAGGCGGCTCACATCTGCTTTTTTCAGCAGATAAACAGCCTGACTTTCTTGCTCAGAGAAAATCGCCACCAGCACGTTTACACCGGTCACTTCGTTGCGACCAGATGATTGCACATGGAAAACCGCACGTTGTAAAACACGCTGAAAACCCAATGTAGGCTGCGTTTCGCGGTCTTCTTCCAAGTCTGGAATTACCGGAGTCGTCTCATCAATGAACTCCGACAGTTCCCGTTTTAGCCCTTCTGTGTCAACGCCACAAGCATTCAATGCTTCACTGGCGGACGGGTTATCAATCAATGCGAGCAGTAAATGTTCTACCGTCATAAATTCGTGACGACGATTTCTTGCCTCACGAAATGCGGTATTCAGAGTAATTTCTAAGTCTTTATTTAGCATTGGCAACCCCCAACGAGAATATATAAGGTCATTCCTGCTCACAACTACAGAGCAGCGGGTGCTCGTGATCCCGAGCATATCGATTTACCTGCTCAGCCTTTGTATGGGCGATGTCGGCAGGGTACAGTCCACATACCGCTTTTCCCTCGTGATGTACTTTCAACATCACATCAGTTGCTCTTTCGCTATCCATATTGAAAAATGTCATTAAAACTTCAATGACAAAATCCATAGGTGTGTAATCGTCATTGTTTAAAATCACTTTGTACTTGCGCGGCGGTTGCAACTTTTGTTTCTGTTCCTCGCGGACCGCGTCAACCACACCAGATTCGTTTGTCCCACTCATAAAATATAGTCTTGTCTTATCAACTCAAGCAACTTGAATTGAAAAATAAATAAATTGTTAAAAAATCGCTTTAAAAACTTGACTGTCTGGCCAAATAAACTACAGTCTTTACCTAGCTGGACATATTAATCATATGGGCAGCTTAGCAAATTTCAAAGGTTAGATTAACTTAATTTAGTCAACTTATAGAAGGATGTAGAAGTATGGCTTGCGGAAAAGTCAAATGGTTCAACAATGCCAAAGGGTTTGGTTTCATCGTAGAAGACGGCAGCGAGGAAGATATCTTTGCCCATTACTCCACGATTGTAATGGATGGATACAAAACGCTTAAAGCTGGTCAGGATGTAACATTCGATCTGCAAGAAGGTCCCAAAGGCCTGCACGCTACCAACATCGCACCGCTTGCGGACGAAGTTGTGTAGGATTGCAATATTTTGGCACACTCAAAGCGGGTTACATTTGTTGCTCGCTTAATCCCTTTCATCAATTAGTCTCATTTCTTCCATCTTAGTTCATAAAATTTTATATCTTTATTAAATTGCATTAGCGACTTAGTCATTTGGTTGATACAATCCCCGCCGGTGTCAAACGAGCCAACTGATCTGGTATGCCAAAAGGTACGTCAGGTGTGTTAGATATTTTTATTGTGCCTGTGAGTAACAATACCTAACAAACTTGCTATATGCCGAACTCAACCATCAGTTTGATGACCTCTTATTGTGGTCAACAAACTGATGGTTGAATAAAGATCGTGTATGCGGATACGTCCTTGAATAGCAAGCTTTTGCTTTGTTGAACGGCTATTTAGCCCTAAACTATCTAGGAATGATGATGACATCAAAAATTATTTACACTAAAACAGATGAAGCGCCGGCTCTGGCAACTTATTCTTTATTGCCAGTTATCCAGGCTTACACCAAAGCGGCTGGTGTTGAAGTTGAAACCCGTGATATTTCACTGGCGGGCCGTGTCATTGCTAACTTCCCAGAATTTCTGAGCGAAGAGCAACGAATTGGTGACGCCCTGGCAGAGCTGGGCGAGCTGGCGAAAACGCCAGAAGCCAATATCATCAAACTCCCTAATATCAGTGCGTCTATCCCTCAGTTAAAGGCCACCATCAAAGAGCTTCAGGAAAAAGGCTATGCCCTGCCTGACTACCCGGAAGAGCCAAAAGACGACAAAGAAGCGCAGATCAAAGCAACTTACGACAAGATCAAAGGTAGTGCGGTAAACCCGGTACTGCGTGAAGGTAACTCTGACCGTCGTGCCCCTGCCTCTGTTAAAGCGTATGCGCGCAAAAACCCACATTCAATGGGTGCCTGGTCGAAAGACTCACAATCTTATGTTGCCAGCATGAGCGAAGGTGATTTCTTTGGCTCTGAGCAGTCAACCACCATCGCCGAAGCGACCGATGTTCGCATCGAGCACGTTGCTGCTGACGGCACAGTGTCTGTCCTTAAGCAAAGCACACCTTTGCTTGCTGGTGAAATCATTGATGCGTCACGCATGAGCGTTAAAGCACTACGCAGCTTCCTGGAAGCTGAAGTAGAAGCTGCCAAAGAAAAAGGCGTATTGTTCTCACTGCACATGAAAGCCACTATGATGAAGGTCTCTGATCCAATCATCTTCGGCCACGCTGTAAAAGTCTTCTATAAAGAAGTATTTGCCAAGCACAGCGAAACTTTCGAAAAGCTGGGTGTAGATGTTAACAATGGTATCGGCGACGTTTATAACAAGCTGGCCAACTTGGACGACGCAAAACGTGCAGAAATCGAAGCCGATCTTGCTGCGGTTTACGATGTACGTCCAAGCATCGCTATGGTTGATTCTGATCGTGGCATCACTAACCTGCATGTACCAAGTGATGTGATCATCGATGCATCAATGCCAGCCGCTATCCGTACCAGCGGTCAAATGTGGAATGCTGAAGGTAAACAACAAGACACCAGCTTTGTGATCCCGGACCGTTGCTACTCTGGCGTTTACCAGGCAACAATCGAGTTCTGTAAAGAGCACGGTGCATTTGACCCACGTACTATGGGCACTATCCCTAACGTTGGTCTAATGGCACAAAAGGCCGAAGAATACGGTTCACACGACAAAACATTCGAAGCACCTGCAGCAGGTCAAATCCGCGTGGTTGACCAGGCTGGTAACGTATTGCTGCAACACGACGTTGAGCAAGGCGATATCTGGCGTATGTGTCAGGTAAAAGATGCGCCTATCAAAGACTGGGTTAAGCTGGCGGTTAACCGTTCACGCGCTTCTAATACTCCTGCGGTATTCTGGTTGAACGAAAACCGTGCACACGATGCAGAACTAATCAAGAAAGTAAATGCCTACCTGCCAGAGCATGACACTGACGGCCTGGAAATTCACATCCTGGCGCCAGTTGAAGCCACTCAGTTCTCACTGGCACGTATGAAAGACGGCAAAGACACTATCTCTGTAACGGGTAACGTTTTACGTGACTACCTGACAGACTTGTTCCCAATCCTTGAGCTGGGTACTAGTGCGAAAATGCTGTCTATCGTACCACTGATGAATGGCGGCGGCCTGTTCGAAACAGGTGCGGGCGGCTCAGCACCTAAGCACGTTCAGCAGTTCGAAAAAGAAAACCACCTGCGCTGGGATTCACTGGGTGAGTTCCTGGCACTGGCTGCGTCTCTTGAACACCTGAGCCAGGCAACTGGTAACAGCAAGGCGCAAGTACTGGCTGATACTCTGGATGCAGCAACCGGTAAATTCCTGGACGAGAACAAGTCTCCTTCACGTAAAGTGAAAGAACTAGACAACCGTGGGAGCCACTTCTATCTGGCTATGTACTGGGCACAAGCACTGGCTGAGCAAACGCAAGATGCAGAGCTACAAGCCAAGTTCACCGACGTTGCGAAAGGTCTGACAGACAACGAAGCGGCCATCGTCAGCGAGCTGAACGATGTGCAGGGTCAGGCCATGAATATCGGCGGCTACTTCCAGCCAAACGAAGCGCAGGCAGCTGAAGCCATGCGCCCGAGCAAAACATTTAACGACGTACTAGCCAGCATGGCTTAATTCGTTACGTGTTCAAAAAAGGTGGCCCAACGGCCACCTTTTTTATTTAGCGCTAATTTTTGCTACACTCCCGCCATTGCACTATTAGCTAACTTCATCATTATGCCCGCTCCGCGCCCGAAAACCCGAACACATACAGCAAAACCAAGTCATGCTAAGCGCCCTACCAATAAGCGCCCCGGCTCTAAACGAACTATCAAACCAAAGCTTTCGCCAGATCAGGTCAAGGTCGTACTGTTCAACAAGCCGTTTGATGTTTTATGTCAGTTTACCGACGACCAAAACCGTCAAACTCTCGCCGATTTTATTGACATCAAAGAAGTCTATGCCGCAGGGCGGCTTGACCGTGATAGCGAGGGCCTGTTGTTATTGACTAACTGCGGCCGCTTGCAGCACAAACTCACTGAACCGGGCAAAAAAACCGATAAAACCTACTGGGTTCAGGTCGAGGGCGAGCCGGATGAAACGGCACTGCAGGCACTGCGTGACGGCGTCACACTCAAAGACGGCCCTACCCGCCCCGCTAAGGTCAGCCTGATCTGTGCACCAACCGTGTGGCCACGTAACCCGCCGATCCGAGAGCGGAAAAATATTCCAACCAGCTGGCTCGAGATCACCATCTCAGAAGGTCGCAATCGTCAGGTTAGACGGATGACCGCTCATGTTGGCCATCCGACATTGCGGCTTATTCGCTACCGGATCGGACCCTACACACTGGATGGAATTGAAAATGGCCACTATAAGGTGGTGAAAGCCTCGTGATCCGGCCACGAAAAACTCGTGATTAATCGGCCCGCGACTTCCGGGCACCTTGATTTACATGCTATAATGCAGCTCACTTTTTTGTAATTAAAATACACAGCGAGTTTATGAGCGATAACAGTCAAATTAAAGTCATCGTCGGTATGTCCGGCGGCGTAGATTCCTCCGTTTCAGCCTACCTGCTTAAACAGCAAGGTTATCAGGTTGAAGGCCTGTTCATGAAGAACTGGGAAGAAGACGACAATGACGAATACTGTGCCGCTGCTGAAGATTTAAAAGATGCTCAGGCTGTGTGCGACAAACTGGGTATTGAGCTACATACCGTCAACTTTGCCGCAGAATACTGGGACAATGTATTCGAGTACTTTCTTGCCGAATACAAAGCCGGCCGTACGCCAAACCCGGATATCATGTGCAACAAAGAAATCAAATTTAAGGCATTTCTTGAGTTTGCAGCCGAGGCACTGGGCGCCGATTATATTGCAACGGGTCACTATGTACGTCGTGAAGAGCGCGATGGCAAGTTTGCCATGTTGCGCGGACTGGACAACAACAAAGACCAGAGCTACTTCCTGTACACGCTCAGCCACGAGCACGTAGCGCAAACCTTGTTCCCGGTTGGCAATATTGAAAAACCAGAAGTACGCCGTATTGCAGAAGAACAAGATCTGATCACCCATGACAAGAAAGACAGTACCGGCATTTGCTTTATTGGTGAACGCAAGTTCAAAGACTTCCTGCAAAAATTCTTGCCAGCACAGCCTGGCAAAATTGAAGACAGCGAAGGCAATCATGTCGGTGAACATGAAGGCCTGATGTATCACACTTTGGGCCAGCGCAAAGGCCTGCTGATCGGAGGCATGAAAGAAGGTTCAGGTGAGCCCTGGTATGTCGTCGACAAAGACGTGGAGCGCAATGTGCTGGTTGTTGGACAAGGCAAAAACCACCCTCGCCTGTTCAGCAATGGACTCAACGCCAACCAGTTACACTGGGTTGATCGAGTCGGCCCGCAAGGCACCACACGTTGTACGGTTAAAACCCGTTACCGCCAGGAAGATATTCCATGTACCCTGCTGGTAGGTCAGGATGGTATGGCTCGGGTACTGTTCGATGAGCCGCAAAAAGCGGTAACACCAGGTCAGTCTGCCGTGTTTTATTTAGATGACGTCTGCCTGGGTGGCGGTATTATTGAGTCGGTGATCAAGTAATGCAACGTGAAGTCGTGATCCCCCTGGCAGCCATGTGTCAGATAGCCAAGCTTGTGCAAAAATGTGCCCGCTATGGCACTTTTAATCGTCATGAAGCGGACAGCTTGCTAAAAAGTATTACCATTACATCGCCAAAAAACCCACAAGATGTCTATGAAGATCCCAGTGCAGTGAAGCAAGGCTGTCGCGCGCTGGTTGATCAGCTGAGCGCACAAGGCGAAAAAGACGTCGAAATGGTTAAATACGTTGGCAGCCTGATGCAGCTAGAGCGTGCCCTGTCCGCCAACGACAAGGCTATGTCGGAACTTGGCAAACGTATCGAACAGCTCGACAGACAGTTACAACATTTCGACATTGTTGATGAGCAAATCATTGGGGCTCTGGCGGATATTTACAGCCAGGTCGTGAGTCCGGTTGGGCCGAAAATTCAAATTTTTGGTAAACCCGAGTTGCTCAAACAATCCAATGTACAACATCAGATCCGGGCCCTGCTGTTGGCCGGGATCCGCAGTGCAGTGCTGTGGCGTCAGCTCGGTGGTAAGCGTCGTCAGTTCTTCTTTGCGAAGAAGAAAATTATTGCTGCTGCACAAAGTTATATTTAAATATCGTTCAAAAAACCAATTAGTTAGGAGAAGTTATGGAGCTTTCGGCGTTAACCGCTATCTCTCCAGTGGATGGCCGCTATGGTAGCAAAACCAGTGAGCTGAGAAGTATTTTCAGTGAGTTCGGCCTGATCAAGTACCGCGTAACCGTTGAAGTGCGTTGGCTACAAGCCCTGGCCCAGGCCGCTGCAATCAACGAAGTTCCGGCTTTCAGTGAGCAGGCAAATGCCCTGCTCGACAGCATTGTTGATAACTTCAGCGAAGCCGATGCACAGCGAGTCAAAGAGATTGAGCGCACCACCAACCATGACGTTAAAGCCGTTGAGTATCTGTTAAAAGAGAAAGTGGCCGACAACGCTGAGCTTCAGGCTGTTAACGAGTTCATTCACTTTGCCTGTACCTCAGAAGACATTAACAACCTATCGCATGGTCTGATGCTCAGTGAAGCACGCGACCAGGTGCTGCTGCCCTACTGCGATAAGTTACTTGCAGCCATTAAAGAAAAAGCAATTGAATATAAATCGGTCGCTATGATGACCCGTACCCACGGTCAGCCTGCTTCTCCTTCTACTATGGGTAAGGAATTCGCCAACGTCTATGTACGCCTGCAACGTCAGCGCGAGCAAATCGCCAACGTTCAGATCCTGGGCAAAATCAATGGCGCCGTTGGTAACTACAATGCTCACCTGAGCGCATACCCAGACTATGACTGGCACGCGCACGCAGAGCAGTTTGTCACTAGCCTGGGCCTGACCTGGAATGCGTTTACTACACAAATTGAGCCGCACGATTATATCGCTGAGCTGTTCGATGCAGTGGCACGTTTCAATACCATTTTGCTCGACTTTGACCGTGACGTTTGGGGCTACATTGCACTGAGCCACTTCAAGCAAAAAACCATTGCAGGTGAAATCGGCTCATCAACCATGCCGCATAAAGTTAACCCAATTGACTTCGAAAACTCAGAAGGCAACCTGGGCATTGCGAATGCTATCTTCACTCACCTTGCACAGAAGCTACCAGTATCTCGCTGGCAGCGTGACCTGACTGACTCAACAGTACTGCGTAACCTGGGTGTTGGTATGGGTTATACCCTGATCGCCTACCAGGCAACGCTTAAAGGGATCAGCAAACTGGAAGTCAATGCCGATCGCCTGCTGGCTGAGCTGGATGACAACTGGGAGTTACTTGCAGAGCCAATCCAGACAGTAATGCGTAAATATGGTATCGAAAAACCATATGAGAAGCTCAAAGAGCTGACACGTGGCAAGCGCGTTAACCAGGAAATCATGGCTGAGTTTATCGATGGTTTAGACCTGCCAGAGCAAGTAAAAGCTGACATGAAGCTAATGACGCCAGCCAACTATATTGGCCGCGCCGAAGCCTTCATCGATGAGCTAAACTAAACTGAGTTAATCTCACCTAAGTCTGAGAAGCGAAAGTTGCGGCGCAGTGCCGAACTTTCGCTTTTTTATTGGAGCCCTTTATGTATCAGCTATCTCTCAATGCCCTCACCGAGGCAGCTTTCCTTACTCAGTATTGGCAAAAAAAACCGCTACTTATCAAACAAGGCTTTCAGGACTTTAGCGATCCGCTGTCTCCAGAAGAGCTGGCCGGTCTGGCAATGGAAGAAAACATAGAGTCGCGTATTGTCACTAATCATGACAATCACTGGGACGCACATCACGGACCGTTTGAAGATTTCTCTTTGCTTACAGAGCAACATAGTACGTTACTGGTACAAGCGGTTGACCATTGGCATCCACGGGCGGCGACTTTACTTGAGCCCTTTCGGTTTATTCCAAACTGGCGAATTGATGACTTAATGGTCAGCTTTTCAACGCCCGGAGGCGGTGTTGGTCCGCACCTCGACCAGTACGATGTGTTTATTATTCAGGGCCAGGGCAAACGACGCTGGCGTGTCGGCATGCCCGATGCAAGCCTGAAGCAATTTGCTCAAAACAAGAGTTTATTGCAGGTAGAACAGTTTGAAGCCATCATAGATGCCGAACTGGAACCCGGAGACATCTTATATATTCCACCCGGTTGCCCCCACGAAGGGTATGCAGTTGAAAATGCCCTGAACTATTCCGTCGGGTTCAGAGCGCCGGATCAGAAAGACCTGCTCTCCAGCCTCGCCGATCATTTGATTGACTCAGAGCTGGGTACGCAACGTTACAACGACCCGGACCTTACAATACGTGATTCCTTGGGTGAAATCAGCAGCCAGGATAAAGGGAAGATCCGTACCATGCTAGAGTCCGTATTACACAACAGTGAGATATTCGACGAGTGGCTCGGGCGCACCCTGAGTGAACCAAAGCACGAGATGGACTTAGCGCCATTAGACCCACCACTGTCAGTGGAATCCTTGCTGGAAGATATTACACCTGAAGATATTTTAGTACGCTCTGGTGGTGTCAGAGCTTTGTACCAGGTAACGACACAAGCCGTACTCCTGAGCGTGAACGGGCAAAATTTTGCTTTGCCTTTAGAGGTCTTACCAGCGGTTAAAAAGCTGACAGATCAAAACAATACCCCCATGTCTGCATTATTAGACTGCATTGACTGTTTGGAATTTAAACAAACTTTAACTACGCTTATAAACGATGGGTCCTTTTACATTGAGGACTGGGTGTAATTACCTGAATCTAAGGGTTAGTCACACAATAATAGGCATCGGCAAGGTCGGTGCCTTAATAATAAAGAGCACAGGCTGGTCCCTTGGTCAGGCGTGATTATGATGTTTGATGCGAGGCAATCATGAATTACCACGTCGATAGAGTGAGTTGGCAAAAAACTCAGGGACAACTGCGCCAAATCCGTGAACGAGTCTTCGTTTACGAGCTTCACCTTCCAAAAGAAGTAGAGTTTGATCAACACGATAAGACCGCAGAGCATGTGCTGGTGCGGGACGAAAATCAATGTCCGATTGGAACTGGCAGGTTATGTTGTGATGGTTTGATCAGCAGAATTGCTATCATCCGCTCACACAGAAACCGCGAAGCGTATCAGTCTTTGATCGGCTTTCTCAGTATTTTGGCAGAGCAAAAAGGGTATGAGAACGTCTTTGTGCAATGTATTTTGGACGAAGTACCCACTTTTTTAAAGTCTGGCTTTTCGAAACAGGGCAGCGTGTTTATGGAGGCAGGCATTCCAAGACAAAGAATGAAATGCCCGGTAAAAGAAATAAACTCTGAGCCCTTTACGATGCTTCATTAGCCCATAGCTGCTCATTGTCGGCAAGCTCATACAAACCTTGAGCATGGTGGATCAGAATATTGGCATAGTCGACCTGCATCGGGTCGACACGCTCTGCATTTAAGATTTTATCCGCTTTCATTTGCCATTGGTAAGAAAAATGCTTGAGCGCATCGCGCGCAGTAGCAGCGCCACTAACCGGCATGGAATCGGTGGGCATTTTCCCAGATATCACCCAGTAGCCCTTGCCTTTATTATCTTTTATTTTCCACACGCCACAGACAGGAGGCAAAGTGCGGGATTCTGTGGCCTGGATATTTAAACCGAGTATTCCCTTTTCTGCCAGGTATTTTTGAGCTGTCTGCAGAGCAGTGTGTTGCCATTGCGCAATTTGTTGTTGCAATTCTTCTTCATTAATTTGAGTATCTTGATTCGTCATTCTGGGTACTTCATTGTTATTTTTCCCTTACTGTAGGGATTATGTCAGCCAGATGCAAGACGGATCCCGATACAAATCTGCGTGTAGAGCGTGATTGGGCTGATAAACTATTTACATTTGCACAATAAACAGACTCGACTAGGATTAAAAGACGATTTCTGTGGCCACTATGGCGCCGATATGCTTCCACTATCCATTGTCATTCAGCTCTCGGTTTTTGCTGTAACCTGGTATGCGGCAGGCTGGGTATTCGCAATGGTCGTAACCGGCTTATCTTGCATCGGGTCATTTATCGCCCATCGCGGGGCTCAAACAGCACTGCCCGAAGACACAGAGGTCTTGCAGGATAATGCTGACGGCCAGCACAGCGACCTGACCTGCCTTGAGCAACTTGGCCACACCATTACCCCTCAGCTTAGGGATCAGATTGATAGCGCCCGGCAGCAAACTAAGCAAGCCGCAGATAATATGTCTGCTGAATTTTCGCAGCTTGTCAGCAATATTACCGCAACCCTCAGCAGTCTGGACGATAGCAGCGCCAGCAGCCTGCAGCAAACAGCGCAACACAGCCGTGAACAACTTACTCAGATCCTCACGTATCTCGAGCAGTCTAATGTCAGCCAGCAACGAAGAACAGACACCTTTAAAACTATGGTGGAGCAAAGTAAAGAGCTACAGGCAATGGCTATCGACGTCGCGAAAATTGCAGAGCAAACCAATTTACTCGCGCTCAATGCTTCTATTGAAGCTGCGCGTGCCGGTGATAATGGCCGGGGGTTTGCCGTGGTGGCCGATGAGGTAAGGGCACTGGCCAATTCGAGTGGTGAAACCGGCGTCAAGATCAACAAAATGGTCGAAACCATTGCCCAGGCAATGCAGAGCTCAATGAGTATGATGGAAAGTGAGCTTGAAGAGCGCCAGGCCCTGACCGACAAGTATCAGCGACAGATTAATGAAGTAATCGACACCTGGCTCAGCCTGTCACAAAACGTAGAGCAGCAAGCACAGGTGCTGCAAACCTCAAATGAGGACAATCGGCAGAAAATCTCGGAAATACTGGTCGACTTACAGTTTCAGGATCGTGTCGATCAGATCCAGGCTAGCGTTACGATTGCCCTGGACATTATGACCCAAGAGCTGGATGAATTTATTGCGCAGCGTCGCAGCAGCGCCAACGCCCGGTTCAATCACGAGCGGATCAGCGAGGCGTTATCGCGTACCGCTGCAACACGAGAGCAACGGCATATTTTGGCGACAAAAAGTAGCAGTGCCAGGAATGATAAGGACGACACAGTCGACGATCTCACTTTCTTCTGACATACAGCATGAGGATAAGTTATGAGCAAAACCATATTAGTGGTGGATGATTCCGATTCATTAAGACAAGTTGTCAATATTGCACTGACAGGCGCAGGCTATCAGGTGATTGAAGCGTGTGACGGCAAAGATGCACTAAGCAAGCTTAACGGCAATAAGGTGCACCTCATCATCAGCGACGTCAACATGCCCAATATGAATGGCATTGAATTCGTCAAAAATGTAAAACAACTCCCGCAGTATAAGTTCACCCCTGTGATTATGCTGACCACAGAAAACCAGCAAAGTATGATGGAAGAAGGTAAAAAGGCCGGTGCGAAGGCCTGGATGGTAAAACCCTTCAAGCCTGCGCAAATGCTTCAGGCAGTATCTAAACTACTGATGATGTGACTATCATGTCCGAGTGTTTTAAGTTTCCAGCGGAGCTGACCATCTACGAAGTACAGGATGTACATACAGAGCTTATCGCTTTTTTGGCTGGAAAAACGGAAGTCGCACTGGATCTAAGCCTGGTCGAAGAGCTCGACAGTGCCGGGATCCAGCTGGCTATCTGGCTGGTAAATTACTGCCGTAACACAGGTGTTCAGATAGGCACCCTTGCTTTATCCGATCTGCTCACTGCCAGACTGTCTTTATTAAATGTGGCCCTTACTGATCCCACTACAAGCGAGCCTTGATTATGTCTGTTGATTTGAGCGCTGCCATTACTACCTTTGTCAATGAATCAAAAGAGCTGCTGGCAGAGATGGAAAACAGCTTGCTTGATCTTGAAAGTAGTGAAGCAGGTAGGGATCAGGAAGAGACCATCAATGCCATCTTCCGCGCCATTCACACCATAAAAGGCAGTGCCGGGCTATTCGGCTTTGACTATGTCGTGAGCCTGACACACATTGCCGAGACGGTACTCGATGACGTCCGAGGTGGTAACAGAGAAATGAGCAAGCCCCTGCTCTCTTTGTATCTGGAAACCGGTGATTTATGTGATGAATTGATCCTGCTCGCCGCATCGGAAAATGAGCCCAGTGCGCAACAGCTTACCCAGCTTGCAAAGCTGACCGAGCAATTCAGTGCATTTACCGACAGTGCCGAGGCGCCGCAAAACACAGAGGCTGATAGCGAAGCACAGCCGCAAGATGGAACCTGGTTTATGTGTTTTGTTCCTAACGAAAATGTGCTGCGCAACGGCCTGGATCCGTACCCTTTTATTCACTTTTTGAATAACGAGGTGGAGTCTCTCGAAATTGCCACCAATTGTACTGCGCTCAATGCCGATACCCCCTACGACCCTGAATCCTGTTACCTGGCATTTTTGATGCTGTTTCATACCAGCCAGAACAAGGACGTGATAGAAGAGGTGTTCGAATTTATAAAAAATGATGCGGTGGTTGAGATTTTACCGCCAGATCAGTGTCACTACGACGCCATTACCGATTGCGCAAAACACTTTCCAGAACCAGCCCAGTTTCATGCCACCCTGGCACAACTGACACAATCACGCCTGCCGGCTCAACCCTTGAAACCTACGTCTATGCCAGATGAAGCCGAACCACCAGCTCAGACAAAAGGTAAGAAAAAAAATAAGCTCCACACCAGTAAAACCCTACGAGTTGAAGCCATGAAACTCGACCGATTGATCGATCAGGTTGGGGAAATGGTGATCACAGGTGCCCGTACCAACCTGCTGGCACACGAAACGGGTAACGAAACACTGATTGAAGCTATGGCCCTGCTGGAGCGACTGGTTGAAAACATTCGTGACAGCTCGTTAAAACTGCGCATGGTCCAGATTGGTGAAACCTTCAATAAGTTCAAACGGGTTGTTCGCGATGTGGCAGATGAGCTGGGCAAAGAGGTGGAGCTCAATATTGTCGGCGCCGATACCGAGCTGGACAAAACCTTTGTCGAAAAAGTCAGCGACCCACTGATGCACATCATTCGCAATGCCATTGATCATGGCATTGAACCACCCGAGCAGCGACTTGCTGCGGGTAAACCGGCATGTGGCCAGCTAACACTCAGGGCCTACCATGATTCTGGCTCAATCGTCATCGAAATTCAGGATGACGGTCGGGGACTGGATCAAAGCAAGATCCTGGCCCGAGCCATAGAAAATGGCCTGGTCAATCCAGACCACTCGTTACAGGATAAAGAAATCAATCTGCTGATTTTTGAACCGGGATTTTCTACCGCCGCTGCCGTGACCAGTATTTCCGGTCGTGGTGTGGGCATGGACGTGGTAAAACGCAATGTCGAAAGCCTGCGTGGTAGTGTAGAAGTCGACAGTACCAAAGGATTAGGCTCTAAAATTATCATTCGCTTACCGCTTACCTTATCCATCATAGACGGGTTTATGTTTACCGTTGGTGCCGAGGACTATGTGATCCCACTTGATACCGTAGTGGAATGCCTGGAGCTGCACGAGGTGGTGTCGGAGTCTGATATTCAGGATAAAAACTACATCAACCTCAGAACTGAGGTCCTGCCCTTTATTCGTCTGCGCACCCTGTTTGGGATCGAGCAGCAAATAGAACACACGAAGGAATCACTGGTCATCGTCCAGTTTGGCACGCTCAGAGCTGGCCTGGTCGTAGACTCGTTGCAAGGAGAGTTTCAGACCGTAGTAAAACCTCTGGGGAGGCTGTTCGAAGGCCTCAAATGTATCAGCGGCGCAACCATACTCGGCAGTGGCAAAGTGGCTATCATTCTCGATGTCTCTGCCCTGATCCGCACCGCAATTACTATGTACGAGTCCTTAGAACTCAAGCATTAGTCAGATAAATCGGAGCATAAAAATGTTTAAAAATCTGACCATCAAAAACAAAATCATTCTGGCCATGTTTACCATGGGACTATTGCTACTGGTGATTGCCGTGTCTGTGCAAATGAAAAATGGCCGTATAGAAGGATTTGCCACGAATGTAGGGCAATACGATATTCCCGAAGCCATCTATGCGCTGAATATGCTCGATGAGCTTGGCGATATGAACAGCAATGTACTGGAGTACATTGCCGGTGAAGCCGATGAAAAAGCGGACTTTTTGTCTAATTACAGTGAGTTTACTAACTATCTGGAAGACCTTAAACGGCTCAACTCTGTTGATACCAGCTACATTCGTCAACTTGAAGATCTTATTCGCCGGTATGCGAGCGAAAGTCAGGAACTGATCTTTGACCGCTTTGACCCCCTTCAGGAAGAAAAAGCAGTCGAAAAATATGAATACCTCAACCGCGAATTCGCAGAGCCACTGGAAAGCCTGCTCGACTCACAAAAAGAGGCCGAAGTGGCCGATGCCGGTAGCAGTGGTGATTTTGCCGAAGTGGTTAACGATGACTTACCTGGCGTACGCTACTATCTGGAACTGATCGACGAGCAAGGCGACATGATGAGCTCACTCAATGCCTATATGCGAGGTCGAGTCGGTGCCACAGCCGCGTTTGAAAAAGACGCCCGGACCTTTTCTAACTTTCTGGCTGAACTCAAACCGCTCGAAAGAAAGCCTGATGAAATTAAAGCCATTGGTGATATCGAGCGCATGTATCTGGGACTCTATAACGGCGGTAAAGAGATTTTCGCTATGTACGACCCCAGACAAAAAATCCAGGCATCTAAAGATGTTGACCGACTGGAGCATGACATTTTTAGTAAAATAGAGGAATTACTGGAAAAAATTTCCAATGAAGCCATTGCAGAAAGTACAACTTCTCTCAACGACCTGATGTCTGCCGCTCGTGACAGCATTCAGCTAGTCTGGGGCTTGCTGATAGTCGCCATTGTGCTGGCTATCGCCACCGCCGCCTTTTTGATCCGCGGCATAGTGCTCCCTATTAATGCACTGGCGGACGCCGCGGAAGATTTACGCTCAGGTGAAGGTGACCTGACCCGGCGTATCCCGGATTTTGGCAATGACGAGATTGGCCAAACGGCCCAGAGTTTTAACGGCTTTATTGAGCGATTGCAAAACATTCTGCTGGATATCCAGGAGTCCGTTGAGTCCATCGCCCACAGCACCAACGAAGTCAGTACGACCTCTCGTATGCTCAGTTCCACCTCGAACCAGCTTGCAGCCAGTGTGGAGGAAACCTCTGCGTCACTGGAGCAAATGAGCTCTTCTATCTCGATGAATACGGAGAACTCGAAAATGACCAATGACATTGCCAAGCAGTCCAGCAGTGAAGCAAACGATGGCGGCCAGGCGGTAAAAGACACGGTTCAGGCCATGACGCAGATTGCCGAAAAAATTGGTATTATTGAAGACATCGCTTACAAAACCAATCTGCTGGCGCTGAATGCTGCCATTGAGGCCGCCAGAGCCGGTGAACATGGTAAAGGCTTTGCCGTGGTAGCAGATGAAGTGAGAAAACTGGCAGAACGCTCTCAGGTTGCCGCACAGGACATCAGTACACTGGCCGACAACAGTGTTAAAATAGCTCAACATGCCGGCGCTATGCTCGACAGAATGGTGCCTAACATTGGCAAAACCGCTGATCTGGTACAGGAGATCACCGCCGCCTCAACAGAGCAAAGCACCAGTGTTGCTGAAATCAACCGCACCGTTGCCCAGCTTGATGAAATCGCCCAGCAAAATGCCTCCGCTTCGGAAGAGCTCGCGTCAACCGCTAAGATGGTTCAGGACCAGACCGGAGATATTCGCTCTACCGTGAGCTACTTTAAGTTAAGTAATAATGGTCGGGGCAGCAGCAAAGGACGTTCTTCTCATATAGTCCACGACAACAGTCATAACCGGGAAGACGGTTATACCCCGTTTGATGAGTAATGCGCTATGAATGACTTAATTCACAGCCCGGCTACCACGCCTTACGACCACGATAAGTATCTGGCGTTTGAGCTCAACGGCGCCCCCTATTCAATCAGTATTGCCATTGTCAGGGAGATAATGGAATACATTGAAGTGGACAAAATACCCATGGCGCCCGAGTTTATTATTGGTGCCATCAACCTCAGAGGACTGGTTATCCCGGTTTTTGACTTATCCGTCAGGCTCAACAAACCAGCCCAGGCCATCACTAATCGCACCTGCATTATTGTGGCTGAATGCGACTACAAAGCACAAAATATTACCGTCGGTTTAAAAGTCGACATGGTCACTAAAGTATTGGATATCCCAGCTCACGAGGTTGACCAGGTGCCCAGTATTGCCGGTCAGTTTCATAGTCGCTTTGTATACGGGCTGGCCAAACTGAAGGACAACCTGATGACCATACTGGATATCACCAAAATACTCACCCTGAATGATGTGCAGTTGTTTGACGACTTACAGCAGCAACACAAACAGCTATCTTTTGAGCTGCCTCTCGACGCTGACTCCAATACCCAGTTCGAGGAGACCTAACATGAGTTCAGAGTCTATAAGAATAAACAATAATACCGATAGCGAAGAGCTCCACTCTCTGTTGGTGTCTATCGGAAATGACACCTTTGGCATACCCATAGACTCGGTCAAAGAAGTGATTGAGCTGACTGACACCACTATGGTGCCTATGTGCAATCAGGTGATCAGAGGCGTGATCAACGTCCGTGGCAGCGTGATCCCCGTACTTGACCTGCAATACCGCCTGATGCTCAAAAACCCTCAGCCCTACAATAAATACAGCTGCATCGTATTATATGACTTCTATGACCCCAGCCTGGATGAAACCATGACGCTCGGCATGCTGGTCAGCAGCGTGATGTCCATCCAATTCATTAACTGCACTCAGCTGGAAGATTCGCCCTCATTTGGTGCCAATATCCCTCGTCATTTCGTCTGGAAAATGGCTAAGATCAATAATCAGCTCACTATTTTGCTGGATATGAAAAGCGTACTCAATATCAGCGAAATCAATACTCAACTGAAGTCCTCTCAGGCCGAGTTTTTTACCCGGTTTTGCCAGCGCTAGGTCACTATGGCGATTTCAGCGCTGGAATTTCAACAACTCAATCGGCTGTTTGAACAGCATACCGGAATAAGTCTCGGTAAAAACAAAGCCGATATTGTGGCCAGTCGCCTTGCCAGCCGGCTGCGCGCCAGTCGTAGTCCTTCTTTCAGCAAATATTACCGATTATTACTGACTCCGGAGGGCCAGGATGAGCTGCAGATTTTCATCGATAAGCTGACCACACATGAGACCTATTTTTTTCGCGAGCAGGCCCAGTTTGAGTTTCTTTACCATTATTATCAACACAATCGCCCCAGGCATTCACCTATCCGCGCCTGGAGTGCAGCCTGCTCCAGCGGTGAAGAAGCCTACTCACTCGCGATGATCCTCGACGATCTGTTTTATAATCGCCCCTGGCACGTTATCGGCACGGATATTTCGGAAATGTCGGTGTTGATGGCCAAAGATGCCCGCTATGCGATTTCCACCGTGGGGAAAATTCCTAAACGTTATCGGATCCGCTACTGCATGAAAGGGACTGGTAAAAACGCTGATAATTTTACGCTCATCCCAACGCTGAAAAAACAGTGCAGTTTTCAGGAAGACAACTTATTGAACCTGACCACAGTAGATTTCTCGTTTGATGTTATCTTTTTGCGTAATGTACTTATCTACTTTGACAAACCAAAACAACAAGCCATCCTGAATAATATCATCAAGCGTTTAAACCATGGCGGTTTACTCTTTCTTGGGCACTCGGAAGCCATGCGCGATAAACCCGCATGCCTGCAAACCCTGAGCCCATGCATCTATAAGAAGGTAGCCTTATGACCAGCGTCTTTATCATCGATGACTCTGCCCTGATGCGCCAGATCATGAGTGAGGTCATCGCCCATGAGCGCACCCTAAATGTCAGTGGTACAGCACCGGATCCCATCATTGCTGAGCGCAAAATGAAACTCAACTGGCCAGATGTTATCTTGTTAGACGTCGAGATGCCAAAAATGGATGGCTTAACCTTCCTGAAAAAAATCATGCAGGAACGTCCTACGCCAGTGATAATCTGCTCAGCGCTGGCTCAGGAAAAAACGACCACTGCCATCGAGGCATTGGCCTGTGGGGCGGTCGATGTTATTGCCAAACCCACTCAGGGGCTGGGAGAGTTTCTGCACAGCGACTCGGTGTCGCAGATCATTGACGCCATCAAAGCTGCCACCAAAGCCAAAGTTCGTCAGCTAAAGTATCTGGATGAAGGCACGTTCCGGGAATTGCATACAGCGGAAGAGGTACTGCCTGCACACAAGACAGCGCAACCTCCAGAGAGCGCGGGGAAAGTCATAGCCGTAGGTGCCTCTACCGGTGGTACAGAGGCAATCGCTCGGCTGCTCCAGCTACTGCCAGTTCATTCTCCTCCCATTGTCATTGTGCAACATATGCCAGGCAAGTTTACGGCGGCGTTTGCACAACGTCTCAATGACATCACACCACATACCGTCACGGAAGGACAAACCGCCGCACGGATCCGCCCAGGCCATGTTTATATCGCGCCGGGTGGTCAACATATGTTGGTAAAACGTCAAGGCTCGGACTACTATTTAGAAATACGCGATGGACCACTTGTGAGCCGTCATAAACCTTCGGTCGATGTGCTGTTCCGCTCTGTGGCTCAGTCGGTTGGAAACCACGCCATTGGCGTGATCTTAACCGGCATGGGAAACGACGGAGCCAGTGGTTTGCTGGAAATGAAGCAAAAAGGTGCGGTTACTTTTGCAGAAAGTGAAGCCAGCTGTGTGGTATTTGGCATGCCTAAAGAAGCCATCGCAAGGGGGGCCGCCGACAAAATCTACGCGCTAAGTAACCTCCCTTACCAGATCCAAAAAGCGCTTGGGTGATCTGTATGAAAAACCAACTGACTCAACTTCTGGACATTGCCTATCTCAGCTATGATGAGCAGGGCCAGATCATCACCCTCTCTGAAGCGGCTGAACGTATGCTGGACTTAAAACCCCGCGATGTTCTGTCACAAAAATTAGTGTTTATTGACGAAGATTTTAAAGAACTCAGTATTTCTGAAATCTTGTTCGACCCTATTTTTGACCAGATAGAGCTTGGCGTTAGCATTGATAACAGCAGCGTAACCTGGGTGAAGTTGTATAGTTTCAGACAGGAAGACCTTCATTATGTCCGGCTGGAGCCCATAGAAGAGCTAATCTCTATCAGACGCCTGAATAAACAATTGGCAATCCGAGACCCCCATACCGGATTACTCTATCGGGATGCCTTTATCAGCAAAATTAAAGAGCAACCACATCAGGGCACCATTTGCTGCGTCCGTATTTGTAATTTTCAGCGTATTTCTGAGGTGTGGAATATTGGCGTTGCCAATTTGGTGTTTATGGAGATCCTGGCACGATTTCAGGGCGAGTTCGATAAGGGTATTTTTTCAAAGCATTCTTCCGATTGTTACTGCGTGTTTATCCCGCACTTTGTGCCCATCAACATAGAAACATTATACAAACAGCTGAACGAGCCCTTTAATTTTAACGGCAACAGTTTCTACAGTAATGTCTCACTTGGCTATTACAAGGAGCAGCCCGATGACGACCATGAACTGAGCCTCAATAAAGCGGAAATGGCCACCTTTGATTCGCTCTCTGATCATAATCGTCTGGTCGAGTTCAAAGAGACACTGGCAAAGCAAATTGAGCGGCAAAACAAAATCGAGACTGGTTTGCGTAGTGCCCTTTATCAGGGCAACCTGACAGACAGCTTTGAGGTCGTCTTTCAGCCAATTCATGACACCAAGACCGAGCGGCTGATAGGCGCAGAGTGTCTGATGCGCTGGCAGCTTGATGGCCAGCCTGTTCCGCCTAGCGAATTTATTCCCATTATAGAAAGCACCGGGGAAATCAATAAACTCACGCACTTTACCCTGAGTCAGATCAATGTATTGAAGGGACTGCTGGCAGAAGAGCAAATTGAAGCCAGCTTGTTTCGTTTTGCCATCAATATCAGCGTTGTAGAAATTCTCGATGTAAACTTTACCACCCGACTGCTGCAAGCTCTGGACAGACTGGCACTCAATCCCGCTAAGATAAAACTAGAGCTGACTGAGTCGGCCCTGATTGACAACTTTAATTACATCAATGAGATTTTACAGAAACTACAAAGTCAGGGGCTGATGATATCCATAGATGACTTTGGCACTGGCTACTCCAGCCTGAGTTATTTATGTAAACTGCATTTCGACGAGATAAAAATCGACCGGGCCTTTGTGACTCATGTTGTCAGCGACGGTAAAATGCAGTCTTTATTTAATTCTATTGTGTCACTGGCCAAAAACCTCGATAAGCCTCTGGTTGCTGAGGGCATTGAACACTTAGATCAAATGATTTACGCCAAGGCCAAAGGCGTTGAATATGTGCAGGGCTATTACTACAGTAAACCATTAAGTATTAAAGACTTTGTAGACTATGTTGTCGCCGATAAGTCAAGCTACCTGCACTTTGAAGAGTAACGAATACGATAACGCATACACAACGTACAAATTATTTATACGTTATCGTATGCGTTTTCAGTCCTAACCACCCAGAACTCTGGCAGGGTCGACTTTAACAGCCTGCCAGGCTGGATACAGGCAGGACAATACGGCAATCACCAGAGTGATAGACAATACAGCCACGACATCAAACCACATCAGCTGACTGGGTAAAAACTCAATAAAGTACACTCCCTGAAGCGGATTGTCCCCATCCATCTCAACCCAGGCGCGAAACAAATCAGAGATATTCAGCGCCAGCAAAATGCCAATAAACAAGCCTACCAGGGCACCAATAAGCGCATAACTCACTCCCTGGATCGCAAAAGTAGTAAAAATGGTACTGTCTTTTGCACCCATGGTTTTTAAAATCGCGATATCGGCCTGTTTTTCTTTCACTTCCATTACCATGGAAGACACTATGTTAAAGCTGGCGACTGCGATTATCAGAAACACCACCAGGTAGACTATGGTTCTGACCATCTGAATGTCCTGGTAAAGGCTGCCCTGAGTACGAAACCAGCTGTTAACATAAACCAGATCAGGCAACGCCCTGCCTGCAGACATCGCTATCTGATGCGCAGCAAACACATCATCAACTTTGGCGCGCAGTCCGGTTACCTGATCTTGTGCAAGCCCCATCGCCTGCTGTAACCTGTTCACCGAGACCAAAGCCAAAGTACGGTCGATTGGCCCGCCCATATCGATAACGCCCGCCAATACAAAGTTCAATCGTTTAGGCGCCGCCAGTGGAGAGTCAGCCTGCGGGTTTGCCACCAACAGAGTGAGTTTATCACCACGCTCTAACCCCAGCTCAGCCGCAATATGACGGCCCAGCACGATATCATCGTCAGACAAAGAGGCCAATGCAGCTCCGTTTATGAACTGCCCCACATCCGACACTTTGTGATGGGTGAGGAAATCAACGCCTTTTACCTGCGCCGCCTTGAGCTCACCGCGGAACTGAACCATGGCTGTCACCGATATTTCAGGTGCCGCCGCCACTATGCCAGGTTGCGCCTCTAGCAGCGATACTTTGTCGGGCCAGCTGGAAATAGGATCATAAGGCGCCTGATAAGCAACATGCGGGACCACAGACAATAAACGGGTTTTCAGCTGCTGTTCAAACCCGTTTATCACAGACAAAGCCACGATCAATACCGCAACCCCCAGCATCACGCCCAGCGTTGACGACTTACTCAAAAACCCGATCAACCCCGCCTGATGCTTGGATGCGCGTAACCGGTTACTGATAAACACACTCAGCATTGCATTAAGCCTCGCTATGTAGCGCTTGCTCGACCAACACACCGTCGTCCAATGCAACGGCTCGGCCCAGTTTTGCAGCTAATTCTAAGTCGTGTGTCACCACCACAAAACTGGTTTTTAAATCCCGATTCAGCTCCTTAAGCAGCGCATAAATTCTCAAGGCATTTTGCTTATCCAGGTTACCAGTTGGTTCATCGGCCAAAACCAGTGACGGGCGCGTAACCAGTGCGCGTGCTATCGCCACTCGCTGGCGCTCTCCCCCTGACAACTCTGACGGACGATGGCCACCGCGATGGGCCAGACCAACTTTGCCCAGCATTTCCTCAGCCTGTGCATGCGCCGCTTTGGGTGACTGACCCGATATCAACAGCGGCATTGCGACATTTTCAAGCGCCGTAAAATCCATCAGCAGGTGATGAAACTGATAGATAAAGCCCAGATTTTGATTACGAAAGTCGGCTTGTTTGCGACGCGACAAGCTGGCCACATCGGTGCCTTTAATGCGCACCGAACCACTACTTGCGGTATCCAGCGTACCAAGAATATGGAGCAAGGTACTTTTACCCGAGCCAGAGCTCCCCACAATTGCCAACATGTCTCCCTGAGCAAGTGACAGGTTTACTCCTTTTAGCACTTCAACCTGCTGGCCAGCTTCATCATAAGCCTTATTCAGACCCTGACATTCAATTACTAAATCACTCATACCTTAACACCTCAGCAGGTAGCACTTTTGCGGCCATAAACGCCGGATACAATGTTGCCAGAAAACTCAACACCAGACTGGTTACAACAATCAGACTCAAACTCAGCCAGTCAAATCTGACTGGCAGCTCTGCCCCACCGAGCAGAGATAGCCCACTCAACGCCAGCACCTGGTTGATATTACTCGCCAGCAGGTAACCACATACTGTGCCGATAAACGTACCCACTACGCCGTTGTACAAGCCCTGAACCATAAAAACGCGTGCAATGGCACCCGGAGCGAGCCCAAGAGTTTGCAAAATAGCCACCTCACCTTGCTTCTCGCTGACCATCATCGACAACGCCGAAACAATGTTAAACACGGCCACAATCACAATCAGCCCCAGCAGCAAAGACATAATGCGCTTTTCCATTGCCACCGCAGCAAATAACGCGCCCTGCTGCACATGCCAGTCTGAATACGTCAGGCCCGATAACAGCGGCGCATGGGTGGTTTTGAATGCATTCACCGCAAAAGCATCTTCAAGCGTAATGCTGATATCAAAGTCGCCGGGGTTGCGTTTTAACAGGCGTTGCAGGCTTTTACCATCGGCAAATGCCAGGTTGACATCGGCTTCGCTGTGGGTGTTGTAGATTAACGCAACGGTAAACAGGCGCTGCTTAGGCACCCGCCCCATCGGCGTGTAACTGCTGATGTCCGGCATGATCACCCGAACCTTTTGTCCCAGTCGCACATCCAGCTGATTAGCCAGGTAACGACTCAGGGCCAGTTGATATTTCTGCTCACTAAACTGCGTTATGCTGCCAGCTTCGATATGAGCCTCCAGTGCTGAAGGATAGCCAGAGAAGGCGCCTTGCAGACGCACGCCCACCAGATCCTTATTAGTTTGCAGGATCACGTCGCTGGTCACATAAGGGGTCACACGTTTAACTTCAGGCAAGCCGCTCAGCTGCTTTAACAGCGTGGATGCATCACCCGCTTTGTCGTCCGACGACTTGTGTAACTGCACATGGGGGATCAAATCGAGCATGGCATTTTTGAGGCTCTGTTCAAACCCATTCATCACAGAGCTAACCGTAATGAGTGCCATTAATCCGAGCGCTATCCCGGCGATGGAAAAAAACGAAATAAAAGACACAAACCCATTGCCTTTCGTAGCACGGCTGTATCTGAGCCCTATATAAAGGCTAACAGGCTGAAACATAATAGTTTATTTTTCTACACATAAGTTCAGTGCACGATACTAGCACAATCCCGAAAGCCGGGTCATACCTTTGACCCCAAAAAAAAGTGTAAAATTTTTTTAATGCGGCCCTAAATTACCTTAGGTTTTAGTGTAGAATGCGGCAAATCTCGCGGTATGGACCTTCAATGTTTTCGTTATCAAGATTTAAACATATGAATTTAAAGGGAGATTTGTTCGGTGGTGTGACCACTGCAATCATTTCCCTACCACTCGCCCTCGCCTTTGGCGTGGCATCCGGCGCCGGAGCTGAAGCCGGCATGTGGGGCGCAATTCTCGTTGGCCTCTTCGCTGCCCTGTTTGGCGGTTCAACTTCCCTGATCTCCGAGCCAACTGGCCCGATGACGGTCATTATGACAGCAGTGTTGACCACTATGGTGTCAAAATACCCCGAAGCCGGACCGGCAATGGCGTTTACTGTGGTGATGATGGCCGGGGCATTCCAGGTATTACTCGGCACCCTCAAACTCGGTAAATATGTCACCCTGATGCCCTATAGTGTGGTTTCCGGGTTTATGTCGGGCATTGGCGTCATACTGATCATCCTGCAGCTGGCACCTTTGCTTGGCCACCAAGCGCCGCCAGGCGGCGTTCCCGGTACCTTATCCGCTTTCCCTGAATTATTTCTTAATCTCCATTTCTCCGAACTCTTTTTAGGTATTCTGACCCTGGGTGTGTTGTTCTATATGCCTAAGAAGTATCGCCAGTACGTGCCCGCTCAGCTGGTTGCTCTGGTGGTGGTAACCCTGATCTCTATTGTACTTTTCGATACCGATAGCATTCGTCGTATTGGTGAGATCCCAAGCGGCTTGCCCGAAATAGTCTGGCCGACTTTTACACCCGAACTGTTTACTGAAATGGTTATCGACGCGCTGGTACTGGGTACATTGGGCTGTATCGATACCTTGCTTACCGCGGTTATCGGAGACAGTTTGACCCGCACCGAACATGACTCCGACAAAGAGTTGCGCGGTCAGGGGGTGGCCAATATGATCGCCGGTTTCTTTGGTGCCCTGCCGGGTGCCGGAGCCACCATGGGCACAGTGGTAAATATCCAGGTCGGCGCGCGCTCTCCGCTTGCAGGGATTTTCCGTGCACTGATCCTGATGGCTGTGGTCTTTGTGGCTGGGAGCCTGACAGAGCCCATTCCCATGGCAGTGCTTGCTGGTATCGCTGTTTATGTCGGGATCAATATCCTCGACTGGAGTTTTATTCAGCGTGCGCACAAGCTCAGCATCAGCCAGATGGCCATCATGTATGGTGTAATGTTACTGACCGTGTTTGTTGATCTCATGGTTGCAGTAGGCCTGGGTGTATTTATTTCCAATATTATGGTAATCGAGCGTCTGAGCCAGGTGCAGGAACAACATGTAAAGGCCATCAGTGATGCAGATGAGGACGTGCCCTTGTCAAAACACGAGCGCGCCCTGCTGGAACAGGCAAAAGGTCAGCTTTTGTTCTTTTACCTGTCGGGCCCGATGATCTTCAGTGTTTCAAAGGCTATAACCCGCCAGCACCGCCATATCGGTGAGTATAAAAGTATGGTACTGGATCTAAGCGATGTGGCCATGCTCGATGTGACCGTCAGCCTGGCCATTGAAAATGCCATCAGCGACGCACTGGATGCCAACTGTCAGGTGTTTATTTATTCACCAAACAAAGACACCAGTGAACAACTACAAAAGTTTGATATTCGCAGCAAGCTGGGAGACCATGCATTCTGTAAAAGCCGCGAGCAGGCATTGACCAGAGCGCTGGAAGCCATGGAGGAAAATAGCATTCAGGCTTAAAGCGACTGCGCCAAAAAGTCTATCAGCGCACGGATGGCGGTCGACAGGTATTTTCTGGGTGGGTAAACCGCCCAGATCCCTTCCTCTTTGGGTGTGAAATCATCCAGCACGGTCACCAACTCTTTGCACTCAATGGCATCTTGCACGTAATAGTGTGGCAACTGCACCACCCCCAGTCCCTGTTTTGCCGCATCAAGCAGCGCCCAGCCGCTGTTACAGCGCAGCGTACCCGTCACCTTGACATGTCGCTCAACACCGTGGTCCATAAAACGCCAATATTGCGCATTACCGAGCAGACAATTTTGCCTGGCCAGATCTCTGATGGAAGTGATAGGACCCTGTTGCTGTAGGTACTCAGGTGACACACAAACCAGAGTACGCCGCTGAGACAGGCGCTTTGCGTGCAGCGACGAGTCTTTGAGCTGGCCAATGCGGATAGCCAGATCAACCCCCTGCTCCACAAGATCCAGCTGCGCGTTAGTCAGTTCCATTTCAACAGTAACGGAGGGAAAACGACACATAAACTGATGTACCAGCGGCATAATATATTGCTCGCCGTACATCACAGGTGCCGTCAGCCTGATTTTACCCGTAGGTTCACTGTCTCTTTGTCGCAATGCTGCGGTGGCGTCCTCGTAGGCATGTTGCAGTAATCGGGCATGACCCAGGAATATCTGGCCTTCGGGTGTGAGTGCCAGATTGCGGGTGGTCCGGGTCAGTAGCTGATAGCCTAGCTCCGATTCTAAGGTTTTAACCCGGCGGCTAACCTGCGCCACCGACGTATCTAACTGTTGCGCAGCACCGGTAAAAGAGCCACATGTCGCTACCGCGACAAATTCATCTAAACCTGACCATCTGTCCATTATTACAAATACGTAAAAGTCTTTCTTATTTTTTAAGATTATCAAACTCTCACAGCAAGTTATACTTTTGTTTTCACACTACAAAACTGGAGTAATAATGGCTGAATTTATTAAATCACGGGCGGCAATTGCCTGGGGACCGGGACAACCACTCAGTATTGAAGAAGTGGATGTAATGATGCCTAAAGCAGGCGAAGTACTGGTCAAAATTGTTGCCACCGGCGTGTGTCACACAGACGCATTTACCTTGTCGGGCGATGATCCAGAAGGCGTTTTCCCGGCCATTTTAGGTCACGAAGGCGGCGGTATTGTTGAAGCGGTGGGCGAAGGTGTCACCAGTGTTGCCGTCGGTGATCATGTGATCCCACTTTATACACCTGAATGTGGTGAGTGTAAATTTTGTACTTCTGGCAAAACAAACTTATGCCAGAAGATCCGTACCACTCAGGGCAAAGGGGTGATGCCGGACGGCACTACCCGTTTTTATAAAGACGGTGAGCCAATTTACCACTACATGGGCACCTCAACTTTCTCTGAGTATACCGTACTGCCTGAAATTTCTCTGGCGAAAGTCAACAAAGAGGCGCCGCTTGAAGAGATCTGCCTGCTGGGTTGTGGTGTTACCACCGGCATGGGCGCGGTAATGAATACTGCCAAGGTGCAACCCGGTGATACCGTTGCTATCTTCGGTTTAGGCGGTATTGGCTTGTCGGCGGTGATCGGTGCGGTTATGGCGGGTGCCAGCCGGATCATCGGCGTAGATATCAACACAGACAAATACCCATTGGCACAAAAGCTTGGCGCAACCGATGTCATCAACCCAAATGACTACGACAAACCCATTCAGGAGGTGATTGTCGAGATGACTGACGGTGGCGTTGACTTTTCATTTGAATGTATTGGTAACGTCAATGTGATGCGCAGTGCCCTGGAATGTTGTCACAAAGGCTGGGGCGAGTCCGTGATCATCGGGGTTGCCGGCGCTGGTCAGGAAATTTCTACCCGTCCTTTCCAACTGGTAACAGGACGCGTCTGGCGTGGCACTGCATTTGGCGGAGTGAAAGGTCGCTCTGAACTGCCAGAAATCGTCGAGCGCTATCTGGCGGGTGAGTTTAAGCTGGATGATTTCATTACCCACACTATGTCGCTGGATGATATCAACGAAGCGTTTGAGCTGATGCATCAGGGCAAGAGCATTCGTTCAGTGATCCATTTCTGAGGAAGCCCTATGGAATTAGTGAGCGAAAATAAAGTTGCCGGGGGCTGGCATCGACGTTACCGTCATCGAAGTCAGCATACTCACTGTGACATGACCTTTGCTATCTTCTTGCCTGAGCAGGCCAATAGCGACCAGCCAGTACCTGTGCTGTACTGGCTGTCGGGATTGACCTGTAATGATGAGAACTTTATGCAAAAGGCGGGCGCGTTTAAACGGGCTAATGAATTGGGCATCGCCATTGTGGCACCGGATACGTCGCCGCGCGGTGAAGATGTGGCCGATGATCCGGACAAAAGCTATGACTTTGGGCTGGGTGCAGGCTTCTATGTCAATGCCACGCAGCCGCCATATGATAAACATTATCAGATGTACAGCTATGTCAGCGAAGAGCTGCCAGCCTTAATCGAGCAGCATTTTCCGGTATCCGAAAAGCGTGCCATTGCCGGGCATTCGATGGGGGGTCATGGTGCGCTGGTGGTAGGGCTGAAAAACCCAACCCGTTATCACAGTATCTCTGCGTTCAGCCCCATTGCTAACCCTATTGATTGCCCCTGGGGTAAAAAGGCCTTTACGGGCTATCTTGGAGAAGATCAAACCCTCTGGCATGCTTACGACGCTTGCCATCTGCTGAGACAAAGTCAGGAAGGTCTTAGGGTGCCCATTCGGGTTGATCAGGGCGAAGCCGATCAGTTCCTAGTCGAGCAGCTCATGCCAGAGACCTTAGTTCAGGCAGCTAAGGCTGTGGACTATCCGCTTATACTGACTATGCACCCTGGATATGACCATAGTTACTTCTTCATTTCCTCGTTTATCGACGCGCATCTGGATTTCCACGCGCAACATATAAAGTAACCACAAAAAAAGGCGCTAACGCGCCTTTTGCTTGCTTAACATAGTATTCTAATCAGCCAGATCGCCATAAAGGTTATTGACGGTCAGCTTGACGGCCTTGTCGAAGCCAGGGATGCTCAATGATTCTTTGCTCAACTGCAATTGCGCCTCATCAATCATGCCATCACCAAAGCGGTAGATAAGCTCGTATTGACCCAAGTCAGCTGCCTGCTGGTAGCGCGCTTGCTGTTGCTTAGTTTCTGCCAGCTTATCGCTGTGCCTAGCAAAGTCGGCTTTATCGTAGCGTTTGGATAACATCTTCAAAGTCATCGCTGGTGACACCACGGTTGCGGTTGCATTGTTGCCACCAAACCCTTTGGAGTTAATAAAAGCAATATCCATTTGTCCACAGTGATAATGATGCGTACGAATGTCCAGGTGTTGATCATAAACATCCTCAGCAACCGCATCTATGGTCGTCACGCCCGGCATGATCTGATGGCTAAAAATACCCAGCGCCATTGCTAACTGATCACCGGACGCCGGGCCAATCGTATGGCCAACAAACGCTTTAGGTGCAGCCACTTTCCACCCCTCGATCGCAAAGGTCTCTGCAATGCGATGGTAGATAAACGACTCTGTCACGCGGTTTTGTGGCGTACTTGAACCATGTGCCAAAATAAAGCTGCGCTGCTGTAAAGCTTCTGTGCCTGCAATTTGTTCGGCGAGTGCCACAGACTTAGCCATGGTAATATAATTCCCCGGGCCAGGCGCGGTAATAGATTTTTTAACCCCATCAGCATTGACGTACACATCCGCAACTGCACCCATAATATCGGCGCCCAGCTCCAGCGCTAATTTATCATCCATCAGGATGGCAACCTGAGCGCCCTCACCGATTGTAAAACCACAGTTTTCGCCAAATGGACGGCTGGTGCGACGATAGTCAACCTCTTCAGTGTTGTCCAGTTTACGCAGGCCTTCTTCATTAGCCAACGCACCCATATTGCCAAAGCCCTCTACAATTTCAGGGGTTAGCGCACATTCGGCGCTGGCCACCACGGCAACCCGGGTTCGGCCCGCCTGAATATCATTGACTGCTGCACGCAAATTGTACAAAAAGGTCGCACAAGCACCCGAAGTCGAGAAAGTCGTCCCCACGCTGCCAGTTACATAGGCATTGATGAAGTCCGTTGACATGGTATTGAGGCCCAAAGCCAGTTGCTTGGTACTAACCCGTTCACCTTTCATACGGCTGCGGAAAAGGCCTCCCAAGCCTTCACCATTAACCTGACCAATGACAGAAGCCGAATAGGTGCCGATTTGATCCGGCTCAACATTGTTCATTACAGTTTGCCAGTCAAGGCCGGTTGAGCGAACCGCATCAGTCGCTGCAAAGATTGTTGCCTGCAAACCTCGTGGCTGATAACGACTATTGTACATAACTGAAGGGTCGAACCCTGTTGGCAACTGACCTGCTGCTTTAATTGGATTGTCTCTGTAACTATCGACCTTCACTTCGAGTTGCTCAGGGATCACCACCTGAGCTGTTTTCTCATCCAGCATTTCAATCTGCCAGCTTGACGGAACCGGTGTTGGCAAGTCGCGCTTGCGGCAGGTGAATGTTAAACCTTTGCCGTCATTAGCCTGCATAGTCAACTTTTGCTGCCAATGCGTTGCATCAACGTCAAAATGTGTTTTTTCAATTTTACGGATCAAGGTGCCTGCGATGATCTGCTGACCAAAACGTGCCTCAATTTGCTCAGGCTGAATGACTTCTCCCTGCGCAGTGACCAGGTCTGAGCCCTGTAATGAAACCAAATTCATCAAGGTTGCCAGACCGAGAAAGGTTTCCTGTCTTGCAGCATCATCCAGGCTGTCTAATACAATGCGACGGTAGCCTTGGTGGAACGAGGTTCTGCCGGCTGCATTCACGCCGCCCATACCTACGATAATTGGTAATGCTGTCATATCAATCTCTTATCAACAAAAACTAATGATACGATTCTAGAACGAAGATAATTATGATACTTTACATTTTTCGCCACACAACGAGCAAAATACGCCACCAAAAAGAGGTCGGATGAGATGAGCACTTACACGCACCGTATTGCCTTTACACTTTATGAGCAAATGCTGATCACCAGCGTGACATTACCCGTAGAAATGCTGCGTGCTGGCGAAGCCTTTGCAAGACGTCACCTTGGTCATGAGTTTATACCCCTTGAAATTGCCTGGCTCAGTGAGTCGGGAGAGACTGTTCATTCGTCAATGGGCGTGCCATTTTCTGCACATGCCAGCTTCAGCGCGCTAAGCGACTTCGACTACATCATCATCCCAAGTATCTGGCGTAACCCGCGCCCGGTGCTGAGAAAAAATGCTTCTTTGGTTGCAAATCTGGCGGATGCTCGGCGAGAAGGTGCTACCCTCATAGGAGTTGGAACAGGTGTCTGCTTTTTAGCGCAATCCGGGATCCTGGATGGCCACTCAGCAACAACCCACTGGCATTACGCAGAGCAGTTCAAACGCAGCTATCCGCTGGTTGCATTGCGCCCGGACTACTTTATTACTCAGTCAGATCGCTTATATACGGTAGCAAGCCTGAACGCACTGGCTGATGTGATTGTGCATTTCATCGCCCAGTTTTATGGCCAGGAAGCCGCCAATCATGTACAACAAAATTTTTCTCACGAAGTGCGTAAACCCTATGAAGAACAAAGATATCTTGAAGGTGCTGTCGACCGGCACAGTGATGAACAGATAGCCTCTATCCAATTTTGGCTACGCAACAATTGCGCTGATGAAATCACCTTTCCTGATGTCGCTAAGCAGTTTGGCATGAGTTACCGCACCTTTAACCGCCGTTTTAAGGCTGCTACCGGCCAGACTGCCGCAAACTATTTACAAACTGTCCGGGTCCGCCAGGTTACCGAGCTGTTGGCCTCAACCAACCTCAGTATTCAGGAAATAGCGCTCGCTTGTGGGTTCAACTCCCAGGGACAGCTGAGCAGAGTATTCAAAAGTACAATGAATCAGACTCCGAGTCAGTACAGACAGGTAGTCAGGAAAAAACTGTTCTCCTGATCACAACAAGTTCAGTACCTCTAACCACTGAGTCGTGCCATTAAAATGAAATTCGACCTCTTCACCAATACGACGGTCGCGCAATGCCTGCCCGATGGGGGCAGCCTGGGTAATGACTCTGACGTCTTTGTTATCCAATGTCACTTTCAGACCCCCCTCACACGGACCCATGAAAAACCAATGGCGATCGTCTTGCTCGTCAGCCAACTCAACCAAAGCACCTACCTGAACAGCAGCAGGCCGACTGACCGAATAAATCTGCTCAAATGCCAGGATTGCATGGTGTGCCTGGTCGACCCGCTCACTCTGTCCTTCGGCTAGGTAACCGGACTCAATGCTCAGCGAGTCGTACTGAGTTTCTGCTGCGCTTTGCTCGTGTATCGCATCTGCGCGGGCACTATCCGCAGCCTCTTGTGCCTCATGAAGTTTACGCTCCAAAGCAAATCTTAAATGTTCAATAACGTGCTGTTTGTTCAAACCTGGCCCCTGTCAAACGTCAAAAGGGCCCGCGGGGCCCTTTTACTAGAAGTCAGTGATTCTAACAGCAAGCATACATTCAGAACAGAGATTCAAAGCTTCCGTCCGGAAACAGTACTCCAGGGATCCCACGTACTGTTTTCACGTCACCAATCAGCTGATCACCATAATAGTATCCACCGGTGAAGTTACGTCCTTTTTGTTTTACATCCAGCCAGTAGCCGTCTTTGCCTTGCGCAACAATGCTATTGTTATCACCCGAGCGACGAACATCCAACTGCATCACCTTGCCACCAAGCAGGTAGGAGATCTCAGCTGAGTTTAAATTTGTGAAATTTGCCGGGTCCGCTGCCAATTGCAGTTGAAAATCTGGCGCCCCCTTGAGGTCAAAGTCAACATGCAACCCGAATACTAAGTCCAGCATTGTGTCAAACTCGAAAGGCGATTGCTCAGCGGCATATACTGTAACCGGTGTTACCTGATTTACGGTTTCAAAGTCACCACGCAAACGTAAATTGGCAATGATACTTTCAACCGTATTGCGAGGAGATAACACCCGGTTTAAACGCAGCCTCATATCCGCTTTGGTGGTCGAGGCCGCCGTTTGTAAGCTGACCTTCCCGGCAAAACGAGAAGTACCTGTCGCCATTTGCAGGTTGTCTGCATCAATCGAGCCATCAAACAATAAAAAGATATCACTCAAATCAGCCTCTAAAGACACATTACCTTTACGAACAGATACCACACCGCTCGCCAAAATACGGTCACCCAGAGCTGGGCTTTTGCGCCATTCGGGCGCAGTAACGTCCATACTTACCTCAAATTCTCTATTTGTGCCTGTTACTCGCCAGCCAAAAGATGAATCTGTGGTATACACTATGTCTAGATCACCAACCTGGTAGTTTCCGGGCTCGGAGTTACGGGCTGGAGAGACATTGTTTATAACGTCATACACAGCCTCAGAGAGGGCCAAAAATGACTCTTGAGCCACCTCGTTTGAAACCAGTCTTTCTATCTCGCTCAACTTAACATCCAGCTCTTCGCTATATTTTTCTTCCTGTAGGCGAACTACACCCAGAGAATCCCGAAAATGGTTGAGCAAGTTATTATTGAACACGGTTTCAGAGTCTTTTAACGTTTCAATATCCTGTAGCTGCATCGCTTCATTGGTAATGAGCAATACCTGATCGACAACACCAGCAAACAACTTACTGCCTTTTTCGTCTAACAGCTCTTCCATAAAATACTGATTAACTTCATTGATGTAGGTTTGCCAAAGCGTGTAGTCATTGCTCGTATAAGCAAGGCCAAATGCATCACTCAAGGGTGGAATAACGTCACCTTCGTTGCCCTGGATATTGAGCTGCCTCATGATATCAGCATAGGTAAAGGCCTTGGCTGCATACTCCGCCTGTAAAGACTTATTTAAACGACTGTGGCTCAAGTGATAAATCGGCGTATTGGTCAAAGACAAGACCGTGCTGTCTAAAGTCGACTCACTCAGTAATGTTGCATAAGAAGAAAAATATAACTGATTCTGACCAGCTACCGGTTTTGCCGCAAGAGAATAGGACACATCTGCTGAGACTGGCTCTGCAAAGTCGATTTCATCATTACCATTGAGATCATTAGGATCGTCACGCAGCGCACGACCGCACCCTAACTTCCTGGGACAAAGCACTCGCCCAGCGCCTGGACTAAATTCAAATTGATATAAGCGACCTGCGTCCAGAGTGACCGTCTGTTGATTTAGATCGCTGACAGTAAACTCTTGTGTTTCCCTTGAGCTTACTTCGGTAACCGTCAATGTACCCGATGCATCAGCAAACTCGGGCAAATAGAAAGTCACTGCCGCTGAGGGAACTTGCGTGACATCGTGGCCAAGCCCAGCTTCAGTATCGCTCACGGTCGGGGCCGGGTCACTACTTCCACCGCATGCTGTTAAAATGCCAGCCAACAACAAAGGTAAGATTTTATTGATATTTTGCACCTTTTATCCCCTAAAATGCCAGGTTAAGAAACCAATTCAAATTTACATAATGTGCATCTTCAATATCAGGATTATCCATTTTCACAGAGATACCTGCATAGCGAGTTTTAACACCTAACTCAAAGGCCTCGCTATGTGTTTCATACCCACCAAATAGTTCCCAGCTTTCACCGAAATGATAGGAAACGTTAGCCTGAACGAACGCATCATCAATATACTTGCGTGCTTTTACAGTGGTGGAGAAACGGCTGTTGATGCGATAATTCACACCCAGATAGTATCTGGCATCCCGCTCAAAGGTGTATTCTATTTCTTGGTCATACGCAGAGGTGCGCAATCTGACGGAAGGTGTCGTGTCTATCCCATCTTCTCGCTCAGTAAATGGAATATCGGTGGTGAATCCGTTAACAAACCCTGCGCCTTCGTACTTTGTCTCATACATCAGGTCTTTACCAGCTGCCCACACCTTAAGGTCGGGTGTTATTTGCCAGCTAAAGGCCAAATCAAAACTGTAACCATCGCCCTCTGGGTTGTCCGTTGGTGTGAATGATTTAAACAGAATGTCCTTGGAAAAGTAATATTCTGCGTCTAATTTCCCTTCGACCTCGTCACCAAAAATTGTGCCATCTACCCGCGCATCCTGAAAGTGTGTACTTTTGAAGTAAGTAAATTTTGGCGTGATAACCAGGGCTTTATCCAGTAGTTCAAAATCATAGCTTAAAAACACACCATTGGTCGTTGCCTGTCTGCCCCACAGGTAGTAACGGTAATTACGCTTCTCAAATGGCAAGTCATTTTTCTCTGTATGTGTATACAGTGCAGTATCCGGATCAAAGGCCAGCAAATAGTCAAAACGACTTTGTGCGCCAAGACCAATGCCTTTGTACTTCACACCCAGTTCAAACACATTGTAGGTAAAGGCACTGTCTCCTTCTGTCAGAGGTTTGTCAAAATCCTCAACAAACGCTTTAACCGGTTGTGCCTCGGTATATATCTCACTGTGAAACTGATGGATCAACTCAATATCGTTAGTTGCATCAGCTCCTTTAGCCTGAGGAAAAGCGCAAATTAGGAGTAATGGAGAGATTTTTTTTAATTTCATAAACTTCACTTTTAACAAAAAAAAGGGGAAAGGTTGACCTTTCCCCTCTTTAATTTAGACCGGCTTTAGTTATTGGACTGGCCTAAGAAATCAATATCTGTGTATTCAATTGATTCTCCGTTTATATAGTCGATGCGGAAGCCATTGTTAACCTCTTCTACATCACCCACTTTAATGGGCTGGTTTGTGTCATTATTGATTGACACATCACCCAGTAACGGGCCTGACTCGTCGATTAAGCTCACCTTAAATACATAACCATTAAAGTTATCCAAAATGACATTAGCTAACCCTAAATCATTGCTGTCGCTTTCATTACGCAAGTCGAAATGAGCTGTAAAGTCAATATCTTCACTTCTGCCCGACAAAGTCACATCGGCAAGCTCAATGGCACCATTGGTGAATAGTGCAATAGGATTACCCTGAGCATCGACAGCCGTTGCCTCAGATGAGAAGACACCATCAAATCCGTATTGACCATCAACAAACTCAACCACATTGAAGGTCTTAGCGCGCGTTATATCGAAATCACGGGCGTCTTCTACTTTTTGGATACTGCCATCCACATAAAGTATGGTACAGGAAGCATTTGGCGTAACGACAGCGTCGATTGACCAACGCTCACACTCTGCCAAATCAGCACTTTGGATCTCAATTTTCTGACCTGAATCGGCTGTCAATAAACCAGACCAGGTGAACAGTATCTTGCTTTGAGCACCAGAGTTTACTTGTCCGATACCATCTATTTGCTCATCACCCTGGGTGTTTGTCAAGCTAAGCTTATATTCATCCGTGTCATAACTGTAAGTCCAGTCAGGGAAGTTTGGCGCTGTGCCAGAGTGGTTACCAGAGTCAAGCCCTGAGTCCCAGATATCCCTCACGACATCGTAAATAACCTCACCGGCATTAAAGACAGCATCAGCTCCCTCTTTAGTAACAAAGCTGATATTAACGAGTTTATCTGTGCCTTGTTTACCAAGTTCGGTGTAATCATTGTCAGCTACATAGTCATCTCGTTTCTCTTCTGAAAGCGTTTTAAGCTCAGCGGCCTCTGTTGGGCGAGCGTCCTGTTCAAACGCAGTATTTGCTGCAACCGCTTTGACTTGTAAGTCATTCGCTAATGCCAACAGCTCTGTTGGATCCTCGCTATTAGTCTGAATAATTACCGACTGCCCTGCTTCGCGACTATCAACCAAATTCTTATAACTCTGCGCAGCGGTGACAGCAGCATTAGATAATGCAACATAATTGGCTACAGCTTGCTTGTACGCGTCGCCGGCTGCAATAGCAGCATTTGCAGCATCAAGCGCCTGCTGAGCGGTTCCCAGGTTTTCAATAGCATTGAATGCAGACTGAGCAGCAATGAAAGCGGCTTCAAACTCAGCTTGTTTAGTCGTCACTTCTGCTGCTGCATCTTGCGTTTCAAGAATGACATCTTGAGTGAGCTTCAGTGCTGCAGCGATTTGTTGCTCCAGAGTGAGTTTAGATGCCGCATTGATAACCTCAGCGTCAATGTCAGACACCAAAGTAGACACTTTACTTTGCGTTTGTGCCGTTGAAGCTAACAATGCATCAGCATTGTCTTTTGTGGATGTATAGTCACTGTTTCTGTTCGCCAACGCGGTTGCAGAACTAACAATTTCCTGAGCTTTAGTAGAGACACCTGACAGTGTCGTGTTCCAGCTATTTTGTTTTTCAACTGACACAGTGGTCTGAAGGGTTAAAGCGGCAGTGTAATACTCTGTCGCACCATCCAACGTATTGGCATTGGCGCCTTTTTCTTTTACCTGGACCAACTCGCTTTCATAGCCTGTGATCTCACCCTGAGGGACGCTTAAGATCTGAAGCTGCTCACTAATCTGGCCGATAAGCGCTTCATTAAGCTCTTTGTCGTCTTCAAGTTGTTGCTCAAAAGCACGCTTGCGCTCAAGAGCCGTTTCCTCAGCCGTATTTATCTCACTGGTATAAGAAGTTACGCTTGACGCAGCAGTATCAGCATCAGCTTTAATTTGTTGCGCGTTCTGTAGTGCTTCAGTTGCTTGCTCTACCTGTTCGCCCTGAGCATCTGCTTCGGCTTTGTAGTCCGTTGCAGTGGACACAGCAACCGTTGCTTTAGTTGAAAAATCTTGTGATAAATCAGTCAAACCACTCAACGCTGTTTTAGCTGACGTCACTAAGTTCAACGCAGCAATTGCAGTGTCTAAGTCAACAATTTGCTCAACCGCGCTCTTAACAGCAGCGACCTGGGCTTGCAGAGGTGTTTCCTGCTCAGTGTAACTCGCCTTTGCTGTCGTCGCGGACTCAAGTGCAGACGCAGCCGCTTGTGCTGATGCATCAAGCTTGACGTCAAATTCATCCACTACCTTAGTGGCATTACTAAACTGTTCCGCAATTTGTGTCGCTAAACTGGTGTTGAACTCAACAAGACTTGTCAGCTTTTCTTTAAGAGTGACAGCCAAGTCCAAAGTGGGCTGATATTTAGCATCTATTTCAACAAGCGCTTGAGCCGCTGCGATATGTGCATCAATATTAGTGGTCTCGGTGCTGAGAATAGTCGCGATTGCGTCTTTTTGCGCTTCGAAGCTTGCATTTAGCTCACTGGCAGCGGCAAAGTATGCGATTGCCTGCGCTTTTGTGTCCAGCGTTTCAGCCAACGCTTTGACGTCTGTCAAAGTAGCGTTAAGCTGAGATAGGTCCGTATCCGTTGTATCAAGCTGTGAAGAGCTCGCATTAATCTCTATCAACAATGCGGCGTTTGCAACATCGTTTTCGTCATTTTCATCAGGTACTACAACATCTTCGTTTCCTAAATCTTCAAGCTGTTCTTTAACTTGCTCGACATCCTTATTTAGGTCTTCATCTGTCGTAGCGCCATTGTCCACGGCCTTTTTCTTCGCTTCGTTAACTTTATCAGCAACTGAAGCGGCATCTTCCGCAGAAACACCAGCATCAACCAAAGCTTGTTCAAGCGCAGCCGCATCGTTACTCACCATTGCAACTAAGATTTTGGCAGCTTTGGATGTTTCATCTCTGACTTTTTTAAAGGTATCACTTTGAGTCAGATCGCCACCACCAACGTCATTTGCCAGGTCAGTAAGCACGTCGTTGGTACTCTTACCTTCTTTACCCGCTATCGTCTGAAGGGATGCAGCGACCTGAATAAGTGCAAGCACACCTTCGTCAATAGACTCTCCCTGACCTACATCTGTAAAATCAACTGCGCCGCCAAGAGATAAATCTCCTGTCAGTGAAGCAACGAGCTTGGTATTGCCTATCAGAGCCTTAAGTACCTTGGTACTGGCCTCGCCTACTTTTGCTGAATCTATTCCCTGTTCTGCTGCTGCATCCAACAACATTTTAACTGCTGTAGAGGTGAAAATAGTTGCATTGGCCGTATATTGGTTATTGTCCCCATCAGCAAAACTTGGTTGATTTCTAGCTGACGCAGGGCGTGCCGCTGTATTTGGTGAAATGACTTTAACGACGGATAACTCGATGTCGTCTTTATACCATTCGCCAAAGTCGATTTTGCCATTGTCTTTTACGATGCCATCACCATTATCTATGGCAACCCCTTCACCACAACCAACGAACGCATCACATTTGACTAATGCGTCACCATCTTTGGTTGTCTTGACCGTAATATAAAGTGGCCCACTGAAATTTTCGTCAACGAACAGCTGGAAGAAACCTCGGGGGTCAGTTTTGAAGTCTGCCGGGTTGGAAGCAACTAGTTTTTCTTCAGCTTTCTTTTTCGCGTCTTCGGTATTGAGTGATTTTTCCGTAGCCGACTCTTCGCCTGCCTGAGTACGATATGCAAGGTCAACTATATTACCCTGAGCATCAAGCGTTTTCACACTCACTTGCGCTCCACTCAGTGTGCCCTTAACCGCCTTACCTGATACAGATACAGAAAAGTTTGCCGTCACTGTACTTTCAACTTCCTGGGGAGTAGTCACAGGAACGTTATTGTCATCATCTTCGAAAAGGCTACAGCCCGAGAGTCCAAGACTTAAAGCAATGGTGGATGCCACTGGAGTAAATTTATTTATGCGCTTTGCCACTAGAGGTCTCCTTAAATAGCTTGCGTGTTTTTCTTTATTTATCTGCCTATGCGAATGTTTTTGTCAAACAAGACTCTAAGCTAATTTGGGTACTTTGAACTTACAATATACCCAATACTAGTAACAAAGTCATTGCAAACAGCGCCCCTTTGTAAACAAATATAAAACACAAAAACGATGATTTACAACATAGATTTCATTCCTGAGTAGTATAAAGGGTAAATGTGACATTTTTGACATATTCGTTCCCATTAATCCGGTTAACGGTTTCTACTGTCATTCGCCATTCCATTACGGGTTCACTACATGCCCCAACCATCACTTGTGCAGACCAAAGTGAACTGTCTTTTTGCTCAAAGAAAACGGGAATTTTCCCCATGTACATTGTTACGCCTTCTAACCAGGCAGCTTTTAACTTCACACCAGGAGCCTGAGTGTTGAAATAAAGCTCAAATGGCGATTCTGGCCGCAATTTCTCGGTTGCACTCCAAAGTAACATTTCGCCATCGACACAAGGCGAAGCTGCAACACAATTTAAGGAAGTTTGCGAACTTTCACTTTTTTCTGAACTTTCATGTATAATAGTACTCGGGTCTGAACAGGCCGTCAGGAAAGTGACTAAAAAAACACCAGGTAGTGTGCAAATTTTCTGCATAATGCTTAGTGTGTGACATCTTGAAAAGACGTTCAGTGTATGTGGAATTGCTCTTTTCAACCAGCCTTTGGCGTTAAGTTTTGCAATTTGTTTTGATATTGCGCAATTCGCGTACTCATTAAACAAATGACTCGTACAAAGTTTGATTGATGTCATTATTTTAGGTGTTTGTAGTATCTTTTCGTTTGCAAAAAAATTATTATTTCCTTGCAAAAATAAGGGTTTCTCAAGCTGGTGAGAGTTTTGTTCCACGGGATGTGACTCGAGCGGGTTTGTTGAAATAAAAAAACAGGGCCTGTATTACAGGTTAATCATTTCTAATCGCATTAATTGCAGCGGAATCCAGAAAATGAGCCAAACAGTAGCATCACAAACTGAGTACAATTATAAGGTTGTACGCCAATTCGCTATAATGACAGTGATTTGGGGCATCGTTGGCATGGGTGTAGGTGTATTTATCGCGGCGCAACTTGCGTGGCCTGCGTTAAACTTCGACATTCCATGGTTAACTTACTCTCGACTTCGTCCGTTACACACGAACGCAGTAATCTTCGCATTTGGTACAAGTGCACTATTTGCAACATCTTACTATGTTGTACAGCGCACGTGTCAGACGCGTTTATTCTCTGACAAGCTAGCCGCTTTCACTTTCTGGGGCTGGCAGGCAATCATTCTTTCAGCAGCCATCACTTTGCCATTAGGTATCACATCTTCTAAAGAATATGCTGAACTTGAGTGGCCAATCGATATCGCAATTGCTGTTGTTTGGGTCACCTATGCAGTCGTGTTCTTCGGCACACTGATCAAGCGTAAAGTGTCTCATATCTATGTTGCTAACTGGTTCTATGCAGGCTTCATCATTACCGTTGCAGTGCTGCACATTGTTAACAGCATGGCGGTACCTGTATCTCTGACTAAGTCATACTCTATTTATGCGGGTGCAGTAGATGCTATGGTTCAGTGGTGGTACGGTCACAACGCGGTAGGCTTCCTTCTGACTGCTGGTTTCCTGGGTATGATGTACTACTTCGTACCTAAGCAAGCAGGTCGCCCTGTTTACTCTTACCGTTTATCGGTTGTTCACTTCTGGGCGCTGGTTTCTCTGTATATTTGGGCAGGTCCTCACCACCTTCACTACACTGCACTACCTGACTGGACTCAGTCTCTGGGTATGGTGATGTCAGTGATCCTGTTCGTGCCTTCTTGGGGTGGTATGATCAACGGTATCATGACGCTGTCTGGCGCTTGGCACAAACTACGCACCGACCCTGTACTGCGTTTCCTGGTTGTTTCTCTGTCTTTCTATGGTATGTCTACCTTCGAAGGTCCAATGATGGCAATCAAATCTGTAAACGCATTGTCACACTACACTGACTGGACTGTTGGCCACGTACACTCAGGCGCTCTGGGTTGGGTTGCAATGATCTCTATCGGTGCTATCTACCACCTGATCCCTGCACTATTTGGTCACGCTAACATGTACAGCGTTAAACTGGTTAACACTCACTTCTGGTTACACACTGTTGGTGTTGTTCTGTACATCGTAGCAATGTGGATCTCAGGTGTAATGCAAGGTCTGATGTGGCGTGCAGTTAACTCTGACGGTACTTTGATGTACAGCTTCGTACAGTCGCTTGAAGCGTCTAAGCCTTTCTATATCATGCGATTCCTGGGCGGTGTATTCATCGTGGTTGGTATGCTGGTAATGGCTTACAACGTCTACCGTACAGTGGCAGCTAAGAGTGGCTCTTTGACCACTGATGCTAACACGCAAATGGCTTAAGGGGTGTCGAGTATGAGCAATAATAACTCTACAAATAAACATGAAATCGTCGAGAAGAACGTTGGCCTGATGGCTATCCTGACGGTTTTTGCCATCAGCTTCGGTGCGCTCGTTGAGATCACACCGCTGATGTTCCAAAAAGACACTACCCAGCCTGTTGATGGCCTGCGCCCGCTCACAGCACTGGAAATGGAAGGTCGTGATATCTATGTACGTGAAGGTTGTTACAACTGTCACTCACAGATGGTCCGCCCATTCCGTGACGAAGTTGAGCGTTATGGTCACTACTCTGTAGCTGGTGAATCTGTTTGGGATCACCCGTTCCAGTGGGGCTCTAAGCGTACAGGTCCAGACCTGGCGCGTGTTGGTCAACGTTATTCTGATGACTGGCACTTTGCCCACTTAATGGATCCACGCTCTGTGGTACCTGAGTCAAATATGCCTGGCTACCCTTGGCTCAATGAGAATGTATTGGACGGTCAATTAACCGCTAAGAAACTTGAAGTGTTCCGTAACTTCGGTGTGCCTTACACCGATGAGGACATTCAAGGTGCTGAAGCCGCAGTAAAGGGCAAAACCGAAATGGAAGCCCTGATTGCCTACCTTCAGCAACTTGGCACACATTTGAAGTAATTTGTTATGGATTACGGCACATACAGAGGCATTTTGACTCTGGTAATTTTAGTACTGTTCATAGTGATTGTTGTGTGGGCATACAGCAAACGTAGCAAACGTCGTTTTGATGACGCTGCCAATGCCATCTTTGAAGATGAAAAGAAACACAACAACACAATCTCAAACGAGGAAAAGGAGTCTGAAAAATGACTAGCTTTTGGAGTATTTGGGTCATCGTATTGACCTTGGCGTGTCTGGCTCTGATCTTTGGCCTGCTGCTTTGGAACCTGAAAAACTACACAGGTGTTGAAGAAGGCGAAAGTTGTGGTCACGAGTTTGACGGAATCGAAGAACTTAATAACCCACTACCTAAGTGGTGGACTTACATGTTCTTCGCAACATTTATCTGGTCTGTTTACTATCTTGCTGCTTACCCAGGTCTGGGTAACTTTGCAGGCTTTTTGAACTGGACGAGCTCTAACCAGGGCGTAACGTCTCTTGAAGAGTCGAAAAAGGCAATTGAAGAAGCCAAAGCAAACGGTCACTGGGTTCAACTTGATAAAGAGTTTGAAGCCGCTGACGAGCGTTTCGGTCCTATCTTCAAAGCATTTGCTGAGCAAGACATTGAAACTCTGGTAAAAGACCAAAAAGCACTTGAAATTGGTCAGCGCCTGTTTGCACAAAACTGTGCTCAGTGTCACGGCTCGGATGCACGTGGTGCAATGGGCTTCCCTAACCTGACAGACAATGACTGGTTGTATGGCGGTACGCCTGACAAGATCAAAGAAACACTACTGCAAGGTCGTGTTGCTGCGATGCCAGGTTGGCAAGATGCACTGGGCGACCAGGGTATCAAAGAAATGACCGCTTACGTACTGAGCCTATCAGGCCGTAAAGTGAATCAAAAAGATGCAGCTGCAGGTCAAGCTAAGTTCGCAATGTGTGCGGCCTGTCACGGTATGGACGGTAAAGGCTCTGTTGCCCATAACCTGCCATTTGGTGCACCTGACTTGACTGACAACATTTGGTTATACGGTGGTTCTCAACGCGCTGTTGAAGAAACACTGCGTCACGGCCGTGCCGGTGTGATGCCAGCGTGGAAAGACATTCTGGGCGAAGACAAAGTACACCTGCTAACGGCTTACGTGTACAGCCTCTCTCAGGAGAAATAATCGAATAGATTATAAGTTTATTTAAGATCAAAAAAGCCTCCAATCGGAGGCTTTTTTTTAGGTATTTACCCCCAAATAAGATAGAATATTGCCACTGAAATTAAGCTGTTGAGTCGTTATGAACCCTACTCCCTGGTATAAGAATTTTTGGCCTTGGTTTTTAATGTTTTTTCCGCTGGTTACCATCATTGCCTGCGTATTTTTAGTGATCTTTGCTGTCGGTAATGGTCCGGACATGGTGGTCGACGACTACTACAAAAAAGGCAAAGCCATAAACCTTGAACTCAGCAAGTTCGATAAAGCCAAAGCTTTGTACTTACATGGTGATATAGATGTCAGTGATGACAGAGTGAGCTTCACCTTCACCAAGGGTGACCACAGCAAAGTCAACGCGCTCAAAGCGTCGTTTTATCACCGTACCGTGAAAAAATACGATTTTGAAGTCACCCTGCTGGCCAATGCATCCGGTGAATTTACCGCGATTCTGGATGAGCCACATTATGGTGCGTTTACCGTGTTTCTTGAACCTATGGACCAAAGCTGGAAGCTTAAAGAGAAGCTTCAGTTACCCACTACACAGAAAGTCGCCATTTCTCCAGAATATAAGTAGACACTATGACAAGCAGTTGTTTTCATTGTCTGGAGCCCGTACCGCCGGGGTTTTCTGCTCATGTACAATTCGAAGGCCAGCCGCAGCCGGTGTGCTGCACTGGCTGTCAGGCGGTCGCCGAGACCATTCTCGCTCAGGGCATGAGCGACTATTATAAATTTCGTACCGACAGTGCGGGCAAAGTCGAAGAGCTGGTACCCGAGCAGTTAAAAGAGCTGTTGAGCTATGACAATGCCGACATTCAACAGGATTTTGTCAGCCAGCAAGGCGAATTACAGGAAGTTTTGCTCAGTGTTGAAGGCATAAGCTGCGCAGCCTGCGCCTGGTTAATTGAGAAGCAACTGCTCGGGCTTAAAGGCGTTGCCCGGGTTGATGTTAACACGTCAACTCACAGAGCCATGATCCTGTGGCACCCACAGCATTGTAAGCTCAGTGATATTATCAAGTCACTGCATCAGATTGGCTATAAGGCCTACCCTTTTCAGGCCGATGATGAAGCCGCGCAAAAACAAACGGTAGCCAAAGCTTATTTACGCCGACTTGGCGTGGCTGGCCTGATGACCATGCAGGTCATGATGTTTGCATTTGCCATGTATTTTGGCATGTTTTCCGGCATGGAAGACAATTTCGAACAATACTTCCGCTGGATCAGTTTATTTTTGGCCTCTCCGGTGATCCTGTACTCGGCCATGCCGTTTTTGACCAATGCCATCAAAGGTCTCAGAGCTAAGCAGCTCAATATGGACTTGCCCGTGTCGCTGGCCATATTTGGTGCCTATGCGGCAAGCTGTTACGCCACTGTGATGTCGGTGGGCGAAGTCTACTTTGAATCGATTTGTATGTTCACCTTCTTGCTCTTGCTCGGTAAGTACCTGGAGTTCCGGGCCCGACTAAAAGCCAGTGAATTTACAGCCAACCTGCAAAAACTGCTGCCACTGACCGCGCGTCAGTTATTGCCCGACGGCGAGCAAAAAATCGTCGCAGCAAAGAGCCTGCAACTGAGCGACCAAATCATGATCAAGCCCGGCGAAACCATTCCGGCCGATGGCGTATTGATCTCAGGCTCTACCACAGTTGACGAATCTATGATGACGGGCGAGCACCTGCCTGTTAAGAAGTATCAAACCCATCAAGTCTATGCTGGTACCATCAACCACGATGGGGTGATCACCATTGAAATCAACAAAGTGGGTCAAAACACCCTGCTTAATCAAATCATTAAGCTGCAACACAATGCCCTGACCAAACGTCCTAAAATCGTTGAAGTCACCGACAAAGTCGCCCAGTGGTTTGTCGCTTGCCTGTTGATATTTGCCTCTATCACCGCAGTTGCCTGGTATCAGATAGATCCCCCCCACGCATTTTGGGTCACCATCTCGGTATTAGTTGCAACTTGCCCGTGTGCACTGAGCCTGGCCATCCCGACTGCGCTAACATGCGCCGTGGCCACACTGACCCGAAAAGGAATACTGATAAAAGAAAGCCATGTGCTGGAAACGGTGCCTAAGCTGACCAGAATGGCCTTTGACAAAACCGGTACTCTGACCGAGGGGCGCTTCTCTATTGAGTCGGTCAGTGTCCTTAATAAAAACTGGCAGGAATCCGATGTGATGGCACTGGCTGTTGCGCTGGAGCGCTACTCAGAGCACCCAATCGCCAAGGCTTTTACTGAACTGGTGGTATCTCCCAGGCAGCTGAGTGACGTTGAAGTCATCACCGGCAGTGGTGTTAAAGCCCGTTTTGGCGAGCAAAGTGTTGCCATTGGTAAGTCCGCCTGGTTTGGTAATCATAGTTCCTTTGCTCAGGCGACCCTGTTTGTCGATGATCAGCCCATTGCAGATTTCTATCTGGCAGACAAGGTCAGAAACAGTGCCCCTGAGATCATCAATTATGCCCAGGGACAGGGTCTGAGCTGCCACTTACTCAGTGGCGACAGCTCCAATGCGGTCAAAGACTTAGCATTAGAGCTAGGACTGGATACTTACAAAAATGCCTGCTCCCCACAGGATAAGCAAAAGCAGGTCGAATCCTGGTCAGCACAGCAGCACGTTGTTGGCATGGTGGGTGATGGCGTGAACGACAGCCCGGTGTTTAACAGTGCCCATTTATCCATTGCAATGGAAACCGGTGCAGATATTTCCAAAAACACCGCCGATGTCGTGTTGCTTAACAGTGACCTTAAATCACTGCAAACCCTGCATCAGGTCGCGAAGAAAACCAAAACGGTGATAAAACAGAACCTCACTTTGTCACTCTGTTACAATGGCTCTATATTACCGCTCGCCGCGATGGGATTGGTGCCGCCCTGGGTGGCCGTCATTGGCATGTCTGCGAGCTCAATTCTGGTGATCACTAACTCTTTGAGGTTACTGAAGCTATGAGTATTATTTATATCCTTATTCCGATTGCAATCTTGTTTGTCATCATCGCGATCGGGGTGTTTTTTTGGGCTGTCAAAAGCGAGCAGTTTTCTGATCTGAATAAGCAGGGCCACAGCATTCTGTTCGAAGACGATAAAGAGCAACACAACAAAAGTAATGACCGAGATAAGTCTGTTTAGCGCCTTTGTCATGGGCCTGATTGGCAGCGGCCATTGTCTGGTGATGTGTGGTGGTATCGCATCCAGCCTGCAACTTGCCCAAACCAAGCAGTCGCCTTTTGTTACTGCGCTGCTATATAACCTCGGCAGATTAGGCAGTTACATGGTGGCTGGCGCATTGGTTGCCGGACTCGGCGCGGCATTTGCCAAGCAAAGCACCTTGTTTGCTAACATATTAAATGTGCTGAGTGGCGTATTTATGCTGCTGGTTGGTATCTATGTCATGCGGCTTGCCGCGACGCTCAACTGGCTGGAAAAAGCAGGAAAATGGCTGCTCTGGCAACGTCTGGTGCAGCTTAACAAATACTTGCTCCCCATCGACAGCAAGGTCAAAGCGCTGGCATACGGAGCCTTGTGGGGCTGGCTGCCATGCGGGCTGGTCTATTCAGCACTGACCTGGAGCCTGCAGGCGAGCAGCAGCCTGAGCGGTGCACTCACAATGGCCGCGTTTGCACTGGGCACTTTTCCGGCCATGCTAGCGGTAGGCCAAACCGCCCAGTTGCTCAATACATTCTTAAATCACAAGGCAACACGCATTGCGCTTGGCAATATTTTTATTTGGTATGGCTTTTATCTACTAATCATTGCAACGGACAAACTAGTACATTAATCTAGACGCAGTAATACTATTAGATGAGAGTCATTTGCTTCGGTTAAAGAATGGGAGTTTTTTGACCTGAGTTGATCAAAATGTGGCTTAGTACTCTGTTTGCAGTATCTAAAACACAGCTAGTAGATGGTATACCCGAATATCAGGTATCGCAAAGTTCAAGTATTAAAATATGGCCGCATCTAATAGAATGTCATTAACGTGCGTCATAGATAACGGATTTGTTATGGATTTAAATAATCGTTCAAAAAGTCAATGTACTATCAGCTGCAACAACTGCAGTATCAGCCAATTATGCCTGCCCTTCTCTTTAAACGGCAGTGAAATGGATAAGCTGGATGAAATCATCGAGCGTAAAAAACCTCTGCACAAGGGGGACTTTTTGTTCGAGTCCGGTAGCGAGCTCAACGCAATCTTTGCGGTGCGCTCTGGGTCCTTTAAATCCTACACTATCTCAGAACAAGGTGATGAACAGATCACTGGCTTTCATCTGGCCGGTGACTTAGTCGGCTTTGATGCTATTAACAAAATGCAGCACCAAAGTTTTGCTCAGGCATTAGAAACCTCTATGGTCTGTGAAATCCCATTTGACACCTTAGACGAGCTGGCTGGTAAGCTACCGAAGCTCAGACAGCAGATCATGCGCCTGATGAGCAGCGAGATTAACTACGATCAGGAAATGTTATTGTTGCTTAACAAGAAAACAGCTGAAGAGCGCCTGGCCACTTTTATCTACAACCTGTCGAACCGCTTTGGCGAGCGGGGCTTCTCGCGTAAAGAGTTCCGCTTTACCATGACCCGAGGCGAAATTGGCAATTATCTGGGGCTAACCGTTGAAACCATTAGCCGCCTGTTGAGTCGCTTTCAAAAAGCAGAGATCATTAAAGTAGAAGGCAAATTCATCACCATTTTGGATATTGATGAGCTGGCCAAGGCCGCCGCAATTTCTCTTTGATCTAAGGCAATTAACGGCTCACTTTTGCTTTATACCACGGCGATTTCGATTACACTGTAAACAGAGTTGAAATCGTCCGTGCAAGATTAAGGAGCCCGTTATGGAACAAATCAAACGCATTCTCACCATCATAGATCCGACCAAACAACAACAGAACAGTCTGGATCGTTCTATCAGTCTGGCGCAAAAAACAGGCGCGAAGATCACAGCCTTTTTATCCATTTATGATTTTTCTTACGAGATGACGACTATGTTGTCGCGAGAAGAACGTGAGGCGATGAGAGAAGCGGTGATTAAGGACCGTGAAGCCTGGATTTCAGAACTCACCAGTGGCTATCAAGACATTGAAATCGAAACCAAAGTGGTGTGGCATAACCGGCCTTATGAAGCCATCATCAAAACGGTACTCGAACACGAATTTGATCTCGTCATTAAGGCAACTCATCAACATGACACCCTTAAGTCTGTGATTTTTACACCGACAGACTGGCACCTGATCAGAAAGTGCCCTGCCCCGGTCTTATTGGTCAAAGATCATGCCTGGCCGGAAAAAGGCGAAATACTCGCGGCAGTCAATGCGGTCAGTGATGACGAACAGCATCAGGCGCTGAACAATCGTATTATCAAAGACGCGCAGTTTTTATGTGAGCTTGCCAACGCCTCTTTGAGCCTGGTTAACACTTATCCGGCAACCCCCGTCAATATCGCCATTGAGATCCCAGAGTTTAACCCGTCTCAATACAATGAAGCGGTGAAGAAGCATCACGAAGACGAAACCTGGGCACTGGCGCAGCGATTTGGCCTGAGCGACAGCCAGTGTGTGATTAAGGAAGGCTTACCAGAGGATGTGATCCCGCATATTGCGAAACAAAAAAATGCCGAGCTGGTTGTAATTGGTACCGTCGGACGGACAGGTCTCAGTGCAGCACTGGTTGGGAACACGGCAGAGCATGTTATCGACAGCCTGGATTGCGACGTACTGGCCCTTAAACCTGACGGTTACAAAAGCCCGCTAGCAGAATAAGTCCAATACCATTATCGGCACCGAACAGGTGCCGATCCTTTCCTCTTTTTGCCTGTTCATAATCACACCGCTAATATTGCAGTTTACTGGTCTGGCGGTATAATGCGCCCTTATTTATTTTTGCCGTCATTTTTATATAGGGGGGCGAGTGTCTCACTCACAAGAAGCAAAGCAAGCATATAGCCTGAACAAGTTGCAAAAACGCTTAAGAAGGCTGGCCGGTCAGGCTGTAGGCGATTTTAATATGATCGAAGAAGGCGACCGCGTAATGGTTTGCCTGTCTGGCGGTAAAGACAGTTATACTTTGCTGGACGTGCTGCAACACTTACAGCGCGTTGCTCCCATTAAGTTCGACGTGTTCGCCATCAACCTGGATCAGAAGCAACCGGGTTTTCCAGAGCATATTCTGCCTGAGTATCTTGATACCCTTGGCATAGAATACAAAATCGTCGAAGAAGATACCTATTCAATCGTCAAAGATAAGATCCCGGAAGGTAAAACCACCTGCTCTCTTTGCTCTCGTTTGCGTCGCGGTATTTTGTACCGTACGGCCAAAGAAATGGGCGCAACCAAAATTGCGCTGGGTCACCACCGAGACGACATGATTGAAACCATGTTTTTGAACATGTTTTACGGCGGCAAATTAAAAGGTATGCCACCTAAGCTGATGAGCGATGATGGTCAGCATATGGTGATCCGCCCGCTGGCTTACTGTAAAGAAGCCGACATTGCACATTATGCGCAAAGTCAGGCATTCCCAATCATTCCCTGTAACTTGTGTGGCTCACAAGAAAATTTGCAGCGTAAGCATGTTAAAGCCATGCTCAATGAGTGGAATACCACTCACCCGGGCAGAGTTGAGAGCATTTTTACTGCCATGCAAAACGTCGTGCCCTCGCACCTGGCAGATCATGCTTTATTTGATTTCCGTGCTTTGCAAAAAGACGATGTTATTGATGGGGGCGATATTGCGCTCGATAAGCCAGAGTTTCCAAGCGTTCCTGCAAACGCTGAGCAGGATGAAGACGAGCAAACAGTTCAGATCCAGGCAATAGAACTCAGTTAAATTATCTGCCGGGTGCGCCTGCGCCCGGTTTCTGCCACCGCAGATCCAACCATACGCAATCACATTACGTACTGTCAGCAAATCTGTCGCAAGCGAAAAATAAGAACTTTGTTTCTTTTTTTTAACTTTTAGGGTGCAATAGTTCCCACTAAAGGGATTTTTGTTTACAATGCGTGATAATAATCATTTTTAATTGCATTTAGCAAAACAACCTTAAGTCAGGTAACCCATGTCCACCAAACTCCGTTTGCTGATTTCATTCATGCTCGTTGGCTTGCTGCCCGCTGCGTTTATGGCAATCACATCCTTAATTACCGCATCAGATGCTTTAGAGCGTCAGGCTTATAACCAGCTGACCTCCATCAAACACATCAAACACCGTCAAATCGACGATTATTTCAAGGCTCGTAAGGCAGATCTGAGCCTGATCGCTGCACAATGGCAGCAAATAGCCAGCGCCAAGACTCGCTCAGGCACAGCTGAGCTTGCCCAAGATAATCACGCTCTGTTCAAGCATTTTATCGAGCAAAAAGGGTTTTATGACCTGTTTATCATCGAGACTAACGGTTTTATTAGCTATACCGTCGCTAAAGAGAGTGACTATCAGACCAACCTGAGAACCGGGCCTTATCGCGATTCAGGACTTGCTCAGCTATTTCGCAACACATTCAATGGTCGCCAGTTTTCTATCACAGATTATCAACAATACGCTCCGAGTAATAACGAGCCCGCTGCATTTATCGGCGTGCCTGTTCAGGTTGACGGGCAAACTCACTCCATTATTGCGTTACAAATCGCCATAGATACGATTAACGACATTATGCAACAACGTGATGGTATGGGCGAAACGGGCGAATCCTATCTGGTGGGCTCAGATTTAAGAATGCGTTCCGACTCCTACCTGGACCCTACAGCGCACAGTGTAACAGCCAGTTTTGCCGGCTCAGTCGCGCGTAATGGTGTAGATACCTATGCAGTCAGGCGTGGCCTGCAGGGCTTTTCTGAGACAGAACTGATCATTGATTACAATGGTAACCCCGTTTTGTCGGCCTATATGCCATTTCAATTTGCTGGCCTAAACTGGGTGCTACTGAGTGAGATTGACAAAGCAGAGGCATTTGCGCCAATTTATCAATTGTATTGGTTTATTGCCCTGATAGGTGCTATTGCAATTATCGCAATCAGTGTGGCAACCTGGTTGATCGCAAGCTCGGTCCTGCGCCCACTCGGTGGAGAGCCCAGCACGATGCGCGATATCAGTGAGCGTATTGCTTCAGGTGATTTGCGCCAGGATTTTAGCCAGGACACCAATGTGACCGGCGTATATGGCGCTATGAGGCAAATGACCAGCTATCTCACCGGCGTGATTGGGACAATCAGTGAAACGACTTCTCAGCTTGCCGTTACGGCCAGCCAGACCAGTGCAGCCAGTGAGCAGGCCAACACCAGCTTGCAGGAGCAACATGCCAACATTGAGCAAGTCGCCCTGGCCATTGCCGCCACTGCTCAGTCTGTCGAAAGTGTTGCGAATAGCGCCAATCAGGTTGCAGCGCTCAGTGTCGACACACAAGAAAGCACTCAGGCCGCGAGCCAGACATTGGCGGAATGTGTTTCTAAAATGACGACTCTCGATCAGGTGATCAGCGACTCTGAACGAGCGATCAAAGACGTAGAATCAGGGGCTCAGAACATAGGTAAAGTGATTGAGGTGATCCAGGCTATCACCGAGCAGACCAACCTGCTGGCGCTTAATGCCGCCATAGAGGCAGCCAGAGCTGGCGAGCATGGCCGCGGTTTTGCCGTCGTTGCAGACGAAGTACGCCAGCTTGCCTACAAAACTCAGCAGTCTACCGGTGACATAGAGACCATGATCCAGGAGCTACAAAGTGCCACCGCACAAGCGGTTGATAAAATGCATCAGTCTGCCGAAGTTGCTCAGGCATCCATCTCAGCAACCAATGATAGTGCTGCCAGCCTGCAAACCAGCGTCGAACAAATTCAGGAAATTTCGGCAAGTGCAAAACGTATCGCTCAGGAAGCACAACAGCAGACCTCAACCACGGAAGAGATCAGTTACAATATTGACGCTATTAAACAAGCTGCACTGGATAACGCCGCAGGCGCAGATCAGGTGGCCAGTGCCAGCCTGGATTTGGATAAACAGTCAAGAAAGCTCAAGCAAATCACCGCGAGCTTTAAGTTGCCATAAGCAGCTCAATACGCTCATAAGGTAAGACAAACCTTCTGGTTTGTCTTACTTTTACAAGCCTACCTGGTGTGGCGTTGCAGCCCATACGTAAGTGCAGTCGCAAGCATGAGTAAAACACTGGATATCAGCAAGCAGCTAACTAGTCCGCCATACTGATAGGCCAGGCCCGATAATATGGTTCCCGCAAGGCGACCCATCGCATTGGCCATGTAATAGAAACCAACATCCATCGACACCCCGTCTTCATCAGCAAAATGCACGATCAAAAAACTGTGCAGAGAAGAGTTCACGGCGAACACGGCGCCAAATATCAGTAAACCCGCCACAATCGACACTTGTACATACCACTGCGACCACAATGCCAGGGCAATTAGCGCAGGTAACAGAGTCAGCACGGCAACCCATATTAAGGCTTGCTGACTACTCGAGCACTGCTTGCCTAAAAGCTTGGGCGCGTTGGCCTGCACCAGCCCATAAGCAATCACCCAGCTGGCCATAAATCCGCCAACCCACCAGTGATCCCAGCCAAACACACTGGCCAGGTAGACAGGCAACGCCACCACAAACCAGACATCCCGGGAAGCAAACAAAAATAGCCTTGCAGCCGACAGCCAGTTAACCTGTTTGCTGGTCGAAAACATCTCTGAGAACTTGGGCTTGTGTTTTTTCTTGCCCAGATCCTGCTTGAGTAATATTAAACTGAGTACCCAGGTTACCAGCAGCATCAAACTCATAAACCACAATGCGCCCTGAAAACCCAGCTGTGTCAGCAATAATCCACCAAGGAAGAACCCGACTCCTTTGAGTGCGTTTTTAGAGCCTGTCAGTATCGCAACCCACTTAAAAAGTACGCCATCTTGCTCTTTTGGCACCAACAACTTAATGGCGCTTTTGGCACTCATTTTATTGAGGTCTTTGGCGATGCCGGATAAGGCCTGAGCGACCATGACATAAGCAACACTGAGCCATTGTGGATCCACGGCTAACATAAGCAGTGCGACAATTTGCAAAAACAACCCCACATTCATGGTCTTGTTCAAGCCCATTCTGGCACCCAACCAGCCGCCAACCAAGTTAGTTACCACACCAAATACTTCATAAAGTAAAAACAACGACGCGATGGCAATGGGACTGTAACCCAGCTGATGGAAATACAGCACCACCAGCATTCTCAGTGCGCCATCAGTCAGTGTAAACGACCAATAGTTGCCTGTGATAACCAGATACTGCTTAATGGGCGCGGATAACTGCTGCAACACGCCTTACCCCCAGCGCTGTGCAATCACATAGCGCACCAGGTCAGCGGTACGATTCGCGTAGCCCCACTCGTTGTCATACCAGACGTACAACTTAACCTGAGTACCATTCACCACCATAGTCGATAACGCATCCACAATGGCGCTGCGAGGGTCGGTTTTATAGTCAACAGACACCAGAGGACGGGTTTCATAGCCCAGAATACCGGCAAGCTCTCCCTGAGCCGCCTGCTCCATCCAGCTGTTGATTTCTTCCACTGTGGTTTCGCGATTGACCTCAAACACACAATCTGTGATCGACGCATTGGTCAGTGGCACGCGCACGGCATGGCCATTGAGCTTGCCTTTGAGTTCCGGGAAAATATGTGTAATGGCGGTTGCTGAGCCGGTCGTCGTCGGGATTAAACTGGTGCCACAGGAGCGCGCTCTGCGCAGATCCTTATGGGGCGCATCAATGATGGTCTGCGTGTTGGTGATATCATGAATGGTGGTCATCGACCCATGCTTGATGCCAATGTTGTCCTGCAATACTTTAACAACCGGCGCCAGACAGTTCGTCGTACACGATGCCGCTGTCACAATTGAGTGTGCCTGTGTCTCGAACAGCTGCTGGTTTACGCCCATAACCACATTCAGCACGCCTTCTTCTTTCACAGGTGCAGTGACCACAACCTGTTTGACACCTTGCTCAAAGTAACCTGCCAGCTTTTCTTTACTTTTCAGCTTGCCACTGGCTTCCACGATTAAATCGCAGCCAGACCAGTCTATTGCTTCTGTGCGTGTTTGCTGTGTCACAGCAATACGTTTGTCCGCAATCACCATAGTGTTTTCATCACTGGCTTCAGCTTCCCATTCCCACTTGCCGTGCACTGAGTCAAAGTTCATCAGGTGCGCCAGTGTATGGGCATCACCACCCGGATCATTGATGTGTACGATTTCGATATCTGCCGTTTGCCAAAGTGCGCGCATGGTTAATCTGCCCATACGCCCGAACCCATTAATACCTACTTTGATAGTCATATAAATAGCCTTTTTGTTAATTACACTGGATCTGCTCGGACAGCGCTCAGAGTATTGCTGGCACCACAGAATAAAACATACGAAATATGTTATATATGTTTTTTCATATATTCAAGATAAATAGGCCAGTCTTCGGTTGCTACATGGAATATAGCCTGTTGGGGTGAGTCTATCCCCGTGTGATGTCAATTAGTGGTAAACTAGTCAGATAAAGTGCAAGAGATAATGACTTTGAACAACAAAACCTATATTCCCGATGAATTTATTGCTGATGTCGCCAGCTACATTCCGGCGCACCTGACGATAGACGACTTTATCGCCAGCTGTCGCAGCGGCCTGAGACGCGCAGTCCGCGTCAATACTCTGAAGATGTCGCAACAGGCATTTGAACACGAGGCCGCAAAACTGAACTGGCAAATTGAACCTATCCCCTGGTGCGCGCAAGGCTACTGGCTAACCCGCCCGGCTGACGAAGAAGCCAGCCTGCCTATTGGAAACACGGCGCAGCACCTTAGCGGTTGTATCTATGTGCAGGAAGCCAGCTCCATGCTGCCTCCCATGGCGCTGGCTACTTCGCTGACTCCGGGAGATCGGGTGCTGGACATGGCCGCAGCGCCAGGCTCAAAAACGTCGCAGCTGGCCGCTTTAATGGAGAATCAGGGAGTTCTGGTTGCCAACGAGTTATCCTCCTCCCGATTAAAAACACTGGCCGCTAACCTCAAACGCATGGGCGTTGCCAATTGTGCCCTGTCTCATTTTGATGGTCAGGTGTTCGGCGACTATATGTATGAAAGCTTTGACCATATCTTACTGGATGCCCCCTGCTCTGGCGAAGGGACGGTCCGTAAAGACCCAGACGCGCTCAAAAACTGGTCGCTGGCATCCAATCAGGACATTGCAGAAGTACAAAAAACGCTGATACACAGTGCTTTTATGGCCCTTAAACCCGGCGGTACTCTGGTGTACTCGACTTGTACCCTGACCCCACTGGAGAATCAACAGATCTGCGATCATCTGCTCAACGCCTTCCCGGGAGATGTCGAGGTCATTTCACTCCATGATCTGTTCCCAGAGGCAGATAGAGCCGCAACGGAGCAAGGCTACCTGCATGTCTGGCCACAAATCTACGACAGCGAAGGCTTTTTCATCGCCAAGTTCAAAAAAACCGGCAGTGTTGAAAACCCACAGCAAAAAACCAAGAAAGGACAATTCCCCTTTTCTCCGTGCTCCAGGAAAGAATTACAAACGTTTGAGACCAGTATCCGTCAACAGTTTGGGATAGCATCGCTGCCCGGACAACTGATGAGCAGAGATAAAGAGTTATGGCTTTTTCCGCAAAATATGGACGCGCTGGCGGAAAAAATTAAATACTCTCGCATTGGCATCAAAGTCGCTACAACGCACAAAAATGGTGTCAAACTTGAGCATGAATTTGCAACCTGCCTGGGCCATCTGGCCACAAACAATGTTTTTGCATTGGATCCCACTCAGGCAAAAGCGTACTTTCAGGGACAGGACATTCGGCTCGATGCTACTGGTCCTGCACAAGGTGAGGTAATACTTACGCTATGTGACGCACCAGTTGGGCTTGGCAAGTGGCAGAAGGGCAAAATCAAGAACAAGCTGCCCCGCGATTTAGTGCTAAATGGCCAGTTAATAACTTGGGTATAACCTGAACAAAAGGTTTTGATAGTTTTAAGACGATTCATTTATATGAAGGCAATCTATTGTTTTTAATAGGATAATTAATATTTCAAATGTTTGTAAATTTTATGAAGCCTTAGCTACACTTAAATGACTTTCTACTTCTCCCTTGTAATTAGAAGGTGTTTTTAAGTTAGCGCATGGCTCCAAAATTGAGCCTTTCCCTAAGCCCGACTCACTCAGAGTCGGGCGTTTTTTATCCACATCAGATGATCTGATCCACTTTTGTCGGCTTGCCAGGGCACCCTCACTTTTCTGATCTTTTTTGCAAAGCGAGCACCAGTGTACGCCTGTTATCACAAACAATGCTTTGCGCAAGCCAGACCTTGATCATAACAACATACCACTATATGATTTATATATTAATTGTATATAAACCATATATTGATGGGCATAGTTAAAATTTCAGAGGAATTACACGAGGAGCTTCGACAGGCAAGTCAGGTCATGTCGCGCTCAATCAATGCGCAAGCGGAATTTTGGATTAAAATGGGCCGCCTGGCCGAGCTGAATCCAGATATGACCTTTGCGCAATTGATCAGACAACAACTTAATCACACAAGGAGTGACACCATTGACTCAGGTCACGATAAAAAATAATGCCGCGATTGCATGCATGCGGGACTCTGGTGCGCTGCTGGCTCAGGTGTTTAAGGCGCTGGATGAGCAGGTTAAGCCTGGCGTCACAACCCTACAGCTCGACCAGTTTGTGGAGCACTATATTGTCGATGTACTGGGTGCAACGCCCGCCAGTAAAGGGCAATATGGATACCCCTATGCTATCAATACCTCCGTTAATGAAGTGGTCTGCCATGGTATGCCCAGCGCCAGATGTGTCATTGCGGACCAAGACATTCTGAATATTGACATCACCCTGAAACATCAGGGCTATATTGCCGATTCCAGTAAAATGTACGTAATGCCTAAGGCCTGCGAGACTGCTCGCGCACTGGTTGATGACACTAATACCGCATTATGGCGCGGCATAGCTCAAGTCAAGCCTGGCGCGACGCTGGGAGATATTGGCCAGGCAATTGGGGACTATGCCCGGCTAAAGGGGTTGAGTGTTGTGCGGGAATATTGTGGCCATGGCATTGGCACCCAAATGCACGAACCGCCCGAGGTTTTACATTTTGGTCGTGCGGGTATCGGGCTGACACTTTTACCCGGCATGACCTTTACGATTGAGCCAATGCTCAATCGGGGCAGTCACAGAGTTAAAACACTCAACGATGGCTGGACCGTGGTTACCCGGGATCGCGCATTATCAGCTCAAGCAGAACATACGATTTTGGTCACACCAAGCGGATTTGAAGTCTTAACTTTACGAGAAGAAGAAAAAGCAGCTGGATTCACCGCTTGTGGACTGCAGGCTAAGTGCAATGTTCAAGCTCAGTGATCAGCCACATGGCTTGTTCATTGTCTGAACCACACACATCTTCACAGGGCACAAAGTCACCACACACTTTCGGCCGACTAGGGTCGCCAAACAACTTACACAGATTGTCATCATCCAGTTGTATACAGCGCTCACCCGCAGGCTTGCCCTGCGGCATGCCCGGAATTGGCGAACTGATACTTGGCGCTATGCAGCATGCGCCGCAGCCTAATCGACACTCCATCTGACCCTTCATAATTTGGTTTTAGTGAATAAAGCAGGCAATTATACGCCAATACACGCCTGAAAACACTAATGCCAAAACACTATGAAGTATGTATTCAGACATCATTGCAATGCCTTGTTACATTATTTGAAACGATTAAAACACCTAGACACATCTGTTCGCGTATCCTTAACCAGGTTAGAGAAATCGATTCAACCGTTATTGATGGAAGGAATAACTCGTGGCTAGTAAAAAACAAATTCTATTACCCGTTGCGGTGCTACTCGGTGGCCTGGCCACCGCTTTTGCATTTTCGGCAATGAAGCAACCGCCCGAAGAAAAACCTGAAAAAGTCATTCATCCCTTGGTTGAAGTACAGCCAGTAGATATGGCGCCGATGCAACTTATGGTGGACTCTTACGGGCTCGTCACCCCTAAGTACAGCACTGAGTTAGTCGCTCAGGTCAGCGGCCAGCTCATTGCGCTGTCAGACAAGTTTGTGAAAGGCGGATTTGTCAGCCAGGGGGAAACGCTGGCTCGCATTGACCCCAATGATTATGAAGCGGCGTTAATTGAAGCCGAAGCCAGTCTGGCTCAGGCGCATTCAGCGCTGGAAATTGAACAAGCACAGGCGCATGTAGCCAAAACAGAATGGCAGCGCATCAAAGACAATGCCCAGTCAACCATTCCTTCAGAGCTGTATCTACGCAAGCCTCAGCTGGCCGAGAAACTGGCGCGTTTTAAAGCCGCACAGGCCAGCGTCAAACGGGCAAAACGCAACCTGGAGCGCACCTATATTAAGGCGCCTTATGATGCCATCATTACCAGCCGCTCATTGAGTCTGGGCAGCGTTGTAAACCCGGGCAGTACTTTGGGTGTACTCAATGCGACTTCGGTTGCCGAGATCCGGCTGCCCGTTGCGGACCACGAGCTAAGATATTTACGTAACAACGGCCTGCAAGCCAATGTCTCTTTGTCGGCCAAGGTTGCGGGACAAGCGGTTACCTGGCAAGGCAAGATTGTGCGCAGCGAAGGGGTTGTCGACAACAAAAGTCGGATGACCTACCTGGTTGCTCAGGTCGACACGCCCTATGCGGATCACGCTCAGCCGTTGCGCTTTGGTACCTATCTGACGGCAAAAATCGAGGGGATATCCGTGAGTAATGCAATGCGTATCCCCCGCCACCTGATCCGCGACGGTCAGGTTGCACTGCTTGACCAAAATCAAAAACTCACCTTTAAGCCTGTCACCGTGATCCGCGAAGTAGACGGATATGCTCTGGCCACGGAGGGGTTAATTGACGGAGAGCAGCTTATTACTTCTGCCCTTGAATATCCAACACAAGGCATGCAGTTACGCCTGGATACTGCGCCAGCACTGGCTTCAGACACCCAACTGGCTTTGAAGGAGGAGTAATCTATGGATGGCACACGTGAAAAAGGCTTAATCGCCTGGTTTGCCCGCAACCCGGTTGCGGCCAATCTGCTGATGATTTTTATTCTGGTGGGCGGTTTGCTTAGCGCCTTTACCATTCGCAAACAAATGTTTCCGCAGTTCGAGAATAACTGGCTGAGTGTTCAGGCGGTATATCCTGGCGCCGCGCCCCAGGAGGTCGAAGAAGGGATCACCATAAAAGTGGAAGAGTCGATGGAAGGGCTGGAAGGGATCAAACGTCTGATCACCTACTCCAACCGCGGCTTCTCACAAACCTGGATTGAAGTAGAAGAAAAATATGACCCACAGGAAGTGCTCGACGAAGTCAAAATGCAGGTCGACTCCATTTCAACCTTTCCGGCTGGCATGGAGCGCCCAATAGTCCGTCGCGATAAGTTTGAACAAGAGGTGATGATTTTGTCACTCAACGGCGAGATGAACTTCCACCAGCTGAAACAACTGGGAAATGAAATACACGACGAGATGCTCGCCCTGCCCGGCGTCAACCTGGTGGACTTTAACGGCGGCCTGAATTACGAGATCAGTATAGAAATAAGCCCTGACAGGCTGCGCGAATATGGCCTGACATTCAGAGATATTTCAGAAGCGGTTAAAAATTTCTCTGCTAATATGTCGGCCGGGCAGATCCGCTCGGACAATGGTTACATTTCCATGCGGGTCGAGAATCAAGCCTACCGAGGTCATGAGTTCGAACAGCTGCCTCTGTTGACCCTGGCCGACGGCGCACAGATCAAACTGGGCGATGTTGCGACTGTGACCGATGGCTTTGAAGAAGGCCTGTTGTATTCTCGCTACAACGGCCGTAACTCACTGGTATTTGAGGTGCGCGCGTCCAAAGATCAGGACATCACTAAAGTTGCTCAGGTGATGAAAACTTACTTAGCTGACAAAGCCACTCAGCTGCCTCAGGGAGTAGAGCTGGAGCCCTTTATTGACTTAACTTATTACCTGGAAGGTCGCCTGAACATGATGATAGAAAACATGGCCTGGGGCGGCGTACTGGTGATGCTGATGCTGGCGTTGTTTTTGCGAGTGCGTTTGGCGTTTTGGGTCATGATGGGCCTGCCAGTCTCATTCCTTGGTGCGTTCTTATTTATGCCGATGGGCATGCTGGATGTCACGATTAACCTGGCCTCGCTGTTTGCGTTTATTCTGGTGCTCGGCATTGTGGTCGACGATGCCATCGTGGTTGGTGAGTCAGCCCATGCTGAAATTGAAAAATATGGCCACAGCCTGGACAACGTGGTACGCGGGGTGAAGCGTGTTGCTATTCCGGCTACCTTTGGCGTGCTCACCACAGTGGCCGCATTTTTACCTCAAACATTTGCAACCGGTCCTGCTGCCGCATTCTCCAAAGCCATTGGTGGGGTCATTATCCTGTGCCTGCTATTCTCTTTGGTCGAATCTAAACTGATCCTGCCTGCCCACCTGGCAGCAATGAAAGACCGCCCGGATAACCCTAAAAATCCGCTACACCGTGCCAGAGCGTTAATTGATGGTGCGCTGAAGAACTTTATTGAGAATCTGTATCGCCCCTTTATTGAGCGCTGTATTCACTACCGTTACACGGTAATCGTTGGCTTCCTGTCTATTATCATCATCAGTGGCGGTATGTTTGCCGGTGGCCTGGTGAAGTTTGTGGCAAACCCGAAAATCCCCCACGACTTCCCGCGCATCACCATAGATATGAATTTGTCATCTTCCGAGTCTGCAACACTGGCTACAGCTAAAAAAGTTGAGCAGGTTATTCTCGATGTTGAAAAGCAAATTGAAGCACAATATGGCACAAAGATGATCAAAGACTTGTCTGTTAATTTACGTGGCAGAACCACCGCATCGATCATGGCCATTCTGGTTGAGCCTCACAAGCGCCCAATAGACACCTTTGCACTGAGTGCACTGTGGCGGGAAAACATGCCGCCCCTGCCCGGCGTAAAGTCCCTGAATATTCAGGACAGCATCATGAACGGTGGCCGGGATGATGGTGATATTAGCTTCCGCCTTGAGGGCAAAGATAAAAAAGCACTGCAAGAGGTGGCTGGTAAACTTAAAGAAAAGCTGCGTACCATTGCCGGTGTGGGCGATGTTAATGATTCTATGCAGTCGAGCACCGAAGAAGTGCAGCTAGAGCTTAAGCCACTGGCTTACAGCATGGGCCTGACTCTGGCCGATGTCGCCTCGCAGGTCAACTTTAGTTACTACGGCCTGGAAGCACAGCGGATCCTGCGCCGTGGCGAAGAGATCAAAGTGATGATCCGCTATCCACAAGAGCAACGCAACACCATCAGTGATATTCAGGCAGTTCGGGTCATCACGCCCAGTGGTGCTGAAGTGCCGCTCGGAGAAATCGCCGATATCAACCTGGTCGAAGGGGTCAACCGCATCCGTCGCGAAAATGCCAAGCGAACTATTAATGTGTGGGCGTCTGTAGACACAGATCAGGCCGAGCCGTTTAAGATTGCTGAAGAGATCCGCGATGAATACTTACCTTCTTTACTGCAAAGCTACCCTGGCGTAAGCAGCAGTGTGGCAGGTCGTATTCAGGAAGAAATGGACAGTGTGGCTGAGCAAATTCGCGACTTTGCTTTATCTATGATGATTATTTTTGCGCTGCTGGCTATCCCATTGCGCTCATACTCTCAACCGATTCTGATCATGTCCGTGATCCCCTTTGGCGTGGTTGGTGCTGTTTTTGGCCACATGGTACTGGGTATGACCATGAGTAGCCTGTCGTTCTTTGGCATCATCGCAGTCGCAGGCGTGGTTGTTAACGATTCGCTGGTGATGGTGGACTTTGTTAACAAAGCACGAGAGCAAGGTATGAGTATTAAAGAAGCCGTTGTTGAAGCTGGCTGTAAGCGTTTCAGAGCAATCTTGTTGACTTCACTAACGACCTTTATCGGCCTGGTACCTATCCTGCTGGAAACCAGCCTGCAGGCACAAATTGTCATTCCAATGGCCGTTTCACTGGCTTTTGGTGTGTTGTTTGCGACCGTGATCACCCTGATTTTAATCCCTTGTCAATATGTGGCATTGGAAGATCTCAAGCGCATCATCAAACGCATTAAAAAGCCTGATACAAGCTCAGAAACATTGCAGCAAAGCTAACAATTTTTAATCATAGTACTACCCAACCCACCAAGCCCGATACCAAATCGGGCTTTTATTTTGGCCTCTTTCTGATCTTAAATCGTTTAATTTTGTTGATTAGAGTATCAACACAAACTCACAAATAAACGTTTCCAAAATTGCGCCTTTATGGGGTAATCTGAGTGTCGAAATGAAAACGCAATAAAAGGAATGAAAAATGCGAAATTATTTACTACTTTCTACTTTTGGGATCCTCGCTGCCTGCGGCGGTTCCTCATCTGGTGATGAAAAGGCATCACCCGTAAACAATGATACGCAACAAACCGTCAATAAGGCCCCTACCGTCAGCCTGCAAGGCAAAACTCTCGTAACCTCAGGAGATCTATTATCTCTGACAACTAAGGTCACAGATCCAGAAAACGATGCTGTAACAGGTAAATGGAGCAGCTCCCTGAGCGGTGTAAAGTTCATCGAGGCTGAAGGCGATACACATCACGTTTCCTTTCCTGACGTCGAAGAGCAGACTCAGGTCACGCTGACATACACAGTAACAGACAGCCAAAACAACCAGGCAAGCAAAGCCTGGCAAGTGACGGTCATGCCCAAATCTTCATCCGGACATATTGAGCTCGCAGACACAGTGACACTGTCTGGCGGCGGTTATGCGGCCATTACCGCGACCTTTGCGATGACGTCAGATATTGAAGAAATCAATTGGCGAACCGAGGGCTTTGAGCTGACCCATACTCAAACCGAGTCGAGTCGTGACTCACGCGCAGGCCAGAGTACCCTGAATATAGATTTACCTGCGGTTACGCAAACCCACGTCTTTGATATCATTTTTGAAATTACCACCCGTGAAGGCATCGTCACTAAAACCATCAAAGCGACCTTAGCACCAGAATCAGAACCTTCACTCAGTGTTATCCTGCCTGAGCAATTTGTTATTAATGAAAAAAGTACTCAAACCATTTTAGCTGCCATTACCCGTACCGATGACATCATCAGTTATGATTGGCAGTGGCAAGGTACGCCAGTTCCTGCTCAGCAGACTCAGGGAAAATCTTTTTATACCTTTAAAGCCCCTGAGCTCAGTCAGACCCAAACCTTTAAACTTCTGCTCACCGTGACGATGAAAGGCAATATCCAAGCAACAGCCGAGACATCCGTGGTGGTACAGCATGTCACCGATCTCAATGCCATTGAGCTCTCTTTAGACAGACTGTATGCGGTGCCTGGACAGACGGTCACCGTGACGTCTAATCTGACAAATTTCGAAGATGTCGAAAGCGCTTCATGGCTGGTTCACGACTTTAATGAAGATTTACTGCAGAAGTCGAACGAGAAACTGGTGATCACTATCCCTGATGAAGACACATACCAGACTTCTCCATTGGTGGAGTACAAAGTAAAGCTCAAAAATGGTGCTGAGAAATCGGCTTTTGTTAATTTCAACTATGTAAGCAAGTCAATAGCCAAAGATCTGTTGGAGGTAAAAGATCCAGGGGAATTTTCAGTTTATCCGGATTACCCCACCACTTTAGGGCTGGAATTTCGTGGTGACCTTGATATCGAAGAAGTGACAGTTTCAAGCACTGATTATGAGCCTTATGATAGTCTTGAGTGGACCCTCGAAGGCCATCATTTAACGCTGAACCTACACAAGAAAACAATTTCTCGCAAAGGTCTTACTGCAATCAAGATCACTGCTAAAGCCGGTGATGTTGTGAGCGAAAGTTTGATTATGGGAACAGCTCATCAAGCCCTGGTCGTCCCCTACGCTGGCGTAACCGAGACCTATATAATGGGCAGTGAAGCGCAAGTCTTTGGCCAAGTTTTCCATCTGAATGACAAGAAAAATTTGCCGAGTCACTGGCAGGCCGAAAGCACCAGCGACGACGTAACCATTAAACAGGTATCGGATACCAGTGCATCTATCAAGTATAATGGTGACTTTGAGCGCTACGTGACACTTGAATTTCACGCCACAGATGAGCACGACCAGACCGATCACAGCGATATCAAACTGAGATATGAGAGCAGCCACACCTTCCGGGGTGATGACTATGTTTGTAAGGTGACGGATGGTCAATTTGAATCTTGTCGTGAAGGCGGCTATGGTCAGCCACTTTCTTTGACGGCACCAGCAGAACTCAAGCAAGTGATAACTAAAGGGGATTATGCCTGCTTACTGGGCAATTATGGTTCTGTTGTTTGTAACGCTAAGGGTGACAACCCTGTGAAAAACGTGCCAGCACAATTGCTTGCGACTAAGCTTAACGCCGTCGATGCAAACAATGTATGTGCTCAGATGAGCGATGCCAGCTGGCAGTGCTGGGGTAGTCGAGGCGTTGAGCTAACTGACTTGCTGGCGGCAAATGCAACCGTACATAAAGTGCAGGCAAACGGGACGCTCACCTGTCTGGTCACTAACAAAGACATTAAATGTTATGACGGTGACACGCAAACTAAATTAATCGAAGACGTATTTCCACAAGACCTATTTATCTATATCAGAGAAATTTGCTACCGAACTAGTCGCGGTATTCAAAAATGTGATATAGAATAAATTAACTTTCAAACAGTTGCGGCAGATGCCGCAACTGTTTGCTAGCGGCCTTCCCACCTATAGTACTCCCTCTTTGTACATCCCATATTTTCCCAGCCTATACTTTACAAAAGCCCGTTTAGAAGACAAACTAAAGTTATAACCAGCTGATTTACGACTAATATGAAATTCCTACTTACTTTTTCAACTGTAATCCTATTGATGCTATCTGGCTGTGGTGGCGACGATGCGACCAGTGGAGACAGAAATACCCCAGGATACGCGGCAACCGTTTTTTTCGATGCGCTTTATAATAAGAAAGACATGGAGCTGGCGCTTAGTCGCTCAACACCTAGAATGGGCAGGATCATGCGCTCGTACGGCACCCCCTCTCAGTTCGCCAGAAATCTGGTAAACATGCAGTATGATCAAGTCACCATTGAAGTGGATATGACCAACCAGAGTTTGCGCGAGCAATATGGCAACGAGGCGCGGATCAATCTTATTTTTACCGGCATGCTGCACGGCGAGCAAGTAGACGATATGCGCAGCGTTCAGCTGGTCAAACGCAAAGGCGAATGGTACGTAGATAAAATTAACGCCGATCCGTTTGCTCGCTAAGTTTGCGCTTAACGCCAATGCACTAAAGAACAACTAGTAACTATATATTTGTGAGCCAGAGAAGTCTGGCTCACCCTACTTGGCTTTGGCCATGCCATTCACCGACAAAAACCCCTCAGTTTTAACCCTGTTCATCCACACTCAGCGCCTGACGGCTAGATTCAAACCAGCTGACCAGTAACTCCCGCTCTTCTTCATCCAGAATGCATTCTTCTACCGCCAGCGCTAATTGCTCTTCGGTACTGAGTGCCAGTAGTTTTGCCTGATATGCTTTTTGCCAGCGTTCAAACTTCTGCAACCCTTGTTCGCACTTGGGAAACAATTTAAAAGCTTGCTCCAGTGCCTCTAGTCCGGTGTGGCCGGAGGTATCACATAAGTTGCTGACCCGTGCCAGGGTCAGTTTATTGTGATAAAGGCTGTGGCAAAGCTCAGTGATTAGTTGATCCGAAGGCCCGCCAATGCCAGGGCCAAAAGGCATAAACCAACGCTTTACTAAGGTTTTTAAGCCATTGGGGGCAAAATTATCAATAAACCCGCTGTAGGCCTGCTCAAATGCATTCAGGTGAAAGTGCATCGCGTAATGTAGCAAAGGCAAATCACTGCGCTGGCGGCCATCATCCTCAAACTTCTTCAACACACATGATCCCAGATAGAGCTGACTCAGCATGTCACCAAGGCGAGCTGAGCGCATTTCCTGAAGCTTAAGTTTGCCCCCAAGTACCAGCATTGCCAGGTCGCTTAAGACTGCCAATATCTGGCTGTACCAGGTGAGCGTTTTGTAATAATACGCCACCTCGCCGGCAACGGGCGCGGAAGAAAACACCCCGCACGTAAGTCCGTTAAAGGTGGCTTTAAGAAAAGTTTTACTACTGTGGGCCAGATGCTGCACAAATACTTTGTCAAACTGCTGTAAAGCGATGTCTGCATCTTGCTCCTGCGCTGCCGCCATTTCTTTTAGCACATAAGGATGGCAACGCGTTGCGCCCTGGCCAAAGATCATCAGGTTGCGTGTCAGGATATTGGCTCCCTCGACCGTGATGCTGATAGGCATGCCCTGATAGTGGAGCGCAAGATAGTTCAACGGACCACGCTGGATGGCTTTGCCACCGTGTAAGTCCATGGCATCATTTATTGCGATCCGTGCCATTTCAGTCAGGTGGTATTTAGCAATCGCAGTTATTACCGCCGGACTCTTATTGAGATCGATGGCCATAGCGGTGTTTTGCCGCGTCGCCTCTATGCTGTAACTTAGTCCCGCCACTCGCCCCAGCGCGGCCTGCACACCTTCGAATCGCCACAAAGGCTGTTTAAACTGTCGCCTGACACTGCAATACGCCGTGCTTGATCTGGCGCTTAACTGCGCGGTCCCGGCACTTAAGGCCGGAAGCGAGATCCCGCGCCCTGCACTCAGGCAAGACACCAGCATACGCCAGCCTTTACCAATACCGTCAACATCGCCGATGACCCAGTGCATTGGAATAAAAACGCCCTCTCCCCGGGTTGTGCCATTCATAAAGGCCAGCCCCATTGGGTCATGCCTCGGGCCTACTTCAACCCCATTATGGTCGGTGGGGATCAACGCACAGGTGATCCCCAATTCCGTTGTTTCGGATAACAACTGGTCGGGATCATATACTTTGAAGGCAAGCCCCAGCACCGAAGCCACCGGTGCCAAAGTGATATAGCGCTTTTGCCAGGTTACTTTCAGCCCTAATGTCATTTCCCCCTCAAACTCTTGCTTACACACCACAGCAAAGTCGGTAATACCACCGGCATCCGAGCCTGCATCTAACGAGGTTAACGCGAAACAAGGCAGCGCAGATCCATCGGCCAACTTAGGCAGCCAGGCTTGTTGCTGTTGTGGCGTGCCAAAGTGTAGTAACAGCTCGGCCGGGCCAAGGCTGTTTGGCACCATCACGGTTACTGCGGTCGACAAGCTGCGAGTGGCTATTTGCGCCACGATGGCGGAGTTTGCCTGAGCGCTGAAGGCCCTGCCGCCAAATTTTTCAGGAATAATAAAGGCGAAAAACCCCTTTTCTTTCAGGTATTGCCACACCTCAGGTGGCAAGTCGCCGTTTGTACAGATCTGACTTTCATCCAGCATCGCCATCAGCTCAGCCAGTTCATGTTCAATAAAATCAAGCTCCCGTTCGCTCAGTGCCGGTTTGCCCGTTTGCAACCACTGCGACCAGTCGGGTTTACCGCTAAATAAGCTTGCATCCCACCAGGTATCTCCGGCTTCCATCGCTTCACGCTCAGTCTGCGATAACTGGGGTAATGCCCGTTTAAAATAAGCCAGAGCGGGACTTGAAACCAACTTAAGCCTGACTTCTTTGACATAAAAAATAAAACACACAGCAATGATGAGCAGTATCAGTAACCACATAATATCGGCACCTCCCGGTTGATGGCGTTTTAAGTATGGAACAAATGTCACTTATCTCAATATTTTCGCCCTGCTCATGCGACGTGAATTGTCGCAGCCAGTCGACGCTGGTATCATCGAGTTTCTAATAACGATAATTGGAACAATGATGGCACTACAATTCAAACTCAGCCTGGGCGCCCTCGTGGTTGCCGGGGCACTCTCACTGAGTGGATGTAACTCAACAAGCACGTCAACCCTGACTGAAAAAGACGCGGAAGCATTTCTAACCAAAGCAGAAAAAGAACTGCAAGACCTCAGCTATCGCAGTGCGCGCTCAGCCTGGATCTATGCCAACTTCATCACAGAAGACACCGCCTCTCTAGCCGCAGACGTTAATCAGGAATACACCGAAAAACTGGTTGCCCTTGCCAATGAAGCGGCCAAGTTTGACGCGCTGGAGCTCAGTTACGACAACCGTCGTAAGCTAGACAAGCTTAAACTCAACCTGACCTTACCGGCACCAAAAGATGCTGAAAAAACAGCAGAGCTGGCGAAGCTGTCTGCTGAGCTGGATGGCATGTACGGTAAAGGCAAATACTGTAAAGACGGCAACTGTATGAGCCTTGGCGAGATGACAGCCAAAATGGCCAACAGCCGTGACTATGCAGAATTACTGGATGTGTGGCAGGGCTGGCGTCAGGTTTCTCCACAGATGCGTCCTTTGTATCAAGATCTGGTTTCTCTGGCGAATGAAGGCGCACAGGAGCTGGGATATCGTGATACAGGCGCGATGTGGCGCAGCAAATACGACATGCCGGCCGATGACTTTGCTAAAGAACTTGACCGCATCTGGGGCCAGGTAAAGCCTTTATATGACTCACTGCACTGTCACGTTCGTGCCAAGCTTGGCGAAAAGTATGGCGAAGACAAAGTACCTCAGGACCAGCCAATTCCGGCACACCTGTTAGGTAACATGTGGGCCCAGCAATGGGGCAATATCTACGACCTGGTTGCACCTGAAAATGCCGATCCGGGCTATAACGTGACTGAGTTGCTTGAAAAGCATAACTACGACGAAATCAAAATGGTGAAAGGCGCCGAGAAGTTCTTCACTTCAATGGGCTTTGAACCGCTGCCAGAAACATTCTGGACTCGCTCACTCTTCACTAAGCCACAGGACCGTGACGTACAGTGTCATGCATCTGCATGGAACCTGGATAACAAAGACGATCTGCGTATCAAGATGTGTATCCAGCGCACTGGCGAAGAATTCTCGGTTATTCACCACGAGTTAGGTCACAACTTCTATCAGCGCGCCTACAACAAGCTGCCGCTGTATTACCAGGAAAGTGCCAACGATGGTTTCCACGAAGCAATCGGTGATACCATAGCGTTGTCGGTAACACCGGGTTACCTTAAAGAGATTGGCCTGCTGGATCAGGTGCCTGACGAGTCAAAAGACATTGGCCTGCTGATGAAAATGGCACTGGATAAAATTGCCTTCATTCCTTTTGGCCTGTTAGTTGACCAATGGCGCTGGAAAGTATACTCCGGCGAAATCAGCCCGGCTGAGTACAACCAAGCCTGGTGGGAATTACGCGAGAAGTATCAGGGCCTTCAGGCACCTGTTGCACGTACTGAAAACGACTTTGACCCAGGTGCAAAATACCACGTACCAGGCAATGTACCTTATACGCGCTACTTCCTGGCACACATTCTACAGTTTGAATTCCACAAAGCCCTGTGTGAAATTTCAGGTAACAAAGAAGCCATTCACCGCTGCTCTGTGTACAACTCAAAAGAAGCCGGTGAGCGCTTAAATGCCATGCTAGAGATGGGCAGCAGCCGCCCATGGCAAGAAGCATTAGAAAGCGTTACTGGCAGCCAGCAAATGGATGCTACTGCGATTTTGGATTACTTTGCACCACTTCAGAGCTATCTGGACGAGCAAAACAAAAACCGCCAGTGCGGTTGGTAATCAACACCAAACAAAAGGAGCCTGCGGGCTCCTTTCTTATTCGCCACACTCTGAAACAATTCTCCGCTTTTCCATCCTCTGGCTTTTGCGTTAAGGTAGGCGCAAAAGGAGTGCACTATGTCACTAAAAAGAATCATATTACTCAGTCAGTTTGAACTGACACGTTTGTTTGCCACAAAACGTGGCTGGCTTGCTCTCGCGGCCTTTACTATGGTGTGGCTCATCATATTACGCTACCCCATCTATCACGCAGTTTCCGTGCTCAGAAGCCCTGAATTCTCTGATATTGCCATTCAAGTCGCGGGTTCTATTGGTCTCTATCAGCTGGTGCGCTGGCCTGAGGCCGAGTTATCGGTCTACTGGATCATCGCCCTATTCACGTTTCCATTGTTCACCTTGTTCGTCAGTGCTGATCAGACCGTCGAGGACGCAAAGCGAGGTACGCTCCGGTTTCTGACCTTACGTGCCAGCCGCGCAGAACTCTTATTAGGGCGCTTTACCGGTCAGGTACTCGTGCTATTGGCTCTCATAACGGTCTCCGTTTTGGCTGCCTGGCTGTTAATGCTGACTCGGGATACCGCTTTGCTGTTTAGCGGGTTGCTCAAATTGGTCGTGATCATTACGCTACTGGCTCTGACCACCTTGCCCTTTATTGCCCTGATGGCGCTGCTTAACCTGCTCGCCAACTCAGCCCGGCTGAGTATTATTTATGCCACCTTGTTGTTCACTGTAGGCAATCTGCTGATAGGTTATCTGGCAAGCCATATTGAAGCTGCACAATGGTTGTATTATGCCCTGCCGGGTGTGCACATCAGTCGCATAGCGCCCTGGTACGACATTAACTTGCTGTCCATCGCCACCCCAGTGCTGCAATCAGTGGCGCTTTTGAGCGTCGCCTACTGGCTAATCAAGAGGAAAGATCTATGAACTCTGCTACTTCCATCGCGATTGAGGTCAGCGGTCTGACAAAGCGATTTGCCCAGAAGCGTGCCCTGGATGACGTCAGTTTCTCTATAAACGCTGGCAGTACCATTGCTCTGGTAGGCCCAAATGGCGCAGGCAAGACCACGTTATTCAGTATCTTGTGTGGTTTTTTACAAGCAGATTCGGGTAATGTTCGAGTCTTTGGCCACACGCCGGGCGACAGCGCCCTGTTCGGAGTGCTCAGTGCTTTGCCACAGGATGCGCAGCTGGATCCGCGCTTTTCGGTCGGTAAACAACTGACCTTTTACGGCCAGCTGCAAGGATTAAATCGCCGCGAGGCGCAGCATGAAACGGCACGCGTTCTTGAGTTAGTCGACCTCAGTGAGCAACTGAATGCCAAAGCGTCAGAGTTATCGCATGGGATGAGAAAACGCATCTGCATCGCACAAGCGCTGATTGGACAACCCAAAATCGTGTTGCTGGACGAAGCAACGGCCGGACTGGATCCCCTTAATGCAAAAGCTATCCGTTCATTGATTGCCGATTTGAGTAAAGACATCACCTTTATGCTCAGCTCCCATGACTTGAGTGAACTGGAGCGCTTATGTGACACTGTGCTTTATCTGGAGCAAGGCAAGCTCACCAGTCATCAAAGATATGCGCAAAACGAGTCTGACACGGCCTTCCTGACTCTTCAGGTTCAACAATTAACTGAGCACATGAAAGAGCAGATTGCACACCTCAGCGGAGTTAAAAACGTCAGACAATCTCAGTCCGATGAATTTGTCATTGAGTATGATGTCAGCCACAAGGCACTGGATATTGCCTTGCTGGAGTTATGTCATCATCATGGCTGGCGATACAAGCAGCTCATTAACGGCAACACGCTCGAAAACCAGCTGTTCGCTACGCCTTAAGCTACAATAGTAGAGACTTACACGCAGCCGGGTAGACAATGAATAAAACTCTCAGACTTATTCGCCATGCGAAATCAAGCTGGCAAGACACTCAGCTGCACGATATCGACCGGCCACTTAAACCTAAAGGTGTGCGCCGCACACAGGCACTGGCCGCGCAACTAGGGTTGCTTCCACAAACACATATATTTACCAGCCCGGCACGTCGGGCGCACGATACCGCACATATTCTCCATGCAGAGTGTCAGGTGAGCAAGGCTGTTGAAGTGATCCCGGCACTTTATACCTTTGATGCAACGGATCTGATGGATTGTTTGCACCTGCTACCAGATGAGTGCTCTGATGTTACTGTAGTGGGCCATAATCCGGCAATGACAATACTGGTCAATCATCTGATCCGTCATCAGTTGGATAACCTGGTCACTGCTGGTTACGTGGAGCTGAGCCTGCAAAGTGCGCACTGGCACAAAGTAGCGGCAGAAAACGTCACATTAGAGCGCTTTATCCTCAGGCCGGAGCTGGGCACTACATAATACCAATTTCACTTAATACTTGTTCAATTTGACGGAGCAAATATGACGCTAACTGTGTTAAAAATTTCTCATTTAGAGCCTTTACCTAAGGTATGAGTTCGCAAATTTTTGCCTGGTTATCGAACATATTTTCTCGCCTCAAAATAGAACACTTAATTAAGCAAATTGATATAAACCGCACTGCCCGGATGGTTTAGTAGCTTGATTTTTGCCACTTGGAGAACAGGCGCATCGCTCCTTTTTCAAGGCTCAGGCTCACGCCAATCCCAAGCTTTTCTGCCATGGATTTTTTCAGTTTATAGCGCACCTGATAAAGCTGATAGGCCTGATTTAAATCTAACAACAGGTCATCGCTGGTGCGAATTTCATCCACCAGTGCAAACTCATGAGCGTGGGTTGCCAGCCAGTGCTCTCCGGTTGCCACTTTGTCTATATCCATATTGGGTCGGTTGTCGCTGACAAAACGCTTGAACAAACCATGGGTATGTTCGATTTCTTCACGAAACTTTTCGCGTCCTTTATCGGTATTTTCTCCAAACAGAGTTAGAGTGCGCTTGTACTCGCCGGCCGTAATTTGCTCATAATCAATGTCATTCTTTTTAAGCAACTTGTTGAAGTTAGGCAACTGAGCAATAACGCCAATAGAGCCAACTATCGCAAACGGCGCCGCGATGATTTTGTCTGCCACACAGGCCATCATATAACCCCCGCTGGCTGCGACTTTATCTACGCACACCGTCAGTGGCAGCCCGGCGTCTTTGATACGTTGCAATTGTGAGGCAGCCAGGCCGTAACCATGCACAACCCCGCCACCACTTTCCAGGTTAACCACAACCTGATCTTGCTTGGCATCAGCGATTGTTAAGATAGCAGTTACTTCTTCTCTGAGGTTTTCCACTTCATGGGCATCCATGCTGCCGCTAAACTCAACGACAAACACGCGCTTTTTATCTTCATCAGCCTGGTCTGATTGCGCCTTTTTCTGCTGCTTTTGATGCGCTTTGAGCGCTTTTTTGTCCAGCGTTTGCGCCAGAAACTGCTCTTTTGCCTCGTCCAGACGTTTAGATATATCGGTCAGCTCGATTTCACCGGACTGAGAACTCGGCTTGTGGCTTGCTGCAACAATCATGGCTATGACTGCACCAAGTGCAGCGACCAGAGTCACCGCTTTGGCCAAAAATAATCCGTACTCGTATAAAAATGCCAACTTTCTACTCCTGAAATTTAAGTAAAAAAAAGCCGCTAAAACAGCGGCTTTTTCATAATCTCTCAAATGCGATTATTTTGCAATAACAGCATCATTGGTAATTGGCAGCATCAGGCCTTTTGATGCCAGGAAAGTAGCCAGTTGTTTCTGGATTTCCATTGTTGCTGCTGCATGACCTTCAGCTGTACCACCAGAGCGTTCGTCAAAGCCAGGCGTCAACAGTGAGCTATGGTGGCCCTGACTGAACTTAACCACATAGCTGCCTGCTGTACCGTCGACCTCTGGAGACTCTGAAACCGCCGTCAGTCCCATCATAGCAGCCATTGGCAAGCTGCCTGATAGCGGATTGCTTAGAGTTGAAGGTGGAATAACCTGATCTTCTTTGTTGCCGTTCTCACCGCCTACAACCACGCCCATATACATAGGTGTACCCAGCGCGTTAACAGTGCCTGCGTAGTTAATCGGATCCGCGCTGCCAAGTACGCTTTGCGCGGCATAAGCGAACTGCGTGACTGTTGCATCAATTGCGCCCAGTGCAACTGTGTCACCGTTGGCAGCTAACTGAGCTGTAAAGGTTGAATAAGCACAGTTTGCAAACGCGCCGGCATCCGCTGCGTACTGACCACAGTCTGTAATAGCCCCTTCTCCAAGGTAAGCATTAAACTGTTTTGATACCGCCAAATCTGTTGCAGCAGACAGTACAGCACTTTTCACCACAGGACCAAACGAAGCCGACTCCACCAGGAAGTTAGCTATGCCTGAACCACCACTTGATAGCGCACCCGCTTTCACGTTAAACAAGGCATCAACCTGCTCATCCAGCGGCGAGTTGGCTAAAGCGATAAAGCCCGGTCCAACAACTGAGCCCAGTGAGTGGCCAATAAAGCTGACATCCTGAGTATTGAACAGTAATGGAACCGCAGTTGCCTGGTTAATAAAGTTCAGACCCAAACGCAGGCCAAGTAAGTCGGCCTTTGACTGACGCAGGTTATCACGGGCAACTAACAGTGATTGCAGGTTCATATAGTGCAGCACACTCTTAGTCGACGCATTGAAGTCATCTTCACCGTCGCCATCTACATCAATACCGCGTTCACCATGCAGCGGATGGTCAATTGCAACGGTAGCAAAACCTGCCTGAGTTAGTGCCAGTGTCAGGCCTAACATGTCTTCTTTTTTACTGGTAATACCGTGTTGCATAATTACGACTGGCCAACCCGTGTCAGGGCGGTTTGTCTCATCTGCTGGCATTGTGATCTGCACCGGAATGTTATTCGCACCCAGCGCTTTTGGAATTGGGTTATATTTGCTAACAAACTTGTGCTGATCCAGGCCTAAGTCTCTTAAACGGCCGCCAGAGAGTGCATTACACAGAGTATCGTTACCTTCTTTGAGCTCAGGTGTGCCACCAGTTGCCTGAATATAACCGGCAACCGCTGCTGCGTTATCACACTGTGCCTGCCAGTAAGTATCTGCCAGTGCCGCGTCTTCTTTCGCTTGCGGCTCCCCGAGATAACGAGGCAAAACGATATTGCCTTGCAAGTATCTTACTGAGCGGAACAAAGGACGAATTTCGTCAGATAAAGGGATACCCGGCAAGTCAGCAACCGTCAAACCATCAGCTGGCTGTTGGCCAACACTCAATACCGGTCTTTGCTCAGTTGTCAAAGAGGCTGCCAGTAGCTGTTTAACTGCGCCCATCACCTCAAAGGTTGAGTGCGTTGTCATCGCCGCAGAGAAAATGATTTCTTCACTGGTCACAGTACCAAGCGAGGTAACAGCATTCTCATAGCTTTTCACAACCGCTTGCAGGCCCTTTTGCGCAGGCGTCACCAAAGGTGCGTCTTGCTTGAGCAAAGTATAGGTTGAAGACGGTGCAACACTACCCGAGCTGTCTTTCAGGCCCGTTGTTAGTACTGTGATGTAGGTAGTCGACGACTTAAGCGGTTTCATAGGGATCACATTGATGCTTTTCCCGTCCGCGCCCAACTTAGCGATAAAGTCACCCTGCAAGCCGTTGGTCAACTCGGCAACCCCTTTACAGGCGATCCCAGCCGGCACTGTTGCACAGTCCTGATCTGTCAGGCTGGCACCCATAACCACTTCAAAAATTCTCACCGCGCCGGGCGTTGATACACTGGCGGCGTCAATTTCAACACCCGCAGGTACTGTCAAATCGATAGCAAACGGCATTTGGGTTGACCAACCATCCAGTGCGCCTATTGCCAATGAAGGGTCGGCATAATGTGCACGCTGAATTTTGACCGAGCCGTCATCATTCAACTCACCAGGGATATTAAGCGTGCCATCCTTCGTGCCGTTAAACAGCAGATCATTAGGCACAGAAATCACCCCATTTGATGGGTCGAACTTAATCGAGGCGCTGGGTTTTACAGCAGCGCTTTCTTGTTTTACATCTTCAAGGGTTTCACCGCCGCCACAACCTGCTAAGGCTGCAGAAACCGCGAGTGAGAGTAGCATTTTTTTCATTTATTTGGCTCCGACATAATCTTATTATTATTCTTAGCCCTGAACTCAACCTAACTGCTTAATTTAGCTGATAAATTGACCAATCAGAGAACATTTAGTTAAAACCTTTGCAAAAAGGTACTTAAAGGTAAATCTGCTTTTAATAAGACATTAGACCAGTTTAAGTTAACGCAAAGTGTAGCGTTTCGCCAGCCATATTTACAATAAATTCGATAACTTGGCTGTGGTATGTGTTAAAATATGCCGAAAATTTAGCTCAGAGGTTCAAAATGCATACTTATCAAGCAGCTGAGAATGCTTTAGAAAACAAAGTGATTTTGATCACAGGTGCAGGCGATGGCATTGGCCGGGTTGCCGCACTGACCTACGCCAAACATGGTGCAACGGTGATTCTGCTGGGTAAAACCACCCAAAAGCTGGAATGTGTTTATGACGAAATCGTTGCGGCAGGATGTCCGAAACCGGCCATTGTGCCGTTAGACCTGAAAGGCGCGACAAAACAACACTATCGCGACCTTGCCGCAACTATCGAACAACAATTTGGCAAGCTTGACGGGCTGCTAAATAACGCCTCCATTTTAGGTGCCCTGGGTCCGCTGGAACATTTTTGCGTGTCCACGTTTGAGAACATCATGAAAGTGAACGTTACCGCACAGGCAATGATCACCAAATACCTGTTCCCTGTGATGCGTAAATCACCCAGCGCTTCTATTGTCTTTACGTCATCTGGCGTAGGTCGTCAGGGCCGCGAATTTTGGGGCGCTTATGCCATTTCGAAATTTGCCACCGAAGGTATGATGCAAACCTGGGCAGCAGAAGTGGGTAAAACCAACATTCGCATTAACTGTATTAACCCAGGTGCGACTCGCACTGGCATGCGCGCTACAGCTTATCCGGGCGAAGATAAAGACAAACTAAAAACCCCCGAAGAACTGATGCCGACTTACCTCTACCTGATGTCCGATGACTCGGCCGAGGTAAATGGTCAGTCGCTGGATGCCCAACCTAAGTAAGCCATAAAAAAAGCCGCGAAAAGCGGCTTTTTTGTCTCTGTTTTAACGGCGTTTGCTCTGTTTGAGGCGCTGGTTATGCTTATTCACCGCCTTGCGAATACGGTTTATCTTCGCACGCTTGTCCTTACGCTTTTCAGGCATCACAGACAGCTTAGTCTGCGTTTCAGGACGCATACCTACCGACTTGCGCAGATAATTCACATCTTCCAGTTTGAGCTCTTCCCAGCCGCCCTGAGGCAGGCGTTTACCCAATTCCAGCTTACCATAGCGGATCCGGATAAGGCGCGATACTTCTAGCTCCTGCGACTGCCACAAGCGACGCACTTCGCGGTTACGGCCCTCGGTTAAGGTGACGTTAAACCACTTGTTCAGGCCTTCACCACCGCGTGGGGCCAGCTTCAGGAATTTCGCCGGACCGTCTTCCAGTTCAACCCCTTTTTTCAGGTTGCGCAGGTGTTCGTTAGTTACATCACCAAATACCCGCACCGAATATTCACGCTCTACCTCATATTTAGGGTGCATCAGGCGATTGGCCAGCTCACCATCATTGGTGAACAGTAACAGACCTGATGTATTTACATCCAACCGACCAATGGCGATCCAGCGGTCGCCTTCAATACGCGGGAGACGGTCGAACACGGTACGGCGGCCTTCCGGATCTTTACGCGTACACAGCTCACCTTCAGGTTTATGGTACATTAGGACACGGCAGATCCGCTCTTCCTGTTGCTCCACTTTAACGATATGGCCATCGACGCGAATGACGGCGTTTTCTTCTACGCGATCACCCAGTTTAGCAACCTTACCGTCAACACTGACACGGTTGCTTTCGATGTATTTTTCCATTTCACGACGCGAGCCAACGCCGGCGCGTGCTAAAACTTTTTGTAACTTCTCACTCATTCTGATGGTTCTCTCACAGAAGGATCATCTAACATCTGATCTAGCTTTTCGCCCTGCTGAGATGGCAGCTCAGGGAGCATGTCCAACCCGTTGAGCGAAAAGTAGTCTAAAAATTGTTTGGTTGTTGCATACAGTGCCGGTTTGCCTGGCACTTCTTTATAGCCCACCACTTTTATCCATTGCCGCTCCAGCAAGCTTTTGATGATGTTGGAGCTCACCGTCACGCCCCGTACCTGCTCAATCTCGCCTCTTGTTATAGGCTGACGATAAGCGATCAGTGCCAGGGTTTCGAGCGTAGCCCGAGAGTATTTTGGTGCTTTTTCCTGCCACAGGTTGCTAAGCCAGGGGCTTAAACTGGCACAAGCCTGAAAACGATAGCCCGTGCCAACTTCAACCAGTTTGACGCCCCGAGTCTGATAGTGCTCACTCAACGTTGTCAGTGCCTGCCTGAGGCGGGCATCCGATACAGTAATGTCCTGTAAAACGGTTTCTTTCAGCTGCTTTCGGGATAAAGGCTTATCGGCAACGAATATGGCTGCTTCAACCAGTTCAACCAATTGTTCATCACTGATACGGCGTTTCATGCAAGTAGGATAAGGCTAGTCTAAAGCCGCGTATTATGACAGAGCCGGCGTCACTCTTGTAGCTTTAATGACAAATAAATTGTGCTGGCCGGTGCGGCAGCAGGAGCAACCTGCACACAGTCGATCAACTGCTCTTTTAATAATTCAAGCATTGCGATAAACGTAACGACCACCCCGCTGCGGCCCTCTGACAAGGTAAACAAGCGGGAAAACTCAACCGGCTCGGGATGCGCCGACAAAAACTGTAAAATGGCCGCCATACGCTCGCGCGTCGATAAGGCTTCGGCGCTGATCTGGTGGTGCTCAAACGTTTTTGCCCGTGCCATCACATCACTCAGCGCCAGCAGCAGCTCAGCCATATCTATATCCGGAAGTTGCGCCTGTGGCGCGTCTGTTTCTTCCATCAACGCACGGGCGACAAAAATCTCCCGATCGACACGAGGCAACTGATCCAAGTTTTCTGCCGCTTTTTTGAATTGCTCATATTCCTGAAGCCGTCTGACCAATTCTGCACGGGGATCTTCTTCGTCCTCCAGCTCTTCATGCACCGGCAAGAGTAAACGAGACTTTATCTGTGCCAGTAAGGCGGCCATCACCAGGTATTCACCAGCCAGCTCAAGCTGCATATCCTGCATCATCTCAACATATTGCACGTATTGCTGCGTGATACTCAGTATCGGCAACTCCAGGATATCCAGCTTATGGCGCTTGATGAGATACAGCAGCAGGTCGAGCGGACCTTCAAACGTCTCGAGTATGACTTCCAGCGCATCCGGAGGAATATAGAGATCCTCCGGTTTCTCGAGCACCGCCTCACCGTGTAAAAACGCCAGAGGCAGCTTTTGCTGAGCGCCTTGATCAGCCATGGTTATTCAAACGGAGCCGTATCGCCACAACCACGGCGCAGGATCACCACTTCATCGTCGGACATGTCAATCACAGTCGTTGCCTGCTCTATCAAAAATCCGCCGTGAATGATGAGATCAACATGCTTCTCCAGGCGCAGTCGAATATCATCCGGATCCGACTCGGTAAATTGCTCATCCGGTAATATCAATGAGCAAGACATCAAAGGCTCGCCCAGCTCCGTCAATAACGCGGCCGTGATCGGATGTTCAGTGACCCGGATCCCGATGGTTTTTTTCTTCTCATTGAGCAAACGTCTGGGTACTTCTTTTGTTCCTTTCAGAATAAAGGTGTAAGGACCCGGCGTATTATTTTTGATCATGCGAAACATTTGGTTATCGACACGAGCATAGGTCGATAACTCGGACAAATCACGGCACATCAGGGTAAAATTATGATGTTTTTCAATACCGCGAATACGTTCAATACGCTCCTTCGCCTGTTTATTACCCAGGCTGCACCCAATCGCATAACCGGAATCGGTTGGGTATACAATCACCCCGCCCTGTTGAATAATATCAACGGCCTGACGGATCAGACGGCCCTGTGGGTTATCGGGATGAATATGAAAAAATTGGCTCACGCTGTCACTCCTCTGTCGCGCCCCAGAACTGCCAAACACCTTGGCAATCTTTTGGTAAGTATAGATTTTTTCCAAGATCCAACCAGTTTGTTGGATAATGAAAATCAGATCCCTGACTGGCCAGCAGATTATATTCACGGCTCAGCTGCCCCAGAAACTGGCGTTCCGATGGCGCCTGCTGTGGTTGTGCAACTTCCATTGCCTTGCCCCCGGCGGCACTGAACTCACCGAGTAACTTTCTGAGCCACTTGTTCGACATCTGATAACGTCCGGGATGGGCCAGCACGCTCACGCCACCCGCACTGTGTATGGCCTCAATGGCCTCTCCCATAGTGCACCAGCTACTCGGCACATAGCCGATTTTGTTGCGCCCGAGATACTTTTTAAACACGCCCTGAATGTTTTTGGCAACGCCTCTGTCTACCAGTGCTTTAGCAAAATGGGCGCGGGTAATTTCAGCGTTTTCAGCAAGTAATTGTGCTTCCTCATAGATACCTTCAAACCCGCGTTTGGCCAATCGCACACCAATCTCTTTAGCGCGCTCACGGCGCTTTTGCTGCTGACTGGCGAGCAAGGTTGTGAGTGAGTGGTTTGATTCATCGATATTCAGGCCCACTATGTGTATTTCAAAGCTCTCCCATTTGGTTGAGATTTCAACCCCGGAGATCAGCGACAAGGGCAATTGCTTATCAGTGATGTAGTCACGCGCAGATGCCAGTCCCGCAGTAGTATCGTGATCCGTAATCGCAAGGACATCCACGCCTCTTTCGGTTGCTCGTTCCAGCAAGGCACTGACCGCCAAACGACCATCCGAAAAAGTACTGTGACTGTGTAAGTCGTATTTAATCAAACTCTCATAACCTTATAAAAAAATGCGGATTTTAGTATACCATGATGTTTACTTTTACGGGCGCTTATCTGACACACTAAACAGTGATAATTGTGCGAGTGGCTAGGTCAAAATAACCATTTTTGGGAACTAACTGGTTTTTTTCCGATTTGACCTTGACACTTTGTCCCATAGTGCGGTTTACTGTTGCCAATCAATTTACATAACGATGACTTAACAAATGAATATACAAACAACTTTCAACATTTGGTGGTGGCACTCGTAATTAGCGGGTGAATCGTTGTGCATGCAAGATTTTCGAAACCCGCGCTAAACACGCGGGTTTTTTTGTAACTTAATTTTCTCAAAGATATTGTATAGTGATCAATAATATAACAACTCTTTTACTAGATATGTCTTGGTGGTGGTGCCTGAATTAGCGGGACGGCATCTTTGTACCTAATACACAGACCCCCGCAAGCAACTCGCTTACGGGGGTTTTTTTTAGCTTAAATTATGAAAATTACGAGGAATGAGGTGTGATTTTTAGTCATATAACGACACAGCCCGGGGAAGTGACCAGTATTCGGTTACGGCGAGAGTATATCGCCAGCCCCTTGTCTTTGTTCGCAGCGTTGGACAAGCCCAACTCATTGTTGCTGGAATCAGCAGAAATCGACTCCAAAGACAATGTGAAAAGCATTATTCTGGTTGATACCGCACTGCGATTTGAGTGTCAGGGCAAGCAAGTCATCGTCAGAGCACTGTCCAACAACGGTGAGCAACTGCTGCCCTACCTGGCGCAGGAAGTGGAAAACTGCGACGTAACCCAAGATAACTCAGTGCTAACCATTACTTATCGCGACACATCGGCCGATCTCGACGAGTATGCAAAGCTCAAAGCCGATAATGCGTTTAGCGCACTCAGAACCTGTATCAACCGCATCAAATGCAACTCAGACACACCGTTTTCGTTGTTTCTGGGAGGGGTGTTTGCGTACGATATGGTGGCCAATTTTGAACAACTGCCTGAGGTGCCAGACGGCGCCAACAGCTGCCCTGACTACGTATTCTATCTGGCCGAGACCCTGCTTATCATAGATCATCAGGCGCAAACCACTGAGTTAATCGGCAACGTGTTCAACGGCCCCGACGTTCATGCAAACTGTTTTGAGGTCGGCCGCCAGCTTGAAGTGCTCAATCATCAGTGTGATGCTTTAGAGTCATTCTCGCCAAGTCCGCTTGCAGGTCACTGTGAGGTCAGTGTCGATATCAGTGATGAGACTTATATAGAGCAAGTGGTAAAACTGAAGCAGCACATTGTCGATGGCGACATCTTTCAGGTGGTGCCCTCGCGTACTTTCTCTTTGCCATGCGCCGACCCAATGTCAGCCTACAAAGCGCTTAAGCAACAAAATCCAAGTCCGTACATGTTTTATATGCGCGACGAAGACTTTGTCTTGTTTGGTGCTTCTCCCGAATCGGCATTGAAATATTGTGAGCAGAGTAATCAGGTTGAAGTGTATCCTATTGCAGGCACCCGGCCTCGCGGTAAGTTTGCCGATGGCAGTATTAACCCGGATCTGGACAGTCGCATCGAACTGGAACTCAGAGACGATCAAAAAGAACGTGCCGAGCATTTAATGTTAGTCGATCTGGCCCGTAATGATGTGGCCAGGATCAGCATACCCGGCACCCGTCATGCCAAAGAGCTACTCAAAGTAGACCGTTATTCTCAGGTCATGCACCTGGTTTCACGCGTTGTCGGTCAGCTGAAACCAGACCTCGATGCCCTGCATGCCTATCAGGCCAGTATGAACATGGGTACACTTGTCGGCGCACCGAAAGTCAGAGCGGCAGAATTGGTCAGACTCACGGAAAAACAACGACGTGGCAGCTACGGTGGCGCCGTTGGTTATCTGACCGGAGATGGTGCGATGGATTCTTGCATCGTGATCCGCTCAGCCTTCGTTAAAAATGGCCAGGCGCTGGTACAAGCCGGTGCAGGTGTTGTTTATGACTCTGACCCGCAAGCCGAAGCCGATGAAACTCGTGCCAAGGCCAGCGCGGTTATCAAAGCCATTCAATCGACTTATGCAGGAGCGCAGTCATGATCCCCAAGATATACTTTCTCGATAACTTTGACTCCTTCTCCTATAACCTGGTTGATGAACTGTCGCTGCTCGGTGCCGAGCTGGTCGTTTACCGAAACCACCTTGATGCCAGAACGATTTTTGCCAAAATGCAGCAAGAAAGCGGCCCGGTGATCCTGGTTTTATCACCCGGCCCCGGCGCCCCAAAAGATGCGGGCTGCCTGCTGGAACTGATTGACCTGTGTAAAGGCAAGTACCCCATGCTGGGGATCTGCCTGGGGCAGCAGGCACTGACACAAAGCTACGGCGGCACCATAGGCCATGCCGGCGAAACCGTGCACGGTAAATCGTCTCACATTAGCGTAAAGCCCCATCCGGTTTTTGCCGGGCTGGGCAAGTCATTCCCGGTTGCGCGTTATCATTCTTTAATGGCAACTCAGGTGCCAGAGAGCCTTGAAGTCATTGCAAACTATGAAGATATTCCAATGGCGATTTACCACCCGAGCGATAAGGTGATCGGGTATCAGTTTCACCCGGAATCTATTTTAACCCCATGCGGTGCCCAGCTTCTTAAGCAAAGCATCGCCTATCTCACTGGTGAGGAGTAGACATGGACAGTTTGAATTTATTACTTGAACAAAAATCGCTGGATTTTGCCACAGCGACCGATCTTTTTAGCGCCGTTATGCAAGGCCAGCTGGATGAGGTACAACTCACCGCCGCGCTGGTCGCCCTGAAAATCAAGGGCGAAACCGCCGAAGAAATCGCAGGCGCCGCAAAAGCTATGCGTGACCATGCTACGGCATTCGACACCCAGGGCTTGCTGTGTGCAGACAGTTGTGGCACGGGCGGTGATGGCACCAACACCATCAATGTCAGTACCACAGCCGCTATTGTTGCAGCCGCCTGCGGTATTCCTATGGTTAAACATGGCAACCGCAGCGTATCCAGCAAATCCGGCTCTGCCGACTTGTTAAAAACACTGGGGATCAACCTGGATATGGACCCAATACAGGGTGCACGCTGCTTGCAACAAACCAACTTTACCTTTTTGTTTGCCCCGCACTATCACGCCGGTGTCAAACATGCGATGCCAGTGCGCACTAAGCTTAAAACCCGCACCCTGTTTAATATTCTCGGCCCGCTTGCCAACCCGGCTCAGCCTCAGGTGCAATTGCTGGGCGTTTACGATCCTAAGCTTTGTCGCCCAATGGCAGAGACGTTACAAAAGCTCGGCACCCAACGCGCCATGGTCGTTCATGGCTCAGGCTGTGATGAAATTGCACTGCATGGCGAAACCCTGGTAACAGAGCTTAATCAGGGTGAATTGAGAGACTACACACTGACGCCTGAAGACTTTGGACTGGCGCGCTACCCGCTTGAGGCCATTTTTGGCGATACGCCAGAGTTTAATGCCCAGGCAACCCGGGATATTCTCAGTGGCACAGGCAAAGAAGCACACAATGGGGCCATCATCGCCAACGTCGCCGCGCTGCTGGTCATGACAGACAAAGCAACGGACCTGAAATCAGCCAGTGCTCAGGTTGCCGAAATGCTGGCATCAGGCCGCTGCGCCGATAAACTTGCCGAAATTGTGGAGGTGAGCAATGGCTAATGTATTAGAGAGAATCGTTGCTGATAAAGAAGTTGAAGTGGCACAACGCAAGCAAGCGCGCCCGCTGGACAGTTTTATAGAGCAGATAACCCCCAGCGACCGCGATTTTTACGCAGCATTGAGCCGTCCGGGTACTCAGTTTATTCTGGAGTGTAAAAAAGCTTCGCCGTCGAAAGGGCTGATCCGTCAACACTTCGACCTGGACGAAATTACCGCGGTTTATGGCCGTTATGCCAGCTGCATCAGTGTGCTGACTGACGAAAAGTATTTTCAGGGTAATTTTGATTACCTTAGCTATGTCAGAACTAAGGTGTCACAGCCTCTTATCTGTAAAGACTTTTTTATTGATGAATACCAGGTGTATCTGGCCCGTGTAAGCGGTGGCGATGCCATTTTGCTGATGCTATCAGTACTTGATGACGCACTTTACCAGGTTTTGGCTGATTTGGCCCACAGCCTGAATATGGCGGTACTGACGGAAGTCAGTAATGAGGAAGAGGTTCATCGCGCCCTTAAGCTGGATGCCAAACTTATTGGGATCAACAACCGTAATCTTAGAGATTTAAGTACAGACTTGGCAACCAGCGAACGTTTGCGCAAATTGATCCCGGAAGATAAAACCGTGGTCTCTGAGTCTGGCATTTATAGCCATGCAGACGTAAAACGCTTAGCGCCCATTTGCAATGGCTTTCTGGTTGGCAGCTCATTAATGGCAGAACAAGACCTTGAAACCGCATGTCGCAAGCTGATCCTGGGCGAAAACAAGGTCTGTGGCCTAACGCGCAGCCAGGACGCCATTGCTGCTTATGAGGCAGGCGCAGTGTACGGCGGTCTGATTTTTTATCCCAAGTCACCCCGTTATGTCGATATTGACTGCGCCAAAGCGGTCGTAGACAGCGCGCCGCTCAATTATGTGGGTGTGTTTGTCGATGCACCGCTTGAGCAGGTGATTGAAAATGTCCGGGTTCTGAAACTCAGTGCAGTCCAGTTGCATGGCAATGAATCACAAGATTATGTCGATGCGCTGCGCCAGCAGTTACCTGTCAACTGCCAGATCTGGAAAGCACAGGGGATCAGCGACCATTTACCTGAACCTTTACAGGGCGTCGACAAACATTTGTACGACACCAAAGTCAAAGGTCAACTTGGCGGCACAGGTCAGGCATTTGACTGGCAGTTACTGAACCAGACGCCAGGCAGCTTTATGCTGGCAGGTGGCCTTAACGCAGACAATCTGACACAGGCCTCGTACCTGGGCGCAGCCGGGTTCGACCTGAACTCAGGCGTTGAGACCAGCCCGGGTAAAAAGTGCGCCGACAAACTCAATACAGCTTTTAATACAATTCGTAAATACTGAGGTGGAAACAATGAATACAGGCTATTACGGTGATTTTGGTGGCATGTTTGTCCCTGAATTACTAGTTCCTGCACTTAAGCAGCTTGAGCAGGAGTTTAACAAAGCGCAAAAAGATCCGGCTTTCCAGCAGGAGTTCTATCAGTTATTGAATGAGTTTGCAGGACGTCCAACGCCGCTCACGCTAACCAGAAACCTGGTTAAAAACCCCAAAGTGAAGCTGTATCTTAAACGTGAAGATCTGCTTCACGGTGGCGCGCACAAAACCAACCAGGTATTGGGTCAGGCGCTGCTCACTAAACGTATGGGGAAATCAGAAGTCATCGCGGAGACCGGCGCCGGACAACACGGTGTTGCAACGGCACTGGCCTGTGCCCTGCTCGGCCTAAAATGTCGTGTTTACATGGGTGCCAAAGACGTTGAGCGTCAGCAACCAAATGTTTTCCGTATGCGCCTGATGGGTGCCGAGGTGATCCCGGTCACCGCGGGCTCAGGCACATTAAAAGACGCCGTTAACGAGGCGATGCGTGATTGGTCAGCCAATTACAAAACCGCCCACTATTTGCTCGGTACAGCCGCAGGCCCTCACCCCTTCCCGACGCTGGTACGTGAGTTCCAGAAAATGATCGGCGAAGAAGCCAAGCAACAAGTGCTTGACGCTGAAGGTAAACTGCCGGATGTGGTCATGGCTTGTGTCGGTGGTGGTTCTAATGCGATTGGTATGTTCGCAGATTTTATTGACGAAAAAGACGTGAAACTCATTGGTGTCGAGCCTGCGGGCAAAGGTTTAGATACAGAAGAACACGGTGCGGCATTGTGTAAAGGCACTAAAGGCATTTTGCACGGTGCCTATACCTATATCATGCAGAACCAGGACGGCCAGATTGAAGAATCTTACTCAGTGTCAGCCGGCCTCGATTACCCCGCTGTTGGGCCACAACACGCCTATCTGCATGAAACGGGCCGTGCACAATATGTAGCAGTGACCGACGATGAAGCGCTGGCCGCATTTCAGGCGCTGGCAAAGCACGAAGGGATCATACCCGCGCTGGAATCAAGCCACGCACTGGCCTATGCCCTGAAATATGCAGAAGCACAGGAGCAGGACACAGTAATAGTGATCAATTTAAGTGGCCGTGGCGACAAAGACTTAGCCCATGTCCATCAGGTATTAGAAGCGCGAGGTGAGCTATGAGCCGTTACAATGAGATGTTTAAGCAGCTAAAGGACAAGCAGCAAGGTGCGTTTGTGCCATTTGTTACGATTGGCGATCCGGACAAAGAAACCAGTCTGGCCATCATCAAAAGCCTGATTGAAGGCGGTGCGGATGCACTGGAGCTGGGGATCCCTTTCTCTGATCCGATTGCAGACGGCCCTGTGATCCAGGCGGCGAACATTCGTGCACTGGAGCAAAACATAGACACAGAAGATTGCTTTGAGGTGATCAGTACCATCAGAGCGCAATACCCTGACTTGCCGATCGGACTGCTGCTTTACTCAAACCTGATCTTTGCACGTGGTCTGGAAGCTTTTTATCAGCAAGCCAAAGCAGCCGGCGTCGATTCAGTCTTAGTTGCCGACGTGCCTTTGCATGAGTCAAAAATGTTCCGCAGAGCCGCGGTAGATGCGGGTATTGAGCCGATTTTTATCGCAACACCGAACGCCAGCGATGATACTTTGCGCGAATGTGCCAGCTATGGCAGAGGCTATACCTACTTGCTTTCTCGCGCTGGGGTAACCGGCACAGAAAGCCAGGTGCAAATGCCAACCGATGAAATCATCACTAAGCTTACCGAGTACCATGCGGCCCCTGCCTTACTGGGTTTTGGTATCTCAACGCCAGAGCAGGTCAAAGCAGCGCTGGACTCTGGCGCTGCGGGTGCCATCTCAGGCTCTGCCGTAGTTAAAATCATTGAGCAGCACCTGGATGACAAACCGGCTATGTATCAGGCCCTGAGCGCCTTTGTCCGCGATATGAAAGCGGCAACGGCACGCTAAGTCGTCTTAGCCTTACTTAGTCAGCCAGAGCATCCTTAAAGGCTTTGGCTGGCTTAAACAACACCTTATTTTGCCCTTCAATCATGATCTCTTCCCCGGTTCTGGGGTTTCTGCCCGGCTTGGCCGGATGATAACTCAGCGTAAAGGTGCCCATGCCATTGAGCTGGACCTGATCTCCTTCAGAGAGACGTTTGGTGATAAGTTTTAAAAGACTACCCAGCGCAGCCTGCGTGTCTTTTTTAGTCAATTCGCTGTGGGCCGCCATGGCCGAAACCAGTTCACTTTTATTCATCATGCATCCGTCTTTATACAACAAAGCCCGGCAGGCTAAGGAGTTCTGTCGCAAAAGTCAATCAAACAAAGTTTTCCGTGTCCTGCCATACCCGAGTTGAACAGCCTTGACTATAGTTAGGCTAACGTTGTCAGACATACCAGAGGCTACATTGAACGCAAACCAATATCGCTGGTGCGAACTATTCCTGGTGTTTTTTCTGTTACCCATTATTGCCTATGCTTTTCGCCATCAACTCGCCAATTGGTTATTCCCGGCCCTGATTATACTCACAGCTGTGTGTACATATTTGTTACTGACCGATCCACACTTCAAACGTTTTCGCCTCACCAGCCTGGGGACCTTCTCAACTGTGAAGCGGCGGCTGTTTTCAACCTTTTTTATTGGTGCGCTGTTCTCTGCGATGTTTTATGGCCTAGTCAATCAGGAAAGCTGGTTTGATATGCCGCTCAACTCCACCCGTGACTGGTTGATCCTTTTGATAGCCTATCCAATTTTATCGGTACTGCCGCAAGAGCTGGTGTTTCGCAGTTACTTTTTCCACCGTTACAAACGGATCTTGCCGAAAAAAACCAGCCGGGTTGTACTGAGCGCCGCCGTGTTCGCGCTGGCGCACTGCGTATACGACAACTGGGTGGCGATTGCACTGTCCTTTGTCGGCGGATTGCTGTTTGCCTATACCTATGCTCACAGCCGCTCTTTGGCGGTCTGTGTGCTTGAGCACAGTCTGTGGGGGCTTTGGGTGTTTACCCTGGGTTTGGGGCAATATCTGGATTCGGGGGTGACTTTTTAGCACCCGGGCGTCACAGCAGGTGACGCCCGAGTCAGGGGTTTCAGAGGCTGTTAAAAACCAAACAGACTGAAAGAGAAGAACTTAGTGGTCACTGTATTGATGAAGATCACAGCAAGGATCACGGGGATAAAGGTCGACAGTGAAAAGTTCACATACTTTTCCATGAAGCTGCCTTTATAATTTGGCGACCCCTGAGCCAGTTCCTCAGACAAGTTGTGCTTCTTCCAGCGATACATCACAAACAAGCACACCAGCAAGCCATTGAATGGCAATATGGTCTCGTAGAATACATCCGAGATCAGCGCAAACATACTCTGACTGGCACCGCCGTAGTCAATAAAGTCCGTCAGCCATCCAACCATACCAAACGACATGGTACACAGTACCGTCAACCCGCCTGTTGTCAGTGCCAGCAGACCCAGCGCCTTTTTACGGCTAATGCATTTTTCTTCCATCAGCGCAGCGGTAGGTACTTCAATAATCGACACCAAAGAGGTAATTGCAGCAAAAAACACTAGCAAGAAAAACAGCGCAGCAACCGCAGAAGCGCCAAAATAGCCAATGTCAGATTGCAGTGCCAGTAACAGCTTTGGCAGATACACAAATATCATAGACACGGACGAATCACTCAGCTTGGCAGGATCTGTGTCCGGGTTAAAGCTAAAGATAGCAGGTAACACCATCAGACCAGCAATGAAGGCAACCAGAGAGTCTGTGATCGCGACCATTTTTGAACTGCCTACGATGTCATCTTTCTTCGAAATGTAAGACGCATAGGTGATCAGAATACCCATACCCAGTGACAACGAGAAGAACGACTGTGACAGTGCACCATTGAGCACGCTGGCATTCATCTTAGAAAAATCCGGCACCAGGTAGTAGCGCACCCCGGCCATCGCATTGTCCAGCGTCAGTACGTAGGCAACCAGGCCAAGCAGCAGCACAAACAGCGCCGGCATCATGAATTTAGCGGCCTTCTCAATGCCCTCTTTGACACCACCGACCAAAATCAGATTGACGATAAGGCCCACGAACACCATGTAGATAAACATAGAGTACTGGTTTACAAAGGCATCAAAGTGGCCAGGATTGGCCAGCATGTCGAGATTCCCCAGCACCGTTTGTACCAGATAACCAAAGATCCATACCGTGATAACCATGTAGAAAACGGCTATCATAAACGGTGTTAATACCGCTATTGCGCCAGCCAGGGACCACTTTTTGTCTCCCTGGGTTAACGATTTATAGGAGCCATAAGGATCTTTTTGTGCCTTACGGCCCATTGCCATCTCAGCCATCATGACAGGCAAACAGATAAAGATAACAAACAGGGCATAAGTCAGCAGAAAAGCACCGCCCCCATTTTTTGTTGCAGACACGGGGAACCCAACCAGGTTACCAATCCCGACTGCGGAACCCGCTGCGGCGAGGATGAATCCCAGCCGCGAGCTGAAGTGCTCACGATTTGCGCTCACAAGAACAACCTTATTATTATTTTGTAAGAATAGTCGATGGACTCTACCAGCCATCAGCACGGCATTTCAAGTATAAACGTCTAATCCGCTCGGCCATTGACGTAAACCTCACACCTTTACACGCTTACACAACGCACTTATAACAAGTTAAACATACACGCTGCGGAATTTGTCTTCATCCATCAGTGGTGGCGGCATTTACACACAGGGCCGGTTCAGTCTATGATAGACGCAAATAACACAATAATTTTTTGCACCCTATGCTTTATATGATCTATTCAACGGACGTTGAGAACTCTCTGCAGAAGCGCTTGGCAGCGCGCCCGGCGCACCTGGCCAGACTCGATGAACTTGCACAACAGCAACGCTTATTCGCAGCGGGTCCATTGCCGGCTATCGACAGCCCGGATCCAGGTGAAGCTGGCTTTACAGGCTCGCTGGTGATCGCCGAGTTTGATTCTCTGGCGCAAGCCGAAGAATGGGCGGCACAAGACCCTTATATCGCCGCTGGCGTGTATGCCAATAGTGTCGTCAAGCCATACAAGAAAGTATTGCCTTAACAAGTTCAGCATGGGTTAAGTCGTTTTCCAATAGCCTGTGCCACAAGATGTTAAGCAACCCTAACCGTGGAGCTTATAAATGCAGTTGCCAAGATGTCTTGCTGCTACGTTGATTTGCTGTGTGCTGGCGTTCCAACCCGCACAGGCCACCGAGAAGCAAGATACCATAAGCAAAAAGCAAGCCGTTAAACTTGCAACCGACAAGTATTCGGGCAAAACCCTCAAGATCTCCAAACAAGGAGATTACTATATCGTGAGGATCTTACTCGATGACGGTCGGATCATAGATTTAAAAGTTCACCAGGTTACGGGCGAAGTGAAGAAGGACTAAACAATGCGAATTCTTGTAATAGAAGATGATATTCAGCTGGCTGAAAACCTGCGCACCGCGCTGGAAAAAGAGAAGTACAGTGTTGATCTGTGCCACGATGGAGAAAATGGTCTTTTTCACTTAACCGAGTACCCATTAGATTTAGCCGTCGTTGACTTAGGTTTACCAAAGCTCGACGGTATCGAGCTCATCCGTCAGGCGCGAGCAAAAGGGATCAAATTGCCTATCTTGATCCTGACCGCCCGAGACCGCTGGCAGGAAAAAGTAGAAGGATTGGATGCCGGTGCCGATGACTATCTGACCAAACCGTTCCACACCGAAGAGTTAATTGCACGTTGTAACGCGCTGATCCGCAGAAGTGCCGGACAAGCTAACCCGGAGATCTCGATTGGTCCGGTTAAAATTCATACGCGCTCTCAGCAGGTATGGGTAGAAGACAGAGAACTGACACTGACCGCCTACGAGTACAAAGTACTGGAATACCTGATGGTCAACCCGCACAAAGTGATTTCTAAATCAGAACTGACCGAGCATATTTATGATCAGGACTTTGATTTGGACTCCAATGTGATTGAAGTATTTGTCCTTCGACTGAGGAAAAAACTCGACCCGGATGGCACACTAAACCCTGTTGAAACGCTTAGAGGCAGAGGCTATAGGTTTAAGAACCAGTGGTAAATCGCGCTCAAATTTCGCTCAAAATAAGACAAGGATTTATCCTTGTCTTTGTTTTAATTATTGCCCTACCCGCCCTGTTTTTCTCAATCGGTCGTGCCTATTACGCTACTTTGGTAGACGCCACGGAAAAAACACTGGAAGCCCACCTCTACTCGCTGATCTCTGAAGTTGATTTTGTCACCATGGAGATGCCCAACAGCATTTTAGCACCTGAATTAAATCGACTTAATTCAGATACCTATGCGCTGATCTATCAGCAAAATGCCTTGGTGTGGCACTCAGAGTCGGCAATGAACCTGACCGTCACACCAGATATTTCGCAAAGCAAAGCGGGGGCTGCCGAGTTCGAGCGGGTTGAATACAATCAGGAACTATACTGGCAGCTCAGCATGACGGTCATTCTGGGTAATGCCAGTCACTCGCAACAAGCCAAGTTTATTTTGCTCAAGAAAAACTCAGCGCTGGTTGCGCAGATGGCGCAGTTTCGCAACACCTTAGTCAACTGGATGCTGGTAATGGGTGTGATGATAGCCGCACTCATGGCGTTTGGTTTTATCTGGAGCGCCCGCCCACTGCAAAGGCTGGATAAAGAAATCAAAGCGGTCGAAGCAGGCGAAAGCGATAAGATAAGTGGCCTCTACCCGGTTGAACTCAATACCATCAAAGCCGACCTAAACTTATTGCTGGACTCACAAAGACGGCAAAAAGAGCGCTATCGCGCTTCACTAAGCGACCTTGCCCATGCACTGAAAACCCCGCTGGCGGTATTGAAATCCAGTCCTCTGGCAGAGAATGCCGATGCTCAGGAGCAACTAGACCGCATTAACGCCATGATTGAGCACCAACTAAAACGCGCGGCATCTGGCGCTTCTGATACCTGGAAAAAGCAAACTCAGGTGCAACCTGTCGTTAATTCCATTCTCAATGCCATGACTAAGGTCTATCACGACAAGCACATCAGCTTTAGTACCAAATGCCCGGAAGAAGCCGCCTTTTTAGGGGATAAAACCGACCTAATGGAAATTTTGGGTAATTTGATCGACAATGCCTGTAAAGCATGTAGTTCACAAGTCGATATTGAAGTGAAGTATAATCAGAACAAGGGTGTCAGATTTATCATCAGCGACGATGGCCCGGGGATCCCGGAGCAAAACAGAAGTACCCTTTTGCAACGTGGAACACGCCTGGATACCTATGAAAGCGGTCATGGTGTTGGTATGGCAATTGTATCCGACCTTGTTTCTTCCTATCACGGAAGCATAAACATAGATTATAGCCAGCTGGGCGGCGCCCAGTTCACAATAGAATTTAGTTATGAACAAAACCAATAGAGTACTGTGTTTAGTATCACTTTTAGCGTTCAGTATGTCTGCACAAGCTGCAAGGCTGGCGCTGCAAGAGTGTGCTCACCTCAACTCAGATCATCCCGAAAAAGCCAAGCGCTACCTGATGTGTCTTGATGGCAATATTGAGCTGCTGGAGCGCGAACGAAAGACCTGGATAACCAAGTTGGTAATGGACACCGAAAACCTGCAAAAAGAAACAGGCAACTCCCAGCTACTGCCTATTATCCAACGCAGTTTTATCAATCAGGAAAGATACATGGAAGATGCCTGTCGCTGGCGCTATCTAAAGCAAATGCCAAATGCCACCCTGGCCGCTAAGGTATACAAGCGCTGTAAAATTGACTTTATCAAGCAGCACACTTTGGAGCTTCAGGCCGACTTTCTGGTTCAATAAGACCACAAAGCGGCCCACTTAAAGCAAGCCAGAATAGCTATCATCTGGCTTGTTGCTGCTCTTCTCCACCGAGCATTGTGGCCAACCAGCGCCCGTCCTCACTATTCTCCAAAGCAATTTTAACCACCATAGTCAGCGGCACAGATAGCAACATGCCCACAGTGCCCAACAGCCAGCCCCAGAAAATCAAAGACAGAAACACCACTAAGGTGCTCAGACCTAAGCCTCTGCCCATAAAGCGTGGTTCAATGATATTACCCATAACGGTGTTAATGCAGACATAGCCCGCGGCGACAATAGCACTGACCACAGGGCTATGTGTCACCAACGCCAGCAGCACGGGGGGCACAGCGGCGATAATAGATCCTATATTGGGAATATAATTGAGTAAAAAGGCAAACACGCCCCACAGCACGAAGTAATCAACATCCAGTATCCACAAAAAGAGCGCAGCAACCAGGCCGGTTGCCAGCGAGACAAGGGTTTTTATCGCCAGATAACTGTTGATCGAATCCAAAAAACGATCAATCTGCTTCATTTTCATATCCGGGTCATCCAGTGCAAGATGCACTTTGGTGCTGATCATAGGCGCTTCAAAAAGCATAAATACCACGGTCAGCAATATCAAAAAGATGTTCGCCATTACGCCACCAAATCCGGCCAGCATATTGGTTGCAACATCAATCATTTTGCCCGGGTCGAACAAAGCGATCAGCTGTTGTTTATCAATCAAAATATTGTACTGGGCCGCCATGTCGACAAACCAGATAAACTTGCTGCGCAGCGCTTCTCTGTATTGCGGCAGCTGGCTGGAAAAGTCGTTCAGCGACTGGCCAACCAGACCTGTGAGGCTCATACCCATTAGCATCACCAGCATAATGATCAGCACAATTGCCAGCCCCTTTGGGATGCGATAATTTGCAAAAAACTTTAACAGTGGATTGCAAATAATGGCAATAAAGGCCGCTAAAACAAAAGGGACAACTATTTCGTTGGCTAGTTTTATTCCGGCTAAAACAATGAACAATGACGCGATAACGACTAAACTTTTAGTGATCCCAGACAATGAAGACACGACTTTTCCTTACATTAACTTTGCAAAACCGGGTATGGCACCGGACAACGGCGATCAGCACATCAATAAAACGCTAGCCCGACGGTTTCATTGTAACGGAAATTTTTATCAAAGCACGCAGAACTAACAAATTGATCGACAATGCAATACGCTGAGTATAAACACTAAATTATTAAAAATGGATTATACATGAAGGTATTAATTACAGGTGCCACCGGGCTCATTGGCTCAGAGTTGTGCAAGTTTCTTGTCAACAAACACAAGATTGTGGCATTAACGCGCAATATCTCTAAAGCCGGCCGCGTGCTGGACAGTAAAATTGAAGCCGTTGATGATCTGGACCTGGTCAACTTTAACGACCTGGATGTGATCATAAACCTGGCTGGTGAGCCCATTGCAGACAAACGCTGGAGCGAGAAACAAAAAGCCCGGATCATGGATAGCCGCATTACACTAACAGAGGAGATAAGTAACCGGATCCGTGCATGTGACTCCCCCCCTCACACCTTCATTTCAGGCAGTGCTATTGGGTACTATGGCAGGCAGCCTGCCACCGTTAAAGTCGATGAAGACTTCAACGACCCCTACCCAGAATTTAGCCATCAGCTGTGTAAAGACTGGGAAGCGAAAGCCAATTTAGCCCACAGTGAACAAACCCGGGTATGTATTGTCAGAACTGGCGTGGTGTTGTCCAGACAAGGAGGCGCACTGAAAAAGATGCTGCCTGCCTTTCAGTTCGGCATGGGTGGCCCTATGGCCAGTGGTAAACAAATGATGTCCTGGATCCACATCGACGATATGGTGCAGCTGCTGCTGTTTCTGGTCAAGCACCAGGACTTATCCGGCGTGTTTAACGCCACCGCACCGGCCCCTGTGTCTAACAAAGAATTTTCCGAGCGACTGGCACTAACGTTGAGGCGTCCCGCCATGCTAACCATGCCAGAGTTTGTCCTCAAAGCCCTGTTCGGCGAGATGTCAGAGTTACTTATCTATGGTCAGCGCGTACTCCCCCGACGTGCACTCAAAGCGAACTATCGTTTTCGTTATCCCAATCTCGACGAGGCGCTGCAGCAGCTATTTCATTAGTGAAAGCATAAAAAAAGCGCCTTGCGGCGCTTTTTCTGAGTTATACAGTTAAGCGGTTAACACCTTAATCAGGCGCTCCTGCTCAAGGTGCTCGCTGTCATTAATCACTTGCGATAGGTAACAATTCAGGTAGTACTCCAGCGTTTGTGCACCGCCCTGAAGTTTCGCTTCAAGTAGCGCTACCTGCTGTGCCATTCTGTCTTGCTGTAAGGCTTGTGGAGAGTCATTATTCGTCATTACTTCAAGACGCAATAGCAACTGCTCAGCAGAGAGTCCTGAGTCATTGCCTGTTAGCCAGCAACCCGGTGGTGTATCACCTGCGCGCACCGCCTCTACGAGCTCATTGAACTTTTCACGGCTCTGGGCTGAGTAAAGCTCATTAAGCTTTGTTTCCACTTGCTCCAGCAATTGCTGCTTGGTCTTTTTCAGAGAACCTAGCACGTCTGTCGCAAGCACCGCGTCCTTAACCGATAACAGCTCTGACTGTGTTTTTGCATCAATCATTTGGCTGTCCAGCTCGGCTAACAACTGACGTTGCTGCGTCTCTTGTGCCTGGGCCTGCTCACGCTCGGCGTTTTGTTGTGCCTGACGCTTACCAAACACCGCATCATTGTGCTTTCTGAACTCCTGCCACAGCGTGTGTTCCTGCTTAGTACCGGCAAAGCCAATTTCCTGCCAACGCTTTTGCAAGCTTTTCAGCGTGTCACACGCCTGTACAACGTCTTCAAGTTCAAACTGAGCCTGTGCTTCATTCACCAGTTGCTGCTTTAGTTGTGCATTGGCCTGGTGACGAGATTTCAGCTGCTCATTGACCTGAGTGTAGGCGGCACGATAACGCGCGTTCAGTGCCTGATAAGTCGCTGCATCCAGGCTTCCGGCGCCGCGCCATTGCTTGTTAACTCGATTGAACGTACTTTCAACCTGACGCCAGTCCGGCTCAGCGGATTGTGCCTGGCCCAGCAGCTCAGTCATTTGCTCAACCAGATCCTCACGCTGCTCAATGATTTTCTTACGTTGTGCATCTTGCTCAGCGAAGTACGCACGGCAGGGCGCAAACAATAGCTCGATTTTCTCATCAAACTGCGTTGCCTGTGCTTTTTCTTCTTCGCTTTCAACACGGCCCAGTTCGTTCCAGCGCACGCGTAATAACTTTACCTGCGCGGCACGGGCTTTAGGGTCAACCTCTTGCTCTGTGAGCATTTCATCCAGCTGTTGCAATAATTCAGCACGTTTTGGCTGAGAGGCATATTTTTGCCAGTCTTTTAGTTCTTTGAGCGCTTCGCTCAAAGCGCTGTGCTGTTTTGCCAGATGCTGTTTGTAGCCTTCGCTCAGCAGCTCATAGCTTTCCATAAAGCCATTGAATACACCGAATGCCACATTGAAACGACCCTGATCCAGTAGTCGCTGCACATCTCTTGCTTTTTTACGCGCTTCTTTAAGGTGCTTTTCCTGCCCGTCGACCAGCGGCTTCATGGTTTGATTAAACTCGTTGCTTGCTTCTTTCAGCTGCTCCGAAGCCTGCTTTTTCAGCGCAACCGGCAGTCGACGCAGTTGCGAGTGAGCGTGCTGATAGGCTTGCTTTTGCGCTGCCATAACGGTATCAAACTGCGCCAGCTCTTCGCTCGGAGCAACGTCAGCAAGTGCTTTTAGCGCCGAATCAAACTGCTCTTTGGCACTGACCAGTTCGGGCAGACTCTCAAGCGCGCTGGCACTGTCACGCAATTTGCCTGATAAGGCCTTCAGCGCAGGCTCTGCCTGATACTGCGAGGCTTCGATACGGCTTTTAAGCTCAGATAGCTGCGCGTGTAATGCCTGCTGAGCCGACAGATTTAAGGCCTCAACGGCACGCGACAGCGCCTGCTCCAGCGCTTCATATCCGGCTTCAAACTCACTGATCGCAGCTGCTTTAGCCGCAGCCTGCTCGGCCTGGTGTTGTGCCTGCTCAAACGCCTGTTGCAAAGTATCGCGATGCTTGTTTAGTTTCTGGGTAATGGTCGCAAATTTTTCTTGATTGATTTGCTGTGCTTCTTCACTCAACCACTGCACTTCAAGCGCCTGCCATTGTGCACTCAATGCGTCGGCCTGACTGGCAACCACCTGATAATCCTGTTTGTCACGCAGAGCATTAAGTTTAGCCAAAATCAGTTTGGCTTCCTGAGCAATCTGTGCCGGCATAACCTGGCTAAGACGCTGTTGCTCCAGCGTTTGCTCAAGCGCTGTACGCGCTTCACCAGAGGCGGCTTTAAGTACAGCCTTTTCAAGCTGATACTGCGCTACCAGGGGCAGTAACGCTACTTGTAATGACTCGTTACCCTCTTTAAACGCCTTTTCGATCAGTTTAGCATTGGCGAGGCGCTTTAATAGTTTGGTCTTTTGCTCATCGCCAATATCACTAAAAGCGACTTTCTCAAGTGTTTTGGCAGGCGCGTAACGGTCAATATACTCGTTGCGGATCTCCTGGCTTAACGACCCTGAGCCCGATAAAACTGCCTGAGAAATGTGCTGCTCGGCCAGTTCTTTAAGCTCCTGATCCTGCTTATATACCTTCCACCACAAGCTCAGATCGTTAATTTTATCCAGTACCTTCTTTCTGATCTGGCTTGAATCATCTTCCAACGCCAGAGTGTGTAACACCTCTGCATCTTTGCTAGTGTCCAGTTTGTCCACAGCGGCTAATCGCACCTGTGTTTTCGGGTGCTTCCATTTAGGGGTAAAAAGGTTTTTAAAGATCATTTTCGCTAAACCTGGCTATTTCATTTTCTGCTTTAAATTCTTGTTGCAACTCGCGCTTTGATTTTTGCACCATTTCGCCTTGCTCATTAATGGTGAACTGCTCTGTACTTTTGGCGACTTTTGCCTGATATAACATGACCAGCTGCACGGTTTGTTCTTTTTGTGCAACGCTCAACTCAGTGCCATCGGGCCAGCGTCCGGTAGCAGCGCCATACTGCAATCGCTCATAAATTTCCGGCGTTATATTCTTAACTAAACTGTCTATATTCATGTTCACTTTTTCTTTTTCAGTACCACTAAAATCACTCGATTGACCAGATACCAAATCAGGCCGACACCAATTGCACATTGCGTTGCCAACATTTCCCACGTCCCTTCAACCGGCTGCTGCCAGTACATATATAAGAACCCGCCAAGAAACAAGATCAGCGCCAGGAATGAATAATTCATAATCTTTTGCTGTTTCCTGACTCGTTTGCGAACGGCTTCTCTATGCAGCGATTCCTCATCCATATTCGCGACATCAAAATCACAATGTGGGCAGGTTTTGTGCTTAGAAGAAATGGGCTTGTTACAACTAGGGCATTGGGCGATTGCCATACTCGAGTGACTCCTAACGAAAAACTAGCATTTACACGCCGGTCATCTTTAGAGTGTTGATACCTGAGCACTTATTATCACTTTGATTACGCATTCGCCAACTGACAATGCAAGTAAAAATAAGCCCCTGTGGTACGACTGCTTCATAAAGAATAAGACCAAAAAATAAGGCGCCATGTGGCGCCCTATTCTACTTGGTTTATTAAGGTTTGTCTTTTTGGAAATGCATTGAATTGTCTTTTTGTACCTCAGAATTTCCTTCCGACTGCTTCTGCTCTTTGTCGAACTTGTCCCAATACTCGTCAACAGAGTCTTTCATTTCCTTACGCAGTAGCATGATCCCGAACAGGTTGGGTAATGTCATCACAACGATACCTACCGCTGCCAGTTTCCAGATCAGGGTTGTGTCCGCAAACGATGCCCAGAAGAACCCTGCCACATAGAACACCCGATAAGGCATAACAGAGCGAGAGCCGAGTAGATAGGTCATTGCACGGTCGCCATAATACGACCAGGCAATCGCGGTAGAGAATGCAAACAGCAGCAAACCAATCGATACGATATATTGGCCATTTTCCCCAAAGAACCCGCGGGTAAATGCCTTGGTTGTCAGCTCGGCAGAGTGCACCAGAGATTTACCTTTAATGCTGATACTGGTATCGACCAGCATCCCCTTATCAACTTCGACAGTGCCAGTGTAACGGTGTTTTGCCGTGATACCAAAACGGATATCTTCGCCGATTGAACGCGCGTGGATCACTGAGAAATCTTTATTAACCGCAACGCCCTCAACAACGCGGATGTTGCCACTGTATGCCTCGACGCTATGTCCATCGATACCATTGAGGTATTTGTACAATTCTTCACGATCGCTGTCGTTCGATTCAACATAGTTGCCGTGCACTATGGTCATTGACGAGCGCTCAAAGGTTGTTTCGAACTTTTCAGTCCAGACACCCGACGACAAAATAACCAAACCAGTCAGTGTACAGATCACTATGGTATCTATGAAAGGCTCAAGGATAGAGACCATGCCTTCGGATACCGGCTCGTCCGCTTTGGCTGACGCGTGCGCTATGGGTGCAGAACCCTGACCCGCTTCGTTTGAGAATAAACCTCGGTTTACACCGCGGTTAAAGGCATAAGCAAAGGAGGCACCCAAAAAGCCACCAACCGCAGCTGAACCACTAAATGCATTAGTGAACACAGCAGCAAAAGACGGAATAATGTTTTCAGCGTTATACAGAATAACGGCCAGGGCACCAATAATGTATACAGCCGCCATCAGAGGCACAACCCGCGAGGTAATAGCTGCAATACGCTTGATACCACCAAGAATAACCAGAGCAAGTAAAATAGACAGCACCGCACCGGTGACCATAGGTTCAATGTTGAAAGTGGCTTCCATACCTTGTGCGATGTTGTTGATCTGCGGCAAACTACCTGTACCGAAGGAGCTGATCACGGTGGCAATGGCAAACAATACCGCCAGCCACTTCATGTTAAGACGGCGGTCCATATAGTACATGGGACCACCTGCCATGGTGCCGTCTTCTGCTTTAGTACGATATTTGTGAGATAAGGTCACCTCAACAAACTTGGTAGTCATACCAAAGAAGGCGGTCATCCACATCCAAAACAAGGCAGCCGGACCACCAATTGAAATGGCCAGTGCCACACCACCAATATTACCGGTACCAACCGTCCCCGACAGAGCGGTCGACAGCGCCTGGAAATGCGTGGTATCACCCTCGTGGCTTTTTTTGTCGTATTTACCGGTGACAATTTTGCACGCATGCTTGAAATATCGGATCTGTGGGAATTTTAAATACAGTGTAAAAAACAGACCCACCCCAAGTAATACATAAGGGAACCACCAGGAGCCCCCTAACAAGGCATCCAGACTATCCAGAAAACTTCCTAACGCGTCCACGACTCTTCCTCTTTTTCGTTGTTATTATATGCAACAGGCAACCGATAAGGTTGCCTGTGACGATGATTATCTTAGATTGTCCACCACGTTGACGATGGCGGCTAAGGTATCCTGACCAAACTGATATGAACGGCGGTCAGACCAGCCATAGTGTGGATCAGGCAAATTAGCATTGTCTTTAAATGGCATCTCTATAGTATATGCCAGCGCTTTAAACGCTTCACCCACAGCACAAGATGCAACCGTCAGGTTTGCCTGACCAGGCTCATCTTTAGGGTAACCAAACTCATCCTGAAACTCTGGCGTGATGGTCAACAAGGCCTGTTTAAATTGCGCTTCCAGTGTAGCCAGGCGTTCATCATAACTTGGAATACCTTCACTGCCCGCCACAAAGTTGTATGGCAATGCTTCATCACCATGGATATCAAGGTACAGATCCAGACCAGTTTCATGCATTTTATTCAGCACATGATAAACCTCAGGTGAGTTTTCCAGTGATGGCGTTTGCCACTCACGGTTGAGGTTCACACCTTTGGCATTGGTACGCAAATGACCACGAACACTGCCATCCGGGTTCATGTTCGGCACAATGTAAAACACGGCTTTTGACAATAGTGCAGCAGCATGCGGATCTTCGTCGTCCAGCAGTTTGTGCAGCAGGCCTTCAACAAACCATTCTGCCATGGTTTCGCCAGGGTGTTGGCGTGCGGTGATCCAGATTTTTTTCTTTTCGTCGCCAGGCTCGCCGACACATAACAGGCTGATATCACGGCCATCCAAAGTTTCACCCAGGGTTTCAACCCGACACGCATCATGGCTTTGTGCCCAGTAAACCAGATCCAGGTGACGCTCGTAGCTGTAAGGGGCGAAATAAGCAAAATAGGTGTGGTGACACTCAGGTTCAAAGTCGATCACCAACTGGCCATCCTGATAGCTGCTCGGCACGCGGAACCAGGTTTGTCTGTCATAAGACGCAACGGCTTGGTAGTCATCCCAGCCTTCTGGATAGGCGGAGTTTTGCAGATTATTAATATGAAGTTTGTGCTCTACAAATGGCGTCGATTCAAGACGAAAGTGGAACCATTGAAAAAATTCGGATTCGTTATCGCGGTTAATTTCCAGCTGAATGTCTAGTGGAGCCTCAGCAGAAATTACGTTGATATTTCCGCTGTCAAAATTACTGGTGATCTTCATCATATACCCTAAATAAAAAAACCATCTCACTGAGCCAGATGTTTTGTGTAAAGCACTTAACAGCGCAGTACACAGTCAAGGAACTTTGTTTTAACCTTGATGATTTTTGTTAGTGATTTGTAGCAATAAATCAGCTGCAAGCCTAACACACCTGGTGCGAGACAAAAACAAAAAAAGCCAGCAATCGCTGGCTTTTTTAGACAAACCGAGAATTAACGCGGCAGGCTTGGGAATTGTACCTCAGCCATGTCACGCATTACACGTACAACCTGGCAGCTGTAGCCAAACTCGTTATCGTACCATACATAAAGTACAACACGGTCACCGTCAACGATGGTTGCTTGTGAATCAACCACGCCAGCGTAGCGGCTACCAACCAGGTCGGTTGATACAATTTCAGTCGACGCTGTGTAGTCGATCTGATCGCGAAGCTCTGAATGCAGTGACGTCTCACGCAGGAATTCGTTCAATTCTTCTGCGGTTGTTTCTGCTTTCAGGTTCAGGTTCAAAATAGCCATTGATACGTTTGGCGTAGGAACACGGATAGCATTACCCGTTAATTTACCAGCCAGCTCTGGCAGTGCTTTTGCAACTGCTTTTGCCGCACCCGTAGAGGTAATAACCATGTTCAGTGCCGCACTGCGACCACGACGCTCTGCTTTGTGGTAGTTGTCGATCAGGTTTTGGTCATTGGTGTATGAGTGAACCGTTTCAACGTGACCATTTTTGATGCCAAACTTGTCGTTCAGCGCTTTTAGTACAGGCGTGATGGCGTTAGTCGTACAGCTTGCTGCAGACACAATTTTGTCTTCAGACAGAATGTCAGCGTTGTTAACACCGTAAACCACATTCTTGATGTCGCCTTTTGCAGGGGCAGTCAGAAGTACTTTAGACGCACCTTTCGATTGTAGGTGTTTGCCCAGGCCATCTTCGTCTTTCCATACACCTGTGTTGTCTACAACCAGTGCATTTTCAATACCGTACTGAGTGTAATCCACTTCTTCCGGAGAGTTCGCGTAGATAACCTGAATGTAGTTACCGTTTGCTTTGATAGCGCCTTTTTCATGGTCAACAGTGATTGAACCGTTGAATGGACCATGAATTGAATCGCGGCGCAGCAAGCTTGCGCGCTTTTCAAGGTCACCATCGCGACCACCACGTACAACAATTGCACGTAAGCGAAGGTCAGCGTGAGAGCCACCACGTTCGATCAACAAACGCGCTAGCAGACGACCGATACGGCCAAAACCATACAGAACAACGTCGCGAGGGGCCGGACGTTTGCCTGTGTTTAACAGCTCAGCAAGCTCAGCATTGAGGTATTCCTCAATTGAACGGCCTTCACCTGCGTTTTTATAAATGTAGGCATACGCCAGTTTACCTAAGTCAACACGGCCAGGCGCCAGTTCCATTTTGCTGATCACTTCCAAAAATGGGAAGCTTTCGCGCAGACGCAGTTTAGTCTCTTCAAAACGTGCGACTGTTTTGTGGGCTTTAATAACATCGATAGTGCTGGTGTTTACAAGAGGACGGCCATAAACCGCAATTTCTACACCCAGGTTACGATACAAGCGACCAATGATCGGTTGCATGCTTTCTGCGTAGTCTTGACGTTCTTGCCAGCTGTTTTGATATTCTTGCTCGTGAGATGAGGTCATTTTTTCTGCCTAATAAACAATTTTTGAACGGATAGCCTAACTGAGCCTGATGTATTGCATAATTTGAGAGTCAACAGGCCCCAAGGCAGCGACATTTTAATTTAAATGGCGCTGATTCTCCACCATTTACTGACAATTGTTGCTGTAAAATTAACTGCACAGTTAATTTCAGGCCTGATCCGTCCAATTTATGTTCTCTCCTCTATGATATTCGCCATGAAGCTGTCAGGCACGCTATCCCTTGCTACACTTGAGGTAAATAAAGGGTGGCCAGAATTGTCGAAATTGGTACTATACGAGCGCAACAACAAAGACTTGGAGTAAGTATAACAATGAGGTGGTGGCTAATATCAGGCCTGTGTGTTACATCAGCGTTGCTCAGTGGCTGCGACGACACAATTACGCTGAATAAAATCTGCACAGAGACGCCCGGGTTTTGTGAAGATCTCAATAAAGATAGCCATTGTAAAGAGCAACGCGCTGAGGTGATTTTTGCGCGTTACCATGAATACAAATCGCCCACAGATGATAACCGATACACCTTGCTGAAAAATTTTGAACAATACAACGAGTGTGTGTCGCTGGCTTCAAAAATTGAACATATCAAACTAAAAGAAAAAACCACATCAAGGGTTGAAGGCCATCTTACCAGCCTGAAAGAAATGACCCGGATCTACCAGGATACGATTAATACCGACCACCCAGGCTTACTTTATTACCACTGGTCGAGACGCAATAACCGCATGGCGCTAAACAAGTTACTCAACATGCAAGATCAGGAAAACGTTAAAAGTGACAGCGAGATACAGCTATTCTTGGCGACTTTTTACGCAAAAATTGATGACGACAAAACCATAGATATTCTGTATCGCGTTTTGGAGCTCAATAAAGCAGGTGAAACGCCGGACCCCGAAGTGTTCGCCAGCCTCGTCAGCATTTTTTACAAGCAGCAAAAGTACAAGCACGCATATACCTTTGCCCGGGTGGCACAGTTATCTGGCTTTGAGAATATTGATATCTTGCCGGTTGAGCATAAGCTTTCTGCCAGTGGCAAAGATCTGGACTCGCTGGATACCCTGGCGATAAAAACCTGGGAAGAGATTAACAACGGTGAATTTCTCTCCCCAAGGAATTTCTAAAAGCAGATTCCTATGAAGGTGGCCTGTGCAGGCCACCAGCTAGCTTTTAGCGTTTAGTTCTGCAGTCACCTGCGCCAAACCCACTTGTGAGATCCGCACCGCTATTTCTTTTTGTTTTGCACTCAGTAACGAAATGCCTTCGGCGACCAGGTCATATACCCGCCACTCACCTTCTTTGCTTCTGCGAAATTTAAAGTGAATGTCGATATCCGGACCGGAAAGCTGTCTGACAACGGCTTTTACCGTGGCGTATTTGCTTTCTTTACCCACAGGTAAAGCTTCAAAAATGACTTGCTGCCCTTTGTATTGCATCAAAGCACTGGCATAACTGACTTCAAGATAATGCTCAACCGCCGAGATAAATTCCAGTGCCTGTGGCTTTGTCAGCCCCTTGATATGTTTACCCAGCAGCTTGTAAGACACGAATCGAATATCAATGTGCGACATCAGATGCGCCCTGACCAACTTGCGCATCTCCACAGGGCTGGCATTGCCGTCCTGATTAATTTGTTTTATGTCCGAAAACAGTGTTTCGCCCACTTCATTGATAAGCGCCAGTGGCGCCTTAGAGGCCAAAGTCAGTGATGAAAACAGCAGTAGAAAAAGTCCGGCAAGTAATTTGTTCACGTTCGCTCCTTGATAATTTACTTAATTGACGTCCAGGTCCTGCTTTGATATTGCGCTCAGAGTTGCAGGGGTATACCCCCTAATGTAGCGCCAAAATCGACGCAAATGTGTGAAAAAATGTATGAAAATAATACAGGTTCAGCAACAGGTCAGCTTTGTACTACGGCGTTTGAGCGATTTGTAATTAACGAAGCCGTCTGCACTAACGTTTAAGTACTTTTTTGACCATACGGTGAGAGTGTAACCAATGTTTGGCACTGTCTCGCTCCAGCGCTTCACTGATGTAATAGCCCTGTAAATAATGACATCCCTTCGCATTGAGGTAAGCGGCCGTTTTACTGTCCTCTACTCCTTCTGCTACCACAGAGCAACCCAGCCGGTTAGCCAGGTATATCGTCGTCTCGACGATTGCCTGATCTTTGTCGCTGTCCAGGCAGGCGCTGATGAATGAGCGATCAATTTTAATCTGCGAAATGGGCAGCTCCCTGAGCATTGAAAAAGACGAAAATCCGGTACCGAAGTCATCAATGCTAACCGCAAACCCCATATCAATTAATACGCCTATCATATATTTGGCCTGCTCAACATCAAGCATCACCATGCTCTCTGTTAGTTCAAACACAATCCGACTAGGCTGTACATCATATTTTGTTTGTAGCTCAACCAGTTGATTAATCAAATAGCGGCCCTGAAAGTCCTGGCTAGACAAGTTAATGTGTACCGTCACACCAGGCTCTATTGCCAAAAAATCGTCCAGCTGTGCAAAGACCTGCTCAATTACAAAGGCACTGATCTGTTTGATATAGTTATTTTTTTCTGCAATTGGGATAAAGGTCATCGGGCTGATAAAAGTGCCTGATGCATCGCGCCAGCGCAACAAAGCCTCCATACCATGTACTTCGTTGTTATGACCACATACCAGGGGTTGATAAAACACACTGAGCTGATTGGCATTGAGCGCCTTTTTTAGCGCAGAAAACAGCTCAAATTCCGCTTCTACGCCATCATGCAAGGCCTGATCAAATATCACCAGGCTCTGTCGGCTGTGCTTAGCTGCATACATGGCTATGTCAGCATGTTTAAGTAATTCAGTCACTGAGGGTTTTTGCTCGGAGCAAAAGACACGTGCGCCCGCGCTGTAATATACGTCAACATGGACATCTTCAATCACCAATCCACCATTAAACGCTTTAAGCAATCCATTGTTGAGCGCAAACAAGGCGGTTTCACTGGCTGTATCGGTCACAATCACAAACTCATCGCCGCCCATCCTAAACACCCGGCTGTCGCTTGCAATAATCGAACGCATACGCTCTGCAAAGGCAATCAGTACCTTGTCGCCAAAGAAATGGCCAAGTGCATCATTGATCTGTTTAAAGTTATTGATATCCATGAGCAAGACGCTAAAGGCCCTGTCCTGTGAAATGCGCTGTTCAATATGATGAATGCACTGCTGGCGATTCTCGAGCTGAGTGAGAGAGTCGTGGCGCGCCTGATGACGCTCGCTTTGCGCCACATCTTTAAGTAATTGCAAACTGGAACGGCTAAGCGTAACAACCACTATCACAAATACAGCCCCCAGCATAAGTATTACCGAAAGCCCCAGCACCAAAGGCGAACTATTTGCAGTGCGGTAAACCTGGTATGCAAAAGCCAGATAGCCACAGATAAAGAAGACTATCAGCGCCATTAACACCTGCCAGCCACGGTTTTGTGCTATCCGGCAGATCTGCAATGCAGGTCTTAATGCCAGTAACAGCAACAATAAACCAATCACAATCAAGCTCAGACTCAGGCTTTCCACAGAGATCACATTCAGACGCACCAGAATGTGCTCAGTATAGTGAAGAAATGCCCATCTTGCGTTGCACATAGCAGGTACAGCTGAGCGCTGATACCCGCTTTGGTGCCCTTATTCTGAGTTCGATATCTGTATGTATGCGAGCCAAATCGACTAGCCGCACTGGCGCATTTGATGTAAAATACGCGCGTTTCTAAGCAAATCCATTCTGTTATTTTTGAGGAAAACCTGTGAGCGAACAAAAACAGTCTCTGAGCTATAAAGACGCAGGCGTTGATATCGATGCGGGCAATGCATTGGTTGAGCGCATTAAAGGGGTAGTTAAAAAGACGCGTCGCCCTGAAGTGATGGGCGGTATTGGCGGCTTTGGCGCATTATGCGAGCTACCAACCGGATATAAAGAGCCTGTCTTAGTTGCTGGCACAGATGGCGTAGGCACTAAGCTGCGTCTGGCCATCGATTTGAAAAAACATGATACCGTTGGTATCGACCTGGTTGCCATGTGTGTAAACGACTTAATAGTTCAAGGTGCTGAACCCCTATTTTTCCTTGACTATTACGCAACAGGTAAACTGGATGTAGATACCGCTGCCGACGTAGTCACTGGTATTGGTACTGGTTGTGAGCTGGCAGGCTGTGCCTTGATCGGCGGTGAAACCGCTGAAATGCCAGGCATGTACGAAGGCGAAGACTACGACATGGCCGGTTTCTGTACCGGTGTTGTTGAAAAGTCTAAAATCATTGATGGCACTAAAGTTGCCGAAGGTGACCAACTTATCGCCCTAGCTTCAAGCGGTCCACACTCAAACGGCTACTCGCTGATCCGCAAAGTACTGGAAGTGTCTGGCGCTGATACCAGCGAAGAATTCGCAGGTAAACCGCTGGCCGAGCACCTGCTTGAACCAACCCGCATTTACGTAAAACCAATTCTGGAACTACTGAAAGAAGTAGACGTACATGCCCTGTCGCACATCACAGGTGGTGGTTTCTGGGAAAACATCCCGCGCGTATTGCCAGAATCAGCCAAAGCCGTTGTAAAAGGCGACAGCTGGGAATGGCCTGCTGTATTTAACTGGCTACAGGAAAACGGCAACATCAGCACTCATGAAATGTACCGCACCTTTAACTGTGGTGTTGGTATGATCCTGGTTGTGCCTGCTGATAAGCTTACACAAAGCCTGGATATCCTCAAAGCGCAGGGCGAAAACGCCTGGCACATTGGTGAAATTCAAGCTGCAAATGCAGGAGAAGAACAGGTAGAAATTCTGGGTGGTGCCGAGTAATGGCACCCGAGCGATCTCCAATTCGTATTGTTGTGCTAATCTCAGGCAGTGGTTCTAATTTACAGGCCATTATGGACAGTTGTCAGCGCAACGAAATCAATGGCGAGATCTGTGCCGTCATCAGTAATAAAGCGAACGCATACGGGCTGCAACGCGCCCAGCAAGCGGACATCGACACGCAAGTGTTAAGTCATAAAGACTTCGACAGCCGCGAAGCCTATGACCAACGTTTAGCACAATTAATTGACTCATATAATCCAGATTTAGTTGTATTAGCTGGATTTATGCGTATTCTAACTGCTGACTTAGTGCAAAAATTTAAAGGAAAAATGTTGAACATTCATCCTTCTTTGTTGCCTAAGTACCAAGGGCTGAATACCCATCAAAGAGCGATTGATGCAAAAGAAACGTTTCATGGCGCCAGTGTTCACTTTGTGACAGAAGAACTAGATGGTGGACCGGTCATCGTACAAGCCAGGGTACCTATTCTGGCTGATGATACTGCGCACACGCTGTCACAGCGGGTTCATGAACAAGAACATATAATCTATCCTTTGGTGGTCAAGTGGTTCAGCGAACACAGACTAACGATGGAAGCAGACTATGCCGTTTTTGACAATCAACCCCTTCCAGCTCAAGGCGCAAACTACCCAGAAGAATAAAAAATACAGCGCTTTACTATTAGGTTTAAGCGCTGTTTTCTCCTCTTCCTTATTTGCCAGTGATCTTGTTCCCTACCGTGCGGAATACGACGTACTCCGTAAAGGCGAAGTACATGGCAATGCCATTCGGGAACTCTCTAAGGTTTCAAACGATACCTATTCACTGAATTACGAAAGTAACATTGAATGGATGATTTTTTCCGATGAGCGCATGGAAAACTCACTGTTTACTTACCATGATAAGTCACCAAAACCGCTGCTTTATACCCTGAAGCGTGAAGGCACCGGGCCAGACAAAAGCTATAAAATCCGCTTTGACCGCGAAAATAACCAACTCTTTAAAGACGACGAAAAATACCCCATCAATGCCGACTGGAACGAAAAACGCCACGATGTATTGTCGTACCAGATAGCCCTGCGCAACGATGTAAAAGCGGGTAAAACCAAAATGAGCTACCCCATTGTGGATAAAAATGGCAATGTGCGCAGCTATGACTTTGAAGTGGTGGGACCGGAGACCATCACCTTACCCGTCGGCAATGTCGAAACCATCAAAGTAAAGCGCCTGTACGACAACGATAAGCGCCAGGCAACGGCCTGGCTGGCACCCGCCTACCACTACTCTGTGGTACAGATGTTTAAAGGCAAAGACGGCGTAGAGCAGTTTATGATCCAGCTAAAAAGCTTTGATGCAGAAAAGCCAAAACAATAAAAAGCATTAAAAAAGCCCTGATGTTCAGGGCTTTTTTAATTTAGTCACTCGGTGAACCGGCTTCACTAGATTTTTTCTCCAAGCTTAAACAGCACATACTCGCCCGGCTCCATCTTGGTCCACTGCTCGTCATTGGTCAGCGGCCGGGTGGCAATCACAGTCACTACATCATCCGGGGTGGTTTCTTTTTGAAAGTCCACCACCATATCCGCATCAATTAAGGTTGCCTTGCCAAACGGCGCACGGCGGGTGATCCAGTGCAAATTGTTAGAGCAGTACGCCAGTACAAATACCCCATCGGTCAGCAGCATGTTAAATACCCCTTTGTCCATCAGGGTTTTCGCCAACTTAGCAACATAGCGAAACACGGTCGCCATGTTTTTTGGCCGTTTCGGGTATTTTTCACGGATCTTGTCCAAAATCCAGCAAAATGCCAGCTCGCTGTCGGTATTACCCACCGGCTTGTAAAACTCAGTAGTCAGATCTTTATAGTTAGACAATTGACCGTTGTGGGCATAGGTGATCTCCCTGCCCCACAACTCACGGGTAAAAGGATGAGTATTCTCAAGACAGGTTCTGCCACGGTTGCCCTGGCGAATATGGCTGATCACCGACACACTTTTGATCGGATAAGCTTTTACCAGCTTAGCAATTTCCGACTGGCAGCTCGGCTCAGGATCCTTAAACGTCCGACATCCCTTGCCCTCATAAAAAGTGATCCCCCAGCCGTCCTTATGCGGCCCGGTATTCCCCCCACGCTCCAGCAACCCGGAAAAACTAAAACAAATATCCGTGGGTACATTGGCAGACATGCCCAAAAGTTCACACATAGAATAAAAAGCCTTTAAATTTCAAATATATCGAACTGAGACATTCTCTTTTTACTTTCTGGTCTCAGTGTTGGTCACAGTTTGTGATTAGGCGTGACCACAATGCTTGTAAGCCAAATTTTATCACCAAGTGGCAGAGGGTACCAATTAGTAATACGCCTTTGTCGCCGTCGGCCAAGACAAATTGTAGACTCAATTTCTAGTACGCTTTTCAAGCTTCAAAAAATTGGGGTAAATTCAGCCCCCGGATGGCAATCATGACCTTCAGAGTCAATGTCTTCTACCCTTTAAAGCTGTCATGTCAGGCTCAAGTCAAAGTAACACACTCGCTGATTAATCATTAGGCACTTTGCACAGCAGTACTAAAAAGAGGCCTGCCAAATCAACAAGTGGGTGATTTTTATGGTTGAAAAATTCTAACTTACTTTTTAATTACAATAACACTCTCATAAGATACTATCAGGGCGGGATATTAAACCCTATTAGATAGAGATACTTTATTGCAAAATAAAATTTAATAAATAAATTTCATTAACTATAAATCAAAAGGAAAGTTGCAAATGATTTTAGCTAGGTTTCTAACTCTGTTCATTGCTTTTTTCAGTTTAATTGCATATGCAAGTGAAAATAACAGCGATATTTTAAAACCCCACACTCTTGATAATTTAATTCAGCACGGTAACTTTGAAAGTGAAAATTTATTCAAATTTCCCTCTAACAGTAACAACGTTGCATATTTAACGGATCAATCTCCCATCAAAGGGAAGCAAAGTGTTGAGGTTCATTTTACTGACTTTAACGTCTATAGCCCTTACTACCACAGATACATTTTCCCGGAAAATACTCAGCTTGAAAGTCTACAATTCAGTGGCTTAGTAAAAATGGTCTCCGGTTTCGATACAGAGTCAATTATTGCAGAAGCGCACGTCACTTATCATAACGATGGCAAATATCCGTATACCTATGAGCGAGTGACACTCTCCGGGGACAATAACTCAAACACACCGTTCAATGTCAATTTGCCACTGGATGAAACCAGAAAGGTTAAACTAGTACATTTAAAGTTTATGCATAATCGAAATCAGCGAGATTTATCGGTGCTGCTTGATGATTTAGCACTTCATATAGTTCCTAAAGGGTATAAAAACTTGATCCCTCATGGCAATTTTGAAAATGAGAACTTATTTAAATTTCCTTCGAATAGTAATAGCACAGGTAATCTAACAAACCAATATCCCATTCGTGGAGAACAAAGTGCTGAAGTTCATTTTACTGACTCTAGTGTATATAGCCCTTATTATCATACCTACACCTTTCCTGAAAACACACAACTTTCAAGTTTACACTTTAGTGGTCTTATACAAATGACTGCAGGCTTCGATACTGAGTCAATAGTTGCAGAAGCACATGTTACCTATCATAGGGATGACCAATACCCATATACTTACCAGCGTGTGACACTATCTGGTAACGGCAGTGCAGTTACGCCATTTAGTGTTAACCTGCCTCTAGACGAAACAAGAAAGATAAGGTTGGTACACTTAAAGTTCATGCATTACCGAAATAGCCAGGACGTATCAGTACTTCTTGATGAACTTGCCCTGCACGTCGTTCATAAAGAACGTCAAAATTTAATTCCTCACGGCGATTTTGAGAATGAAAACTTATTTATATTTCCATCAAACAGTGACGGCGTAGCGCACTTAACAAATCAATCCCCGATTAGCGGTGAGCAAAGCGTACAAGTGCAGTTTACGAATTTCAGTGTATACAGCCCTTACTACTATACCTACGTATTTCCAGAAAATACCAATTTAAAGAGTTTGAATTTTAGTGGGCTTTTACAGATGCTTTCCGGCTTTGACACTGAGTCTGTGATTGCAGAAGCACATGTCACTTATCAACGTGACGGTAAGTACCCCTACACCTATGAGCGGGTAACGCTATCTGGTAATGGTAATGCCGTGACGCCATTTGACGTCCACTTGCCATTGGACGAGACCAGAGCTGTGAAGCTGGTGAACTTGAAATTTATTTATACTCAAAGTCAGCAAGATGCAACAGTCCTGATAGATGATTTAGCGCTGAGTGTAGTACCCAAGTGATACATTGAGACGCAATACCCACAATGTTTTTGCTTTTAAGGGCAGCTGTCGCTGCCTTTCTAAAGTAATTTTGACTTGCGCAGTAAGTGTCACTTTAAACTCGTGGTGAATATCCACTACACAGTTTCATCTTCTAACTTGCACTCATTCGCTCTTCTATTCATGTAGAGTCACTCCGCCATTATCCACATACCAACCTTCAGCATTCTCACTCTGTTTGCTGCTTTCCCATACAAACCCCTTGTCGCTGAGTTGGCCAAAGCGAAAGCATGGAGTTGTAGTTTGGCAGGCGCTGTTCAACTTTGAGGTGTACACCCTCTTTATCTCTGTGTGCGGTAATATAGAGACTAAAAAACCAGCAAAGTAAGCCTTGTATTATAGACTCGTGGCTCAGCGAGTTGAACTTCAGCATACCCGTTAAATACTCGTAAAAACAAGGCTATACATTATTAGCTTTTTAGCATTATAATAGGTACAACGTAAATACGGAGATAAAAAAATGAAAAAAGCACTTGCTCTGGCATTACTAGCTTTAGCGTCAACTCACAGCCTGGAAGCACGAGAAACTACATCCGGCAGTATCGATAGAATGGTCACTTACCCCGACTTTGGCAGCGGAGACACTATCGTTGAGCTGAGTAACCGGGGCAGCATCTGCTACGGTTACTGGATAGAAAACAAATCACAAGGTCACGATACCGCAATGTCAGCACTGCTTGCAGCCTTTCACAGTGGCAAAGAGGTGAGCATTGTTGGTTTGGAAGACAGCGCAAATAAATGGGATGGCTCTCCGGGCCGACACTATTGCAAACTGTACGCTGTTGATGTCCGGAAATAACCAAAACCGAATACACTAGAAAAGCGATCCCGTATGCTTGTCTTCAGGCATACGGGTACTTGAGCGGCCACCCATCACCGTTAGCAAGAATAGTGCTACAAATCAAATTCGTTTTTTTATCATATGCTCTATTTCTTATCGTTGGCCTTAAATTAGTGGACTCTAAGCGCCAGAATGGCGATTAAGTTATTTTCTAACATTCATTTATGCTCACTCCCCACCCCGCTCTGCCGTAATCCTCATATCAACATACCATTTATCACCATCTTCAAGTTGCTTGCTACTTTCCCAGACAAAACCGTTGTCGCTTATCTGGTTAAAGCGAAAACGTGCGGGTTGTAGCTCACCATTTGGCAGGCGCTGCTCAACCTTGAGATGTACGCCCTCTTTATCTCTGTGTCCGGTAAATGGGTTCAGGGTTGCGCTCATTTGTACGGGTAAGAACACCTGATGCCAGCGTTTGTCCTGGAGTGAAAAGGTCCTGAGTGTTCTGCCAGCGTAGGTTACCTTACCCTGCGCATCGAGCAGGCTGAAATCGTCGACCACCATTTTATGGTCAAAGGCGTACTGGGCTTGCCAGCGACATGGGGCTGAAAAAAGTGTCTTGCCTTGCGGGTCCAGCTGCTCATATCGGCACTGCCAGTTTCCAATCAAAAACGCGTAGTCGCTGGCCGCTGCTGGCGCTCCCGGGTAAAGCTCAGCCGCCGACACGTAGCAACTTAAACTAAGCAAGCATATAAAGAAAAAGCGCATTTTGGATATCACAAATAGTTAATTTTGACTCAGTATGGCTTAAAAGAGCTACACAGCAAAGTGCTGTCAATAAACGCCAGCTCTTTGCTGCAACAACACACAGTGACGCTCAATCGTGCATTTGAGTACTGCAAATCAGTTACAGCTCTGTTTAAAGCGTTTCCCTGATTCGCCTGTTGCGATATTACTGATGTACCAATCACCCGCCTCCAAGTAATCAAGCCTGGGAAAGCTTACCACCATCTCAGCTTGCCCTGATTTTGCAAACCTATTCATTGATGACGACTCATCCGGGCAAGCCACCAGCATATTTATTCACATTTTCACCAATACTAGCCACTTTTTGTCTTATTGTGGTTTACGGCGCTTTTGCAAACAGCACTTCACCCTAAAGGGGCTCCAAGATATTGAGCAACTTGTGACCACCTTGCATACTATTTCGCTTATCAAACTATCCTAAGCAAAGCCAGAAACAACTAAATCGCATACTTAATTCAAAAGGGCGCATAAAAACCCTATTACATAGATAAAAAAACCATCAAAAACACAAATAACCGTGAAAATTTTTTTACTGCAATTTCATGCACAAATTCGACTAAAAACCCATTGATAGTGAATATTTTTGCAAATATAATAAATAATTATCTTCGTACCTTTTTTGCTAATCTTGTTACGAGATTCACTTTATGCTTTCTTAGTTTGCATAAAAACAACAACCAGAACACTCCGGGATGTAATACAATGCTAAAACCAAAACTCCTATCTCTGGCCATTGCTACGGCTTTGCCAGGGTCAATTATGCTCAGTGCAACGGCGCAGGCCGATGAAGCTGGGGTCAAAGAAAAATCACTTGAAGTTATCCAGATCACGGCTACTCGCCGCAGCGGCTCAGTGCAGGAGGCGCCATTAAACATCACCGCACTCGATGCCGATGTCATGAAAGATCAAAACATTGGTGAGCTGGCTGATGTGGCACGCTGGGTGCCAGGTCTGACCGTGACCGATCAGGGGGGACGTTCTGGGTCTCCTATCATAGTGCGGGGACTTAACACCAACTCGTCAGGCCCCAGCTCTGATGGCGGCACAGTCGCAACCTATATCAATGAAATTCCGGTTTCGCTGGATATGCGCCTGACCGATGTGGAGCGCGTTGAAGTCTTGATTGGCCCGCAAGGTACACTTTACGGTGCCGGCACACTGGGCGGTGCTATCCGCTACATGCTTAAAGCACCGGAGTTAGACATCACCACAGTCCAGCTGTATGGCGATCTGTTTCAAAACTCAGAGAGTGATTCGGTTGGTGGTGAAGGCGGTTTTGTCTTCAACACCCCCATCATTGAAGATGAACTGGCGCTGCGTGCCAGCCTGAATCAGTATGAAGATCCCGGGTTTATTGATTACAACTATGTGGTCCGAGAGGGCGGAGCGTCTTTGGCAGATCCGGATTGGAGCAATCAAAGTGCCGTCGATAACAACCTTAAACGCGTAGCCGATGCCAATGGCGAAACCACTACCACGGGCCGCATTTCTGTGCGCTGGAAGCCGAACGACTGGTTTGATGGCACGCTAAATTACTTTTACCAGAAACAGGAAAGTGAAGGCCGCTCTATTGTGCACTATCAGGCACTTAACCCGGCAAATGGTTTGAACGATCGTATTGGTAAGTATGAATCTGCCTATCGTTACGAGGAGCCCAGAGACAAAGAAGATGATCTGCTGAGCCTGGAATTAAAAGCCGACCTGGGCTTTGCTGAACTGGTTTCTGCATCCGGCTGGTCGAGCTTTGAGGCCGACGGCCAGCGCGACCAAACCGACTTGCTGATCCGTCTCGACTACGGCTACGAGGAATTCCCGTCCTTCTCAGCGTTTACCCGTGAAGAGGAAGAAGAAGACACCTTCACTCAGGAGATCCGTTTGGTCTCTCAGAGTGACTCTGCGTGGAACTGGATTGTTGGCGGCTTTTACAACAAGTTTGAAAGTGATGCCAGCAGTAAAGAGTTTACGCCAGGCTTTGGTGAATTTGCCGTGGCCAATTTCGGTGGCGAGCAAACCCGCCCGGATAACTTAGAATATTTCTCGGTCGACCGCAGTGAAATCACAGAGCAGGCCCTGTTCGGTGAAGTGGGTTATCAGGTCAATGACAAGCTAACCATCACCGTCGGTGCACGTTTTTATGAGTACGAAGTAAAAGCCGAATCAGCCGTTGACTTCCCGCTGGCCAATACCCTCTTCAGCGGCGCAGGTCCGAGCGATATTACCCTGGACTTTGAGCAAAACAATGCTGAGGACGATGGCAACCTGTTTAAGTTCAACGCCAACTATCAGTTTACCGACTCTGTTATGGCGTATATCACGGCCAGTGAAGGCTTCCGTATTGGTGGCTCCAACGGTCTGGCGCCCTGCCCGGATCCCCTGCCCGACAAACAAATTGGTTGCGGTATGCCCGACGAAATGCTGTATACCGCAGACACCACCACCAACTATGAGCTGGGCCTGAAAAGCACCTGGCTGAAAAACCGCCTGCACTTCAATGCGGCTATTTTCAACGTAGACTGGGAGGATGCGCAAATTGCCGGTGCAACGGTCGTGGGTCAAATTCCTTATACGTCTAACGCCGGGACAGCCAACGCCAAAGGGGTTGAGATCTCAACCCGTGCTATTCTCAGCGACTCTATCAGCGCCTATGCAACCTATGCCTATACAAAGGCCGAGTTAACTTCAGATGCGCCTTACCTGTTTAATGCCGATGGCACCGATGGCGGTAAGGATGGCGACCGACTGCCAGGTTCACCGGAACATCAGTTCTCTTTGGGCGTGAATTACGAAATGGAAGTGCTGGGCGATAAAACGCTGGACATCAACTACGGTCTGACGGCACAGAGCGATATCATTTCCAAAGTAGGCTTGCGCGATAGCGGCGAAACCCTGTCCGGCTATGGGATCAGTAACCTGTCAGCCAAGCTGACCGGCGATATGTGGTCTGCCACCTTGTACATCAATAACCTGTTCAATAAGTACGCCTTTACCTCAGTACGGCGCGATGTACGGGATATCACCACCGCCAACGGCGCTGAGATCCAGCGTAACTATGGCCACTATCTAAACAAACCACTGACAGTGGGTATTAAGTTCGACTATCAGTTCGAACTTTAGTAAATTGAACTCTCCCGCTCAGGCCCATCCATAGTGATGGGCCTTTATGTTAAAAGCGATAATCCACTATGACGTCTATCCAGCAATTACACAGAAGCGCCATTAGCGCACTCAATCAGGGCCAGCTCGAAACCGCCCATCAGTACCTGGTCAAACTCCTCAATGTTTCGCCTGATTATGCCGACGGCTATTTTCTGCTTGGTGTGATTAATCTTCAGGTTGGCCAGTTGAAAAAAGCAGTCAGGTTGCTCGAAAAGGCCCTGGGGCTGCACAGCAGCGACGAATATCGCGCTCAGCTGACGAAATGCTATGCCTTACAGGGCGAGCTGGCAAAGGCCAGACAAACTGCGGAAAAAACTGACCCGCAAACGCTGACACGCGCGCTGGACGCCGACACCTTTGGCGTGGCACTCAGTCACGTTGGACTGCACCAGGATGCGCTGGCATTTTTCCGCCAGGCGCTCACACTCACGCAAAATAATGCGCAGTATTACTACAACTTTGGGGTCAGTGCTAAATTCGTTGGCTTATTTGATGAGGCCGAGCAGGCCTTTGAGCAGGCGCAGGCACTGGATAAAGATCACCACAGAGCACACTTTGCGTTGTCTGATCTGAAAAAAGCCCAGGCAGAGAATAACCACCTCACACGTTTACAAAGTGCCTTTGAGCGCGCACGCTCCGCTGAGTCCCGGCTGCACTTAGGTCATGCCCTGGCAAAAGAATATCAGGACCTTGGCGAATTTGATTCGGCTTATCATGCGCTCAAACAGGGTAAAGCAGCCATGCATGCAGCCCGCCCATTTAATCATGCCGGCAGTGAAGCTTTGTTCGAGCGGATCCGGGCACTCAGTGGCGCAAACGTATTTGACCCAGCTGCAGGCCACAGCAGCCGGGAGCCCATTTTTGTACTTGGGATGCCACGCTCCGGCACTACCCTGGTAGAGCGGATCTTATCCAGCCACAGTGATGTGATGTCGGCCGGGGAGTTACAGGATTTTGGGATCAGCGTAAAACGTCTGGCACAAACCACCAGCCAGACCGTGCTCGACCCGCTTACGCTTGAGCAGGCTTATCAATGCAACCCGCAACAACTTGGACAAACCTATCTGGATGCAACCCGGGTGGTCACCGGCAGCCATGCGCATTTTGTCGACAAGCTGCCGTTTAACTTTTTCTATGTTGACCTGATCCGCCGGGCCCTGCCGAATGCCAAAATCATCTGTCTGATGCGCGACCCTATGGATACCTGCATTGGCAACTTCCGCCAGCTGTTCACCATCAACAACCCTTATTACGCCTATTCATTAGACTTGATGGATACCGCACGTTTTTACAGCCGCTTTTATGACCTGATGCAACACTGGAAACAGCTGCACGGTGAGCAGTTTTATATGATGCAGTACGAATCCCTGGTCGACAACCCGGAGCAGCAAATAGCCAAACTGCTGGATTATTGTGAATTGCCCTGGCAGGACAGCTGCATGCGCTTTCATCTCAACGATGCGCCAGTGTCAACGGCCAGTAAAGTGCAGGTGCGTGAGCCGCTTAACCGCCGCGCTATCGGACGGTGGAAGCGCTTTGCGCCGCATACCGATGCTGCGCAGCAGTATTTGCAGCAACACAAGGTCATTGAAGGCGAATAGAATTAATAAACGCGCTGAGATAAGACAATTAGAAGTGTCAGGGCTGAATTCACAGCCCTGTAATTACTTTGCTTCCTGCTCAAGACGCAGCAGTAAGTCTTTGATATCGTCTTTGGCACCCGTGATGTGCTTTTTCAAAAACTCGCAGGCACCTGCTGTGTCTTTTTCATAACACAGTTTAAGCAAGGTCCTGTGCTCTTCAGGCGCCGTTTTCAAACCACCAGCCAGCAGAATATGCATACGCACGTATCGCTCTGAGTTTTTGCTGTAGACTTCTACCAGCTCACGCGTCTGAGGACGCTCGGCACGACTGTACAACTTGTTATGGAACTCGGCGTTTAGTTTACCGGTTGCCAGCTGCGCATCCCCCGCTTCGGTGGCTTCTTCCAGATCCGATAATATGGCTTCAGCTTCAAGCAAGTCGCGCTTGGTCAGGTTATCTATCGAATGGCTCAGCAACTCAGCTTCTAAGATGGCACGCAAGTCGAAGATCTCATCAATCTGCTCTGCACTGAGGCGGGTAACCGTAGCCCCTTTATGCGCCTCAAAGTTAACCAGGCCTTCGGCTTCGAGCTGTAACAGGGCTTCTCTGACAGGGATCCGGCTGACATTCAGTTCATCCGCGAGCGCTGCTTGACGCAAAGGCTCTCCGGCTTTAATTTCACCATTTAGAATTTTTTCACGGATCGCTTCCGCAACCAGCTGAGTTCGGGTTTTATGTACAATCGCCATAGGATTAATTAATTATTATCATTGGGATACATTATACGTGCATTGCCATAAATTGCACGTTGTGCAGGACATAGTTAGCACGCTATGAGCACACTTCATGATCAAATAGGCGGTTGCACTGGCTAAGGAACCAGCCCATACAACCGCACTCCACGGGGTTACAGAGGGTCTACCTACTGCGATTGCTTAACACTGTACACATAGCGGGCGCAAAAAGCGTGTCATGGCTTGCAGCCCGACCGATGTTGAGCGCACATCTGTTGATGAGGGATACGGACCACCATGATTCATCGAGCCACACACCTCAACACCTGTCGGCATCTGACCAAAAATAAGGCGGCCCACCTTATAACTCAGCTCATCTATGAGCGTTTCCTGCGCGGCAATTTCTGCTTTGCTGCCATGCACACTGGCCGTCAGCTGACCCTCTAACTGGGATACCACACGCAGCAATTGCGCCATATCGCGATAGCGCACTATCAGGGCGCTGGGACCAAACACTTCTTCGTGCAAGCTGGCGTCATTAATAAAGTCTTCCGCTTCACAGGCGTATAAATGTGCATTGGCATGAAATGGCTGACTTTGCGCGCCTCGAGCCAGTCGTGTGACATTTGTATTGTCGCTTAGCGCATCCATGGCACGTTCAAAACTGCTCAAAATTCTTGGTGTTAACAAGGTATCCGAGGGCGCCGCTTCAATCGCCTTGATAGCTGCGGCTTCAAACTCATCCTCGCCAGCCGGTAACAACCATAAGCCAGGACTGGTACAAAACTGTCCGTTACCCATTAAGAGCGACTGGACCAGCGCAGGCGCCAAAGTATTGCCCTGCTCCTTAGCAAAGCCTGGCAGCACCACCTGCGGGTTCACACTGCCTAGTTCCCCATACAATGGGATCACTTCTTCGCGCTGATGAATGGTCTCAAGCAGAGCCTTGGCCACAGTGAGCGAACCGGTGAACCCCACTGCTTTAATATCGGCAGCGCCAACCAGCTGATGAGATAAGGCATAATCGGCGCCCTGGATCATAGAAAATACACCGTCCGGCACGTCGCTGCGTTGAATGGCCCGCGCCATGGCACGCGTCATTAACTCACTGGTGCCCGGATGTGCGGTATGGCTTTTTACTATCACCGGGCAACCCGCCGCCAGCGCTGATGCGGTATCTCCTCCTAGCGTTGAAAATGCATATGGAAAGTTCGATGCGCCAAATACGGCCACCACACCAACGGGCAGATAGCGTAACTGCGTCGCGGGCTTGGGCATGGGGGCACGACCCGGCTCAGCAGCATCCTGACGCGCCAGCGCCAGTGGTGCCAAATCCTGCTCAAGCGCCTCGGCAAAGGCATTCAACTGGTTCACTGTGCGCATGCGTTCGCCTTCCAGGCGTGCTCTGGGCAAACCGGTTTCCAGCATAGTGGTCTCTATCAGGCCATCGCCCAGGGCAAGGAGCTCCTCGCCAACATTGCGCAAAAATACCGCCCGTTGCGAATATGAAAGTCGTCGATAGGTTTTAAAAGCCGTTTGCGCCTGTGCAATCGCCTCACTCAGCTGTGCCTGTGTGGCGTTAAAAAAGGGCTGGTGCTGTCGTTCATTCGTTTGCGGACAAAACGCATAAAACTGCCCATTGTCTGCATTGCCGCGCCACTGCCCGGCAATAAAACTCTGTCCTGTCAAAGTCATAGCTGTCTCCTTAAGACAAATCGGGTGATGAAGCGGTTCGCCTCATCTTAGTTAAAGTACCTGGAAGCCGAATGCATAGGGGTCATCGTCATCCACAGTGATACAGTTGTGGCCTGTTACTCTGGCCCAGCCCTGAATACTGGGCAGGATGGCGCTGTGACCGGCAATTTCTGTGGTGCCTTCGATTCGGCCAATAAACTGGCTGCCGATGTAGCTTTCATGGATAAAGTCCTCGCCACTTTGCAACGCACCTTTGGCAAACAGCTGCGCCATTCGTGCACTGGTGCCTGTGCCACAGGGCGAGCGATCAATCGCTTTATCACCATAAAACACCGCATTGGCTGCACAGGAATCACTGTGCTTAGGGTCGCCTGTCCACAGCACGTGCGAAGCACCGCTTACAGTCGGATCGTTCGGGTGTACACAGGCAATTTGTGCGTTTACGGCGTCACGCACTTTTGGGCTCATCGCCAGAAGCTCTGCTGCGCAGGTCGCATGAGTGCCTTTGAAATTGCCCTGAGGTTCAACAATAATGTAAAAGTTCCCTCCATAGGCAATATCGACCTCTAGCTCACCAATACCGGGCACGGAGATAACCTCATTCCGGTGTGCCAAAAATGCGGGAACATTAAATAGCTTGACCCACTCTACCCGGCCATCGCGCATTGAATAATAAGCATCAACGCGCCCGGCGGGTGTGTCTAACTTGAGTCGCCCCGGCTCTTTTGGCGTAACCAGGCCCTGTTGCAAGGCAAATGTCACTGTGCCTATCGTGCCATGGCCACACATGGGCAAACAGCCCGACGTCTCAATGAACAGAATGGCCACATCGCCGTCTTCGGTGGTGGGCGGGTACAAAAAAGAGCCTGACATCATGTCATGGCCGCGCGGTTCAAACATCAGCGCGCGGCGAACCCAATCAAATTCGGCCAAAAAGTGCTGTCGCTTTTCACTCATGGTCGCGCCTTCAAGCGGGGGGTGACCGCTTGTTACCAGCCTGACTGGATTGCCACAGGTATGCCCGTCAATGCAAAAAAATGTTCCCTTATTCATAGGCTTAATCCAGATTAAATTTGCTTAGGTCAATCCGGTTGGTAATAGCCTCATCATACAAGCGGCGTACGTAAGCTTTTTCGTCCTCCGTCAATGGCAAGCGTGGTGAACGCGTGACTTCACTGCCACGGCCAGCCAATTGCTCTGCGTACTTGATGCACTGTACCAAAGTGGGGATTGTATCCAGACGAAGCAAAGGCAGGAACCAGCGCCACAGCTCACGGGCTTCTTCATAACGGCCCTGCTGTGCCAGCTTATAAATAGCCACGGACTCACGTGGGAAGACATTGGTCAGGCCAGAGATCCAGCCTGTTGCGCCCAGCATTAAGCTCTCGAGCGCAATGTCATCCACGCCACCGAATACCACGTAACGATCACCAAACGCTGAGAAGAGTTCGCTTATTCTGCGCGTATCTTCCGTTGCTTCTTTGACCGATACGATATTGGCTTCTTCTGCCAGCACTTTCATGCCTTCAATAGACACATCTACGCCATAGGTCACCGGGTTGTTGTAGATCATGATTGGCAAACGGGTGTTGCGGGCAACCTGCTGATAGTGATGGATGGCTTCGCGCTCCGTCGAGCGATACACCATGCCTGGCAGTACCATATAGCCATCTACCCCAATTTCTTGTGCATCGCGGACAAACTCAACAGCCAATGCGGTGGTGGTTTCTGCCACACCTGAGATCAGCGGCACACGCCCGGCAACCACGTCTTTTGCTGCGCGTAATACATCACGTTTTTCCTCAGCACGGAGCGAGCAGTTTTCACCCACTGTGCCTAATACAATGATGCCGTGGACACCCTCTTCAATCAGGGTGTTGATCATGCTTTTAGTGGTCTCAAAGTTAATGCTTTCGTCATCATTAAACTGAGTCGTTACTGCGGGATAAACACCCTGCCAATTTACTTTCATGGTAAGTCCTCTACTTAGTTTGTGCTTGCCATCATAGGTATATTGTATACAATAATCAATATCCAAATTTAATAAAATTGCCAGAATGTCTCAAATTGGGTTAATCGAGTTAATAACCCTCTGTAAGTTATAAGGTTTATTTTTTGACCGGCTTTACCGTGGCACCTGGTTGGTAAAATGCAATCTGACAAACGAGAATAAAAATGACACATGCACTTCAAATTGCAGTTGTGGGCGCCGGTGTGGTGGGCCTGTGCAATGCCTTGCAACTCACACGTCAGGGATATCAGGTTACCCTGTACGACCCGGCGGGTATTGGCGAACAATGTTCACGCGGTAATGCCGGCCACTTTGCTACGGAGCAGGTGTTCCCGCTTGCCGATAAAGCCTTGCTGCCCCGCATCCCGGCTATGCTGCTGGATAAACTCAGCCCGCTCAGAGTTGATCACCAGTACTTTTTCAGGGCACTGCCCTGGCTCAGTCGCTTTTGTCTGAATATGCTACCCAGGCGTTTTAAACATCATACCCGGGCACTGCGAGCGCTCAATGAAGCCGCCCTGCCCGCATTCAGGCGACTGTTGCAGGATGAGTTTGAACACAATATTCACTTGCGCGGCAGCTTGCTGACTTTTGAGCATGACAGAGTCGATGAGATCCGAGGCGTACAATCTAAGTATCAGCACCAAGGTGTGGCCGTTGAGCTACTGGACAGCGCACAGTTACGCGCTCTTGAACCTGAATTAAGCTCGCGTATTCAATATGCGCTTTACTTTAGTGAGGTCGGCCATACCCCCGATCCGTATCAGCTGAGCCAGACTTTATATCAGGCGTTTATCGCCCTGGGTGGCCAGTTTGTCAAAGCCGCAGTGACCAAAATAACCCCGTGTGATGATGCCACGGGGCAAACTTGTCTGCCCCGAGTACAAGTGACTACTCAAACACACGGTAGCCACGGCTTCGACAAATTGGTTTTGGCAACCGGTGCCTGGAGCAAAACACTGTGTAAGCAGCTGGGTTACAAACTGCCCATTGAAGCAGAGCGTGGCTATCACAATATGTTGCCTGCCTTAAACAATCTCAGCCGCCCCGTGGCCTCGGCAGATCGCCAATTTATTATGACCCCAATGCAACATGGCCTGCGCCTGGCTGGTACGGTGGAATTTGCAGGGCTGGACGGCCCACCTAATTATGAGCGAGCCGAAGTCTTGCTGACACATGCAAAGGCGCTATTACAGAACAGTGGGCGGCTAAATCAGGGCGATCACTGGATGGGACCGCGCCCTTCACTGCCCGATTCTTTACCTGTGATTGGACCGGCACCAAATCATTCAAATATTTACTTTGCACTGGGACATCAGCATCTGGGCCTGACCCAGGCCGCAATCACCAGTGAGCTCATCGCACAGTGCATTGCAAATCAAACCACAACGCTGGATATTGGCCCCTACAATATTGCGCGTTTTCAATAACGAATTATGAACAGGAATCTCTATGAAAGGCATAGGTTATCAAAATCGGGAAGCGGCACTGGCTGCACTCACAGACATGACACAAGACGTTGTCGCCATTAAACCCGAGGAGTATCAACAGCGTATAGAAACAGCGCAAACGTATATGCAGCAACACAATATCGCTGCCATTTATCTTAATGCTGGTACCAACCTGAAGTATTTTACCGGCTTACAATGGTATCCGAGTGAGCGCATGGTGGGGGCTATTTTGCCAGCGCAAGGAGACGTGCAGTTTATCGTGCCCTTTTTTGAAGTCGGCTCAATCAAGGACTATCAGGTCATTGAGGGGCCAATGCATACCTGGCAGGAGGAGCAATCGCCTTACAGCTTGCTCGTCAATGTGCTCAACGAGTTGAACATTGCACCCGATGCCACTTTGGGCATTGATGAAAGCGCCGCTTTTTTCATTGCTGATGGCATCCGCCAGGCAGGGCCAGCTCTTACGCTTATCAACGCCAAATGCGTTACGGCCCATTGCCGCATGCATAAGTCTGCCTCTGAACTTGCGCTGATCCAACGGGCAATGGACATGACCCTTGAAGTGCATAAAGCGGCGGCCTCAATACTCCATGAAGGGATCACCACCACTGAAGTAGAAGCCTTTATCAATGAAGCACATCGCAAAGTCGGCGCCACAGGTAACTACTTTTGTATCGTATTGTTTGGCACCGCTACCTCCTTCCCTCATGGCGTAAAAGATCCGCAAACGCTAAAACAGGGAGACGTTGTACTAATAGACACCGGCTGTAAACTACATGGTTATCTGAGTGATATTACCCGCACTTATGTATTCGGCGAGCCTACGGCGCGTCAGCGCACCATATGGCAACACGAAAAAAATGCCCAACTGGCGGCATTTGAAGCGGCCCAAATAGGCACCCCCTGTGGAGATGTGGACTTTGCCGCACGCAGCTATCTGGCCGGTCAGGGGCTGGGTCCTGATTATCAGTTACCTGGCTGTCCGCACCGCACCGGACACGGTATCGGTCTGGACATTCATGAGTGGCCCTATTTGGTAAAGGACAACCCGCAGCCACTGGCAGCTGGCATGTGTTTTTCCAATGAACCTATGCTGGTATTACCCGGCGAATTTGGGATAAGACTGGAAGATCATTTCTATATGACATCAGACGGACCAAAGTGGTTTACTGAGCCTGCACACGCGATTGACGATCCGTTTGGTCTGGAAAAGTAATTTATACCTGACGCCATGTTATTCATGGCGTCAGCTGGCCTCCAGGCTTTGGACACTTCAACTACTTTGCACCCAGGTCAAAACAGCGACCACCTAAAACCTGAGTAATGATTTACCCAATCTAGTTCAACAGCTCCATACGAGATCAAATTATCCGATTAAAAATCCATCTAATTCTTTGTAGTTATTCGATATATTTTTATTTAGTAAAAACATTTGACCAAATAAAAATGATGCGATTAAATGAATTGGGCTGCACATTACAGCAATCAAAAAACTGCAGCCCGAAGCAACTAAATACCCATATCAACAAGGAAAAAACAATGAAATTAACCGTTAAAAAATCACAACTAAAACGATTGTCGGATAAGCACAATGCACTTGCTCAGCGCGACACGCCTCAGGTTGCCGGCGGCCAACAAGCGGCGTCTATCTCCGCTGGTGACTTATGTGTGATTGTGTCACTGGTAAACTGCACGCAGGAATGCTCAAGACTGGCCTGTTCACAGGCATATTGTAAACTGTAAGGGCATCGCTAAAGCAACACCTCTGGGCTATATCGCACAGAGGTGTTTGCGATCAGAGATTAAAAATAGTAACCGATATTAACGTTAAAGCGGCGCTCAAAATCATCGCTGTCACCGACAAGCGTGCCGCCCACAAAGGGCTGGTTCTTGGCGTGTACCAGGTCAATATAAGCAAATACAGGACCGGCTGCCACAGACATACCCGTGATATTCATCCAGGTATTCGCACTGTCATCTGATTTATCGTGCATCACACCAAAGTCGTTATACAGCGTTAGCTGTGACACTGGACCTAAGGTCACCTGCATGTCGTATGAGATACCCAGCGTCGTTGATGCAGCTTTTGTTGCTATGGTGTCGTACATGGCATTCGCAGCAACCACTATCTGGGTCGATTCGTCTACCTGATAGTCGTACTCTGTATGCTGAAGGTGGAAATACCATTGCTCGTAACGGTTAGAAGCATGCACCGCCCAGGCCTGATAATCACCGGCACGGTTAATACCATTATCCAGGCCACCATGCAGCGCTGACAGACCGAATTGAGTTTCACCCAGTGCATGTTCAATCTGATAAGCAAAGCGTCCGACCAGGGTGTTGTACTCAGCCAGCTTTTGGCCTGGTGCGTCATAGACGCCTTCACCGACGCCACGCAGCCCGACAATATCCACGGAGTAACGATCTTTGCGATCTTCTGCCGAGCCATCTATACCACCATGGTCATCGTTTTTAAAAAATGCCAGATCAAGCTGCCAGTTATCTTTCATTGCACGCTTAAACACCAAACCTAAATCGTAGTCTTCTTCTAGACCCACAAAATAGTTTGGCGTCATAAAATAGCTGTGCGATGCGACCGGCGTATTGCCAAATGGGACTGGGGCCAAACCCAGCTGAGCCTGCCACTGAGGAGCAATATCATAGTCCAGATAGGCAAACTTCACGACGCGCATATAATCGTGAAAACGTACTTCTGCATTGATCCCAATATCGGCCACTTCGCCAGATAAATTGATACGCACAAGATCGAAGTCAATATCGCCACCGCGGCGCTCACTGTCCTGATCGTAAGAGTTCATGCCATAGTTAAAACGGACCGCTCCGCCGACCTGAACATCCTTTTCCGGTGTCTCTGTAGATGTATCTGCACTGTTTGTAGCTGACTCAAGCTGAGCCACTTTGTCTTCCAGGCTGGCCAATTCACGCTTAAGTGTGTCCAGCTCTGTGGTATTGGCGTAAACATGCGAAGAGCCAATCAGTAAGGCGCTTGAGAGCAAAGCAGTATGTCGGGCACTAAATGACATAGGTATAAATTCCGGGGTAAAGCTAAAAAATTCGCGCAAGCCTATATGACAACGCTGACACGTTCAAATTAAAGAAATTCGAACGAATGTAAGGGGTGTAAAGCACATTGAAATGGGCGTTTCTGTTTGTAAAATATGTAGTGAAAATGCAGTCAGGCTGTTTTGCTGACGACGCTAACACACTTCTGTCAATCTATTAAATTGCAATAAATTTCATAAGCTTAATCTTATGCATTTGATGCAACTTGAAGGTAAAGTTAAAGATTCGTTAGTCTGATTCAGTTATTTTCTCAGCCCGGCGATATTCCGCCCTCAGCAACGCGTTTGCGCAAAAAGCGCGCACACAACTGGTTTTTACCTGCCCGTTACTTACCGCAGCTGCTGACATTTATCAGAAAAACGCGCTAACCTGTGACTATCTAATTGTCGACTAAAGTTGAGCAAGTATGAAAAAAACACTAAACAAAATTGCGTTAAGCTTAATTTTTATTTCTTCCCAGGCGGCTGCGGCAGTGGAGCCGCAAACCATCCCGGTTGCAAAAAGCGCCAATGACTATCAACTGGAACTGGTAGCCAAAGGCATTCAGATCCCCTGGGGCATGGTGTGGCTAAATGACACAGAATTACTGGTGACTGATAGATCGGGTCAGCTACGCATGATCAAAGAAGGAAAATTGCTCGATAAGCCAATTGAGGGCGTTCCTGAGGTGCATGCTGAGCGCCAGGGTGGCCTGCTGGATATAGAGATTGACCCGAACTACGCAAAGAATGGCTGGATCTACTTTTCTTATTCCGGCTTTGAAGGCGAAGAGAAAGGCAGCAACACCTCTATCATGCGTGCCCGCCTTAAAGACATGAAGCTGGTTGATAAACAGCTGATATTTGACGGTTTCCCGAATACCAAGCCCTCATTTCACTTCGGCTCACGTATTGAGTTTGATAAAGACGGCTACCTGTACTTTTCAATCGGCGACCGGGGAAACCGCGACGTACATCCTCAGCGCCTGGACCACGATGCAGGTAAAATTCATCGTATCAATGCCGATGGCACTATCCCCGAGTCAAACCCCTTTGCAAAACAAAAAGATGCGCGTAAGAGTATCTATTCCTATGGGCATAGAAACCCACAGGGCATGGCCATGCACCCGCAAACCGGCGAGATCTGGACCCATGAACATGGCCCTCGTGGCGGTGATGAAATCAATATCATTAAACCCGGACTCAACTACGGCTGGCCTGTGATCACTTATGGGATCAACTACAATGGCACCAAAATCACCGATGAGACCACCCGTGCCGGTATGCAACAACCTGACTGGGTGTGGGTCCCTTCAATTGCGCCATCCGGCATGGAATTCATAACCAGCGACAAATACCCCCAATGGCAAGGTCACTTGGTTGTGGGCGCAATGAAATTCGCCCATCTGGTCTTGGTCGAACTTGATGGCAATAAAGTTGTTGGCCACAGTAAACTATTCGAAGGTGCCGGGCGCGTGCGCAGCATAGCCACTCACCCCAACGGCGACTTATATCTTGGTATCGATGGCAGCGGCATCTTTAAAGTGGTACCCAAAACCAAGTAGCGACTTTATTATTGCAAAGTCGGATTTTTCGCGCGACACGCTCGCCTATTTTACCGACAGTGACCACCTGGAACTAGGCAGCAATCGAATGCAGGCAGCGCTGATGCAGTTTGACGGCACAAGCGACATGGCCCCCGGACCTGCCGCCGTCGAGGCCCAGCCGTTTTTGAGTGTGAGCGAGGATCATCAGAATGAAATTGTGCAAATGACCAAGGATTTTGTGATGGCCACTGTGCGCCCCTGAGCGGCCTTGAAGGTGTTTAGAGCTATGATGAGATGACTCAGGTCAATATAATGGCATTAGCACCGTTTCGAAATGTTTCTGCAAGTGCTAGTGTAGTCGAGACAACACAAAATTTAGAAGGACACTGTTATGAGTAAAAATATACATCAAGTGACCCAAGAGTTAATCGCTGCCGCCGAGAAACAGATAAGTATTAGTAAATCTCCCTCATTCACATGCTCCGTGGAAATCAACGGAGGCAGTTTAAGCGTTGAAGAAGAGGAACAAATTAGGAATGAACTTGTCTATCACTTTGCGGACTTCGGTGAGCTACTAATCGAAATTGATGTCAACCTAGTGCGCAACTTTTTCACATTGCAAGTTACCCGACGGGCCAATTTTTTCGACAGCAGCCCCACTACATGAATGGTCAACGGGGTATTCCCCCGTTTTAAGCTGTTTTTTTAAAGTAATGCTAGGAGACAAGATTTTGCAACTTCAGCGTGAACGGGGCTCTTATCAAATTCAACCCAAGCCTGCCACCCAGTAAAGAACAAAACGAGTAACGCATAACAAATCGGAAAAATGTAATAGGGCAAAATAACTTTAGTGAAACTTCGCTTCACTGATAGCTGTTCCAACTTTTGGCCCATTGTGTTTAACATTTGGCAGTGCTCAATTTTCAATTGATTTATTTGTTTAATGTAATATTCTTTTTCACGCGAGCAGTCCTTAACAATTGAAAGACTTAGTGCATTGTTAGTTTGAGCATCTCCAATAAAGCCTCTCAGGAATTCAACAGAGTCAAACATATTTTTTAAGTCCTGAGCAGTGTAATTTAACTCAACCAATTCAGTCCATGCTGACCTGAATTTTCTGGAATTGACATTAACAGTCCCCTCAGCAACGACTCGACCTAAGTTATTTAAATAGATCACGTGTTTTTGAATCTCAGCTTCACCGATTGCATTCTTTAACTTTGAGACCTTGTAGTGGCATAGTGAATTTGGCCACCTGGATAGAGGTGTTAGAATACATCTCAGAAACAAACAGGTGACTTTATGACAAATAGTACGAGACGTACCTTCAGCGCAGAATTCAAGCTAGAAGCTGCTCAGTTAGTAACGGAGCATGGCTACTCCGTTGTTGAAGCTGCCAAAGCAATGAATGTCAGTAAATCAGCTATGGATCGTTGGGTCCGGCAGCTTAAGCAGGAGCAACAAGGTGTCACGCCTAAAGCCTCTCCTCTGACGCCGGAACAAATTAAAATTCGTGAGCTTGAAAAGAAGGTCAGTAAACTTGAAGAGCACAACGATATATTAAAAAAGGCTACAGCTCTCTTGATGTCGGACTCGCTGAACAATTCTCGTTAATCGAGAAACTCAGGAAGAGCTTTAGTGTCAACACATTATGTCACGTGTTCAGTGTCCACCGCAGTAGCTACAAATATTGGCGGAGTCGAGACAAGCAAATAACGCCTGAGCAAGCACGGTTGAACTCAGCAATACACGAGGTACACGCAGCAAGTGAGGGCTCGGCTGGCGCACGCACGATTGCAACTATCGTGACTAATACTAAAGACATCTTACTTAGCCGGTATAGGGCAAGTAAACTAATGAAAAAGCTTGGGTTGGTGAGCTGTCAGCTGCCTCAGCACAAATACAAAAGGGCTGAACAAACACATCCAGACATACCCAATCACTTGGATCGGCAGTTTGCAGTCACAGAGCCGAATCAAGTATGGGTTGGTGATGTCACATATGTTTGGGCCGGTAACCGCTGGGTTTATTTGGCAGTGGTTATTGATCTATTTGCCCGTAAGCCTGTCGGTTGGGCGATGTCACAATCACCAGATAGTAAGTTGACAGGAAAGGCACTGACGATGGCTTATGAATCAAGAGGAAAGCCAGCAGGAGTGATGTTCCATAGCGATCAGGGTAGCCACTATACAAGTCAATATTACCGGCAGCTTTTATGGCGTTATCAGATAAAACAAAGTTTATCGCGACGCGGAAATTGCTGGGATAACGCCCCGATAGAGCGGTTCTTTAGAAGTTTAAAGACGGAATGGGTGCCTGTAGCGGGGTATAGTAATTTTGCTTCAGCACAACATCATATCACTCGATACATAACTGGCTACTATAGTCAGATCAGGCCTCACCAATATAATGGAGGCCTGGCACCGAACGAGTCAGAACGACGATATTGGGAAAACTCTAAAACTGTGGCCAATTTTATTTGACGTAAGCGTCGCCTAAACCTC
>NZ_JXYA01000003.1 GCF_000967655.1 Pseudoalteromonas rubra
ACCAGTTCGGCCATCCAGGGCCTCACCTTCGAGCCTGAAAAAGCGATGCTTTTTCCGGGCGGCTCTCAGCCTCTAAAGTCGGGGCTTCCGGTACCAATTGGCCCATGAAAGATATTCAAATATGAGTACTGTCTCAATCCCCTCTAAAGTCGGGGCAACCGGTACGAATTATATATACAATATCATTCCAAAGATAAAAGTGTCTCAATCCCCTCTAAAGTCGGGGTCATTTCACCATACAGTTCAACAACGGCATCGTTGATTCATCCAAAAAAGCATGGACACCCAATCGTAAAACCAGCCGAGGTTTGGCGCACAAGTTTTGGGCTGGGTGTCTTTCTAATTTCCACCCCAGTTAAATTTTCACATAGTGTGAAAATAACGTCTCAATCCCCTCTAAAGTTGGGGTCACCGGTACCTGGTTTGGTGGAGTAGAACATTGGAGCAACAGGTCTCAATCCCCTCTAAAGTCGGGGCTTCCGGTACTAAAAAAATGTCCCAAGATGAACAGGAATATTTGTCTCAATCCCCTCTAAAGTCGGGGCCACCGGTACACTGACATCTTTTTTATAAGGAGAAGGTTATGTGTCTCAATCCCCTCTAAAGTCGGGGCTTCCGGTACTTCGAAATTATTACTCAGGAGGTGCCTTATGGGGTCTCAATCCCCTCTAAAGTCGGGGTCACTTAGCCAATCATTTCAACAACGGCATCGTTGATTCATCCATGAAGCGCCAACCAGTTCGGCCATCCAGGGCCTCACCTTCGAGCCTGAAAAAGCGGTGCTTTTTCCGGGCGGCTCTCAGCCTCTAAAGTCGGGGCTTCCGGTACTATAGCGGATCGAGGCCGCGTCGTACAAGGGTTGTAGGGGGTAAAATTGTCGATGTCCTGTCGGCTGTTCCCAAAATTGCTGACTTACTGACATTTTAACCCTTCTTGAACTAGTAAAAGGTATAAAATTCAATGATATGCTATCTAAGCTACTGACAAAGTGTAATTTTGCTTTTGATGTTTCATTATAACTTTTTGATTTTATTTATATAAATTCGAGCAAAGCATCCTGATTTGTAGAAATAGGCTTTGATATACAGTATTGAGTGCAAACAGCCATTAATCCCATTATCAACATTGCCCTAGGTCTGTATTCACAAAGCCGTAAAAATACTGTAAGCGGGTTGCACACAAACAGCGCATAGCTGCGCTTGTATCGTTTTAGTGGTGTAGTTTCAAACCCGGAGCAATCCATAGTCCAGCTGATACGCGCCTTGCCCGTAATTGGTTTTTTTACCTATTTGCAGGGCGCTGCCAAGTTGTAACCAGCTTAGCTGTTGCTCGTCAACCGGGTATGAAAATGTGCCGAGTAACCCTTTCAGGGCGTGGTTTCTGTCGTTAGTTGCACTTTGGCGGCGCTGTGTAAAAGGCTTTGTCTGGTCGTTGTCGGGTGGCACATCTTGTGCGGTGCTGTCGGCCAGCAGCGTATTGATGGTGGCGGGAAAGGCGTTTTCTGGCAGGCAATGATCACACAGCCAGTTTAAGCGATTGGCAATAAAAAACAGCCAGGTGCTCAGTGGGGGGGCTGCGTGTATGGGACGTTGATTGCGCACCAAAGAGACGGGGGTCGTCAGCTGAATAAACGCACGCCAGCGGCTTGCTGTAACCGGGTAAGGGCGGTACAGGTGATCGGCCAGGGTGGTTTGCTGTGCAAACAACAACTCGTCCTGCTCTCCCCGTTTAAACAAGGTAAGTGTGCGGCCCTGGCTGTGTAACAGCACTTCTCCTATGCTAAAAGTGGTACTGTTTTTACCCAGCCCCAGCTTTTGCATAACAAACACCGACTGCAAAATGGTGTTCAGGTGCGCACAAGCATCGCCGAATAGTTTTAATTCAAAACGAAGCTGCTGATCTTTATGAGCCATGCCTCCTGCTATAAACGGGGCAACAAAAAAATACGCCCTGGGGTGGGACTGGTTTTGCTCGCTCAGCAACTGCTGGCACAGGCTGGGATCGGTACAGTTCAGTGCGTTGGTCAGCGCACCGTGCAGTAAGCTGCCAGAAAACGGATAGCTGGTCAGCGTATCGTGTAAAGTCAGTGTGACCGATAAATGGGTAAATGGGATCTGCCCACACAGTTGCTCAAGCGCATTATGCAATGGATGCTCCTTAGTTACTTCATTCCATGCCTGCAAGGCCATGAATATCTTTATGAATATATTTGTACCACGATGGTAACTGTGTTATCAAATACACACAGACAGGGATCACAGATACTATGCTAACGAAAGACAACACCACCGTTTTATGTCCATACAATGACCTCGAAGCCAGTTGCATTCTGGCACTGGCCGAACAATATGGGATTGAGGCCATTCGGGGACCCTCAGTCTGGGGTGTCACTTTGTATGATGCGCTGCAATCTGTAGACCTTGCGAATTGTCACACGCATTTACTTGCCATTGAGCTGCCAGACCCCGAAAAACGCGCTGAGGCGCTGTTAAATCAGCATGGCATTACGCTGCACCGGCTTGATCATCATCAGTATACGGGTAACGATGCCCGCCACACTCAGACGGCCATAGAGCAGTTTGCCAACTTATTTGATATTGAACTGACTCGCTATCATCAGCTGGTTGCCGCCAATGACAAAGGGTTTATTCCGGGGTTACTGGCCGCCGGTGCCAATTATGCGCAAATGTGTGAGATCAGAGAGCAGGAAGCCCGGATCCGTGGGGTTGAAGCGCTGCGCGACAGCGGCTTTGAGTGGTTTAAAGCCAACTGCCGCGCACACTCGGCAAGCTCCGATGAAGTCTTGTATTTAACCTGCCCAGACAGACTGGCGCCGGTGATGAGCGAGGTTGCTCAGTTTCCCAATGAACAAACGTACACCCGGGCACAGCAAAGCGGGCAAAACCTGATGCTGCGCCAGGTGGTTATCAGTTATCAGCAGGATGCGCTGATCACCCAGCTAGAAGTGCTGGCCCGCCAAGGGCGGGAAAATATAAGTGCCCTGGTGGCAAATTGGCCTTACGGCGGGTTATCGGCCTGGTTTGGTGGCGAAGCCCCCGGTTACTACTTTGGCGCTGTGAGCAAAACCGAGCCGCAGGCGTGCCAGTCAGAATTTAACGCCTTACACCAGAAGGTTAAACACTACTTATAAGAACACGTGTGGTCACCATGGAAGAACCGTTTCGTTATATTGAACTTGAAGACATTATTCTGCTGTGCAGCTGCACATCACTCCCGCAGAGCCTGCCCGAGCTTATTGAAAAAGATAAGAATTTAACGGCATTACTGGATCAAAAGCCGCTGGTATGGTGCAAAGTGGCGCTGCACACAGGCACGCTGCAATTGCGTGAGGCCGTCTTGTTTTGCAACGACAGCCGTCGCAAGGTGCTTATCCAGACGTTTGTACAAAACTATCCAGCATGCCATCAGCAGCACGAACAGCTGGCTGGCAGCGTGTTTACTGCCTTACTGATCCCCGAAAATGCGCTATCCAGTTCGGTGGTCGACGCGTTTTTTGAGACATTTTTTGAATTTGTCCGTCCCGTTCAGAGTTACCAGGCAACGTTTTACTATCCTTTTGATCTTAACGGTACCGGGCCTTTGTCGCAAAAACGCGACCGAAAAGAAGACGACAACGCAACTCGCAGTGTGCAGCTAACTGACAGCTCACTGTATATCAGTGCGCCCAGATATTGTTTTCATGCGCTCGGCACGGATCCCAACGAGTGGGACCACCAACAAAGCACTGAGGTGGCTACCTTTCTTTATTACAACGCTCAGGCACAAAATTGCCTGTTTGCGGGCGACTCTCAGCAACAACCGACAAGCGTATTCGAAGAATATCGGCTGTCGCTCGACAACTGCTATCTGGCGATTGATAACGCATCAAGCAAACAGGCCCGGCAAATGCGCAGGCAAAGTCAGCCTTCGACGTCGCAAGCCGGGCGCTTATCTGATGACGAGGTTAAACGCGTGACGGCCAATACTCAGTCGCCCTGTGCGAAAGTAGAGTCGCTGTCGTTGTTGCGCCATCCTATCTCTCGTGGCAGTTTTTTATTGTCGGTTACAGCGCACTACACGCCGGATGAATCTATTTATGAGCTGACCAGTTATGCCCTCAGACTAGTGCAAAAGCAGCGCGGCTGGACGGTATTTGGCGCACAGGTCAATGAGCATACCTGGTGGTGGTCACTGTTACTGGCGCCGTTTTACAAACCGCTGGCAGAGCGGGTGCTGCAAATGCAGTTTGACCGCTGGTTACAGTTCAGCCATAAAGCCCGGATTTTATACCCCACCTTTGTGCAGCAAAAAGAAGAAGACAAGATCCGGTGCCTGGCCTTGTTACTGGATAATCATGAATACCTTATTTACGACGGAGAAAAGCCCCGGGGGTTGAGTTATCTGCGCCAGCAAGCATCAAATCGTCAGCCAATTGCAGAGCATGTATTGCGTCTGGCATCGTTGTTTTTTACCTCCTCGCAAAAGGAGGCGGCCAGCGTGCTAAATACTGCGGGTGCTAATAGCTGCCCGCAGGCACAGCAAACGATTATGGACAGGCTCAATGAGTATGCCAAAGCACAACACGACTCCCGCATGTATCTGAATGCCACTTATGGATTACTGGGCGCTTACCCCAGTACTGAAATAGGTAAAATGGTATTGGCACAGACTACCAGTATTGCGGTGATGGTGGATCTGCCATCCGGGCGTTTTAGCAGCTACCCCACAGGCTATGCCTATAATGAAGACTTTATCACCAGCCTGGTAGACAAACAGGCATACCGGCGATGGCGAGATATCAGCGCCGAAACCGGGTTTAACGAGTACGCCACCGTAACTTTGGGGTTTGGCGACTACACACACGCGGTTATTTTGCCTCACTGGCACACCATTTATCGTCATTTGTTTAACTATGCGTTGCTGACCCGCGAAGCACTGGCCTGCTTTCAAAGAGCAATGCACGCAGCAACAGAGCAGCTGGCCGACCTAAATCCCCGGACTGCGCCACGCAACACCTACCGGAAGATCCGCCGTAACTTTATTTTGTTTATGAACCGGCACTGGTTTAAGACATTGACCCATGAACAGCAGGGGCTGGAGATTTTCGAGCGGCTCCATCGGGCAACGCAGCTGGAGGCGCAATTTACCCAGTTGCAGGAGCAGATCACGGTGGCAGACGAGTATATGGAGAGCTGGCGCAGCAGTTATTTTGTATCTAAGACCGATATCAGCGCAAAAGTGGCACTCGGGGTGGCTTTGGTGGCGATTGTAACGGCCTGGCCTAAAGACCTCAAAGTGTTGAGCGTAGAGAGTTTTGAGCGGCTTGGCCTTCTGGTCCTGCTTGCACTGCTGCTCGCTCTGAGCTTGGTTGTGATGAAATGGTATAAAAAACTAACCGAAAAGGAACACAACCACTTAGAGAGACCACAATCTGATAACCATGCTCATGGTGAGTACGCGCTGCCCGCAGCAGCCCAATATAAGGAAGAAACAATGTATGCGCTAATAAAAGTAGAGGCGGTCAACTTTGACAACAGCCTGAATATGAGTGACAACCTCAGCGTTTATCGCGGTACCAGCATGTTATTGCGCAGTGTGGTGCTGGATTTGGCAGAGCGATTTACTGAACTTGAGCCCATCTCACTGGGTGGCTCTGTGGGCTGGTATCGGGTTAAGCAAGACACGCATGAGGCACTTGCACAAAAGATTACAGGGTTGCTCAACAACAACTATCAGGGGGTCAATTTTGTCGTTACTGCCAAAGGCGGGGTAACCGATGCCAGCTTCCTGGCTGCCAAGGAAGCCATGATCAGCGAAGGGCGTTTGCAGCAGCTCAAACAAACCAGTGTAAGCCTGTGCCTGAGCGAAAAAGCAGAACAGAATGCGGCGGTATGTGGGCTGTCGGCGCTCTTGCCGGGTACTGAGCAGCAGCGGGTTCAGGCACAAACCATTGCGGTTAGTCCATTAATGCGCGACCGTTACTTGTATGGGCGAGAGGAAAAACAACAATTTTATGCCAATGAGCTGGCCGACTGTGCCAGGTTAAAAAAACAACCTGTCTGCGCCCCAGCTGAGCGCTTTTTTACCCATAGTTTTGAGCAGCTGTGCAACCGTGACGAGTTTATTCACCTCGAAAACAAGGTGGCGTATCTGTATTTTGACGGCAATAAATTCTCCAAAATTCAGCAAGCGTTTGTAAAAACAGCCGACGATCAGCGGGAATATGACCAGAAGATCCGCCTGCTCAGGGGGCAACTGCTGGAAAACCTGCTCAATTATCTGGAAGGCCAGAGTGATGCCTGGTTTCACGACTCAGACACAGCATCCGACTCAGACAGTATTAAGCTGCGGCTGGAAACCTTAATGTGGGGCGGCGACGAAACCTTGTTTGTGCTACCGGCCTCGCTGGGTTTGAAGGTGCTTGCCAAAATTCAACAATGGACTAAGGACTGGGTCATTACCCATGGCAGCTCAGCGCAGTACCAGCTCACCCACGCCTTTGGGTTGGTGTTTTGCCATCATAAAACCCCGGTGACCACATTGCGCACGTTTACTGAAAACCTCGCCAATGCGGTAAAGCAAGTCGCAGAGGACCACGACAAACAGCAGCCCCAGACAGACAATCAGTCAGGCACAGTACATATTGCCGGTTCACACAATGCCTATAGCATTGCGGTGCTTGAATCAATGGACATCAGCGACCCGAAAAGTGATGCCTTCTTCAGACAAAGTTATGGCGAATTATCTAACACACGCCAGGCCATTTTACCGGTTGACTTGACCATAGAAAGCCTCGAAACCCTGGGAGCCTACCTGCGAACCACATTTGGCAAGAGCACCATTCATACTCTAGCGCGGCACTTTAATGCCTCGGAAAAACGCCAAGAAGCAGAGCAACGGCTGGCGTATATTACCGATCTGCCGGACCAAACCATTGCCGATTTTACGGCCTGCGCCAGCCAGGTATTACTGGGCGACAAAACCGCCAGTGACCGCGACCCCGAGCAGCGTGCATTGATGTGGATGATGTTAACTGAACTGTGGGAGTACATTGCACTGGAACCCGTCAAGGAGAGTACACATGACTGAACAGACAACTGAGCAAACTGCTGAGCAAACAACCCTTTCGCAACTGCACCTGATCACGGTGAAACTGACAGTGCTTGGCCCTATTGTTACTCAACACAGCGGTGCACTGGCACAGGGCGTTGATGTGGCCGTATTACGCGATGACAACAACCAAATTGTGTTGCCTGGTACTTTGCTCAAAGGCAATATCCGCCACGCACTGAATGAACTGGCACAACTGTGTGACGATAAAACCTTAGCCAGCAAGCTGCATGACTGGTTTGGTCAGGAAGGCCTGGAGCAATTGCCAGACACAGCTTCGGATGGCGCATTTATGGGCTCAAGAGGCCGACTGAATTTCGACTTCTACTGGCCGATGAGTGAACCAAAAAATGCCGCAGCCAGCATGCAGACCCGGATTGAGTTAAATGAGGATGGGGTAGTTGAACACGGCTCGTTGATGTTTATTGAATCTCCCTACGAGCCCGGTGAACTGATTGAGGTGCAAGGCCAGATAAGGCTGGCCGGAACGCAGCAAGAAGCTCGCCTTGTTGCCAACTACATTACAAAGGCACTTGATTACTGCCATGCTTTGGGCAGTTTTAAAAGCATTGGATTTGGCCGGATTGAGTCGGCCAGTACCAGCGTAGAGCGCATAGATACACTGGCAGTTACCTTTCCAGACTATACCGATGCACAGCAATTAGTGCTTGAGTGGAGGTCAGACAGGCCGTTATGCATGGCCGATGCTCCGACCAATAAAAGTAATGAATTTCGCTCCAGAAGCGAGATCAGCGGTGCAATACTCAAGGGCGTAATGGCCCGGCAAATGAAGCACGGTGGTGAGCTGGCCAGATATCTGGAGCGGGTGACCGTTTCTCATGCCATGCCGCTTAATGAAAATGGCGAGCTGCACTTTCACCCGCGCCGCTCAATTGCGCTGTATACGGCCAAAGAAATGTCGCAGGCAGCCTCTGATACTGCTAGTACAAACAACGTTGATGAGGGGCGTTTACGTCAACATGATTTTCTGAATTCGCCTCACATGCCGGATGACCTGCAAGGGGTCTTAACCTTTGCCAGCGACTTTAAAGGCAGCCAGTGCGAAGCCGTGGATTGTCCGCCAGACTTACCAGCTGTTTTACTGGTTCGCAATGCCATCAGCAGCTGGTTGTCGGGAGAGGGCGACGCGCGCTGGACGCCAGAAAAACTGGCCACTCGTAATACAGCTAAAGAAGAGCAGTTATTCAGCTACCTGTGTGTCAGCCATCGCTGGTCTGAAGAAGCCTTGATAACCTGGCGTGGCCATATCGACTTATCGCGGGTGCCCCCTGACGCAAGAGCTGCCGTGTACGCTGAGCTGTGTACTATGCTGGAGCAACCTTTGGTGGGCGTTGGCAAGACCAAGGCTGTTTTGTCACTGCATCGGGTCTGGTCAGAGGCACCGCCCGAGGTGCAGATCCAGTCTCAGGATGTCGTGCAGCTAACCCTGCGCTCGCCGACTTGTTTGCTCAATACACATCAGTTAAAGGCCGTCCAGCCTTCAGCGGAACTATATCAGCAGGCATTCGAGATGCTGGCGCCGGGCGTTTTTGATTTGCAAGATCATTTTGCCTACGAGGAGTTGCGAGGCGGCAGCTACTGGTACATGCACTTCCAAAAGAATTTCAGTAGTGGTTATCGACCTTATATTGAGACCCAGCCTGGCAGCTGCTTTGCCTTGTCGGTACGGACAGGCCAGGAAGAAAAGGCCCAGCACTACATTACTCAGTGGTTGCGCCAGGGGTTACCTTCTTTGGATGTACCCGAGGAGGTGTCGGCCCGCTACAAACGTACCCCTTATGATCATGCAAACGGGTTTGGTCAGGTCCATGTGCAAATAAGCAAGGAGCGCAAGGTATGAAAAACACCATGTATCCAAAAGTGCAGATAGCTATCTCACTGGTCAATGAGAGCAGGCTGGCTGTGCGCAGCGGCGAGCAGGTTGATTTAGAATTGCCATCACAAGGCACTGAGTCAAAAAGTAAAGAGTCAAAAGATAAACAGCCCACACTGGCACAACTGCGGCTCGACGCCAGAGGCTACCCGGTATTGCCTGGCAGCAGCTTAAAAGGCATGTTAAGGGCATTGTGTGATGACACACTGGCCGAGACATTATTTGGTGGTCAGCGACAGTGTACGCCGCAAACAGGGGAGGGGCCAAAATATCTGCGTTTAAATGGCTGCGTGACGGTACAGGGGGCAACCGCTTTGCCCGATTTTGTAGTCAGTGATTCTGTGGTTAACGACACCTATGCCAGCATTGATGAGGTGACCGGAACCGCCAAAGATAACCATTTATTCAGTCAGGCCTGGATTGAACCTCAGACCCAGTTTGACTGGCAGCTGCATTGCGAGTTTATTACCCACGGGCAACTCGAACAGCTGCTGAGTATATTGAGCAATGCCAGGTTGCAACTTGGGGCGGGGCAAAAGTTCGGCTATGGTGCGCTGACAGCGGCAATACCTAAGCAGGATGGCAAATTAAAGGTGCGGGTGCTGACGCAAGAGAAGCTTAGCGAGTGGCTCGCTTGCCAAGCGCCGAAGCCACTGGACAGTTTCTACACCGAGAAACTGATTGCACCCGGTAAAGATCCACAGCAAAAATCGCAGCCTGCAAAGCTTTGCTTCACCTTAGCGCTGACCAGCCCGGACCCCTTACTGGTCGCCAGTCCGGCCTATCTGTCCAGGCTCACGGAGGAACAAAAGGCCAGCAACAGTAAAGATAAGCTTAAAAACTTATATTTCAGCCGCGATAACGACGGGCAGCCCGTCATTCCTGCCAGTGCGCTGCGTGGCATGCTTCGGGCACGGTTTATTAAAATTATCAGAACCCTCAACGCAGAGATAGACGAGAAAACCGTACAGTCTTTATGGGCTGCAATCTGGGGAGACAGCGCCAAGCGCAGTGCGCTGATTATTCACGATGCTCGTATGGCAGCCGATGCCAGACATGCTAAGCACCACCAGAGCATGATAGCCATCGACAGGTTCACCGGCGGGGTAAAAGACGGCGCATTGTTTGAAGTAGAAGCCTTTACTTTGCAAGGCGCACTGCACGCTCAGTGCGAAATAAACCACGAAGCGCTGCTTCGTAACCCCATGGCAACAGCGGTACTGGTTTTAGTCCTCAAAGATCTATTTGAGCAAAAGCTGACGATAGGGGCCAGCAAAAATCGCGGTTTTGGCAGGTTGGGGGGGAATGTACTGGTAAATGGCAAACCGTTGCACAGCAGCCGTGACTTTATTCAACGCTGCCTGACCCCACTGAATATAACGCAGGAGACGTTACTCAATGCGCTGGGTGAACTAAAAGCGCTAACACCACGGGAGCTGGCACATGACGAATAAGACTTTTCACAATCCCTATAACTTTATTCCGTTTTCTAAGTTGTGTGATACGCAGGCTATTGAGTCAAGTAAAGCGTCACTACAAAAACATCGCATTGGTCATGAGCGTTTTAGCGGACTAAGTGGTCGCATTAACTGCCAGATCACCGTGCAACACCCGGTCGTCAATGGCAACCAGCCGCTGCCACCACAGAGCCTGAAGGGACTGGATGACGATCAAAAAGAGTTTATAAAAAACTGCCAGATAAAATTGCTTGCTCCTTATTTGCGAGATGGCAAACACGCCATTTCGGCTGCCAGTATTCGCGGTATGCTCAGTAACCTGGGAGAAATTATCACCGTTAGCCCGCCCCGGGTACTCGAAGATAAGCCTATGTATTATCGCAATGGAAAGGGGTGGAAAAACCAGGCATACGGGGTTATCTACAAAAAAGCGCAGCAATGGTATTTAAAACCGTTGGGGATCCCTCCTGTGATGCTGGATAAGCCATTTAAGCTTCCCAGTGCATTAGCTAAAGTATTCAAAACGCAAAGTGGTGACCCATTATCAATTGATCGTATAGCTGCGCTTAGAGTATCTATTCTGGATAAAATGCCAAAAAACAGTGAGTTAGTTGGTAACCCTGCTGAAATAAATGGGTGGGACAATAAAGTAACAATTGATCATGACCGTCAGCTTTTTCAGAAGACATTTAATGAGCACTTGTCCTTAAGTGATCCCTGGATAGTGAAAGTACACAAATTTTCTAAGGTTATTGGGCACCGGATACTCAGAAAGGGTTGGTTTGATGACAATGGTGATCAGGCTCTTTTTATAAGGCCAGACTACAGTCAAGAAGAAATTGATTTGGTTAAGAAAAAAAATGAATCTGTAGAGCGTTTTAATAGGAAAATTGACAATAGTACAGGAAAAAAGCGATACAAACATTCTTTGAATGGTTTTGCATTTTTGGAGAGGAACTTAGTTGCTCAGGAAATCCCCATTGCCGAGGATTTGATTGAAAGTTACTTGAAGATTTTAAATACCTCTGATGAGGCTAGAAAAATGAGGAAAGTACAAGCAGGCACGAAAGGCTCTGTGATTGATGAGAAGAGTATAGACGGTCGGATCCTTATTTTTAACGTGAATGAGCAGGGTGACCCATGCCACTTGTGTGATTCTCAGGTGTGGAGAAAAAGGGTGGGGTCAACTGACAACAGAATGTCAGACGACACATTATACGATTTTCTGCCATCGAGTGCTGGCCAACCATCATCGGCAAAATATAAATCCCATGCCGACGAGTTCCAACCCTTTAATGGCGAGCGTAAACTCAGTGTTATGGAGCAGCTTTTTGGCACCGTCGCGGATGACAAAATTGATGTGCAGAGCAAGCAAAAGGTGACGGCATTTGCCAGCCGTGTGCGGGTGTATGATGCCATCGCGTCGCAACCCTATCAGGCAGATGTGAACAATTACTATTTGCTGAGGCTTGCAACAGGGCCCAAACTACCTGCGCCCACTATGTATTTTAAGCCAAGAGGAGACAAACAGGCACTGGTCACTAAATCGGCACTGAATCGGCACAAGCATGAGGTGAAAGGCTACAAGGTCTATTTAAGACACAAAACGCCGCCCGAGCTACAGGCGTACCACCTGCCGGGCGTTGTTTCGAGTGTGATGGGTTTTCAAGGAGATAAACGCAAGGAGGAACTTGCGAAGCGAAAAGAATGCACTGCGGCGCCGATTATTGAACAGGGGCAGACACTGGAGTTTGAGCTTGAATTTGATAATTTAAAGCCACAGGAGCTGGCTTTGTTGCTCACTTTGTTGGAACCAAAAACAATCCGCACAGCGCAGGACCCCTTCATTCATCAGCTTGGCCAGGCAAAACCCTATGGGTTCGGCGCTGTAACGCTGAAAGTGCAGCAACTGACACTGGAAGACAAAGTGGCCCGTTACGCCAGCTTTGAACCTGAGGTAACAACGAGATGGCACCCCGAACATGGCAATGTGCATGACTGGGTGCAGCGGGCTTACCCCACTCAGGTGCAATTGTGGCGGCCTGAACGTTTGTCATGGCTGCTGGCACTGGCTGAACCGCTGGATGATGTGCAGTATCCCCAATGCTCTGACGGCGACTTTAGTTTTGAATGGTTTGTTGCGAATGACCGTAGTCGTAGTGAAGAAGGACCACAATTTTTACGAACGGATAGTGACAATCGTTCTGAACCGCTAGTGGAACTAGAAAAGCTAAAAGGTAAAGGGGGCAACAATAACAAGGCCCGGCATAATAATAACCAGACCGGGCACAACAAGCCAAGGAATAAGCGTAAACCCCATTGGAAGGATAATCGCAGATAACCAGGCTTGTGTATGGCCGCAATAAGACAGGGGTCATTCCCTTGTCCGGGCGGCATTGCGGGCCGACGGCTTGGTAATAAAACAGCATTTGTTTGCCTGTGCAACAATGCCGCCAGCGCTAACCTCTGGTACTCAGCAAAACCCCGGTAGGTTAGCGCTTTTGTAAGTTGATGTTTATTAAAAAGTTGTGTACCTTAGCACCGGCGCAATGGTCAGCATTGAGCAAATATCTCAGAGGTTAGCGCAAATCCCAGCTCAGCCCTTATGGCCAGTGGGATACAAAGTCGGTAGCTGAGCTACCCGCGTATGAGCGGATTGAGACCACGCGGTATGGAAATTGATTTTAAAGAGGCGGGCTGAGCTACCCGCGTATGAGCGGATTGAGACTCATCGTCCACCGTGATGACACCTGCGTCAATCAGCTGAGCTACCCGCGTATGAGCGGATTGAGACGCGCGCGTGGGGTTATGAAATCCAAGTTCGAACGCTGAGCTACCCGCATATGAGCGGATTGAGACTCCGGCTTTACGTGAAGCGCTTCGTATGGCCAAGCTGAGCTACCCGCGTATGAGCGGATTGAGACCCCCCTCCGGGCGCTCTCATCAGCGTTTTCTCTGCTGAGCTACCCGCGTATGAGCGGATTGAGACAACAAAAGAAAAGCGGCCTAAGCAGCTTCCGAGGCTGAGCTACCCGCGTATGAGCGGATTGAGACCGCGTAAAAGTCTTTGTAAAACGTCTCGCCATCGCTGAGCTACCCGCGTATGAGCGGATTGAGACGGCACTGTAATAATCCAATCTGCCACAATGTCAAGCTGAGCTACCCGCGTA
>NZ_JXYA01000004.1 GCF_000967655.1 Pseudoalteromonas rubra
TTCAGTCCGGCGGCGGCACGATTGGCCCCCCCCTGAGTGGCCCCGCCAGTGCCGATTTTGACCTGAAAATAGAAAAGTGGTTAAACGGCGCCTGGCAACAGGTTGCGATTTCTGAGTCGCCTTCTTCTGCAGAATCGATTAACTACAGTGCCGGGTCTGGCTATTACCGCTTTGTGGTGTATTCCTACTCCGGGGCTGGTAGCTACACATTGCGTGTGAGTAAATAATCGGCCACGCTAGTCGCAATTTTGAGTGAGCGCACAGGCACAGTCTGTGCGCTCACTTACTCCAGATAGCCCGCTATGGGTAAAAAAACACGCCAGTTTTGCTATGACTTTGAAATCTGCGACTATGATTAAAACAGCAATATGAGAATGCTGTGGGAGTGATACTCCAGGGACACATAGCACTTGAGCAAATTTACCGTTAGCAACAATAAGGTGAAATCATGTGCAACTCCTCGCTCAGAGCCCAGTCTTTGCTATTGCGGACTCTGCCTTTGTTACTCTGTCCGGTATTAGTCGTTGCCGAAACACCCACTAATGCACAAAGTAACGACCAAAGTGCCATCGAAACCATCACAGTAACGGGTTCACGGATCAAGCGCTCTATTCAGTCAGAGAGTGCCTCGCCCATTTCCAGCACGGAACTCAGTGATCTGACCGATATTGGCGCAAACAATGTCAGAGATCTGATTGAAGTTTTGCCCTTTAATGCCGGATCGCAGAACAACTCGGATAACTTGTCGCAAAACTTTACCGCGGGCACCTCGAACGTCAACCTACGGGGGCTGGGCGTATCGTCAACCTTAGTGTTACTGAATGGGATCCGGCAGGTCACGTCGGCAGTGGTGACCGATCAGGGTGCAAGTTTTGTTGATACCGCCTCTCTGGTGCCCACCTTAGCTATCAAGCGAGTCGAAATATTAAAAGACGGTGCTTCCGCCATTTATGGTTCAGATGCCGTTGCCGGGGTGGTGAATTTTATTACCCGGGACGACTTAGAGGGGAGCGAGCTGCAATACGAATATCGTACCCGCTGGAGTGATGGCGATCAGGAAGATACCAAAATTGACTTTGCCCATGGTGGCTATGTGGGTGATACCGGACACATGCTGTTTGCAGTGAGTTTTCTTGAGCGCTCCAGTTTGTTGCTTGACGAAGTTGACTGGTTACAGCCCGCCACCAGTAGCTTTGGTAACCCGGGTAGTTTTGTCATTCCCTCACGTGCGGATGAAAACAACCCCAATGGTTTAACTGTGGCAGATCCAAACTGTGTTGCTAATGGCGGGATATTCTCCGAAGGGAGCAACGGCAATTCGTTTTGCTTGTTTGATTTTGGCCCGCAAATTACCGCCGTGCCGAACGAAGACCGGCTGCAAGCCTATGCGCGCGCAACCTGGGACTGGAGCGATACCACACGCTTATGGGCTGAATTCGGCTACGCCAGAAACAAAATAACCCGGGAAGTGTCACCCAGTTTTCCGGTACTGAACGCCCCCAGTGTGCTGGCAAGTCACCCGGACAACCCCTATGGCGAGGACATTTTCTTTCGTGGCCGGCCTTACGGGGTCGGTAAACCAACCGAGATCAACTATTACGACCATACGACTTCGCGCTTTGCCTTTGGCGGCGATGGTGAAATAACCGAAGGCATTTACTGGCAGTTTTCTTTTGTTGCGGCCGCGAACGACGCCATACTGAACCCAAGAGACGTTATTACCGATAACTTTCAGGCCGCATTGCATGGTTTAGGGGGGATCAAATGCAGTGGCACCACAGTGGCCGAAGCCGGGCAAGGCGAGTGCTACTACTTTAACCCCTTTGATCCGCAGGACCCGGACAATGAGCTGCTCAGGGACTTTATCATCGGCGACTATTTGGGGGATGCCGAATCGGAAATGCGGGTTTACGAGGCCGTGATCACCGGTGAGTCGTTGTTTGAAGTAGGCGGTGGTGATGTCGGCTACGCGCTCGGTTTTCAGTACCGCGATGAGTCCATTAATAATGTCTATGACTCTTTTACCCAGCAAGACAGCTTTGCCTTTCTCATTGGTAATCAGAATTTTTACGGCGAGCGCGATGTAAAAGCCGTGTTCGCTGAGGTGCTGGTGCCGCTGACACTAGATTTAGAAATAGGCGCGGCATTGCGCTATGAGGATTATGGCGAGTTTGGTGGTGATACCACCAATCCTAAGGTGTCGTTTTTATGGCTGGCCAGCGAGCTGTTTTCATTTCGGGGCACTTACAGCACCTCATTCCGGGCACCGTCGGTTCATCAGTTACAGGGTGTACAGACTAACTTTGCTAACATCACAGATCCGGAAGATGGCTCGACCACATTTGGTGGTAACCGAACCGTCGGCGACCCTAACCTGGTCCCGGAGACCTCACAGGCGGTGAATCTCGGCCTGTCTTTTTCTTTAGATGAACTCGCTGTGGACTTGGATTACTGGGATTTTTCGTTTGAAGACGTACTGACCCGCGAAAGTCATCAGGCGGTGGTCAACGCTAACCCTAACGATCCAAGCCGGGTGATCCGCACATCAGCCGGTACCATTTCGATTGTGAATACCAAATTCATCAACGCCGAAGCGATTGATACGTCAGGGCTGGATATTAGCGCAACAACCATTTATCGCACTGATATGGGAGATTTCAGGCCACAACTAAAGGCCTCATATTTGCTGAGTTACGACCTTATGGATGCATCCGGCAACACTAGCGACGGGCTGGGCAAACTTAACCGTAACACGGTCGGTAATCCGGCTCCGCGGTTACGAGGTAGCATTGGCATGAACTGGTCAGACGGCGAGCACAGTGCCAACATTTATCTTCGTCATGTTGCCAGCTATGAAAACGACGTCAGCGGCGAATCTATCAGCTCGTTCAATACCATTGACCTGCAATACAGCATCAATCTGGGCGACCTGGTGAAGGAGGATTCAGAAACCCGACTTATCGCTGGTATCGTCAATGCTACCGATGAAGATCCGCCTTATGTCAGTATTGCCGGTAGCTACGACCCCAGAACGGGCGACCCCCGCGGGCGTCGCGCTTATATCAAAGTACAGCTGAGCTTCTGATATATGACGGGCTTTATGTGGCGTGCTCATTGTGTTTCCGATTGTGCAAAAACCTTTGCCCAATCTCAGAGCAGGCTAACTGGTGAAGCGCCATGACGGTTTGGCGCGCTTTGTTGCTTGGACTAGTGGTGATATGCCTGTTGGGCGCCAGCGCGCCCGAGCAACGGGTTATCAGGCTGGTTACGCTTGAATATCCCCCTTATGAGTTTCAGGGTAAAAATGGTCCCAGTGGCATTGCGGTGGAGTTGGTGCGCGAGGTATTCAGGCGCATGGAGCAGCCCTACAGCATCGATATTCTTCCCTGGGGCAGAGCGATTAGAGAAGTTGAAACCGGACGCTACGATGGTATTTTCACCATTTATAAAACCCCGCAGAGACTGGCATTTTTGGATTACTCGGATGAGATGCTGATAGAGCAGTCGATTGCGTTGTTCACGCTGAGAAAAAACAATATTCACTTTGACGGTCGACTTAACTCACTGGCGCCTTATCGGGTTGGGGTTATGCATAAAGTGAGCTATGGCAAAGAAATCGACATGGCGCTAAAAAGAGGCGTGTTTGAAAATGTCGTGACGACAGATACGGGCCGACGGAGCTTTGAGTTGCTGCTTGCAGACAGAGTGGAAGTGGTGGTGATCAACCGACTGGGTGCCCTTGAGATCATTAAGCAGCTTGGCATAGAAGACTTGGTTGCCGAGGTACCCAGCTACCGCTATGAGATCCCCAGTTATATTGCGTTTTCTAAGGTCCGCGCGCTGGATAAAACCCGGCTGGAGGTAGAACAGGCGCTGCGGGAAATAAAAAAAGACGGTACCTATGACAAAATACTGCAAGAGTATCTCAAGCACTATAACAAGGAGCAGTCCATATACGACACGTCGCCACAAACTGGTAAAGCGGTTGAAGAGCGCTCTTAAAGCTGCGCAACAAAGAGGCTGAGTAACATGAAACTCAAAATAAAGTCCAGACTGATATTGTTGTCACTGATCCCCGTGATCATCATTTCCTCTGTGGTGACCCTAATCACCTATCTGGAAGCGAAAAAACTCAATGAGGTGCAGGTTGAGTTAAGCCGTAAAGAAATGATGCGGATGAAGCGTGTGGAACTAAAAGCGTATCTGGAAATTGCCAAAACAGCTCTGACGCCCTTAATGCAGGGAGACCATCCCCAGTCAGAGGCCATTGCCTTGCTGAAGAACATCAAATTTAGCAAAACCGGCTATCTGTTTGGCTTTAAGCCAGACGGGACACGCGTCATGCAGGGGGACAGCGACCAGGGCATAGGCAAAAACTTTATTGATTTGCAGGATAAGCGGGGAAATTATCTGGTTCGGGATATCATTTCTTCGGCGCAAACGGGGGATGGCTATTCGGTTTATTACTTTCCTAAACTGGGCCAGAGCGAGCCTTTACCTAAGCTGGCATACAGCATCTATTTACCCAAATGGGACCTCATAGTGGGCACCGGGTTTTATACCGATGATGTCGATGCCCTGGTGAAGTCCATGCGGGACAAAAATGAAGTCCAACTCTATGAGAGCATCGCCAATATTTTGCTCTTTACTGTGGTGGTGTCCATCGGAGTGGCCGGGCTTGGCCTTATTATCAGTAAAAGCATCACAGTGCCTTTGTCTAAATTTGAGGACACCATTCATATTTATGCCGCCAGAGACGCCGACTTAACGGTACGCATTCCGGATTTTACCGTGCCTGAGTTCGACAGCCTGAGTCGGGATTTTAATATTTTCCTTGGCCAGCTGCATGAGTTGATAAAGAAAGTGGCCAAACTCACCAACGAGGTGGTCGATGAAACCCGACAGATCTCGGGGGCCTCTGGTAATATCAATTCAATCTTGTTGCGCCAGCAAACCGAAACCGAATTGATCGCCACGGCGATGACACAGCTGACGGCCTCTGCGGAAGAAATTTCCCGCAATGCTAATGAGGCCGCGACTGCCGCTAAAAATGCCGATAACAGTGCAAATGATACCCGCCACTCTGTTGATGAAGCGATGAACTCAGTGAATACGCTGGCTGAGAAGCTGGATGAGGCGAGCAGTGTGATTTTAAAACTGGAGGGGGATGTTCAGGGGATCTCCGGCTCTTTATCCATTATTCAGGAAATTGCCGAGCAAACGAATCTGCTGGCTTTGAATGCGGCTATTGAAGCGGCCCGGGCAGGCGAGCAGGGCAGAGGTTTTGCGGTGGTCGCCGACGAAGTCAGGGAGCTGGCAACGCGCACGCAAAAAAGTGCCTCTCAGATCCTGGGCGTGATCAACACGCTGACCGACGGTTCAAAAGAGGCCGTACGTGCCATGGAATCAAGCAAAAGCTACAGCGCCATTACGGTCGATAAGGCAGCCTCGGCGGCCGAGTCTCTGACGCAAATCGTCCAGTTCATCAATGAAATTTTGAGCGTGAATGAGCATATTGCCGATGCGACCAAGGAGCAAAACATTGTTGACAAAGAAATTTCCGAGCGCACCGATTCTATCTCACAGCAAAGCAAGGAGTCGGTGTCGATTGGTACAGAGAACTTAAGTGTCAGTAATAATCTGAGTGAAAAGGCCGGGGAGCTGGCGGCCATCGTGAATCGTTTCAAGATTTAATTAGGAGCAAAGTGAATGCCACAGCATCGGTTAGGAAAGCGTGAGTCATGCTAAAGAAATTTAAAAACCTGGGACCTGGCGTTATTGTGACCGCTGCCTTCATCGGCCCGGGCACGATCACCGCCTGCACACTGGCTGGTGCTCAGTTCGGGTATGCGCTGTTATGGGCGCTGGTGTTTGCAACCCTGGCGACCATTATTTTACAGGAAATGTCGGCGCGGGTAGGGATAGTCACACAGCAAGGGCTTGGCGCTGTGATCCATCAGTCCTTGCAGGACTCTGTGTGGAAATGGCCATTATTTGCTCTGATCATTGTGGCCATTTGTATTGGCAATGCGGCCTATGAGGCGGGCAATTTGGTGGGCGCCGCGCTGGGCATTGAGGCGATCACCACGCCAGGAAAATGGGTTTTTCGCGGTTCAATCATTGCGCTTACTGCTCTGGGCGCGGTGATTTTAATTCTCGGAACCTATAAGCAAATTGAGCGCATTCTGATAGCCCTGGTGTCTGTCATGGCGCTGGCATTTGTTGTCACCTTTTTTCTGGTCGACCCGGATTTGACAGCCCTGCTTAAAGGGATGGTGACACCTCAATTGCCTGAAGGCTCTTTGCTGACAGTCATTGCTTTGATTGGCACAACCGTGGTGCCTTATAACTTGTTTTTGCATGCCTCGGCGGCAAAGGCACATTGGTCTGAGCCAGATGATATTCCGCAGGCACGCGCAGACACCGCAATTTCCATTGGCCTGGGCGGCCTTATCGCCATTTTGGTGACCTCTACGGCGGCGGCAAGTATCTTTACACTGGGGTTGAGCGTGAATAATGCCGTTGACATGGCCAAGGTATTTGAGCCCTTATTTGGTAGCTTGTCTAAATATCTGCTGGGTATAGGGTTGTTTGCCGCGGGTCTGAGCAGTGTGATCACCGCACCGCTGGCCACCAGTTATGTGGTGACAGAGTTATTACAGCTGGACACCGAAGTGGATGCCAGGCCGTTTCGCTTTATCAGCGTCACCATTATTGTGATTGGGGCGGTGTTATCTATGGCCAATATTAAGCCGATAGAAATTATCTTGCTGGCCCAGTTTGCCAATGGCCTGCTGTTGCCTATTATCGCCGGTTTTCTGCTCTATGTAATGAACAATAAACGCATGCTGGGCAAATACTCGAATACGGTGGTGTCCAATATTTTGGGCTTTTCTGTGCTTATTTTAACCGCCATGCTGGGGATCCGCCTGATAGCCAAATCTCTGGGCTGGCTTTGATGTGCTACAAAAATATCTGAAGGGGTAGTAAAAGCTGAAGCACTTGACTTGCTTCAGCTCAATCTAGCTTGCGTTGATATTAGCTCGGGTTACCCGTGTTCTTGGCCTTCCTTGAATGAAATATGGCCAGGGCAATATACACACAGGTTGCATAGATATTGATAAATGGCACAAAGGCAACGAGGACTGCAACGGCTTTGCTGTATTGATATTTATAAGCAACCAGTAAGTTGATACCCAAACACAGGCATAACTGCAGGGCAAGCACAGTGGGAGCTAACGGCAGGTCGCCATTTCTTAGCATCTCTAACATCATTTAAGTCCTTTTTATTGTGAAATACTCCGTGTACAGGCTAGTTGTCGTTTCATCGATTGTAAAGGAGGCTCCTTTTGGGCCCGGCTCAGTCAGGCCCAAAAGGTACAGTGCGCAGTGAGTTTATGATGGTAAATTATTTTAACTGAGCTTTTAAATAATCGACGGCGGCTTCTAACTGGTTATCTCTTTGCGCTTTGATGCTTTCAATGGTTCTGGGCACCCAGATATCAATTTCAACCCCTGCGTTGATCAAAGGAGCGCCGTTAAACCCGCCTCTAGAATGTGAGCCGTGAGAGCATCAGGTCGCTGTCGGTGTTTTGTCTGTGGGAATAATAATAGATAAAGGCGTTTTGCTCGGTGTAAAACGCGCTGCTAACAAACTGAGCGGACCCGGGCAATGGTTGCTGAGACAGTATATTTAGGTGATGGTCGAACTCAAGCAGGCGCTGAGCATCCGGCGCTGTGATCTGCACCAGGATACGCTCGCCCACACTGAAGGCATGGCGTATTTGTCCGCTGTCGGGTTGCCAGCTCACTCCAGTGGACGTTCTGAGCGTATTGTCCTGCCAGCCAACGTGGTGCGTTTTACTTGCATAGATAAAGTGTTCGGGGCCCGATAACAATTCTGTTTCGCCCGAATCGATGTGATATGCCACCGTACTTGCCTGGGTTGCATGGGTTAGATAAAGCACCCCGGCTCCCGGTAAGTCAGAGGTTTGCCAGTATTCAACCCTGGTTATTGGCTGAGCTATGGGTAACGCTGTAAGCTCATGAGTTGCGACGTCAAATTGATACACTTTTTTGTCCGCTGCAAATACCAGTTGCTGTGCATTTGGGTGCCAGATAGCGCGAGATATAAAATCTTCCCGCCCGGGGTTGGTAAAAATCACTTCGGGTTGATTGTTCTGATCTGTCATATATAGCTGCGGGTAACCGCTGCGGTTCGAAACAAATACCACACTACGGCCAGTGGGTGATACAGATGCAAGGTAGTCTTCATACTTACTGTGTATCAGCGCCGCGTCCGGGCTTTGGCTGCTGAACACGTTAATGGTTTGATGAGCCCGGCTGGTAAGTAGTTTGTCCTGATATAGGTTTGCATCCAAAACGCCCGCCGACAGAGCGTGATGAATGGTTACTAGCTGATTATTCGCTGCTAATGCAAACACTGCGGGTTTTAAGCTGTCCAATAATATCAGGCGCTTATGGTGTGAAGACCAGGCCAGTTTATAGCGCCCGTCAAGTTCAGCGTTAATAACGTTGACGTTTAGCGAGTCGGGTTCAATTTTAAGCAGTTTGTTGATTTTTCTGTTTTCAAATAGTGATACATACAAGCCATCGGGCGTAGCGGCCAGATCGACGATGTCGTGCGCTGCTGGCAGGGTCATCAGCGTTTTTAGCTCAAAACTGATTAAGTCCAGTTGCATGATAACACTTTGCTTTGTGTCGGTTTGCGCGGCGTTTGGATGAGCCGCAACAAAGTAGATGGCCGAGTCTGGTCCTTTGAGCAAATGTCTGATGTTGCGCAGGTGTCTGGTTGCGGGCAGGCTGTGCTGTGGTTGAATACCGGATTGCGTCAGCCTGACTCTGATAAGCTTGCCTGCTTCAGAGTCGGTTTGTGCAATCAGCAGCTGCTTGTTCGTCAGCCAGGTAAAGTCGCGGATCTGTACATCGGACAACAGCCGGTCCTTGCCCGGATTTTCGAGTTGCCGTACGACTAATTCTGTTTGCTTATCTGCGCTTTGACGCAAAAAAGCAATGGCCTTACCGTCGGGTGAAAACTGGCCGTTAAACTCTGCCAAAGCGGTAAAGGTCAACGCCTGAGTATCAGAGAGTGTCGGGTGTGGCCTTGAAAAAATATAAGCAGTAATAACAAGGAGTAAGAAAACAAGGCCTAATGCAGATAGCAAGGCTTTGGAGGGCGTTTTAGTGCCGGTTTGGGGCTTTGAAATAGCCGCTTCTAAACTGTAGCCCTGTTTGGCATGTGTAAAGATGATTTCGGGCGACTTGCTGCTGTCTCTGAGCGCTTTTCTTAGCAGTGCAATCAGGCGCTGCAATGAGCTGGGTGAAAAAACGCGACCGGGCCAGATGGTTTCATACAGAGTTTCTTGTGCAATCACCGTATTGGGCTGTCCGGCAAGCACGCATAACAGGGCCATTGCTTTTGGTTCCAGCGAATTTATTTCGTCCGAGTGCTGCACCTGGTTACGTTGTGGGTCAATGATTATGTTGTTGATGACAAAAGCGTGCGTTAATTTTTCCATGCTTAACTTATTGAATTATATGGCCTAAGAAATTCCTAAGACAAAAATTAGGACGATTACATCGCCTTCATTGGGTGTTTTTAGTTGTATTGCTGAGCGCAGTCACTCACCTGGATACCGCACAGATAATTTGTCGTTCATACGAGTGAACCTATGAGTGTACCCATCTGGGGCGTATTTAAGCGCTTTTAAATAATAAATACAATGGAGTAAACAAAAATGAAGTTAGTTTGGCTATTCGCACTGTTATGTGCTTCACACTTATCCTGGGGCAATGAAAGGGAGGTTGAGATAGCGCTTTCCTCAGCGTTATTTAAAGAAACACGTAAGGTACATATTTCATTACCTGTGGGCTATTTTAATCTGGAGAACAAAGCACTACGCTTTCCTGTGCTATATCTGACGGATGCCCGAGGTCAGATGGACCATGCCGCCAGTATGATCCATTACTTGCAAGGTGGCATCTCCGAAATGATAGTGGTGGGTATTGAGACGCCATCACGCAGTCGGGATTTGAGCCCGTATACAGAAGACGGTCAGGTAATTACCGAACCGGCCAATCATGCGTTGCTGAACTTTATTCGCACTGAGGTGAAGCCGCTGGTCGAGCAGCGTTATCGGACCAACTCGTTCAGTCTGCTCAGCGGTCATTCTCTGGGAGGGCTGTTTACCTTGTACACTATGCTGTCGACCCCTGAGCTATTTGATGTGTACATTGCATTGTCGCCGGCAATGGGTTGGGGCAGCGGTAATATGCTGCCATTCATTGAGCAGTATCCGGAGCGCTTAAAACTGGACAAAACGCTGATCATCGCAACAGAAGCGGATACCCCGTTTGAAAAGCAGATCCCAAACTTTATCCGGCTCAGAAAAAACCTCGATGCACATGCCGGACCTAAACTTAACTGGCATGCCGACCTGTATGAAGCAGAAGATCATATGACCATTGCCCATATTGGCCTCTATGATGCAGTGCGCTATGTATTTCGTAACTGGTGGATCACCGGTGAGAAGATCAAAGGCAAAAAACACGAGTTTGATGCACATTATCAGGGGCTGTCAGAGCGACTTGGTTATGAGGTCGTACCTGAGTTTAATGAGCTTTGGGGGCTGAGCAATTATCTGGTTGTTAAAGAGTATATTGAAGAGGCCGAATATATCGTTAACAAATGGATAGCCTATTATCCGGATACCGCAGAGCCTTACGGCATGTTGAGCCGGGTATTTATGGCCAAGGAGGCGCCACAACAGGCAATACAAGCCGTGAATAAGGCGATTTCTCTATCTGTGGATGACGCGTCTCAGCTGGCCTGGCTAAACAAGCAAAAGCAGACAATTCAACAAGCCTTGTAATTAAACTCTGCCGCCAGTTACTCAGTGCCTACTGGTAACTGGCGAATGCCGCCTCAAAGTGTGGTTACTGGCACTGTTTAACCAGTGTATTGGCTAAGAACTGATTGACCTGAGCCTGCGTTTCACGGTTAAAGCTGTAGTGGCCGCCAGGTAACTCTATATGATCATACAAATAGGCAAAATCAGCCTGTTGAAGGGAGTCGATGATGTTGTTTGCCATCCTATGAGATGGCCAGATCTCATCTTGTCTGGCTGATACCAACAAGACAGGCCCATTGGTTTTTTCTACCGGGATCCGCGCAGCATTAAGGGTACTGGCCGCTGCATCATCAAGTGCGCTTTCGAATGCAGGCGTATATGTGCCAGTGACTACGCCTTTTTGCATTGGCCAGGAAATCAGTGGCGCATCGACATAGGACAAAGGGGTTTGCCCAAGCTGCCAGCCCGGCTGTGAGGAAAAAGTTTTTACCGCGTTCCAGCTAACATGGCTGGGCATGACTGCTACCGCATGGTTTATGTGCTCAAAGTGCGCAGCCAGCAGCAGCGCCAGCTCCGCGCCTTTGGAAAACCCGTAAACCGCAATGCAGTTTGAGTTGATCCTGGGGTCGTCTGCCAGCTTGCTAATTCGCGTGGCAATGTCATCCAGCGACAACGAAATTTGTCTTGAAGGCGTGCCCGGTGTCCCAAAATAAGCGAGCGACGCAACAGACATACCGTGTTTATGAAAGCTATCCATCAGGGGCTGAAAATGGGGTTTCGCCAGGGTGTTACCGCCTTCGCTGCCACCAAGCAGCACAACCAGCGGATGCGGATGGCCATCATCAATAAAATGGCGCTTCACATCGGGGTCCGTGGCTGAATTGCAGGCACTAAGCAGCCCTGCCAGCAGGACCGGCATTATGTTTTTCATATCAGTTTCCTTTGTTTTTTATTGTTTGGGTGAGCCGCAGGACTCGGTATTAAATCTGTAGTTTTTGCCGCAGCAGCTTTGCACCACTGCGACTGCTGATCACCTGTTGCCCACTGTGCGCCAGTTTGATCAAATACCCTCCGGTAACCCAGCGCTCCAGTGTGCTGATCTTCAGGCGGTTGACAATGGCGTTACGGTGAATGCGAAGAAACACATCCGGCAGTGTGGTCATGAGCTCTTCAAGCGTCAGATCTATGGGGTAAGTGTGTTCGGCGCTATAGGCGATGGCATGGCCGTGTTCCAGCTTAATGACTTCAATCTTGCTGGCTTCAATACGTGTTACCTTATCGCCGACTTTGCTGGTCAGCGTTAATGGCTCAGTGCCGGGCAAGCCTTGTGCGGTAACCCGAGACAGCGCCAGGGCTAGTCGCTCATTGGTATAGGGCTTGAGCAAGTAGTCCGTTGCGCCAAGTGTAAATGCATCTACGGCAAATTCGCTGTAGGCTGTGGTAAAGATGATCTGACCTTTGAATCCGGCTGTTTGTAACTGCTGGCTCAGCTGCAGGCCATTCATGCCCGGCAGATTGATATCAACAAAGACCAAATCAATTTGATAATGGTCAAAATCAGCTAAAAAGCGCGCTGGATCCTCGCCATGATAGACAAGTTGGTAGTGACATAGCTGGCTCAGCTGCGTTTTAAGTTTTTGTAATGCCGGCAGTTCATCTTCGATGATGGCGATATTTAGCATTGTTATTCCTCCAGCACAAACTGCGCTTTGGCGCCACCATTGGGCAAGTTAGAGAGCGTCAGTTCAGCATTGGCTTCCAGCTTGAGCCGGGAGCGGGTAATCGCCAGGCCCAGGCCTGTTTGAGCATCACCCGCCAACACAGACTTGGGAAAGCCCACGCCATTGTCAGTGACTGAAATGGTTGCCAAACCCTGCTCAAGGTGCGCTCCAATGGTGATGCACAGCGGGCGTTTCTGGCCATGTTTGATGGCATTTTCAATGAGCGGCTGGAGCACCATGGCCGGCAAGGCGAGGCTGAGCAGCGCTTCGTCGACTTTGAACTCAATCTGCAAATTTTCCCCAAAGCGACACTGTTCGATTTCACACCACTTGTGGAGTGTTAAGAGTTCATCAGACAGATTAACGGTGGGCGACTCGCTACGCCCCGATATTGTGTGCCTGAGTGAGTAGCGCAGAATAGCCGACAGGTTATGAACCAGCGTTTCGGCCTGCGCCGGACGAGATGAAGTCAGTGCGGCAATGGTGTTTAAGCTGTTAAACAAAAAGTGTGGGTTAAGTTGGCTGTGAAGTAACCTGAGCTCAGCCTGCTGGCGTAGTAACTGCTCATCTTTGAGGTGTTTTTGGGTAAGGTAAAACTTTGTCAGCACAAATATACCGCTACTCCATGGCAGCGCAATGAACAGCGCTTCTGCTAATTCCAGGACGCGGATCCCGAGCAGCTGAGCGCGTAGCGCCCCAAATACCAAAGTGCCAGCAACTATAGCCAAATAAAGCAGGCCATATTGTGCAAACCAGTGTGAGATTGCTGCGCGCCGTATCAATACATAACTAACGAGCATAGGCAACCAGTACATAAACAGTACAGCAGCCAGTGAGGAGAAGACAATGGGGGGCGAGAGCGGCAGTGCGCGCTGCACCCAGTCGGTTAAGCTAATCGACAGGCTCACCATGGCGATGATGGCCAGTGCCATGAGCCGCTCACTACGCTGTAAATAAATTACTGACATCTCAATCCATTAGGTAAATTATCTACGGAGAGTTTACCTGATTTGGAGAGCACTTCAGTAACAAGCTGAGTGAATTGTTATTTTTCCTAGGTGAATGGTTCCAAACCAATAAATGAGATAGATAACTCGGTATGCTAGCCGCGATTTAAAATCCTGCGTGTGGCGATGCCGGTTGACGCGGTATCTATTCTGTATAAGCTGCTTACGCCCTGGGCGATGGGCGACATCGAGAATTTTTGCGACAGTGCCGAGCGCTGGGCTGTATTGGCGAGCGCCTGGCTTGAGGCCAGCATCAAGTTGCCCATTGCAACGGCCGGGGTGTCTCCCAGAACTTTGGTATTCACCTGCGTCACTGCATCTGTGATCTGACTGTTCACTGCGGTTGGAAATGCCATAAAAATACCCCTTTGATAAGTGAATATGAATCTAAGACAAGCCTAGCCCGTTTCCTGCTGTCTGACGATTACAGCCGATTACGCATGACGTTAACCATTCTTCTGAGTAGAACAATACCATCGTTTTTTACGTAATTACGTTCTCGATCAACTATGAAATCATGCTCTTGGTCTACGGGCACGCGTGCCTATACTTAACGAAAGAAGTGATCACAGATGTTTAGCTGGTTAAAACACAAGTTGCTGGGAAACGCCCCGGTAACGCACGGAGAAACAAAGATGACGAAAGTACTGGTTTTATATTATTCAAGCTATGGCCATATCGAAACCATGGCACATGCCGTTGCTGAAGGCGCAGGCTCGGTTGCGGGTGTAGAGGTGACAATTAAACGAGTTGCCGAATTGATGCCCGAAGAGGTGGCTAAAAACGCGGGGGTTAAGCTGGATCAGGCCGCTGAAATTGCAACCCCGGCAGAGCTTGAGAGCTATGATGCCATTATTTTTGGCACCCCGACGCGATTTGGTAATATGGCGTCGCAAATGCGCAACTTCTTAGATCAAACCGGTGGTTTGTGGGCGGCGGGTAAGCTGATTGGCAAAGTTGGCAGTGTCTTTACCTCAACGGGCACCGGTGGCGGTAACGAAACCACCATTCAGTCCTTCCATACCACCTTATTTCATCATGGTATGGTGGTTGTGGGCTTGCCTTATGCCGCGGCTGAATTAACGGATATTTCAGAAGTCAGAGGTGGCTCACCCCTTGGGGCCGCCTGTATTGCCGGGGCCGATGGCAGTCGCCAGCCATCAGACAAAGAACTCGCACTGGCTAAGTTCCAGGGTCAGCACGTGGCTGGCATTGCTGCGAAACTCAAATAACGCGCAGTTTAAAAAGAAAGCGTGGTTGTTCATCACGCTTTTTCAAACAGTTCAATCTGTCACTCTGGTTTTTGTGGTTGCAAAGTGCAAGTAAGTGACAGCTCTGCCGACAGAGTTGCGACAATTCCAGCGTGTCTCTTAATTATCCGCTCTTCCCGGTAGCCCTCATCACTCTTGCCATTAGGTGGCATTGATTTTAAGCCTCAGGTGCAGCAATGAAACGATGCTTTAATCAGGTGTTTAAAGTTTTTTAAATTTTCTTGATCTTTGTTTCACAAGGTCGCGTATTGCTCGATTGTTGACCACCTTTGATGGAGAAGAACGTGAAAGCACTGATAAAAATAATGTTAATAAGCACCCTGGCCTTGCTCGCGGCTTGTTCCGACCATGACAATGACCACGACGTTGTCGTCACACCCACACCCGAAAACTCCGTGTATGATGCAGCCAAGGCTGCTGGCAGTTTTAACACCCTGGTTGCGGCAATCGACGCTGCGGGTCTGACTGCAACGTTAGACAACACCGACAACACCTTTACTGTGTTTGCACCTACCGATGCAGCCTTTGCTGCGCTAGGTGAAGACACCATCAATAGTTTGCTTGCTGACCCTGACACGCTAAGCAAAATTCTGACCTACCATGTGCTTGATTCAAAAGTGGCAGCAGAAGCCGCGCTCAGTCTGGCGGGGCAAACCACCACAACAGTAAATGGCGCCAAGCTTGCCTTGTCTTTGTCGGGTGATAACCTGCTTATCAACACCGCAACGGTTACCCAGACGGACATCATGACGGATAACGGCATTATTCACGTTATCGACGCCGTTTTGATGCCGCCAAGCACAGCAACGTCGACCGCAAACATCGCCGAGGTTGCAACACAGGCGGGTAACTTTACGACTTTGCTTAAAGCTGTCGAAACGGCTGGTCTCACCGGCGCGCTCATGGGCGGTGACGACTTGACCGTGTTCGCGCCCACAGATGCCGCTTTTGCTGCGCTGGGTACAAAAACCATCAACACCTTACTGGCAAATCTGGATGTACTGGGTCGCATCCTCAAGCAACATATTGTTGCAGGCAAAGTTGACTCGGTAACCGCGATGTCACTCAACGGCAAAACCGCAACAACGCTAGAGCAGAATCAGCAAAGCGTGGCGATTGATGCCGCAACAGACATGCTTAAATTCGCCGGTGTGACAGTTACGCAAACCGATATTCCTGCGTCAAATGGCGTGATCCATGTGCTCGATGCGGTGGTTGTAGGCAACATCAGTGTGCCCGAGTCGCTGGGCCTGATCCCTGAAGTGGCAGCGGGTGCGGGTTCTTTCAATACCTTATTAAACCTGGTCACCGCGACGGGATTGGACGCGACGCTGGGCGATCCGACAACCAAATTTACGGTGTTTGCACCGACTGATGCCGCGTTTGCAGCATTAGGCCAGGACACGTTAGATGCATTGGCCGCAGATACAGACAAACTTAAAGACATTTTGCTGTATCACGTGGTGGTAGGGCAGAGCGTAATGTCTGATGCCGCAGCCGGTATTGCCGCTTCAGCTGATAACATGGTGGCGATGGCCAACACAGACAAAAGCGCCCTGAGTATTGTAGACAGCATGCTGTTTATCAATGATGCAGTGATCCGCACAGCCAATGTACAGGCCGACAATGGCGTGATTCACGTTCTCGATAAAGTGATTATGCCGCCAATGGATAAAATGGCGACGGAGAAAACCATTGTTGACGTAGCAATGGAAACCGATGATTTATCAACGCTTGTAACTGCGCTTGGGGCTGCCAATCTAGTCGACACCTTATCCGACACCAGCAAGCAGTTTACTGTCTTTGCGCCGACCAATCGTGCATTCCAGAAAATCCCTGCCGACGTCTTGAACGCATTACTGGCCGATCAGGCAGGTTTAACTCAGGTACTTACCCAGCATGTGTTGGGACTGGAAGCGTCTTCTTCTTTGGCGTTCAGCCTGAACGGTAAACAGGTAGAAACGCTGGCCACTAATATGTTGGACCTGAAAGTGGTGGACTTTGTTGCAACGGCAAACACACAGAGCGACATGGTCGCGTATGATGCGACCAATCAAAGACTGGTGTCTGGTAATGGCGCCGCCATGGCCGGTAAAACGCTTTACGTGTTTGATGACGACCTGACGTTTGCTAACAGTCAATGTGTCGATGCCTGTGCGACCAATTGGCCGCCGGTGATAGCCACACAAGAGCAGATTGCTAATATTCCTGGTTTGTCGCTGATAGCTAGACTCGATGGCAGCATGCAGGCCGCTTATCTTGGTCGTCCACTGTATATGTTCGCACAAGACACCAACCCGGGTGATGCCATGGGTCAGGGCGTTGGAGGAAAATGGTGGCAGGTGAGCTTGCCAACGTCGGGCTTGCAAGTTGAAGGCAGCAACATTACTCAGGTTGATATTTACACCGCCAATGGCGTGGTGCATCTGATTGATACGGTGATCACCACAGTAGATTAATTCCCTTCCTCACTCCTTTCCTATGAGGTTTGGCGCAACTGCCTCGGTTGCGCCTTTTTTATTTGCCACTATTCATCCAGCGTCAGGACGATCCGCCCATTAATTTCACTGTTCAGCATTTGCTCAAACACGTCATTGATGGCTTCAAGGGGTTTGGTCTCGATGATGGCTTTGACCTTGCCCTGTGCGGCAAATTGCAGGCACTCGACCAGGTCCTGACGTGTACCAACGATGCTACCAACCACACTGACACCCTTGAGCACAGTGTCAAAGATAGGAATGGGCATTTCCTCTGGAGGCAGGCCAACGAGCACACACACGCCACCGCGTTTAACACTATGAAAAGATGAAGTAAAAGCGGATTTGGATACGGCCGTACAGATTACAGCCTGAACGCCGCCCAGCTCAGTTTGTATGGTTTGCGCCGGTTCTTGCTGAGTGTAGTCCACCACCAGGTCAGCGCCCAAGTCACGTGCCAGTGCAAGCTTTTCTTCTCCACTGTCTACGGCGACTACATTCAGGCCCATGGCTTTGGCATATTGAATGGCCAGATGACCCAGACCGCCTGCGCCGACAATAGAAACCCAGTCGCCGGGTTTGGCACCTGACACTTTGAGGGCTTTGTAGGTGGTAACGCCGGCACAAAACAGCGGCGCGGCTTCAACAAAAGGCACATTATCGGGGATTTTAACGACATAATTGGCGTCAGCTTTGGTAAATTGCGCATAACCCCCATCGACCGAGTAACCGCTATTTTGCTGTTGCGGACAGAGGTTTTCATCGCCTTTCAGGCAATGCTCACACTGGCCGCAGGCGCTGTGCAACCAGGGCACACCAACTCGATCGCCAAGTGCCAGATGAGTTACATCCTGTGCTTTGGCGACCACAGTACCCACCCCTTCGTGGCCGGGGATCAAAGGCAGCTTAGGTTTTACGGGCCAGTCTCCGTGGCAGGCATGCAAGTCGGTATGACATACCCCACAGGCGGCAATTTCGACCAGCACTGAGCCCGGAGTCAGAGTCGGTTTGTCGACGGTTTGTATTTCTAACGGCTGTTTAAAGGCATGGACGAGCGCGGCTTTCATATGATTCTCTCCTGGAAGATGTTAGCCACGAGTATAGTGATTTAATACTGACATAATTTGATCCGGCGCAAACTCGTTAGCGACTATGTCTTCAATTTAGGTATGGCGCTGACCGTAAGCGTTAGCTGGCAATGTAACGATTGTCATACAGCTGGCTCAAGATAGCCGTGCGTTTTTAAAATGAGCGACTAAACTTCATGCAAAATAGCAGCTTGTATCAATCTTTGTTTGAATGGCTCAGACCGAAAGCGTCAGTGAGAGTACCTTTATTGGTACGTAAGGGGCTGTAATTTACCAAAACAATTTACTGCGCTACAGTTTGCCTTCAGCCAGACCTGTCATTTGTCGCTCATTACTGACTGTTTATCGCAGCCAGTATGCGGGGTTCATGGCCATATCTACTGAGTAGGTAAAGCTTGGGTGGTTGCATATTTGTTAAATTTGTATTTTGTTTTGCTTTATTTTTTAGTGCTTTGTGATAGCATCAATATGAAAATCATCGAAAAGGAAACGTTTTAGCTGTTTGCAAAGCAGCGAAAAGAAGAAAATAACAACGTTAGGGAATGGTATTTTTAGTTCAGTTGTCGTCCCGCCAGATTAACACTATCAGAGAATTTAAGCCTGGTTGAACACCAGTTTTTTGATTATTTTCAATTTAATCAAAAGCTTGTTGGTGCCGGGTGTTAAAGGTGTAGTTGATTAGCATGGCTTGCGGTTTTAAGCGGTTAGTTAACCTTTAAAACCACATTGACAGTGTGCTGCGACTTTGCGGTTATTCGCAGTCCAGAACCTCACACTTTGTCATTGTGTTTATGTAATTAATTGGTTTTTTCCAATTTTACGGTTCGAACAGCTGTGCTGAGTACCTGGGGTGATGCCACTTTAACTGCTTACCTTTGGGTTATTGAGTCAGATGTTCTGAGCAAAGGAACTTACTCAATAAACCTTGTATGGGTATGGCATGAATAACGACTTAGTGGCTACATTAGTGACATTGGCCCGGACACGTGGCGATGACATTGCATATCAGTATTTCTTCGAAGACAACCAACCGGCAGTTTCCCTGAGCTACGCAGAGCTCGACTTAAAATCCAGAAAAATAGCAGCTCGTTTGCAGACTTACTTCGACAGAGGCGACAGAGCCTTACTCTTGTATAATTCTGGGTTTGAATTTGTTGAAGCCTTCTTTGCCTGTTTGTACGCCGGCATTGTCGCCGTACCTGTTTATCCGCCGAAAAAGAATCAAAATACCGACAGGCTGAGAAGTATTATTGAAGATGCCGGGGCAACCGGTGCACTGACCAGCAATAAAATTTACGAGATTGCCCAGCCGTTATTTGAAGCCGAAGCCAGCCTTAGCAATGTGTCTATCATTGCCACCGACAGCGAGGGAGTGGAGCAGGTTGAGCCTATGCCCTGGGAGGATATCCGCATTGCTCCGCAGGACCTGGCATTTTTGCAGTATACCTCGGGTTCGACGGGGAGCCCTAAAGGCGTGATGGTAAGTCATGCCAACATCATGGATAACGAAGAAATGATGAAGCTTGCCTTTGGCCACAGCAGCGATACGCCTATTGTGAGCTGGCTGCCTCATTTCCATGATATGGGGCTGATCTTCGGTATTTTGCACCCTATCTATATTGGTGCACCTGCCGCGCTGATGAATCCCACCTCGTTTTTGCAAAAACCTCTGCGCTGGCTGAAGTTGCTGAGCGAGACCAAAGCCGTTACTTCCAGTGCCCCCAACTTTGCCTACGACCTGTGTGTTGACACCATCAAAGAAGCGGAGCTGGCTAACCTGGATTTATCGCACTGGCAAAGTGCGCTTAATGGTGCCGAGCCGGTGCGGGCCAGCACGCTTGAGCGTTTTTATCAGAAATTTAAACGCTGTGGGTTTCGCCGGGAGGCCACCGCCCCCTGTTATGGCATGGCAGAAACCACTTTGTTTGCCACAGGCGGGCGCTTGCTGAAAACCCCCTCCGTATTGCAGCTCGACAGCAAGGACATGCATCAGGGTAAGGCCTCGTTATTAACGCCAGCCTCAACCAGCACAGAATCCTTTTATGATCAAAACGCTACGGATAACAACTCGGCAGATAATCAGCCTTATTATGCGGTGTCGTGCGGCAGCACCTGGCATGGCCATACGCTGGCGATAGTAAACCCGGACACCAGACAGCGTTGCGCTGAAGGGCACACCGGAGAGATCTGGGTAAAAGGCGCCAGTGTTGCCCAGGGCTACTGGCGCAAAGCCAAGCAAACCGAAGAGATTTTTCAGGCCCGGATTGCCGATGACAATGATGGTCCTTATCTGCGAACCGGCGATTTGGGCTTTGTTTATCAGGACGAGCTGTATGTGACCGGGCGCGCCAAAGACGTGATGATCTTCCGTGGTAAAAACTATTATCCGCAGGATATTGAGCTGACCGTGGTTGAGGCACATGCTGCTATGGATAACAACGGTGGCGCGGCGTTTTCTTATTTGTCTGAGCAAGGTGAAGAGCGTCTGGTAATCGTTCAGCAGGTAAAACGCACCGCCGTACGCAAGCTCAATGAGCAGGAGATTTTTGCCGCGATCACCTCAGCAATTACCGATCAGCATGGCATCACGCCGTATGAGGTGGTGTTGATCAAACCCGGCAGGATCCTCAAAACCTCCAGCGGTAAAATCCAGCGACAGGAAAATAAACGTCATTATCTTGCCGATACCTTTGAAGTGCTGGCTCGCTCTCGTGCGCCGCAAGCTGCGAACGAACAGCCGTTGCGAAAAGCAAACACACCAGATCACTCAGAGCTTGAAGCCACGCTGCGCAAGGTGTTACAGCAAGTCGTGGGCGATGAGGTTGAGCGCCAGCCAAATAGCCTGGATGTTGATGCCACCTTTTTATCTTTAGGGGTGGACTCGATGAAGGCCGTGCGGATCTCTGGCGAGTTGATGGAGCTGCATGATATTGAGCTTGAAGCCACGGTGCTTTACGAGCATCCGTCGATTGCCCAGCTTGCCCATTACCTGTGTCAGTTTGAGTCAGTGCGCGAACGCCTTGAAGTACAGGGGCAGCCTCCTGTTGAGCACACAAAAGTGCAATCTGAAGTGCCGGAGGTTGAGCAAAGCGAGCCTGAGACACAAGCGCTGCCAGATACCATGGATGTGGCTGTCATCGGTATGGCGTGTCGCTATCCGCAGGTCTCAGATGCCGATGGATACTGGCAATTATTGACGGAAAAACGCGATGCCATCAGCGTGCCAGACGCAGTTAGACAGGCACTGTGCCCTGAGTTAGGCCAGACTCGACTGGGTGGATATCTGGACAACATCGAGCAGTTTGATGCCGGATTGTTTGGGATATCACCAGCAGAGGCCAGATACATAGACCCCCAACACCGCTTGTTGCTTGAAACCAGCTTCCATGCCATTCAGTCAGCCGGGATGATGCCAGCCGAATTGGCCGGTCAGCCTGTTGGCGTGTATGTGGGGATTTCTCAGAATGACTACTTTAATATGTCGAATAAGGCGCAACAGGGCAATGCCTATCTCGGCACCGGCACGGCGCTGAGTATTGCGGCAAACCGTTTGTCTTATACCTATAATTTCACCGGGCCTAGCCTCTCTGTCGATACCGCTTGTTCTTCTTCTTTGGTGGCTTTACATCATGCCCTGAGCGGGATCCGCGCAGGCGATATGCCTATGGCACTGGTAAGCGGGGTGAACCTGATCCTCAGCAATGAGGTTACGGATGCCTGCGAAAATGCCCAAATGCTGGCCGAGGATGGCCGTTGTAAAACCTTCTCGCGTGCTGCCGATGGCTATGTGCGCAGCGAAGGCGTTGGCTGCGTGTTACTAAAACCGCTGGCACAGGCGATGGCCGACAGGGATCCGATTTATGGGGTACTGAAGGGCAGTGCGGTCAATCAGGACGGCCGCAGTAATGGCATCACCGCACCCAATGGCGCTTCACAGCAAAGGGTGATCAAAGCAGCATTACACAGTGCGGCAGTTGCGCCGGCGGATGTACAGTATATTGAAACCCATGGCACCGGCACTGAGCTGGGCGACCCCATTGAAGTGTCGGCACTGGCCAAAGTATATGGTGAAGGGCGTGCGGCCAATCAGCCCTTGCTGTTGGGGTCGGCAAAAGCCAACATTGGTCATCTTGAGTCTGGTGCAGGCCTTGCCGGGCTGATTAAAACACTATTGTGCCTGAATAAAGGCCAGGTGCCGGGCCAGCTGCATACCGCGCAGCTGAATGCCCATATTCCATGGCAAAAGCTCCCGGTACGGGTTGCAACGCAAGCCCAGGACTGGCCTGCTCAGGGTGATAAACCCAGGCTGGCGGCGGTCAGCTCGTTCGGTTTTGGCGGCACCAATGCCCATGTGATCTGTGCCCAGGCACCTGCTTACCCTGATCAGAATAGCAAAACCTCGTCAGTAAACTCGGGGTATGTGCTGCCATTGTCGGCAAAATCCACCAATTCACTGGCAGCACTTGCCAGCCGTTATGCCAATGCGCTGAGTGCAGCAACGCCATCTAGGTTTGATGCCCTTGTGAGTCAGACCGCGTGTATGCCCCATTACAAAGAAGCGCGTCACGCTTTTGTTGGCGAAACCCGCGAGGCGCTGGTTGCCGCGCTGAATGACTCCACTCAGCTTGCTCACTGTGCAAATGAGCCGCAAGCACCTGCGCGTGACCTAGTGTTTTTGTTTACCGGGCAGGGCGCACAATATCCTGATATGGGCAAAGCCTTGTACGAGACGCAAGATGTGTTTCGCGATGCCATTGATGAATGTGATCGCCTGCTGGGCGATACGCTAGGCCCAAGGCTGCTTGAGGTTTTATACAGCGACCCGAGTGAACGATACCTGGCTCAAACCCAGTGGACCCAGGTGTGCTTGTTTGCCATTGAATACGCTCAGGCGCAGTTGTGGTTTAGCCGTGGCCTGAAACCTGATTATCTGGTGAGTCATAGCGTTGGGGAATATGCCGCAGCCTGCATTGCGGGCGTATTTTCGCTCTCTGATGCAATCAGGTTGATTAGCGAGCGTGGCCGGCTGATGAATGCACTGGCGGACAATGGCCGCATGGTGACGGCGCGTTGTGACCGCGCGCAGGCCGATGCACTGGTGGCTGACATAAGCGAGCAGGTGTCGGTGTCGGCTTATCATGGCGAGTCGGGCGTGGTATTTTCTGGTCACAACAGCGCCATGGATAAGTTGTGCGCGGCGCTGGATAGCGCCAATGTGCGCCACAAAGCCATTAACACAGCGCGGGCATTTCATTCACCGCTGATGCAGCCCATGCTCAGTGAATTTGCCAAAGTGGCTGCACAAATCAATTATGCTCAGCCAACAATCCCTTATATTTCGTCTGCTACCGGTCAGCAAGAGGCGCTGCGGGTGTGTGACCCCAGCTACTGGGTTGAGCAGATCTGCGCGCCAGTGGAGTTTGAAGCCTGCATGGCACAACTGGCTCAGTTAGATGCCTATTGTGCCCTTGAACTGGGCCCCAAGCCGGTTTTGTGCGGCTTGTTGCAGGAAAACCGCCCGGCTGAACAGTGCGAGTTTTTGCATGTATTGCATGCTAAAGGGGCAGATCTGCCCCGTTTATTGTCAGCGCAGGGACGCTTGTTTGAACTCGGGTTGGCGCTGGACCTGGCGCAGAGCCCGGCAAGTGAGCACCAGCCCAAAGTACCTTTGCCTTTATACCCGTTTGACCACAGCCCCTACTGGATAGCCGACCTGCCCGCCGAGTTAAGCGCACAGCAGAGTGCGCAAACTAATACCGAGCAGGTGGCTGGTTCTCGCGAAGAAGCGATCCGCGCCTTTGTTCTCAATACTTTATCTCGGTTGTTATCTATGCCGGTCACCGATATTCAGACTCATGTACCGCTGCTGGAAATGGGTGTTGATTCGCTGATGATCATGAACGCGGTGCGCACCTATGAGAGAGAGTTTGGGCTTGAATTCAGTGTCCGTCAGTTTTATGAAACGCTCAGCACGGTTGACCTGCTGGTGGCCTATATAATCGAACACAGTGATTATCAGGTGACACCCGCGCAGGTTACACCGAGCCACTCAAATAGCAGTGAGCAAATACGCGTAGCGCCAGCGGAGGCAATGTCAGTTAACGCACCCACTGAGCTGGTTGCCACGATTTGTCGTGAGCAATTACAGGCTGCTGCTGTGGTGAACAACAGCAATGCTGCACAAAGTGTTGAAGCGGTCGCTGCCCGTCAATTGGCCATGTTACAAGGCCTAAATGGTGAACAGCAAACTTCTGCTGTGGCACTGGCATCTACGCCCGCGCCACAAGTGGCAACCGCAAAGGTAACGCCAACTTCGCAGGCTACAACGCAAAGCGACGCAACCCGAGTGTTACCTGGATTTGGCAACAAGCAGATAACCACGGCTGCCAGTAGCCAGTTCGTGCAACGTCATTTGGCATCGCTCACAGAGCGTTACTGTGCAAAAACGCCACTGTCAAAAGCCATGGTGTCTGAGCATCGGCCGCATCTGGCGGATTGTCGCGCGTCGGCCGGGTTCCGTCTGTCCAGTAAAGAGCTGCTTTATCCGGTGTTTGGTAAGCGCTGCGAAGGCAGCCGGATCTGGGATATTGACGGTAATGAATATATTGATATCACCATGGACTTTGGCGTCAATTTGTTTGGCCACAAGCCTGCTTTTGTCACTGAGGCGCTGGAGCAACAAATTGAAGACGGTCTGCAACTGGGGCTGGCAAGCCCGCAGGCTTGTGAAGTGGCTGCGCTTATCAGCGAGCTGACCGCTCTGGAGCGCGTGACCTTTTGCAACTCGGGCACTGAAGCTGTGATGACTGCTGTGCGCCTGGCGCGCAATAAAACCCGTCGCAACAAAATCGTGCAGTTTGAAGGTGCTTATCATGGCCATTATGACGGCACGCTGGCGCAAAACGCACCGGGTGGTGACGTGGTTGAGCCTATGTGTGGCGGCGTCAGAGCCGGTGCCATTAGTGACAACCTGGTGCTTGAATACGGCGCAGAGTCAGCATTGCAACGCATCAGAGCGCAGGGCAACGAGATTGCTGCGGTTCTGGTTGAGCCGGTGCAAAGCCGTCATCCGGCACATCAGCCGTGGGCATTTTTGCAGGCGCTGAGAGCACTTACGGCTGAGCTGGGCATTGCGCTTATCTTTGATGAAATGATCACCGGTTTCAGAGCCCATCCGGGTGGCGTGCAGGCCATGCTGGGGATCCAGGCGGATATGGCAACCTATGGCAAGATTGTCGGTGGCGGCCTGCCTGTGGGCGTGGTTGCGGGCAGCCATGAATTTATGGATGGCATTGATGGTGGCGTCTGGCAGTATGGCGATGCGTCTTATCCGCAGGCGGACACCACCTTTTTTGCCGGGACTTTCTGTAAGCATCCGCTGGTCATGGCCAGTGCCAAAGCAGTGCTGAGTGAAATTAAAAAACAAGGCCCGCAGCTGCAAGAGTCCGTCAGTGACAAAACCCAGTATCTGGCGCAGACACTCAATGCATTTTTTGCAAAGCAGGGCATCCCCATGCAAATAGAGCATTTTGCTTCTTTATTCCGGTTTCGTTTTAGCCAGAATCTGGATGTGTTTTTCTATGAAATGCTCAATCGCGGCGTGTTTATCTGGGAAGGACGTAATTGTTTCCTTTCGGCGGCGCACACCGAGGCCGACGTCAATACCATCATTCAGACCGTTAAAGACAGTGTGCTGGCATTAAAAGCCGCCGGTTACTTTGGCGAGCCAGACCCGGCTGATGCGCAACCCGAGCAGTTCCCGCTTACAGGAGCACAGCAGCAATTACTGGCACTGGCGCTTAAATCTGAACATGGCGCAAAAGCATATCACCTGCAAGCGGTGCTGCGCTTAAGCGGAGATCTGGACAAAGCTCGCCTGGCTCAGGCCATCGAACAGCTGAGCTCGGATTACCCCTTGCTGTGTTATTCGGTCGACCCGCTCACTTTGTCTCATGTCAAGCTGGCACAGCCTGTTTTAACTCAGCACACCGACAGCGCCACGCTGACTGAGTTGCGTTATCGCCCCTTTGAGTTTGGCGCCCAGCCTTTGTGCCGGTTCGACTTGCTGCAAACGGATGCACAAGAACATGTGCTTAGCATTAGTGCACACCATGTGCTTTACGACGGGCTCAGCCTGCAACAGCTGATGCACCGCATTGCCAGCAATTATAGCAGCGCAAACAGTCAGGTAACTCCGCCGCCTGTGGTGCACTTTAGCGCCTATGTTGACGGCGTGCAGCGCTATTTGGAAAGCGCTGACTATGCGCAGGATAAAGCCTACTGGCTGGACCAACTGGCACCTTGCGAAGCGCTGGCGTTACCCACACGCTTTGGCGCCGACAGCCAGGAAAGTTTTGTTGTTGAAAAACGGGTGTTCAAACTCGATGCGCTGTCTGCAATCAAAGCGCTGAGCCAGTCTCAGGGCTGTGGCCAGTTTGCAACCTTGCTGGCCGTATATGCCTTGTGGTTAAACAAGCTGACTGGCCAAACGCACATTGCCGTTGGTATCCCGGTGTCTGATCGCGGCTTGCTCAGTGATGGTTATAACCCGGACGACCTGGACCTGCACTTACCGGGCTACTGCACCAATATTTTACCTGTGGTGGTGGAGTTCAGAGACTCTGTCACAGTGGGAGAGCTGGTTAAGCAGGTGCAGTTCAGCTTGCTTGAAGCCTTCGAGCATCAACACTTGCCCTACAGTGAATTAACTCATGAGCCGGTGTGTTTGCCACAGACCTTGTTTAACCTGGATAAGGTACAGCAGCTGCCAGAGTTTTCCGGACTGAGCGTATCAACCTGTACTACAGATACCGGCTTTGGCCAGTACCAGTTTAGCTGCAATTTGTTATGTGTTGATGGACAGTGGACGCTGGAGCTGGAATACCTGAGCGCGCGCTACGACAGCGATATGATGGATAATTACGCCCAAGCGCTCATCGCCTTGTTTGCCAAGGTAAAGGGCGCTCAGGCATATGCTGATGTGAGCCTGCTCGACGAGGCTGCGCGGGCACAACTGCTGGGGCAGACTTTGCAAAGCTCTGTACAACCTCTGCTGCTCGATGCACTGGATGAGCAAGTAAAGCTCAGCGCGCAGCACAACGCACTTGTTTGCTCAGAGCAGTCACTGACTTATGAGCAGCTACAGTTACGAGTCAATCAGCTGGCAAACTATCTGACTGCCCGGGGCGTTGGTCGCGATGCGTTGGTGGCCATTGCACTGCCGCGGCGCACAGAACTATTAGTGGCCTTACTGGCGGTACTAAAAACCGGGGCTGCCTTTTTGCCACTCGATTTGAGCTTCCCGCAGGCTCGTTTGCAGGACATGCTGAGCGACAGCAAAGCAGCGTTCTTACTCTGTGATGCGCTGAGCGAAGCCGCGGTGGCCATTGCTAATACCCGACTTGATATTATCGATTTGGACGCCTGCCAAACTGAGATTGCCCGCTGTTTAGATACCTTCGACGCTAAGCCAATCACGGCGCAACAACCTGCCTATGTGATTTACACCTCCGGCTCTACCGGTAAGCCCAAAGGCGTTGAGATAAGCCACGGCGCACTGGCAAATCTGTTACATACCATGGCCAAAGAGCCAGGGCTTAGTCAGTCCGACTGTCTGCTCAGTGTGACCACCATTGCCTTTGATATCGCCCTGTTAGAGTTGTTTGGCCCGCTGACTGTCGGTGCCACTGTATTACTGGCCAGCGAACAGGCTTGCAGCGACCCGAACGAACTGGTTGCGCTGATAGAGCAGCATCCGGTGACTGTGATGCAGGCTACCCCGACCTTGTGGCAGCTCTTGTTGGCGGCAAAACCGGACTGTGTGTCCGGACTCACCGTGTGGAGTGGCGGCGAGCCGTTAACCCCGGTCCTTGCGGCGCAATTGCTCAGCCAGGCAAAAGCGCTGTGGAATATGTACGGACCAACCGAAACCACCATCTGGTCTGCCACAACGCAGATACAAGATCCCGAAGACATCACCATCGGCAAGCCGGTGGCCAACACGCGCCTGGTGGTGCTGAACGAACATGCCGCAATTCAGCCTGTGGGCGTATGGGGCGAGCTGTGGATCGGCGGGGCCGGTCTGGCTGAGGGATATCTGGCACGACCTGAACTGACGAAAGAGCGCTTTGTCACTTATCAGTTAGAGGGTGATGGCAGCGAGCGGCTGTATCGCACCGGCGACCGGGCCCGGTTGCTGGTCGATGGCCGGTTTGAGCTCGATGGCCGACTTGATCATCAGGTTAAGCTGCATGGTCACCGTATTGAATTAGGTGAAATAGAAGCGCAGTTACGCAAGGTGCTCGGCGAGGTAGATGTACGAGTTTTTGTCAAAACCACGGCGCAAGGCCAGTCGGCACTGTGTGCCTACGCCATTGAACAGGACCAGTTGGCACAGCGCTGGACGATTAGTGTCCTGCGCAGTGCGCTGGCAAATCAACTACCGACTTATATGCTGCCCGAGTACCTGTGTTGGCTAACGCAGTGGCCAACCACGGCCAATGGTAAGCTGGACCGCAACGCCCTGATGGTGCCAAGCGCCAACCAGGGCACGCAAACCGAGCTATGCGCGCCACAAAGTGCAACACAAGAAAAGATCCTGGCCTGTTTCTGTGAGCTTTTGAACACCGAGCAGCTGGGAACTCGCCACAATTTCTTTGAGTGCGGCGGTAATTCGGTGCTGGCCATGCAGCTGGTGTCACGGTTAAACCAGCACTTTGCCATCAGCGCCACGGTTGGTGACATTTTTGATAACCCCAGCACAGTGCAACTGGCGGTGCGGGTGGAAGAGCTTATCAGTGCGGGCCCGGCGGACCTGCACAATGGCGTTGAGCGCCTGAGTAATATTGTCAGTGGTCGCGATATCAGTGTGGCATTGGATGATCAATCCATGACGGAGATGGACTTGTAAGTATGGAAAATTCAGCAATTGAAGCATTATTGGCCGAACTGGATGGTCAGGGGATTTATGTTTATTTGCAAGAGGGTCGCCTGAAACTGCGCACTCACCTTGCCACTGTGCCTGCAGCGCAGCTCAATAAAATTAAAGCCAATAAGCCGGCGCTGATTGCATATATGCAGGCGCACCATCAAAAGCAGGGGGCGTTGTCTGCGTCCCAGCAAGGGATCTGGCTTATAGATCAATACCATGGTGGTGAAGTGGCCTACACCATGGCCGGGTTGCTCAGGCTTTCGCAGCCGGTTGGCAAGGCGCAGCTTGAAGATGCACTGAATACCCTGCTTGTCCGCCATGATATTTTACGCAGCCAGTTTTTTGCCACAGAGCAGGGCGGATGTCAGCGTGTTAATACCGAACTGTCTTTAACCTTAGCGCAGCTATCGGTGCCAGCGCCGCTCACCCAGACGCGGATTGAAACCGAGTTACAACCGCTGTTGCGCCAAGGATTTGACCTGCAAAAATCGCTACCGATCCGCGGCGCTTTGATCTGCGAGCCTGACGAAAGTGAAGGGCAGTGGGTCTATCTGATGCTGCATCATCTGGTGGCGGATGGCTGGTCGGTGCGATTACTCGTCAACGAATTGCTGGATGTGTTACAGACACAAGCGCAAACACAGGCTGCGCCGCTGCAATATCTGGATTATGTACACTGGGAAAAGCGCTTTGTGCAGTCCGAGCGTTACCAGCAACAGCATGCTTACTGGCAACAGCAACTCGCTGACTTTTCGGCGTTTTCATTGCCGACCAGCTATACCAGACAGGCTGAGGCCTCGTTTCGTGGGGCAAGCCATTCATTTAAACTGGAAGAGGCACCATGTCAGCGTTTTGAACACAGTTGCCAGCAGCTGGGGGTGACACCATTTTCTGCGCTGCTGAGTGTTTTTTATGTGCTACTTCATCGCTACAGCCAGCAGCAGGATATTACGGTGGGCGTGCCTGTGCTGGGCCGCGAGCACAGCGAATTCGAGTCAATGATCGGCTGTTTTATCCATACTTTACCGCTGCGCCTGCAGCTCAATGGCGATATGCGGTTTAGCGAATTGACCAAATGCACTCAGACTCAGATAAGGCAAGCGCTCGACAATCAAAGCGTATCGCAGGACGCACTGGCAAAGCTGGCCGGTACATCCCGGCTGTTTACTGTGCTGTTTAATTATGACGCTGTGCCGCCAGAACCGTTGCGTGCAGGGGAGTTGGAAGCGCAGTTGTTCACACTCAATAACCACAGTGCCAAGTTTGACCTGACATTAAACCTGAGTACGCATCAGACGGGCATGGTTGCAGAAATTGAATACAACGTAGATCTGTTTGCACCGCAGCTGATTGCCCAGTTTGCCGATGATTTTCAGGCCTTGCTGAGTGCGCTCAGTGATAACCCTGCTCAGTCGCTCGAAGAGGTTAGACTGCCTTCGGTTGATGCCGCGCAGCAGCTGCTTGGCACCCCGCCGGATGCGGGCACTGCGCCTTTGCTGTTACCTCAAATTCTGGCGCACAGTCAGTCTAATCCCACACACCCAGCAATTGTTGCCGCTAATGACCCGACTCAGTCTGTGAGTTATGCAGAGTTAGCCACGCAAACCGCCAACCTTTCCACTGCGCTCAATGATATTGCCCCGGGCGACACTGTGGTTGCCGTGCTGGTCAGTCGTAACGTACAAAGCCTGGTTGCTTTACTTGGCGTGATGCGTGCCGGAGCTGCTTATCTGCCCATAGAGCAAGATACGCCGGTACAGCGGATCATAGAAATTATGGAGCAGGCTGGTTGCCGTACCCTGGTGGTCTGTGATGCCCAAACAATGACAACACAGGCACAGGCTGCACTCAATGAACGCGAAATAGTGGTGTGGGAGTATCAGCAGCTGCTACAGCGTGACACAGCCGCCAAAGCGCTGGATGCGACAACAGAGTTGAACGCCAATGAGCTGGCTTATGTGATCTTCACCTCCGGGTCGACAGGCAAACCAAAAGGGGTGGCAGTCAGTCATGGCGCACTGGCCAGCTACTGCGAGTCTGTTACTCATCGTATTGAATTTTCGGGCCACACGCGCGCCGGTATTGTAACCGGGCTTGCGACCGATCTGTGCCTGACTGGCATCTACCCGGCCCTCGCGCAGGGCGGCACTGTGGTCATGCCCGGGACGCGTGCGCTGCCAGAACCGCAACAACTGGTCGACATGCTGACGGAGCAGCAGGTGAACCTGCTGAAGATAACGCCATCGTTCGCCCGCGAATTGTTGCCGCAAATTGCAGCGCAGGGTGAAAACCAACCTGCAATTGAACAGTGGATCTTAGGCGGCGAGGCGCTGGATGTGACCTTAGTCGCCGAATTACAGGAGCACTATCCCACAGCCCACATAGTTAACCATTATGGTCCCAGCGAAACCTGTATCGGGGTGATCACGCACACGATTGCTAAGCGCCCGGATCCCCGCATTGAGCATTATCCTATTGGCAAACCGCTGGACCATGTCAGCGTTTTAGTGCTGAGCGCGCAGGGGCAGCCAGTTCCGCTAGGTATGCCAGGCGAGCTTTACATTGGTGGTGCGTCACTGGCTAGTGGTTATGTGCGTGCGCCCCAGCTGAGCGAGCGCTATTTTGTGCAATGTCAGACCCCAAATGGGCAGTCTGCACGGTTTTACCGCTCCGGCGATCGGGTTCGGTTGACTCATCAGGGAGAGCTGCAATACTTGGGCAGGCTAGATAATCAACCCAAGATCCGTGGCTATCGTGTCGATATCAGTGAAATCGAAGCTAAGCTGGCGGCCCTGCCAGGGGTAAAAGCTGCTGCTGTGATTGCACGTAAACAGGCGGGTATTGACACCTTAGCGGCTTATTATGTTGCAGCTCGCGAGCAGGTCACCGCGGCCTGTTTGCGTGATGCACTTGGCGCACTTTTACCGCAGGCTATGATCCCCAGCCACTTCAAGGCGCTGGCGCAGCTGCCGGTGCTGGGTAATGGTAAGGTCGACCGTAAACAGCTGGCTGCACTGCCTGTGTGTGACGAGCGCCAGTACACGCAACCTGAAACGCAACTACAGCAGCAGTTAGCCGCCTTGTTCAGTGAATTAACCGGTGTGGCGCAAATCTCTGCTGATGACGACTTCTTTTCAATCGGCGGCCACTCTTTACTGGCCATGCGACTTGCCAATCATATTCGCGCCAGGTTTGAGCGGGTGCTGTCGTTGCAAACCATTTTTGCCAACCCCACGGTTGCCAAGCTGGAGCGCTGTTTACTGGCGCAGGATATTCATCTGGGTAACACTTTGGTGAAGGTTGAACAGGCCGGTGAGCACCCCTTATCTTTTGCCCAGCAGCGGATCTGGTTTGTGGATCAGATGCAGGGCCACAGCAAGCAATACAACTTGCAGGGCGCCTTTACCATTAAAGGTGCGCTTAATATTGCGGCGCTGTCACAGGCCTTCGAGCAGGTGGTTCAGCAGCACAGCATTTTGCGCTTCAATTATGCTCAAAGCGCCCAGGGCGAAGCCGTTCAGTCCTTTAATGACACGCTGAACTTTGTGCTCCAACAACGCGATTTAAGTGAGCTCGATGATGAACAGCAGGCCGACACGCTGCGTCAATTACTGGCCGAGGATTATCATACCGGGTTCGACCTGAGCCAGGACTTGTTGCTGCGGGCTCAGTTGTTGCAACTCGATGCGCAACTGTCTGTGCTGGTAGTCACTATGCACCATATTGTGTCGGATGGCTGGTCAATCGGCGTGTTGTGTCGTGCGTTAGAAGCCGCCTATCGCAGTGCCTGTGCAGGTAAGCCGCATGAGGCGGGCAGCCTGACACACAGTTATGTAGATTATGTGCACTGGCAGCGCAATCTGGCCACCTTGCCTCAGTGGCAAACCAGCTTAGCCTATTGGCAAAAGCAGTTAGCGGATTTGCCCAAAGTGCATGAGCTGCCTCAGGATAACCCCAGAGAGAACAAGGTGATCAGCGGCGGTGCTTTGTACTGCTACGAATTGCCTGCAAAGCTAAGCCAGACCTTACGCGGCTTTGTTGCCAGCAGCGGACAAACCCTGTTTGCGGTGCTGGAGTGTGCTTTTGCACTGTGGATGAGCCGTCTGTCTGGTCAATCCGATATTGCTCTGGGCACACCGGTTGCCGGTCGTGAGTTCAGCGAGCTGGAAGCCGTGATTGGTAACTTTATCAATACACTGGTGCTTCGCCATCACATCAAGCCCGACATGAGTTTTAGCGATGCACTGACACAGAGCAGCGAGACCCTGCACAGTGCGCTTAATCATCAGCATATTCCCTTTGATGCTTTGGTCGAGGCACTCAACAGTGAGCGAAGTTTAGGCATTCATCCGCTGATCCAGGTAGTGTTCCGGGTTAACAACCAGGTTAATGAAGCGCTGCAACTGGATGGGCTGGATGTCACGGTGAATGATACCGGCGTGCGCAGCGCTAAGCTGGACCTGGAAGTGTCAGTGATTGACTGCGGCGATACCATTGCCGTTGAATGGCTATACGACAGCGCCTTGTGGCAGGAGCACAGCATTGAGTCGTTTGCCCGCCAGTATACGCAGTTACTGGGCGCTTGTTTGGATGCGCCGCAGCAGCAGATCAGTGCCCATAGTCTGGTTGATGCAAACCAGCTGACGCAGCTACTTGCATTCAGTGCACCACAAAACCATGAGCCAGGCAGCGATATTGGCTGGCATCACCATTTCAGTGCCATTGCCGAGCTCCAGCCACACAGTATTGCGCTGCGGTGTAACGGCGAATCCTATACTTACCTTGAAGTAGAACAAAGGGCGAATCAGTTGGCGCACTGCCTGCTTGAGATGAGGTTTGAAGAACAAAGCCGCCTGGCGCTGCTATTGCCCTCAGGCCCCGCCATGGTTATCGCGGTGCTGGCTATTCTTAAAGCCCGTCATGTTTATGTGCCTTTACACTACGACACACCGGAAAAATCCCTGTCTTACATCGTTGAAGATGCTGATATTGTGATGATACTGGCACTCAGCGATGACACCGAGAAACTAATTGAAAGTGCCACCGACTTTCTGTTTCTGGATGATTTATTTGACGTTGAGTCTAACTTTTCCGGTTATCCGGTGTCTGCGCCCGGCGTCGAAGAGTTGGGAGAATCAACGCTCACGGATGCAGAGCGCTTGTGCTATATCATTTACACCTCGGGCTCTACCGGGCGGCCAAAAGGGGTGATGATCACCCATGGCAACCTGAATGTGTATTTATCTCATGCCATGGATACCTACCTGGATGCCGATACAACCTTACCGCTGGCGGTGGTGAGCACGCCTTTGGCATTTGATGCCACCATCACCGCATTGGTGCCGCCGCTGTTGTGCGGCGGTGAGGTTGAAGTCGTGACTCAAGGGCCGCACCAGCTGGCGGCCATCACTGAGCTGTTGTTTAATGCCATCCGGCCACGCCTGTTTAAGCTCACACCGGCCCATTTACGGGCCGTTCAGGCACTGATGGATGAGCTGGGCAGTAACAGTGCCCCTCACACATTGGTGATCGGCGGTGAGGCGCTGGATGCCGATTTACTGCTCGCGCTGCGCGAAAAGCTGTCAGCCTGCACCTGGATAAACGAATATGGCCCAACGGAAGCAACGGTGGGCTGTAGCGTGTTTGCGCTGACCCCGGATCTGAACCCTTACACGACGTTGCGTCATCCTGATGTGCCAATCGGCCTGCCCAATGCGGGCGTTGCTATGGTGGTGGTCGATGAGTGTGACCAGCCCGTGCCGGCCAACACGCCCGGGGAGCTGCTGATTGGTGGGGCTGTGGTGAGTCCGGGTTACGTTAACCAGGATGCGCTGAATGAGGAGAAGTTTGTTACCCTGAGCTTTGCCGGGCAACCGCCAGTGCGCTTCTATCGCAGTGGCGACCAGGTAAAGTGGCACAGCGATGAGCAGGGCCGGCTGGCCTACCTGAGGTATTGTGGCCGCAGCGACGAACAAATTAAGCTGCGCGGCTATCGCATCGACTTGAATGCGATTTGCCATTATCTGCGCGAACTCGATGGCATACGCGACTGCGCGGTGACGGTCGATGAAACCCAGCAATTGTTGCAGGCTCATATTGTCTACCTTAACGGCAAAGTCCCGCCAGACAGTCATTTACGCAATCATTTGGCGCAATATCTGCCGCCGTACATGATCCCGGGGCAGTTTAATCGTGTTGAGGCCATTGTGCTCACGGCCAATGGCAAAGTGGACAGCAAAGCACTCAAAGCGCTGGCGCAGCAGCGAGAGGCCAGAGCCAATAAAAGCATCGACCTGGCGGCCCTCACGTCCATGCAGTCGTATCTGTATCAGCTTTACAGCGATGTTTTGCTGACGGAGCATTTTGATCTGGACGACAGCTTTTTTGACCTCGGCGGCCATTCGCTGCTGGCCATCAAGCTGATCAGCCAAATTCGCCAGCAGAAACACCTGGAGATAACGCTCCCTCAGCTATTTAAAACACCAACCATTGCGGCGCTGGCTGAGGTGCTGGAGCGGTGTGACCCAATCGCTGCCGCACAAACGATTGTGCCTGTGTCGCGCCAGCAGCCCTTGCCCCTGTCGTTTGCACAGCAAAGATTGTGGCTGATTGAGCAGCTTCAGGCGTCCAGCACGCAATATCATATGCCTGCCGGATTTAAGTTCAGCGGCACGCTCGACAAAGCCGCGTTCAGCGAAGCGCTCAATGCCCTGATAACGCGCCATGAGGTGTTACGTTCGCGGATCGTAAAAGTCGCGGACTCAGCTGAGCCTGTCCAGCAGGTCAGCAGCCAGTTCGATTTACCGCTGACTCAGCTCGACCTCACCAAAATGCGTGAACGTGCTCGTCAGCAGCGCTGGCAGCAGGCGGCGTATGCCAACGCAACCGACCGCTTTGATCTCAGCCAGGATCTGCTGCTGCGGGTGTTGCTGGTTGAGTTTGGCAAAGACGACTATCGGGTGCATTTTAATATGCATCACATTGCCAGCGACGGCTGGTCGATGGCGATTTTGGTGCGCGAGTTCATTGCCTTTTATCGTCATTTTGCCAAAGAAGACGACTATCAGCTGCCAGTGGAACTTACCCAGCCCTTAGCTGTGCAATATGGCGACTTTGCTTACTGGCAGCGCAATACTTGGGCTAAAGATGGCGGTCAGGCAGATTTACAACACTGGTTAAAGGCACTGGATGGTTATCCGCCGCTTCATCAGTTGCCGCTCGATTATCCTCGCCCGGCTATGGCCCAGCTCAGCGGTTTACGCCATACCCAGCGGCTCAGTGCTGCCCTCACGCGGGCAGTTCACGAACACTGTAAGGCACAAGGCGTCACCTTGTTTATGTGGCTGCATACCGTGTTTTCACTGCTGATCCAGCGTTATAGCCAGAGTGACGATGTGGTGATTGGCTCGCCGGTTGCGGGGCGTGAGCACAACGAAGTGGCCAATTTAATCGGCTTCTTTGTCAACACCCTGGTGATACGCACGCGCACTGAGCCAGAGCAAAGCTTTAATCAGTTACTGGAGCAGCAAAAACAGGTGATCCTGGATGCGTTTAAGCATCAGGCACTGCCCTTTGAGCAACTGGTCGAAGCGCTGAAGCCTGAGCGAAATCTCGCACACCAGCCTGTTTTCCAAATTTTATTTGCACTGCAAAACAACGAAACGACCGACCTGGTGCTGCCGCAGCTGCACATTGAAGTTGAAGCGCCAGAACAGCCTATGATGAAGTTTGATCTGGAGGTAAACGCCATCGAAAACGGCGATGGCATAGAGCTGGAGTGGAACTTTAGCTCAGCCCTGTTTAAACCCGCCACCATCGCGGCACTGGCCGAGTCTTTCGAGGTGCTGATCGGCGCCATTTTGAAATCTCCTGAGCACACAGTCCACAGTTTACCTGTACTCACCCAGTCTCGCCAACAGCAGCTGGTGAATATTAAGGGCGCAGATAAAACGATTAACTCGCAGTGCATTCACACGCGGCTCAGTACGCGGGCAAAGCACGATGCAAACGGGCTTGCGGTGCGCGACGCCGATGCCTGTATGCTCAGCTATCAGGCGCTCGAGCATAAGGCCAGTACTTTGGCCAGTTACCTGCTGGAGCAGGGCGTAAAACCGGGCGCGCGTATTGCTCTGTGCCTGAGCGCAGGATGCGACCAGCTGGTGGCCATGTTGGCGGCCTTTAAGGTGCGTGCTGCCTATGTACCCATTGATCCGACGCTGCCCGCGTCCCGATGTCAGTTTATGATCCGCGACAGTGGCGCAAGCTGGTTGCTGACCAGCAGCCCGTTAATGGCGCAGTTAAAACCTGTGATAGATGCCGTACAGCAGCCGCCGCTGTCGGTGCTGGAGATGGATAAGCCAGAGAGTTGGCAGCCTAAGCAGGTACGCGACCATTTTGCCAGCAGCGAGCATTCAGACCTGGCCTATGTGATCTATACCTCGGGCACCACCGGCCAGCCCAAAGGCGTGGCGATCACCCAGGGTAATCTGGCGCTTTATCTTGATCATGCCTGCCATGAGTATGTCGATGAAAACCTCAGCTTTAGTGCCGTGAGCACGCCGCTGGCGTTTGATGCCACGGTAACCGCCATCTGGCCTGCCTTGTTGCAAGGTGTGTGCATCGACATGCTGGCCGATGACGAGCGCATGTTAAAGCAGCTTGCCAGTCGCTTGTGTGGTGAGGTTGCCGGCATGTTTAAAGTCACTCCGGCCCATTTACAGGGCGTGGTTGCTGTACTGAAACAATGCGGCTTGTCGGACGAGCGTAGCTTTGCAGCGTCGCACAAGGTGATTGTAGGCGGTGAAGCGCTGCCAGTTGCACTACTGGTTGAGTTGAGCGCCCGATTACCAAATGTTACCTGGGTCAATGAATACGGCCCGACCGAAGCCACGGTAGGTACCAGCACTTATCACTGTGATAAGTCGGAAATTGCACGGCTTCATGAGCACTTACTGGTGCAGGTACCCATTGGTCAGCCCATCGCCAACACCCATTTGCTGGTGTTGGATGAGCAAATGCAACCGGTGCCTGTGGGTGTGACGGGCGAGCTGTATATCGGTGGCGATAACCTGGCGCAGGGTTACCTGAATCGTAGCGATCTCAGCGCTGAAAAGTTTGTCTGGTTGCCTGTCGGGGCGCAGCAAAGTGAGCAGCGTTTTTATCGCAGTGGCGATCTGGTGCGCTGGTCGGTGAACGACGATGGCACACCTGGCGCACTGCAGTTTTGTCATCGCCTTGATAACCAGCTGAAGCTGCGAGGCTATCGCATTGAGCCACAAGAAATTGCTGAGCAGTTGCAGCAAGACTCCCGCATTGAGCAGGCTGTAGTGGCACTCAATGAAACGGCCGATAACCTGGAAGCCTATCTGGTCGTGAGTTCGGATGAAAAAAGCGAACAGCCCGGCGCAGCTGTGCTGGCTAATGCGCAATTGTCTGGTGCCTTGTCGGCGCGCCTCAGCGAGTCATTACCGGCCTACATGGTGCCGTATCGCTATGTGCTGATTGCTGCACAGCCTTTGACTACCAACGGCAAAGTGGATGTAAAAGCGCTGCATGCTTTAGGCGCGCAGTGCGACTCACCGACTGAGAAGATTGCACCGCGCAACGATACCGAAGCAGCTCTTGCCGAGATCCTAGCATCGGTATTAGCGCGCACATCAATCAGCGTAACAGACAATTTCTTTAGCCTGGGCGGCCATTCTTTGCTGGCGACGCAATGCATTGGCCTGATTGAGGCACAATTCGGGGTCGGCATGTCGGTCAGAACCCTGTTTGAGCGCCCTACAGTGGCAGCTTTGGCGCAGTGGATTGAGATCCATCGGGCGATGGCAGAGCAGGCTCAGGATGATAACGAAAACGACACTTCAGAAGAGATGTTTTTGTAATGACGGAACAGTTGATAGCAATTGAGCAGTTAATCGCGGATGCATTGCGAGCGGGCATTACCTTGTATGAAAAAAACGGGGCGCTGGCGTTTAAGCAAAAAGGGGATTTCCCGGCGGATCTTAAACAGCGCATCGTGGCGAATAAAGCCGACATCATCGCGTATTTTCAACAGCAGCGCGGCGCGGCTGAATTGTCGCATGCGGCGATTACACCTGCTGACCGTTCAGGGCCTTTGCCTGCCAGTTATGCCCAGCAGGGGCTGTGGTTTATCGAGCAGCTGCAAGGCAGCAGCCAGTATTATATGCCAGCTGAATTTGTGCTCACCGGGGCGCTGAATATTGCCGCGCTCAAAGCCAGTATCGCCGCGCTGATTGCCCGTCATGACTCTCTGCGCAGTCACTTTATCACCAGCAATGAAAGCGGACAAGGCGTGGTTGTAAAGGTGGCCGACACGCTCGAAACCCCGTTTGAGTGGCGAGATGCCAGTGTGTGGCCCTGGGCCGGTCGGGCGCAGGCAATTCGCGATCAGCTGAGCGAGTTTCTGGCCCGGCCGTTTGACTTAAGCCACGATGCGCTGCTGCGGGCACTGGTGATTTCAGATCAGCAGACCCATTATCTGGCGTTTAACATGCATCATATCGTGTCGGATGGTGCGTCGATGCAAGTACTGGTGCGGGAGCTTGAGGCACTTTATAGCGCAGAGTTAGGGCATCAGAACGCCCCGCAACTGGCACCACTGAGCGTGCAGTATGGTGATTATGCCAGCTGGCAGCAAAACACGCTGACGGCTGAGTATCTGACCGACAAACTAACGTTCTGGCAGCAAGCGCTGCAAGGTTTGGATCCTATTCAGTCGCTGCCTGGTGACTTTGTTCGCCCTGCGGTGCAAACCCAGTGCGGCCGGGTTTATCGTCAGACGTTAAGCGCAGCGCTGAGCGGGCACATTCAGGCGCACAGTGCACAGCAATCCGTCACGCCGTTTATGTGGTTACTGAGCAGCTTTATGTTGTTTATCGGCCGAGTCACGCAAAACGAGCAGGTGGTGGTTGGTACGCCAGTGCTTGGGCGCGACCACCCTGAACTGACGCCGCTGATTGGCCTGTTCGTCAATACTCTGGTGATCCCGGCAAGCGTTGATGAGTCGATGCCTTTTAACGCCTGGCTGGCGCAGCAAAAGGAGCAGATCCTGGCGGCGTTTGAGCATCGTGAGGTGCCGTTTGATAAAGTGGTCGAAGCGTTACAGTGTGAGCGCGACATGAGCCACCATCCACTGGTGCAGATCCTGTTTACGCTGGAGCAAAATACTTCGGCGCAGGCGCTTAATTTACCCGGTCTGAGCACCCTTGAGCAAACCCAGGCCAGTGATGACATTGACATTAAATGCGACCTGGAACTGAGTGCCATCCTGGACGATGAAACAAATGCACTGACACTCAACTGGAAGTACGACAGCGACCTGTATCGCAGCGAGACCATCGCCCACTGGGCGGAGAGTTTTGCCGTTATGCTTGAGCAACTGGTTGCTGCGCCGCAAACGCCGATTGGGCAAGTTGGGTTGCTCAGCGAGTCGCAAACCGAGGCAATTTTGGCACATGCCCAGTATGCAGACACACACTGGGACACCAGCCAAACGCTGGTTAGCCTGTTTGAGGCACAAGTGAAAAAATTTGGCCAGCGGGTAGCGGCGGTCGATGAGCACGAGCGCCTGAGTTACGAAGCACTAAATAACCGCGCCAATCGACTGGCCAGAGTACTGATCGCAAGCGGCATCACACCCCAAGCCATGCTGCCGGTCAGTGTTACCCGCTCGGTGAACATGGTGGTGACCTTACTGGCGATTTTAAAAGCCGGCGCGGCCTATGTACCCATAGACCCGGATTACCCCACAGAGCGGATAGAGTACATTATTGGCGATGTTGGCAGCCGCTGGCTGATAGTCGACAACGACACCCAGGCACGTTTTGCAAGCTGCGCGGAGCAGATAATCAGCATAGACGATGAGGCCATTTATAGGCACATTGCGATTGGCGATGATCTGGCGCTGGATATTCAGCCACAGCATCTGGCTTATATGATTTACACTTCGGGCACCACAGGGCGCCCCAAAGGTGTGCAGATTGAGCACCGCCATGTGGTACGTCTGCTGCACGTTGAGCCTGCTTTATTTGATTTTAATGAGCACGATGTGTGGACCCTGTTCCATTCATTTTGTTTTGATTTTTCGGTCTGGGAAATGTACGGCGCTTTGCTGTTTGGCGGCAAACTGGTGGTGGTAAGCAAAGCGGTGAGTCAGGACACGCAGGCCTTTGCCCGCTGCTTACTGAGCGAAAAAGTCACGGTGCTTAACCAGACACCGGGCGCTTTTTATGTGTTGCAATCAGCCCTGTGCGCTTTGCCCGAGGCCGAGCAGGCACGATGCCGGGTGCGTTATGTGATTTTTGGCGGCGAAGCCTTACAGCCAGGCAAGCTCAAGCCCTGGGCCAGTCGCTTTGATAATTGCCAGCTGATCAATATGTACGGCATTACCGAAACCACAGTGCATGTGACTTTTAAACGCCTCACACAAGCCGATCTGGCGCTGGGCGTAAGCAATATCGGCCATGCCATTCCAACCACCTCATGCTATGTGCTGGATAAACACCAACAGTTGCTGCCCATGGGCGCGGTGGGTGAATTGTATGTGGGCGGCGAGGGCGTATGCCGGGGTTACTGGCAAAGAGAGGCGCTTAATGCCGAGCGCTTTATTGCTGATCCGTTCGCCACATCTGGCGACAAAAAGCTTTATAAAACCGGCGATCTGGTGCGGTTTCTGCCCGATGGTGAGCTGACCTACTTCAGTCGCGCCGACGATCAGGTTAAAGTACGTGGTTATCGCATTGAGTTGGGTGAAATTGAAAACCAGCTGCGCCAGCATCCTCAGCTTCAGGCCGTTAGTGTGTTACTTAATCGCAATGATCAGCAGGGCGCGCGGATCAGCGCTTTTGTGGTCCCAGTTAGTGGCGTTCATTTGGATGAACCGCTCACTCAGGTGCAAGGGTATCTGCGCAGCACACTGCCCGAATTTATGCTGCCAACCAATGTGGTTGTGGTGGATGCCTTACCCCTGACCAGCAATGGTAAAATTGATAAAAAAGCCTTGCTGGCACTGGACGTATTGCGCCAGGAGGCGGCCTATCGGGCGCCAGGAACACAAACTGAACGAGCCGTTGTCGGGTGTTTTTCTGCCTTGCTGGGCGTTGAGCAGGTCGGCCTGGACGACCATTTCTTCCGACTCGGCGGACATTCACTGCTTGCCACTCAGCTGGTTAGCCAGCTCAGGGAAGTGCATGGCCTGCCTGTTACGTTAAAGGATGTGTTTCAAAACCCCGCTGTGGCTGAGCTTGCCAAAGTGATAGAGCAGGGCGACGCCGATGTGGCATTGACTGCGGACATTCCACGAGCTGATACTTCCGCGCCTTTGCCCTTGTCGTTTGCACAAGCGCGGTTGTGGACAGTCGAGCAAATGATGCCAGATTCGGCGCAGTATCATATGCCCGGCACTTTTACGCTCAATGGACCACTGGATCTGGCTGCATTTAAGCAGGCATGGCGGGCGATCCTTAGCCGCCACCAGGTGCTGCGCAGCAAGATAATACAAGATGAGGCGCAAGGGCCACAGCAAGTGGTCAGTGAAGACTTTGCAGTGCCGCTGACTTATATTGATGCACGCTCGCTGACCCCGCGCGCGCAGCAGCAACGCTGGCTCAGCGCACAGCGTGACGATGCCATGCTGGCATTTGATTTAAGCCAGGGTTTGATGCTGCGACTGACTGTGATGGCATGCGCCGATGATGTACACAAGTTGCGGGTGAATGTGCATCATATCGCTGCCGATGCCCACTCTTTAGCGATTTTAACCGCTGAACTGGCGGCGTTTTATCAGCATTTTGCCAAAGGCCAACCGTTACCCGAGTGGCTGTCTCAGCCATTGCCGCTGCAATATGCTGAGTATGCACAGTGGCAACGCACTAACCTGGATGACGCGGCCTTGCAGGTACACCGAGACTTCTGGCTTGCCAATCTGGCAGATGCCCCGCCATTGCATCAGTTGCCGCTGGACAGAGCCAGAACGCGCACATCCGCCAATCATGGCGCTGTGTATCTTACCCACCTGAACACCGAAGAGTGCGAGCAGATCCAGACTCAGTGCCGTGATAACGACATCACGCTGTTTACCTGGCTGCAAACCGCATTTGCTTTGTTTGTGGGTAAATACAGTCGCAGCGCTGATGTGGTGATCGGTGCACCATTCTCCGGTCGTGAGCACAGCCAGTTGCAGCCGCTGGTCGGGTTTTTCATTAATACCTTACCTATCCGTACACGCTTTACACCAGACATGACGTTTAGCGAGCTATTGGCGCAGCAAAAAGCGCTGATGATGGATATTCAGGCGCATCAGGCGATGCCGTTTGAGCAGATCCTGGATGCACTCAATGTGGCACGCGACCTCAGTCATCAGGGCGTATTCCAGTTAAGCTTTGCACTCAACCCGCAGCTGGACACCCAATTACAGCTGGCTGATATTGCAGTACAGGCTGAGCAGGCGGTGTCTGTGACGGCCAAATTCGACATTGAGCTTAGTGCAGTGCAAACCGACGACGGACTGCGCTTCAGTTGGTGCTACAACACCGCCTTGTTTGATGCTGCCAGCATTGCTCGCATGAGCGAGGCGTTCGGCGTGATGCTGGACGCAGTTATCCGCAGCCCCGAGCTGGATATTGCACAAATCCCGTTAACACAGGCGCGCTATCAGGCCATTAGCGGACAATCGCATCCGGTACCAGGCACCACGCTGGTTGAACAACTTGCCCGGCATGCACGCCAGACACCCGACAAAGTGGCAATCAAAGCGCCTGAATTGAATAGCACACTCACTTATGGCGAGCTGGAACAGCGCGCCTGCGCCCTGGCGCAGTATCTGGTCGGGCACGGGCTTAAGCCACAGCAAAGGGTGCTGGTTAGTTGCGATGCCGGTATAGATCTAGTCGTGGCTATGCTGGCAACGCTTAAAGCCGGTGGGGCTTATGTGCCCATGTCACCCGACTATCCAGCGGCACGCATTAAGCATATTATCAGCGACAGCACCAGTGAGTGGCTGCTGACGCAGACGCGCTTTGCCGGGCAGTTTGACGCTTACCCGGCATGCAAACAGGTATGGCTGGACAACCCGGACTTGCCTGGGCTATGTGCGGTTTATGCGCAGCAGCCGTTACCCGCAATCGACGCAAACCAGCTGGCTTACGTAATTTATACCTCGGGCACCACAGGGCAGCCCAAGGGCGTGATGATCCCGCATTGCGGGCTTAGCAATTTATGTCACTGGCACCAGCGTGCCTTTGCGCTGAACGCGCGCAGTGTTGGCAGTCAGACGGCTAATATCGCCTTTGATGCCGCGACCTGGGAGATCTGGCCTTATCTCAGTGCCAATGCCTCGCTGGTTTTTGTCAGCAGCAATGAGCTGAATGACCCGCAGCGACTATCGGCATTGCTGAGCCGTGAAGCGGTCAGCCATTGCTTTTTGGCCACGCCGATCGCCGAAGTGATGCTGGCAGACGCCGACTTTGCCCCCACTCAGCTGAAATACTTACTGGTAGGCGGCGACCGGCTCAACCCCGTGCGCGCTCAGTATCACTTTAAACTGATCAATAACTATGGCCCGACTGAGGCCTCTGTGGTCGCAACCTCGGGTGAGGTTGCTCAGCCCTGCGAAGCGTTGCCGGATATTGGCCTGCCGGTAGATAACTGCGCGGTTTATATCATTGACGAGCAAAGTCGCAGTGTGCCCGATGGCATGGTTGGCGAGCTCTGTATTGCCGGTCCGGGGCTGGCTTTGGGGTATCTCAATCAACCGCAGCTGAGCGATGCGCAATTCACTGAGCTCACGCTGGACAACGGCGAGCGCGTGCGCGTGTATCGCAGTGGCGATTTGGTCCGCCGACTCAACAGCGGCCGTATTGCTTACGTGGGCCGAAACGACGCGCAGGTCAAATTACGCGGTTATCGTATTGAGCTGGCTGAAATCGAACACCAGCTACGCGAACTTACAGCCGTAGCCGAATGTGCGGTGCTGATAACGCAAACCCAGCCAGGTAATAAACAACTAACGGCGTTTGTGGTGTCTGAGTCGTTGTCGTCCCGGAGCGAACTGGCTGAACATCTGCGCGGTCAGCTGCGCTCACGACTGCCCGAGTATATGGTGCCGAGCGCATTTGTGATGCTGGACGCACTGCCTTTAACGGCCCACGGCAAGCTGGATAGTCGCGCGCTGGTGCAGCTGGCCGAGCAGGAAGGCGATGAGCAGGTGACGCAGCTAGATACGCCGAGCGCCCCGAAAGCCGGACACAATCCGGTTTTAGCGTTGATGCAAGCCTTGCTGAACAAACCAGACATGCAGGCTCAGGATGACTTTTTTGCCAGTGGTGGCGATTCTATTTTGGCCATTCAGCTTGCCAGCCGGGCTCGAACCGCGGGCATTAACCTGTCAGTGGCCGATATTTTTTCGCACAGCACGGCGGCGGCATTGGCGGCAAATTTTGTTAGCAACGAAGCGCGCGCACAGCAGGGCGATTGCGACTGCGAGCAGCAGCATTTTGTTGGCAAATTAACCCCTCATCCCATTGCGCAGTGGTTTTTCGCTCAGGCATTTGCAGTGCCCGAGCACTGGAATCAGGCCGTCATGCTGAGCGTCGATAAATCACTCTCCTTTCGTCATTTATGTGAGGCCGTGCAGGGGTTGCTGACCTGTCACGACGCGCTGCGGCTGACGGTCAGGAACCATGCACATTTGTACATTGGCGAGCAGCTCGAGAGCATTCAGGTGTGCCAATATAACGACCTCAGTGCTTCAGGTATAGATTGGCGGGAGGCTTTTGCTGAGCTCAGGGAGCAAGCGCAGGCAAGTTTTACCTTCGATGGCTCGCCCTTGTTAAAAGTGTGTCATATTGCCACGCCAGATACCGAGCAAAGCAATCGGCTGCTGCTGGTTGCCCATCACTTATTAATTGACGGTGTTTCCTGGCGTATTTTGCTGGCTGACCTTGAACAGGCATGTACTCAGGCGCAAAACGCTCAGGCTATACACTTGCCACCGGCCAGTGCCTCTTTGGATGCCATTGCGTTTTATCTGCAAGAGCAGGCGCGGGAAAGCCAGTATCTCGCCGCCTGGCAGGAAGCCGCGAAAGCCGCAAAAAACCAGCGGCCACTGGGGGCCAGCGCTTCTGGTAGCATGCACGATGCAGCCATCTGCAATAAAATTCAGCTTAGCCCGGCTCAGACTCAACAGCTGTTAAATGACGCGAACCGGGCATACAAAAGTACCATTCAAACCCTGTTGCTGAGTGCCTGGCAGTGGACCGCGCTGCGCTATTATGAGCGTCCAGAGCAGGTGGTTATGCTTGAAAGCCATGGGCGCGCTCAGCTCAAAGGCGCGCTCGATGCCAGTCGCACTATCGGCTGGCTCACCGCGTTATTCCCGCTGCGCATGAGCAGCCCGGTTGGTCAATCTGAGCAGGCCCTGGCCGAGGTGATCTGCACCGTTAAAGAGCAACTGGCCTGGACGACCCGCCATGGCAGTGAATTTGGGGCGCTGTGTTATACCCACCCAGATCCGAAGGTGCGGGCATCACTGACGATAGACACTCGCACGCAAACTTTCTTTAATTACCTCGGGCAGCTGGACACTGTATTGGATCACCGCGGGTTGCTTGGTGATGCCTCTGAGCCCACGGGCAGTCTGCGAAGCGAAGCCGATGCGGTGTTTGCGGCCTTGCAAATTACTGCAGCGGTGAACGGGGGCCGTCTGTCTGTGACGCTGGAATGCGCACCAGAATATTATACCGAGCAAGACGCACAGCAGCTGAGTGCGCACTTTGAACAGGCGATTGAAGAGGTGCTTGCTCACTGTTTAGCACAATCCGAAAACAGCCCAACGCCCAGTGACTTCCCGTTACTGCCCCAGCTTGACCGCGCGCAGTTAACCCAGCTGATGGACAAAGCCGGGCAGGGTGTGGCCGATATTTATCCGATGACGCCATTGCAGCAGGGTATGTGGTTTCATGCCCAAGGCACTGACAATAAAGCGTATCTGGAGCAATCTGTGATGCTGCTGGATGGCGCATTGGACACCGAGGCATTCACCTACGCCTGGACGCAGCTGACTGCCAGCCACTCAATTTTGCGCACGGCGTTTTTTGTCACGGCACATCAGCCCGCGCAGGTGGTTTATGACAAGCGAGCCCTGCCTTTGCAAATGGATGAGCCACGCCCATTCGATGAACAAGTGAAAACGCGTTTGGCCGAGATAGCAGCCCAGGAATATCAGCAGCCCCTGGACTTGCAGCGCGCGCCTTGTATGCGCTTGCGACTGGTGCCCTTTGGCGAGCATTGCCACGGGCTGATCTGGACGTATCATCATCTGATTATGGATGGCTGGTCGCTGCCGGTGCTGTTTGCCGAGCTGATTGAGCACTACCAGGCCCGGGTACAAACGCGCATGGTGCAAACACTTGCTGACCCTTTTCGCGATTATGTTGAGTATCTAGATAAACGCGACAAACACGCTGAGCAGGTGTTTTGGCAGCAACAACTGGCACAGGTCGACACACCTACGCTGCTCACTGAGCACCTGGCAATCAGGGATAAGCAAAACCACGGCGTCAGTGAGATAACAGAAACGCTGAGCGCGGATTTCACCGCCCAGCTAAGTGACTTTGCAAAGCAAAGAGGATTAACGCTTAATCAGGTGATCCAGGGTGCCTGGGCCTACTGGCTGCGCACTTGTTGTCAGAGTGACTATGTGTTGTTTGGTCAGACCGTATCCGGACGTCCGGAGTCTCTGCCTCGTGTAGCCGAGCGTGTCGGCCTGTATATTAATACTCAGCCGGTGTTGATTAATACCCCAGGGCAGCTAACGGTTAACGACTACCTGTTGCAGATCAGAGAGCGACAGGCGTCATTGGCGCAATATGCACACACGCCGCTGTCACAAGTCCAGCAATGGAGCCAGATTGATAACAGCGGCGACCTGTTCGATGCCCTGTATGTATTTGAAAACTTCCCAACCGATCCGCTGGCGCAAGACTCTGGGCCATTCAAGGTCACAGTCTGCTCTGAGCGGGATCAGACCCATTACCCAGTCACTTTTGTGGTCGGCGTGGCAAGTCAGCTGTCGCTGACCCTCAGCTATCGCGAAACCCTGTTAACGAGCGATCAAGCGCAGCAAAGTTTGGCTTTAATTACCGATTTGCTGGCGGCCTTTATGGCAAAACCAGAGGCTACTCTGGCCGAGTTATCGCTGATAAAGCCACAGCAAATTACACCGCTGGCACAGTTCGGGCTGCCCGGTGCAAAGGCACAGAGCATCGACCATAACACCTTACAACAGGCGTTTGAGCACATCAGGGCAAGTTATGGGCTGTGTACGGCTATTCGCTATTATCCATCCGGGATTGAGCAGCCCGCCGTAACCCTGACTTATGCCGAGCTGGATGACGCCGCAGCAAGGCTCGCGAATTACCTGCTGTCACAACACAGTATTCAGGCAGGTCAGTCCGTGGTGGCGGTGTGTTTAGCGCCCGGACCACAGCTGATCATTGCCATTTTGGCGGCGCTAAAGCTGGGGGCATGCTACCTGCCGCTGGTCCCCGCGCTGCCCGAGCAAAGACGCCAATATATGCTCACCAATGCAAGCGCTGCGGTGTTGCTCACGACCGAGCAAAACTGGCAGGGCGCAACACCGGATTGCCCTGTGGTAGACCTGGCTGCGTGTGAGGCAGAAATATCAGCACAGCCCGCGCTGTGCGTGCAGCGCACCTGCCACAGCGATGCGCCTTGTTATGTGATTTACACCTCGGGCACCACCGGGGAGCCAAAAGGCGTGCAAGTGGCCCACCGCAGTGTGCTTAATTATGTGGCTGCTTTGCAAAGCAATTATGCCATTACACCGGATGACAACTATCTGCAATTTGCCAGCTGTAGCTTTGATGTTTTTGCCGAAGAAGTATTTTGCACCTTACTCAGTGGCGCAACCCTGGTGATGGCCGAGCAGGAACAATTGCTCAATAGTCAGACGCTGGCGGACTTGGCGCGTCATGCGCAGCTGAGCCTGATGAGCCTGCCAACGGCTTACTGGCAGCAGCTGGCGGTCAATCCAGTTGATTTGGGCAGCGCAATGCGCATCATCACCGTCGGTGGCGAGCAAATGCAAAGCGCGGCACTGCGGGCTTGGCAGGCACATTATGGCGCGTCTGTCCGGGTTATTAACGCTTATGGCCCGACCGAAACCACCATCTCGGCCACGCTTCAGGATGTGACCGACTTCCAGGGCGAGTCTGTGCCCATTGGCTTGCCTTTGGCTGGGGTAACGGCACATGTGCTCGACAGCGAGTTCAGAGCGTTGCCGGATGGCTTTGCCGGTGAGTTGTATATCAGCGGCCGTGCATTGGCACTGGGTTATCTGGGCGATAACGAGAAGACAGACAAGGCCTTTGTGCTCAATCCCCATACGCAAACGCGCTGCTATAAAACCGGCGATAAGGTCAGAGTGGTGGACGGCGAATTGCACTTCTTAGGGCGGCTGGACGAGCAGGTGAAGGTGCGGGGTTATCGTATTGAACTGGTTGAAATAGAGCGCGCACTGCTAGCTCAAAGCGGTGTTGATGCCTGTGCGGTGATAGTCAAACACGAGCAGCTGATAGCCTTTATTGAAGCTGCTGATGAGCCAAATGTGGCTCATCTTAAAACTGCAGTGGCCGAGCTGTTGCCAGCCTACATGGTACCGCAGTGGATTGTACCGCGAGCCGCGCTGCCCCATAACCACAACGGCAAACTGGACAGAAAAGCACTCGAGCGAGAGGCAGAGACCCTGACTCTGGCTGAGCCGCAAGACTATGTTGCGCCATCAACACCCCTCGAGCGCCATTTGTGTGACTATCTTGGCGAGTTACTGCATTGCCCGCGGGTAGGTCTGAGCGACGACTTTTTTGCCCTCGGTGGCCATTCTTTGTTGCTGATGCGGCTGCACAGCGAATTGTGCGATGCACTGCAGGCACAGGTGCCCATTTCCTTATTGTTACAGCATAGCCGCGTTGGTGCACTGGCCCAGGCGTTAAGTGATTTCCAGCGGGCCAATCAGCAGCAACCAGAGGCGCTTCAGAGCCTGTTGTGCCTGCAAGCTGGCAGTCCGGGAGTGACACCTGTGGTGCTGATAGCCGGAGCCGGTGGTCTGCTGATGGCCTTTCAGTCATTGGTGCAAAGGCTGGATAAGCGAGTCCCGGTGTACGGCCTGCAACCGGATGTGGTGGCGCACGACCCCGATGTAATCGGCTCAGTTGACGCCACGGCGCAGCACTATTTGTCGGCACTTGCGCAGGCGCAGTCTGGTCCGGTTCATCTTGTTGGCCACTCCTTTGGCAGCTTTATTGCGCTGGCAATGGCGCAGCGCTTAAGTGCGAATGAAGGCTCTGAAAGCGGCTCTCTGAATATCTCGGTGGCGTCAGTCACCATACTGGATACGCCCAGACCCACGCAAAGTTCGGTGGCTATCAGCGCTACGCAGGCCAGTCAGCTGATGCTTGAAAACCTTAATACCTTCTTTGCGTTGGGTTTGTGCGCGGCGCAGCTTAGCGAACTCGGCGCTAAACCGCTTGAGGAACAAACCGTTTGCCTGGCAGATGCCATGGCACAGTCGGGCTATCACTTTAGCGCCGAGCAACTTCAGCGGTTGCAGGCGGTGTTTCGCGGTCAGCTTATGGCCGATGTGCAGTTACCCGCAGAGCTAAACTGTCCGCTTTGTGTAATTAAAGCGCGCGAAACCAATGAGTTTGAAGGCCGACCTCTGGCGCCCGATATGGGTTGGCAGGCGCTGAACGGCAAAGTGCGTTGCCACGAAGTAGCAGGCAACCACTTGTCAATTTTGCAGCACCAGCAGGTGGGTGCTGTGGTGGAAATAATAGAGAGCTACTGTGATTTGTAGTCTATTGTTTAGCAATATGTTTTTAAATTGTTTTGATTTGACTTTGGTTGTGCGTAAAAAATAAACAATTAATGTCAAAATTGCGATGTAAATTTTACTTGATACCTTAATTAAAGGATGGGAATAAAATGGATCAGTTACTATCACCAGACATGGATTTAAACTCCGCCGCTACAGATCAACGGATCCATGATCTCTCAGGACAAAAGCAAAGTGGTCTTGCCTGGGTCAAGGCGAACGTGAAGGAAATTAATGCCTGGGTTGACCGCGATGGCTTTGCGCTGCTTCGCGGCCTCAACATCGTCAGCACCAATCAGTTCAGTACCATTCTGGAAACGATCTTTGGCGAGCCGTTAAGCCAGTATATTTATCGCTCCTCACCGCGTACCGCGCTGCGAAATAACATTTATACGACCACCGAATATCACGCCGATCAGGTGATCCTGCAACACAACGAAAATGCCTACTCCAATTGCTGGCCAATGCGAATGGGCTTTTTCTGCGTTTTACCGGCCACCACCGGCGGTGATACACCCCTTGCCGACAGCCGTGAAGTCTACAAGCGACTACCCGAAGCGCTCAGAGCCCGCTTTGAAGAGCGCGGCATTATGTATGTGCGCAATTACGGCGACATAGACTTGCCCTGGCAGGAGGTGTTTCAGACCCAAAGCCGCGACGAAGTAGAAGCGTATTGCTGGAAAAACGACATCCAGTGTGAATGGTTCGACGATGGCAGGTTGCAGACCCGACAGTTCAGGCCTGCGGTCATGGAGCATCCGCAAACGCGTGAAAAGGTCTGGTTTAATCAGGCACATCTATTCCATTGCTCCGCAGTAGACACGGACATGCCCGACAGCATTGGCGCAGATTATTTACCGCGTAATGCCTATTACGGCGATGGCGGCGAGATTGCCAAGGAAGACATTGATGTGATCAACCAGGTCTATCGTGAACTAACGTTTTCTTACCCCTGGCAGCGTAACGACATTTTGCTGCTGGACAACATGCTATTTACCCACGGCCGTCAGGCTTATACCGGTACCCGTAAGGTGCTGGTGGGAATGGCAAAAGCGGCGCGTTGAGGCGTGCAATTCGGGGTTTGTTAGTGGTGCTGAGGTTGACAAACAAAGTGGTCAAATTTGAGGAATCAATACAATGAAATGGTTAAACCCATCAAGGCTGAATATCATGGTGATGTGCCTGATAAGCCTGGCTCTGGCATCGTGCCTGCAAAACAAAAGTACGGCGAAAGACACTACTATCACCGCATCACAAATAGAAATGATAGACACCTCGGTCAGGCAATACTGCGATGCCATGGTGTTTTTCGGCACTATTTATATTACTTCAATAGACAAAGTGGTTTATGAATACCACTGTGGCCCGCAAAACATTCAGTACAAGGCGGATAACACGGTTAAGTCTAAGTACCGGATTGGCTCAAATACCAAAGCGTTTGCCGCTGCTATCCTGATGCGAATGCTCGAAGGCAAAGATCTCAGGGTTGAAACCGTGGGTGACTATCTACCCTGGTATCCAAAGAACCAGTGTGCAGATGTAACCTTGCACAACCTGCTGGCCATGTCGTCGGGGATCCCAAATTACAGCGATAACGAAGAAGTTTACAACAACTGGGGCTGGCGCCCATATTTGTACGATGAAACCTTGAACCTGAATGGTCCTGAAGGGTTTGGCAATCGCTTTTGTACCTGTGAAGAGCAAGGCGGGCAACCGTCGTTCAGCCAGGGCAGCAAATACGAATACAGTAACTGCAACTACTATCTGGTGGGTAACATCATTGAACAGCTGGCGGCCGGCACGCAAGGCGACATAGACCGCAGTTTTTGGTTCAGCAATATCGTTAAAGAGCAGATCCTCGACCCGCTGGATATGAGCGACAGTGGCTCGTTCAGCGCCATTGGGATCTATTCAGATATGACCACAGGCTATATCTACAAAGACAATCAGTATCTGCCACTGGCCAATGGTCGCCCACCGGCTGCGGGCGGGCCAGCCCCTTATGAAGACATTTTGGTTAACCCTTACAGCAATCCGCTCGTGCTTTACTCGGCCGGTGATATGTACTCCACCGTGCAAGACATGCACAAATGGGATCAGGGTTTGTATACCAACAAAATTCTGAATGAAGCACAAAAGCTGGCGGCATTCGCGCCTTATTCCAACACCGGCAGCTCCTCGTCGTGTGAATACTATGGCTACGGCTGGTTTGTCACCTATATCGACCCTAACCAGTACGGCAAAGTGGCGGACTGCCCCGATGATCCAAGCGAAACCAACCTCAGAAAGTACGAGAAATTCCTACAGTATTCAGGCAGCTATCCGTATTCATGGGTCACCAGCTTTAACCGCCTGCTGGAGCGGGATCAAAACGTCATGGTGTTCAGCAACTATGTGAAAACCGGCACAGAGTCGGACTGTATTGCCGAAGAAATTCGCAACATCATCTTTTACAGCGATAAACACCGCACCGAAGCCTGTCAGACGGTATTAGATGAAGCTTAAACGTGGGGGCGGTTAACTAAACCCACGCCGCTGTCATCCCGCACTGGATGCGGGAACTACTTAAAGACCACTGTGTGGCGGTGAGTAAATGCCCAGGGGGAGGTCGAGTGTCGGTTTGAAGGTTCCAGGCTCGGAGGCCGGGATGACGAGAGCTCGGGGGCCGGGATGACAGGTAGGGCCCAGAACGACAGATGGGTAATTAAGTGACGGGGCCGAAGTTTGCCATGCAGCCAAAGTGAGGCCCCAATGCAAAAACATAAAAGAGCTGCAGTGAACTAGGGCGTCTGTATCAAATTCACTGCATTTTTAACGCATTTACTTGCTGTGTTTTAGGACATGGAAAGTGAAAAAGGGCAAGTTAGGGTCTAGGCTTTACCTGACTTGGTGGGTTTAACAACTGTTTATGCCAACTGAATTTTTAACGACGTTGGTACCATTCCAATCATAGAGGAAAAAACATGACAGCGACAAAAACAGCGAAGGATGACAAGGCCACAGCGGCTGCTGAAGCTGCTGCAAAGCAGGATTCAGTCAGTGTTGAGGTTGAGAATCGCGAAGCGGTAGCGCGCATTATTGTCGACAAGTACACCAAATGGTCTTTCGGTACGGGGCTTATCCCAGTACCTGCAATCGACTTGGTGGCCTTGACTGGGGTACAAATCAAGATGATCAGTGAGATTGCCAAAGTATATGGTCAGTCTTATAGCGACAATAAGATCCGCGGTACGGTAAGTGCGGTGATTGGCGGCTCATTCCCACAGTCTTTGGGCGGTGCAGGACTTAGTAGCTTCTTAAAGTCAGTACCAATCATTGGCACGCTTAGCGCAATCGCATTTATGCCAGTAGTATCCGCAGCGTCTACCAGTGCGGTAGGTACTACGTTTATCCGACACTTTGAAAACGGCGGTACTTTGCTAGATCTGAATCTGGCAAGTATTAAGGGAGACATCTCTGAAATTGCAGCAAAGTATCGAAAAGATAAAGGCAACAGCACTCAAGACACCCAAGCTACAGCGTAAGTTGAGAGGCTAAAACACAAATAAACCAGCAGCGCGCCTGTTGGTTTATTTGCTCACAGGTTAAACCAAACTGATTGTCAGTTTATAGGAGCAAATTATGTTAGTTACTTTATATCTGGTGTTATGTGTACTTTCTGGCTACTGGGGCCGCAACACGTTTGCAGGCCCTGTGGGTTTCTTTTTCATTGGCCTGGTTTTTACCCCATTGGTGAGTTTACTGGTGCTATTACTGGCTAAAACACGTCTTGCAGAGCCAAAAGAAGTGGAGGAACAACAGTAAGTTCAGCATTGCCAGCATTCACGGCTTGATTGTGACTGAAAAATAGGCAAGCTAAAAACCAGAGGAAGTAGATCCTCAAGATAAGATAACAAGGATTGCAGTTCTGACTGCGTCGTAGCGCTCAGTATTATCACCAGTGGCGGACTTTCAGGCCACTGGTAACACAATGAAAAGACAATAAAAATGGTATTATACGATTTAATAAGTCGAAACATTAAAATTAAAAAAAGGACCTTTGTATTACTCGGTTGTATCTCTGGCCTTGCCAATGCACTGGTGCTTGCTCTTATCAACAACGTGGCAGAAAACATTTCTGATATCCACAAAGAAAACCATGTATTTTACTATCTGGTGCTGTTTACCCTGACAGTGCTGATCTACGGCCTAACGCAACAGCGGTTGATGACCAAAGCCGCAAGAATGGTTGAAAAATCCATTGACCATATGCGTGTTGAGTTGTTTGAGTCGGTGCGACATACCGAGCTATCGACGCTGGAGAAAATCGGCAAAGAGCGCATATTTAATACGCTCAGCAAAGAGTTGCAAACCATTTCGCAGTCTGCTCAGCTCTTTGTGATCATCGGGCAGTCGATCAGCCTGGTGTTTTTTACCTCACTCTATATTGCCTATCACTCAGTTATGGCATTTGTGGTTTTGAGTTTGCTGATCATGCTGGGCGGCAGTATTCACAGACTGAGAGCCAACGAAATTCAACGCAATATGGCGCTGGCATTTCAGAGTGAAAACCAGCTAATTCAGCGCCTGTCGGACTTGCTCGACGGTTTTAAGGAAGTAAAACTGAGCGCCCCCAGAGCAGACGACCTGGAGCATGAGTTTGCGTTATCATCAGGCAAGGCGCGGCGCGCGCAAACGGTTACCAAAACCTTGTTTGCAACCGACTTTGTGCTTTCGCAGATCACCTTCTTCGCCGCAACCGGTGCCATGGTGTTTTTTGTGCCTGTGTTATCCGATGTTTACCCTGAGGTAGTCATTAAAGTAACCACAGCGTCTTTATTTTTAATCGGCCCGATCACCAGTATTGTTGGTGGTATTCCGGTCTTCACAACGGCCACAGAGGCGGCGCAAAATGTGCTGGCGCTGGAAGCCGACTTAAAACGCGAGCAAGCCGAAACCTCGCCACCGCGCAAGGCGGAAGTACAGCCCATTGAGAGCTTTGAAGAGCTCAGGCTGGAAGGGGCGTATTATCAGCATAATCGTAAACCCGGCGACCGACCATTTTTTGTTGGACCGGTCGATTTAACGGTTAAACGTGGGCAAATTACCTTTATTACCGGAGGAAACGGCAGCGGTAAAACCACCTTTATTCGCATGTTAACCGGCTTATATGAACTTCAGGCCGGGCAGATCTTTCTTGACGGGCGACCGGTTCATGATGCCGACCGTGAGAGTTTCCGCAGTATTTTTACCTCGGTGTTCGCCGATTTTCATCTGTTTAAACAGCTCTATGGGATCAGGGCCACTTCCCAGGAAGAAATCGACGAATGGCTGGCCTTTTTAGAAATGAACGCCAAGGTCAGCGTGACTGATGGCGAATTCAGTACCATAGACCTCTCCTCTGGCCAAAGGAAGCGCCTGGCACTGCTGAGTACCATACTGGAAAACCGGCCAATTTATATTTTTGATGAGTGGGCCGCTGATCAGGACCCCATATTCAGACGAAAATTCTATGAGCAGGTACTACCCAGGCTCAAGGCCCGTGGCAACACCGTGATCGCAATTACACATGACGATGCTTATTTCCACTTGGCAGACGTGCATTTGAAGATGGTAGAAGGACAACTAATGGAACATCATGAAGTAGAAACAGATGGAGTGCCGTCATGAATATCATTCTCCCACCTGATTTAATGCTCATTGGACTGGCCGGCGCCTGCCTGTTGATCCTAATCTCCAACTTGGTTATGCGGGTACTCAGGCGCTACAAACCTGCCTGGCGTAAACGCATATTATCTTGGCGGTTTAGAGCTGGTTTAACCATCTTAATCTGTTTGTTCCTGATCGTGGCGTTGGTGCCGTTTATTTTTATCCGGGTAGACTCTGGTGAGGTGGCTGTACTGTGGAAGCGTTTTGGTGGGGGTACTTACCTGGACCAGCATTTCAGCGAAGGTACGGTATTGGTGATGCCCTGGGATAAGCTGATTATTTATAACGGCCGTTTTCAGACTGCACACGAAAGCATAGATGCCATTACCAAAGAGGGGCTCAGGATCACGCTTAATGTGACGGTCAGGTATCGGCCAGTGATTGAGCATGTCCCATACTTACATCAGTTAGTGGGGCCAAACTACCTCGAAGAAATGGTGTTGCCCGAAGTGGCGTCTGCGGTGCGCATGATAGTGTCGGACTTTCGTGCAGAGGAAGTGTACAGCCATCAACGTATGGCAATTCAAAAACGGTTACTAAAAGATGTGCTTGATGAATTACACATTCAAGAAGAATCGATTTTGGAAGAAAGTAAACACATGAAAGATGGGCATGCTTTAGTAAACCTGGACGATATGCTGATTAAACGGGTGGATGTGCCGGATAAAGTGCATGAGGCAATTATCTCTAAGGTCAACCAGAGCTATCTGAATGAGGAATATGCAATGCGCCTTGAAGTTGCGAAAAAAGAAGCGCAGCGCAAAAAAACCGAAGCACAAGGTATTGCCGATTTTCAGGAAACCGTGGCTGGTGGCATATCCGAAACCTACCTGAGATGGCGGGGGATTGAGGCCACCATTGAACTGGCCAAATCTAACAACGCTAAGGTGGTAGTGATTGGCAGCGGTAAAGACGGACTCCCCTTAATACTCAACACTGAAAGCAGCCTGAGTGGGCCTGCGCCCAACCTGAGCCAGGAAGTGACCAAGTTAGTAAAGGCAGAGGAGGTAACAAAACCTCAGCCGGGTTACGCTAACAGTGTGATCAAGCCCGGTGAGCCCATGAGTAGCCACCATATGACCTCGGCAAAGTCGGGAGAGCCATTACATAAATAACGCAATGAGGCAGGCGGGTTGATAACGGCAAAGCCCTGTTGTAAACCCGCCAGCTTTGTACGGCCGCCTTATAAGTAAGGAAATAAGTAAGTAGATGCTTTATTCAAGAAGGGCTCCTTACCAGCGCCGCCAAATCGGCTTACATTATGACGCCCTGAACATCACGTCAGCCATCCCGTACTTGATATTGGTTCTGCCAAACAGCAGCGCCAAGATTCAATCAGACATATTGATCTAAATATCACGTCCGTCATCCCTTACTTGATACGGTATTTACCAACCAGCGCCGCCAAACTGGCTTACATATGATGCACCAGCGGCCTTCGCACTCGTAAAGGGGCTTTACACCAATCTTGCACAGGTGATTAGCTACCGGCTGCGACAAGCACAGAAATAGCGTAGGTGACAACAAAAAGAGAATCTGATTAAAAAGAGAAGGGCAGTAAACGAAAAATACTCATAAAGGCACACCGGGTGTGCCTCTTTCAGGTGTGCTTCTTAGACTGGGTTGTTACACGTATATACCTGAATATAAGTAAACCAAGGACAACCCTTGTTCACTTTAGTTGGTGGAAAGGCAACATCAACACCCCCGGCAACTTGCGGAGTTTGTTCTAAACCTACAGCTTTACTATTGGATAGGTTTTTGAATTTCTTTTTATTTAAACTTAGTTTCATTTCTATTTCCTTGTTATTTATTAGGCAGAATGCCATATATAGTAATGACACATTATGTAATATTTGTAAATATTTTGATGGGTTATGTATTTTCGGTGTCTTTTTTGTCGGGCTTTTACTGAGTGAAGCCAGCAAAATATCCTTCACCCATCCATATTTTGTTCTTATTTATTGGTTAGTATTTCGGGACGGTCTGAGGGAGCACTATCTGCTTACATATCTAACTGTTGCCAACGGGCACCCACCTGCGTGGACTTGCTCAGTGTAGCTGTATTATTCCGGGTAGGATCATTTCGCGTTTCTATTCGCCTTAAGGCAATGGTTCGATAATCTGTCTGCGCTTGATTGAAAGAGCAAATAGAGTAAACAGGTACAATCTCTGGTCAGGGTAGCCTGATAAAGGTGGCCAGAGTGACTGTAATTGAGAGTACTTGTATTAAGGCACATTGGATGTGCCTTTTTTATTAACTTAATAATCGCTTTTATCAGGTGTTGTGGTGCAAAAGGTGACTGTGTTACTCAGTTTGCTTATCCTCCTGCACCCTAAATGGCTCACCCGGCGTTCGCCGCCTTAAAAATTGGTCAAGCCATTCATTTTATTTAACCAGCTTCATACCAATGGCATAGCTTCTGAGATAAGCGCTCGCACCATACATATGATCTTTGGCTTTTGACACAACCTTAGAAGAGTTCCCATGCTGTTGGGGATGCATGCTGTATAGCAGTACATCTGGTTTCGCAAGATACCTTTTATTGCTGCTTACTTCGGCACCAACACCAGTCAGAACATAGCCATTAGGCATATTTACTGTGGACTCAATCCGAGAGCTTGGGTGGTAATTGAAGTCACCAATGCGTTGGTACGTTTCGATATGTCCCAGATTATGCCCAAGCGCAGCGTTTGCTAAATCTTTCCGAATTCCGACGACGCAGGTAGTAAGCGTAGCTCTTTCGTAGTATCCATGATCTTTCGTTGCTGCAACCCATTTACCATAACTATTGGGGAATGATGCGTACATCAGGTGGCCGGCACGTACATCCGTCCAGTTTGACCTTGCACCGCCACCAATCATCAGATAACCGCTTTCAGGAATATCGGTTGAGCTGTTCGGGTTTTGGCTTGCTGTTTGAGATTGCTCCGAACCGCACCAGGTTTTGATGATATTGTGCTCGCGAATTTCACTGCGGGAGATCCCTTTAATCTTAATACCAATAGCATAGGCGGTTAGGTCATGGCGCGAGGGATAACCATGATCTTTGGTTGATACTATCCAGGATTGCTGCGTATTTACGTCCGGGTAGGAAGCTGTGATTAAGGCTGCGGTGTTGATATCTAAGTCTACACCACCACCTACAACCACCCAGTCTTCATGAATATTGATTTTAACGTCGCGGTTATGCTGATTACCTCCTTTGGTTTCTTTCCACACTCGCATTTCGATTAAACCCGATGCATCTACGCTACTATAAACAACCTCTGCTGCATTTGCCTGCATACCCATTGCCATTATAGCGCCACACAAAATAGATTTTTTAAATTTCATTTTTATTTACTCCGTTTTAGGTTTTTGATTTCGATTTTATGATGGCTGGATTTTTCGTTTTTTATAACTACCCGATTAGGTGGTTTTGTTTCTGATTGATTTGCTTTTTTTGCATTATCCATATGGTTTTTAACACTCCCTTTTTAGGGGGTTATAATCTCGTTTCTTAGGTTCTATATTTTACTCGAACTTAAACGATAAGCAGGAAAAACCATGAAAAAGCTCAATTTTAAAAAAAGCGTTGCATTGATATGTTTAGGCATTCTAGGAGCCAAAGCACAAGCAATACCATTAGAAAAAGTGCGTCATTGCACCACACCTACGGTGTTGCTACCGTGCCTGGGTAAGACACAGCACGAATACAGACATTGGGAAAATAATGGTGTAAAACACGAAGTGCAAAAAAGAACTTATATCATGCGCTACAATACACCTTCAGCAAATGATACCGAGCACCTTGTTTTCATCGCCAGTGGCCAGCGTTCGTTAGATGGTAGTAGCTACCAGAACTTTATCACAGGTAATACTCAGAATTTTGATAATCAATTTAGTCGGACAGATAATCATGTTCAAACATTTAGCTTTTCGTCAAATGCACTGCCGGAATTAGTAAGAAACAGCGGTGTATATTCACCATCCAATTCATTTATCGCCTCGGCATGGGACTCGAGGTTTAATTGGGAGTCGCAAGCTTATAATAAGCATCGTGTGGTCAATGCGTATTATGACTGGTTAAAGACCAAGTTTAAATCTAGCCGACTTAAATCTATATATTTGGCTGGCCATAGTCGCGGCGGAGCACTAGTCACGCGTCTGGCCCAGCGTTTTAAAAGTGAATTCCCAGATATCCCTTTGGTATTACATTTGTTTGATCCCGTCGGGAACCATGTGCAGCAAGAGTTAGTGACAGACCGTTTTCAGCGGGTAAAAAATCCAACTACCTCTGAATGGCAATACTGGTCATACAGGGCTGACTTCAATTCATTGTTCCCTAACAAAAAGAATTTGAGGGTTCTCAATCAGGTTGGTGGCAAGGCATTTATGCCTGAGTGGATGGATGATGCGAAAAAAGGTATACGGTCATTAGCTGATGCAACGCCGGGCACCAATTCGAGTGCCAATGATGGTGCCTGGTATTTTGAAGGACAATCGAGCCGGTTTAGTCTGTTCGATGCTGGCACCGGTGCGGATTGGTATACTCAAAACTGGTATCACGCCTCTCATACCGAATTTGCTTCAAGGGATTGGGCCACCAATGTTGCATTTAATCATCTGATGAGTTCGGATGTACGAACTATGATAGCCGACTACACAAACTCCAGGCCTCCAATCCCCAGCTGTGACGGTTATGTTAGCCGACATGATGACAATGGCGCTACGATCAGATTAACCGGATCGAACTTTGGGGGCGATAATGAGATCAGAGATTGGCGTTGGCAATTTAACAATGGCACAACACAAAATGGGACGAAAAATCCAACAGTCCAAATAGATTACTGGCGGTTCTCCGGGTATCGACTGGAAGCGACTTTGCAGGTGACCAGTCATAGTGGCAAAACGGCAAGCACCACATGCTCAATAACGCTGCCGAGTATTAAGAATCCACCCAGGTAAATTGAGCGTCAACCGGGAGGCCAACCGCAGGGGGAACTACCCTGGGTTGGCCTCTTTTTTATGGGATAAGTAAACTTTGTTTTGCTTTGAGTACCGCTTCTGTTCTGTTCGCTGCACCCAACTGAACAAGGATCTGGCTAACCAGTTCTTTTACTCTGTCTTTGGATACCTGCATTAATTCAGAAATTTCCGGGTTAGTCATGCCTTTTGCCATATACAGTAAACATTCACTGCTTTTGGGTGTTAATGTCGGACGCAGAAATAGATAGTCCGGACATTCTTTGATAATTCTGGGTACCAGAGTCAAAGCGATATCACTTAATATCATACTGTTTTGCTGATAAGCCATTTTGATTTCTTCATATGGTTGACTGGAAAAGAAGTTAACCAACACGATGGCGCCGCCATAATGAACAGGGATGACTATGCCACCGTTGATGTTTTCCTGTGTTAAGAGATTGCCTAAAGCTTTTGGCGCAAGGGTTGACCCATGATAGTCGCGAGTGCCCCAGAATCGCGGGGCCAGTGTTTGCTGACAGTAGTGGATCAGATCATCAGAAAAGCAATGCCCATCCGTAAAGTAAGCGCGAAGGAATTGTTCAGAACAGGTAGAAAGGTACCTGAATACCGGCTCCGTGCCATTCACCCCAACAATGAGAAACTTATCCATCCCCAGTGGCTCTGAAAAACGGCTTAATGCGGTCGTAATGGCAGTTTCCGGATACAGTGCAAAGTTATCTGTGTGGCTGATTTTGTTACCTGAGTAATCCATATAAACTCCTGTGTGCTCTTTGGTTTTATCGCAGGCTTCGTTTTTTATCCTGCACCGTTAAGCTAGGTAATTTTTTGCTGTATCAGTTACGAGAAAAGCGACACCTTACACTGAAAAAGCGACATATATAATTATTAGTATATAAAACAATTAGGTAGAGGGTGGGTTGCAATGGAGTTAGCTGTTAATGCGGCGCTTAATTATTGTGCAATTTGAAAATCTCATCCTTATAAAGCCATTTTGTTGTCAAATATTTAACAAACAGGTTGACTGTACCTTATAAAGGTTATAGAAAGTAATGACGCATTTTACAGTAAGGACGTAAGCGCAAAAATGCTAAAATGGATCTTGGCAATTATCATATTCTTTATCATTCAGTGCCCTATACAGGCGCGCGAGGTAGCCCAGCTCAGGCTGCACCATCAATCTATCGACAAACTTGATATGGTCACCATTATTAACTCTGTTTCACAAGACAGTCAGGGTTATTTGTGGATCAGTGGCACGTCTGGTGTATTAAGGTTTGATGGGTATCAGTCCATATTTTATCCGCACCCGCTAGCAAGAAAAGTCGTTGAAGATGCTCAGGGACGAAGGTGGTTGCTGACGGGCCATGGATTGTATTTGCATAATGACCAGCAGGACAGTTTCATGCCTTACCTGGACACTTTGCGTCAACAAACGCCCAAAGGAAAAAGTCTGTTTAAGGACAGTTTTCTCTCTGTTCGTACTATGGATAACGACGCCTTCAGGCCGGCTGCTTTATATCAGGATAGCCAGAATATGTTTTGGCTTGTGGGTGATGACGGTCAGTTAGTCCATTTTTCTGCTGATGAAGATACCTATCAGTTATATGATCTCCACAGTTCAGGGATCAAACATAACCTTCGTTTTAGTGTCACCTTATATAAAGATGCCCCTTTGTTTATCTCTAAACTTGGCGAAGTATTTTGGTTTGAAAAATCCTCCGGAACTTTTATCAAATTTTGGCAAAACAGTGCACTTGCCGATACTCGAATCGTCACTACTGGACCTGATGACACCTTATATGCTGTGTCTGAACAAGGCTTTTTCAGGCTCGAGCAGTCTGATTCCGGGCAGCCTTCACTGATCCATTTAAGTGATATTGACCATCATGCAGTTACTTCTGTGCATTCAGGGAGACAATCGGTTTACCTGGGAACTGCCTCTGAGCTTATAGTATTAGACTCTAAAGACAGAGTGAGCCGAGTTAGCAGCTATTACGCTGATGCACAGGTACAACAAATATTCCTAATAAGCAATGTGTTTGACGATCAGGGGACGGTCTGGCTCGCAACCAACCGCTCTATATTTGAAGTAGATCTTAAATATACCAGTGACTCAGCCAACGCAGTTTCTGTCATAACTCAGAGGCCAAATATTGATGGTTTACAGTTTGATGAAGACGATAATCTGTGGTTTGTAAGCCTAAGCCGTGTGTATGTGCAGTATAAAGACCGTGCAGAACCAGAATCTGTATATCTGGATACAGCTCATCCGGAACTAGATGTCTACACTGTTTATGCAGGGCAGAGCGGGACATTGTGGTTTGGTGCATCATCAGCTTTATACCGACTTGAAAAGGGCGCATCCTCTGCAACTAGGGTCAATGTACCACCCGTTAATACAGGCATCGATTTTGACATAAGGGATATAGAGCAATCAGAAAATGGCCACTTATGGTTGTTGACCTTTCAGGGGATCGTAGAATATGACCCACAAACTGAGCAGCGGGTGTCCTTTTTACCTGGCCATTTTAAAAATCTGAAAAAAGGCAGTAATGACGAAGTCCTGGCCTGTGGTTTTGAGATATACATATTGGGCCAGGGCGCACCGACTAAGGTTAACTTACAGATACCGAAAAGCAGTAAGAAACTTGTTGTTTATGATGCTGATATTGACCCTAAAGGGCGACTATGGGCAGCAACCTCTTATGGATTATTACTCCATGACTTGCGGGCAAAGCGCTCACAGCAGCTTGATCTAAACGGTGTATATCCAAACGTGGTATTTAGATTTGTTTATCGGGATCGTGCAGAGCACATCTGGCTGGCCGATATGACTAATCTGTACAAAGTCTCGTCAGATACCCTGCAAGTGCTGTACTCAACTCCATTTAAGCGCCTGAGTATTGGAGCAAAAACATATGACAGCGCATCTGAGTCCGAAGCTGGAACCTTATATCTGGGCGGTATAAATGGGATAGCCGCATTATCAAACACCCAAGCTTTGGCACCTTATGGAGTACATATAAGCAGAATCAATGTTCAGGGCGAGCGCTATGCCGTGTACCAGGATGCGCTGCATGCAGAAAATACTATTGTGCCGGGCAGGTGGTTTAATAGCACCCAGAGAAACTTTAAGTTTGAATTCGTTAATATAAAACGGGATCGGGATGTTGATGTCTATTATCAGTATCGTCTGCTGGGGTTTGATACTAACTGGACGGAGGCAGAGCAAACGCAGCGCAGTGCTACATACACTAACTTGCCACCAGGTAGATACAAGTTTGTGATTAGAGGCCGGGCAATTTCGAGTGACTGGACTGAGTCACGCTTTGAGTTTGAAATTGCAACGCCCTGGTATTTAACTGGCTGGGCTTTCACACTCTATGCTCTGGGTATGGTTATCTTGATTGGTTTGCTGCTTTTTGCCAGAACACACCAACTGAGGCGACGTAACGCGCATCTGGAAAAGCAGGTATTGTCCCGCACCAAAGAGATAGAGCAAAAGCGTGCCCAAATTGCCAGTTTAATGGAAAGTAAAAACGTGTTCTTTGGTAATGTATCCCATGAACTGAGAACGCCACTGGCGGTGATCATGCTGCCAATTAAAAGTATGTTGAAGCAGGTAAGTAATGACGGTAACAGCAAATGGCACGCGGCTTATTCACAGGCTTTGAGGCTGGAAAAACTCATCGACAACCTGATCCGCTATGCCAGAAAAGATGATGTTGCCCCTTTTGAAAATCATCACTTTACTGCCAAAGAGGTGTTGCTAAAGCAGGCTCATGCATTTGAGTTGCTGGCCAGCGAAAAACAGATCCGTTATGAAGTAATACATACTCTGGATTCACAGGAAGTGTTGCTGAACGAAGCAGACTTTGAGCAGGTAGTGACAAACTTACTATCTAACGCTGTAAAATATACCCCTGTAAAAGGCGAGATTAATGTGGAAGCGCATCAGCGTGGCGGGTTCCTGCAACTCGTGTTTACAAATTCTGGGCCCGGTATTTGTAAATCCTTACAGACAGATGTGTTTAAACGATATGTGCGCGGAGAGCACGGTGAAATAGGCGGACAGGGCATTGGTCTGTCTGTGGTTCATCAGCTTATAAGCGACTGTGGAGGAGAGATAGTACTGAGCAGCGAATCCGGAGAAGGGTGTCAGTTTACCCTGACTATCCCTATTTACAGTGAAGCATCGGCGCAAGATACGGGCAGCGGAGTACGAACAGAAGCAAAGGCTCAGCTTCAGCTTGCTGACCAACCTGAGTCTGATGCCCGCGTGTTGATTGTAGAAGATAACTCGCAGCTAAGAATGATGCTTAAGGAGTCATTATCTGCGTGGTTTGATTGCACAGTCGCCTGTGATGGAGAGCAAGGCCTGTCGCAAGCAAAATCCGACCTGCCCGATCTTATTATCAGTGATGTGATGATGCCAAAAATGTCCGGGCTGGAGATGCTGCGAGAGATCAAGCGGGATGATACAACCAGCCATATTCCCGTGATATTACTTACAGCAAAAGAGGATGACGATAGTCGGATCCTGGGGTTTGAGGCTGAAGCTGATGATTACATGGGTAAACCCTGTGATCTTGATGTGCTCAGGCATAGGATGGAAAACTTGATTAAAGGGCGTAAGAAACTAGCGCGGTTATTTGCAGATCAGATCCTACGCAGCCCGCTTCAGGCAAGTACACTCAGCGATACAAAGCGACTTCCCTTTATTGATAAAATTCAACAAGTCATTGCACAAAATTATCAGGACCCTAATTTTGATACTGAGAGCATGGCCAGCCATGTGTTTTTGAGCGTGCGACAGCTGCAACGCAAAACCCGAAATCTGACAGGGCTATCGCCAAATGCTCTGCTCAGGCAATATCGTTTAGAGCAAGCACGTACGCAGTTACAATCGGGCGCTTTAGTCGCTGAGGTTGCTTACCAGGTCGGGTTTTCATCTCCTGCTTATTTCAGTAGTTGCTTTAAAACTGAATTTAATATGTCTCCGCAGCATTATACTAAGCAGTATGAGAAAGAACCTGAGCGGCAAGAGTAAATCAACGTAAAAAGGCACAAATTGTGCCTTTTTTTATTTAATCAATTATATAGACCAACATGCTTCTTTGTTTACCACCAATCATCCCGACATGTTGTAATATTTGACCCTGTTGCAGGTGGATTACCATTTGGTTGGAATGCGTCTGCTCCTCCCTGCACGAGCGGTGTCAATTGTGCCTGCATTGCTTGATTACCAGACAGTTTCTTCATCTTTTTTGTTTTTAGCGTAAGTTTCATAATGGTCTCCGTTTTGTTATGTCACCGGGGATTACTTTTACACTTAATCAGATGCTTGTAAACGGCGATGTTGCCAAAATAAGTACTTGTTCCTACCCCCATCTAGGGAGTGTTCTTAAGTGAAAATAGTGTTAAAGAACAAGGTGAAATGAGTGGTAGTTGACTATCTGAAACAGATTGCAGGCCATTGTTAGTTTCGACGAATGCAGAGAATCACGAGGCTAAGCTTTTTTATCCACTTATTTTGGTAGCTATTTTATAGTCGAGTTTGTTTTTTCAAATGTAATATATCAGGTAAGTTACTGAGTCAGGGGAGCCATCGTGAGTGGCGTCAGAAGAAAGCATGCAGATATGAAGCAAGGCGAATACTTACTAGGTTTGGCATATCAGGCAAGTATTAAAATACCCGATGTGCCAAATGAAAGCTTTTAATAATAATCCGGGGAGCAGGTGCCTAAGTCAGATTGCGTGTCAAAGGGTTTATCACCATTTTGTGGAGTGGCGAGGAGTCCGCCCTGAACAAGGGGTGTTAACTTAGATTGCAGTGCTTCCTTAGATGACAAAGATTTTAGCTTTTTTGCTTTCACAGTCAGTTTCATAGTGGTCTTCCTTTTTTATTAATTAACAATACTTTTGCATTTAAACAGGCGTTTGTAAAGTGCTGTTTTACCAAAATAGTATTTGCTTATTTCCCCACTTGGTGAGGCTGCAATATAGAGTTTTTCTAGTATGTTGTGACTGCTTTGTTCATAAATCTATCTAACTTTATTGAGAGGCAGATGTTGCTATATAAACGGCAAGTTTTGCTCTTTTGTTGCTATTTAATGATTTGTTGTTGTCTGGTTATTACGTCTTTACTCTTGTTTAATGGCCGTGAATTTGTGCTGTTTAGGTACACATCATAATAAAAAAGGAATAACAATGAAGACAAAAGTAACAAAAGTCCTGATAGCAGGGTTATTACTCTCAACTGTTCTTAGAACTGTTGCCAACGGGCCCCTCCTGCGTGGACTTGCTCAGCGTAGCTGTATTATTCCGGGTAGGATCATTTCGCGTTTCTATTCGCCTTAAGGCAATGGTTTGATAATCTGTCTGCGCTTGATTAAAAGAGTAAATAGAGTAAACAGGTACAATCTCTGGTCAGGGTAGCCTGCTAAAGGTGGCCAGAGTGACGTGACTGTAATTGAGAGTACTTGTATTAAGGCACATTGGATGTGCCTTTTTTATTGCTCTTGTAACCTGCAATAGCGCCTGCTCACCACTTATTGTAAACAGTTCGACTATTTCCCAACGAACATAAATCATTCTCTATAAAACAAGCTTTTACGCCGCTATTTTATCCAGTTGCCTGTTCGTATTAGCCGCTATCCATCCTCTGTACAATCGATGCTTATCAGCTAAGCTGAGTTGTGATAGGTTAGCGCTTAAACCGCGTCTGGCCGTATCAAACTATGCGAAGTTATGTTTTTACAGGGAAATGATATGAACAATCTAAAGGCACTCAGCCTGCCAAACAGCAAACAAGGAAGCGACCAACCAAGCGATCCACTTCAGATTTTGTGGCAGCGGATAGAAAAGCATAAAAAGCGCAATCAAAACTACAAAAACAAAGTAGCAGCAAATTATCAGCAATTTTGCGAGCTGGTTTTACCCCATGAGCAACGGCAGATTGACTTTCTTTGTCAGCAGATAATGCATCTGTCCTCTTTTGTTACGCGTAAATCTTTTACCAGTTCAGAGCGCGATGCACTGATGAAGTGGATCTCGGAAGATATGGATTATCTGGAGGTTAATCCATTTGCAGACCAATCTCGGGTAGCCGAGTTATCTCAGTATATTTTTGAGCAATTAAAAACTCGTCAGGGACAACTGGCCGAAAGCGTGTCTGAGCCGCAAATCAATGCGCTGCGAGCAGAACTACAACACGAATTTGGTGAGTGGCTCACACTCAGTGATGAGCAGCTAAAAGCCTGTATTGCCGACCCCGCCGTCCTGTTCGAACACATTGAAGCCATGCAGGCAGCACGCTACGAAGGGGAGCAAACAGCAAACGAGGAAGCCTTTGATGATGACCCGTTTGCCAACGGATTTTACAATCAGTTTGAACCCGATGACGATGCGCAGTATCGGGATTTCGCAAAGGTTGAACAAAACAGACTCGACAGACTCTTCAAAGGCAGTCAGCTCAATAAAATGTATAAGCGCCTGGCCGCAAAATTACATCCAGACAAAGAGCCCGATCCGGCGCGAAAAGCGCAAAAACATAACCTGATGCACGAGCTTTCTGAGGCGCGCAGAGCAAAAGACGGCTTTACCATTTTGCAGCTCTATTTGGCGCATTTTGACGACGACCCTGAATTTGACCAAACCACCAAAGATAACCTCATCCCTTTGCTGGAACAAAAGGTTAGAGAGTTAAACAGCGAATATCGTTTTTTACAAGACAACCACGACATTGAGACACTGGTGTGGCGGCAGTTTAAAGACACCAGTAAAAAGCGTATTCGAGACAAGATGCTCAATCACAAAGCCGCGCTGGAGCAAGAATGCATGGCCATAGAAACCTTACTGGCAAACTGCACAACCGTGAAAGCCATGAAAGCGGAGCTAAAAGGGCACCTGAAGCAACCAGAGTTCAACCCGTTTTTGCACCTCGACGTGCTGCCAGACTTTTTGGTCAAATAGGAACACCGTGTGATCAAGCACAACCCCAGCTCAGGCGTGTATATCAGAGCCGGGCAAGGCTCTAGCCTCGTCATCCTGGCCAATAAGTTGCCCGTGTTCCAATTTAGGGCTGAGATCTTGCTTCAAACTCCGTTATCCCGGCTTTCGATCCCCTTGTAATCCCGGCCTCCGAGCCGGGAACCACCTACCGAAAACACCCAAAGCCTGAATTACCCGTACCGCTCAAAACCCTGCACCGTCTTCTTTCCAGTGTAATCTACTGTAATAGCCACAAAAAAGCGCACTGAGTTATGATAAAAAGTTAACCAAAGACTCGTTCAAACCCCCAATCTCCAAGCATTTCGGGCCCACAATCCAATTTGTAATCAAAAGTTGAGCAATTGTTTTAAAATCGCTAATCACTGCGGATAAAAAGCTACTCAACCAGAAAAAAGTGTTGTAAATTATTCATGCGTCTGCACCAAATGATGGTTCACTTGATTACGGTTTAACTGATAATCGCCAAAAAAGGGCAGGCACACAACAAGAATAGTTTTAAAGTGTCGCGCAAAGGAAGTTGTAACCGCCGATCAGCAGAAAAGGAGCCATAGATCACTCTGGCACCAAACCTGTCCCATGCATCACCTCCTTACCAGCTGCACCACAGAGTAAACGGGTGAGTGATGTCAGACTCCACATTAGAATACTACAGCCGCAATGCCGTCAGCTTTGCCGAGGCGACTTTTGCAGTGAACATGCAGCCACTGTATGACGAGTTTTTACCCGCCATACCCAAAGGCGGCAAAATCCTCGATGCCGGCTGCGGCTCTGGCCGCGACGCATTGGCATTTAAAAACCTCGGCTACCGGGTCGATGCCTTCGACGCCTGCGCAGAGCTTGCCAACATCGCCAGCTTCCACCTGGAACAACCCGTCGGCTGCTTCAGCTTTGATGAACTCAGAGCAACCAACACCTTTGATGCCATCTGGTGCTGCGCCAGTCTGCTACACGTGCCAAAGGTACAGCTGCCAGACGTATTCCAGCGCCTGCAAAACGCACTCAAACCAAACGGCATCATTTATATCTCATTCAAATACGGCGAGGGCGAACGCACCGCGGACGGCCGCGCATTCACCGACCTCACCGAGCAAAGCCTGAACACCTTACTTGCCCAAAACACCGGCCTTAAAGCCTGCAAAACCTGGCAGACCGGCGACCAACGCCCCGGCCGTGAACACGAACGCTGGCTTAATGCTTTGTTGGAAAGGGTAGGTGGTGAATAGTTTTAGTCAGAGCACCTTATTGCAAAACAGCGCGCGTCAACTGACGGCGGGCGGCACCGATCCCTTATTGCCAAAACTGGTGCATGCCATTAACCATGCCGACGAAATTGAAATCACAGTCTCTTTTATCCAGCCTAGTGGGCTGGCGCTGTTGTTTGACCCGTTATTGGAGGCTCTGCGCAGTGGCGCGCAGCTCAAACTGCTTACTTCTGATTATCTCGACATCACCAGCCCGGTGGCATTACGCGAACTAATGACACTGGTTGAGCGTGGCGCTGATATTCGCATTTATGAAAGTGACAAACATCAAAGCTTTCATATGAAGTCGTACATTTTTGTCAAAACCCAGACAAACAGCGCTGAAATTGCAGCAGGTTGTGCCTTTATTGGCTCAAACAATATTAGTAAAAGTGCACTGACTACAGGGCTGGAGTGGTGTTTTCGCCATGACTATACTCATCCGCCGGGTAGCAAGGGCGCCTGCGAATTTAATCATATTCGCCGGGCATTTGCCGAGCTGTTTTCTCATAACAACGTTAAAACACTCAGTCATAGCTGGATTGATACCTATATACAAAGACGAAAAGCGCCGCAGTTTATTGTCGCTGGTGAAGCGGAAGACGACAGCGATACAGAGCCCGTCACACCGCGTGCTGACCAACAGCTGGCGCTGGACGCGCTGGCAAAAACGCGCCGCCAGGGCTTTAAACGGGGCCTGGTAGTGCTCGCAACCGGTATGGGCAAAACCTGGCTTTCGGTATTTGATGCGCAACAAATGCGTGCAAAGCGTATTTTGTTTGTAGCCCACCGCGAGGAGATCCTGACTCAGGCCCAGCGCACCTTTGCGCGATTATTACAATGCAAAACCGGACTATACACGGGCAAAAAGAAAGACTCGGACGCCGATTGCCTTTTTGCCTCAGTCCAGACGTTAGGGCAAGCGCGTCATTTGCAGCGCTTTGCACCGGAGCATTTTGACTATATTGTGGTAGATGAATTTCACCACGCCAGTGCCCGGGTTTACCGCGCATTACTCAACCACTTTACCCCTCAGTTCTTGCTGGGTTTAACCGCCACACCGGAGCGTACTGATCGGGCCGATATACTCGGACTGTGCGATAACAACCTGGTGTTTGAACGCAACCTCACTCAGGGAATAGATAACGGCACACTGGTGCCATTTCAGTATTATGGTATTTGGGATCAGGACGTTGACTACAGCGCAATTCCCTGGCGCAATGGCCGGTTTGACCCGGACGCATTGGAAAACCAGTTTGCGACCAGCAAGCGAGCGGCACATGCATTAAAAGAGTGGCAAGCGCGCAAGCAACAACGCACGCTGGCCTTTTGCATTTCTAAACGTCATGCCGAGCACATGGCCGATTACTTTAATCATGCTGGTGTTAAGGCGCTGGCCATACACAGTGACTCCCTGGTACGCCGTAATGATGTGCTCGAACAGCTTGAGCAAGGGCAGATTGAGATTTTATTCTCAGTGGACTTATTTAACGAAGGCACCGACCTACCCAGCATTGATACCGTACTGATGCTGCGGCCCAGCGATTCCAAGATTCTATTTTTACAGCAGCTTGGCCGGGGATTACGCACTTGTGAAGGCAAAACCCACCTCACCGTGCTGGATTTTATCGGCAACCATCATAGCTTTTTAAATAAGCCGGCGGCGTTGCTTAACGCGCAAGGCGCAAAGGGCGTGACACAAGCGCTGAAAGCTCCCAAATTGCCCGAAGGGTGCTTCATCAACTTTGACCTAGAGATCACCGATTTCTGGCAGCAGCTGGCCAAAATACAACGCACCACAGCACTGGAAGATTATGAGCATCTGGCACAGCTGCTTGGGCATAACCCAAGTGCAAGCGAGTTCTATCGCCACTACGGCGACCTGAAAAAAGTCAATAAACAACATGGTAGCTGGTTTGCGATGCTGGCCGATATCGGTGACGAAATTAACGCAGACTGGTTAGCACCATACGCAGATTTTCTGTTTAATGCTGTACAGCAAACCAGTATGACCAAATGCTTTAAGGTCATTTTGCTGCAAGCGTTTATACAACTCGACGGCTTCAGAGCTGCGCCAACCCTGAGCGAACTGGCCAAAGTCAGTGCTGCAATTTTAGCGCGCTACCCGCACCTTAAAGCACATGACCTGCCAGAATCCAAACGAACACTGGAGCCAAACAGCCAAGCGTGGTTCAGCTACTGGCTGGGCAACCCGATAGAAGCCTTTACCGGGCTAAAAAAAGCCAAACAAGGCACAACCTGGTTCAAGGTCGAAAAAAACGGCGAAGATCTGCAAGCTGCGCGGCTGGTTGCGAACGTGCACGCTGGCCAGCTGCCGGAACAGGATTTCGACAAGCTGGCCGACTGTGTTGCAGAGCTTATTGAACTCAGGTTAGCTGAATACACCCAGCGCATTGAAAACAAGCGTATTTCAGAGCCGCAAGCAGCAATCCCAGAGCCGGAAAAAGCCTCTGATAAAAAAGAGCCAGACATACCAGCGCAGCAAAGCGAACCCGACAGCACCAATGTGGTTCAGCTGCCGTATTTCCCTAATCTGAAAATTGCCTGCGGTCACTTTAAAACGGGTGACGACAGCCACATGACATGGCGCCCGGCACCTGACCGTGCTGGCAGGGTAGACCCGGATAAACACTTTTTGGCCCACGCCAGCGGCAACTCAATGAACGGTGGTAAAAACCCCATTCTGGATGGTGATTTACTGCTGCTGGAGCGCATCAGCAGCGACAATGCCGGTTCACTCACGGGCACTACTATTGCTATTGAACGATTTGATGAATCGGGCGACGCCCAGTTTTTACTGCGCGACGTGCAAAAAGAATATAACGAACAGGGCGAAGCCAGATACCTGCTGGTCGCCCGTAATCCGGATTACGAAACCATTATCGCGGACGAGAGTTTAGTAACGTTTGCGCGGTTGAAGTGAAAAAGGTCTAAATTGTCCTTCAATTATCACGGTTATTGGGTTTCAATTAAAAGAGAGGCGACTAGTTGTTGTTTTGGCTCTTCTTTTCAGTTGCAATTTTTTTGGATAGCTTTTCTATGTATTTTATTGTCACGTCCCAGTTATAACCCATTATAAAACCTATGAGGGTATAGCCATAAGGCTGACTTTCAGAGCTGGCAGTTGCATTGCCGGTAAGAAATATAAAACCTCCGTTTAAGAGCAGAAAGGTTATTACACCAATAGACATTGTTAGTAAAGGTGACAGTAAAAATCCCCAAGTATGTGAGCTGTCAAACTCCTTAGTTACAGCTATATGGTTATGGAAAGAAATAATTGCCAAAACTGCGCCACCAAGAGCTGCACCCCAAATACATGAAAATAAGGATCTGATTGCTTTTCCATTCTCGAATACTGGAATTAAATGCTGGATATAATCATTAGTTGAATAGAAGCTATTAAACCAGATATCAAACAGGCCCAAAAGCGGAATAATGGTATAAACCATAATAAATATAAAAATCAGTACTCTAGCTAGAAAAGTCAAATTTGTGTTCATCATTTGTTTTTTTTGTTATTGTATTGATTTGCCTTGTTGCTGGCAAGGTTGTTTAGTTGAAATACATTGTGAAGTTAAGGATTGAATTTGATGCAAAGCAATGATTATCATTGGCCTGAGTATTTCCCTGAAAATGTTCCGTGTGATAGCGCTGTTCCAGCAATGGGAGTTGCATATAGGTTAGTTAACAGTTTTCCTCCTTCAAGTGAAGACTTTCAAATGTATCGGGATGAGAACAAGGGATTTTCTCCTTCAAAGGAGTATAAAAAATTTGCGTATGGTGTATCATTTTGGGACTCAAAACACGCCGTTCAGAAAATTATTGATAGGTACCCTTCCCCTGAACAGTTTGGAAGTAAGTTAATCGCAGAGGTTAACTTCAAAGCAGATCTGGGTATGATGGTTGTTGATCAACCCTCAAAAAACCATATTAGTCTCTGGAAGCAAGTAGGACAATGTCCGTCTAAGTGCGAATGCAAGGAAGTAACATGACCCATTTACTACCTAAAGATACTTTTTTGGGAAAGCTAAAGGTGTTCGAGGTCTACGATGACTTCATGGGGCCTAAATGCTTTTCACTTAAAAATCAATTTGGCCAGTTTTTTCTGGCTTACTGGGGCGGTGACTATGAAGATTATAGCCGGTGGCTATATGTACTAGTCACATCAGAAAGGCTCGATGAACTTACCCGTCAGGCCAGGTGTGTGAGAAGTGCGTATGTTAACCCTGAAAATAAACAAGTTTTTGATATCAAAATCTATTATGAAGAAGGGACAACGGAAGTCAGCATATTGCAAAGAGATTACACTCTATCTATCCCCCCTGATGGAATGCTCATCGATCCAGAGTTGATAACATGCCACATGCCTGAATCAGAGTGGGGCTTTAAGCTGAGAATAAGCAAAAAGTCCAAAAAACATGTAGCACCAGAGCGTTCTGTCGTTACTAGAATTATGGACTCCTTCAGCGTAATGTTAGAAGAGCTAATGCAGGATATTATTGGCAAAAAATCAGCCAGTGTTTATCCTCTTGAGGCAAGCTTTGGGTCTTTTGAAGTAAGTTTGAAAACTTCTCACAACCAAGCTGCTTGCATGGCTGTTGAAAAAATAAAACGATTGGTTTCTGAATCTACAAACCTCGAGCAGGAACTGCATCAATTGAATTTAGATCCTTATCGCTTGCAAGAACTATCAGAAATAATTAGGGATAATTATATTGTTTTAACACTTTCGCCTAAGACTAGTGAGTTTTTAGCTGAGCCTTTTGAGTTTGGTAGAAGCGGGTTGAATGACTTAATTCAGACTCTAGCTAATAGCAACCTAACCTTTGTTGACTCAAGTAAAATTCCCCAAGCCAACAATCTTCAAAGAGTATTAGAGGTTTTATCTAAAAAAGAAAAAGGCGAACATATTACCTACGAATGTATTGATGGAATAAGTTCACAGAGGCAGTTAGATTATCATTTTACTGCAGCAATATGCTTAGGATTGATGAATAAAAATCATTCTCTAACCGCTGCTGGGAAGTTTGTTTGTTTGTTAGAAGGGAAAGCTGCAAAGTATCAATACCTATATGATAGGTTTGAAAGTACAGAGTTCGGTTGGTCTTGGATGCAATGGGCTGGAGTCAATAGTATTTCTGACCTTGATCCTTCTTCTTCTAAGTTGTTCATTTCACAATGCGTTCGGGGATTGAAAAGGAGTACTGCTGTTAGAAGAGCAAATACTCTTTCCACTTGGCTGAAAGACCTTCAGCCATATAAGCGTGATTATGGAGAGTGACTCGTTAGTCGTTCACCCCATCGCCAATTTCCCCGCCTCATGCCAGATATCATTCGGCATGGGGTGGTGTAATTTCCAGGTGATATCCATGGGTTGGCTGCCTTGATGCTGAACGTAGCTAACCTCCCCGAAATTGACAAACCCCATGGTTCTGCCGTTTTCGTCGGTGTTCTGTTCGCGAACAAACAAAAATAGCCGTTTTCCTTTTTGTTTGTGCTCGATATAACTCAATCCCTTACCGCGCTCCGGGCGGGCGGTGTTCTGGCTTTGCCAGTGGAAAAGGGTAGGGCTGATAGCGTAATCGTTATACAGAGTGGTGGGTGAGTAAACTTTTTCGCACTTATTTAAAGTGACAAACAAGATTTCAATATTCAGAGACTTAAACTCTTTCACGCCTTCCCTTGCTGATGAACGTTTTTCAAAGGTGTGTTCGCCCAAGGCCGCAAAGATCTGCTCGCGGGTATACCGGCTGTGTAGTTGCAATGCCTTGTTTGGTAAAGATGACAATGGCTGTTCTATGTGTTCGATACGATTGAGCAAAATAGACAAAACGTCTCTTAACTCGGTTGTTAGAACGGGGTAGGCCAACGCTTGGAGGCTCTCGGCCACAGACTTTGAGTTTGCCTGATTCTGTGGCGTTTCCCAAAAGTTGTAAAATGCCATCATAGCCATCGCATCTTTTGTTTTGCTATCAAACTGAGTGATTTGCGACATATCAAAGTGATTGTCGCACAAAGCAAGCAAAAAGCTCAGATAGGTCAGTGAGTTACACGCCAGCAGTTGGGTACTGATTGCCCGGTTATAAGCCTTAATAAGCGATAACTCACGCTCGACCAGTTCAGGTTGAGTAAGGCTATGCCACCGGCTGACTCCAGATTGTGTTGGCTTATAGAGGTCTTCAAGCGTGACGCTGGGGTTTACTTTTAGGAAATTGGCCAGGGTTAATGGCAGGTCGGTGTCTTGTGTAAAGCGATTAACTAAAGCTCTGAGCCTGTTTAAGTCATTCGTTGCCTTACGAATATTATCGAGGATAACTTCTTTGCTTTGTTTTTGTAGTTCAATGCGACAACCGAGCGGTAAATGCGGAAATCCGCCTTTAATCTCATGCCCAATTGCCGTGTTTGTTTTACCAATTAAGGCTCTGAACTTGGCTGCAAAATCGTACTCTGGCCTGGCATTGCCGAAAAAATCGAGCACGGTGCAACATTCTTTTTCATTATTACTAAGGCGTAAACCCCGTCCCAGTTGTTGTAAAAACAGCGTGAGACTTTCTGTTGGACGCAGGAACAGCAACGTATCAACTTCTGGAATATCGACACCCTCATTAAAAATATCGACCACACACAAAATATTGATGTCGCCTTTTCTCAAAGCGGTTTGCATTGTGTGTCTTTCTTTGGTGTTATCGCTGGTTAAAACATTTGCATTTATGCCGTTTAAATTGAATTGCTTTGCCATAAAATCGGCGTGAACTTTACTTACACAAAACGCCAGCGCTTTGATTTTGTGCACATCGACGAGGATATCCTGCATATTGGCGATAATCTTACGTGCTCTTTGGTCGTTATACGTATAAAGCTGTGTAAGTGCGGCTATTTCATAACGGCCTTGTTTCCAGGGAATGGTGCGCAAGTCAGTGTCATCATCCACCGCAAAGTAATGAAAAGGGCATAAATGTCGTTGGTTTATGGCCTCTGGCAATCGTAGTTCTGCTGCAATTACTCCACCAAAATCATTGAGTATATTGCCACCATCTTGTCGCTCTGGTGTGGCTGTGAGTCCCAGCAATATATGCGGTTTAAAGTGCGCTAAAATATCGCGATAGCTACGTGCCGTAATATGATGCACTTCGTCGATAACGATGTAGTCAAAGTAATCGGCTGTCAGGTTTAATGAATCAAGCTGGTTGTTGAGTGTTTGGACTGACGCAAACAGCTGTCGATAGCTATCTGGCTTGTGGTTGCCGACCCATAGCTCGCCAAATTGGTTGTCTTTTAAAACGGCTCTGAAGGCGCCTCGGGCTTGTTTTAATATTTCTTCGCGATGCGCCACAAAGAGTATGTTGGCATTCGGTTTGTCTTTAATAAATCGCTGGAAGTCGAACGCGGAAATTAGTGTTTTACCAGTGCCGGTTGCTGCCACTACCAGGTTTTTAGTGCGGTTGTGAAGCATTCGCTCTGCGCTGAGTTTATCAAGTATGGTGCGCTGGTGGGGCTTAGGTGCCAAGTCAAAATAATAGTGGCTGCTGGTATCACTGATCTGATCTTTGTTGCCCGACAGGGCTGTTTTGAGCTTTTGCTTGCAGGTTTCCTGACCTGTATATAACTCAAATTCGCCGGATTCCCAGTAGGTTTCAAACGTGCTGAGTGACTTTTTAATTACATGCGGAATTTCCTGATTGGTGATCTTCAGGTTCCACTCAAGCCCGTTTGACAGCGCTGAGTAAGAGAGGTTAGATGAACCAATATACCCCGTATGAAAACCGTTGTTACGCAAAAATAAATAAGACTTGGCGTGAAGCCTTTCCTGGCGTGTGTTATAGCTGATTTTAACTTCGGTGTTCGGTAAAGCTGCCAGAAAGTCGATTGCGCGCTGATCTGTTGCGCCCATATATGAGGTGGTAATGATCTTTAGCTGTTTGCCGCTACGGGTGAAGTCATGTAATACATCTTTGAATATGCGGATCCCTGTCCAGCGTATAAAAGAGACTAGCCAGTATATTGTGTCTGCTGATTGTATTTCTCGCTTTAGCTCGCTTTCTAAAGATAAACCGGCATTGGCGCCAGAGAATAACTCACTTTGTGTCAGTCCTGTTTGAGGAAATATGGCATCGCTATATTGTTCCAAGTCTGCTGCTAAGGGGTTGCGTCTATCGAACAGTGCCGTGAGTATTTTCCCCTTTGTATCAACTAAGTTCTCCTCAATACAGTGCGCTTCACTTAGTTGATCTTTAAGCCAAAAAACAAACTTATTAGCAAGTTGGATCTGTTGCTCCAAGCGGTTTTTTTCACCTGTGGGGATGCTGTCGATAGCAAGTTGCATCAGCTTTGACATAAAACGTGATAACCAGATGGCCGCTTCACCGTTTTCTAACTGACGTTCGCCGACATAAAAGCGTTCTCGGTCAAGTTGCTGCTCTACCACCTGAGTGATCAATTGTTCGTAAATGCCAAACTGCTGCACGGGTTATCCTTATTATTTTTATGTGCTTGAAACCCAGCTAGTTTAAAGGCTTTATGTAGTTGGATAAAGAGCTTGGGCTTGTTTTGAACGCAATTTCAGTAACTCTTTATTCATATTTATGCAGCAAAATTTAAATCAGTTCATTTTACCATCAATGTGGGTAGCAAATTGCCCATCAACTAAACACTAAAAATAAGTAAAAGGATTAAGAAATGAAAAAGCTGATTATTGCTGCGGCATTGAGTACGTGTGCGTTTTCTTCTGTGGCTGGCGAAGTGGTGCTGCACAATGTAAGCGTGTATGCGAACAGCACGGTAAAGCTGGATGTATGGGCAAGTGCTTACAATGCGTATGGCTACTGTCATATTAATGGGTTTGACGATGCGGTGCGTTTTACCATTAAGTGTGGTGAAGACGAGTCTACGTTTGCTCGTTATGCCGGTGGCACTAAGTGGGTGCAAAAAGACAGCGGCTCAAAAAATCAGTGTTATGCACTGCTTGAATCAGTGACTTGCGTAAACTACTAATATTTGCGTTTTAGATGGGGGTTTTTGGCCATCTAATTTTAATAAACGCATTTTAAGTGAGCATTGGCCGCATTCGCGGCCTTTTTTGTTTTTTACCGGTCGTTGTTTCTGTCTGTTTTGGATTGCTTAGGCCTAAACCCCCATTTGCATGTATTGCCTTACTTTGGCGCATCTTGCCCATCGCGTATTACGAGCCTTAATGCGAAGGGCTATAAGACTATAATCTAATATCACCAGGCTTTGTTGCGTACCCTTTATGTGGTTATATTGTAACCGTCTGTAATTGCTTTGGCACTGGGTTGTGAAAGCCTGGTGTTTTAAACAGGCCGCAGCTGGCAGGTTACACGCAAAGAGCAAGCACATATATTTTGCGCATGAGCATGAATATATTCATTACATTGACAAGGAAAAGCAATGCAAACTAAAAAAATGACACTGAGCCTGAACAAGAAAATTATTAAAAATCTGGATAACGCTGCATTGACTAAGTTGCTGACCAATCAAGTGGCCGGTGGCACGGGTGGTGGCTCTAACAGCTATAACGGACCTTGTTATACGCCAGCTACATCGCAGCGCTACTGCTAATAAAATTGGCTATGACCGCACGAGCATTGTCATAAATGACAGCGTTGTTTTTGTTTGTCGGTAAAGTGAACGATTTAAATTATGTCAGGCAACAGAGTTGTGTTTCGATGCAACTAGCTTGGCTGAAAAGGCTGCCGTAATTGATGAGTAGCGTTATTGGAAGAATAAAAGTTAGGAGGGGACCTGATGAAGATTAAATTGAATAAAAAAGTGATCAAAAAACTGGATGACTCTGAGCTGGGCAGTACCGCGACCAAGCTAGTTGCGGGTGGCCTGGCCAGCTCAATGTACACCATGCTGAAAACAGGTGTCTGTTAACTCCTGTCTCATGTGAACCATCTGGATAGTCAGATGGCCCTTTTAGCAATGTCAGGCTCCCTGTGTGGCATTGCTTTTTTTATGTTTTATTACTTTGGTGATTATACAAGGCTAGCCATCCGTAACGCTGTATAAGTGCGCATTTAATGAGCGAACAACCGTTTTTTTTGTATAACAGCTGTTATTTAATGGTTAATGCCTTTACCTTCGCGCTGCTGGACGGTATAACACTCTAAACTCATGCAAAAACAAATTTCTATGTCTATTCAGTTGATTAAAAAAGCTGTAAAAGCCTTGTCGGCAAATAGTGAGCTCCAGCCAGATATTCTTTACATTGAAGGATATTTAATGGGGCTGGGTGTTGCGTTGCAGCCCCCTTTGCCAAGCGAATGGCTTGAGCACTTATTTGGTCACTACACGCTTGAGCATGCCAAGCAGTTAGAAGCGGTGATGGATTTTCATACCATCTGCTTTCGCAAAATGATCCGCGACGAAAATGCCTTACCTAAGCAATGTGCGCTATCTAAAACCGCTCCTGAAGAAAGCCTGGGCGCCGATAAGCCACTGTCTTTGTATTGCATGGGCATGTTGCGCGCGCTTACCTGGATCAATACAGAGCATATCAATGCGGAGCAGCGCCAGCAGCTACAGTGGCTGAAAGAGATTTTACGCGGTTTTACCAGCTATGAGCAGGCCCGGCGGGAGTTTGACGACGAGGGCCAGGACTTTGGCAAAGTGCTGCTTAAGCAGCGTCGTATGATCCCAACTTATGTGGCCAATACCGCTTATGCAATGCGTTTTGCCGATGATATGGTTGAAGTGCTCGGCGAGTATGGCATTACCGACGAAGAAATGCTGGAGCAGGCGCACGAAGCTTTCAATGAGATGCTCGAAGAGGTCTTAGACCGTGACGATGAAGAGGCGATTGCAGATTACGACCGCCTGGTTATGCGGTTTGAAGAAAACATGATCACCCCCGAGTATGTCACAGAGAACATGGGGGTTTTCTGGAAAATGCACGAGACTCGGCCATACATGATGCTTCGCGCCAAGCGGGCACAACTTAACCTGTGTTACGGCAAGCCAGAAAAAGCGGTTGAAGAGCTTCAGGATCTGTTGCGGCTAAACCCCAACGACAATCAGGGCAACCGGTATTTATTGCTGAACTGTTTTATTGTGATGCAGGATTGGGCACAGCTCAGAGATTGTTTGGGGCAGCTTAGCGAATGCTCCACCTTTACACAGGCCGCACATGCACTTATGTCGTATGCCACCGAGGGCGACACAGCCCACAGTCGCGAAGCCAAAAGAGCCCTTAAAGAGCACAACAGCCACTTTTTGAAAGTTGCAACCGGCCAGAAACGAACTAAACCTTGTCATGATTCGTACTCACCTGGCAGCGAAGAAGAGGTAGATTTTTACCTAGAGGCGGGTGGCAAAAAAGCCTGGCTGAGTGTTGAAGGCAGCTTGTTCTGGTTACGCCAGAAGTAACGGGCTTTATCAATCATGATAGCTCGGCTTGTTAGATTGTTCACCAGAAGGTCGAAACCAAAGCCAAAGCGCTGGGCCGATCAACCTTTTGAGTATGTTGAAGACAAAAAAATGGTGTGGGGCCCTTGTGTAAAAGGCCCACTTGAAAAGGCAATCCTATACTCAAAATGCTTGAAGAAGGCTCATTGACCATGGGGCATGTGCGCAAAGACCCTTATGCGGGCTTGTATGATGCCCGCAACTACGACTGGCGCGAAGACTCCAATAACCTACCTTAGTTTTCTTTGTTTTTTAAAGCCTTTATATAGCCACTGAGCTGCCGGTAAGCTGATCCTGAGTTGGCGCACGGGATGACGGTGTGGTGGTGCTAGTGTGCTTTAACTTAGCGACAGTGCTGCCTGTAAACAGATCCCGTGTCGGTGCACGGGATGACTTCGTTGGTTTTGCTGGTTGTGCTTTATCTTAGCCAAAGAGCTGCCTGTAAACAGATCCCGTGTCGGTGCACGGGATGACTTCGTTGGTTTTGCTGGTTGTGCTTTATCTTAGCCACTGAGCTGCCTGTGAGCAGAACCCGTGTTGGTGCACGGGATGACGGTGTGGCTTTTACTGATTGTGTATTAACTTAGCCATAGAGCTGCCAGTAAGTAGATCCCATGTCGGTGCACGGGATGACGGCGTGGCTTTGCTGGTTGTGCATTAACTTAGCCACAGAGCTGCCGGTAAGTAGCTCTCGTGTTGGTTCACGGGATGACCGTGTGGCTTTTGCAGGTTTTGCTTTGTCTTAGCCACTGAGCTGCCGGTAAGCAGCTCCCGTGTTGGCGCACGGGATGCCGGGATCTTCTAATACAGCCACGTCTTAAGGTTCTCATTATTCTCGGCTGTATTTACAGAGTTTCAGCCAACCATGTGACTGCCGGATAACCGAGCGCCGGTAAATTATATGCTAGACTCAAATTTGGGTCGGGCTGTAACAAGGTATGGCTGTTGCATGGGTAAACGTTTTAAGCCATTGATTGCTTTGGTTATCACATCTTATATGGTGCTGGTTAGTCATGCGGTGTGGGCAAAGGAGTTAGTGGTCGCGTTTGGCCTTAGCCGCCCGCCCTATGTGGATGAACGCAGTGGCTCTGGGATCAGTGTAGAGCTATTTAAGGAAACTGCCGGGGAGCTGGGCTGGCAATACAAAACACTCTTTGTCTCCATCAAGCGCATGGAGCGGTTACTTGAACGGGGCGAGATAGATGTTGCGGTAGAAATGTCACGTGCTCAGCCCGGTTTACATTACTCCATTCCTTTTATTTCCTACAGCAATTATGCCATCCACAGCCGCAATCCCGGATTTGTACTGAACTCTATGCAGGAGCTTGCCAGGCACAGTATCTGCGCGTGGCAGAACGCGTCTGAGCATCTGGAGCTCAGCGAAATCGTAGCGGGAAAAGAAGATTATCTGGAATTTCCCCAGCAACGAAACCAGGTAATTGAGTGGCTCAATGGTAAGTGTGATGTGATCCTGATTGACGACACGCTGCTGCGCTGGCACCTGTCTGAACTTAACCGGTCATCCTCAGTATACATCAATAACCAATGGGGCAAGGTGCTGCTGCCCTTCGAAAATAACCCGCTGTGGTTTTATGTTGCATTCAAAGATGCGCAGCTCAGAGACGCGTTTAACACCAGCCTGACCAAACTGATCCAGACGGGTCGCTACCAGCAAATAAGAGAATACTGGCAAAGCGCAGAGCAAAAGGAGTAATACGAATTTTGTGCAAATTGTTGGTATGATATGAGGCATCACCCAAGATACCTCAGTTGCCAAGGAGACGGAGCATGAGAGACTGGAAAGCAAACCTGTTACTGACCGGGCTCGTATTGTTAGCCCTTTACCTGAATCGGGAAGCCCTTGCTAGGTGGCTGGAGACCCGATTACTGGCCACCCCTCAAGCAACCGAGCAGTCAGGAGCCAGCAATGCAGAGCTTCATAGCCTTGGGTCAAGAACCGCACATCATTCAGCTGAGCCGGATTCAGATCACACAGAACATGCAGCCTGTGGCGTCCCAATCCAGTATCGGTGCAATGGTGCGGCGCTGGGCAAGGTAAAAATTCAAAGTGCTGATGGGATTTACACCTGGCAGGATGACAGAGGCATCACTCATTTTGGCGACAGACCACCACAACAAGGTGCGACTGAATACCAGTTTAAGTCTAATCAGGCGTTGGACTATTTTGATCTTGAGCTCGATTATGGCGCCCTAAGCCATGACTTTCGCAATCGTCTGGAGGCCCGATTGAACGCGGTGTTTCGTACTTACACTGGGATTGTTGGGTTGGAAGCTATGCGCAAGGTTAAGTTGCGTATAGTGATTGCAAATAATCGCCGCGCTTATCGCAAGATGCTCGAGGTGCTCGGCTCCAGTGCCGCAGGCAATCAGGGGATTTACAAAGCAGCCCATAACATTGCGGTGGTTGAGTATCGCAACGAGGCGCAAGCTATGCGCACTGCTATTCATGAAGCGGTACACGCGATTAATCAGGCGGTACTTGGCAATACGCCGCGTTGGTTTAATGAAGGGGCTGCGGAGTATTTTGAGTATATCGAAACGTCTATGAATCTGAGCCAGCTCAAGCCAAATGGCGCCTGGGTTCGTAATAACTATCTGGTTGGCAGCTTGGTGCACCCTGATGGCTTGTTTGAAGCCGCTGGCTCATGGAAAGGCAAGTCTCAGAGCCTGATATACAGGAGTAGCTGGGGATTTGTTTACTACCTTATGAGCTCACAGCATGGCCGAGCGCAATTAAAGCACTATATGCGTCTCGAGCAGAAAAACCCATGTGATCTACTTGGATTTGCTCAGGTTCAGTCAATTTTTGAAACGCGAGAGAGCCGGTTTACTAATAGCTATGCCCAGATAACGCGGCAGAAACTTACTGAGCACCGGTTTTAGGGGGAATGTTAAGTGCGTTTTACTGTTTTAGACTGTAACCCCGAGGCCAGGCGGCAGGGCGTCAGAGTAGTTCGCTTCTGATGATCCTGGCGATGGAGGTGAGATCGGTCTGGCGCTGCATGGCTTCGCTTTTGCTGATCCCCTGTATTGCTTCGTAATCATCAAGGAAGAATGCGGTATCGTATTTATTAGAACGACTGCATTTGACATAAACCAGCACATAGCAATATTGAAAAATCTGGTCTAATGAACGAAAGAAGTCGATATCGTTGGCACTGATATTGGGCTTTACCGTCTCGTTAAGACGATTAAGATACACATGCTTTATGTACACTGAGCGGCCATTGCGCGAGTACTTAGCAATGTCGTGCACCCCCTGGTTAAACACAGTTTTGATCTGGACATCGCTCAATGGCACTAGGTTTGACGTAAACATGTCTGTGCCTGACTTATGGGCTGACGTTGCCCATGATTTAAACTGTTCAAACATGTCTTGGCTCCTTCAAGTCTTGTTATTCAATAAGTTAGCTTTTGAGGTTACGACTTACGCTATGCTCACTTTCATTTCACTGTGATTGAAGTAAGTGCGTGCAACTGTTGTTATGGTGTTAAATAATAGCCCAGTTGAATATTAATGTGTTCATCATTTGTAACTTTTTTAACGGGAAACTTACTACCCAGCTTGGTTTTATCAGGTTGAACGGGGTTTAAGTTATCAAAATGTTTCTTTTTTGAACTGGTGATCCGCATTGTCGGGTGACTGTTTTGGGTATGTACTGGTCGTTTCAGCGCTCAACTACGGGATCTGCTCGCTAACAACATGTCAGGCAGCTTTTCTCGCCACTCCAACCCTGGCAATTCATCAAACGCCCCTGACTTGAAGAATTGTTTCTGTGGTCAAAAATTATCTGTGCCCTAGAATTAGCTTATTCATCAGGTGTTGAATTAATCGCCTGCGTTTGGTGTGGTATATAAACCGCAGCGTCAGCGCAGGTGTAAACAGGAGCATTATGAAATCCCGAGGTCGTCCCGATAAAAACGATGAAGATGGCAGAGCACGGCTGGTGCTGGCTGCCAGGCGCTGTTTTACCACCGCCCCTTATTCTCAGGTGACTACGCGTATGCTGGCGCAAGAGGCTGGTGTCGATGCTGCGCTGATCCGCTATTACTTTGAAAATAAAGAAGGCTTGTACAAAGCCATGTTTATGGAGGTAACCGGAGAGGTTATTGCGGGCATTGAGCAAGCAATTAGTGATGATAAGCCATTTGACCTGGAAGATATCTTTCACATCTTCTATGACGTGATCAAACAGTCGCCGTCATTTCCTATTTTAATGTTTAAGGAAATTGTGCTGGAGCAGGGGATCTGCCGTGACTATCTGATTGAAAAAATCGAAAGGACCCGCAAGCCGTTTTTCCTGAGTATTTTAACTCAGCTAAAGGAGCAAGGGCTGATCAGAGAAGAGCTGGATGAGCGATTGCTTATATTGAACCTGATGGGGTTGATGATATTTCCTTGGTACATGCGTGAGAATATGGCAACAGAAATGGGCATAGAGTTTAACGATGAACAGCTGTCTAGAATGGCAACTCACAACGCAAACATGTTTAAGTACGGTTGTTTTAAAGAGCGAGTAAAAGATGAAAATTAATTGGCAACAAAGGCGCTGGCTGCTTGTATTTCCTCTGCTGGGCGTTGCGATTTTAATTGCCCTGGCATCAGGTAAAAAGCCACCTCAAAAACATAATAATGGGGTAGATGCGTTACTGGTCGAAACAGTAGAAGTTAAAAAGGAGCTGATTGAGCCTTATGTCACGGGGTTTGGCCGGGCACGACCAAAGGAGCGTTGGCAAGCGCTATCTGAGGTGACGGGTCGGGTTATTTACCGCCATCCTAATCTGGAAAAGGGTAAAGTGCTCACGGCTGGTACTGTGTTACTTAAAATAGACCCAATTGATTATGAGCTTAAGTTGGCACAGGCCCGTTCCGATCTTAATTCTGCTAAGGCTGAATTGTCTCGTACTCAGCTTAACGACGAAAAGCTGGCGTTATCGTTACGACTGGAAGAGCAGCGCTTGAGTGTGCTGCAAAAGGAACTTAAACGAAAGCAGGGTCTGCTTAAATCAGGTTCAGTGTCGGTATCTACCGTTGATTCCGAGCAGGCTAATGTCTGGGCTCAGGAACAAAAAGTGCTGGATGTGAAAAACGCTGTGGATCAGCACCCCGACAATATAGCGGTTGCTGAGGCCAAAGTGAAACTGGCACAGGCCAAACTGACTGAGGCCGAGCGTAAATTAGCAAAAACTACGATTACTTTGCCATTTGATGCCCAAATTGCGGCTGTGAATGTTGAAATGCAACAGGTAGTTGCAGAGCGCGAAAGTCTGGTTACAGCACATAGAACCGACTTGATGGAGATCCCTGTACAGGTTGCGCTAAGCGATATGCGTTATTTTGGACAGTATATTGCACCTAAGCTGATTCAGGGAGAATATCCGGATGTGCAAACCTGGCAGTTGGACGCCGAAGCCAGTTTGTACGTTGGTAGTAAGCAGTTTAGCTGGCAGGGCAAACTAACCAGCGTGGGTGAAAGCATCGACCCCGAAGGCAATACCGTCACTTTGATTGTGGATGTGGCATTTGACTACAAAGCGTTTGAACCCGGTAAACGCCCTCCTTTGATTAGCGATATGTATGTCCAGGTTAAAGTAAAAGGTGCGTCATTGTCGTTATTATCAGTACCATCGGATGCACTTCATGGCGACAGATTATATTTGCTCGAAGACGGAAAGCTGGCGATCCGTCATGTGGAAGTTGCATTTGAATCGAATGGCCGGACTGTGATTAAAAGCGGCGTTAGCGAAGGCGATGTCATTGTACTAAGTGATGTGATCCCTGCCGTGCCCGGGCGCGCCTTACGTGCGCAAAGCCAGGTGGCCAAGGAGCAAACGTTATGATTGCATACTTTGCCCGTCATCCGACAGCGGCCAACCTGCTGATGCTGGCCATTATTGTGCTTGGGCTGAGTGCACTCCCTCAGCTGAAGCGAGAAACTTTTCCTGAGATCGCACCAAGTCAAATTCAGGTGAGCGTGCCATACCCAGGTGCCAACCCGGAAGAATCTGAGCTTGCGTTATGTGTACCGCTCGAAGAAGCCATGGACGGACTCAGTGATATTGAGCAGATCACCTGCGAAGCACGCGAAAGCATGGCCAAAATGATTGTTGAAATACAAGAAGGTGGCGATATTACCCGGCTGATGTCGGATGTAAAAACCGAGGTCGACGCCATCGACACCTTTCCGGACAAGGCCGAAAGCCCGGTTATTAAAGAGCTTGGTCGCACTGAGTCGTTGATCACGTTAGCTATCAGTGCCGATTTACCTGCGGCTGAGTTAAAAGACTATGCTGAGTCGGTTAAGCGCAAATTGCAGCGGCTGCCGGATATCTCTTTGGTAGAGATCCACGGCTTTTCTGACCGCCAGCTCAGAGTTGAACTGTCTCTGGCTTTACTGCGCCAGTACGGTTTGTCGATTAACGATGTGGTCAGTCACATTGAGCGACAAAATATCAAACTGCCCGCCGGTAATTTAGAAACCCAGGGTAAAACACTGCAAATTCGTTTTGACCAGCAGGGTGTCACGGCCAAAGAGCTGGGCGAGCTGGTAATAGCCAGCACTCAGTCGGGCGGGCAACTTAAGCTTAAAGACTTAGGTCAGGTGACCGAGCGGTTTGAACTGGACGAGGCAAAAGTTGAGTTTAATGGTAAACCGGCCGCTTTGCTGAAAATCAAGAAAACCAAAGCGCAGGATGCACTGGACCTGGTTGAGCAGGTATATGAATTTGTTGAACTGGAACGCAAGCTGATCCCCGTAGGGATTGAGATGGCACTGACTTCAGATCAGGCCAAAATTGTCTCTGACCGTTTGGCTATGCTTACGACTAACTCCTGGCAGGGCTTTTTACTGGTGTTTGCCGTCATGTGGCTGTTTTTTACCTGGCGTTACTCGTTCTGGGTATCTATGGGTTTGCCTATTTCGTTTCTTGGCGCATTCTGGCTGATGACGGTGCTGGGTGTCAGCATCAATATGATCTCTATGGTGGGCATGTTAATGGCTATCGGCATTTTGATGGACGATGCCATTGTGATTGCCGAAAGCATTGCCAGTCATGTTGAGCGTGGCGAAGGCATCGAAGAAGGGGTGATCAAAGGCGTTAAACAGGTTGCGCCTGGCGTATTGTCGTCGTTTTTGACCACCGCCTCTGTGTTTGTCGGGCTGGCATTTATCGCGGGCGATATTGGCCAGATCATGAAGGTATTTCCGCAAATGTTGCTGGCCGTGCTGGTTGTGAGCCTGGTTGAGGCCTTCCTTATTCTGCCCAACCATCTGTTGCATTCACTGCATAAAAAACAGGATGCGCCGGCATCTGGTTTTAAGGCCCGGTTTAACCAGCGCTTTGAACGTTTTCGCACTGAGGTGTTGGTCGACTGGGTGGAACGCGCAGTGACATACCGTTATGCGGCCGTGGGCGGGGTACTTGCGCTGTTCTTCCTGAGTATTTCTCTGATGGCAGGGGGCTTTTTGAAGTTTAAAGCCTTTCCTGAACTTGAGGGCGATATTCTTGAAATGCGCCTGCTGATGCCACAGGGCACGCCTTTGTATGAAACAGAGCTGCTGGTTGCTCGAGCCGTGAATGAACTAAACAAATTAGATGAAGCGTTTACGCCGGAGCAACCAGAACAACAGGCGTTGGTGCAAAACGTGATTGTGGAATACAACAGCAACCAGGATGCCGGTGAGGAGGGCACCCACGTAGCGACTGTACGTGCCGATTTGCTGACGGCTGAAACACGCAATACCAGTTTGCTGTTGTTACAGGACCGCTGGCGCGAAGCGGTTGGTGAAATTCCCGGTGCCTTGGCACTGGCATTTAAGCAGCCTGCAGTGGGGCCTGCCGGGCGCGCCATTGAGATCCGCCTGTATGGCGACGATCTGGCCATGTTGTCGAGTGCATCGTTCGAAATTCAGCAGGCGCTGGCTGAATATGATGGGGTGCAAAACCTGATGGACGACCTGCGTCCGGGTAAAGAAGAATGGCTGGTGCGTCTGCTGCCCGGGGCAATGTCGCTGGGCGTGGATGGCGCAACCATCGCCAATCAGCTAAGAACCGCTTTCTTTGGTCAAAAGGCCGATGAGTTTCAGCGTGGTGATGAAACCATTGAGCTGGACGTCAGGCTGAGAAAAGCAGATAAATCGTCCTGGTGGCAGTTACAGAATTACCCGATCACGCTGGCCGATGGCAGGCAGATCCCGCTGTCGGCAGTGGCTGAGCTGATCCCCGCGCGGGGCTATGCGCGGATTAACCGGGTTGATGGTCAGCGCTCGGTAACCATAATTGGCGACGTTGACGCGGCCATTGCCAATACCGGTGAGATCATCGCCGCGGTTGACCAAACCGTAGTGGCGTCACTACTGGCCAAATATCCGTCGCTGTCTGTGAGCTATGAAGGGGAAGTAAAAGAAGGTGGCAGCACCGGCTCGTCGATTGGCAAAAAGTTCCTGATGGGGCTGGTGGGTGTCTTCATTATTTTGAGCTTTCAGTTCAGAAGCTATATGGAGCCTGTAATGGTCATGCTGGCCATCCCACTGGCGCTGATCGGGGCGCTGTGGGGGCACGTGCTGCTCGGCTACGACTTTACCATTCCCAGCATGATGGGGTTCGTCTCCTTAGCCGGGATCGTTGTGAATGACTCCATTTTGCTGGTGACTTATATCAAGGAGCATCAAAAGCAAGGACTGGATGCACATCAGGCAGCAGTGCAGGCGGCGCGGGAGCGCTTCAGGGCAGTCTTTATCACCACCGCGACCACAGTGGCTGGCATGTTACCACTGCTTTTAGAAACCAGCTTGCAGGCACAGATCTTACAGCCCCTGGTGGTAAGCCTGCTGTTTGGCATTGCAGCGTCCTCTTTATTGGTGCTGTTTATCCTGCCCTGCCTATATGTGATCCTCGAAGACAGAGGCCTAGCAGCTCAACACCACCTGAGTGAATCACAGGCCAAAGCCTAGTCCGCTTGAGCGCCCCCAAATCAATGGTTTAGGGGCGCTCTGTCGTCATCAATAAAAAACATTTCTAAAAAACATATTGACCTAAAGTTATCTTGAGGTTTTATCTTTGCCTTTCTTTCAGCGCAACATAGTGTTGTGACAACCACAAAGGAGAGGAATATGAACTTAAATCAGGTAACTTTGAGTGTGAATGATATGGACGAAGCGGTTGAGTTTTATCTTAAGCTGGGCTTTACGCAAATTGTGGAAACGCCCCATTATGCGCGTTTTGTGTGCCCGCATGGCGATGCAACCTTCTCGCTGTTATTGTCTGAGGACGAGCTCCAGCATAACACCACCATTTATTTTGAACATGAAGCGCTGGAGCAGTGGATTGCAATGATAGAGTCTCGTGGCATCACTTTGTTACAGGCCCCAACCGACGAGCCTTATTTGTGGCGTGAAGCAATAGTAGCCGACCCATCCGGGAATAAGATCAAGCTATACTGGGCGGGCGAAAATCGCCTTAATCCACCATGGCGAGTTGAAAAGCGTTATGCCGGTGAGTAAAACCGGCCAGCGTATGAGACTTGTATAAAAGTGAAAAATGTTTTCTACTGGCGCTTTAATTTATTGCCGTAAAAGGAAAAACAACCATGATAGATTTCAGATCCGATACCGTAACCAAACCGTGTAAACCCATGCTTCAGGCTATGGTTGAGGCAGAGGTTGGCGATGATGTCTATGGTGACGATCCTACGGTCAATCAGTTGGAACAGTTTGCGGCGCAGCGCCATGGATTTGAGGCGGCGGTGTTTGTCAGCTCAGGCACACAAGCTAATTTATTGGCGATACTGGCCCATTGTGAGCGTGGTGATGAGTACTTGTGCGGACAAAGCGCCCATAACTATCGCTATGAAGCCGGTGGTGCGGCGGTACTGGGGTCGGTTCAACCTCAGCCAGTAGAAAACGAGCCGGATGGCAGCCTGGATCTGCAAAAACTGGCAACCTATATCAAACCCGATGACTTTCACTTTGCCCACACTAAATTGCTAAGCCTGGAAAACACCATTGGCGGCAAAGTGTTGAGCCTGGATTATCTGGCTCAGGCACGCGCGTTTTGCGATCAACACAAGCTGCAGCTACATCTTGACGGTGCCCGGGTATATAACGCAGCAGTGGCACTTGAGGTCGACATCCGGGCCATTGCACAGCATTTCGATTCTATGACCATTTGCTTGTCTAAAGGGTTGGGGGCTCCGATTGGATCTTTGTTACTGGGCAGCAAGGCGTTTATCAGCAAGGCCCGCAGATTAAGAAAAATGCTGGGGGGTGGTATGCGCCAGGCGGGCATATTAGCTGCGGCAGGCAGGTACGCGCTGGAAAATAACGTAGAGCGTTTACGTGAAGATCACGATAATGCGCGTTATCTGGCCGAGCGACTGAACGAACTGCCTGGGTTTGATACCTCGGCTTATCCAGTACATACCAATCTGGTTTATGTTGATGTAGCAAATCAAGTTGATATTCATAAGGTTGCTAAAGACTTGATTGAGCAGGGGATCCAGATCACGCCGGGTTATCAGGGAATGCGTCTGGTTACGCATCTGGGTGTGAGTCGTGCAGATATCGACAGGCTGATCCAGGCGCTGAACAGCCTGTAATGACGTGCCCGTCGGCAGACTAACATTAACAGCAAAAAGTTCTGAACCCAACAGCCAGCATATTGTTGGGTTCAGTTTGTCTATCACTTGTTGAGTATTAACCCCTCAAACAAGTAAAGACGATTCCCATCCACTTGTGTTTTTCCTGCATCCAGATATTTCTGCTCCAGTGTGCCATTGGTAGACCAGGTGGCAAAATCGTCATCGTTGAGTACGCCAAGCCTGGTGTAGTCAATAAGCCACATACCTTCGAGTTTATCGTGCGGATAGCTCACTTGTTCAACCAAATCGAGCACCAGCGACTTGCTTACAGGCACTATGCCTGCGGTATTTAAAGCGTCCCAGCCTTGTTCCAGCACAACTTCCTCGAGGGTATTATCTTGTAGCAATAAACCCCGCTCTTCATCCTGTGTCAGTTGTCCTGACGAAGCGACCTCTTCCAGATTAGTGGCGTCACTCAGGTCGATTTTATAAATGCGTTTCATAGCATCTGGTGTGGTGTTGTAAAACGCGCCATCGCGCTCAATTACCAAAAACTCAGTCGCAGACAGGGCGACTATCCCTGAGTTAGAGTTTTGGTTTTTTTCCTGTTTATACAAATATTGCCCAACGGCTCTGGTTTCCAGGTTAATTGTTACAATACGAACTATGTCTAAGTCTTTAACGGTTTTAGACGGGTTATACAAAGTAGATTGCATAATACCGACCAGGGTTTTCTCATCCGGTGTAATGGCCAGGCCTTCCATGCCGCGGTTTGCACGACGGTTGGCAAATTCAGCGGGCAGGTTTAGTTCGACCCGGTCATCTCCTGTAAATGCATTGATACGTGATAGTTCAACACCGTTAGCATCATAATGAACAAGATGTGGGCCATATTCATCACTGATCCAAAAAGTACCATCTTTCAAGGCAACCAGACCTTCACCGTCCAGCCCGTAGTCGTCGAGTTTGAGCGGGTTATTTACGGGATCATAAGGTTGCGTGTTATCAACCAAAATGGGGGTGCCGTTGGCGTCGTATGGGGTTTCGCCGGTGCCACCGAGGCCAGAGCGATTGGGTAAGCCCGTGATGGGCGTGCCGTCGGGACGTTTGAGCAGAATTTCTTTTAGTTTAACTATCTGGCCATTGTTTTGTAGTTCAAATAAGCCGATACGGGGAGTGTAGTCTGGAGTTGGAAACTTTTTTCCTTTGCCGTAATCGCCTGTGTAGGTGGCATTGGGGCCACGATCGGTGAGTGCATAGAATTGCGTATTTTTGGTAGGGTGGGCAACCATGTCGGAGCCATAACCCCCATTGCGCACTTCAAAGGTGCTTCCCGCAATATCCCCATTTTGCAGGTCGCTGCGCATGGCTGTATAAGGTAGCACAGCGCCCTGGCTTGTCACAGGCGAAGGCTGGCATACATAATTGGTTTGCTTGATTTCTGGTTCGTTTAGTTTGCCATCACTGTTGCTATCAATACCCGATTGCAGCGCAATGCCACCAAAATAGCAGTGCTCATTGCCCATAGGTAAGGTGAGCTGGTTTAGCAAACTAGTCATCCCGTTGGCACCGTCAGTGCCTTTGCTGCCAGTTTGCCCGGCACTACCGTGATTGCCATCTTTACCATTCGTTCCCGCTTGTCCGTCTTTCCCATTGTCGCCATCACAGGCGGTTAGGGCAAATATCACCGACAATGTCAGCAGACTCTTGGTAGCACATTTCATTGTTTTATCCTTTTAATTAGTGTGGCCAGAGCTCCGTGGGCTCTGGCAAATTGAGTATGGAAGCAATCAAGGTCAATCTAAACGGGTACAATAACGAAATGATGACAGGGAGATACTTGCCGGCTTATCGATGGATAGACTATTTTGGGTAACAAAAAGCTGCACTTTAACCACCCGCTGTGAGAGTCTGGTGTGGTAAGCACGAATACAACAGGGTGAACACAATGAAAACCATCGGATTGATAGGCGGCATGAGCTGGGAGTCAACCTTAAGCTACTACAGTTTGCTGAACGAGGGAGTAAAAGCAGCACTGGGTGGGCTGCACTCGGCAAAAATCGTATTAGTCAGTGTTGATTTTGCTGAAGTTGAAGCGCAGCAACGAGAAGGAGACTGGCAAGGGGCCGCCGCACTTTTGGCGCGCGCTGCTCAGTCTGTTGAAGCGGCTGGGGCAGACTTTGTTCTGATCTGTACCAACACGATGCACAAGGTTGCAGAGGAAGTACGCCAGGCGATAGAGATCCCACTTTTGCATATTGCGGATGCAACCGGGCAGGCCCTGGTACGAGACGGGATCAGGAAGGTGGGACTACTGGGGACACGCTTCACCATGCAAGAGGCTTTCTATCGCACTCGTCTGGCGGACCAGTTTGGCTTGGAAGTGTGTGTACCAGCGGAGTCTTGCCAGCAACGTGTCCATGATGTGATTTATCAGGAACTTTGCCTTGGCAAGGTAACTGACAGCGCGCGGCAGGATTACATACGTATCATCAAAGCGCTGCAAGAGTCGGGGGCTGAGGCGGTTATTCTGGGTTGTACTGAAATCGCCTTACTTATTGGCGACGCCGATGTTGATATTCCTCTTTATGACACCACCGCTATTCATGTACAAAGTGCACTCAATACATCGCTCGCTTAGGAAAAACAAGGCTTTGGCGTAACCGAGCGTAATTGCTATATTGAAAAGAATGAGCAAAGCTAAGTGACTGGTAATATAAGGACAGAGGGTTTGGTTATGGCTTCTATAGAAAAACAAAAGTTGAGCTTTTACGAGCAAAATGGTTTTGTGCGCTTTGAACACGCGTTGTCGCAAGAATTGTTACAGCGCCTGAGAGAATTGTCGGTCAGATTAGAAGCATCGGCAAAACAAGAGCTGGCAGATGGTGCGGTGCGCAATCAGTACTATTTGTCGAATGAATCGGGAGAGCCCAGGCTGTTTCGTTACAATGATCTCTTTTTTGATGATCCTGAATTGGTGTTAGAGCTGCTCGCCAGTCCAACTATGCTGGCAATATGCGAAAGCATGGTGGGCCTTGGCTGTGTGCCTATGCAGCTTGATCTGGTGTACAAATATCCGCACCCGCATCCGCACATTGCCTGGCATCATGGTGCACCACACCCAAGGAACTACCCGTACCTGAATGTAGGCGTCTATCTGGATGATGCCGATCTTGATGATGGCTGTTTAAGGTATATTCCCGACTCCCAGCACAAAATTTTAGATATCTATACGCTTTCCAGTGAGCATGGCTGGCAAATTCCCGGCGTTGTTCAGCAGCCAGCAAAAGCGGGCGATATTCTGGTGCAGGATATGATGATACTGCACAGCTCTGAGCCAAAAAGAAGCGAAGGTGTGCGGCGTACGATTTATATTGAACTGCGTCCTGTCGAAGGGATAGCCGAAAGTGGTAAACAAAGCGTGCAATGGGCCGAACTCAGAAAGCAATGGATGGCGCATGTCATCAAAAGGGCCGACCCTAAAGACGTACCTGCAGATTGGCTGGCTTTTTATGGCGAACCGCAATACGAGCTGGCCACTTTGGTGAACCTGATCAAAGAAAAGTGGGAGCCACCCATCCCGGCTGTTTGGTCACACAGAGACGTTGAGCATCCGGATTACCCAACGCCTGCAGACTTACGCTGAGCGGGCACTGTGTCGGTCAGGTAAATAATGTGGGTGGAAAGGGCGAACGTGACCCCTTTCAACCCAAGAAAACTGTTAACATTTCTCTTTGCGAACTTGCATTGCCTTATCGGGTCGCCAGGGCCTGAGCTTTCCTTCTCGTATATCTCAAAAACGTATTTTCGATGAATTTATATACTCAAACGGATTTTTTGTTCACTTAATATTCTAATTGATGTGATTTTGATGAATTTTTTATGTTTTATTAAAGATTTCATATTTCAATTGTGTGACAATGTGTGGGCAAAATTAGTTAAGGAGTAATTATGAAGTTAAAACATCTTGCTTGTATTGTTGCAGTTGCAGCAAGTGCTCAAGTCGGCGCATTTACCCAGCTCGGTGGCGGCGGCGTTATGCCCATAGGCCACGAATGGCTCACCAGAACCTCAGCGCTTGAGTTGCTGGCTCAAGACACTAAAGTGGAAGATGCGAACGATCCGCGTCTAAGCTGGGAGCAGGGCCTGGCGAAATCAACAGAGCTGAACATCGCACAAACGGAAGTCGTAAAAATTCTTGCCAATCGTCGTAATGACAACACTTACTACTCAGAATACGATGCGATTTTTGCCGCCATTGTGGGTGAGCGTTGGGTCGATATTGCCGGGTTTAACGTTACCAATGCCAGTATTGACCCGACCGGTCCGAATTGTTTTAACGCAGTGGCTCAGGAGCCAGCCGATCTGCAACAAGATCATTTTATGCGCCGTTATGACGACGTAGGCGGCGCTGGTGGCGTCGATGCGGCTAAGCGCGGACAGGCGCGTTTTATTGATCACTTTGTGAATGCCGCTATGGCACAAAGCAAGCAGATCAAGGTCTGGGATGGCGGTGGTTATGCCAGTGCTGTAGAGGTCGACCACAACTACTTCCTGTTCGGTCGTGCTGTACATTTGTTCCAGGATTCATTCAGCCCGGAGCATACTGTGCGCCTGCCCGAAGACAACTACGAAAAAGTGTGGCAGGTAAAAGCCTATTTATGCTCTGAAGGCGCAGAGCAGCACACACATGCAACCGGCGATGCCATCAACTATGAAAGTGGTGATGTGATCTGGCACCCAGGTACACGTACGGATGGCAGCTGGGATGGCTATCGTCCGAGTAACATGAAACCCGTGGCACTGGTGGCGCTGGAAGCGAGTAAAGACCTTTGGGCGGCGTTTATCCGCACTATGGCAATGCCAGTTGAACAGCGAGAAAGCTATGCACGTACGCAAGCTCAGATGCTGGTCGACGCCTGGCTATCATTCGACGAAACGGCAATGCGTCAGTGGTATGACGACGAAAGTCGTCGCGATCACACCTATGTCCTGGCACCGGGTGAATCAGGTAAAGGTAAATCTCTTGAACAGTGTATGGCTGAGCTGAATGTGGGCACGGTGAGCCAACTTGAACGCGTTGCGCAGCTAGATGAAGAGCGTCGTCAGTGCCTTTATAATGTAGAGGCTGTAGAGGGCTATGAAGACGTGAACGATCCGCTGATGGACATGCCATATAACTGGAAATGGAAATCGCCATTTTGGAAAACCGCGCCTGACGGCTGGACGGCACCCGAGTTACCTGCCGATGCATCTCAGGCCATGATCCTTAAAAGTGCTGAAACTGGCCTGACCGTGTCGAGCGAGTCCGGGCTTGAAAACAACGCAAGACTAAAAGCCAGCGGCGGACAGCCGGTGGAGTTTTTGGAGGTAACGGGCAAAGATCAGCAAGTGTATTTTCGCAGCCGTTACAATGCTGAATTATTTTTGAGCTACAGCGCGTCATCGAGTGGTTACGTCAAGCTATGGGATTCTGCGAAAGAATCCGGGTTTGATTTAATAGACCAGGGTGGGGTCTGGAATCTCAAAAATACCCATTGGGACCAGTATGTGTGGCTTGATACCAGCACACAGCAGCTACATCTGAACCGCCATGGTGAAGCAAGTAACGACAATGCGAAATGGATGATTGAATACCGATAGTGTATTTGCGTTTTATCAGCCCAGTGTGCCCAATATTCGGGCACACTATTCTATTTTCTCTATATCTCTCTAAAAATAAGCACATGATGAGGCGTACAAAAAGAGCTTATCTACAGTACTGCAAATGGTGCTCAGGTGCGCCACTTTTTCTCTGAAACGTTCATTTATTATTGCAGTCGAGACATAGTCGGCGTCTCATTTCTGTCGTTAACCCTGTGGACAGCAAAATTTAAATTGTTGCGGCAGGGGGCCATAACACCTTAAATGACCTTATTGACTTTTTTCCAATACATGAGTGGCTTTTTTGGGGTTTTATGGCCTATTTAAATGCGCATAAAGTGCTGTTTTAAAATGTCTTTTGTAAGGTTTCTTAATAGGAGTTGACGCTTTGTAACTTTGTTTGTTTTATTCATTGGTACTGACAATTTTTGCTTTTTTATTTAACTTGAAACTGTCTTTTTATCGTGCTTAATTATTTTATAAATCAAAGTGGGCTGGATAGTAACCACTCTGTATTTTTGACTGAAATGAGCAATACTAAGGGCTCATTTAATGGACTCAAGTTAAGGGATTTATCAAGAGCAATTTTATGGATAAAAATCAAAAAGCGGCCGTATTTTGGATTTTATCTGACTCATTTATTCTTAGCCTTATGTTGCTACTGGGTGGGATCCTGGGCAAGTCCGTGAGTCCATTTCAGGTTGTTTTTTTGGTTAATGCCATGGCGGCGATTGCTGCTATTACCTTGTTTTCAAAAGGGCGATGGGAAAATATCCGGCCAACTAATATGTCTTTGCATGTGTTTCGAGGCGCGCTTGGCGTTAGCTCAACCGTGTGCCTTTTTTATGCCTTGCAGTATCTGAGCCTGGCCGAAGTAACTGCAATCAACTTTTTTGTTCCTCTGATCACATCGGTGTTATCTGTCTATATTTTCAAAGAAAAACCTGAGCACTATGTTTATGGGGCAATTGTTTTAAATCTGGCTGGGGTACTGTTGATGCTTTCACCTAAGTTGCTCAATGAGGTTGGCAATAGTGAAAGCCCCTTAACAGGGTTAGCGTTCTCTCTATGCGCTGTTACAGCGTTAGTGATTTACAACGTGAACCTGAAACGCATTGGTAATGCGGAAAAAGTGATACCTCAAATGGTATTTGGACCCTTGTACTCAGCATTGCTCTTACTGCCGGTCATGTATTTTGTCTGGACTCCGCTAGATACGGGGAGCTGGTTATTGATTGTGGTTTATGGCGCGCTGTTGATCACCAAACTGGCAGCCAGGTTTTTTGCTTTTAACAAAAGCGATTTATCAAAGTTGATGCCGCTGGAATACGCACAGATCCTGTTTTCCAGTATTTTAGGGTACCTCTTTCTTAATCAAACTCAGTCTGTTTTAGGGCTGGTTGGTATTGCTCTAATTGTGCTGTCGAGTGTATCGCACTTGCTGTTTATGCATTTTGAGAATAAACAATTTTAAGTTAAAAAACCACGCTCACAAGATCCAGTAAAAGGCGGCTGTCAGACTGCCTTTGACTGGGTGCGCTTTAACAACACTCGACCAAATACCTCAAAAATACAAATATGAGTCGCAGTGACACTGAGGATCATCTTTCAGCTCGTCAATGTGCACATCGACCTTACTTTGCGAACGCGCATCGTAAATTGTCACCATGTTGTGCTGTTTATCTATGCTAAGCACCTCGACCGGGTGTTTATGATACTCAACCCATTCGCCGTGACGGACGTCTTCAATATTCATGATATTTCCCCTATTTGTCAGTAAAACAGTGCAAAGAGTCATCATATTATTGTATTAATGAGTTTAGTGATAAAAACGAAAAAGCCCAAACATAGTGCCTGGGCTGTATAGTTTTTAAACGAGAAGTTTAAAAGCTGTAGCTTACGCTGAGTTTAACACTGCGCGGCATAATGTAACGCCCGTTTGGTGCGTCGGCATTACGTGGGTCACCCTCAGTGATACCCTGCTCATCGGTCAGGTTATCTACCGATACCATGAGTTTTACCTGCTCCGTTGGTTCCAGTGTAAAGCCCAGATCGAACTTCTCGTAGCCATCCAGTACCACAGTGTTTTCGTTGTTACCAAAGCGGTCGTCAACGGCTGAGATAGTTCCGTAAACAGTGGCAAACATATCACCCAGCTCGAATTCGTAGCTTGGTGTTACGCGCACCTGCCAGCCAGGCTGACGCTGGGCTTCGTTGCCAACATTGTTCGGACTTTCAGTGATTTCAGTTGTCTGCCAGGTGGCATTCATGTTGACACTAAAACCAGAGCTGTGGTTGAAGTTATAATCGACTTCAATACCCATGGCTTCGTTGGTCAGGATCTCCGCTGGGTCACCTGGTTTGCGCACAAACGTGTCGCCTTGTACTTCATTGGCGAATAAGGTCGCGAATACATCGCTGCTTTCGCCCATATATTTATAACCAATCTCGGCCTGAGTGACTTCTTTGATCAGACGCTCGCCACCCTGATAGGCACCGTAGTTGTCGCGAAAATCGTCGAAGTAAGGCATTTTGTAGCCTTTGTTCATACGCGCGAAGACACCGCTTTGGTCATCCAGTTTGAAGTCGGCACCCAGGGTCCAGGAGGTTTTACGCTCATCATAAGTAACAAACTTATCTATGGTGCCGTCCAGTCCTTCATCAACTGAGTAGTCTACTTCGTGCTTTTCGCTGCGCAGGCCTAAGTCCAGCGTGAGCGCGTCGGTAGCTTGATAGCTGTGGGTGGTGTAAAACGCCACTGTGGTTGCGTCGCCAGTGCTGTTGATGTCGTAATTAAAACCACAACCGTCGGCGCTGCTGTTACATTCAATGCCTGTGAGCGCTTCGCCGCCTGCGGTAAGTACGTGATAAGCTGAGTTACCCAGGCTCCACCAGTCTTTTGCTGAAGTGGTTGCCGTGTAAATACCAAAGGCGCTGTTCACTGATGAGAACGCTTTACTGATGGCTAAATCATTAGTGAATGCCTCAATGTCTTTAAGCACAACCCAGCGGCCATAGTTTTGTACCCAGGTATCGGCGTCGTACACAGTGCCAGTCACAGCACCTGTTGCGCTGATACCGTCATCAGCTACGCTGGCGAGCTTTGTTGCTGCACCGTCAGGCACCAGACCATAGGTGTTTGCGTCGCCTTTTGTCAGGCTAAAGCGGTCAATCAGTTGCCAGCCATTGGCCAGTTCAAGTTTCAAACTACCACCCGAAACATGGCCCTTCCAGCCGCGACCTTCACCCAAATCAATCTCCATGTCCTGACCGGCAACATGAATGACGGCCTGGCGGTTCAGGGTGCCCAGTTGGGTAAAGCCAGCATCGACGCCCTCAACATTGAGCGGAGTTGGCAAGTACCAGGCGCCGGTGTCATCGGTTTGACGGGTGTAGACGTTGAACTCGCCATTATCGAATTCTTTAGTCAGGTTAATGGTGAATTGATGGCCTTTTTCTGAGGTAAAGCCTGCATCACGGATCCCCGAAGAGCGTTTTGCATAGCCACCAATCATGTAGTAGAAATCGTCGCTGAGTTCACCACTGAGTACGCCATCAATACGTTGCAAGCCGTAGTCAGAGGTGGTGTATTTTACTGTGCCTTCGGTATCTTCTGAGCCGCGCTTAAGGTGGAAGTTGGTTGTCAGACCTGGCTGGCCGTTTGAAACAACCGGGTTTGGTCCGCCACGCAGGCCTTCCATGCGGGCTATGGTTTCATCAAGTCGGAAAATAGACGAGTTTTCCAGGAATGACAAAGTCGGGGCCGGGTAGATAGGTGAACCTTGCAGGCTGACAGTCAAAAATGGGGCATCGCCACCGCCAGGAAAGCCGCGCACAAATACGTTAGCGCCAGACTCACCGCCTGAGCTCTCAACCCAGATCCCAGGAACTGATTTAAGCAGATCCGCCGTGCTTTTTGGCGCCAGGCGCTCAATTTGTACGGCATCGACGTTCGTAACTGCGAAGCTGGCGTCCAGCTTACGAATACCGGCACCACCGGGAGTACCCGATACAATGATGGTTTCGACTTTTTTGTCTTGCTTTGCGGCTTGTTGCTCCGCCTGTGCAGCGCCCGATACGGTTATGGCTGCGGCCACCGCGGATGCGATTAAAGAGTATTTGTTGCCTAGGTTCACAGGAACTGCCCCCTTGGTTGTCATATGTGTTGTCAGTGTCTACACAGCTTTGGCTGTGCTCATTGCTATTGTTATGCGCCGCCGGTTAGGCTCAGTTGGGTGTGTTTAAAACACAAAAGAGCAGAGGTTGCACGCGGCGTCATTTTAAAATAGAACGTTATGCAAACGTTTGCAATAGGGTGTTCGCAACTTTTTTAGCACGCTTGTGCAAACTTGTTACTGGACCGATGAGTGCTTAAATGCGTTCAGAAAAGGTAAGACAGGTGAGTAAGCGCTGCGCTATAATGCGGTGTACAGGCATTAACACTGTCTTTAAAATTAATATTTTCAACTTGTTACAATAGTTCTTTGGTGGTGCGGTAAAGATGCAGTCAAAAAAAATGAAACTCGCGGACTTGGCAAAATTGGCAGGCGTGTCGACGTCTACCGCATCAAGGGCATTGAATAATAATCCGCTGATCAAAGAAGCAACCCGCAATAAGTTGCAGGCACTGGCGAAGAAGCACAACTTTAGCCTTAATGCAGCGGCAAGCCGTCTCAGGTTACAAAAAACCAATGTTATTGCGGTGCTGATCAACTTCGATGCCGAAACGGAGCAGTCGATTGATGATCCGTTCTTACTTAAAGTGGTGAGTGACATTAATCTGGCAGTGAATCGTCAGGGCTATGAGCTGCTGCTGTCAAACTCTTATATGGCTGGTGATGACTGGCACGGATACTTTATTGATGGCCGTCGCGCCGACGGGGTGATTGTGGTCGGTCAGGGTAAACAGCAGGCTCGTATCGAGCGCTCGGCCAGTGCTGGCACGCCTTTGGTGGTGTGGGGCGACCCTAAAACCGAAGGGGATTATCCCATTGTTGGCAGCGATAACTATCGGGCCGGTTGTATGGCCACTCAGCATTTACTGGATCAGGGTGCACGCAGAGTGTTGTTTATGGGCGACCCGGCTCACGCCGAACTGGCAGAGCGTTATCGTGGCTTTTGCGAACAGGTAGATAAAACGCCCGATGCAACGGCCTCGCTACTGAAAATCGACATAACCAGCCAGGCCGCATACGAGGTTATTAACCACACGCTGCTGAGCGAAGGTCTAAGCTTTGATGGCATTTTTGCCTGTAGTGATATGGTTGCCCTGGGCGCGATGAAAGCACTCAAAGAGCGTTACGTCAGCATTCCCAATGATGTGCGCATCGTCGGCTTTGATGATATAGCTATGGCGGATATCAGTTCGCCGTCGCTGACCACCATCAAACAAAATACCCGTCTGGCGGGGCAAGTGCTGGTCGATAAATTACTGGCGCAGTTGCAAGGTGATAAGCCTCAGCCTGCGCAGCTGGACGTGGAACTGATCAAGCGCCAGTCGAGCTAAGCTTCACAGAGTGCTCAATACTACAAGGATAAGATGTGCCATCTTCTTGTTGCATCTGAGTCTGTAAACAATCCGTACAAAATTTTAATTTTAGAATTGCAAACGATTGCAAAAGTAAATTGTCGCGGCTAGACTGACTGTTATTGAATGGTTACAGAGTACCCTTATGAAGCACACCAGAGTCGTGCTGGCCATGGCGGCCTGCTACTTTTTGTTTGCGATTTTGCTCAACAGTGTCGGCACCGTGATATTGCAGGCGATCAACTCCTTTGACGTGTCAAAAGCTCAGGCTGCCAGCCTGGAAGGCTTTAAAGACATACCGATTGCCATTGTGTCTTTCCTTGTTGCCTCGTTTATTCCGCGTATCGGTTATCGGCTGGCGCTGCTTGGCGCGCTGTTTTTGGTCGCACTCATGTGCTTGCTCACACCTGTGCTGGGCGCTTTCTGGGCATTAAAGGCCTTGTTTGCCAGCGTTGGCTGTGCCTTCGCCATTGTCAAAGTGACAGTGTATGCGTTGATAGGCCAGGTCACAGAAGATGCTAAGGGACATTCGAGCTTGCTCAACACCATTGAAGGCTTGTTTATGGTTGGGGTGCTCAGCGGCTACTGGATCTTTGCGGCGTTTATCGGTGAGCAGGCCGACTCTTTGTCCTGGCTTAATGTTTACTACCTGCTTGGGGCGCTGACGCTGGTTACTGCTTTATTGGTGATCAGTGCACCGATGAAAAAGCCGCAACACAGTAAAGAGCTGCCGCTGAAAGATGAGTTTGTTGGTATGCTGAAGCTGGCCTATCAACCTCTGGTACTGGTGTTTATCTTGTCGGCCTTTTTGTATGTGCTGATTGAGCAGGGGGTCGGGACCTGGCTGCCGACATTCAACAACCAGGTTTTAAATTTACCAGTTGATATTGCGGTTCAGCTAACCAGTATTTTTGCTGCCAGTCTGGCGGTGGGCCGACTATTGGCAGGTCAGTTACTCAAGCATGTTCACTGGTACAGCCTACTGAATGTGTGCCTGATCGGCATGGCGGCGCTGGTGTTGCTGACCTTACCCATGACTGAAAACCTTGAACCACGTTCGGTGAATAGCCTGTTTGACGCGCCCCTTGCGGCCTACCTGATGCCTTTGATTGGCCTGCTGATGGCACCCATTTACCCGGTGATTAACTCAGTGATGCTGAGCAGCCTGGCCGAGCGTCTGCATGCCCCAATGACCGGCCTGATTGTGGTTTTCTCGGCCCTTGGCGGCACTACAGGCTCGCTGATCACCGGGTTTGTCTTCGAATACATTGGCGGCCAGCAGGCGTTTTATCTGTCTCTGATCCCCATGTTCGGCATTGCCATTACGTTATTTTTGTTTAAGCGACGCGCTCAGGCACAAGCCAGCGCTTGCGCACTCTAGGAGTTCTCGATGCAGTTTGAACAGTCAAACTTGTTTAAAGCGGTGCAAATGCAGGCCATTTTTGCCGACAGCAAACACTTTGCCGATGCCATTCCAAAAGTCAGCTGGGAGCAGGCCTGCGCGCAGTACGAGCACGAGATGCCCGAAGATCTGGCAGCTTTTGTTGCACAGCACTTTGAGTTTGCGCCGCAACCTGAACTGGCGGCGCTGAATGCGACGTCGGTGAAAGATTACATCAGCCAGTTATGGTCGCGTCTTGAGCGCGCGCCACGCGAAGGCAATGCCTCGTCGTTACTGGACTTACCCGCCAGCTATACGGTCCCCGGCGGTCGCTTTAATGAGATTTACTACTGGGACAGTTATTTTACCGCGCTGGGGTTGTTGGATGCCGGTCGTACCGAGCAAGTGTCGAACATGCTCGATAATTTTGTCAGCCTGATAACGCGCATTGGTCATGTGCCCAATGGCAATCGCAGTTATTATACCAGTCGCTCGCAGCCGCCGGTGACTGCGTTAATGGTATCTTTGCTGTGGCAAACGCATCATCAGGACCAGGCCTGGCTGCAAAAAGTGACCGAGGCGTTGCAAGCCGAGCATGCTTTTTGGATGGCAGACAGTGACAAACTCAACGATGAGCTGAGCGAAAGCAGGCGCGTAGTGCGCATGCCCTGCGGCGGTGTGATGAACCGCTTTTGGGATGACAGCGCGCAGCCACGACCTGAATCCTATAAAGAGGACATTGAAGCTGCGGATTTACTGGAGCCTGAGCATCGTGCTGCGTTTTATCGTAACATTCGCGCGGCCTGTGAGTCGGGCTGGGATTTCAGCAGCCGCTGGCTGGATGACCCTGCGCAACTGTGCAGTATCAATACGGTGCAACGTATCCCCGTCGACCTCAATGCGTTGTTACATCAACTGGAGTGGCAGATCAGTGAGTGTTATGCCGCGCTCGGTCAGGCGCAGCAAAGCGCCCATTTCCTGCAACTGGCTCAGCAGCGAAAGCGTCTTATCCAGGCTTATTTGTGGGATAAAGAGCAGGGCTGGTTTATGGACTATCATACCGCCTTGCAAACGCGTAGCCAGGTGATGTCTCTGGCCGCAGTGGTGCCCATGTTCCTGGGTCTGGCCAGCCAACTGCAAGCTGAAGCCATGGCGCAGCGACTGGAGCAAGACTTTCTAAAAGCGGGCGGGCTTGTGACCACGCTGACCGAGACCGATCAACAGTGGGATAGCCCAAATGGCTGGGCGCCACTGCAATGGTTTGCGGTCAAAGGGCTGATGAACTACGGCTATCAGAAGCTCGCAACCAGTGTTGCGAGGCGTTGGCTGGCAATGCTGGAGCGCGATTTCGAGCAGCACGGTTGTTTGCTTGAAAAGTACAATGTGGTTGTGCCCGGTGTGCGCGCTGGCGGTGGTGAGTACCTGGTGCAGCAAGGCTTTGGCTGGACCAACGGGGTAACCAGTCGCTTTTATCAGCTGCTGGAAGATTAAAGATCGCGGTCATGTCACGCCGGTGGCATGACCGACTTATCAATCCATAAATACAACTCTAAAAAGGATGGCACCTAATACGATAAAAAACAGCACCAATTCGAGTTTATAAACAACCGACTTGGCTTCCCGCTCTGCCTTGTTTTTGGCTATCTCCTTCTTTATATTGGTTTCCTCAGGGTGTTTTTTTTCATAGGCCTGATTGGCTTTTTGGGCAAACTGCCTGCGCTTGTCCGGGCTGAGCGCTTTATTTAATGCTGAGCCATGATCAGAAACATGACCTTTGGCTGCACGTTTTGGTGGGCTGGGCATAAGAACCTCCTGAACAGACACCTTTAACCAAGTATAGCGCCTGATCAAAAGACTGGCAGCTGACTGCGCTGCCAGGGGAAATAAGAGACGCTGCCAGATGAACCAGTTCACGGCAGGCAGGTCAAAAGGTATACGGCTGGGTGATTTTTGTACATTACAGCCGATTACACGAAAGACGGGAGGTGTTTCAGATGGCGCAATTTGCAACACATCTGTTAGTTAGCCTGGGTGTGCTTACGGTGCTTAGTTTGAGCGGTTGTGATGCTGCCCATGAGAATAATGACACTCAACTAATAAACCTTGGGCATAGCGCTGTAGCGGGTCAGTTTTCGGCTGATGGCCGTTACGTTGTGCTGCACAACCCGGGCGATAAGCTCGCCGTTTTCGATGTTGCCACAGCCGGCCTGATATTTACCAAGGCCGACCCAATCACACAGTCGCGGGATACCAAAGGCAAAATCCTGGCGTTCAGTTTGAGTGAAGACAACAAGCAGCTGGCGATTGGCTATCTTACATCGGTTGAATTGTGGGATATCGAGCAGGGTAAGCAATTGGGGACAGTGTCCGTACATCCCACCTCAGAGCTTGCCAAAATATCGACATTGCGCTTATACAACCGGCCATATTTATTATTGGTTGGCTTAAACGATGGCACCATTAACTTGCTTGACTTGGATAATCAGTTAGTTAAAAAAGCAAAGGCCCACGACAGTAAAGTCATGCATATCGCGATGAGCGCCCAAGGTCAGAATGTGATCAGTGCAGGGCACGACGGTCAAATACTGTTGTACGATGCGCACACCCTGACCACCAAGCGGCGGTTTACATTCGACAGGCGCATTACCAGTGTGGCTCAAAGCCCCGACGAAGCCAGCATGTTTGCATCCGACGCACTGAATGAGCAGCGTATTTTTTCAGTTTATTCAGACGCTGACTATGATGTGACCCTGCGTTATCCGGAGCGTTTCAGGTGGTTCAGAGCCGCAGCCTTTAGTGCCGATCAACGCTATCTGGCCACAGGCTCATCCAAAGCCTGGTGGACGTTATGGGATGCAAAAAATGGTCAGGAAATTGGCGCTTTTTATATCAAGGCCCTGAGTCGCGATGCCACCATTATGGATATGTATACCGATTCGCAAGGTCAGCTGCTAACGCTGAGCAGTGACGGGTTTATAGAGTTTTGGCAGATCAGCACCTTACTAAATCACCAATAAAGGCTGGTGTGGTTTTTGCTGCGACTAGCCAGGTAGCGTGTTATTGAGATGTAATAGAAGCCGACGCCACAATTGATTACCCTCCCGGCAGGGCGAAAGCAGAGGTGTACTTTTACTCTCAGTGAATACACGTATAATGGCGGTTTTAGTGGTGTCATGAGTAGAGTTATGTGGTTTAGGGGATGGCTGGTCCTGTTGTGTGTACTGATATTGGGTGCGTGTAATGACGAGATCCAGCTCAGTAAGGGCAACATTGGCAGGCTGAATGACAGTGGTATTGTGATGGGCCATTTTTCAAAAGATGGCACTAAGCTTGTCACCTTTGATAATCAAAAACAAATCCAGGTCTGGAATGTCGCTGATCAACAAGTAGAATTTACCGTGCCCAAGGACAAGACCCCCGAATTTGTACGAGATATCGCGCTGTCCGAAGACTTGCAGATGTTGGTGATTGCCAGCGAAACAGAGCTGGCGTTTTGGTCACTGAGTAAAGGGAAGCTGGTGACGAAAGTCGCATTTGGCGGCGTTACACCGGGCGCGGTGATCACGGCCATGGCCATTTCCCCGAAAAATGACAAAGCCATTGTCGCCATGGCGGATGGCACAATTAACATGGCCGATTTGCATACTCAGATTAATAACCGTTTTGCGCCACATTCGCGGCCTGTTCAGCATGTCTTTTGGGATGACAAAGGCGAGCTATTTGTGACCGGTGCGCAGGACGGCAAACTGGCATTGTGGAAATTTGGCTCAGCTGAGCCTATTTTTATGAAAGAGTTTGATCATCGGGTGACCAGTGTGGCCGTGAGCGACGATTTTTCAGCCTTATTTGCCTCGGATGCGTTGAACGAACAGGTGGTGACATCACTGACCGACGGACAGAGCATCAGCGAGTTGCAGTATATGTCGCGTTTTAAAGTGTTTCGTAAAGCCTTGTTTATAAAAGGTAGTGAACTGCTTGCAACGTCTTCATCTAAATCGCATTTAAGTATCTGGAATACGCAAAATGGTGAAGAGCTGGGTACCTGGCAAATCAATTTTGTTCACGATGGCGCAACCATTGTGGACATGTATGCAGCGGACAGACATACGCTTCTGACCTTAAGTAGTGATGGTATTTTGGAGGCGTGGACACTCAACGCACTGGCTCAACGCTAAAGAAGGTGAGGGCATGATTAGATGGATTTTGGTTTGCTTATTGATTGTCGGCAGTGGCGCGGCGGCGACTCCCGACAACGCGGCTGGTAAAGACGCGCAGAGGCATTTATTCAGTGCAGCGCCCGAGCAGCAAACTAGTGAGCTGGCTGAGGTTGAAGCAACAGCGCGCGTTGGAACAGAGTTTACCGCCCTTAACCTGATAGCCCTGTGTTTTGTGGCTTACCTGGTGTGGACACTTGGCCGTTATCTGTTGATGCGCAAACGCGATGCCGATAAAGCCGAAGCTGACAGGCATAAATGGCAGGTGTATCAGAGCCTGGCCACGTCGCTGGATGCGAAAAATTACACCATTATTAGCCGACATTTATACCCCAATCAGCTCGACGCGCTATCGGTAGACTGTGTGGTGTTATCGCCGTTTGGTGTGTTTGTCGTCGTTGTTGCAGAGCAAAGCGGTCTGATTGCCGTTGAAACAGATAGTCAGGTTTGGCCCTGTCGGCATAAAAATAAAACCCACTATCTGGCAAACCCTCTGACAGCCGCGGCGCAACGTGCTGCAACACTGGCTGGTGTATTAAATACGCCATTTGGCGTGCGCTGGATTGTGGTATTCCCCGATGATGCTGAGTTTAGCCCAACCCGGCCGCCCGATTGCTGTAAAGTCAGCGAAGTGTCTTTAGATATTCTCAGGTATACCCGATGTCAGTTTAGCCATGAGCAGGTGCGGATATTTGAGCAGGCTGTTTTAAGTTATGGAGAGCACAATAAGAGATTAAGCGCCTGATTTGTTGGTTACAGCTGACATTTTTGATGCGCAGTCATTGAAATCAGGGTACAATTGCGACTGTATATCATTTCCCCTGCTGTATTTTATAAGGCATTAAACTGCTCGAATGACCGATCTGACAACACACCAAGCGTCTCGAAATCGACTTCTAATCGCACTAGCACTCACCTGTACCTTTATGATTATTCAGGTTGTTGGTGCGTATTACGCGAACTCCCTGGCGGTTCTGGCCGATGCCGGACATTTATTTGTACACAACAGCTCTTTGCTCATTGCCTTGATCGCTTCGGCAGTTGCAATCAAGTTAGCGAAAACCTATAACGACGGATACAAAAAAGCCGAGTATACTGGCGGCCTGTTCAATGGGTTACTGTATTTATCTATCGCCGCCATCATTTTGCTTGAAGGTGGCGAGCGGCTTGGGCATCACGGCGATGGTCATGATCTCAATGTGAACGCCTTTGCCATGTCCAGCATTGCGGCCGTTGGGTTCTTGTTTCACGGGGCGTCGGCCTGGGTGCTGTATAAAGGACGTAAAGACAGCATTAATGTGTACGCTGTTTTTCTGCATTCCTTTTTTGATTTACTTTCTACCATTTCGACCTTTGTGGCAGGCGTACTGATCCACCTCACCAACTGGGAAGTTATCGATATTATATCGAGCATGCTGATTTCCGTGTTTGTTTTGTTTACGGGTATTAAGGTTATTTATACCTGTATTAAGGGTCTGACAGAACAGTCGCAATTGTTGCCGGCGGTCGAAAAGCTGGAGCGGTTGATCCTCTCGACGGAGCATGTTGAGAGTGTCCATAATGTTACTGTGACTAATCTGGACAATCAGTTAACGGTGGGTGCGCATATTGTGCTTAAACACCATTGTACAATTGAAATGCATGATGAGGCATGTCGGCTGGAGGTTGAGCGCGCTTTGATGAAGACCTATGCGGTCAAACAATGCGTATTACAAATAGAAAGCCACGATTGTCCTGATCACTAAACTTGGCAAAACTCAGTTTTTCCTTTACTTTTTAACAGTATCAATAAAATAAAAATCACCAGTCAGCGAGATTCAGTCAGCATAGTTTGTGTGGTGCGCTCAAAAGCTTGTAGCGCTGGCTGGCGCACCGGAACTTAACAGTATGTCTGCTGTGTCAGAGCTCTGTAGGTTTTGGGAACAAGAGGAGCCTGAGTATTGTTCGGGAAAATAATCGCGTTACCTAAGATCGCAATTGCGGTTGTGCTGGGGTTATTAGGTGGTTTTGCTAACCTGCTCCCGCTATGGTTCCTGGATAGTTCAGAGTTTCTGTTGGGGCAGCTGTTTGTTATTCTGGCGCTAATGTCGCTGGGATGGCGCTCTGCCTTGTTGTGCGTTGCCATAGGCGCTGCCTTCATATTTTACCGCTGGGGCCATTGCTGGCCCTCGATGGTGTTTTTGTTAGAAATAGCCTGGTTGCAGATATTTTGTGTCAGGCCCAATAAACCTTTGTTTATGCGGGGGCTGGCGTTTTGGATACTGTTCGGGATCCCGCTGCTCTTCCTGTTTGGTAAGTTTGCGCTGGATCTCAATCTGCTGGTAATAGTGACTGCTCTGGCCAAATACTTCATTAATGCCGCCATTTGTCTGGTCATTGTTGACCTGCTGTCGCTGTTTTTGTTTAAACAGTTGTGGCAGGCCAAACCGCTCTATCGCATCCTCAATTACATGATCAGTCACCTCATTATTCTGGTGGTGCTGGTGACAACTATTATGCTGACCAACAGTCACTACGAACGAATTGAGTTTGAGGTGCGGGCACAGCTAAGTGATGTGGCCAACACAACCGCACAGCGTATAGATGGCTTTTTAGGTAATCATCGCCGGGCGCTGGCGGATGCGGCGCACAATATTGAAGCCGGACTGGACCCACAGCAGACGATCACCCGCCTGGTTGAGTCATACCCGAATATTCGCACCGCTATTACTGCCGACGCAAGCGGTTTGGTCAGCCACTTTTATCCCGATACATTGAGGACCAGTTTAGCGGGCGAAGTGCCGGCCGTATCCGATCGTCAGTATTTTATCCAGGCACCTTATTATCCCAATGGCTTTGTATCGGGTATTTTCAGAGGCAGAGGGTTTGGAGATGATTCGATTGTGGCCATTTCCGCACCGATTTACAACTCAGGGGACTTTGCCGGCATTGTCGAAGGCTCGGTATTTTTTAATACATTTGAGCAGTTTATTCCCCGCGTTTTATCGCATACGGGCCATCTGATGATCCTCGATAGCGACAATAAAGTGGTCTTTAGCTCACTGAAGTCTGACTTTAATACCCTGGATGCATTGGATGATGAAACACTGAATGCGCTGACAAACGACAACCAGAATTTGTATATCGGCAAAACAGAAGAGGTGTTTTACAGGCGCAGTGTACGCTCAGAGGAGTTTAGCTGGCAAGTTATCAGCTTGATTGAGCGAAAGTACGTCAATTTGGCGGTTGCCTCTGCCTGGGGGCAGTCTTTTTTCTTGGCCTTGTTCATAATTGCCCTGAGTAGTGTGCTGGTTAGCAAGCTGACCCGCATGTTGATCAATCCGATGCATGATTTGAGCACCCGCCTGAATGGCTTCGACCCCGCCAGCCGTAATGATGACTTGTCACCTCGTGAGGAAGCCACGTTTCTTGAAGTGATCACGCTGCAACAGCAGTTCACTCAGCTGGCGTTTAAGCTCTCCATGAGCTTTAAAAAGTTGCAAAAGGCGAATCAGGAAAACCAGTCCCTTAACGCCCAGCTGAAGAATTTTAATGCTCAGTTAGAAACTCAGGTGCAGGAGAAAACGGAAGAGCTGATTGACGCGCTGGACAGAGCCAACAAAGCCAGCTCGGCGAAGAGTTTGTTTTTGGCCAATATGAGCCATGAGATTCGCACTCCGCTCAACGGCATTATTGGTATGACCGCAGATATGCAGCGTCAAACCCATGATTCGTCAGTTGCTGAGTCTTTGCAGATCATCTACCAGTCGGCGCATAATCTGTTGTTGATCCTCAATGACATCCTTGATTACTCGAAAATTGAGGCGGGCGCACTGGAGCTCGACCGGCACGATGTTGAGTGCCGTAAAATGTTGCGTTTGTTGACTACCTCATTTTGTAAAACCGGCGTCAAAGCCGGGGTGACATTCAGTTATGAGGTGAGTGATGCAGTGCCAAACTATCTCAAACTGGATGAACTTAGAGTCACGCAAATCATCAACAACCTGTTGAGCAATGCCGGCAAGTTTACCGAGCAGGGCAACATCAAGCTGACTGCCAGTTATGTTGATGAAGCCTTGCATATTGCCATAACAGATACTGGCGTTGGTATTGCACAGGAGAAGCAAAAGCTGTTGTTTGGTGAGTTTATACAGGCGGATGTATCGACAACCCGTAAATACGGCGGCACCGGACTTGGGTTGACTATCTGTAAGCGCCTGGCAGAAGCCATGGGTGGCTCCATTCATCTGGACAGTGCCTGGGGTAAAGGTAGCACCTTCACTGTGGTCATTCCTGCACCGGTGGGTGAGGCTCAGGTTGAGGAGAAACAGCAGATCAGCGCACCAGACTTGCGCGGTGTAAACATACTGCTGGTTGAAGACAATCCAATCAACCAAATTGTTGCAGCCAAACTGATGGAACATACCGGATGTAGCCTGACCAAAGCCAATGATGGCCTGGATGCCCTGGCCATTTTGGAAGGGGCCGGATTTCCGCTTATCCTGATGGATTGTCAGATGCCAAATATGGATGGTTTTGATTGTACGCGCCGGATCAGGCAAAACCCCAATCTATACGGCGCGCCGCATATTGTTGCGATTACAGCCAATGCCTTTAACGAGGATAAAGTGAAGTGTCTGCAAGTGGGAATGGATGATTTTGTTTCCAAACCCATAGAGCCGGATGCGCTCTACCAGTGTCTGAACCGATGGCAAAATCGTTAGCCGACTTCGGCGACATCCGGCGGATATTGTTCAAGCAGCCCGCTTGCGCTTAAGGGTTTGGAAAAATAATACCCCTGCATATACTCACAGCCCAAATCCCGAAGGAAGCTTACTTGCTGTGCGGTTTCTACGCCTTCGGCGATACACGCCATATGGAGGTTTTGTGCCAGCATATAAATGGTCTTCACGATTGAGCGGTTATGCGGATGGGTTTCCAAAGTACGAATAAAGCTCTGATCGATTTTGATAATATCGATGGGGAACTGGCTCAGGTAAGTGAGCGACGAATATCCGGTGCCAAAATCGTCTAGCAGCAGGGTAAAGCCAAATTTCTTGAGCTCGGCCAGCGTTTTTCCGGCTTTGTGCCTGTCTGCCAGAAAACTGTTTTCGGTGATCTCAAGCTTGAGCTGGTGATTACTCAGTCCAAACTCTGCCACAATGGTGTTTAATGAAGTGGCAAGGTTGTCGTGCATAATGTGCTGTGGAGAGAGGTTCAGCGACAAATAAAACGATGCCTGCTGGCGGAAAAACGGCGCCAGCTCCTCAAGTGCATGACGCAGTGCTTGCGTCGTCATTTGTTCGATTAAGCCCACTTCCTCCGCGATAGGAATGAATTCAGCCGGTGAAATTGCGGTTGACCCCAGTTGCCAGCGCATCAGCAGCTCAACGCCAGTGAGCGTATGATTTGTGGTATTCACAATCGGTTGATAGTGATTGTAGAACTGATTATCTGCAACCGCTTCTTTGAGTGCCGCTTCGAGACTGAGTTTTCTGCTCAGGTGTGCGTTCATCTCACTGGTAAAGAACTTGAAGCTGTTTCTGCCGCTTTGCTTTGCGCTTAGCATAGCGATATCGGCGTTGCGTAAGAGTGCTTCGGCCGTTTGTGCGTCAAAAGGATAAATGGCCACCCCAACGCTCGCCGAAATACTCATCGAAATACCATCCACTTCGTATTTGGCGCACAGAGTATCGATCATGTGCTGAACCAGCTCGGTGACTTGGGCGATGTCTTCAAAGGTTTTTACCAGCACAATAAATTCATCACCACTTTGTCGGCCCAAAATGCAGTGCTCACTGAGCACACTGCTGATCCGCTGGGTCACGGCGATCAGCAGCTGGTCGCCTGCATAGTGGCCGTAAGCATCATTAATGGGTTTAAATTTATCGAGATCGATAAACAACAATGCGCACCCTGCGTTATGCTTTGATGCGTTATAAATTGCGAATTCAATGTGCTGAAGCATCAGGTTGCGGTTGGGTAAGTCGGTCAGAGCATCGAAGTTGGCGAGGTAACGCAGCTCACTTTGTGCCTGTTTTTGTTGCGACAGATCCGAGCCGACAATCACCAGAAACTCGATGTCGCCTTGTTCATCCGCAACGGCATTGATGCTCAGCTGGACCGTGCTCTGTCGCTGTGCATCAAAAGTGATATCAATTTCCTGTTTAATATTCTCTTTAGGCTGGATCTGTCTTAGTGCACCAAGCAACTGAGTCAGCTGTTGTCGCCCCAGGTGTTTTTTCAGTTTAGACAGAGTCAGCTGCTGTTGAGGGGCTTTACTGCCCAGCCCTAAAGCGGCTGCAAGACTTTGATTGACAGACAACAGTTGCAGGTTGCTGTCTAAAATGAGTAACCAGTCCTGAATTTGAGATAAGGCCTGAGAAAACATGGCAGCATTTAGCTGATTGGCTTTTTGCTCTGTTACATTGCTGTAGATACCGGATGCTCTGAGCGGCTCACCTTGAGCATCCCACTCGCTAACTTTGGCAATATCATGATACCAGAGCCAGCCACGTTGCTTGGAATGAATACGGTAAGTAATAGAAAGCTGACTGTCGGGCGCAGCCAAAAAGCGTGCCCACTGATGCCTGACCATTTCCTGATCTTGCAGATGCACTTTATTAAAAAAAGCGGCAAGGCTGAGCTGCTTACTATGGCCAACATCCTGGGCATTGCCCAGCAGGGTGATTTGCTGAGTCGGGATCTCCATACTCCACAACCCACTTTGTGTTTTTTTCAGTGCCAGATCGGTTTGGGCTTTGGCATGCGCCAGCTGCTCGTAGGTCTGGCGTAGCGCGAGTTGTTTACTCTGGTGCTTACGATAAATAAAGAGCAGCACAGCGCAGGCAAACAATGCATAACTGAGCATGGCAAGTGGGGTATTCCACCAGGCATGTTTAACTTCAAAGTGCAGCTGGCTCTGGGCGCGCTTTTCATGACTGCCGGGTATGAGCTCTGACAATGTCAGGGTATAGTTTCCGGGTTTTAACGTATTAAAAAACAGATAGTTATTACGGACATGCTCGATTTCAACGGAACTTGGTCCAGACAGGCGTGCATGAACAAAGTTACGCCGTTCATTGAAAATATTGAACTGGCTGAACTCAAAGCGAAATCCCATATCGTCATATTCGAACTGCAAGGTTCCTTCGCGTAATTGCGCCGGGGATGTCAGCACAGGCCTTGACATCAGTTGTAGATTAGAAAACGCGAGCGGGTTGCGCTCGGGCGGCAGGGTAAAGGCGCTGGGGTTAAACTTCACTGCGCCATTGGGCGTGCCAAACAGTATGTCGCCCGAATGCAATACCTGACTTGCCCCCAGGTTAAACTCGTTGGTGATCAGACCATTGCGATGGTCAAAATGATCGAGGTGCAATGTGTCCAAATCTAGCGCATAGAGCCCATTTTGGCTGCTGATCCAAAGCTTATTGTGCAGATCGCGCTCCAGTTGGTACAAAGTGTTGGTCGCCAGCCCCTGGTTTTCGGTGATGTGTATGATGCGTTGCAGGTTACTTGTTTCAAGCGCAATCAATCCTATGGTGTTGGTTGCCAGCCAGAGCCTTCCCTGTGAGTCCTGCATCCAGTCATTAACGAGTGGGTAGGCACTGTCAGGCGCTTGCTCGGCTTGCCACACGGGTGTGAGCTGGTGGTTGCGCCGGTCGTAACTGAGCAGGGCTGTGGCGGTGCTCAGTAGCAGCTCATCAGGTTTTTCTGGTCTGGAAGGCAAAAATAACAGGCTTTGCAAATCATCAAGCTGCGCTTCCAGTTCAGTCAGTCTGGTCATTGTTTGTAAAGCAAGGTCGTACAGGAAAATATGATGATGGGTGTGAAACAACAGGGTGCGCTGATCCAACATTAACGACCCGACCAGATGGTCGTCACCCGTCATGGCCACCTCTGTGTTAGAGGCTTTAATAGGTGAAGTTTGCCCGGTCGAGGTATCAAATTGCCGCAACCCGGCTCTGGTATCGAGCAGCAGGATATTGTCGGCCAGGTAAGGCGAGCTATAGATGCGATAGACGGCATGACTGCCGTAAGCCGGTTTATGATTTGGGTCACGAAAGTAACTTTGTTGCAGTGCCGGTTGGTGGCCTGCAGAAAAGCGGTGAAGGCCGTCATCGCTGCCAAGCCAGAGAGTACCGTCGTCGCTTTGATGTACTGCCCAGATATTATTGTTGAAGTTATTATCCTGAGAAGCGAGCAGCTTGAACCGATACGCAGACGTTGGCCAGATAAATACGCCATTATTATTTGACCCAAGCCACAGATTTGCATGTTTATCTAACAACATAACGGGAATGGTATTTTGCGGCGTTAAGTAACGACTTTCGGTGAACGAGATAAGTGCGGTAGCACTGTGGTCACGGCGATCAAGCAGGTACAAGCCAGTATCTGTGGCCAGGTATTCTCCATAAGGGCCGCGTTCATGTGCCCAAATATTGAGTTTTGGAACCAGTAAGTAGGCTTGCTCGCTGTTTAGCTCAATGTCATCATTTGGGATAACAAACAGTCCTTCAACTGTCCCGACAAGCAGCCCCAGAGCTGAGTCTTGCTTTAGCATCTTCACATTATTGTTGAGCACAGAGCGACTTGTAGAGCCCAAATGGTTAAGTGGGAAAACCTGGTCGTTTTCAAGCTGAAACAGCCCAGACTCAGAGCCTATGAGCAACGTATTGTGCCATACCAGCAAGGTTCGGATATAAGCCTTGTGGGGGAGGGTGGCAAGGCGTTTAGAAGCGAGCGTTTTTGCATTGACGGTGTATAACACATTCTCAATCGCAATCACGTAATTGTTCTTGAACTGAGCGACTGCATTGACTGCGGCGTCGGGGGCTATGCCCTGGCGCCCACCCTGGTCAAATAACTTCTCCAGCGCAAAAGTGTGGGTGTTGAGTAAAAAGGCACCTGACTGTGCGGTTGAGATAAAGAGCTGGTTGTCTTCTAACAGCTTGATCAGCAAGATGTCGCTGCCTAAAAGCAGTGACTGGCCCGCAAAGGGGCTGAACTGATTGCCGTCGTACCGGTTTAGGCCCTGATGGGTGGCTATCCAGATATACCCTTGCTTATCTTGCACCAGGCCAGTTACGCTTGACTGAGAAAGCCCTTCCTGTGTTGAGAGACGGCTGATCTGATTTGCATAATAGGGATCTGCAACCACCAGATGATGGCACATTAATAATAAAGACAATAATGCTGCTTGTAGCCAGTAGTTCATTCTCACGTTCCCAGGCGCACAACAGAGAACAGTCCTTTGACGCTTTGTGCAGTCATAGTCGCTGAGGCATGCATTGCTCAGATTAAACTAATTATATCAATTTATAAGCCGCTCTGAACTAGATTTGGAAAAAATGTACCCAATGACTAATTTTTAGGTAAAAATAGCTAACCGGGGCAAAAGCCTAAGCCTTTGAACTAGAAGGTGTTAGAAAAGCCCAAGCAATGCAACTACGAATTATTCTCATTATTTCTGTTTTTGTTGTTGATAACCATTTTTGTTTAGATTAAACTTATCTGCAGTTAAGGTTATTGAGAATGGTTTTCAGTTATGTATATCTGCATTTGCCACGGTGTGACGGATAAAAAAATCGCCGAGTCTATTGATGATGGCGCAAGGTCTATGCGTGATTTGAGCAAAGAGCTGGGTGTAGGTTCTCAGTGCGGTAAGTGCTGTAACTGTGCGAAGAAAATACTGAATGAAAAGCTTATCGACATCGTTGATGTTACAGAGCAGGTTGCTTAACCCCTCACTGTATTAAATACACATTCTCAAAAAAAAGGGCTTTTCAGCCCTTTTTTAGTATCACATCTGAGTCTGCAAATAGTTTTCGATGCCAGTCACCTTGATAAGGTGTTGCTGAGTTTCCAGCCAGTCAATTTGTTCTTCCTGCTCGTTGAGGATATTGTCCAGCGCTTCGCGACTGATGTAGTCCTGCTTTTCTTCACACAAAGCAATGGCGTCTACCAGGTCACCCAAAGATGCCTGTTCGAATGCCATATTGGCAGCAATCATTTCCTCGCTGTTTTCGCCAATCTTGAGTCTGCCCAGGTCCTGCAAGTTAGGCAGGCCTTCCAGAAACAGAATGCGCTCAATCAGGCGGTCAGCATTTTTCATTTTCTGGATAGACGTTTTATAGTCTGCTTTGTCAAGCTTTGCAAAACCAAAATCCTTAAACATACGGGCGTGCAGGAAGTATTGGTTAATACCCACCAACTCGTTTGCCAATACGGTGTTCAGTGCACTAATAACAGCTTTATCGCCTTTCATAATGACCCCTTATGCCAACTGAGATTGCAGATAGTTCTGGATGCCGATTTTGTCAATCAAGCCGATTTGCTGCTCCAACCAGTAAACATGGTCTTCTTCGGTATCAAACAGCAGTTTTTCAAGTACCGCGCGTGACTGGTAATCTTGTTCTTGTTCGCAGATCTTGATCGCGTGCTTAACGCTTTCAACCACTTCCAGCTCTAGCTTAAGGTCGTTTTCCATCATTGACTTAACGTCGCTGCCGATAAGCAGGTCGCGGCGTTTGGTCATGTTAGGGACACCTTCAAGGAACAAGATACGCTTGATGAGCCAGTCTGCGTGTGTGGTTTCTTCTTCCATTTCGTGGTTAAGACGCTCATAAAGTTTGTTCAGTCCCCAGTCGTCATACATGCGGGAGTGAATAAAGTACTGATCAATTGCTGCCAGCTCATTGGCCAGTAGTGCGTTGAATGCATCAATTACCTGTTGCTTGCCTTGCATAAGTGTCACCTCAATTCTTTCTAAATTGACGCCAGTGTACGTATTTAATTTCACGTGTCAACAAAAAATCTATATAAATCAACATATTAACAAGTGATTATTATTCTCATTTCAGTTCAGTTTTTGGACTTTAAATAGCAATCAGATGCAATAGGCGAGCGGCAGAGCTGATCCTGCCTGCTGGGAGAGGGGACGGTATTATAGTGCGCCCGGTCATCATTATAAATCGCGCATAATCGCTACGACATCAGCTGAACCCTGTATATTGGGTTCCGAATATGGCCAGTATCTGGGCCTATTTGGTTTATACTGGGTTCGGGTCACACACAAGAGTAAAGTATGTTTACCTCAGAAGTTTGCGAAAAGGCACGAAAAAGCAGAGATGCGCGGTTTGATGGGTTATTTTATGTGGCGGTGAAAAGCACCGGCATTTACTGTCGCCCAATTTGCCCTGCACCGGCGGCAAAAGAACACAACGTAGTGTATTATCAGCACGGGCATTCGGCTGCCCAGGCTGGCTTCAGGCCTTGTATTCGTTGCCGGCCAGATAGTGCACCAGGCAGTTATGCCTGGCTGGGCACGCAAACCACGGCGGTTCGGGCAAAGCGCATGATAGACAATGGCTTTCTAAGCAGTGCCTGTGTTGAGCAGCTGGCCGACAAACTGGGGATCACGGCACGTTATCTGGGAAAACTATTTCAGCAGTATTATGGCATAGCGCCTAAACAATATGCTTTGTTCAAACAGTGCGATCTGGCCAAGCAATTGTTGCAGCAAACGGCCTTGCCGGTAACTCAGGTTGCCTATGCCTGTGGGTTTAACTCTCAGCGCCGTTTTAACGACGCATTCAGCCGGCTATATCAGATAACACCATCCAGTTTACGTCGCGGGGCAGAGGCTAATCGCCAGATTGAGTTGATGATGGCGTTTCGCCCGCCTTACAACTGGCATTTGCTTAGGGAATTTTTAGCACACCGACTGGTTAGGGGACTGGAATGGTTAGACGACACCAGCTACGGTCGTAACTTTACGCTGGGCGAGTATCAGGGGCGTTTTAGCGCGTACTTTGAAGGCGAGCAGAATCGTTTCAGAGTATTGATTGAAATGAATGACCTGAAAGGTTTGCCTCTGGTGGTGAGTAATATTCGCCGCATTTTAGACCTGGATGCAGACGCCGTGTTTATCAATGCACATTTGCAGCAGCATTGCGATGGGATAGTGCTGCAAGAGGGGCTCAGGTTACCTGGGATCTGGACACCGTTTGAGGCCGGCATACGTGCCATACTCGGGCAGCAAATCAGCGTGGTGGCGGCTAAGAACCTGATGATCCAGCTGGTTGAAGCACTGGGTGAGCCACTGCAAGATGGCACCTATCAGTTTCCCGGTCCTGCTGCGATAGCGGCATCTGAGCTGGCTTTTTTTAAAATGCCTGAGCGTCGTAAACAGGCTATCATCGCGCTGGCACAGCATTATGTGAATGCGCCGGATTGCGCCCCTGAGTCCTGGCTGGCAATCAAAGGCATAGGCCCCTGGACTGTCGATTACGCCAAAATGCGCGGCCTGAGCGCGCCGGATATTTATCTGGGTGGTGATTTGGGCGTGCAAAAAGCGATTGATAAGGTCGGACAGATAGATGAACCCGGCTGTGCCCCATTCAGAAGTTATCTGACTTTTCATTTATGGCAACAACTGGCATAGACACGTATTCATGCAAAGGAGTAAATTATGAAAATTCAAACTGTTTTGGCAAGTCCCGTTGGCGATATAACCATACAGGCAAGCGATAAAGGGCTAAGTTATGTGGGTTTTGCGCCGAAATCTCAGTACCCAGAGGGGAGCAATACACACCTGCAACGTGCCTGCGCGCAATTGACGGAGTACTTTGACGGACAACGGACGAGTTTTGATGTGGCACTGGACACGCAGGGGACACCTTTTCAGCAATCGGTTTGGCAGTTATTGTGCCAGATCCCGTTTGGTGAGACGAACACCTACGGCTGGATGGCAAATATGCTCAATAATCCGAAGGCCGTAAGGGCGGTTGGCTCTGCCAATGGTCAAAACCCAATCAGCATTATCGTCCCTTGTCATCGTATAATTGGTGCAAACGGCAAGCTGACAGGCTATGCAGGCGGGTTGGCGAGAAAGTCCTGGCTGTTAGCCCATGAAGGGATAAAAATTACCCACTAATGTTGGCTCATCATAGCCAAGCCTCCGGGTGGGTTATATAATAAGATAAAGCCCGACTAAAAGTCTGTTTTAATGCGATTTACTCTTATCTCTTTGATGTTTTTGCTGGCCTGCTGCCAGGTGGCCGCAAAAGTGTCTGTCAGACTGTGTTACGAAGACAAACATATCCCCCCTTTTTTCCTGGGTAACGGACTGGATGTGCCACAGGAAAATCCCGGGGCAACCATCGAAATTTTAAGGCAGCTCGAAACTCAGGTCGACGACGTACAGTTTCAGTTTGTGCGCAAACCCTGGCAGCGCTGCCTGTATGAAATTAAACGCAATCGAGTGGATGCGGTTATCGCCAGCTATCGACCGTCGCGCCAGGATTTTCTTGCTTATCCTTTGAATGACGATGGCTCACCCGATACACTGAGCTCTATTAGTCGACTGGGTACGTGCCTGGTGGGGATGAGTCAGTTACAAAACGCCATTGCCGAGCAGGTTTACCCTATCAATTTGGCAGTGCCAAGAGGCTATTCGGTGGCCGAATCGGTAGGCAGCGACAAATACACTATCCTGAATACCGACTCTCAGAGCGATGCCTTTGAGCTGGTCCTTAAGGGCAAAGTCCACGGCACCTTTGGGCTATGCCAGGTAGATGGTAAAGCGGTTGCTGCGTTTCCCTATCGCAGGCAGCTTAAAGCGGTATATCCGCCGCTCGACATCAGCTTTGGTTATCTGACATTTTCTAAACAATTCAGAGCATTGCATGCTCCCACCGCACAGGCCTTGTGGTCTTCTTTAAGTACCACTGAGCTGCACCATATTTATATCGCTTACATTAACCGGCAAAGCTATCCGGGAGATGCTCAGGATAGTAGCAGACTTCCCGCGCAGGCACCCTGGCAGGTATTTGACTAGGCTGGCTTATTCGACTTAGTTTGGGTAGACTATCGCGAATTTTTTTAGCGGCTGATCAGCACATGGCGCAATTATATTTTTATTATTCAGCAATGAATGCGGGTAAATCTACCACTTTGTTGCAATCTGCATTTAATTATCGCGAACGGGGCATGAACCCGTTTATTCTCACTGCTGCGTTGGATGATCGCGCCGGAGTTGGCAAAGTAGCATCGCGGATCGGGCTTGAAGCCGATGCGCATACGTATGAGAGCACAACAGACTTGTTAAGTCTGATTAATCAGTGTCATGACAAGCAATCTCTGGATTGTATTCTGGTCGATGAGAGCCAGTTTCTGAACAAGCAGCAGGTTTCACAGTTAACCGATGTGGTCGATTTGTTGGGGATCCCGGTACTGTGTTACGGGCTCAGAACCGATTTTCGCGGCGAACTGTTCGAAGGCGCACAGTATCTGCTGGCCTGGGCAGACAAGCTGATTGAGCTGAAAACGGTTTGTCACTGTGGTCGCAAGGCCAACCACGTATTAAGGCTGGACGTAACAGGGCGAGCGATTGCAGACGGTGCGCAGGTCGAAATTGGGGGTAACGACCGCTATGTTTCGGTATGCAGAAAACACTATAAAGCAGAGCTCAATAAACTCTGAACTCTGCCTGTGAGCACCCTTTAAATTAGCTAAAAGCGCCAGGCGATAAAACGGCTGGTCTTTTGGCCCTGTTGCATATCAATCACTTTGATATCACGCGCTTTGGTCTTTTGCATGGCTTGTTGCAACGCGGGCAGGTTATCTTTTTTAGAGACCAGCGAGGTAAACCAGCCAACCTGCTCTGCAAAGTCCTGGCTTTCGTCAATCATAGATTTAATGAAGGCCAGCTCACCACCCGGGCACCAGAGTTCCGGGGCATGACCACCAAAATTCAACTTCTCGGGTCGTTGTGACTTGCCCAGGTTACGCCACTTTCGCGCTGTACCGGCTTGCGCTGCCTCTGCACTTTCGTGGAAAGGTGGGTTACACATAGTCAGGTGATAACTGTCTTTTGCCCCTATGATGCCACTGAAAATGGCGTGCTGATCCTTTTGTTGCCTGATTTTGATCCCCAGCCCATTGGCTTTAGCCAGCGTTTGCGCCACAGACACAGCCATAGGATTAATATCTGAGCCGGTAAACTGCCAGCCATATTCAGCCTGACCTATCAGCGGGTAGATCAGGTTGGCGCCGGTTCCTATGTCGAGACAGCGGATCTGCTTGCCGGTGGGGATTTCGCCCTGATTGTCCTCGGCAAGTAAGTCCGCCAGGGCGTGAATATAGTCGGCGCGCCCGGGTACTGGCGGGCACAAAAATGGCTCAGGCAGTTGCCAGAACTGCACGCCATAGTCGCTGGCAAGAAGTGCCTGATTCAGTGCCACGACCGCATTTCGGTCGCTAAAGTCTATGGTGTCATGACCATGAGGGTTCTTATGTAAGTGCTGCTTTAAGGCCGGGTTTGCCTGGCAAAGCCGGGCAAAGTCATAGCCTTGTAGGTGTTTGTTTCTGGGATGCATCGGATGACTATTTACTTACTTCATTGATACGCCATTATATCTAAATTATTCGCTTTGCGCTGTGCCTTTATCGGTATTGACGGGGTGGGCAAACTTGCGATGGCCATTACTGGCTGGTACGATGAGTTTAAAAAATGACTCTATACTTTGACATGATCAAGCAAAACTCTCTCTATGTGCCGGTTGGTGAAGGCCACCAGCTTCACCTGCGTCATATTTACCATGGGCAACATTCAGGTCCGGCTGTGCTGTTCATACATGGGGCTGTTGAAAACGGCAAGATATTTTATACCCAGAGCAATAAAGGGTTAGCGCCTTTTTTAGCCAGTCAGGGCTATCAATGTTTTGTGGCCGATTTACGTGGCAGAGGGGACAGCAAACCTGCCATCAGTAAAGGGGATACACATGGTCAAACTGAGTCGATTGTTGAGGACATTCCCGCTATTTTGCAGTTTATAACGGCTAAAACGGGTAATCGTCCTCAGTTTTGGGTTGCGCATTCATGGGGCGGGGTGCTGCTAAACAGTGTCTTTGCCAGGTTTCCCAACGAAATAGAGCATGTCAGTGCCTGTGTATACTTTGGTACAAAACGCAGCCTCTATAATCGTCATCCGGAGAAGCTGCTTAAAGCCAACCTCATCTGGTATACCCTGGCGTTCTGGCAGGTTAATAAGCATGGTTACCTGCCTGCCAAGCGGCTAAAGTGGGGCTCAGACAATGAAACGCGTAAGTCTCATGCGCAGAGTGTTCAATGGGCAAAGCGCCTGCCGTGGGTAGACAGCGATGATGGTTTCGATTACGCCGCCGCGCTCAAAGACCGAGCTTTGCCACCCACCTTACATATCGCCGGAGTCAAAGACAAAGCGCTGGCGCAGCCAATTGATATCAAAAAGTTTATGGCTGAGTCGGGTACCGGCATTCAGGAAATTGTCGTCTATGGCAGGCGCTATGGACATCAGCATGATTATGACCACATCAATATGTTAACTCACAGCGCGGCAAGGCACGACCAGTTTTCTGACATACTGGCCTGGTTCGAGCGGTTCGGGCAGGTCCCGTCAGTGTGAGTCGGGCGAAGCCAGCTCTTTGGTGATCTGCGCCTCAAATTTTTTCCAGTTTACCAGCGGGGCTGTGTTAAGTGGTTTACGCACCTGTGCTTTGCTCAGGGTAGATACCACTTTGTGGCTCTTATAAAACTCCATACACTCCGGCTCGTATTTTTGGTACATAAAGTTGAGTGCCTTGCGGATCTCCCGCTCGGGCTCCTCAAGGAGCTTTTCGTAGCTCATTGTATGGATATTACGTGGCAACATGGCTTTAAAGTGTGCCATTACATCGTCTGTCATGTCGCTGTAGAGCTGGTATTCCTGCAAAGAGCAAAAATAGGGCTCATCTTCGGCAAAATGGTTGCTATATACTGACCAGGCATTGGGCATAAACTCCCGGGTCATATGGATAAAGCGCGCATCGGGGAACAGTTTGTAGATAAGGCCAATATTTTGGAAATTAGCCGGCAGCTTGTTGATCACAGCTTCTTCTGCAACGCGATGCCGTTTTATTTCATCGACGTATAAGTTACGGCAATGATCCAGCATAGAGGTACTGAGTGTTTTGGTACAATCCGGGAATGGTGCTTCGTTGCGCATACTCAGGTAGGGCACAATATCGTCGCTGATCACTGTGCTTTCGCCCATAGAGCCGACCTGAGAATGTTGGATCAGCATTTGTTCCAGCAAGGTCGAACCTGTGCGGGGCAGGCCAACGATAAACACGGGTGTAAAGGTGGCTTTGACCTTGTCTGCGGGCTTGGCAAAGTACGCTTCGTTAAAGCTGCTTTTTAAATAGTCGAAGAAAGGTTGCATGGCTGAGGTGTGGAAATCACAAAGCGCATGCTGAGCAGAATTTGCCTGCTGATAATGACTAAAAGCGGCATCTATATTTGCCAGCTTCTCGTGGGCGTTTGCTTTGGCATAATGAGTAACAATGTGCAGCCTGGGGTTTTCCAGGTCGGCATCAAGTGTATCGAGTAACGCCAGATACTCATTAAGTTTGTCGCCTTCGGTAAGCTTGATCAATTCATGGATCATAAACACAGTGATACCAGAATGTGGGCAGGCAAGGCCAGCTTCAAACACATTGCGTGCGTTATCAATAAAGCCGTAGTCGAGGTAAAACTGACCTAAATGATAGTGGGCCTGAGCATTATGCCGGGCAACACTGAGGGTGTATTCAAGTACGGTTTTGGCATCAACGGGAGAGCCAACGGCGACAAACGCATCGGCCAGCGCATAGAGGGGATCGAGCATTTTAGGAAGATGCTCACAGGCGCGTTTGAGATAATAAATGGCGTTGTCATACTGTTCAAGGCGCATACAGATCCTGCCAAGGCCAAACAGGGCTTTGCCGTTTTTTGGGTTCTGTTTAAGGACTTGCTTGAACATAAACTCGGCTTCGCGTAGCCGGTTTTCTTGGAGTAACTCTGAGGCTCTTTCTAGCAGTAACATATGGTTTTAAAGCAGTTTTGATACATGATAAAAATAAAAAGGGGAAATAGCTATAGCTACTTCCCCCTTTGTTTCTGGGTTACAGTAAATCTTTAGAACGTATAAGTTGCTTTTACATAGTAGAAGCCACCGTTGATCCCATATGGAGACGTCTCGTAGTAGATGCCACCCCAGGTATTTGAGGGAGTAAGCTCTGTAGCGCCGTCTTCCAGGAAGTCGACGACTTTCTCTGCATCCTGGTCGAAGATGTTATTCGCACCAACAGTCAGGCTGATGTTTTCAGTTGCAAAGTAAGTCAGCTCAGCGTCAAACGTGAATGACGGATCGGCCATAATCGCTGTTGCGTCATAATCTACGTGTACGCCCTGATATTCGCCGTAGTAGTTGTAACGCAGGAAGCCTGAGAAGTCTTCCCACTGCTGCGTCCAGGTGTAAGTTGCGCGGTGCTGTGGTAAGTCTTTTTCAAGACGCGCTACTTTAAAGTCACCGGTAATAGCAGAGAACTTATCAACCTCTGTCTCATTCCAGTTATAGGCCGCACTGAAGGTGGCAAAGCCGCCTAACAGGTCCATCGAGTAGTTAGCGACGATGTCGACACCCTGAGTTGTTGTATCAAAGTCGTTGGTAAAGAAAGATACCTGCGCCAGGCTGTCTACATTTGGCACACCATCGGCTTTTAACGCTGCCTTTTGTTCCAGTGTTAAATCAATTTTGTTCGACTGGCTCAGGCGGTCTTCTACTTCAATATTGTAGTAGTCGATAGTCAGGAATAAGTCGCCCGACTGATAGACAGCACCAAAGGTATAACTTTGCGACTCTTCCGGCTGCAACTCGCTACCACCCAGTAGCTGTGAAACAGGGTTAGTGGGCGGTAACAGTGCTGAGTCAACCAGTACACCGCTGCTCAGGTTAGTCTGAACGTTACTTACATTCGCCTGACCTACCGTAGGAGCACGGAAACCAGTACTGAGTGAACCACGTAGCGCCAGATCTTCTGTCGCATGATATTGCCAGGTTACTTTGTAGTTAGTTGTTGAGCCAAAGGTGTCATAGTCTTCGTAACGCAGCGCCCAGCCCATCAGAAACTCTTCGGTAAATGGTGTTTCAATATCAATGTAGGCTGCGTAGCTGCGGCGTGAAAACTCGCCCCCCTGTGATGGTTTAAAACCTGGGAAACCGTTTGAGCCGATACCAAAGCCTTGCTGTGTAAGCGGGCCTGCGATAAAGGACGCTTCGTCACCAGGAATAACTTCGAATGTTTCTTCTTTCCACTCAAGACCACCCGCTACGTTGACATCGTAGGCCAGGTCAAAGTCATAGCCTTTCGAGAAGTCAGCATTAAAGTTCTTTTCAAGCTGGATGTATTTACCCGGGCTGAACTCCATTGGGGTATCAGGACCCATTGAGGCATTAACTGTATTGGTAATGAAGTAGCGGGACTCGTTGCGGCCCACTGAGCCACTGAAGTCATAATACGCGCCTTTCATAAAGCCATCTGTAAACTCGCCTTTGGTGCCAATGGTGAGTGACGTATCTGTGATGTTACCACCAAAGAAAGGCGTGAAACCGGCTGGTAAAATATTGTTGAAGGCAAAGCAGTTTGCTGCTGCAAGCGAGTCCAGTGCCGCTTGATCTGGCAGACCATTTGACTGAAGCTCAACAACAGGACAGTTGATTTGCTGATCGTAGCCGTCTAATGAGCCCACCAATACCGTTGGCGTTGCCGCATCCCACGCTGCTTGTTGTGCTTCATCAGTTGGGTGACGTCTGGTCGGTTCACCATTGACGTTACGGATCACACCACCATAGACCTGAGGACGCGTAGTTGGGTTACGATAATAAAAGCCGCCTTTTACATCACGCTCAGAATAGTTACCGAACATGTAGAACTGGGAGTCGTTTGTCAGCTCAAGGCCAACGTTACCAAATAGCGTGATGTCGTCGTTTATCTCTGGTGCACCCCAGACTTGAGCCGGATCGCGCACACCTTCCAAGCCCGCATCCATAAACGCTTGCGCATCTGGACGCTGAACACTGCGGCTGGTTGGATCCGCTTCTTTATACTGGAAGCTCAGGTTGGCAAAACCTTGATCAGTAAATGGCAGGCCGATGTTGCCTTCTACTGTGGTTGTGTCGCCGTCGCCTTCATAATATTGGCCTTGTTTGACTGAAATACTGCCGCCTTCAGACGCATCTTTCAGTACAAAGTTCAATACCCCGGCGATGGCATCGGAGCCATATTGTGCCGCTGCACCATCACGCAGCACTTCTACTTGCTTTAGTGCAACACTGGGGATCACAGAAATGTCCGGGCCCTGAGCACCGTCGTTAATACCGCCGCCTAAGAAGGCGATTACGGAGGAGCGATGACGGCGTTTACCGTTCAGTAAGATTAAGGTTGAGTCTGCTGGCAGGCCACGCAGGTTAGCGGGGCGTACCAAAGAGGCAGCGTCACTGATAGGGTTAGCGTGAACGTTCAGCGAGGGCACTGAACCTTTAAGCAGTTCCAGCATGTCGTCGCCACCGGCCTTGCTCAGGTCATCACCGCCGATGATATCGATTGGTACGGGAGAGTCGCCGACAGAGCGTGGCGCGGCACGGGAACCAACCACCGCAATTTTTTCAATTTTCTTGTTTTCGGCACCTGCATCAGCTTCTTCTGCCTGTACGCTGGCGACCGTTAACCCCATTGTTGCCGTTGACGCTAAAGCAAATTTAATCGCACGGCTTAGCGCGTTTGTTTGTAGTTTCATCCTGTTTCCCCAGTTATTATATGTTGTCTTATTTCACAATTTACATACGCTGCACATCTTTGGTTAACTATCTGTGTACCCTTTATTGATGATAATTGCAAATATGTTCACTGCATCATTAAAGGTAGCAGTGAATTTAACAAGGTCAAATTTTTCAATAACTTTTTGTTTGTGGTACAAAAAATGGACTGTTTCGGGTTTTAAATAGGTACAAAGTAGGGCGGGAATTGTGCACTAAAATATCATTATTGCGTACTTTGGCGTATTTTTTTGCTGAGGTGTTTAAAATGTGAACTGTTGTAAGCCTCGGTTTAGTAGTTGAGATAGTCTAAACAGCTTGGTATTAGACTAATTAATGAGAGCCGACTGATGCGAATACGCTAAGCTAACGTCCAGTTTTTATTTCTGCTAGTATTGGAAATAGTGTTATTCCTCAAGTATGCGAATGCGATTAATTAAAGTAGTACATAAAGCGCCCATTCGAGTCGCAAGGATCAGCAAAAAGCGCCAACAATTAAGATTAAGACGCGCTTTGGTTGGTTTAAAAATTGCGCTGGCTCAGGAAAAGCAAGAAACTCGCGCAATGTTAGATATTTACAAACGTTATCCGCAAGGTGGCGTGTCTAAACAAGAATTGGCGACGGCGAATCAGCAATTTGTTGATATTTTAAAGGGGCTTGGCCTGGGGGTTTTTGCCTTACTGCCTTTTGCGCCGATTACCATTCCGCTCATTGTTAAGCTGGGTCAGTGGTTAGGAGTCGACGTATTACCTAGTTCGTTCTCGATTGGCAAAAAGCCAAAAAGTAAAGATAAATCAACCGACTAAAGCGAAACTTGGGGCTTATTCCCGTTTATTAGTCCGCTTTGTTCATCCAGTGAGTGAAATATTCTTCCCACCTTGGTATTCTCTTGTCAGGTTTATGTAATTCAAGAGGCACGTATGAGTCATTTACTTGTTCACTCATCACAAGGAATACCGGTACATTTTATAAAGGAAAGCCAGCTAAGCGAATGGTTAGAGGAAAATGCGCCACAAGCTAAAAACATCACGCTGGCTACCAGGCATAAAGCACAAAAAACCCTGTTGATCCCAGATATCCAGAGCGGCGAACTTAGCGCCGTGCTATGTCTGGCTGAGTCGCTGGACGATATGTGGCTGGCAGGTGATCTGCCCGCCCAGCTGCCACAAGGCATTTATTCTTTTCAAGGTGATGACGCCTTTGTAGAACAGGCGGCGCTTGGTTACTTACTTGGTGCCTATACGTTCGATGCTTACAAGAAGGTATCTGCGCCCAGTGCAAAACTGGCGATAGAGTCCGAAGTTATGTTGAAAAAACTGCAGGACCAGGCGGATGCCATTTACCTGGTCAGAGATTTAGTCAACACGCCTGCCGCCGATATGATGCCGCAACATATGGCAGAGATCTGCACTGAAATGGCAGCCAAGTTTGGGGCACGGTTTACACAAATCGTCGGTGACGAATTGCTGGAGCATAACTATCCAACCATCCATATGGTGGGCAGAGCCAGTGAAAACAAGCCACGCCTGCTGGATATCAGCTGGGGAGATGAAAATGCACCTAAACTGACTTTGGTTGGTAAAGGCGTGTGTTTCGACTCAGGTGGCTTGGATCTCAAGCCGGCTTCTGGCATGCGTAACATGAAAAAAGACATGGGCGGGGCCGCGCATGTTCTGGGTCTGGCACAGATGATCATGGCCGCTCAGTTACCAGTACGCTTGCGAGTCCTGATCCCTGCGGTAGAGAATGCGGTTTCGCGTAACGCTTTTCGTCCGGGCGATGTGATCCAAACGCGTAAAGGTTTAACTGTTGAAATCGACAACACAGACGCTGAGGGTCGACTGGTACTGTGTGATGCGCTGGCAGAGGCACAATCAGAGCAGCCTGATCTGCTGATTGACTTCGCCACATTGACCGGTGCGTGTCGTATCGCGCTGGGTACAGAATTACCAGGCTTCTACAGTACCGATCAGGAAGTCGCCAATGCGATGATTGCTCAAGGTAATGCGCTTCAGGATCCCATCTGGCAATTGCCTTTGTTCGATCAATACAAGGCATTGTTTAAGAGCGATGTAGCCGATATGGCAAACTGTGGGTCAACCCCGTTTGGTGGTTCAATCACCGCCGCATTGTATCTTAAAGAGTTTGTTGAGCCAGAGCAGACGCCCTGGGTGCACTTTGATGTGATGGCGTGGAACATACGTGCCTTACCCGGCAGACCGATTGGTGGCGAAGGACTTGGCTTAAGAGCCACCTTTGCTTACCTTGAACAGCGCTATGCGTCATAAGCTGTTAAATTGATAAAAGGGCCGTGATGGCCCTTTTTTAATGTCTCTAAACGGGGAAAAGCGTACTGGCTGGCTTGCTAAATTTTTAAAAAGTTTTAGAGTGTCGCAGGATAGAGCCTTATTCTGAGTACTGTTTTGTCTGTATTTACACCGCAACAAGCTGAACTGGCACCGCTTGAGCCAGAGTCTTCCGCACTACCTCATTTATCTAAGCAGTTCTGGAGCTTACAAATTGCCGGTTGGCTTGGTTATGCGGCTGTGGTGTTTCTGGCAATCATTCAGCCTCAGTTTGATTCGCCCGGTTTTAATCTCACCGGACAGATAGTCAATCTGGGCGTCGAAAGTCTCAGTGGCTTTGCATTGTCTCTTATACAGTGGTTGTTTATCCGCAGGATCATTCATCAGCCATTGCAGCGCACACTCTTTATTAGCTTTCTTTCTGCGGCTTTACTGGGCCTGATTTATAACATTATCAAGCTCGCCAGCTACAAGGTCATAGTACATGACCAGCGCTGGGATCAGGCCTGGAATATGCTGGAGTTTGGCGGCTGGTTGTTGTTTTCACTGACCACCATGTTTGTCTGGACATCGATATTTTTTATCATGCTTTACAACAGCCGATTGCAAAAAGAGCATGAGCGTTTACTGCGAGCCCAAACACAGGCAAAAGACGCGCAGTTACAAATGCTGCGCTATCAGCTCAATCCGCATTTCATGTTTAATACCATGAATGCCATTTCAACTTTGATCCTCAAAGAAGACAATGACGCGGCGTCAGAAATGCTCGACAAGCTCTGTGACTTTTTTCGCCACTCGCTCGAGGCCACCGAAGGTAGCAGGATCTCTTTGCAAGAAGAAGTGCGGCTGATTGAGTTGTATCTGGCTATCGAAAAAGTGCGCTTTGGTGCGCGCCTGTCGGTGCGCTATGCACTCGACCCCGATGCATTGAAGGCATTGGTACCGAATATGTTGTGTCAGCCTGTGGTTGAAAATGCCATCAAGTATGCCATTGAGCCCAGTAAACAGGGCGGAGAAATAAGCATCTCGGCAAAGCGGCGAGCACAGCAACTTGTTATCGAAATTTCAGACAGCGGGACTGGCAATGATAGCATGGCAGTAAAAGGGTTTGGCATCGGGCTGAACAATGCCAAATCCAGGCTGGACGTTACGTACAGCGGGAATTTCACCATATCTTTGAATAAAAACGCAGCCGGGGGAAACACGGTGACCTTAGTGCTGCCCTACGAGGTTGACTAATTATGACAAAGCCACTGACAGCCATCATCGTTGATGATGAGCCTCTCGCGCTTGAGGGATTGAGTCTGAGACTGGCCAAGATCCCGGAAGTCGAGGTCATTGGTCAGGCCGAAAACGGCGATGACGCGATCCGCTTATGTCATGAGTTGTGCCCCGACGTGTTATTTCTGGACCTGCAACTGCCCGGGCTTAATGGCATTGAAGTGGTGCAGGCTATACAGGCGGATGTACTGCCCATGGTGGTATTTGTTAGTGCCTACAGCGATTATGCATTAGACGCCTTTGAGCTCAATGCGATTGATTATGTCCTGAAACCCGCAAACCTTGGCCGGTTACAAAAAACGGTGACCCGGATCCTGGAGCGCCGCCAGCCTCGTCAGGCAGAGCAGGAAAAATACCGATTACTTCAGGCACTCACGCAAACCTCCGGCCTTGCGGTAACTGAGCTAGAATCCTGGCTGGAAACAGACCGCCCATTGCCTGCTAAGCAGGACAGAGAGTTGATCATTAAAAACAGTGATAATGAGCAGGTCTTTGTTCCGATGGGCACAATCCGCTGGATTGACGCTGCCGGCGATTACATGTGCGTGCACACTGAGTCAGAAACCCATGTCCTGCGCATTACCATGAAAAAACTACAGACGTTGCTGGATGGCAGCCTGTTTGCCCGGATCCATAAGTCGACCATAGTTAACTTAAGTTATGTCACTGCGATTAAACCTATGCGAAATAACGAGAGCCTGGTGACACTTAAAGGACAAGTGGAGCTCAAAGTCAGTCGTAATTATAGTCAGGCATTACAGCAATTTGTTGCCAAAAAGAAAACATTGAGCTAGCTGGTTCGCGTTACTACAAACAAGAAATATCAGTCGGCAGCCAGAAGTATTACCTCTTCTGGTGCAACGACTGCAAGTTTTGGTGCAATATGTATGTACCCGATACCCTCCAAAAGCTAAGTAAAACAAAAGGCTAACCTTTCGTCCTATTTTTGTATCGTCTTGTCGTGCACTATTGTGGCCCACGTTCTTGTGTCGCAGCAGTTGCCCGTGATGGCGCGTTTCCATTGTAACATTTCAGTTAATTTTACAGGATACCCTCAGGCGCAGTCCGAACCGGTCATCTGGTTCGCTGCTCATTCCCGGTAGTACGGACAGTGCGCTTTGCCAGCATTCCTATATGGCAGCGCGCACATAACAACAACAGCGGCCTTGTGCCAGACTGTGAAAAGAACACGTCCGTGCTGCGCAACAATCGGAACGATTAGTTGGAACACACATTATGATAAAAGTTGCAAAATCCCTCACCGCAGTGAGTGTCCTGCTTACATTGGCTGGTTTAACCGGCTGTGGCGGCGATGCTAAAACACGCACCGATCTGAGCAAAACAGATCCCGCGGCGCCGGTCAGTGACTGGCAGCTTGTCTGGCAGGACGAGTTTGACGAGTCACAAATTAATCCCCAAAACTGGACGCACGAAGTGAACTGCCAGGGTGGTGGCAATGAAGAGCGTCAATGCTATACCGATGATGCAGTCAATTCGTATGTCAGCGATGGCACACTGAAAATAGTTGCGCTTCGCGCTGCGGAAGATGCTGAAAAGCCCTATACATCTGCGCGCCTTATTACAAAGCACAAAGCGGATTTCAAATATGGTCGATTTGAAATGCGGGCGAAACTGCCAAGTGGGCAGGGCAGCTGGCCGGCATTTTGGATGCTGCCAACGGACGAAGTCTATGGCGGCTGGCCTAAGTCTGGCGAGATTGACATCGTTGAGGCGGTAAACCTCAAAGCACAAGATGCGGATGGTATGCCTGAGGCCCATGTCTACGGGACCTTACATTATGGTAAGGATTGGCCTGACAACGTTCACTCTGGTAAATCGCATAGCTTACCGGATGGTGTTAACCCGGCCGATGACTTTCATACCTACGCGGTGGAATGGCAAGAGGGAGAAATACGCTGGTACGTGGATGATTATCTGTACGCGACACAACGCCAGTCCGAACCTCTATACGACAGTGAAGGCAATGTCTTCAGCCTTAAACATCGGGGCTGGTTTGCCGAGTATCATGATCAGGGCAGCGGTGAGTTGGTAACGCACTGGGACAGCGCGCCGTTTGATCAAAATTTCTATCTGATCCTGAATCTTGCGGTAGGTGGAAACTGGCCGGAAGCCGTCAATGAGACGGGTGTAAATGCAGACGCTTTTGCTAATGGACAGACGTTTGAGGTGGATTATGTGCGGGTCTACCAGTGTCAGCAAAACCCGCAAACAGGTAAAGGCTGCGACACTATTCGCAGTGGGTGGGATTCTTTAGAAGATGCGCTGGTTGAAGGTAAAGCGCCCAGCCCCCCGCCGCCTGCAACCTCAGGCGATAGCCTGCAAATCTTTGACGGTGAGCTCAATAAAGACTGGCCAGCGTGGGACTGTTGTGGTGGCAGCGTACCTGCGCTGGTGGAAGACGACGTAGCTGGCACTGTCATCGAGTTCAGCGTGGGCAGTGAGCCCACGGTCAACGGGTTTATCTCTCGTGATCCAATGGCGTCGGACGCGGGAGGCAGCCCCAGCCCGTTCGATGCCTCTTCGTTGATTGAATCCGGTGTTGTACGTTTTGATTTGAAAGTGACTTCTGCGCCTGCAAATACAGACGCGCCCTGGATGTTAAAAATAGAAAGCGCTAACGGAGAAAAAGCGGTTGAACTGACCTTGTCTGAAAGCTCAGAAGGGGCCATCCCTGAGGTTGGGCAATGGCAACCCTTTACGTTCTCGCTTCAGATGCTGGCTGAGCAGGGGCTGGACATCAGCAGTATTGATGCATTGCTTATTTTCCCGGCGTGGGGCAGTGGTGAAGGCGCAATTTATCGCGTCGCAGATGTTGCGATTGTGACACCAGGTAAAACCACCGCATTGACAGTGTTTGAGGAGAGCGAAAACCCAGCCTGGCCAATGTGGGATTGCTGTGGTGGAACCGTCCCCACGGTTGAGCTAGACGATGATGCCCATGGCAATGTAGCAGAATTTAAAATCGGTGACGTGGCAACTGTGATGGGCTTTATTTCCAGACAAGAGTTTATTACGGCTGAAGGCGTCACAGCTGCGCCATTCGATGCGTCTTCTATCCTCTCTAACGGCGTGATTGAGTTTGACATGAAGGTGGTCAGTGCACCACAAGATGCCAGCGCAGCCTGGTTTTTTAAAGCGGAATCGGTGGGCGCGCAAAGTGCAGCCGAGCTGACTTTAGATACCAGTATCCAGCAAGCCGTACCTGAGGTTGGCAAGTGGCAAACATACACGTTTAAGCTAACCGAGTTGGTTGCAGCTGGTCTGGACATCAGTGCGATTGACGTCTTAATGGTTTTTCCCAGCTGGGGCCAGGGCGCAGGTGCAGTATATCGCATAGATAACGTGAAAATTTACGACCCGAATCAGGCCGATAATTTTGCCGGGGAAGTGTTATTTGCCGATGATGTGGCAGCCAAATGGACGCTGTGGGACTGTTGTGGCGGCTCTGTGCCAACACTTGAAAACGATGATATGACTCAGGGCATGGTGGCTGAATTTCAAGTAGGCAGCGAGCCTACGGTAATGGGCTTGTTTGCTGAAGATGGCCACTATCTGGATGCGTCTGCTTATCTTGAAAAAGGCGCAGTGCAGTTTGATCTCAAAGTAGTGACAGCGCCCAATGATAGCAGTGCGCCTTGGAAGTTTAAGATAGAAGCACTGGATGCCAGTTTTGCGCTGGAACTTAATCTGACCGACAGCTTGGAGGCGGTGGCGCCTCAGGTTGGCCAGTGGCAGACCTATACTTTCCCACTTCAGACACTGCAAGATGGTGGGGTGAACATCAGCGGTATTGACATCATCATGATTTACCCAGCCTGGGGGCAGGGTGAAGGAGCTGTATATCGGCTCGATAATGTGATGGTTACAGCGCAATAAAACCAAACCGATGGCGTGGCGTTGCCTCGCCCAGACAGCGAAAATTATTCAAGCAGGTCATTATGAATACAGTAAATTATAAACTCTCACATGTCGCGATTCTGATCGGTGCGGTACTTGGTACTTCTATGGTACAAGCTGAGGAAGCCGTGTCGCAGGTTGCTGAAGAAACGCCCGAGGTTATCGAGGTACGTGGGATCAAGGGCAGTTTGATCCGCTCTATGAACGTCAAACGGGATATGTCTGGCGTGGTGGATGCGATTTCAGCAGAAGAAATGGGTAAGTTTCCCGACACCAACCTGGCGGAGTCTTTGCAGCGTATTACCGGTGTGGCAGTGAGTCGCAGTAACGGTGAAGGCAGTCAGATAACCGTGCGTGGCTTCGGCCCCGACTTTAACCTGGTCACGCTCAATGGCAGACAAATGCCAGGAACGGGAAACAGTCGTTCCTATAATTTTGAAAACTTGTCATCCGACGGGGTAACGGCGCTGGAAGTGTACAAAACTGCCCGCGCAGATAACCCAACCGGTGGATTGGGTGCCACGGTCAACATCGTCACAGCCCGCCCGCTCGACAGTGGCGCAGAGAAAATGTCCTTTTCTGCCAAGGCCATTCACGACTCCTCCAATGTGGCGGGTGATGACATCACACCAGAGGTCTCTGCTTTATACTCCAATGCATTCTTGGATGAAACCGTCGGGTTTGGTTTTAACATCAATCACCATCGCCGTGATTTTCAGCAGCAAAGTGCCAACATTCAGGGCTGGCAGGCAAATGTGGATTTACCCACCAACCTGGAGGCCGGTAACGTTATCGACAATCGCCCGCTGAATGAGCAAGGGGTGCCAGCTGGGGATTACTTCTTCCCTAGGGATATGAATTATCAAATAAGCGATTTGCAGCGTGAAAGAACCAATGGTCAGGTGGTCTTTCAGTATGCGCCCGGTGACGATCTGGTGATGACCCTGGACTATACCGGGACCAAATCCATAACCGGTAAAAATGGCATTTCATGGGGGATGTGGAATGACTACGGCGGCAACATCAATGGCTATGAGCTGGATGAAAACGGCACAGTGGTTTATGCCGATATCAGCGGTAACGATGGCTCTTTCAGTGCCTCACGTTCGACGACCGAAGTCAAAGAGCGCTCCATTGGCTTTAATGTTCAGTGGCAGGCCAGCGATACGCTGAGCCTCACTTTGGATTATCATGATTCGCAAAGCGAAACCGATAATGGCGCAGACGTTGGCCTTGGCAGTGAAGGCACTTTGGTGCTTGGGTCGGATCAGTTAACAACCAAACGCTATGACTATCGCAGCGGCGAAATCCCCCATGCTGAGATTTTGTGGAAAAACGGCACCAACGAGCTGGCAGCCAGTGAAATTGACTCTCATTTTAGCCAGTTTGTACATTCACCCGGTAAAGCGACCGTTGAGCAGTTACAGCTTGATGGCGTATGGGAAAACCTCAGTGACCGTTGGGGACTGGTGAATATCAAGTTTGGTGTGGCACGTACAGAGCAAGAAATGAGTGGCTCTAACGCCTGGAGTGGCTTGATTGGTGGTTTCTTGTTTAATCCTGCCTGGCCGGAGTTGTTCCCCGACGGCATGTTTACTCAACATGACACCAGTGATTTTTTAAATGCATTTGATGGCGGTGGCAGTGCCCTGCAGCCACATTATTACTACACCTTTGACTTTGATGAGGTTGCCGCTCGTTCTGAAGCCTTTTTGACCAATGAATTACTTGGCGGCAAAGATTATTTTGCGACTACGGCATATCACGACATGGGCACTCTGTCGCGCGACAGCGTGACAGAAGAAACCAGCAGTATCTATCTGTCGAGCTTCTGGGAGTTCGAGGTTGCGAGCTATCCGGTACAGATAAACGCCGGTGTCCGCTACGAACAAACGGATGTGACCAGCAGTACTTTCCAGCCAACGCCAACGGCCGTATGGTGGAAAGGCGGCAGTGAATGGCATACCCAGTACGTACCTGACGGAGATGCCTTTTTTACCCTTGAAGGTGAGCACGACGTGGTGTTACCTATGGTGGATTTACGCGTGGATGTTACCGATGAGCTGGTTGCCCGACTGTCCTGGGGTAAAACCATTTCCCGAGCGCCGCTTGGCGACCTGGTCGGTGGCCGAAGTCTTACCAATAGCCCTAAAATCGGTTCGCGCAATGCCAGCGAAGGTAATACCAACTTGCAACCGTTCGAGTCGACCAACTTTGACCTCAGCCTGGAGTACTACTACAGCGAGGGCAGCTATGCAGCTATTGGATACTTTGATAAGTCGGTGAAAAACTTCATCGGCAGTCAGGTGAATTCGACCACCGTAGACGGTTTTCACGATATATATCAGGGGCCAAGATGGTTACAAGCGGTTGCTGATATCGAAAGCCGTGGCGAGCAGGCCACCAATGACGCCATTTTTGCACAAATGCAGGCCAATGGCGCAACACTCAATGAGCAGGGGTATATCACACCAAACGCCGAAGACCCGCTAATTGTGTGGGACTTTACCCGACCGTTTAATGCCCCGGACACCAAGTCGGTAGATGGTATTGAGGTTGCTGTGCAGCACTTGATTGGTGAGACCGGCTTCGGTGTGGGTGTCAACGCCACCTTTGTGAATGGGGATGTGGAGTTTGATGTGGCCAGCCTTAAGCAGCAAACTCCGCTGACCGGACTGAGCGACTCAGCCAACTTCCAGGTGTTTTATGAGCTCGATGGCCTGTCGGTAAAACTGACTTACGCCTGGCGCGATGAGTATTTGATAGGGGTTGGGCAGGATCAGGGGTCCTCGGATAACCCGCCACAGTTTGCCAAGGCCTTTGGCCAGTGGGACATGAGCGTTAACTACGACATGACCGAGCAGCTGACTGTATTCTTCGAAGGCGTCAACCTCAATGATGAAACCGAGCAGGGTTTTGGCCGTTATGAACGTCAATTCCTGTTTGCCCGCCAATACGGGCCGCGTTATGCGCTGGGCTTTCGCTACACGTTTAACTAATTCTGAGTAAGCTCTGGTCGCCGCCGATTGCGGTGCCAGAGCCCGCTTGTCCTATTTTTTATTGGAAATTCATTATGGCTAGTTCATCTGTGATGCTGGATACCCAGCATGAGGCGCAGCCGGGTAACGGGCATAGATTTGCCTTATTCACGCTGACCACGTTGTTTTTTATGTGGGGTTTTATTACCTGCTTAAACGACATCCTAATTCCTTATCTGAAAGGGGCTTTTTCCTTAACTTATACTCAGGCCATGCTGGTGCAGTTTTGCTTCTTTGGCGCCTATTTTATCGTCTCCATCCCGGCTGGCATATTGGTGGGCAGGATTGGATTTAAAAAGGGCATTATCACAGGTCTGAGTGTGGCCAGTGTAGGTTGCCTGTTGTTTTATCCGGCTGCAGAGCTTGGGGCATATGGCTTGTTTCTGGGTGCCTTATTTGTATTGGCCTCGGGCATTACCGTGTTACAGGTTTCTGCTAATCCGTTTGTCAGTGCGCTGGGCCCGGCCAAAACCGCCTCGTCACGGCTGACAATGACGCAGGCATTTAATTCTCTGGGGACAACTGTTGCGCCCTTTTTTGGTGCCTGGCTTATTTTCTCCGGTACTAGCGAACCGGCACATGCCGATGCCTCAGCGGTGCAATTTCCTTATCTGATGATTGCAGGCGCACTGGCCGTGTTGGCCATCGTCTTTGCCTTTATCAGGCTGCCGTCACTGGGGGCAGAGCCTCAGGGCGCGCCTTCGTTGAAAAAAGCCCTGCAATACAGACATCTCAAACTGGGGGCTGTGGCGATTTTCTTATACGTCGGTGCTGAGGTTGCCATTGGTAGCTTCCTGGTGAACTTTTTACATGATCCGCGCATTGCCGGATTAAACGAAGCGCAGGCCGCGCAACTCATTGCCTATTACTGGGGCGGCGCCATGGTTGGGCGTTTTGTCGGTGCACTGGTGATGCAAAAAATTGCGGCGGGCAAAGTGCTGGCATTCAACGCAGTGATGGTGATTGTGTTGTTGTGTCTGGCCGTTGTAACCGAAGGCCCAGTGGCAATGTGGTCTGTGCTTGCTGTGGGTTTGTTTAATTCAATTATGTTCCCCACCATTTTTAGCCTTGCGATTGAGAAGCTGGGCGACAGCGCCAGCCACGGTGCAGGTGTATTGTGCCTGGCCATTGTGGGTGGCGCCATAGTGCCGCTGCTTCAGGGGATGGTGGCGGATATCTCTGGTGTGCAACTGTCTTTCCTGCTTCCGGCAGTGTGTTACGTGTTTATCGGTTACTTTGGTCTCAAGGGACACCGACCTGTTTTTCTATCCACGGAGAAGTAAAGTGAAGAAAAAAACAATTAAAATGTCACTGAGTGTGTTGGCCGTCGCTGTGCTTAGCGCATGTAGCAGCCAGTCTGAACCTGGGGCAACGGTAAAAGGGATTGATATCTGGCCCACAATCCAGTCTGAGGTGGCCAAAGATCCCGACATTGAGCGTCAGGTAGCCGCTTTGCTCAGCAAGATGACGTTAGAGCAGAAAGTGGCTCAGATGATCCAGCCCGAAATTCGTGATATCACAGTGGACGATATGCGCCGTTACGGATTCGGCTCTTACCTCAATGGTGGCGGGGCATTTCCGGGCAATAACAAACATGCCAGTGTTAAAGAATGGGTTGATCTCGCTGAGGCCATGTATCAGGCCTCTGTGGATGACTCGCTGGATGGCATCAACATTCCGACTATGTGGGGCACCGATGCGGTGCATGGTCACAACAATGTGATTGGTGCCACCTTATTTCCTCATAATATCGGCCTGGGGGCTGCGAATAATCCGGAGCTGATTGAACAAATTGCCCAGGCAACGGCGAAAGAAGTGATGGCTACGGGCATTGACTGGGTCTTTGCGCCGACGGTTGCCACGGTACGTGATGACCGCTGGGGACGCACCTATGAAGGGTATTCGGAAGACCCCGAAATCGTAAAAGCCTATGCCGCAGCCATAGTACATGGCTTGCAGGGTCATGCTGATGAGGACTTCCTGGGTAACGATCGGGTGATAAGCACCGTGAAGCATTTCCTTGGTGATGGCGGCACGGTCAAAGGCGACGATCAGGGCAATAATATCGACGCTGAACAAGCGTTGTTTGATATTCATGCTCAGGGTTATGTGGGCGGTCTGACGGCGGGCGCACAATCCGTGATGGCATCATTCAACAGCTGGCAGGGTGAGAAGATCCACGGCCATCGCTACCTGCTGAGCGACGTGCTGAAAAACAAAATGGGGTTTGATGGTTTTGTGGTTGGTGACTGGAATGGCCATGGTCAGATCCCCGGGTGCCAGAATGACAATTGTCCGCAGGCCGTCAATGCTGGTCTGGATGTGTATATGGTCCCGACCGATGCCTGGAAACCTTTGCTGGAAAACACCATTGCTCAGGTCAAAGCGGGGGTTATTCCCATGGCCCGTATCGACGATGCGGTAAGTCGTATTCTGCGGGTAAAATTCCGCGCAGGATTGTTCGATAAACCCAGCCCGGCAAATCGCCCGCATGCTAACAATACACAGTTAATTGGCCACGAGGCACATCGCGACATTGCCCGTCAGGCTGTGCGGGAGTCCCTGGTTCTGCTTAAAAATAATCAGCAGCTGTTGCCGCTGGCCCCCAATCAGCGCATTTTGATTGCCGGTGATGCGGCGAACAACATTGGTAAGCAATCGGGGGGCTGGACTATTACCTGGCAGGGCACCAATAATCAGAATAGCGATTTTCCAGGTGGCCAGTCAATTTACGATGGGCTGGCACGCCAGATAAAACAGACGGGAGGGGAGGTTGAACTAAGCGAAAACGGCCAGTTTGACACCAAACCGGATGTAGCCATTGTGGTATTTGGTGAGGAGCCCTATGCCGAAGGGCATGGCGACCGCGAAACCCTGATTTATCAGCATGGCAACAAACGCGACCTGGCCTTGTTAAAGTCACTCAGGGCCCAAGGCATTCCTGTGGTGTCGGTGTTTATCAGTGGCAGACCTATGTGGGTGAACCCAGAGCTCAATGCCAGTGATGCCTTTGTGGCAGCCTGGCTGCCGGGTTCTCAGGGTGAGGCCGTTGCCGATGTGTTACTGAGAAACGGCAAGGGTGAAATACAGCACGACTTTAGCGGTCGCTTGTCATTTTCCTGGCCTGCACATCCCAGCAAACCGGTTAACCGTGGTGATAAAGATTATGCGCCTTTACTGCCCTATGGGTTTGGTTTGAGTTATGGCGAGCCTTCAGTGCTGAGCAACACTTTGCCGGAGCAAGTTGATACTGCGCTCAGCACCTCAGACGTGTATGAGATATTCAATGGCAAAACACAGCAGCCGTGGCAGATGCGACTGTTCTCGGGTCAGCAAAACCTTGCTGTCAGCGCCAGTAGTATGGCACTGGGCGGCCTGAGTTTTCGAACCATAGATAAGGCTATCCAGGAAGATGCTTTCAGAGTCGACTGGCAAGGCCCGACAGCGGGTGTGCAGTTTGTCAGTGGCAACGGCTTCAGAGAGGATTTAGCCCGTTATCAGGCATCTGCGGGCGTGCTCAGTATGACGATAAAGCGCGGCAATGCGGTTGCAGACAAAGCGTTTGTTGGCATGCACTGCCAAAGCGAAGGGGATAAGCCGGGAAGTTGCCGCTCTGATGTCGATATCACGGCTGAACTGCAAGGTTTGGCTGCACAGCAGTGGCAAACGCTGACGATTGATTTGCAATGTTTTGCCAGACAAGGGGTGGCGTTTGACCAAATGGTGATGCCATTTGAACTTTCTGCCTCTGGTAATATGAGCCTGTCTTTCAGTGACATAAGTATCCAGCCAGCTGCTGATACACAGGCTTCTATATCTTGTCAGGAGTAAGCTTTTCGCATCCAGGCACAATAAACATCAGGCACCCTGAGGTGCCTGATTGACTCTGAGTATGATATTAATCACGCTCAGGAATATTTTGCAGTAAGGCCTGCATTTGTTGCCAGTACAGACCGACTGACTCAATGTGCACTTTCTCATCCGGTGAGTGCGGGAACTTGATCGTTGGGCCGAACGAGATCATGTCCATGTCAGGGTAGGGCTCTTTAAACAGGCCACATTCCAGTCCAGCGTGGATCACCATGATGTCTGGTTTGTTACCATAAATGCCCTCGTACATATCGCGGAAAATATGCACCAACGCCGAGTCAGGATCCGGTTTCCAGCCAGGGTAGGCACCAGAAAACTCGATTTCGGCGCCTGCCAGCGCAGCCAGTGAACTCAGCGTGCCCTCTACATCGGTCCGACCCGAATCAATCAAAGAGCGGATCAGGCAAAGTACTTCTACTTTATCGGCTTCAGTGGTGATCACACCCAGATTCAGAGACGTCTCTACCACACCCTGAATATCATCACTCATACGCACAACGCCATTCGGGCAGGCATTAAGCAGAGCCAGTAAAGTGGCCTGAGCCCGTGCCGACATAGCATCAAAAGCACTGTCAGTATCAGTGACAGCAAACGCGAGGTTGGTTTCAATGGCACCCAGCTCATTACTCAACACGGCCTGGAAATCACTCAAACGTTGCTCAAGCTGGGCACGCTGAGCAGGCGCAATGGCAACTGTGGCGTAAGCTTCACGCGGAATGGCGTTACGCAGAGAGCCGCCTTTAAAGGCCACTAGGTTAAAATCCACGTCCGCGAGGTGATATTTCAACGCGCGTGCCAGTAATTTATTGGCGTTACCGCGACCGGTATGGATATCAACGCCCGAATGGCCGCCTTTGAGGCCTTTCAAACTTACTTCGACCAGCTGATGACCCTCGGCAATGCGCTGACGTTCCAATTTGAGTGTCATGCTGGCATCTACGCCACCAGCGCAGCCCATGTAGATTTCACCTTCCTGCTCGGAGTCGGTATTAAGCAAAATGTCACCTTCCAGCCAGCCGGCTTGCAGGCCAAATGCGCCAGACATACCAGCTTCTTCATCGACGGTGAGTAGCACTTCCAGCGGGCCATGAGGGAGATCCGAGGACGCCAGCACCGCGAGGCAAGAGGCCATACCCATACCATTGTCGGCACCCAATGTGGTGCCCTGTGCCGTCACCCATTCACCGTCGATATAAGGGCGAATCGGATCTTTGGTAAAGTCATGATCTGTGTCGTCGTTCTTCTGCGGCACCATGTCAATGTGCGCCTGAAGCACCACGGGCTTGCGGTTTTCCATGCCTGGTGTGGCGGGCTTTTTGATGAAGACATTGCCTGTTTCATCGCGGCGTACGGCCAGATTTTGAGACTTTGCCCAGTCAACAATGAAGGTGGCTAATGCTTCTTCGTGTTTTGACGGGTGTGGAATGGCACAGATTTGGTCAAAGAATTGCCATACGATCTGTGGTGCCAAAGTGGCAATGTCGGAATATGGTTTAAACACCGGGTTCCCCTTATTTGAGCTATTGTCTTCCAGCCTGCATGTTTATCGTTCAGATAGGGGCTGGTAAGCGGGTAAAAAGTAGCGAGAGTTTACCATTAGCGGGGATTAAGGGTCGAGTGGATGCGGCCAATTCAGCGCGAATGCTAAACTGGCCTTGTAAAGGAGTGAGGCCTTTACTGTTGGCATGCCTTGACGGCACTGGCAATCAATTCCATACCTGTTTGTTCACACGCAGGCAGTGTCTCTTCGCACTGGGCCACAGGCGTAACTCGCTCACCCCATTTAATGTAGCTGGCCGCCCAGGTCAGGCCGGCACCAAACGCAGCAGACATAATGTTAGCGTGAGGTTTAATTAACCCTTGCTCAACCGCTTCGCACAGGGCGATCGCAATGGTGGCTGCTGACGTATTGCCGTACTTGTCGATATTAACCATGACTTTGTCATCTGCAATATCAAGCTTTTTCTGGATTGCCTGAATGATCCGCAGGTTTGCCTGGTGGGGCACCAGTACGTCGATGTCGGACAGCGATAAATTCGCCTGCGCCAATACATCATCACAGGCAACGCTCATTCCGGTGACGGCGCGTTTAAAAATTTCACGCCCTTCAAATGCAAGATCCGATGGGCCTGCTGGCTCATAACGGCTCAGATCTGTGCCGTAATTTGAGATATGTAAAATACCCCGATCTTCACTGTCACACCCGGTTTTGGTACCAAGCAAGCCACAAGGCTCGTCACTTGCTTCCAAAATGACAGCACCAGCACCATCACCAAAAAGCACCGCGCTGTCGCGCTTGGCCCAGTTGACGTACCAGGTCATACGTTCGGCCGCAACGACCACGGCGCGCTTGATCATACCCGCCTGGATCTGGGCAGTGGCATTTTGCAGCGCGTATAAGAAGCCTGAACAAGCGGCGTTCGTATCACAGGCCGCGGCGCCAATGGCACCGATGTTTTTTTGTACCAGAGATGCGGTGTTGGCAACCATAGTGGAAGGCGTACAGGTGGCCAGCAAGACCAAATCAATGTCGGTGCCTTTCAGACCGGCACAGGCAAGCGCCTGTTTACTGGCATAAGTAGCCAGTTCTGCGGTACTGACGTGGCTAACACGGCGAGACTTAATGCCGGTGCGGGTGCTGATCCACTCGTCATTGGTATCTACAATGTTACTTAGTTCGTCATTACTGATAGAGGCGGGGGGAATGGCTTTTCCCCATCCGGTTATTTTTGCGTACTTCATTTTATCTCTTATTCAAATCCGACCAGTAGGCTAAGGCACAGTATATCGCAAACTGCGTTGTGATTCACTCAATTATCCCTTGTTGAAATTGGCTTATTGACTAGACTAAAGGGAATAGATGGCGTTAATTGTTTGGTTTATAATGCAAAAAATTAAATTTGATACGCTGGATACACTCATAAGCCTGGAGCGTGAGCTACTGGACCCTGCGGTGCGTGAAAGCCCGCAACGGTTGGCTCAGCTGTTGGATGAGGACTTTTATGAGATTTCTGCTAACGGGCTGATGTTTAATAAGTCTCATGTGCTGGCCAGATTACCCCGTGAAAAAGTCCCGCAGTTTTATAATCAGGACTTTCAGGGTCAAATGTTGGCTGAAAACCTGGCACAGATCACCTATCATGCCGCTTATCGCCGAAATGCCTATTCTAATTTAAATTATTCAGTCAGAATGTCTATCTGGCGCCACAGAGCGTCGGGTTGGCAGCTGCTGTTCCATCAGGGAACGCCTTGTCCGGAATTTAAGCTCAAGTACGAATAATAGCAATAGCCAATCAGAAAAAGTGTTCATTGGACGCAAGCATGACATAGTCCCAAGAGTCTTAAGAGGTGTGTATTGATTTACCTGGATAAACTGATCGCATTATTGAATTTTCCGCTATTTATCTATGCAGAGCGCACATTTACCTTAGGTAAATTACTGCTCGTGCCGTTGCTCTTATTACTCGGTATTTGGCTAACCCGGTATCTGGTTGGTAAGTTGACCAATCGGCTCAGGGCGAGCAATACCGATCCCAACATGGTGCACCTGATCCAAAGGCTGTGCTATGTGCTTGCCATCGCCATCACTGTGATCACCATATTAGACGTGATTAATGTGCCCATCACGGCCTTCGCATTTCTGTCTGGTGCAATCGCCATTGGCTTTGGTTTTGGTGCCCAGAATATTATCAACAACTTTATCAGCGGCTGGATTTTGATGTGGGAGAAGCCCATTCGCATTGGTGATTTCCTCGAAGTGGAAGGAACCAAAGGTATAGTTGAAAAAATCAATACGCGTTCAACCCGCCTGCGCCGAGTGGACGGGGTGCATATGTTGATCCCCAACAGTAAACTGCTGGAAAACACAGTGACCAACTGGACGCTGGTCGATAAACTCATGCGCACCTCGGTACGGGTTGGTGTAGCGTATGGCTCGCCAGCAAAACAGGTTGCCGCGTTGATTTTGCAAGCAACGGAGGAGCAGCCAGAGGTTTTAAACGATCCCAAACCCCAGGTCACATTTGAAGACTTTGGCGACAATGCGCTGATCTTTGAGGTCAATTTTTGGCTTAATTCGACGGTTGAGGGCGGTCTCAGGCAGGCCCGCAGCAAAGTGCGTTTTCGCCTTGATGAGCTTTTTGCCGAACATGACATTGTGGTGGCTTTTCCGCAGCGTGATGTCCACATTGATGGCCAACTTGCCATTGTCAGGCAATCCAGGCGCGCTGGCTGATGGCCTAACTCCAGGTCGGCATGCTTACTATGCCGACATTTTTAAAGTGTAAAACGTAAAAACATGTTGATTAACTTCTCTCCCAATTCTGCCCTTGGCCAGTTATTGTTGCTGCGCTCCATCGCCATTGTGCTGCAACTGGTACTGGTGCTTATTTCCTTGTGGTTTCTGGACAAAAATCTGCCTGAGCAGCCTATCTTTACGGTGATTGCACTGGAGTCCTTGTTCCAGTTGGCAAGCATTTATGCCTATCGCAAAGTCAGCGATGTGTCACCGGGGGCTATGGTGATGCAGCTGGTGGCAGATATTCTGTTTTTGACTGTGTTACTGTCTTTTCTTGGCGGCGCCAGCAACGCATTTGTCTCTTTACTGCTCTTGCCTTGCATTATTGCTGCGGTCACTGTGCCACCAAGGTTTGTGGTGTTTATCTCTGGCGCAGCGCTGGCCGCCTATGGCTATTTGTATACGGTTGTGCCGATGCATCATCATGGTATGCACATGGGTCAGCACCTGCTTGGCATGCTGGTGAATTTTATTTTTATGGTGATTGTGACGGTAACGATTGTTACCTATCTGGCAAGCCGTATTCAGCAACGTGAACTGGCGCTGGCCAAGAGCCGTGAAAAGCAGCTGCAACAGGAGCAGGTACTGGCGCTGGGGAGTGCCGCCGCTCAAGTGACTCACCAACTGGCAACTCCTATCGCGCACCTGAACCTGCTGTTAGAAGAGTTAAATGAGGACTTTCCTGAACACCCCGCCGTGCAGGAGATGCACGCACCGCTTATTCAGTGCAAAACCCAGCTGGATGGTTTCAGGGCACAGACTGAGTTACTTAAACCTCATGCTCAGGTCAATAAGCAATCGTTTGATACGCTCTGGCAGCAGCTCCATGAGCTTATGACTTTGCAGTTCCCTGAACAAACAATTGCCTGCCAGTTACCGGCGCAGTCATTTTCGGTCAGTGGTGATCCTATGCTGATCCCGGCGCTATTTAACCTGTTTGTGAATGCGGCCAAGGCCAATGAAAAGTGCTCGGCATCGCGCCTGGAAGTCAGTGTGACAGTGTCTGAGGAGGGGGCAGCGGGAGGTCGTAAAACCTGGTCCTTGTCGATCCGCGACCTGGGGCCTGGCATTGATATGGACAAGCTGGCACTGATAGGTAAGTCGGTGGTCGACAGCTCGTCCGGTCTGGGCATGGCACTGTTGTTGTCTCATGCTACAATCGAGCGACTCGAAGGCACCTTACACTTATCTAATCATCAGAGCCAGGGTGCTGTATCTGTGGTGACGTTACCGATTGTATAAATTATGAAGTTATTAATTATTGAGGATGATGTGCCATTCGCCACTACGCTGTCGCGTAGAATGAGTAAGCTGGGCTTTGATTGTCTGTGTGTCCATGATGAACTGAACATCGGGCCTCAGTGTCAGGCATTTTTGCCGGATTATGTGTTACTGGATATGAAGCTAACGGCCAGCTCCGGGTTGCAGCATATTGCCTTGATCCGCCAGATTGTCCCGGATAGTAAAATTGTGCTACTGACCGGGTTTGCCAGCATTGCAACGGCTGTGGAGGCAATAAAACTGGGCGCTGATGAATACCTGACTAAGCCTGCGGACACCCAGCTAATAGCCAAAACCTTGCTGGGCACTAACACGCCGTTGGATATTGCTGCTGATAACACCATGTCTCCCGAGCGGCTGGAGTGGGAGCATATCCAGCAAACCCTGAAATCTAATGCAGGCAATATTTCTGAAACCGCCAGACAATTGAACATGCACCGGCGAACCTTGCAAAGAAAACTTCAGAAACGCCCGGTACTTAAATAATCCATGCAAGGCCTGGTTTGCTCTTCCAAAGGTTATTAACTAAATTGAGATTAGTGAAATAATTGAGGTAAGTGCTGTGACTGTGTTTGATGTAGATGTGGTCGCCGTTGTCATTGCGGCGATCTCCTCCTTTGCTTTGGGAGGAATATGGTACTCGCCTTTATTGTTCCATAAATCCTGGCTTGAAGAAGCCGGGCTGACGGAGCTGGATATCCAAAACGCCGATCATAAACTGATCTTCTCTGGTGCCATGTTTTTGTCTGTGCTGGCTGCGCTGCTCATGGCTGCGCTATTGGGAAAAAGTCCGGCCATAGTGGATGGTGTGCTGCTGGGTCTGGCTGTTGGGGTCTGTTTTGTTGCCAGCACTCTGGGTACCAGTTACTTGTTTGAACAACGGCCGCTCAAATTGTTTCTTATTAATGCGGGCTATCATACCGTACAGTTTTGTTTAATCGGCTTTGTGCTTGCAATACTAAGTTAGGCCATAAGTTTCAGCGTGTTGCTGTAGCCAGTTGATAGGTTTAGCAACTACTTTGCGCTAAGCAAGCGGACAAATATCCTGTCTATCCCCAGCCTCAAGTCCTATCATAGAAAGGTTTGTGCTGTTTCAAAGACTGAAAATCACCCTACCCATGGATCCGGGCCAGCGTGTTTGGGTGAGCCTACTTTATATGGACAAAAACATGATAGACATAGTGTTTGATATCATTGGTATGACGGGTACTTTCCTGGTGGTTGGTGCGTTCTTTTTACTGCAGCTGGAGAAAGTCAGTCCCGACGGTATTAAGTACAATATAATGAACCTCAGTGGTGCCATTTTACTACTTATCAGCCTTTGCTATAACTTTAACCTCGCAAGCTTTGTCATTGAACTGTTCTGGATAGCGGCTTCTTTGATTGGTCTGTACAAGTACTTCAAAAAACGCAAACTTGCGACTGCCTGATACTGGCACCGGGCAGTACATCGGCTGATGTACTGCCCGACATGAAAGCACCACGCTATCATCAGCTATTTATGCAGTAAATAGTCATATTTAATTACCTTTTCTCGCGCTTTTTTACTAGCTTTCCTCATTAACTTACTAAAAAGCCACAAAAAACTTGCGAACTGTCCCTGCCTGCGTAATATTAAATTGAAATATAAAATCGCTATGTGAGTCTTGTTTAATAACATAACTGTTTAGCTGTCGTTGCGTCGTTGAGCGAAAGAATATGATGAAAAGCCTGCTACCTTTGAGCATCACTTTGCTCAGCCTGCCACTGTGTGCCCATCAGGAAGCGCTGTTCGAACTGACGTTTGAACAGCTGATGGATGTGACGGTAGAGCTTGCCAGTAAAACTTCAGAGACGGCTCAGTCTGTCCCATCCAGCGTGACATCGTTTTCTCAACAGCAGATTACTTTGCTCGGCATTCGCAATGTCTACGAGTTGATGAACTTTGTGCCCGGTTTTCAGTCTACCCGGGGAGATTGGGTTGGCAGTGTACCCAAAGAGCACGCCCGTGGGGTGTATCTGGATAATGGTAATATTCTGGTGTTGCTAAACGGACAAAGGCTGAACGATGCGTCTTTTGGTAAAGCATCGGTATATGCGCCTTTTATTCCGGTTGATGTGGTTGAAAAAGTCGAATTTATTCGTGGTCCGGGCTCTGCCTTGTATGGCAGTAACGCTTTTCTTGGCGTTATGAATATTGTCACGCGCCAGTCCGCACGCCAGGTACAAGTTGGAATTGGATTACATCAGAGTCGTCAGGCGTCTCTCAACTATAGTTATAGCCCAGACGCAGAGAGCAGTTTTCACGCTAATATCAGTGGCTACAAAACGAATGGGGAATCCTACACTGAACAGCGCTCACGCGATCCGCAGTCGAACCTGTTTGTGGAGCTGGGTGGCCGGTGGGGTGAATTCAGTGGCTCAGTCCATTTTACCAGGTCCACTTTGGATGAGTTTATGAACTTATCCAGTTACAGTGAGAACAACTTTCATACCAGCCGCAATATTGGGGCAAGGTTCAATCATCAAACAAGCTTATCAGATAAACTGGACAGCGATTTAACATTGAGTTTTATTCGCCATGAGATTGACAGTGCCGGGTTAATAGCCACCGCTGAGGAGCTGGGACTACAGAACGACTTTTTTAACGGACCAAAGTGGCAATCAGAAGATCTTACCCTCAACTGGGATCTGGCTTATCAGTATAATGCAGATCTGACCCTGCACTGGGGCGTCGAATATTCGCTGGAAGAGCAATCGAAAGCTGGGACTTATACATCACACTTTGACCCTGTCAGCGGGGAGATTATTTTACAAGATCAGTATTATCTTGGCGACATCAGGGGCCTGGATGAATTCGCGGCGTTCGATAGCCTGAAACAAGACTTTGACTCCTATGCGACATATGTGCAGCTAAAATACGCGCTGAACGAAAAATTGACGGTTTTTACCGGGCTACGTTTTGATGAATTTATCGATATAGACAGCAAGTTATCGCCCCGGGTAGCCACCATTTATCAACTTGATCCACACCATGCATTTAAGCTGCAATATGGCGAGTCTTTTCGTATTCCGGTCAGCAATGAGCTCAATTCTAATGATGACATCACGCGAGGGAATCCACAGCTCAAATCCGAGAATATTAAAACCACCGAGCTGGTCTGGAATATGGCCTACGCCCGCTGGCAGCTGGACCTGGTGTTGTTTGAAAACCAGCTTGATGATTTCATTACGCTTGAGCCGGTCGATATGGCGCAAAGTCGCTTTACCTTTAACAACGTTTATGCCACGACCATGCAGGGGCTTGAAGTCAGTGCGTCCTTTGAGCTAAGCGACGCGACCTGGTTTAAGTTTAATTATACTCTGCACTTTGATGAACCATTCAGCGCCAGCTATAAACGCTTTGGCTCATGGCAGCTGAATCACCAGTTTGGCCACTGGCAGGTGGGCCTCAATGGCGTATGGCGCGCCCAGGTCAAAGTGTTGCCCGCACTCATTCCTGACGACCCAGACTTCCAACATTATGAACAGGCGCCACACTGGCTGATCGGAGGTACGCTAACCTGGCACCTCGCACCAAACAAACAGCTCAGAATAAAGGCACAAAACCTGTTTGATAAGCAAACATATGCCTTTGATCCTAGGGTATATGATGGTCGCGTACCACAACAAGGTCTGCAGCTTTTGTTACAGTATTCTCAGTCATTTTAACTTGTTGACTGGATATCGATGTCGCTTTTCTATTAGCGCAGGGTAGCGTGCTTTCATAAAAGCACTTCGATTTAAAAGTGAATATAAGCAACCCATGGTGTTCACTGTCCTCACTCTTAAAAGAGCAAAACGTTTTCAACTGACGTCTTTAAATTAGGGGCAAGTTTGGCTATGCAGCAATTCCCAACCCTCTTATAATGTGCGGCACCTAATGTATTTTATCCTTACTATTTGAAATGAAAAAACTTATCTATGCAATCTTACTGACTTTGCTGAGCGCCTGCTCATCTGTATCTCGTACCCCTGTTGTAAATCAGGCTATGCCAAAAGTGACCTATGAGGGCAGGGGCAGTGCTGCAGGTCCCATGCTGGCAGGAGCGCTGGGCCCTGTCGGTATTGCGGTCGGGTTTGCTATTGACGAGGGGATCGGTAAAGACATTGGCCTGGCAATGGACAAATCAAAGGAGCAGGGTATGTGGGCAATGGCCAATGCGGTTGCTCAGCAGCATCCCGATGTGGTTACGGTAGCCATACAAAAGGTGGCTTTTAAGGCACAACGCGGTGATGATGATCTGGCTTTTGCAAGGGTTGAACTGAATCTTGAGTCTGCGAAGGAAGAAAAATCGCTGTGCTTCAAGACTGAACCCGGCAATTTGTCTGAGCTGAAAGAGACATCGCTCGGTTGGCAATTGATCACTAAAGCCATTATTGCACGCGATTTTTGCACGCAATAACTGCAGGCGGTAATCGTATCTAATTATTGTATGGCAGGTGTGAGTGGTGACGAAAGCTGGCGCTGTGAATAACCTTTAGGGAGTGTTTTGTTATAGTATATCAATTGCGGGTTGGCAACTCATAAGGATAATCACAAAACGTTAAGATTACTCTAAGTGTAACAAAACCCTTACATTGGGAGTGTGAGAACCACGCTCGATCGTCTGGATCTTACATTCAACTAAATGTAAATAAAGCTAATTTTAAATTTCCCTCACATGTAAACTCAAAAACAATAAAAAGTTAACGAAAGTTTATTTTTTTAACATTGTCACTAGTCTCTATGTTGCGTGTTCATGAATTGAGCGCATTGCGGGTGGGCTTCATCTCTCACTCGCACCTAAAACAACAAGTAATCATGGAGCAAATCAAGTGAAACTATCAAAAATAGCTTTGGCAACTGTTGCCGGATTGGTACTGGCGTCGGGCACCGCGAATGCCGCTCAAAAGCGCTTCTTAAATACCCACAATACCCTTTCAACAATGCTTGAATCAGCCGCACCGGCTGTGTTGTCGGCGCAGCCGGAGCAGTTAATTGGACTGGGAGCCGACAACGCACTGGTCGAGATTAAGTCCTACCCGCATGCCAGTGGTGCGGTCACCAAGCGTTATCAGCAAATGTACAAAGGTCTGCCTGTGATTGGTGACACCGTCAGCCTGACATATGACAACGCAGGAGCGTTAAAGCGCGCGCATGGTGCTGCTGTGTATGAAATTGCGGCAGATCTGGCTTCAGTTACACCAAAACTGTCTATGCAGGCAATGCAAAGTAAACTGGAAGCGCAATTTGCTACGCAACATGGTGATGAAGAAGTCGCACTGGCCAGGCATAACGAAACTAGCCGCCTGGGGGTTTGGCTTGACGAGCAATCGACTGCCAGATTGGTCTATGAAGTGACTTATGTCACCTATGGTAAATCGCCAGCACGCCCGTACAAAATTATCGATGCGAACAGCGGTGAGCTGTTGCTGGAATTCGATAATATCCAGCATGCGAATGCGACCGGCCCCGGCGGCAACCAGAAAACAGGGCGTTATGAGTATGGTACTGATTATGGCTATCTGGATGTTGCTCAGTCTGGCAATACCTGCACCATGAACAATTCCAATGTCAGAACTATCAATCTGAATCATGGTAGCAGCGGTACCGCCGCGTACAGCTTCACTTGCCCGGAAAATACCCACAAGGAAATTAACGGTGCCTTTTCGCCGCTTAACGACGCACATTACTTTGGTAATGTGGTGTTCAATATGTACAACGACTGGCTGGGCACTGCGCCACTGAGCTTTCAGCTGAAAATGCGCGTTCACTATGGCAATAGCTATGAAAATGCGTTTTGGGATGGTAGTGCGATGACGTTTGGTGACGGGGGAACGCGTTTTTATCCTCTGGTTAGCCTGGATGTATCGGCACACGAAGTCAGCCATGGTTTTACCGAGCAGAATTCCGGGCTGGTTTATCGCTATAAATCTGGCGGCCTGAATGAAGCATTTTCTGATATGGCAGGTGAAGCGGCTGAGTTTTACATGAAAGGCAGTAACGACTGGATGGTGGGAGAGGAGATCTTCAAAGCGACAGGCGCGCTGCGCTACATGGACGACCCCACCAAAGACGGTAATTCAATTGGGCATCAGTCGGATTACACTTCCAGCATGGATGTGCATCATAGCTCGGGGGTATTCAATAAAGCCTTTTATACCCTGGCAAATAAAACCGGCTGGGATACTAAAAAAGCGTTTATCGTCATGGCGAAAGCAAACCAGCTGTACTGGACGGCAAATACTGACTGGGATACAGCAGGTAACGGCGTGATGGATGCTGCGTGTGACTTAGGCTACAACCATGAAGATGTGCAGGCCGCTTTGGCTGTAGTGGGCGTAACTTCGCAGTTAAGCCCGGGCAGCTCGTGTGGCACGACTGAGCCACCACAGGATGAGTTGCTCACTAATGGTGTTGCTCGCACCGGGATCAGCGGCGCATCAAAGGCGCAAAGTTTCTTCCGCCTGGAAGTGCCGGCAGATGCCTCAGACTTGTCATTTGTGACTACAGGTGGCAGTGGCGATGCAGATCTGTATGTGAAATTCGGCAGTCGTCCGTCTTTGCAAACTTTTGACTGTAAGAGTACGTCATCAAGCAGCAATGAAACTTGTAACATTGCGAACGTTCAGGCAGGCACTTATTACGTGATGGTTGAAGCATGGAATGCCATTTCAGGTGTGTCACTAACCGGCTCTTACAGCTCAGGTGGCACCGGCACGCCCCCGATTGACCGTACAGAGAGTAATGTCTCGATTGGCTCCGGACAATGGACACGCTTCACCCAGGATCTGACCGCTGGCTACTCCAACCTGACCGTTACCATCAATGGTGGTAGTGGTGATGCTGATTTGTACGTGAGATATGGCAGCGAATCGACGCTCTCAACATACGATTGTCGTCCATATCGTAATGGCAATTCGGAGAGTTGTACCTTTGATAATCCACAAGCGGGCACCTGGCACATCGACTTACGTGGTTACACTGCGGCAAGCGATGTCACTGTAAATATCCAGGCCAATTAACATTTGAATAAGGGAGCAAACTGCTCCCTTTTTCTTTCTCATTCACTTTACAGAGGGGTGTTGCGATGACAGCTCAACGACCCGTTCGTGTGCCGGGCTTATTAGTGGCTGCGAACTTAATCTTTTTATCTCATGGTGTGGCATTTGCTAATGCTTCAGCGCAATCAGATAAACCCTGGATCACGATAGATACGATGGCAGGGCAACATTATCAGTTACAAAATTTATTAACAGGTAAGCATATTAATGCGCAGGTGAGCGCAATACCGGGTATTAGCATAGCGCAGATAGATGAATCAGAGCATGGCGAGTTAAGTCATTTTATGCATGATCAGTATCACCGCTGCGGTGGATTTGTTGCGCATGCATCTAAAAGTGAGGCTGAGCTCTATCTGTCCCAGCTAAACCTGGCAATAAATAACCAGCCACTACAAACCTACACTATAGACAACCCGGCTATGGCCAATGCCATGGTCAACGAAATCAGTACAACCAGCCTGGATAGCACAGTGGCTAACCTGACTGCATTTCATAATCGCTACTATACCCAGCAAAGTGGCGTCGACGCGGCTCAGTGGATCAAACAAAACTGGCAGAGCATCGCACAGTCCCGCAGTGACATCAGCGTTGATTATTACACCCACAGCTGGTCTCAATCTTCGGTTGTTGTGACCATTAACGGGGCCGAAAATGCCGATGAAATCGTAGTCATTGGTGGGCATCTGGACTCTATCAATCAGTCAAGCCCAAGCGCTGGCAGAGCACCGGGCGCGGACGATAATGCGTCGGGTATTGCTGTGCTGACTGAGGCACTAAAGGCCTTAGTTGCGGCAGATTACAAACCGCAACGAACCATTCAGATCATGGGCTTTGCGGCAGAAGAAGTCGGCCTCAGAGGGTCAAAAGCCATTGCTCAGGACTATAAGTCTCAGGGTAAAAATGTGGTAGGTATGGTGCAGTTTGATATGACTGGCAATAACGGAAGCACCCAGGACATCACTATGATGACTGACTACACCAACAGTGGTCAGAATCAATTTTTGTCGCAGCTCCTTGACGCTTACTTACCTAATTTAAGTTACGGTTATGATCAATGTGGCTATGGCTGTTCGGATCATGCTTCCTGGTATCAGCAAGGGTTTGCGGCGTCTATGCCATTTGAATCTCGCATGTCTGAGATAAACCGCAAGATACATACCAGCAACGATACGTCTTTTGATGCCACACATGCCAGTAAGTTTGCCAAACTAGCGGTCACTTATTTGGCTGAAATGGGCAAAAATGCGGGAGATCTGCCTCCGCCGGACCCCGGTAAGCTTCAAAATGGCGTGCCAAGAACGGGGATCAGCGGGGTAGCCAAGTCGCAGCATGACTTCTCACTCGATGTACCTGCCGGAAGTAACAATTTGGTTTTCACAACATCAGGCGGCTCAGGTGATGCCGATCTGTATGTCAGATACGGCTCGAAACCAACGCTGCAAACCTATGACTGCAAGAGTACAAACTCCAGCAGTGCTGAAACCTGCACCATTACTACGGTTAATGAGGGCACTTACTATGTCATGGTTGAAGCCTGGAACGAGATTCAGAATGTCACCCTCGTGGGCGAGTATCAGCAAGGCGGAACAACGCCAACGCCAATTAACCGGACTGAATCTGACCTATCCGTGGCACAAGGGGGTTGGGTCAACTTCTCGCAACAGTTGGAAGGTGATTATCAGTCGTTAACGGTCACTTTGTCAGGTGGTGTAGGGGATGGAGACCTTTATGTTAAACACGGTGCTGAGGTGGGAGACAACAGTTTTGATTGCCGCCCCTATAAAAGTGGTAACTCAGAAACCTGTACCTTTAGTACGCCAAGTGCGGGCAACTGGTATATAGGCATCAAAGGCTATCAAAGTGCCAGTGGCATGACGTTGTCAATAACGGCACAGTAGTCAGATTTTCCATACTCTGTACTTATTTTACTGGCATAATACGCACCGAGTGTTAGATCCAGGTAAAAAATAAGTAATGGATAATTTGAACAAATCAAAACTCTGGACCGACAGATTGTGTTTGCTGCTCGGTCCTGCTTTTATGTTACTAACGTGCGTAACAACCGCGCCCGAAGGGATGAGTGTAGAAGCCTGGCGTACAGCCGGACTTGCTCTTTGGCTGGGAATTTGGTGGGTGAGCGAAGTTGTGCCCATACCAGCTACTTCTTTGGTTCCTCTGCTGGTGGTCCCTCTGGCCGGGATCAATGACATTAAGTCCGCGTCAAGTTTGTATGCGCACCCGCTGATCTTTTTGTTCCTGGGCGGCTTTTTGATCTCCATCGCCATGGAAAGATGGCAGCTACACAAACGTATTGCTTTACATACCATGTTACGCAGTGGCAATAACCCCAGAGTCCAAATTCTCGCAATGATGCTGGTAAGTGGCTTTTTATCTATGTGGATTAACAATACCGCAACGACATTAATGATGCTGCCGATTGCCTTGTCGGTGATCCATGTGCTTAAAGACAATCAATCCCAGGATAATAATTATGGTATTGCTCTGTTGCTGGCGATAGCCTACAGCGCGAGCCTGGGCGGCGTCGGCACTATCATAGGCACTGCACCGAACGCGCTTATGGTTGCCTATCTGTGGGAAAATTATCAGATTAAAATAGGCTTTGCACAGTGGATGGTGATGGCGGTCCCTTTCACATTTGGCATGATCCTACTGTGTTGGGTGTGGCTGACACGCTTTGCGTTTAAAGTACAAACGACCAACAGAGATACCAACCTAACTCGGATTTTTAACCAGCAACTGGGTGAACTGGGTCGCATGAACCTGGCCGAAAAAAATGTCCTGCTGGTGTTTGTTTTCGCTGCCGTAAGCTGGATCAGCCGTCCCTATCTAGCTAGCTGGAGCGGTCTGGACATCACAGACACAGGGATCGCGATGGCCGCTGCATTATTACTATTTGTGCTTCCGGCAAAGCGGGGGAGTGATACGCGATTAATGGATTGGCAGGCGGCGCAGCAGGTACCTTGGGGGATCTTATTACTGTTTGGTGGTGGGCTAACATTGGCGTCACAAATCAAAGGCTCTGGCCTGGCTGAGTACATTGCCAACATGCTGGCCGGTGCCAGCGCGATACCTTTGGTGTTGGGTGTGTTGGCTGTTGCGGCACTCATCACTTTTTTAACTGAGCTGACCAGCAATACGGCGACGGCTGCGGGGTTTTTACCTTTGCTTGGTCCGGTTGCTGAACAAATTGCTGGTACGCCACTTATCTGGGTTATACCTGCGGCGATGGCGGCAAGCTGTGCCTTTATGATGCCGGTGGCGACACCGCCCAATGCGATTGTATTTGGTTCTGGTGAGATAAAAATCCGCGATATGATCAAGGCAGGGTTCGTGATGAACCTGTTTGCGATTGTGGTGATAACGACGCTGACTATGACAGTCGGTAGTTACATGTTTGGTTATTAGTGTGGCTAAATATGCAGAAAGGCCCTGCACTGAGAAACTCAGGCAGGGCCATATATCGTGTTAATCGATATAGAGTGTTTTTACCCCGGTTGAGATTTCAGTATCAGAACCCGGTAAACGATAAGTGATGTTGACATCTACGCTATTTGTCGCGCTATCGGTATGGTCCATGAAATCCGCATTTCCTGCCCAGCTTCCATCTTGTTCATACTGGTCTACGTAGCTAAAACATATAGAACGGTAGTAACCATTTGGTTGAGCTGAGCGTTTATCTAGAGTGTAATTATATATGTTGGTTTCTAGTTGCTCATTGTCAGCAAGTGCGTATAAATAAACATCAGAGTAGCCATAATAGTTATGGTTGGTTGTGTATTTTACACCATTGGTTGTAACTGCACTGAGCTGCGCGTCAACCAGTGTCACGTCTTTTGGTGCCACAATGCAAAGTTCGTAAGAGGATGCACTACTGTAGTTGCCACTTTGCTCACCAGCTGTGTTCTTTGGTGTGATAAGTGCACCACCGCTGCGATAGTTCATGTTGTCTGCTTTGAACTGAGACTCATCGAACTCAAATGGGGTATCGATTGAAAATTGAACTGAACGGTTGACGTAACTGTGAGAGTTCGCTTCTTTTCGAGTGATGTTATCCAGCTCATAATGGTACGTATAACCCGCTTCAAGTGGTGCGGCCGGGGCAATAGAGAGCTTGGTATCGTTGAATGACAGCGCGCTGTTTAGCTCAACAGATTGGTTAGCACTCTGTATAGAGGTGGTTCCCGCAGCGACATCGTCACTGTCAGAGTCATTGCCTTTTACAACGGTGATTACATCATGTTTGTATAACCGGGCAGAGTCTTGCTTTAGTGAAACAGGGGCATTAAAGTAGTAAGTTAAGCCGTGTGTGTCTTCAACTTTGTCCTCAGTAGACTCAATGATCTGGAGTCCCAGGTAAGGTGCTGACACCTGCTCTACAAGTGGTATGGTGATAGCTAACGTGTTGTTGCTGAGTTCTGAACTATACAGGCCTTCCTGGTGGTGCTGATGGTAACGTCGACTTATTTGAAAGGTATCATTTTGATCACGATAAATGCCGATGTTGTCGGCCTTATACGTACGGCCGTTTGCTGTGAACTCATGGGTGAGGAATTGCAGCTCGCCGTAGTATTTAGCTGATAAGTTATAATGGCCTTGTGCTTCATTAAATGTAAAGTTGCTGTCACCTTCATCATTGTTGATTGCAAATACAGTATCAGGATAAAGCTGCTCACCTGAATCGCTGATAAAGTTAACCATTAAATCGTACTCATTGATGCTTTCAACAGTCGCATATAGCGTTGCTTGTTGTTCAGCATCAAAGTTGTGCAGGTTCGCTATGCCATTACTTGAGTGAATTACGTAGTCAGATTCATAGATGGTGTATTCGTCATTGCCATCGTTGTCGACGTCTACATCAATCGCCAGTTTGAAATCAATGCCTTGAGGCACGATAAGCTCATACTGGTTTGTTTCAGTGTTATAGGTTGCACCAACCTTGTTTTGCTCCAGCATATGTGCCAATTCATATCGCGCACTGCTATAAGTGTTAAGTTCCGGCTCAGCCGTAATTTGCAAATCGGAAATGGCTTCAAAAGTGCTCCGATTGAGAATGCTAAAAGTAACGGTATGCGGTTTGGATACCGTCAGTGTTTGCACTGCGCTGACTACTTCAGTACGGTCACCGGCACTGCGTGTTGTATGGTCGAACAGCTGAGTAACAATCGCGTTGCTCGGGCTGCTTACTTTGAGCAAAATATTGCTGTACTGAGGGACTTTAGGAATTGAGTAGCTGCCATCTTCGGCAACGTCGACAGGCTCGTGCCATGTGCCGTCATAGTATGCGGTCACTTGCACATCAGATAAGTCAACACCGTCAACAGCGGCGACAATACCGCCCTTCAGAATAAATGGTGTTTCAAGCGCTTTGTCTTTTGCGGCCTGAGCTTCACTTTGTTTTTTGTTTTCATCAAGCTGGCTTTGTAAGATTTGATTTTGCTGCTCAAGTTTATTGACCAGTTCATCATTGTTATTGTTATCTTCTACTTCAAGACATCCGCTTAGAGCAAAACACGTCGCTAAACCAATTGCAATTTTTGAATATTTAAACATCCATATGTCCTATTTATACTATTTTGATTACTAATATGTCCCGATCTCGGGTTGGCGTGATTAAATCATATTCGAGCGGAGAAATCTTCATTCGGTAACATTAAATGACAATATCATTAAGTGTTTTCATTTTGTTATCATGATATTTAAATTCTGCACGCATTTTATGTTTATATTCATTTGATTGTTCAGAATATAGTATTGCTGCTTAATTTATAGGCGGACTTGTGAGGAAAGAAACTACGGCGTGCCCTTGGTATAAATTCGGGAAGAGATTTTGCGTTGGTGTAATGGCAATCCGCTGAATTGACTCCGCACTCATGCGGATTGCTCTGTTTTGCGGCTAGCCCTCTGTAATCTGAGAACCCGCAATATAAGTACCAGCCTGGATCTTATGATAGATGGTATCAGCAATCTCCTGCGCATCTTCACGTTGAGACCGTGACATGCTCTTCTCATCCAATCTACGACTGGTTGTTGCCGGGCGATAGCCGTTATATTCGGCCAGCGTATTCCAGATGTATGAGCGTTGAACGTTTTTCTCTCCACCGAGACCCTGATAATAAAGCAACGCAAGATTGAACATCGCCAGTGTATAATTATTGGCAGCGGCACGCTCGTACCAGAATCTGGCCTGATTATAGTCTTGTGTAACTCCATCGCCATTGGCATGCATCACGCCCAGGTTAAACTGCGCGGCAGGTAAGTTCTTTTTCGCTGCCGACATAAACAGATCAACCGCTTTTTGTTTATCGATTTTTACGCCCTGGCCTTGATCGTACATAACGGCCAGTGAAAACATCGCGTCGGCACTGCCCAGCTTGACAGCCTGCTGCATCAGCTCAGCCGCTTTATATGGGTTTCTGGGTACGCCATATCCACCCTCATACATTTTGGCCAGCTCGTAGATGCCCGGTGCATACCCCATATCAGCCAGATATCTGAATTCTTTCAGGGCGACATCAAATTGTCCGGCATTTGCTGCTTCAATACCTTCTTCGAGCCCGGCTTGCGCTGCGGGTGTGTTGGCAAGCAGACCCGCAAAGGCCAGTGCGTAAGTTAGTTTTTGCCACATGTGCGTTCTCCTTCAAAACCGACGTTGTGTATCACCAGATCTAAGTGCTGAGTATAGCACTGCGACGCTATTCTGGTTTTGGTATGTAACTATGCCAAATGAGTAGTATAAGCGATTGAAGAGAAATAAAAAAAGCCCTTTCGGGCTTTTCTGATACATATCAACCGTCACTGATATGAGCAATGTAGCAAGTAAATGAGTACGTTTGCCAACTCCTCCTGTGAAAAGTAGCTGGCATATCAACGTTAATGAAGCCGGAAACGGAGAATAGAGCAACGAGGTGTTTTTGACTTCATTGAGAATGATTATCACTAACGATATGTGTAATGTCAACAGTAAATGATAATTAATTGCGTTTGAGGGCTTTATAACTTTTAGCTTTTGCTTGTCATCAAAGTATCTTTTCTTTTTTTCTGTAGAGTCAGTATATTGGGATGAGTGAAAATTGTTCAGGGAGCATTTTATGCAACAGCAATATACAGAATTGAAACGAAACGTGAGTCTGTTAGGTGAGTTGTTGGGCACCACGATAGCCCACTCACAGGGGCCAGAAGTACTCGAAAAAGTGGAGTTGATCCGTCATTTGGCTAAATCATCCCGTGGTGGCGACGCACAGGCCAGAGAGACGTTAATTGAAACACTGCAATCTTTACCAGATGAAGAGCTGCTGCCGGTGTGCCGTGCATTCAGTCATTTTCTTAATCTTGCCAACGTCGCTGAGCAGCAGCATACAATTTCTGATTCAGGCTGTCCGCAAGGCCCGTTCGATACTCTGCAAACTACTTTGTCTGAGATCACCAAGAAAGTGAGTCTGGGCGACACAGATCAACACAAGGTCGCCCAGGTTATCGAAAACCTGTCTATCGAGTTGGTACTCACGGCGCATCCCACCGAAGTGACTCGTCGTACACTAATCAGCAAGCATGTTGAGTTGAGCGATTGTTTATCTGAGCTTGGGGCATGTCTGGATAATAACCTGTGTCGCAATGAGGTCATTGCACGAATTGAGCAGTTGATCTGCCAGGCTTGGCACACCAACGAAATCAGAAATAAGCGACCCACGCCGCTTGAAGAAGCGAAGTGGGGATTTGCGGTCATAGAGAATAGCCTGTGGGATGCGGTGCCTAAATTTACCCGAACACTCACTCAGCTTGCGCAAGGGCAGCTTGGCATCACGCTCCCTGAAGACTATGCCCCTGTTAGCCTGGCTTCCTGGATGGGGGGAGATAGGGACGGTAATCCTAATGTGACTGCTGAGGTAACCCAGAGCGTGTTAGACCATGGTCGCTGGATGGCGCTGGACTTGTATTATCGTGACTTAGATGTGCTTAGCTCCGAGTTGTCGATGGCGCCTGCGAATGAGGCGCTCAAAGCGCTGACCGGGGATCACCCCGAACCTTATCGCGCACTCCTCAAGCAGCTTAAAGCTGACATCAATGAAACAATCTTGTTTTTGGAGCATAAGATTAAGTCCCGGCCCAGTTCATACCAGGATAAGATCCGCTCAACCTCACAACTGATGGAGCCCTTAAGTGCGTGCTATTGTTCACTCACTGAGTGTGGCATGGAAGTGGTTGCCAATGGCATGTTGCTGGATGTGATACACAGGCTCAGGTGTTTTGGGGTACAGCTGTGTAAACTGGATATTCGTCAGGATTCAGGACGCCACAGCGACGTATTGTCTGAAGTGACTCGCTATTTGGGACTGGGAGATTACGCCCAATGGTCTGAACAGGATAAACAAGCGTTTTTACTCTCGGAGCTATCGTCGCGACGGCCCTTGCTGCCCAAACACTGGCAACCCAGCGAAGAAGTGCAGGAGGTGCTGGATACGTTTTCTGTTATTGCCGCACAGGATAGAGCCGCGCTGGGGATTTACATCATTTCAATGGCCAGAGAAGCATCGGACGTGTTGGCGGTAGAGCTGTTGCTACAAGAAAGTGGTTGTCCGTTCAAGCTGCCTGTCGCACCGCTGTTTGAAACACTCGATGACCTTAATCACGCACAACAGGTTATGCAGCAGCTATTTGACTCCAGTTGGTATAAAGGACACGTGGGTCAGCAACAGTATGTCATGATTGGCTATTCTGATTCCGCTAAAGATGCTGGCATGATGGCTGCGGGCTGGGCACAGTATCTCGCCATGGAGCAGCTCATTGAAGTAGGAGATAAATATCAGGTTGAGATGCACCTTTTCCATGGCCGTGGTGGCACCATAGGGCGGGGTGGAGCACCGGCGGCGCAGGCGCTGCGTTCTCAGCCACCCGGTTCTTTGAGTCACGGGTTAAGGGTCACAGAGCAAGGCGAGATGATCCGCTTTAAATTTGGCCTGACACCGGTTGCTATCCAAAGCCTGTCATTGTATGCCAGTGCAATTATCGAGAATAATCTTTATCCGCCTCCGCAACCTAAAGCGGACTGGCGTGCAGCTATGGCGCTGTTGAGTGAGCACTCGTGCAAACAGTACCGGGATTTTGTTCGCGGCAATGCCGACTTTGTATCCTATTTTAGGGCCGCAACGCCAGAAATTGAACTGGCGAAGCTTCCTTTGGGTTCTCGTCCGGCTAAGCGTAAGCCGCAGGGCGGCATTGAGAGTCTCAGAGCGATCCCCTGGATCTTTGCCTGGAGTCAGAATCGCCTGATGCTTCCGGCATGGCTGGGTGCACTAGCAGGTATTCAGAGTGTCGTGAAGACCTATGGTGAGGAATTGCTGGGCGAGATGAGTGAACAGTGGCCGTTTTTCAGAACGCGTCTGGAAATGCTGGAAATGGTGTTTTGTAAAACCGATTTGTGGTTGAGCGAATACTATGATGCGCGTTTGGTGCCCGATGACTTACAACCTCTGGGTGAATCCCTGCGCAGTGAATTAAAAGAAGCGACCCAATTTATTAAAAAGTATGCGCCAAAGGGATCTTTGCTGTCTGCACAGCCTTGGATCCGCGAATCAATCGAGCTGCGCAATCCTTATACCGATCCACTAAATGTACTACAGGTAGAGTTGCTTAAACGGACCCGAGAGAAAGCCAACCATGAACTCGATAGTGCATTGATGATCACTATGATGGGTATTGCAGCAGGGATAAGAAATACGGGTTAATTTTATTTGCTGCAATAGCGAGTTTATTCTGCAATAACAAAAACCAATCCTTATGGGTTGGTTTTTTTATTTTATCTGGTTTTTTATGGTTGGTTTGTTGACATCAATTCTTAATTAACTAGAATCCCCTGCTACCTTGTAAATGCGCTTCACGTTAATTAAAGCAATAGTCAGAGGCTGAAATGTCAACGCTTTCAACCAGTATCACTTATGATGAAACCACCACCCTGATCATGATGACCCTCAGAGGCAAAGCAGGAGTGGATGATGTTGTTAATGCCTATAAGGCGGCTAACAACTATGCCAGCAAACACCAAAGTAGTAAGTTACTGGTAGATGTGTCTGAGCTGGAACACAGATTTGCAGCAATTGACGTGGTTAATATCATGCCTAAAGTTGCTCACCATGTTAAAAACATGAAGATTGCTCGGGTCGTGGGGATTGAAGGCTTTATGCATGATTTGTTCCTTCAAAAGGTGCAGCGTTTTGGTATTCATGCCGAGAACTTTGAGTGCTTCAAAAGTGCCAAGGAATGGTTGAGTAAAAGCTGATTCAGGCGTAAACTGGTCTGCCATGAAACAAGCGCAAAACAGCGCTGTGCAGGCCTTTACCTGCGCGAATAATAACGATATATGGTAGATACTGACAACAAGCTAAACTCTTCCGTACTGGAAGTATGTAAAACCGCCAAAGGCGTATTAAACCTCGATCTTCAAAATCACATTCAAACCATACTCGGTTGTAGTAAAGCACAGTTAGGGCAAGCGCTATTGCCATATGCTGCCAGCTTTGCTCAGGCACCTATTTCCTCATTTCTGGTCGGCGCTGTGGCATATGATAAGCATAGCGACCAGTATTTTTTGGGCGCTAATCTGGAGTTTTCACACCAGGCGCTGTCTTTGGTGGTACACGCCGAACAGGCCGCGATCAACAATGCCTGGTTAAATGGGGCTAAGGAAATTACCAGCCTGGATATTACCGCTGCACCCTGTGGCTACTGCCGCCAGTTTATGAATGAACTGAGTAACGCCAAGCAACTTAAGATCACACTGCCAAGTGGTGAAACCTCATTATCTCAGCTGCTACCGGGAGACTTTGGCCCGACAGATTTGGGCAATCAGGAGTCACTGTTCAACAGTGCACCGGTCAATATTGCAAATGCGCACGGGCTATCCAGTGAGCTTATCAGTCACTTGACCCAAGTTTATGCGCCTTATACAAACAATATTGCCGCTGCTGAGCTGGTAATGACTGATGGCACACGCTTTTATGGCCGCTACGTTGAGAATGCGGCGTATAGCCCAAGCTTATCGCCCATGCAAAGTGCTCTCAGTCAGCTAGCCATGAGTTGCCAGATATTGGCTGAGGCGAAAATTGAGCGAGCCACGTTGGTGGAAACAAAAGGAAGAGAGAATCAGCGCGCGGTCACAGAGGCGGTGATAAGCAGCTTTAACGAGGCGCTAGAGCTGCAATATTATCAGATAGACACAAAGCAGGCTTAAGCCTGCTTTGTTTTTTCCAGTACCAGCTCTGCGGCTTTGATAACCACAGACACTGCATTTTTTTCAACCAGCTGATGATCGACGTTCGGAATTTCCTGACGAGTGCGGTTTACCAGTACGCCTGCAACACACGCCGCTTTTAAACCCAGTGCCGCACACATAGTGAACAGCGTTGCTGATTCCATCTCGTAGTTCATAACATTGAGCTTTTGCCATTCTTCACAAGAGCCCTGAAATGCTTTTGGCACGTAGCCGGAGAAAGTGTCGTAGCGCTCCTGGCCCGGGTAGAAGGTGTCGCTCGAAGCGGTAATACCGGTATGATAGGTAACACCCAACTGATCACACGCCTCGACCATAGCTGCGGTGCAATGGAAATCTGAAACCGCCGGGTAGGCCAGTGGCGCAAAATGCTGGCTGGCACCGTCAAGGCGCACAGACGCTGTGCTGACCAGAATATCACCTTCGTTAATATGTGGCTGGATAGCACCAGTTGTGCCGATGCGCAGGAAAGTATTTACACCAAGTTGAGCCAGCTCTTCTACAGCAATAGAGGTAGATGGGCCGCCAATACCGGTTGAGCAAATGACAATGGATTGGCCTTTGATATCGCCAAGATAGACGTGAAATTCACGTGTCTGTGCTAAACATTTAGGGTTATCGAGTTGTGAAGCAATACGCTCTGAACGTTTAGGGTCGCCAGGTACGATAGCCAGTGTTGCACCGTTTAGATCTGCTTTCGAAAGACCCAGGTGAAATACCTTTTCCATAAATAAACCTTGTATAGTTCTAAAGCCCAATGGTCAGTTTTACCTGCATTTAAGTACAGGACGAATGTCCTTATACTGGCCTTTGAGCGTTACAATTATGTTTTTCAATCGAGAATAATATCAAGATCAAAGAAAAACCCGTCGTATTAAGTGTAATGGGCCCTGAAACAAAGGGTTGTCAATTAATTACCGCTAAGGTAGGGGTCATTAATGAGGCCAAATGTAACGCCTGAAGCCATTCAAATTAACCGATTGCTTGCAACATTGTCGACTGTCTTCTAAACCTTAATAAGGAGAAGCAAATGGGGAATACCTACTATGCCTGCAACACAATCGATAGACAAGCACACCGAGTTTGCCCGCTGTTTTGAAAGCAACAAGTTAAGCCCCTTTGTGGCGTTTCATTGGCTCGCACTCGCATTTAAAGACATCGCCAGAGCACCTTTACTAAGTCTGATATATGGACTGGTTTTTACAACGATCCCTGCAGCCATAATGTGGCTCGCATTTGAGGTGGAAACTCACTTGGTCATTTTGCCCGCGGCTGTTGCGTTTGCGTTAATAGGGCCCGCATTTGCTGCCGGCTTGTATGATGTCGCCTGGGAGCTTGAGAAGGGTCATAAACCGACGTTGAGCCATAGTTTGAAATCTATGTTCAGAAACCCTGCGGGAGAGTGGGGTTTTGCCATTTTGCTGATGGTGATTATGATTGTCTGGATGAGGTTAGCAGCTCTGATCCATGCACTGTATCCGAATGTACCTAACCCTAATTTTGAACAGCTGTCGGCATTTTTAGGGCTGGGCACGCTAGTTGGTGGCATATTGGTTGTCACTGTGTTTGCCATTTCGGCGTTTACACCTCAGATCATGATGGAACGCCGTGTCGATATCATGACTGCAGTGGTGTCCTCTATCCATGCAGTGAAATCTAACGTTGCTGCCATGATAGTGTGGGGCGCAACCATAGGTGTGCTGGTAATTGTGGGTTTCTTAACTGGTACAGCCGGATTTATTGTGATTATGCCATTACTGGCCTATGCAAGTTGGCATGGTTACATCGCGACAATAAAGACTAAGAAACCGAGAAAATACGAATAAGCAAACACTTAGCCTGCATATTCAACCGCCCTTGCTGCGCTTGGCAGTAGCAGGGCGGTTGACTTATCTCCCAGCCATGATATACCAGCTTCAGAAAAGTATATTTTAATATTTTAAAGTCCACACTATCTTCTTAACTAATTGAAATTAAAGGGTTAGTTTGATTTGTTCGCGAGTTGTACTCAAAGCTTGAGGTTAGCTTACCCAAATAGCAGCGCAGATCTGGCAATAAATCTATAAGTAGCGGTGTGGCATGTTTATGCAGTTGACTGAGGAGGTCTCAATGAGTGATAGCAAAGCAAAATTTCATCAGAAAATAGAAAACTGTCTGTGTCCGCCGGGCGATGGTGTATTTACCGTCAACACAGCAAAGGAAAGAAAAGCGGCGCTACGTGAAAAGCTGTATGGACAGACAGAAAACGTTGAACCTCTTTGGAAAGCATCATTAAACACATTAGGTGACAGTGAACACAAGGCGGCTATTTTAGGGATCAGCTCTGATTGTGGTGGCGGGATCCTAAGAGGTGCTAACTGGGGGCCATTATTTCTTCGCTCGACTTTGTTGACTGAGCAACCACAAGTCAGTGCGTTTGACTTAGGTGATGTGCGCGTTATTCCTCACTTACTTCACGATAAGTATTTAAACGAGGGAACGATCAGCAACTGTCAGAAGGCACTTTACCAGGATGAAAACAGTGAGTATCACGTTTCTCCACTGTCTATCACTGAAGATGTATGTGACGGTTTTTATGCTCATTATCCTGAAAAAGGTATCTTTGGTATCGGTGGCGACCATTCAATCAGCTACCCGCTTACTAAAGCCTATCTGAAGGCTAAACGTGAACAAGGTAAGCGCACGGCTATCATTCATTTCGATGCACATACCGATCTGCTGGTTGAGCGCTTGGGTATTGATCTGTGTTTTGGTTCCTGGTGTACGCATATTCTGGAGTTTCTGCCAGCACCCCACCACCTGATTCAGTTCGGGATCCGTTCAAGCGGCAAGAGTAAGCAACATTGGGAGTCAACGTTTGGTGTTAAGCAACACTGGGCGAATGAAATTCGTGAACAAGGTGCCGACGTCATCGTTGAGCAGGTAATCAAACAGCTTAAAGAAGATAAAGTTGATGAACTTTATGTGAGCTTCGACATTGATGCGCTGGATGAAGAGTTTGCAGCTGCAACTGGCACACCTGAGTCTGGTGGTATGACACCGGATGAGGCAATGACAATTCTGACTGCGCTAAGTAAAGAGTTCCCTATCACCGGTGCTGATATGATGGAGATTGCGCCATTCACGGATAGCTCTTTGGCAGGTCAGTCTAGCTCTGAAACAACCCTGCGTGAAGGGGCTAAACTATCAGCCTTCCTGATTGATGCCATGAACAAAGGCTAAAACAATCACCAGAAAGAAGGCGTTGGCCTTCTTTCTTGTTTTATGTCATCTGTTTTTCCTAACTCCTCGAAAATTTAACTACCCTTTGTATTCACAGTATTGGAATATTTTCCTATATTAAAAATTGCAGTCTGAATAATTCATAAGGAGCGATGCTTGGTACGCTGGTTTGTTTACGCGTGGCTTATGCTGGGTAACGCAGGTGCATATGCCTATACACTCACCCTGGTTACCGAGAATTTCGCACATTTTCAGTATGTGAACGGAGAGGGGGAGCTGGTCGGTCATGCTGCAGAGAAGGTGACAGCTGTGCTCAAAGAAGCACAGGTTGATTATCGGTTGAGTATTGATAATTGGAGCACGTCTTATAACAGCGCTAAGCGAGACCCAAATACGTGTATATTTTCTATCGCTAAGAGCGAGCAACGGAATGGGTTATTCTCATGGGTGTTTCCCATCGGCGCTTTTACAACCTCATTTTATGCGCTCAAGACGGCAAACATTCGCATCGACTCTCTTGAGCAAGCCAGGCAGTATAAGATTGCAGTGATCCGTGACAACTTTAGCCACCAATACCTGAAGAGCCAGGGGTTCGTAGAAGGTCAGCAACTGCTTTTGATCCAGTCTTTTGATAAGGTATTTCAGCTACTGGCTACACGCAGAAATATCGTTGACTTGGTGATATTAAGCGATGCTCAGTTCGAGCATAAGAGCAAAAGTGAACCCTTGAGCCACGAGCTTGAGCCGGTGATGAGGATTGAAACTATGAGTACTCAGCTCTATTTTGCCTGCAACAAAAAAGTGCCTGCGCGGATCATCCAGCGTATTCAGGCTGCTTACCAACGCCTGTACTAAGGCTTTTTAATCTCCGGCCAGCTAAAACCATGGAATGTGTCCAGATAGAGCTGCTCTACTTTTTCTCTTGCCCAGGGGGTTTTACGGAGAAACTTGAGGCTCGATTTGACTGACGGATCCTTCTTGAAACAATTGATATTGACCGCTTCAGCCATGGCTTCCCACCCGAGTTGCTCAACCAGGCGCTCAACTATATCCTGGAGCTTTATACCATGTAACGGGTTATTAGGTTGTGATTCGCTCATACTGCTTATGTTCGTTCATTAAAAGTCGCTAGTGTACCCTGATTTTGCCTTTCATTTCTACTCTGACGGGGTCGCCGTTTTTATCGAGCTTCAGCCACATCAGTGGACTCTGTGGTTGATTTTGATATCGATATGAACAGACATAGAGCTTATCAGCCTGTTTGATGACAGACCCTTCTGAGTACCTTAAGTCCTGATACCAACATACACTTTGAAGCTGTTCAAGGTAGAGATTGGTTTCGTTACCAAAGGCTGCCCCTTTGAGTGGAATCAATAAAATTGTAAATAAAAAGCAAATTAGCTTATTTTTCATGGCATAACTCCGAGTTCCAGCTAAATTTAAGGGGGAAAGCTAATGTACTATACACCTTAGCTATTGGTAATGTGCTGGCAAGGCTTTTTTGGCTAGCCAGTGGCGGTAAATTATGCAGAAGTTGGGCCTGTTTTACGGTCTCAGGAGGGAATATGGCATTTGATGAAAAACTAATGGCTGAGCTGGAGTTGCTGGTGAAGTTTCCACGTAGCAGTTTGCATCAGGGGATAAAAATACACAAAAATGCAGATCAGGATATTTTGTCGGCGGCAGAGCGCTTGTATGCCAAGGGCGTGATTGACCAACCCGACGGGGGATACTTAACCGATTTGGGGCACGATCTACTGGTGCATCTGGACCAGGTGCACAGTGCACTTAAATAGTGCGAGAGGAGAGCAGGAGCGCGTTTAAAGCGCTCCTGACTTTATTATTATTTGGGCGCGTCCGGTTGATTTTCCGGCGCAGCATCTGAAAACGCTGCCAGCGTGTTGCAGTGTTCATGAATACGCGCAATTTTTGGAAACTCGCTCATATCTACTTTAAAGCGCAAGGCATTATAGACCTGAGGAACCAGGCAAACGTCAGCAAGCGTTGGCTTATCACCAAAGCAAAACGCACTGTTGTCATCCAGCATTGCTTCCAGTTTTTTAAACCCTTCAATTACCCAATGGCGATACCAGGTGTTCTTTTGCTCATCGGTCACAGCCAGTTCGTTGCTTAGGTATTTCAATACTCTGAGGTTATCAATTGGGTGAATATCACAAGCTATGGCATAGCAAAAGTTGCGGATCTGTGCTTTTTCCCAGGGATCTGCAGGCAGTAGGGGAGTTGCTTGGTAAGTTTCCTCGAGCCATTCTAATATGGCTAAAGACTGTGCCAGTACGCCCTGGTCCGTTTCCAGAGCGGGGAGCAGACCTTGGCCGTTTTTACTCAGGTAATCAACCCCTTGTTGTTCAGATTTTAGCAGGTTGACGGGCACAAGCTCATGATCCAGTGCCTTTAGGTTGAGTGCTATCCGCACTCGGTACGCAGCAGAGGAGCGAAAATAAGTATACAGTTTCATGGTTGATCCTTTTGTTCACGACGTAGGTTAAGTTTTTATATTATACCAATTTGCTTAATTAAGTGTTCTATTTTGAGGCGAGAAAATATAGTCGATAACAAGGCAAAAATTTTGCTATTTAGTTGTTCTAAAT
>NZ_JXYA01000005.1 GCF_000967655.1 Pseudoalteromonas rubra
AAATCCTGCATCGCCGACCACTTCCTTCTTTATAGAGGAAGTAATCAACGAAAGTTGGTGGTATGCACGAAGAAGCATTCTTTGCGCCGCGCCCGTAGCTCAGTTGGATAGAGCAACGGCCTTCTAAGCCGTCGGTCGAAGGTTCGAATCCTTCCGGGTGCGCCATTTTAAAATCCACATTTGTAGTGGCGGCTGTAGCTCAGTTGGTAGAGCCCCGGATTGTGATTCCGGTTGTCGCGAGTTCAAGCCTCGTCAGTCGCCCCATCTACAAAACCTATATGTTCGGCGATTAGCGCAGCTTGGTAGCGCACTTGGTTTGGGTCCAAGGGGTCGCAGGTTCAAATCCTGCATCGCCGACCATCTTCAAAAAAATTAAAATTCGGCGATTAGCGCAGCTTGGTAGCGCACTTGGTTTGGGTCCAAGGGGTCGCAGGTTCAAATCCTGCATCGCCGACCACCTCCTCTTCTCTATGCTTTTTCAAATCCGTTTAATTCCTTAATTTTGTCCTAAGCAACATCAATTATTTGCTGCGATTGCTCGACTCTCCCGTTTTATAGGTTATAATGCCGCGTCTATTATTTAACATAGCGCCCTGTATGGGCAGGCAGCAAGTCTGACGGGGATCAGCACTGATTCTTAAACATCAAATGTAGGGATGTTTTCAACGGTGATCTGCTTAATCGAGATTGAGCAGATATGATGCTCTGCTGTCATCTGGTCTGATAAAAAGTCGACTTGTTTGTAAGGAAGGCGCGTTGTCGCCAAAAATGAAAATTGAGGTTATATCATGCAAGTTTCTGTTGAGACGACTCAAGGTCTTGAGCGCCGTCTGACTATCACAGTTCCAGCTGAGAACGTTGAGACTGAAGTAAAAAAACGCTTACAACAACTGGCTAAAACACAGCGTATCGACGGCTTCCGTCACGGTAAAGTACCAGTATCTGTTATTAAAAAGCGCTACGGTGCTGCGGTAATGCAAGAAGTTGCGGGCGAGCTGATGCAACGCAACTACATCGAGGCAATTGTTTCTGAAAAGATCAACCCTGCTGGTGCACCTACTTTTGCTCCTAAGTCATTGGAAGCAGGTAAGGACCTTGAATTTGATGCGACTTTTGAAGTTTATCCTGAAGTTGAACTGAAAGATCTTGAGAAGATCTCAGTTGAGAAGCCAGTGGTTGACGTAACTGAAGATGACCTGGCGAACATGCTAGAAACTCTGCGTAAGCAACACGCAAACTGGACTGAAAGCGACGCTGCTGCAGGCGAGAAAGACCGTGTAACAATCGACTTCCTGGGCACTGTTGAAGGCGAAGAGTTCGAAGGTGGTAAAGCGGAAGATTTCCCTCTTGAGCTTGGTCAAGGCCGCATGATCCCTGGTTTCGAAGATGGCATCATCGGTAAGAAAGCAGGCGAAGAAGTGGTTGCAGACGTAACTTTCCCTGAAGAATACCACGCTGAAAACCTGAAGGGTAAAGCGGCACAGTTCAAGATCACTGTGAAGAAAGTTGAAGTTCAGGAACTGCCTGAACTGACTGACGAATTCGCAACTAAGTTCGGTGTTGCTGAAGGCGGTGTTGACGCACTGAAAGAAGAAGTGAAGAAAAATATGACGCGTGAACTTGGTCAGGCTGTGAAAGCTCAGATCAAAGATCAAGCGATCAAAGGTCTTCTAGAAACTAACGAAGTTGAAGTACCTAAAGCACTTATCGACCAGGAAATCGATGCGCTACGTCAGCAAGCTGCACAGCGTTTCGGTGGCGATGCTAAGAACATGCCTGAGCTACCAGCTGAGCTGTTCCACGAGCAAGCAGTAACACGCGTTAAAACGGGTCTGCTGTTAGGCGAAGTGATCAAAGCGAATGACATCAAAGTAGATGACGCAAAAGTTGAAGAGCTAATTGAAACAGTTGCTTCTGCTTACGAAGATCCAAGTGAAGTAGTTGCTTACTACAAAGGCAACGACCAACTTATGCAGCAAATGCGTAATGTTGCAATGGAAGAGCAAGCGGTAGATGCGATTCTGGCAGCAGCTCAGGTTGCTGATGTTGAGAAGTCTTTCGACGACATCATGAACCCACAACAGGCGGCTCAATAAGCCCTTTTGATATCGTCAAAGACGAAATCATTGACTTACTGTTAAGCTAACGTTTAAATGGCTCGTATTGCTCTGTGTTTTGCAGCGCTGCGAGCCATTTTTGTTTGTTTTCTCAAAGCAACACGATTGTGCGTATACTTTTGTTTATCAGCACCTTTTGTATAAACTTATACCTCAAAACCAGCTTGTTGTAACTCGAGTAAACAAATCCTGCTTGTCCTGTGTATTGAGACTGACAAGCAGCCAGGTTTTGCAGTGCACTTCCCTGTTTATAAGGAATCTATAAAATGAATGACGGTATGTTTGATCCTCTAAACGCGTTAGTCCCTATGGTTGTTGAGCAAACAGCGAAAGGCGAGCGTTCGTATGACATTTATTCTCGCTTGCTTAAAGAGCGCATTATCTTTTTGACCGGTCAGGTTGAGGACCATATGGCAAACCTGATTGTTGCTCAGCTGCTTTTCTTGGAATCAGAAAGCCCTGAAAAAGACATTTATCTGTACATTAACTCACCGGGTGGCTCAGTGACTGCAGGTATGTCGATTTACGATACAATGAATTTTATCAAGCCAGATGTGAGCACTGTGTGTGTTGGCCAGGCTGCCAGCATGGGTGCCTTCCTGCTTTCTGGCGGTGCGAAAGGCAAACGCTACTGCCTGCCAAACTCACGCGTTATGATCCATCAACCGCTGGGTGGTTTCCAGGGCCAGGCATCAGACTTTGAGATCCACGCCAAAGAGATCCTGACGATCAAAGAGAAACTGAATCGCCTGTTGGCTGAACATACTGGCCAGCCTTACGATGTCGTGGCCAATGACACGGATCGTGACAACTTTATGAACGCCGAGCAAGCCGTTGAATACGGTCTGGTTGATGCCGTTCATAGCAGCAGAAACATCAAGTAATCTGTTTCGGGCAGGCGTATTTCTAAACACTGTTAGATAAATGCGGTTGGCCCGGCTATGCTAAAGGCAAAATTCTTTGGTATAGTTAAAATATGTTTTATGTTATCGCAGTAGATAACTGACCAAATTTAAGAGGTAGCTGAATGTCAGACACTCCTACAGACGGCGACAAGAATAGTAAGCTCTTATACTGCTCATTTTGTGGTAAGAGCCAACACGAAGTACGCAAGTTGATCGCTGGTCCGTCAGTGTACATTTGTGATGAATGCGTCGAACTGTGTAACGACATCATTAGAGAAGAAATCAAGGATATAGCGCCGCAACACGATTCGTCTGATAAATTGCCGGTACCTAGAGAGATCCGCAATCACCTTGATGACTATGTGATTGGCCAGGAGCACGCTAAAAAAGTGCTTTCGGTTGCTGTGTACAACCATTACAAGCGACTGAAAAACCAGGGCCTGAAAGGCGATGTGGAACTGGGCAAGAGTAATATCCTGCTGATCGGTCCAACAGGTAGTGGTAAAACGCTACTAGCAGAAACGCTAGCACGTTTACTGGATGTGCCTTTCACTATGGCTGACGCCACCACTCTAACCGAAGCAGGTTATGTGGGTGAGGATGTTGAAAACATTATCCAGAAGCTCTTACAAAAGTGCGACTACGACGTTGAAAAAGCACAGCGCGGCATTGTTTACATTGATGAAATCGATAAGATTTCACGTAAATCTGATAACCCGTCCATCACCCGTGACGTATCGGGCGAAGGCGTTCAGCAAGCACTGTTAAAACTGATTGAAGGGACCGTTGCCTCGGTGCCGCCACAAGGCGGGCGTAAGCATCCTCAGCAAGAGTTTTTGCAGGTCGACACATCGAAGATCCTGTTTATCTGTGGCGGCGCATTTGCGGGTCTGGATAAGGTGATTGAGCAGCGCAGTCATACCAACACAGGTATTGGCTTCGGCGCTCAGGTGAAACTCTCAGACAGCGAACGCTCACTGAGTGAGACCTTTAAAGATGTTGAACCGGAAGATCTGGTCAAGTATGGTTTGATCCCTGAGTTTATCGGTCGTTTGCCTGTGGTTGCAACTTTGACTGAACTGGACGAAGACGCGTTGATCCAAATCTTGAATGAGCCTAAAAATGCGCTGACCAAGCAATATGGTGCATTGTTCAAGATGGAAGGGGTTGAGCTTGAGTTCCGTGAAGACGCGCTTAAGGCCATTGCTCGTAAAGCGATGGACAGAAAAACCGGCGCACGCGGACTACGCTCCATTGTAGAAGGTGTCCTGCTGGATACTATGTACGAACTGCCGTCCATCGAAGACGTAACTAAAGTTGTGGTAGATGAAACCGTCATTAAAGGTGAATCTGACCCAATTTTGATTTACGAAAACAACAGTCAGGATAAAGCTGCATCGGAGTAACGAGCGAGTTTTATCGCAAAAAGGAGCCTCAGGCTCCTTTTTTTGTCTACAGTTTAGTTGTACCAGCAAACTATATTACCAATTTCACTTAATACCTGTTCAATTTGACGGAGCAAATATGACGCTAACAGCGTTAAAAATTTCTCATTTAGAACAACTAAATAGCAAAATTTTTGCCTTGTTATCGAGGCTATTTTCTCGCCTCAAAATAGAACACTTAATTAAGCAAATTGGTATAAACTCAAACTAGAAATCGATACGGATTGGTATTTAGGTTGAACTTTTTAAAGGCAATCCCCATATACCTCCCTAATCCTTGAAATTAATGAAGTGCGAAGAGAATATAATGACGCTTGAGAGAATGGATCGAGTCGAGATACCCGTATTGGCACTGCGTGATGTGGTCGTATACCCTCATATGGTGATCCCGTTGTTTGTAGGCAGAGAAAAATCAATAAAATGCCTAGAAGCCGCGATGGAGAATGACAAGCAAATTTTTTTGGTGGCGCAAAAAGAAGCGTCAATAGACGACCCAGACACTGATGATATCTATCAGGTTGGCACCGTCGCTACCGTACTGCAACTACTTAAATTACCTGATGGCACCGTAAAGGTATTAGTCGAAGGCACTCAGCGCGCCAAGATAGAAAAGTTTTTGGTGACCGACGAGTACTTCCTGGCAGAAGCGCAATTTATTGCGTCTGAAAACATTGAAGGCCCGGAGCAGGATATTTTCATCCGCAGTGCTATCAGTCAGTTTGAAGGCTATGTAAAACTTAATAAGAAGATCCCGCCAGAAGTGCTGACTTCGGTTTCCGGGATTGATGAAACGGCGCGCCTTGCTGACACTATGGCTGCGCACATGCCTATCAAAGTACCTGAAAAGCAGAAGGTGCTCGAGTTATATAACGTCACTGAACGATTAGAATATTTGATGGCGCTGATGGAAGGTGAAATCGACCTGTTGCAGGTTGAGAAGAAGATCCGGTCACGCGTTAAAAAGCAGATGGAAAAATCGCAGCGCGAGTATTACCTCAATGAACAAATGAAAGCCATCCAGAAAGAGCTGGGTGAGCTGGATGATGTCCCGGATGAATTTGAAGCGCTGAAAAAGCGCATCGTAGAAGCGCAAATGCCCAAAGAGGCAGAAGAAAAAGCCACCTCCGAGCTGAACAAGTTGAAAATGATGTCGCCTATGTCGGCTGAAGCAACTGTGGTTCGCTCTTACATCGATACGCTGATCGGTGTGCCGTGGAAAAAACGCTCTAAGGTTAAAAAAGACTTGGCGAATGCGCAGAAAATCCTTGATGCCGACCACTACGGTCTGGAGAAAGTCAAAGATCGTATTATTGAGTATCTTGCGGTTCAGCAGCGCACCAACAAGTTAAAAGGCCCTATTCTGTGTCTGGTGGGCCCGCCTGGGGTGGGTAAAACCAGCTTGGGGCAATCTATCGCACGTTCAACAGGTCGTAAGTATGTTCGGATGGCACTGGGTGGCGTGCGTGATGAAGCGGAGATCCGCGGTCACAGACGTACCTACATTGGTTCAATGCCAGGTAAATTGATCCAGAGCATGACCAAAGTGGGCGTAAAGAATCCGCTGTTCTTGCTGGACGAAATCGACAAAATGTCTTCTGATATGCGTGGCGACCCAGCTTCAGCATTGCTTGAAGTGCTGGATCCTGAGCAAAACAGCAGCTTTGCCGACCATTATCTGGAAGTCGAATATGACCTGTCGGATGTGATGTTTGTCGCGACTTCTAACAGCTTTAACATCCCGGGCCCACTGCTTGATCGGATGGAAGTGATCCGTCTGTCGGGTTACACCGAAGATGAAAAACTAAATATCTCTAAACAGCACCTTATCCCGAAACAAATCAAGCGTAACGGGTTGAAAGACCATGAAATTGAAATTGAAGACAGCGCGATCATTGATACCATACGTTACTATACCCGAGAAGCCGGTGTACGTAACCTGGAGCGTGAACTGTCAAAGCTGTGTCGTAAAGCGGTTAAGAGTATCCTGCTGAGTAAGTCCAAAGACAAGGTGGTGATCAACGGCCAAAACCTGGAAAGTTACCTGGGTGTTCAGCGTTTCGACTATGGTAAAGCAGAAGATGGCGATCGCGTTGGCCTGGTCACAGGTTTGGCCTGGACTGAAGTGGGCGGTGACTTACTGACCATCGAATGTGCAGCGGTACCAGGAAAAGGCAAATTAGCCTATACCGGTTCGCTTGGCGATGTAATGCAAGAGTCGATTCAGGCTGCCATGACCGTGGTACGCAATCGTGCCGAAAAGCTTAGGATCAATGAAGACTTCTATGAGAAACGTGACATCCATGTACACGTGCCTGAAGGTGCGACGCCAAAAGACGGCCCAAGTGCCGGTATTGCCATGGTCACAGCTCTGGTTTCTAGTCTGACCGGTAATCCGGTGCGCAGCGATGTGGCGATGACAGGTGAAATCACGTTACGCGGTGAGGTTCTCCCTATTGGTGGACTGAAAGAGAAGCTCTTAGCCGCGCACCGTGGTGGCATTAAAACGGTGGTCATTCCGAAGAAGAATGAGCGTGACTTGAAAGAGATCCCGCAAAACGTGCTGGAAGGTCTGGAAATCCACCCAGTGAGCTGGATTGATGACGTTTTATCTCTGGCACTCGCTCATCCAGTAGACAGTTTTGCCATTGAGTCGCAAAAGTCGGCCGGGTAAAGCAGAAAAAGTACATAAAAGTGCGTAAAAAGGGTTTTCAAATCTATATGGTATGCTAACTTAAGCACTGGATTAGCCTGGTAGCTCGCAACCCGCGTGGTTACTAGGCTTTGAGACATTAGATGAAATAGAGAATCGTCAGATTTCTCTGAGTTAACTACAAAAGTGATGTTAGTGGTAAGCCCTCATCGCTCTTGATAATAACAATGTAAGAGGATGATATTGTGAATAAATCTCAATTAATCGATCAAATCGCAGCTGATGCTGATATTTCTAAAGCGGCTGCTGGTCGTGCTCTGGATTCATTCATTGAGTCAGTAACTGGTGCGCTAAAAGACGGTGACTCAGTTGCCCTAGTCGGTTTTGGTACTTTCTCAGTGCGTGAGCGTGCAGCGCGTACTGGTCGTAACCCACAAACTGGTGCGGCAATCGAAATCGCTGCAGCTAACATCCCATCTTTCAAAGCCGGTAAGACTCTGAAAGACGCGGTAAACTAAGCAGATTTCGCTCAGTCTGTCCGGTGACCTATGTTAAAATAGTGTGATTGGGCCAGATAAGCTTCAAGAAAAAAAGCGTATCTGCTAAGATACGCTTTTTTTATACCAGCTGGATAATGACGCACAGTCGCCTGACCAATGGCGATTTGGCCCAATGGGCTGAGTTGCATGTAAGTTTGCACTTCTGTGCTTGCAATTGCCGCACTTATCCATATAAATAGGTACAGAGATGAAACAGGGCGCTGGAGTATTGTGTTCAGCGAGCTTGGATACGCACATAAACCCACAGTACCGAGTGTGCTTGGACTTACGTGCTTGGACTTAGATAAGAGATAGAATAAATGCTAGAAAAGATTAGAGAAGGCTCACAGGGCCCGGCAGCCAAAATTATTCTTGGTGTAGTGATCTTGTCTTTTGCGTTGGCAGGGATCGGTGGTTACCTAGGTCAAACCACAGAGCAGGCCGTAGCAGAAGTTAACGGAGTTAAGATCACACAGATGGAATTCTCCCGCGCCTATGAAAATGAACGTGCACGGCTGGAGCGTCAGTTTGGTGAGTACTTTACACAAATCTCAGCAGATCCGGCATACATGGCTCAGATCCGCAGTGGGGTCATTGACCGCCTGGTACAACAAGAACTACAAAACCAGCTAGCGATTGAGTTAGGCCTGAGAGTGAGTGACGAGCAAGTAAAGCAAGCGATTTTTGAGCTGCCTTACTTTCAGTCAGGTGGCCAATTCAGTAACGACAGATACCTGCAGCTGATCCGCCAGATGAACTTCCAGCCAGACACTTTCCGTGAGTATATGCGTGAAGAAATGACCCGCAATCAGTTGGTTTCTGCGGTTGCTGGGTCTGATTTCGTGTTGGACAACGAGCTGAAGCAAACGCTGGCTCTGCAACAACAAACACGTGACATTGATTACGTTCAGCTGAGCAAAGAGACAGTTAAAGGTGAGGTATCTGTAACAGATGCTGAAATTTCTGACTACTATCAGCTTAATCAGGAGCAGTTCCAGGCGCCTGAACAAATTGCGTTGCAATATTTAGAGCTTAAGTCTGAAGATATTACCCTGGATAAGCCGATCACTGACGAAGAAGTGCGCGCTTACTACGAAGAAAACCAGACGCAATACCTGGAAGAAGAGCGCCGTCGTGTTGCACATATTCTGATTGAAAGCACTGACGATGCCGATGCGGCGAAGCAAAAAGCGACCGCTTTGTACGAGCAGCTACAAGGTGGCAAAGACTTTGCCGAGCTGGCACAAAACGAATCTGACGACATCGCTTCAGCAGAAATCGGTGGTGATCTGGACTGGATCGAGCGTGACATGATGGAGCCTGAGTTTGAAGAAGCGGCATTCGCGCTGGCAAATGTCGGTGATATCTCTCCTGTTGTCGAAACTGAATTTGGTTTTCACATTATCAAGCTAACCGATTTACAGGCGCAGCAGTCAAAAGCATTCGAAGAGGTTGCAGCTGACTTGCGTGCAGAGTTGGAAAGCACTGCTAAAGCCAATGCGTTTTATGAGAAACAATCTCAGATCGCAGAGTTGGCGTTTGAAGTGGCAGATACTCTGGAAGATGCGGCGGCTGTTGCGGATATTGAATTGAAAAGCACTGAGCTGGTATCGCGCATGGCGTTGCCTGCACCGCTTAACGATCCAAGCATTGCTAATGCTATTTTCACGCCTGAGCTGATCGAAGACAGAGTTAACTCAGAAGTGCTTGAAGCAGGCAACGAGCACATTGTTGTGGTACGTGTTCTGGACCACAAGCCGGCGACTGTGAAGCCGCTGGAAGAGGTGACTGCGCAGATCAAAACACGTCTTGAGAACGAAAAAGCGTCTGAGCTGATTAAAGAAAAAGCGAACACGCTATATGCTCAGCTGGAAGAAGGCAAAGCACTGAGCGATATCGCTGCGGCAGAATCAGTCGAAGTGAAAAGCGAAACAGCCCTGAAACGTCAAAGCTTTACTGTTGCGCCGGAGATTGTCCAACAGGCATTCAAACTGGCACACCCGGATAGCGACCAGGCTCAGTCTGCGCTGGTTGAGCTAAATAGTGGTGATGCCGCGTTGTTGGTGCTTAAAGGGGTTACAACCACAGCGGTCACTGGTGAAGTGGAGCCACAGCAGAAGCAAAACATCACCATGTCTGTGGTGAACAAAAACTTCCTTGCTCTGTTGAGCGCTCTGGAGTCCGATGCTGAGGTGGTTCGTCCAACTTTACAATTTAGCGACGAAATGCAGTAAGTTACGCATAATCGAAGAGCTAAACGAAAAAACGCCGGGACCCCGGCGTTTTTTTATGTCTGAATTAACGAAGTCTCAGTAGTTAAACTGCTAGCAGCTTTTGCATAACCTTAGACTGAGGGGCACGAAAAATTGCTTCGCTGTTGCCGTATTCCACGCATCTTCCTCTGCTCAATACCAGTAACTTATCACTCATATGGCGAACTAAGCTAAGGTGGTGGGTGATCAGGATATAGCTTAAGCCATAATCACGTTGCAGTTCCAGCAGCAGGTTTACGGTTTGTGCCCGAACAGACGGGTCGAGTGACGACAGGGCTTCGTCCAGCACCACCACTTTAGGGTCCAAAATCAAAGCGCGCGCCAGCGCCACACGTTGCAACTGCCCGCCACTGAACATATGGGGATAGTAGTCATAATGTTCTGACAGCAAGCCAACACGAGACAAGGTTGCGACGATTTTTTTATCGCGCTGATGCTTGGTGAGTTGGGTATTTAAGCGCAAACAGTCGTCCAGCATATCGCCTATGGTCAGGCCCCGGTTGAGTGAGCGGGTCGGATCCTGAAAGATCAGCCGGATATGACGACAATCATGATTTTGATGACCATTGTCTTCAATCATTTCACCACTTAGCAAAATCTGCCCCGAATCGGCGTGCTCAGCGCCAGCCAAAACCCGGGCCAGGGTACTTTTACCTGAGCCGGTTTCGCCAATCACCGCCAGCGTTTCGCCCGGAGCAACGGCAAAAGAGACATCTTTGAGCACCTTAACGCGCTTGCGTCGAAACAGGCCTGCCCGGGTGTTAAAGGTTTTATTCAGCGACTGCACCTTTAGCACGGGTTGCATTTTTTCTTCTCCTGGAGCAATGGAAAATGACAGGCATAAGCATGACCGTGCGACTTAACCTGTTCCGGTGTGACTACACACTCACGCTGTGCCTGCGGGCAGCGGGGCCCCAGGCGGCAGCCAATCGGTAAGTGCTGTAAAGGGGGAATGGTGCCTTTGAGCGCAAAGAAAGACGCTTTGTGGCCAATCCCATGGGCGTAGTCAGGGAGCGATTTCACCAGGGCTTGCGTATAAGGGTGATAGGGGTGACAAAAGACTTTGGTTGTCGGGCCTGCTTCAACCATCTGACCACAGTAAAGAACATGCATGGCATGTGACCAGTCGGCAATTTCTTCCAGCTCATGGGTGATCATCAAAATCGACATGTTTTTTAGCTGGTTGAGGCTTTTCAATAAGCGGAAAACCTGCGCCCGAGTGGTGGTTTCGAGCGCTGTGGTTGGCTCATCTGCAATCAGAAGTTTGGGGCTTCGGGCAATGGCCATGGCTATCATCACCTTCTGGCACACGCCTTCTGAGAGCTCATGTGGGTAGCTGCTCGAGACCCGGCGGTGATCCCGGATCCCTACTTTATGCAATAGCGCTTTCACCTTTTCTTTGCGCTCATTACGACGGCTGAAAAAGCCGCCTTTAAAACAGTTATCGGGCAAAGATTCAGCGACTTGTTCAAAAATCTTGGCAGTCGGATCCAGGCTACGACTGGGCTCCTGGTAGATCATGGCGATATCCCGGCTCACCAGTTTACGGCGTTTTTCCGGGCTCAGGCGCATCAGATCCACCCCTTGCCAGTGCATCCGATCTGCCGTGATGCGCCAGCGGTTGTTCAGAACCCCGACTATGGCCTTGGCTATCAGACTTTTACCAGAACCGGATTCACCAACCAGCGCGTGTACTTCACCTTCTTTGAGGCTCATGCTGACCCGATCAACGGCACGTATCACGCCATTGTCTGTGGGTAACTCAATGGTGAGGTTTTTGATATCAAGTAATTGCATTAATCCGCCTTTCTCGCCTGCAATGCGTCACGTAACCCGTCACCGACAAGGTTAGTCGCAAGCACCGATAAAAACAACAGCGCCCCGGGCAGGCCCACGGTCCAGGGGGCAAGGTAAATGAGGCCCAGGTTTTCCGCCAGCATAGCCCCCCACTCGGTGGTGGGCGGCTGAGCCCCGAGTTTCAAAAAGCCCAGAGCTGCGATGTCCAGGATGGCGGTAGACAAAGCGAGCGTGAATATCACCACGATATGCTCGTAAATATTGGGCAGTACACCGCGTACTATCAGTTGCCAGCGGTTAGCACCATCCAGCCTGAAGGCACTGATATAATCTTTGTTAAGCTCTTCGACCACCAGGTTACGGATTGAATGAATGTACTGTGGCAGCAGCGCGAAAATAATTGCCCACACGGTATTGAATAAGCCCGGGCCGAGAATAGCAATAATGATGATGGCCAGCAGTAGCGAGGGAATGGCCAGGGTAATATCCAGCAGGTGATTGAGCAGGCTCGATTTAAAGCCCTGGCTGCATCCGGCTAAAGTACCCAGCACAACGCCCAGCAGAGTAGTTAACAGGGCTGCGACAATGGACAAACCAAAGGTGTAAGTGGCGCCGCGCATCAGGCGAGACAATACATCGCGCCCCAAATCGTCGGTGCCAAGGATGAAATTAACATTGCCTTCATCGTGCCAGGACGGGGGCAGTAATAAGGCATCGGCATGCTGCTGATCAATGCCGTAGGGTGCCAACAAAGGTGCCAGCACCGCAAGCAAGGTCAGCGCAATAAACAACCACAGACCAACCAGCGCCGGGTGATTGGCTTTAAATTTCCGCCACAGCCGGGATAGCGGAGAGCGGTTAGACTCTTCTGTAAAGAGATTAAACTTTGCCATGGGCCTGATTCCTGGCTATCGGGTCAAGGAGCGTGTGGATCACATCGGCCAGCATATTGGCGAAAATGACGAAAAAGGAGACCGCAAGCAGCCCCCCCTGAATGGCCGGATAGTCTCGCTGATAGATACTTTCAATCATCCAGCGGCCAATCCCCGGCCAGGAAAAAATCACTTCGGTTACCATGGCCAGCGTGATCAGCGTACTAAATTGCAGGCCGATTTGTTTTATCACCGGTAGCAGGGCATTGCGCAGAGCATGGTCAAGGATCAACTGACGGCGGTTAAGACCTTTGGCCCGGGCAGTTTTAATGTAGTTTTGTTCCAGTACGGTTAGCATGGAGTCCCGGGTAAAACGTACTAATACTGTGGTCGGGTACATGGCAAGCACCACGGTGGGCAGGGTCAGATGATGCAGCGCATCTGCAAAGGCCTGACCGCCATACGGAAAATCATGCAACCAGATATCCAGCAGAATAAAGTTGGTGACCGGGGGGATTTCATAAAGCAGGCCAATGCGCCCCGACATAGGAAACCAGCCAAGGCTGAGACAGAAAATCATAATCAGCAGCAGGGCCAGCCAGAACACGGGAATGGAGAACCCCAGTAAGGTCAGCGAACTGATCATTTTGTCTGGCCATTTGTTGTGGTAAGCACTGGCGATAACACCGGCCGGGATCCCCAAGCACAGTGCCATAATCAGCGCATAAACGCACAACTCTATGGTGGCGGGAAAGAGCTGCTTTACATGACCGAACACCGCCTGACCGGAAGACAAAGACAGTCCCCAGTCACCCTCAAAGAGCCGGACCAGAAAGGCCTGGTACTGGATCAGCAAGTTATCGTCTATGTGATACTTTTGTTCCAGGATTTGTGTCTGGCTGAAATTGGCGTTCAGCTCACCGCTGAAATTGGTCAGCAGATCGCCGGGAAACATATAGTTCAGCGCAAAGGTGAAGGCTGTCAGTGCAAATAGCATAAACAGCAGCAAACTGAGGCGGCGAAATAAAAAGTCAGCAAACATAGTTAGTTCTTCCTCGCGTTCGCCAAAGAAATACCGCCAAAGGGGCGCAACTCGATGCCCATCACGCTGGTATTGCTGGCCTGAAAGCGCATGCCATGGGCAATCGGCACAACCGGTAGTTCGGCAATCAACATTTGTTGCGCCTGCTGATAATACTGCTTACGCTGCTGTAGGTCGGTTGTATCCAGCGCTTGAGTCAGCAATAAGTCAAACTCCGGGTTACACCAGTTTGCCGGGTTTTTACCACTGAAGGTAGCGGTGCAGCTTAATAAGGGGCTGAAAAAGTTGTCCGGATCTGGCGTATCGGCGGCCCAGCCGAGTAATACGCTGTCGTGCTCATGGCGACCGACGCGCTCCAAAAAGGTGTTCCACTCGTATTCAACTATGGTTGCCCGGATCCCTATTTCACGCAGGTCACTCTGAATTAGCTCGGCCATTTTACGGGCATTGGGGTTATAAATACGCGACACGGGCATGGCCCATAAATCCATCTCAAAGCCATCCGGATAACCGGCTTGTGCCAGAAACTCCCGGGCACGCTCCGGGTCATAGCTGGGCATGGCCTGAGTCTGAAAGGCCCAGGAAGAAGGCGGTAAAATGGAGCGGGCCTGGATCCCATTGCCGTAAAACACCGCCTTCATGATTTTCTGAAAGTCGATACTGTGCGCTAGCGCTTTACGCACCAGGACGTTATCAAAGGGCGGCTTTTCGGTATTAAAGGCCCAGTAGCCAACATTCAGGTTGACGGCCTTATCAACCCGAATATCTTTGCGCGCCGCCAGAGTTTCCAGCTGAGTGGCGCTGGGGTGCGCGGTAATGTCGCACTCTTTGGTCAGCATCTTTGCAATGCGGCTGGTATTGTTGGTGGTGATGTCATACACCAGCTGATCCATCGCCAGGTCATGCTTCCAGTAATCCGGATGTTTGTGGTAACGGATCAGGTTATCGCGCAAAAAGCCCTTGTATTTGTAGGGGCCAGTGCCCACGGGCAGCATGTCGAAATCTTGCTTGCGCTCTTGCGCGACCAATTGCATGGCGTACTCCTGTGACAGGATCACGGCAAAGTCGGTGGCAATGTTGGATAAAAAGCTACTTTCACTACTGAATAGCTCAAACCTTACTGTGTAGTCGTCTACTTTGACTATCTGGCGGATCAACTGATCCATGCCAACACTCTGGAAATAGGGGTAATTGGCATCGCCGACAAAGTGAAACGGATTGTACACATCGAACAGGCGGTTAAACGAAAACACCACGTCATCGGCAGTCATAGTGCGGGTGGGGGTAAAATAGTCTGTACTATGAAAAGAGACGTCTTTACGTAGCGTAAAGGTGATCTGCTTACCGTCTTCACTGATCTCCCAACTGGTTGCCAGTTCAGGGCGAAACTCCGCAGTGAGCGGATCTATGCTGATCAGCGTGTTGTATAACTGGTTGGCAATAATGTCTATGGTTGAACCCGTTGTGGTGACCTGCGGATTAAACGACACCGGGTTGGCTTCGGCGCAATAGACGATCCCCTGGATCTTGCGCTGTGCCTGCGCTTTGTTATCACTGCAGCCACTGAGCAGCAGTGCGATAAACGCACTGATAGGTAGCAGCCAGCCTTTGCCCAGATGCTGACGCAATGTCACCAGACAGGGAGTCTGGGTCGGTGGTTTATCAGTTGCTCTGTTAGCCACGGCTAAGCCTCTTGTTGCGAGTCCAGGAGATTGTATTTTTTCAGATAGCCCCGTAACTGATGATAAGTCAGGCCAAGGTTCTGGGCGGTTTTTTTCTGGTTAAACTGGCTATGCTCAAGGGCATTGTGCAGCAGATCGATTTCAAATTCATTGGAGAGCGACTTTAGATCGCACGGGAATGAGGCAACCGACGGTTTGGTCTGCGGCGTTTGCGCCTTGACCTCAGGTGCGGGCGCTGCCGGAGCTGACGCCTCTGCGGCTTTTTTAATTCTTTGAGTAGGTCGGTAGGGACTGGCAAACGGATCGAAAACAATCTGATGCACCGCCAGCTGTTCACTGCCGTGGCGATACAAACTCCGCTCCACGACATTTTTTAGCTCCCGAATGTTGCCCGGCCAGGGATACTCAAGCAGCAACTCTGTGGCGCTGCGGGTAAAGCCACTGAATAAAGACCAGCCTAAGTCGCGAGCCATGTTAATGGCAAAATGTTCCGCCAGCAGCAGAATATCTTCTTTGCGCTCACGCAGAGGAGGAAGTGTGATGACGTCAAAGGCTAAACGGTCGAGCAAGTCATGACGAAACTCACCATTATCCGCAAGGGTGGGTAAGTCTTCGTTGGTAGCGCAGACAAGTCGGGTATCGACTTTGACCGTTTGCTTACCGCCAACCCGTTCAAATTCACCATACTCGATCACCCGCAGGAGTTTTTCCTGCACCATGGCTGAGGTATTAGCCAGTTCATCAAGAAACAGCGTGCCGCCGTTGGCGCGCTCAAAGCGGCCCTCGTGTCGTTTACTGGCGCCGGTGAAGGCACCACTTTCGTGACCAAACAGCTCACTTTCCAGTAAGTTTTCGTTTAACGCTGCGCAGTTGAGTTTGACGTAGTTCTGATCCCAGCGCTCGGATAAGTAGTGCAGGCGGGCGGCAATCAGCTCTTTACCGGTACCACGCTCACCGATGATCAGTACCGGTTTCTCCAGTGGAGCAAGCTGCGAGACCTGATCTAATACAGCAAGAAAGCTATCCGACTGGCCGAGTAAATTATCCTGTTGGCGAAACTGACTCATATTGCCTAACTCTTAGTATTTTTGACTAACATCTAGTGTATTTTAAAAAGTGATGAAGCGAAAGTGTTTTTATATTATTATAACTTGTTGATTTTAATAAATTAATTTTATTGAAAAGTTGGCAAGCTAATTGATATATCTAATCAGCAAACTAAATTACTAACCAAAGAGGTAATAGATTATGGGAATCTTTTCACGTTTTGCTGATATTGTTAATTCTAATATCAATGCGATTCTGGATAAAGCGGAAGATCCAGAAAAAATGGTCCGTTTGATCATTCAGGAAATGGAAGACACTTTAGTAGAAGTCCGTTCAACGTCGGCAAAAACGCTGGCTGAGAAAAAGGAGCTGGAGCGTCGCGTTGAGCAGTTACGTACTCAGGCCCACGACTGGCAGCAAAAAGCCGAGCTGGCGCTGACCAAAGACCGTGAAGATCTGGCACGTGCGGCCTTGCTTGAAAAGCAAAAAGCCACCGATGCCGCAGACAGCGTGACGCAAGAGCTGGCACATGTAGAGTCGCACATTGAGAAGCTGCAACAGGAAGTCACCACGTTGCAAGAAAAGCTGGCCGATGCCAAAGCGCGCCAAAAAGCCATTGTGTTGCGTCAGCGTTCAGCCGAATCTCGTCTGGATGTTAAGAAGGCACTGGATAGCAGTAAAGTCGAAGATGCATTGAATCGCTTTGAGCGTTACGAGAGCAAAATCGACGGACTGGAATCTCAGGTTGAGTCTTACGACTTAGGTAAGAAATCTCTGGCCGATGAAATTGCTGATCTGCAAAAGAATGAGAAAGTCGACGACGAGCTTGCGGCACTGAAGAAAAAATTAGCCGATAAGTGAATTTGACTGCACCTGCTGTTAAGGTAGGTGCAATAATGAAAAGAACAACGTGCCCAGGTTAGACAGGAGAGGAATATGTTTGATGCAGAGATTTTAGTCGCCCCGATCATCATCTTTATGATTGTAGTGGCACCGCTATGGTTGATCCTGCACTATCGTAGCAAAAAGCAGGTCAGTCAGGGGCTGAGCGAACACGAGCACCGTCAGCTGGTAGAGCTGGCACACAAAGCAGAGAAAATGGCGCAACGCGTTGAAACGCTGGAGGCCCTGCTTGATCAAGAGTCACCAGAATGGAGACGCAAAGTATGAGTAAACGTAGACGAGAATTATACCGCGACCCGAAAAGGGGCAAATTGGCGGGAGTGTGTGCGGGACTGAGCGATTACTTTGACATGGAGCTGTGGCTGGTTCGGATCCTGTTCGTCACTGCGGTGTTGTTATCCGGAGGCCCGCTGTTTATTGTTGTTTATATCGCCTGTTGGTTTATTCTGGATAAGAAAACTGAAACACCACAAACCCCCGGCACAAACAGCAACTATTCGAGTAAAGACGAAGACCCTGTCTCGGTGAAGTTTAAAGTCTGGCAAAAAGGTGAGCCACCACGTCAGGCACTGTTTGACCTGAAAGAACGTTTAACGCGCCTGGATGGCCGTATCCAGCACATGGAAACGTACGTTACTTCGAGCGAATACACGGTAAAGCGCGAGATCAACAAGCTCTGAGTGAATGATTAGGTGCAAAGGGGGCGCTGCCCGAGCGTTGGCAGCCATGCCACCTTTGCCGATAAAATAAGGAATAGATGCCTTTATGAGTGTATCCGGCCTGACTGCCAGGGCGCTGCAAAAGCTACAGCAAACCACCCACAAAACCCTCAACCGAAGTCTCGACAGGCATGTTAAGCTGGCTGTAACCGGATTCAGCGGCAGCGGTAAAACGGCCTTTATTACCGCCCTGGTTAAACATTTAACCACTCAGGCGACAGCACAAAACCTGCCTTTCTTTGAAGTGGTGCGTGAGCAACGACTGGTCGCCTGCAAACAGGTGCCACAAAGCGCACTGGATATTCCCAGTTTTGAATACCAAAACGCGGTGCAACATTTACTGGCCGATCCACCCAGCTGGCCACCGTCGACTCAGCGGATCAACACCCTGACACTGGCGCTGAAGTTTCGCTCGGCGCAGGGGGTGAGACAACACCTGAGCGACACTCACACCGTTTATCTGGAGCTGATAGATTATCCGGGTGAATGGCTGATGGACTTACCGATGTTGAACCAGGATTTTGCCAGCTGGAGCGAGCAACAGCTCAAGCGCCTGGCACAGTCGGATTATGCGCATATCAGCGCGCCTTTTTTGCAGCAACTGGCCCAGTTTAATGCTGCTGCCACAGTGGATGAAAGCGAGCTGGCGGCGCTGGCTAATGGGTATGCGGATGTACTTAAGCAGCTCAAGGCACAAACTCGCTTGGCGCGGTTGCAGCCGGGCCGTATGTTGATCCCCGGAGAGCTTGAAGGGGCGCCGATATTACAGTTTTTCCCGGTGTCCGGATTGGATGCCGTGCCCGAGCAGAGCCAGTATCATCATCTTGAACAGCGTTTTGAGGCATATAAAAAGCAGGTGATCACGCCTTTTTATCGTGAGCACTTTTGCCGTTTTGACCGCCAGCTGGTACTGGTAGACCTGCTCAGTGCACTCAACGACGGCCACACCACGCTGACAGAAACGCAATCCGCGTTAAGTGATACGCTGGCGATGTTCCGCCATGGTAAAAGCGGGTTTTTGTCACGGCTATTTCGTCCCAGCATAGACAAGGTGTTGTTTGCGGCCAATAAGTGTGACAGCGTGGCACTGGCCGATCAGGATAAACTGACGCGTTTATTACATGCTCTGCTGTTGCCCAGCGAAAACGAATTAAAGTTCTCAGGCGTGGAAATCGATACTATGGCAATTTCATCGGTAAAGAGTACACAGCCGAAACAGTTGACCGAGCAGGGTAAAACCTTGTCCTGTATTTATGGCAAGCCGGTGGGGGAGTCAAATTATATCAGTTATCTGCCACCAATCCCGCCCGAGCATTTGCCCAGCGCACAGCAGTGGCCCGCTCAGGGGTATGAGTTCTTATCTTTTGAGCCTTACCCGGCTTATCAGGGGCAAATCGAACATATCCGGCTCGATCATGTATTACAGTTTTTATTGGGAGATAAACTTTTATGAGTGAGCCTGCCCAGTCACATCGCGGACGACGAGTTCAGGTTGAAGCGCCCCCCGAGGCGCCACAGTCAACAACAACACCAGAGGCCGAACAACAAGCGCGGCGCGTTGAACAAGGCGCAGAGCAGGCTGATATAAGCATGTCTGATGAGCGCGAGCAAGCGCTTGATACTGAGTTGCAAGCGATCCCCTTGGAGCCTGTAGTACAACCGACCCGATCCGGACTGACCTGGCGTAAATTATTGCTGTTGGGCCTGGCTGTGCTGATCCCGGTAGAGATGACGCTGACACTGCTCGATGCGCTTAACCGCAGCTGGGTTCTGGCCGGATTATACGGGCTGGTCATTATCAGCGCACTGGTTGTGCTGGCAAAGTTCTGCTGGTCAGAAGTACGTGCCCTTGGCAGGTTAAAAAAGCTCGAGCAGCAACGGGCCGGGGCACAAAGGTTGTTAAGCAGCAACCAAATTGGTGAAGCACAAACTTGGTTAAAGCCGCTGCTGAAGCAGCATGACAAGGCGCAGGTCAGCCAGTTTATGGCGACCATACAACCCCACTTTACCGATCAGGAAGTACTGACGCTGTACGACAATACCTTACTTCAGGATGTGGATGAGCGCGCCCGCTCGCTCATCGCGCAGTTTGCCAGCACCTCCGCACTGATGGTGGCGATAAGCCCCATGGCCATTACCGATATGCTGGCCGTGTTGTGGCGTGGGGTTGTACTGATAGAAAAGATAAGCCAGCTGTACGGGATTAAACTGGGTTATCGCAGCCGCATTGAGCTTTACCGCTTACTGCTCAAACAGATCATCTTTGTCGGGGCCAGTGAGTTGCTGAGCGATCTGGCAGCCACCAGCCTGGGCGCTGAGTTATTGGGTAAACTGTCGGCACGTTCAGCTCAAGGGCTCAGTGCTGGCGTGTTTACCGCTCGGCTGGGCTATAAAGCTATGGCTTTATGTCGGCCTATCCCCGTTAGTAAGCCTGCCTCAGGCTACTTATCGCAGACGGCCCGGAAACTGGCGAACCTGTTAATTCGCCAATCCACTAACAGGTCGGATGAGACTGGTAAAAAATAGTGTGTAAGTACACACTATTTTTAAATGTATTTATTTATCTGGATTTTTCGTTTTTCTCCCTTTGTTATGACAACTTATGTGTACACCCGGGCTAATTTAACCGGCCCGGGTTAGCCATCTGCGCGTCCGGCACGCTTGTACATTTTTGTGCCATGGAATATCTAATTGGTATTCGTTCGAATAACAAAAATAGGCAAGCAATGAAGAAGTTACATGATCAGACCAATTGTATTCACGGTCCACACCACTTTGATGACCCGCATGGTGCCCTGACGGCCCCTTTGTATCAGAGTTCGACGTTTAAGTTTAAAGATGCAGCACAAGGTGCTGCGCGCTTTGCTGGTGAAGAGGCTGGCTATATTTATACCCGCCTTGGCAACCCGACGACCCGTGAGCTGGAAGAAAAACTGGCTCAGCTCGAAGAGATGGAAGATGCGGCGGCCACGGCTACGGGCATGGGCGCAGTCTCTGCCTCTGTGCTGAGCTTTTTACAGCAGGGCGATCATCTAATTGCCTCTAAAGCACTGTATGGGTGCAGCTTTGCCTTATTTGCCCACATGCTGCCCAAGTTTGGCATTGAGGTCACCTTTGTCGATATGACAGACGAGCAGGCGCTGGTCGATGCGTTGCAGCCAAACAGCAAAATGTTATTTGCCGAAACGCCGATCAACCCCAATATGACGGTACTGGACTTGGCCATGCTGGGGCAGTTCGCCCAGCAACACAAGTTGATCAGCGTTATCGACAACACCTTTATGACCCCGTTACTGCAAAAGCCCAAGCATTTTGGCATCGATATCGTGATCCACAGTGCAACCAAATACCTTAACGGTCACGGCGATGTCGTCGCTGGTATCGTCTGTGGCAGCGCGGAGCACATTGAAACCATTAAACTCACTGTACTGAAAGATATCGGGGCAACCATCAGCCCACACGATGCCTGGCTAATCAATCGCGGCCTTAAAACTTTGCACCTGCGTGTTGCAAGGCATTGTGAAAGTGCGCAAAAAGTGGCGGAGTTTCTTGATAGCCACCCTAAGGTGGATACCGTTTACTATCCGGGTTTGCCATCGCATCCGGGCTATCGATTCCTCGGTGAGCAGATGAAAGGCGCCGGTGGCGTGATTGCATTTGAGATCAAAGGTGGCGTCAGTGAAGGCGAGAAATTTATTAATGCGACAGAGCTGTGCACCCTGGCAGTGAGTCTGGGCGATCCGGAAACGCTGATCCAGCATCCGGCATCCATGACACACTCTCCTTACACGCCTGAAGAGCGTCAGGCAGCCGGGATCTCGGATGGCCTGATCCGTATTTCCGTTGGGCTTGAGGCCGTCGAAGATATCATGGAAGACCTGGAAAAAGCGTTTTTGTGTATATAAATGTTTACAGTTAATTGCTTTGTGAGCCCTATAAATAAAGGGGTGTGTTTTTTGGTGGCCAATTGTGTAAATTAAACCGTACAAAATTGACCTTTCTGGCCGGGCCGATTTCAGGCCTGGCTATTAAACTTTTCCTCACTTTTACATAGTATCCGGGTAACACTTTGACGCGTTGTTTTTGTTCAAATGCGACGCATTACCAAGAAGGTTACTATGGCTAAATCGAGTAAATACACGTCTAAACAGCCCAACGAGCAGGGCCTGATCGAATGGACAGAAGAAGAAAATCAGATCTGGTCTGAACTGGTTGCCAGACAGCTTGAATGCATCAAAGGCAAAGCGTGTGATGAATATCTCGAAGGCCTGCAAAAAATCAATTTACCCCACGACCGTATCCCGCAGCTACACGAGCTGAACGAGGCACTGGAGCGTGAAACGGGCTGGCAGGTCGCGCCAGTACCTGCGTTGATCGACTTTGATGAGTTTTTCCGCCTGCTTGCTAACAAGCAGTTCCCGGTTGCCACTTTTATCCGCAGTCGCGAGGAGTTTGATTACCTGCAGGAGCCGGATATTTTCCACGAAATTTTTGGTCACTGTGCCATGCTGACTAACCCGGCATTTGCGGAGTTTACGCACAAGTACGGTCAGCTGGGCTATGCCGCAGAGAAAAAAGACCGCGTTTACCTGGCCCGTTTGTACTGGTTTACCGTTGAGTTTGGCTTGATGCAAACCAAAGATGGCCTGCGCATTTATGGCGGCGGGATCTTATCAAGCCCGGGTGAAACTCAGTACGTTTACAGCAACGAGCCAGAGATCAACCCGTTAGAAGTACTTGACGTGCTTCGCACACCGTATCGAATTGATATTATGCAGCCTTTGTACTACACCATTAACGCCATTGACGATTTGTTTGATATCTCACAAATGGATATTATGGCGCAGGTACGTAAGGCCAAAGAACTGGGTCTGTTTGAGCCTAAGTTCCCACCTAAAAACAAACTAGCAAGTTAAGGATTTATTGATGTCTGATTTAAGTGCACAAAAATGTGAAGCGTGTCGTGCGGATGCGCCTAAAGTGTCAGATGCCGAATTAGCTGAACTGATCAAGCTGATCCCGGATTGGGTGCCAGAAGTACGTGACGGTATTATGCAGCTTGAGCGTGTTTATAAGTTTAAAAACTTTAAGCAAGCCATTGCATTCACCAACAAAGTGGGTGACATGGCGGAAGATGAAGGTCACCACCCGGGTCTGTTGACCGAGTGGGGCAAAGTGACAGTAACCTGGTGGAGCCACTCTATCAAAGGCCTGCACAAAAATGACTTTATCTGCGCGGCGAAAACCGACGAGATCTTTGCCGCACTGTAAGTGTTGGGCAAATTAAATTAAAAAAGGCGCATCAGCGCCTTTTTTAATGCCAGTAGGATTGTCGAGCCATAGCGGACAACCTCTTTACATTTGCTAATGCGTCAGTGTCGGCCCCGATACGGCTTGTGAATCTCGTTCTAAATGTTGCAGCTCATCAATCAGCTCCAGCAACTCCGGCTCAATATAATCAAAGTCACGGGATTGTTTTAAGGCCGTTTCCAGCGTTTCGGCCAGGTTCTTGAGCGTCGGCACACCGGTATAACAGCAGGCGCCATGAAACTTGTGGATCACCGTTAGCAGCGTTTGGGTATCTTCCTGTTGCGCCGACTCACTCAGCTGGCTGAGGGTTTCGGGGACACTTTGCAACAACATATCCAACATCTCCAGGGCCAGCTCTGGTTTATTGCCAGCGCGTTGCAGGGCCAGCTCCCAGTCCAGTAAGTGGCTTTCAAACGGGGCAATGCTGGCCACCTGAGGCTGTTGTGCCTTTTGTTTTTCCGGGGGCAATGACGGACTGTGGTCGCAAATGATCTGCCGCAGCATGTCTTCATCTATCGGCTTTGTCATGTAGCCGTTAAAGCCATCTTTGATCAGCTGCTCTTTTTCACCCGTTAATGCGTGCGCCGTCACTGCAATGATAGGCGTATCATCATTCAGTGAAGACTCTTTAATGGTTCTGCACGCAGTGATGCCATCCATGATCGGCATCTGAATATCCATAAAGATCAGGTCGTACTTTTGTGACTTACATAAACTCACCGCCTGAGCACCATTGTGGGCCGTATCTATGGTATCGACCTGCTCTTCCAGCAGGGTGTAAAGCAGCTTTAAATTGGCGTCATTATCATCGGCTATCAACACTTTGAGCGGCAGGTGCGCTAAGTCAGTGTCATCAATTGATACACTTGGGTGATCTAAGCGGTAAGGCGCTGCCAGCATGTCGCACAGTTTTCTGTGGTGCATAGGTTTGCTGATACAGGCATCGGCACCACTGCCAATTAATGATTCACGCATATTGTGAGAAATGGTGTTGACCATCAGGTACAGATAATCCGCCATTTCCCTGGCCTGGGTAATATAGGCCTTCACGGTTTGCATATCGTCTACCGTTGCCATGTTACCGATCAGGCAAATGTCATACTTAAATTCCTGCTCCAGCGCGCCGAAGAAGGTCTCTTCATTTTTACAGCAGGTTACTTGCATCGCCCAATCTTCAAGCTGAGCTTTAACGGCATTGCGGGTATGTTCCTGTGGTTCAAAGTACAGCACGCGCTTGTTTTCCAGCGGTTTGGTCGGCAGGTCGTCGTCAAATAAACGGCTTGGCAGATTAAAAATGGCATTAAAGGTAAAACAAGAGCCACTGCCAGGCGCAGAGTTGAGCGTGATGCGCCCACTCATGGCTTCGACAATATGTTTGGTGATGATTAAGCCAAGACCTGTGCCGCCGAATTTGCGGGTAATGCTGGAGTCGGCCTGAGCGAATGGGGTAAACAGGGTGTCTTGTTTTTCCTGTGCAATGCCCAGCCCGGTATCGCTGACTGAGATCAGCAGCGAGGTCTGACTGTCGCCCTTGAGTCGATGGCTGATATCGACTTTCACCGAGCCTTTTTCGGTAAACTTGATGGCATTGCTGATCAGATTGATCAGTACCTGTTTAAAGCGCGTCGGGTCGCCCACCAGGTTATCCGGCACCTGGCGATTGATGGCAATCGACAGTTCCAGTTGTTTTTCATAGGCGCTTGGGGCAAGCAATGTCAGCACTTCATTCACCGCATCCCTGAGCTGGAACTGAATGCTTTCCAGGTCCATGGCGCCGGCTTCAAGCTTCGAAAAGTCGAGAATATCACTGATGATGGTCAGCAGGCTGTTGGCCGACAGCTCTATGGTATCTAAGTAGTCTTTTTGGTGCTTATTAAGGGGTGTTTTATAGAGCTGGCGGGTAAAGCCAATTACGCCGTTCAGCGGGGTTCTGAGTTCATGACTCATCTTGGCGAGGAAGTCGGATTTAACCCGGTTGGCGACCTGGGCTTCTTTTTTCGCAATATTCAGCTGGATATTCTGAGTTTCATACTGCTCCAGTGTTTCCCGGTAATCGCTGGTGGCCTGATCTATGTGCTTTTGCATTTCGTCGCGCTGTAGCACCATTTTTTCGCTGATGGTGATGAGGCCCTCACGAAGTAAGTCGAATTCGCCCTGCATCGGCTGCTCGACGCCAATTTTGGTTTTGCCCTCAAGCAGCTTATCCGTGGCCAACAGCAGGTGAGACAGCGGCGTTGAGAACATCCGGCTGAGCCGGGTCGAGACAAAGGCACTCAGCAACAAAGCCACCATAATGATGGCACCACTGAACAGCAGTGCTTGTTGCTGGCCAATAATGGCTTGGTCTTTACTGAGCTCTATCATCAGCACAGCGGTGGTGCGGGTATGGGCATTTTGCCAGTCCGAAGTCCCTTGCTGTTGCGGCTGTTTTACGGGCGCAAAGATAATGTACCTGTCGAGGTACTGAACGATTTCAGTGGCATGTAACTCTGTGACATTGCCACGATAATGCAGCTGATTAAATTCATTATGATAGTTACTGGTTAACAGCAACTGATTGTCTTCATTGAACAGCGCGATGCTATTGACGAAACTGCCATGCTGGTTGTGGGTAGTGGTGATCACCCGATGTAACCTGGCTTTATCTCGCTCAGCCAGCGGTTGTTCCACCGTCATTGCCACAGTATTGGCCAGACTGGTGCCTTGTTGCTTGAGGATTTGTTCAAGCTCAACGTAACGATTTATAGTAAAATAACCGCCAAGTACCAGGCCGATTAACACCGTTGGGATCAGGGTCAACACTAATACGCTGTCGCGCAAACTCAATTTAGACATAAATTGGATGTAAAACAGTAAGTAGTCTGAGCCCTAGAGTATCGAGTTAACAGGTGTTTAGCAATCTTATAGGGGCGGCAATATGGCACAAATATTTCGTGCTGGAAAATCTTCTAAACAACGTAGTAAGCAAGTCGAGACAGTTGAGCTGACAATTGACTCGCTGGACCATCAGGGGCGCGGTGTGTGCAGACACCAGGGAAAAGTCGGTTTTGTGGATGGTGCACTCAGTTCCGAGCGGGTTAAAGCACGTATAAAGACACAAAAAAGTCGTGTTTTCGAAGCGCAAACCGTCAAGGTGCTGGAGGCAAGTGAGGAGCGGGTTACGCCGTTTTGCGAATACTATCAACAATGTGGTGGCTGCGCGTTACAGCATCTGGACGCCGATGCGCAGCTGGTGCACAAGCAGCAGGCGGTGTCGGCCTTATTTGACAAATTCGCCAAAGCAACTGAGTTGCCCTGGCTGCCACCACTGACTGGGCCTGAGCGCCATTATCGCCGCGCCGGGCGCATTGCCTGCATCTATGACAAACAAACTAACCAGCTCAAACTAGGGTTTCGCTCTGCCGGGTCTAAGAAAATTATTGAAATTGATCACTGTGCGGTCATGGTTGATGCCTTTGCTGGTGGCTTTGAGGCGCTGCGCCAGACTCTGAATACCCACCCTGAGCTGCGCAGCGTCAGCCATATCCAGTTCTGTGCAGCGGATAATGGTGCGTTTGTACTGCTGCGTCATACCCGGGCAATTAGCTCACAGGTTAAAGCTCAGGTTGCAGAGCGTCTTACCGGGCAAAACTGGCAGTTTGTCTGGGATGATGGCAAGTCGCAGCCAGAATATGCGTTGTTGCCCGCTTATGAGAGCGCCGGCGTAAGGTTTGCGTTTAAGCTCGACAACTTTATTCAGGTTAATCGCGATATTAATGAACAAATGCTGCAAAGGGCACTTGAGTGGCTGGCTTTGACGGGCAAAGAGCAGGTTCTGGATCTGTTTTGTGGAATTGGTAACTTCTCCTTATTGTTGGCAAAACACGCAAACAAGGTGGTTGCAGTAGAAGGGGTGGCCGAGTCGGTTGCAATGGCACGGCAAAATGCGCACACTAACCACATCGACACGGTCAGTTTTCACCAGTTTGACCTCACTCAGCCCCTGACGACGGCGAACTGGTTTCATGCGGCGCTGGATGTACTGGTGTTAGACCCTTCACGCACCGGGGCGTACGAGATTTTACGCCAGTTGCCGTTGACGCAATTTAAACAGGTTTTATATGTGTCCTGCGATCCGGTGACTATGGCCAGAGATGCGGCATTGCTACTGGAAGCGGGCTTTGTGGTCGATAAAGTGTGTTTAATGAATATGTTCCCGCACACAGGACATATAGAAACCATGGCGTTGTTCCAAAGGAGGTAGTCATATGGTTGCGACTCGCCAGTCTCATCAATCCGGTCTTCCGGCTGATTTTCATGCCCGGCTTGGGTTACTGAATTTATCGCAGGAAAAGCGCGACCGGCTGGATCAGGTGTATGATTTATGTCCGCAAGATGAGGCGACCACCACTTTGGCCAAAGCCATTGAAATGGTTGAGATCCTGGCAGAGCTGAACTTCGATTCAGAGTCACTGGCCGGGGCTTTTTTGACTCCTTATTTCCTGTCCGGGCAAATTGAGATCGACGCCATTGAAGAGGCACAGGGCGAAAATGTTGCCCTGCTGCTCAAAGGCGTGGAGCAAATGGCGTCCATCAGTACGTTGGCCCATCAGGGCAAGGGCAGCTTGCAGATAGACAAAATTCGGCGCATGTTACTGGCCATGGTGGAAGATGTCCGCGCCGTGGTGATCAAGCTGGCAGAGCAGATCTGCTATTTGCGCGCCGTTAAAAACGCCTCTGAGGAAGAGCGGGTGGTGGCAGCCAAAGCCACGGCCAATATTTTTGCGCCACTGGCCAACCGGCTGGGGATCGGTCAGCTCAAATGGGAGCTCGAAGATCTTTCATTTCGCTATTTGCACCCAAAAACCTACAAGAGCATTGCCAAGCAGTTGTCGGATAAACGCCTGGACCGTGAAGCCTATATGGCCAATATGGTTGAGCTGGTGCAGAGCAAGCTCAAAGAGGCGGGCATTGAGGCCGAAGTGTATGGCCGACCTAAGCACATTTACAGCATCTACAAAAAAATGGTGCAAAAGAATTACGAGTTTGATCAACTCTTTGATATCCGGGCGATGCGGGTGGTGGTCAATGAAATTCAGGACTGCTACGGTGCGCTGGGTATAGTGCACACCAACTGGCGTCATCTGCACAAAGAGTTTGACGACTATGTCGCCACACCAAAGCAAAACGGTTATCAATCCATCCATACTGTGGTGTTTGGCCCAGAGGGCAAAACCGTTGAGATCCAAATTCGCACCCAGGCCATGCATCAGGATGCCGAGCTGGGCGTGGCGGCGCACTGGATGTACAAAGAAGGGGCGCTGCCGGGTCGTGGTTCAGGCTATGAGCAAAAGATCAGCTGGCTGAGAAAACTGCTGCAATGGCAAGAAGAAGTGGTCGATGGCAGCGAGCTGGCCGAAGAGCTGAAAAACCAGGTTGTAGAAGACAGAGTGTATGTCTTTACTCCCAAAGGCGATATTTTTGACTTGCCATTAGGCGCGACGCCACTGGATTTTGCCTACTACATTCACTCTAACGTTGGACACCGCTGCATCGGAGCCAAGGTATTTGGCAAAATCGTGCCCTTTACCCATAAGCTATCGACCGGCGATCAGGTTGAGATCCTGACCCAGAAAAATCCGTCGCCAAGCCGTGACTGGCTCAGCCCGTCGCTGGGCTATGTGCACTCATCCAGAGCGCGCAGCAAGATCCATCACTGGTTTAAGCAGCAGGACAGAGATAAAAACCTGCAGGCAGGGAAAGAAATTCTCGACGGTCATTTGCAAAAGCTCGACCTGACCTACAAAGATCTCGACTCCGCCATTGAGCGTTTTAACTTTAAGGAGCTCGACGATTTAATGGTGGCCATTGGGGCCGGTGATATTCGCATCAACCAGTTCCTGAATTATGTTCAGGACAAGCCAGAGCCGATGCCTAAGCTCAAAATGAGCACGCCGAAAAAGCACAAGGGCGATAGCAATGGCATTGTGGTTGAAGGCGTTGGTAATCTGATGAGCCATGTTGCCAAGTGTTGTCAGCCGGTTCCGGGGGATGAGATTGTCGGTTATATCACCCAAGGGCGGGGCATTGCCGTGCATCGTGCCGATTGTGACTCCTTTGCGCATATTTGTGAGCAGCATCCGGAGCGGGAAATTGCCGTCAGCTGGTCAGACGATGTGCGCGCCTGCTATGCCGTGACCTTGCATATTGAGGCCAATGACCGCCACGGCCTGATCCGCGATATCAGCTCGGTGCTGGCCAACGAAAAACTCAATGTGATGAATATGAACGTCAATACGCAGGATGATAAGCACATTGCCATTTTCACCATGAAACTCGAAGTGGGTGACTTATCCGCGATGAACCGCTTACTGACCAAGCTGATGCAAATAGAAGGCGTATTTGAAGCCCGGAGACAACACTGACTATGAGCGCCTCGTTGCAGCAATTACTAGAGATTATGGCAACCCTGCGTGACCCGCAAAAGGGTTGCGCCTGGGATCAACAACAAACCTTTGAAACCATAGTGCCCCACACCCTTGAAGAAGCCTACGAAGTGGCCGACAGCATAGAGCAGCAAGACTTTGTCGGGCTAAAAGATGAGCTGGGCGATTTACTGTTCCAGGTGATTTTTTATGCTCAGTTGGGCAAAGAAGCCGGGCTCTTTGAGTTTGAAGACATAGTGAAAGGGCTGAATGATAAGCTGGTGCGTCGTCACCCTCATGTTTTTGACACTCCTAATAGCACGTTGAGCGATGCTGAATTAAGTGCGCAGTGGCAGGCCATCAAAGATAAGGAGCGCAGTGCCAAGCCGGTCCGCTTTGGCGACGATGTCCCACTGAATTTACCCGCCTTATCGCGCGCTGCGAAAATTCAAAAGCGCGCTGCGTCTTTGGGGTTTGACTGGCCTACCTATCAGGGCGCGCTGGACAAAGTGGCCGAGGAAGTGACAGAAGTCAGTGAGGCACTCAGTCACGACCCTGACTCCGAGCACAGTGCGGAGGAGCTCGGCGATCTGCTGTTTGCTACGGTAAATGTGGTACGTCACATCAAACGCGACCCGGAGCAGCTTTTGCGCCGAGCCAGTGACAAATTTATCGCCCGCTTTAGTGCCATTGAGGGCATTCTGGCGGAGCGGGAAATCGCCTTGTCGGACGCCAGCTTGGCGCAAATGGATGAGGCGTGGGAAGAAGTCAAACGACGCCAGCGTTCAGGTGAGAATAATTAAAGGGGGTGATTTTTCGCTGGATTGCCCCCTGCGCTTTTGCTATACTATTGCCCCGTCTTGATTCTTATTTAAATTCCATTTTTCCTGATATTCTAGGGTTCGCATGAGTACAAAATTTATCTTCGTAACGGGCGGAGTTGTTTCCTCCTTGGGTAAAGGTATTGCAGCTGCTTCATTGGCTGCGATATTAGAAGCGCGTGGTTTAAACGTCACTATCCTTAAGCTGGATCCTTATATCAATGTTGACCCTGGCACAATGAGCCCGATCCAACATGGTGAAGTCTTTGTGACGGAAGACGGCGCAGAAACTGACCTGGACTTAGGTCACTACGAGCGTTTTATTCGCACCAAAATGACCAGCCGCAACAACTTCACGCAGGGTCGTGTTTTTGAAGATGTACTGCGTCGTGAGCGTAAAGGTGAATACCTGGGCGCGACCATTCAGGTGATCCCACACATCACTAACGACATCAAGCGTCGTGTTCTGGAAGGGGCAGAAGGCCACGATATCGCGATTGTTGAAATCGGCGGTACTGTGGGTGATATTGAGTCACAACCTTTCCTTGAAGCCATCCGTCAGCTGGGTACAGAGCTGGGCCGTGAGCACGCTTTGTTTATGCACCTGACCTTAGTGCCGTTCCTGGGCGCTGCGGGTGAAGTAAAAACCAAGCCAACTCAGCACTCGGTAAAAGAGCTGCGCTCAATTGGTATTCAGCCGGATATCCTGGTATGTCGTTCAAACTGTAAACTGCCAGCTAACGAGCGTGCCAAGATTGCGCTGTTCACGAATGTGGAAGAAAAAGCCGTAATCTCATTGCAGGATGTAGACAGCATCTACAAAATCCCGGCACTGCTTAAATCACAGGAACTGGATGACCTGGTTTGTCGTCGTTTCTACCTGGATGTACCAGAAGCAGACTTGGCTGAGTGGGAACAGGTGTTATATCAGGAATCAAACCCAACAGGCGAAGTGACCATTGGTATGGTTGGCAAATACATTGAATTGCCAGACGCCTACAAGTCAGTAAACGAAGCGCTTAAGCACGCTGGCCTGAAGAATCGAGTAACCGTGAATATCGAATATGTTGATTCACAGGACATCGAGAGCAAAGGCACTGAACTGCTTGACCACCTGGATGCGATTTTGGTACCGGGCGGCTTTGGTAACCGGGGTGTTGAAGGTAAGATTTTGGCGGCCAAATATGCGCGTGAAAACAAAGTGCCTTACTTAGGTATCTGTTTAGGCATGCAGGTTGCGCTGATTGAATACGCGCGTAACGTAGCGGGCCTTGAAGGCGCTAACTCAACTGAGTTTGATGCTAAATCGCCTCATCCGGTTGTTGGTCTGATCACTGAGTGGTTAGATGCCGACGGTAACGTTGAAACCCGTACTGAAGAGTCAGACTTGGGTGGTACGATGCGCCTGGGTGCTCAGCTGTGTCACCTCAAAGAAGGCTCAAAAGTACGCGACGTATACGGCAATGCCGAGATCACTGAGCGTCACCGCCACCGTTACGAGGTAAACAACCACTACGTTGAGCGCCTTGAGCAGGCAGGTCTTGCCTTCACGGGTCTGTCGGAAGACAAGAAACTGGTTGAGATCATCGAAAACAAAGATCACCCCTGGTTTATTGCGGCTCAGTTCCACCCTGAGTTTACGTCAACGCCACGCGACGGCCACCCGCTGTTTGAAGGGTTCGTTGCAGCTGCGTTCAGCTACCAAAAAGCTGATTCTTAATGATGAAAAGCCGTGCCTCAGTGCACGGCTTTTTTAATCGCCGTAAGTAACACACCGTATTGCTATGTAACTGCAACAAGCGGGTATATAGCAATGCGAAAGCAGACACACAACACACTCACCACTTTGGGAAAAGAGGAATCAAGATGTCAAAAATCGTAAAAGTGATTGGCCGTGAAGTTATGGACTCACGTGGTAACCCTACCGTTGAAGCCGATGTTCATTTAGAGTCGGGCGCATGGGGCCGCGCGTGTGCACCATCTGGTGCATCAACAGGAACTCGCGAAGCACTTGAATTACGTGACGGAGATAAAGCTCGTTACCTGGGTAAAGGTGTACTGACCGCGGTAAACTATGTTAACAACGAAATCGCAGCAGCCCTGAACGGACACAATGCCCTTGAACAACGTGCAATTGACCAGCTAATGCTGGACCTGGATGGCACTGAAAACAAAGAAAAGCTGGGTGCTAACGCTATCCTGGCTGTGTCTTTAGCAACGGCTAAAGCAGCAGCACAAGAAAAAGGCGTGGCGCTGTACGAGCACATTGCAGACATCAACGGTACAGCTGGCCAGTACTCTATGCCAGTACCTATGATGAACATCCTGAACGGCGGCGAGCACGCTGACAACAACGTTGATATCCAGGAGTTCATGGTTCAGCCAGTGGGCGCGAAAAGCTTTCGTGAAGCACTGCGCATGGGTGCAGAAATCTTCCACAGCCTGAAGAAAGTATTGAAATCACGTGGCCTTAACACTGCCGTAGGTGATGAAGGTGGTTTTGCACCAGACCTTAAGTCAAACGAAGAAGCGCTGGAAGTGATCGTTGAAGCGGTTGCAGCAGCGGGCTATGAAATGAACAAAGATGTGACACTGGCACTGGATTGTGCGGCGTCTGAGTTCTACAAAGATGGCAAATATGACCTACAGGGCGAAGGTAAAGCGTTCGACTCTGAAGGCTTTGCTGGCTTCCTGGCAGATTTGGCTGCGCGTTACCCAATCGTGTCTATCGAAGATGGTCTGGACGAAAGCGACTGGGCTGGCTGGAAGATCCTGACTGATAAGATCGGTGACAAAGTACAGCTGGTGGGTGATGACCTGTTCGTTACTAACACGAAGATCCTTAAGCGTGGTATCGATGAGCAGATCGGTAACTCAATCCTGATCAAGTTCAACCAAATTGGTTCACTGTCTGAAACTCTGGACGCAATTAAGATGGCACAGGACGCAGGTTTCACTGCGGTTATCTCTCACCGCTCAGGCGAAACAGAAGACGCAACCATCGCTGATTTAGCAGTGGGTACTGCGGCTGGCCAAATCAAGACTGGCTCACTGTGCCGCTCTGACCGTGTTGCTAAGTACAACCAGTTGCTACGTATCGAAGAAGCGCTGGGCGACAAGGCAATCTACAAAGGTCGTAGCGAGATCAAAGGTCAGTAATCTAAATTATCTGACTGAAAAAGCCGCGCTTTGAGCACGGCTTTTTTACGCAAAAATACTTGCTTAGCTACTATTAGGCCGAGGATTATTGCCCTGTTTTGGGAGCTGCAGTGTCCAACTTCGACATTTCGTATTTAAAATTTTGCTGCTGCTGAGCTGTTTAAAAAATTGCTTCGATATTTTCAGGCCTTATTCAATATAAAGGAGAATATTAAAATGAAAAAAGTACTTAGCTTATTGGTTTTTTCTGGTGTGATGGCTTTCAACTCAGCAGGTGTAATGGCTGCTGGTAACGTCCATTGCAGCGCAAAGGTATCTAATGTACAGCTTAAACCTGAAGGTCGTGTTGTTGTGTCTACTGTTGGGACAACCTCTGGCGGACACACCCAGCCACTGGACGTATCAGATTCTGGAGTATGTAAGTTAACGGGAAGTACAAAAGAATATTGCCAAGCCTTGTACAGCGCGCTACTTGTGGCATTGAGCACAGATCAAAAAATCGAACTCACATTTTATAACGGTTCGCGCACCTGTCCGCAAGGGCAGTATCAGTCGCTGGACAGCAGTGGGCTTAACAATTTCAAGCTGTTAAAATAGACGCAGCGGAGAAGGCCATTTTATGACTTCTCCTTTTGTCATTCTATGTGGGTCAGGTGCGTGATGATGTCTGCTGTTGCTAACCCACAAACTGCTCAGCCAGAATGCCCTGGGTAAACTGCATTTTCAGGTAAAACCCGCGGGGCAGGGTTTTGATTAATTTGCCCTGAGGACCAATCGCATCGGTAAGGGCTTTACTGTTGGCCGCTTTTGGTCGGATCTGCATGACCTCGCCTAGTTTGCCACTGATCTCATCGACCCGCCCCAGCGCAATCAATTCAATTTGTTCTTCCCAGTCCCGTTGTAGCTGCTGTTCCTGTAAGGCGTTTGGTTGCCATAAAAAGCCGCTGCCTATGGTCCTGTTCACGGGTGCTATATCGCGCTCTGCCAAAATTGGTAGCCACAATACATGAGCCAGTTTCTTTTTCACTGTGCTGTCCTGCCAGCGCAAACCAGTCAGGTTGGTCAGAGGCACCACAGACACATAGGTGGTTTCGAGTGGCTTGCCGTTATAACCAATCGGCAAGGTTTTTAGCTCGACACCGATAAATTCAAAGTCGGGTACAGGTTTAGAGCCTGCGCTGGCGCCGAGCACATATTCAATCAGCTGTCCCGGCCAGCCTTTTTCACGGTTCAGATCCTGCGGGGTTTTAAAATGGAATTGCGCCGCAAGCTCTCCGAGTGTTTGCCCGGCGATGGCGTCTACGCGGGTCATAAGTTCGGCAATGGAATGGGGAGGTGTTGGCTTTGACACAATCTGGCTCGTCTTTTTCTGCTTGGCCTCGTATGGTAACAAAAATAATTCGCCAATGTGGATGAAAACCGCTTTGTGTGTTTTTTGAACTGCTTCGTTGTGGGTTATTCTTTAAGCTGTGACTTTCTCACTCTTTAGGTTTAATTTTATGATTTATATGATCTTTTTAAATTTTACTCTACATCAATAAGAGGCGAAATCAACCTGTTTTTGGATAAATACAAGTATATAAACATAATTATCCACAGATTCTGTGGAGAAAATGCAGATTTCATCGTGTTATTGTGGATTTGTCTGTAAAATCATCATGAATAATTAAACTTATGCACAAGTTGTGGGTAAGTTGCGTAAAAGCAGGAATTAAATTTGCCCAGTGCCCTGAGTTGTGGAACAATCAAAATCATATCAAACAAATATACGAGGCACTTAAGGTGATTGATGCCGAAGGATTTCGTGCCAATGTAGGAATTGTTATTTGTAACAATCAGGGGCAGGTATTTTGGGCGCGGCGCTATGGCCAGCATTCATGGCAGTTTCCGCAAGGGGGTGTAGATGAAGGCGAAACACCCGAACAGACCATGTACCGTGAACTGCATGAAGAAGTTGGGTTACGACCGGAAGATGTCGAGATCGTTGCCAGCTCAAAACATTGGTTACGCTATAAATTGCCAAAGCGACTGATCCGTAAAGACTCCAGTCCCGTGTGTATTGGCCAGAAACAAAAATGGTTTTTGCTGAAACTCAAGTGCAAAGATGAAGATGTAGACTTAATGCGCACCCATCATCCCGAATTTGATGACTGGCGCTGGGTGAGTTACTGGTATCCGGTGCGTCAGGTTGTGTCGTTTAAGCGCGATGTATACCGCCGGGTAATGAAAGAGTTTGCGCCTTTTGCGATGCCCTTTAATCGCAAAGAGCATGCGCATAAAGATCACTGGCGACGCCGTTAATCGGTGCAGGCGTAGGTCAGATCAGGGTAATTAGAAAGAGTAAATGAGCAGTACAGAGCGATTTCTACCAATTTAGGAGTCAGGTGTGTTAGCAACATTACGAACCATCGCGGAGGTTGTCTCTCAGCAGGATAACCTCGAAACGGCCTTATCTCGCTTTGTGATGATGGTTAAGGAGGCAATGCACACAGAGTGTTGCTCGGTTTACTTTGCCGATTATAGTCAGGACAATTTTGTACTGATGGCCAGCGATGGTCTCAACCCTGATGCCGTCGGGCGGTTTCGGGTTGGCTTTACTGAAGGCCTGGTCGGGCTAGTTGCTCAGCGGGAAGAGCCGATCAACATAGCGCACGCACAAAGTCACCCCAGATTTAAACTACACACCGAAGTACATGAAGAAGGCTACAACGCCTTCTTGTCGGTTCCAGTGGTGCATCAACGCAAAGTACTGGGTGTCATCGTGGTTCAGCAACGTGATGAGCGGGTGTTTAGTCATGATGAAGAGTCCTTTCTTATTACACTGTCTGCGCAACTGGCCTCACAGCTTGCGCAGGTAGAGTTACAATCCGCGCTCAAACAGGATGCATCCAGCCACAAAACCTCGGTGCTTAAAGGGGTTGCCAGTGCCCCAGGCATAGCACTGGGTGAAGCTTTTGTGGTGATCCCAAAGCTCGACTTTGCCAGCATTGAATCTCAGCAGTGTGAGCAAATCCATCAGCAGCGCCAGTTATTCCAGCAAGCGGTGGCTGCGACCCGACAAGAATTTCATGTATTAAAAAACACCCTCAGTGACTCCTTACCCAAAGAAGCGCTGGCCGTATTCGAGGTCTATCAGCAGCTGTTAGATGCGCGCAGCCTGGGTCAGCGCGTTGAGCAACAGCTGGAGCAAGGCTGGAATGCCAAATCCGCGTTAAAACATGTGATTATCGAGCTGGTGACACAGTTTGAAGCTATGTCCGATCCCTATATCAAAGAGCGCGCGGTCGATGTCAGAGATCTGGGGCTGAGGGTATTACACCATCTGGTCAGCACAGAAAGCATGGTAAAAAGCTATCCGGACAATACTATTTTAATTGCCAATGAGCTGACCCCGGCGATGCTGGCCGAAGTACCCAAAGATAAGCTCAAAGGGGTGATAAGCGTTCATGGCTCGGCAAACTCCCATGCCTCAATCCTGACCCGGGCAATGGGGATCCCTGCAATCTGGGGGATTGAGGATATTCCGCTGTTGCAGTTCGATGGCAAAGATATGATCCTCGATGCCTATGCCGGGCGAGTCTATATTTCGCCCTCCGAGGTCTTGCGTAATGAATACTCTGCACTGAAACTGAAAGAAGGTCAGCTGCACGATAAATTTGAGGCCGAGCACCATTTGGCGTCTGTCACCGCCGATGGTGAGCGGATCAGCTTGTTACTCAATGCGGGTCTGGACTTGTCTACCGAGCACCTCAGTGCCAAATACTGCGATGGTGTAGGTTTGTATCGCACCGAAGCCTGGTTTATGCAGCGCGGCCAGTTTCCGTCACAGGCTGAGCAGGAAAACTGGTATCGCGAGGTGTTGGCGCGTTATCACCCTGAGCCCGTTATTATGCGCACCCTGGATATTGGCGGCGATAAAGTCCTGGATTATTTTAACATCAGTGAAGATAACCCTTTTCTTGGCTGGCGGGGGATCCGGGTTACGCTCGACCATCCCGAGCTGTTTTTAGATCAACTCAAGGCCATGCTCAAAGCCAATGCCGGGCTGGGTAACTTACGGATCATGTTGCCTATGGTCAGTCATACAGAGGAAGTAGACGAAGCGCTGGCACTGCTGGAGCAGGCATACTTTGAGCTGCAAGAAGAGTGGGCTGATCAATTTTATACCATAGATAAGCCCGATATCGGCGTGATGCTGGAAGTGCCATCGAGTATCTTTTTATTGCCCGAGTGGGCCGACAAGGTTGATTTTTGCTCTGTGGGTAGCAACGACTTGACGCAGTACCTGCTGGCGGTAGACAGGGCCAATGCGCAGGTCGCTGAGTTATTTGAACCTTATCATCCCAGTGTGCTGCGAGTGCTGAAGAAAATTGCCGATGATTGCCAGCAGCTCGAGTTGCCGTTTAGTCTGTGCGGAGAGCTGGGTGGTGAACCCGAAGGCGCGATTTTACTCGTTGCCATGGGGTTTCGTCGCCTCAGCATGAACATCTCTTCGTTAAATAAAATAAAGTGGACGCTACGCAGGCTTGCCGTCAAAGACATGGAAGCCTTGCTGGCCCAGTGTCTGGTGGCATCCAGCGCCAAGCAGGTGCATAGACTGCTGCGCGAATTTTTGATAGCCCAGGGCCTCAGTGAGTTGCTGTACGCCAAAAGTGATACGGCCTGAACCGCGACTGGAGGCGTGCGCACAGATACGCTACTATAACGCGCCCAAAATAATAAGAGTGTCTTTATGACAATCAGTGTGTTACTCATTTTAAGCTGCGCCTTGCTTGGCTGTATTGTCGGTTTTCTGGCCGGGTTACTCGGTATTGGCGGTGGCTTGATCATTGTGCCTGTGCTGTCGGCAATCTTATTGTACTTTGAGGTATTGGCCGATGAGTATGTGATAGTGGTTGCCATTGCCACCTCTTTGGCGTCGATTTTGTTTACGTCCACCTCCTCTGCGCTGGCTCACCATCGAAATCAAAATGTGCCCTGGGAGATTGCCCCCTGGGTAATGGCGGGGGTGGCCGTGGGTGCCTTGGTCAGTGGTTTTATGGTCGCGCTTATCCCTGTGCACTGGGTCAAGTGGACGTTTGTCATTTCGGTGTTGCTTATTGCCGCTAAAATGGTCTTCAGTACTCGCCCAGGCAAGGCGAAAAAAATGCGAGATCTGCCATCCGGCCCTGTGCTGACGGGTATCACTTCGTTAATGGGGGCCTTGTCTGCCATGATAGGTATAGGCGGTGGCGTGCTGATTGTGCCGCTGCTGAGCTATTTTGGTGTGGACATGCGCAAAGCGATAGGCTGCGCGGCAGTCAGCGGTATTGTGATTGCTTTGTTTGGCTCTATTGGTTACGTCGTATCGGGTGGGCAGGCATTGAAATTAACCGACGGTTTTGCCGGTTTTGTGTATTTACCGGCATTATTTGGTATTGTGCTGACATCCTGGTTTGTCGCTCCAATTGGGGCCAAAGCAACACACACTCTGCCGGTGCCAGTGATTAAGAAAGTGTTCGCGTTACTGCTCGTGGTGATTGCGGGAAAAATGTTATTTTATTGAGGGAAAGCGATGGCTTTGCAGTTTCCAGAAATCGATCCAATTATTTTTTCGATTGGACCCCTAAGTGTACGCTGGTATGGCGTGATGTATCTGATTGGCTTTGCCTTTGCCATGTGGTGGGCAAATAAAGAAGCCGACAAGCCCAACTCGGGCTGGACCAAAGATGAAGTCAGTGATCTGCTGTTTTACGGCATGCTTGGGGTGATCCTGGGCGGACGCATCGGCTATGTGTTGTTTTACCAGTTCAGCCACTTCCTTGAAAACCCAATGTACCTGCTGCGCATTGACCAGGGTGGCATGTCCTTCCACGGTGGTGCACTGGGCGTGATAGCGGGTATCTTTATTTTTGCGTGGCGATTCAAGAAATCTCCGCTGGCGGTTGGCGACTTTGTGGTTCCCATGGTGCCGGTAGGCCTGCTGGCAGGACGTATTGGTAACTTTATCAATGGTGAGCTTTGGGGCCGTGCTACAGATGTTCCCTGGGCCGTCGTTTTCCCTACGGGAGGCCCGGTTGCACGTCATCCGTCGCAGCTTTACGAGGCGTTCCTGGAAGGACTGGTATTGTTTATTATGCTGATCTGGTACAGAAAACAGCCACGTCCGGCTGGCAGCGTGGCAGGTTTGTTCCTGCTTGGATATGGTACTTTCCGTTTCATCGTTGAGTATTTCCGTGAACCGGACGCCCATATCGGTTTGTATGCCGGTATGATTTCTCAGGGCCAGATCTTGTCTTTACCTATGGTGATCGGTGGCCTGGGCCTGATGCTCTGGAGCCACAAGCGCACCGCAACTGCCCGCGCATAAATGTCGGTGGGCCCCAGATCTCAGGGGCCCACATTGCCTGCCAATAAATCCCGTCGTGAATTAGTTACCCCAGCTTGCGAACGTAGTATACTTTCGTGCCAGATAAGCCCTGAGTCGGGTCATTAGTGAGATCATTTGAGGAGTAAAGCATGAAAGTGTATTTGGAGTTGTTGCGAGATGTATTAGAGAACGGCACCCAGAAAGGGGACCGCACTGGTACTGGTACGCGCTCCGTATTTGGCCGTCAAATTCGTCACAACCTCCAGGATGGTTTTCCGCTGCTGACCACCAAAAAGCTGCACTTCAAGAGCATTGCCAATGAGCTGATCTGGTTTCTTAAAGGCGATACCAATAAAACCTGGTTAAATGAAAACGGGGTAAAAATCTGGGATGAGTGGGCACTGGAAAACGGCGACCTTGGCCCAATTTATGGCAAGCAGTGGACAGCCTGGCCGACCAAAGACGGTGGAGAAATTAATCAGATAGACTATGTGGTCGATACGCTCAAAAATAATCCGAACAGCCGTCGCATCTTATTTCATGGCTGGAATGTGGAGTATCTGCCCGATGAGTCGATGAGTCCGCAAGAAAATGTCGAGGCTGGTCGTATGGCCTTACCGCCTTGTCACCTGCTTTATCAGTTCTACGTGGCAGATGGTAAATTATCCGGGCAACTGTATATTCGCAGCTCAGATATTTTCCTGGGGCTGCCGTATAACATCGCCAGTTTGTCTTTGCTGGTGCATATGCTGGCGCAACAATGCGACCTTGAACCTGGTGAAGTGATTGTCAGCTTTGGCGATTTACATGCTTACTCAAACCACATGGAACAGATTGAGCAGCAGTTACAACGTGAGCCTAAGGGCCTGCCCACGTTCAACATTTTGCGCAAGCCTGAGTCTATTTATGACTATCGCTTTGAGGATTTTGCCATTGAAGGCTATAACGCCGACCCTAACATTAAGGCACCTGTTGCTATTTAAGGGGTGTTTGGCTTACTATCTGTTGTAGACGGCCAGTGAAGGCCGTCAGGGCAAAAAGGAAGATAGAAATGTTTTATCGCACCCGTACCAAAAGGCGATGTTTTTTTCGTCAGTCATCCAGAACCCTTATTGGGTTGGTGTTACTGTGCTGTTTGTCTGCTTGTAATACGGCCCCTGGGCCAGACCAGGAAGCTGAAGCGCAGGCCAGAGCAGAGCTGATCAAGACCTATAACCAGCACAAAGCACGCATTGAGCGTGTTGCGCAGATGGAACAGGATCTCAGTCAGCTCCTGCAACTGTTGTCTGAAAGTAATCATATTTCCTCCCTGGAACAGCAATTTGCTCAGACAGATAAGCCTGTCATTACCCACCAGGCAACTGATTCAGAGAACACGGCCACACCCCAGCCTGGAAGTAATCATGCCCATCTAGTGCAATTTGGTCGTCACCTGCGAAGTGAGCGAGCGAATGCGCAAAACACGCAGATTGAGCAGTCTTTGCAACTCATGCAAAGTTACTACCCGGATATGTTCAAAGGCGTGTCTATTTTTTTACAGCAACCGGCGCAAAATGGTACTCGGTTTTATGAGACGCGCGCATCTGGTTTCTCGTCTAAGCAAGAAAGCCAGTTGTTTTGCCGCTTGATAAAAGCAAGTGGCCAGCCCTGCAAATTAGTTAACTAACTAAAAATATTGAAATATAGCTAAAGGTTTTATATTTAGGTACGATATTAAGAGGACTGACTAGTTCGCTTACTCTAATTTGAGCACTTACTACCCACTGTACTCAGAGGAGCAGAATTACGTCATTCAATCGAATCATTATAAAGTAGTAATAAAGGTGGCGCGCACAGTGTTTGCCACTGGTTAATAATTGATATGGCCAAGTGGATTTGGCCGGCACTAAAAAGGACCTACTCATGGATAAGTTAATGAATAAGTACACCCTGCTCTCAATTTTGGCAGTTATGCCCGCTCTTTCACATGCCCAGCCTGCGGAATTTAAGGCCACGGTACAAGTGACCAACTCGTTCAACTTTGTAAAAGTCAACGACTTGGATTTTGGTACAATTCGAGCTTCAGGTGACCCAGCTGGGGCGGAAACGGCGACGCTGACCGTTGCGGCGAACGCTGCTACCGCGCCTACTGTCACTTCAACTAACGCAAACCTGGCGTCGATTGCGGTTATCAATCCGGGCAGCCCGGCATCGTTTACTGTGGATGGCGTTGCGCCATTTTCTACGCTGACGATTACGGATCCGACGAATACGACGGTCTCACCGACAAACCTGCCACCAGGTACTCCAGGGTTTTTGCTGAGTAATTTTACCTACTATATGACATCAGGCACCCCAGGGCCTGTTACCGGTACAATTCAGGTTGATTCAGATGGTACAGTCGCGTTCAATGTGGGCGCAACTTTGACCACAACCAGCGCCGCTACTGGTAATTATCTGAATGGCACCTATGAAGGTAGTTTCACCTTAGAGCTAAATTACTAAGTTGTGTTGGCGGGATATCCCGCCTGTTACTATGACTAAGGCTCTGATATACATCCTGAGTGTATTACTAAGTGTGCCTGGCTATGGGGCAATTACACTCAATAGTGATCTAAACTTTGGCAAAATTATTGTTGCTTCACCTCACCAAATTGGATCTGTCACTGTCTCACCGACGGGGGCTACCAGTTCGTCAGGTAGTATTCATGTGATCCAAAAAGGGCACCCGGCAGAATTGTTACTGGAGGATTTTCCAGTTGGTGTGTACCTGAATGTCACAACATACTTGCTCAATGATCAATTGAATCATACCAGCCAAAGTACAGCAGGACACTTGGGGATAACAGCGCTTCACCATGTGGATAGGGTATATACAGACCGTTTTGGACGGGCCCGCTTAGTGATTGGCGGTACCATGCAAAGCCAGCCTCTGGCGCACGCCTATCTGGATGGCAACTATCAGACTACGGTCAGCCTTGAAATAAGTTACTGAACAGGTCCATTACATCGCCTGTTCAACAATATGCAGTTACATAAGGCTCCAAATCATGAACTATGCCACGCTTCGAATAATGTTTGCCGTGTTACTTTTGTGCACGCTGAAAGTCCATGCCAGCTTGATGATCTCACCCACACGGGTCGTATTTGATGAACGTCAGCGCCATGCAAAAATCTTTCTGATCAATAGCAGCCAGGAGTATAAAACTTATCGCCTGAGCTTTAAGGAGAAGCGCGCATTGCCACAAGGTGGCTACCAGGATATTGCCAGTGAAGAAAACCCAATGCGATTGAGTGAGTTGCTGAGGATGACACCGAAGCAAGTTCGACTCGCGCCCGGTGAGCGCCAGGTAGTGAAACTGGCGCTGCGGCGTAAAAAGGGGATGGCCGAAGGAGAATATCGCTCTCATTTGTTTTTTCAGGCATTACCAAATGGACAGGAACAAGGCCAACCAGGGGGTGGGATCCGTCTGAACATGATCATGAGTTATAGCATTCCTGTCATTTACCGTCAGTCTACCTCGCTTCCTCAGGTTGAGGTTGAGCAGGCACAGATACTGCGCAGCGATACGGGTTTATATGACACAGTAGCGGTAACACTGAAGCGCAATGGCAATGCCAGTTCATTTGGTAATCTCAGGGTGTTGTGGCGTCAAAATCAGCAGGCCCAGTGGCAGCAAATTGCCTTAACGAATAGCTACAGTATTTATCCTGAAGTCAGTCGGGCTGAATTGAAATTGACGATATTAAAACCAGAACTGCTTCAAAACCGCCGTTCTGGTCAGCTTAAAGTCGTGTATGACGGTGGTTCAGAGTATACGGAGCAGCAGTTTGCTGAGCGGATATTTACGGTTTCCTCAGGTCAATAGTCAGGCGCGTGATGACACGGAATGTGATCCCAATCTGGCTGCTGGCAAGCGGGCTGTTTTGTGCGCCTGCTATTGCTATAGAGCAGGCCAAACTGACACAGGCGCTGCAAACTTTGCAACGTGCACAGGCTAAGCTGGCGCAAGCAAAAGCGTCTGTGACAGTACAAAATCCAGCGCAACAAACCGGTATTCCTGAAGGGGAAGCGCTGTTTCTCTCCGTTTATGCAGAGCGAGAATACCTGGGTGAGGTCTTTGCACTGAAAAGTGCCCGCGAGGCTCAGGTCGAATTACAAAGTCTGATAGCCGTACTTGATTTTGCCATTGACGAGACGGAAGACAATGTCCTGTCGGGGTGGTATCTCAAACCAGAGCAATCATTTTCTCTCGACGCCAAACGTTTGCAGGTAAAGCTTAACGAACGTGAGTTGCGTGTTGCTCCTGAGCTTATCAGCCGTGAAGGAGAGGATATTTACGTTGAAGCCGAGCAACTCATGGAGTGGTTTGGCATTGAATTGCAGTTTAATTACACCGATCAACAACTCTATGTACGCTCCGAACAGCCATTACCCGCCATTCAAAGGCTCAACCGGGCTAAACGCAAAGCGGCCAATCAGTGGGCAAATAGAGCATCTCGTTTGCCCTGGAAGCCCAACGACTATCAGGCGTTGTCGTCCCCCTTACTCGACGTGCAGTTTGGTTACCGCCGTAAACTGAATCGCAATGAGTCGCTCGATACGCCCACCAGTGACCCAGAAAAAGAGACGGAAGATTCACTTTATTACTCAATGCTGGGCGCGCAGGATCTGGCATATTGGAATGTCGAATACTTTGTTGCCGGCAGGGAAGGGAAGTTGCTTGATCAAGGGCGCCTTAAGGTAGCAAAAGAAGATCCTGAAGGGGAGCTGCTGGGCAAAGTGGCGGCAACTCAGTTGGAGGTGGGTGATATTGTTGCCAGCAAAATTGGTGCTGGTTTAAATAGTGACCAGGGCATGGGGCTGCGCGTGTCAGACACGCCCCTGCAAAGCACCAGTCTGGATAATACCGTACAGATCAGTGGGCCCATTCAGTCTGGCTGGGATGTTGAGCTGTATCACAATAATTTGATGATTGCACAGCAGTTGCAAATCCAGACAGGGCGATTTGATTTTGCAGGGGTCCCTTTGTATTTTGGCGGGAACCGTTTTGAACTGGTGAAATATGGACCGCAGGGGCAGGTAGAACGGGAAACGAGAAATTACTACGTTGAGGGAACGGGCATTGAATCGGGGAGCGGTTATTTTGACGTGTCTATTACTGACATGGGTAACTCCCTACTGGATAACGAGGACTTTACATCCGACCAAAAAGGATGGCAGCTTAACGGCCGTTATGATCAGGGGGTTTACGAAAACCTGTCTGTCTATGGTGGCTTTGCGCATGCATTCTCCGGATCCGCCAGCATAAAAAACATCCTGACCACAGGTGCGCGTCTGAGTTTGTGGAAAAAACTGCTGCTTAACCTGGATTTACACAGGGACAATGAGGCACAACAACAGGCACAGCTCAGTGCGCGTAGCGAATTGGCTGGACAGGCCATCAGCGCGAGTTGGCTTAACAAGCGCAGCCTCATCACCAGTGGCATTCGTCGTGGTGAGCTCTCTGATACACAAACACTGCAGTTAACCATGTCCGGCGCTGTGCGCGGTGACATGGGCGCTCTAAACTACCAAAACCGCGTGCAGTGGCGTGAAAGTGATCGAGGCCGCGAACAAACTGTGGTGACCAGTCAGATGAGCAGCGCTGTCTTGGGGGTAAACGTGAGTAACACATTACAATGGCAAAACGACAGCGCCGAGGCAGATCACCTTCTCAATGGCCAAGTACGATTTCAAAGCCGTTTTGGCCGGGTGTTTGGACGTTTAATCTTTGACTACCAGCTGCATCCAGAGCGTGAGTTGATCGCCTATGAAACCCGCTTGTATCGCAGCTTCAGCGAGCAGTTCAATGTTGAATTGGGGTTTCGGGATACAATCGATACTGATTACCATAAAGGGGAACTCGGGCTTAACTGGCTGGGTGATAAAATGCGCGTAAGTAGCTTACTGAGTTACGACAGTGAAGATGAATGGCAGCTGGGGTTAAATGGTCAGTTCAGTTTTGGTTATCATCCACACACAGATCAGATGTTGCTCAGTCGCCGACGGCTGGCAAGTAACGGTGCCGTGCTCGTCAAGGTATATCTGGACAACAATAATAATGGGATATTCGATGGTGATGACGAAGTGATGCCTGATGTACGCGTGCGTGCACTGCAAAACTATTTGCAGGGGACCACGGATGAACAAGGCCTGCTGTTACTCAGTGGTATGCCGTTAAATCAAAAAACCGATATGGTGATTGATATCGACAGTGTGGAAACACCCTTCGTTGCGCCTGCAATGGAGGGCTTAGCCATCACACCCCGACGTGGCTACGTTGAATATCTGGAATTACCTATGGTGAATACCAGTGAAATAGAGGGCATGGTGTATAAACGGGAAAGTGAAGAAAATGCACCTCTTCCCTATGCCGAAGTAACGCTGATAGACGAGCAAGGGCAGGTCGCTGCGAGTGCCCAAAGTGCCTATGACGGCTATTACGTGATCACCGGGATCAAACCCGGACGCTATCAGGCACAAGTGGCCAATGCGGCAAAGCGCGGCCTGACGCATACCGAGGTCACTGAGGTCGCCTTATCGCAGCATGGGGATATGCTGCTGGAAGTGGATTTGCAACTGAAAGCGCGCGCGAGTGTTGATGTCACAGTATTATCTGCCGGGCGCTTTACCTCACTGGCAGTATTAAAAACCTATGCCTTGCTATTGCGCAAGCGTCACCCGAATTTGATACCTGAACCGCCATTTTATCTTTTTGATGAAAAGGCTGAAACCTATGTGCTGGGTATAGAGTTTACCCAAAATGCTGACGATACGACGCAACTGACACAACGTTGTGAAACCTTGAAAACAGCCGGCGTGATGTGTCAGCTGGAACAAACAGAATTAAAACGATAAAAGGAGCAAGCGATGAAGTTATTTCCTTATCTGGTATGGCCTTTGCTCAGTTTGCTTAGCGGCTGTGCCAGCACTGGTCAGGATAACCAGCGGCTGGCAGAGCTGGAGCAGCAATTGACGGCGTTAAACACGCAAGTCGAGCAGATGAAGAGCAGTATCGCGCAGTGGCAGCAAGTTGCGCCGCAGGTCAATGAACTATTGAGTATTGAGCAGGATTTGAATTTGCTCAGTACCCAGTTACAGCTTGCGCTGGCACCTGCACAACCGCAAAGCGAGGTGATGGTGGCACAAATCAGCAAGCCACCGGGAATTGTTGAGCAAGACAGTAACACGACAAAGGCGGGTGCAGAGCAACAGGCTGCGAATGCGCAACCCAGCCGGCCGATACCCGCTGCACCTAAAAAAGAACCAGTGGTTGTAGTCGAGGATCACAACAAAGCGGAGTTTGCAGTGCAACTGGCTGCCACCAGAAAACAAAGCCAGCTAAAAATGGTCCACCGGCGTCTGCTGCAGGATTATCCAGCGTTGCGCAAACATCCCGTCAATGTTGAGCAAGTAGAGGTCAAAGGGCAAAGGTATTTTCGGCTTAAACTCGGTGCGTTTGAGCGCAAAGAGCAGGGTAAGGCGTTGTGCGCCGAACTTAAACCGTTTCATCCTCAGTGTCTGTTGAGTCATTACACAGACAATCCTGTCACACTCTAGCACTGACTATAATACATTGTGGATCGCTTTTTGCATTTGATTGGTCAAATAGAAAGAGGTGATCATTATGCAACTTCCTGCTGTGATAGTCGCACTGGCCCTGTCGGTGCTGCTCAGTGGCTGCGCTGGCATGCTAAAAGCGCAGCAACAAAAAGAGGTGGAGCAAGCGCCCCCCTTGCCGACATTGCATCAGTATATGGGGCAACTTGCTGCCGCCTTGGGTGAACACAGCCGTCCGCTTAAACCGGGCGCGACTGTCGCGGTGACGAGCTTTTATCTGGCCGATCAGCTGGGTAATGCCGTTGCCAGCAATCAGGGCAGTGGCCTAAGCACCCAGGTTCAGGAAAGTCTGATCAGCTATGTGACGCAGATGGGCCTGGAAGTGGTGGAGTTTCGGCTACAACGCACTTTAACTTTGTCGGACCGTGCCGATAACTTATTAAACCGTGACATTGCCCTGCTGCGCGAACGTCATAAATTTGACCTTGCCCTGACAGGGACCATCAGTGAAAGCCACGACCATTACACGATCAATGCGCGATTGATCACTATGCTTGATAGTCGCACGGCATCCGCGGCGACCATATCCGTGCCCAAGGCGGTGTTGTGGGGCAATGAAAAAGCCCAGATGCGAGATGGCAAGCTACATCGCGGCCAGTATTAGTGGAGACAAAGATGAAAAAATCTGTGATAGCACTTGTGTTACCCACCCTGACTTTATTTGGGTGCGCACAACTGGGTATGACAAAACACCAGGAAACCGCCACGTCACCAGGCAAATTCAGTGCGGCTGAACAGTTTCAGGCCCATCCCAGGGGCGTACAACAAATGTCTGCATCACAACGTATGGCGGCCAAAAATGTGACGCACTATGTACAGAAGCTGATGCAGGACATGGTGAGTAATGTGAAATACATTAATGACCAGACGCCGGTAGCGGTATCGAGTTTTGTCTTTTTAGACGAAGACTTTAACCATGCGACCTTGCTTGGCAACCAGATTGCCGAAAGCTTTATTCATGAGTTACATAACTTTGGCGTTCCGGTGATCGATTTTAAAACCACGGACTTTATGCGCGTCACCAAGCACGGGGATTTTATCTTCAGTCGTGACTTTTTAGAGCTCTCTGATGAGTTGCCATTTAAATACGTACTGGCAGGCACCTTGACCCATCATCAAGGTGGGATTTTAGTGAATGCCCGGATTGTGGGTATGCAAAGCAAAGTGGTGGTGGGCACTGCCCAAGGGTTTTTACCTCAGTCAGTGGTGAATGCGCTAAGAGACGGCGCTATCCACGAAGGGATCCGGTTACAACGAGCGGGTGAGTGATCATGAAAACACGCATTCTGAGTGGCTTAACGCTGTCGATAGTCATGTTGAGTGGCTGTCAGATGATGGGGACGCAGCCGGCGCCACAGGCAGTGGAAACCACCCCCATGACGCCCAAAGTGGCCAAGTTTCGAGAGATAGAAGTGCTTTATGAAGCTCTGGAGGAACAAGCGCCAGAGGCCGAGCAGCCGATTGATCCAGGCTTTATCAGCGAACGACACCGTAAACAGGTGGCCAACTATGCATCCCAGATAGCGCTGGAGCTGTCCGACTCTCTATTAGGCGTGCACCCTCATTCCGTGGCGGTCACAAGCTTTGTGAGCTTTGATGATACGCTCAGAAGCAGCAATCAGCTGGGTAATCAGCTGGCCGAGAACCTGATCCATGCTTTCCAAAAGCTGGGTTATGCTGCGCTGGATTTCAAGTCACAGCAACAGATCCAGGTCACCCGCAGTGGCGATTTTTTGTTTTCCCGCGATAGCAGAGCCTTACCGGGTAAACCCGAACCCAGCCATGTGTTGTCGGGCACTATGATTTACCGTGACCGGGGCGTAGAAGTCAATGCGCGGCTGCTCGATTTTGAAAGCCGCCTGGTGGTTGCCAGCTGTATGGTGACCATTCCCTACTTTGTGTTAGATTCCGGCGCAACCGCGGCCAGATAGCCATTTAGCGGCAAAGCGCTGATTTTTCCTTTGCCGCAGCTCACCCACCGTAAAAAAATCAGTTATTGTATTAAGAATCAAATGGTTGACCAATTAAGCGAAAACGCTTAGTATTTTTCGCAGCGGCACGGCCTCTTAGTTAAATGGATATAACAGCCCCCTCCTAAGGGGTAGTTGCAGGTTCGATTCCTGCAGGGGCCGCCAGCTACTTTTCTTTTAAAGCAATCCTGATACAGTAACCAAGCCTCACTCTGAACGACCTGAATTGATTCAGGTGAACCTCATCATGAGAGGGTGACTAATTTTACCGAGCGTGCTTTTGATACTGTGCGGCTAAAGCGCAAAATCTTCCTGGGTTTGTACCATCACTTCTACCAGATCGTTGATCTGAATGTTATTCAGCGGGCGCTTTGAAATATTCTCGGCAATCGCATTTTGTGCATTTACCTGAGTAATACGCACCTGATTCAGGGTCTTAATACTTTGCGGAAAAAACTGGTTGGTCGAGCCCTGCATGTCGCGGCGGTGAGAGAGAGTCAATACCTGGCCAATTTCAATACCATGATTGCGGCCCAGGTTGATCACCAGCTTGCCCTGTTCCCGGTGCAGGATCTTACCTTTGCTGGGCAGGCATGACAGTGCCGAGTCCAGATCCTGCGCCACGCTGTTAAAAACGCTCTGGATCTGTTTGGCATAGTTGGTACGCCAAAAGGTATCACTGTAGACATCAACAATTTTGGTCTTTTCGAAAGGCCAGACGCCACTGACGGCATAGTGTTTTTGCCACACCTTGTCTCGGGTCAGCGCATCAAATGCTACAAAGTCGATTTTAAAGCTGCGCACGTATTCTTCATCCTGCCAGAATGCGTAGTCATCGTTGGTTTTATCTCCCGCTGCAACGTCCGTGATCTGGCTCATCAGCACGTACTGGCTATTGCTCACGGTGGTCAGCGAATCGATCAGCTGTCCATCGTATTCAAAGCGTTGAGTAAAAAACGGACGGGCATTGATCGCATGATCCAGATAGGGGATCGGCTTAACGGTGAGATTGCGTTGCGCCAGTGTATGGTAAAGGCGTTCACTGGTGGCTTTGGCAATGTCAAAAATTTGACCCAGGCGTGCCTGATGCGGCTGAATAAGCTGACTTTGTGTGATGGTCACCTGCTTTGCCACCGCCGCTTGTGCGCATTGCTCCAGCTTGGGGAAGATGTCCAGGTGCAAAGTAACACTGACGATCCCATCTTGCTTTTGTTCAGAAACCAGGTTGATCTGTTGGATCTCGCCATGACTTTTTATCTTGATCTGATCTTGCGTGAGCACGCCGTCGGCCAGGGTCTGAACGCTGGATACGGTCGCACCGGAGAAGATCAGCGCCTGAGTGATGGCATCCTGTACGGCTTCCTGGCGTGCTTCGGCCAGATCTTCGGTGTGCGCATTGGCATAGCCCGTTACTTCAAACCACTCTGCACTGGCCCCAAAACTGGCGGTAGCCAGTAACACACTCATAATACGCGACAATTTCATGACTTTATTACCGAACTCTAAGCAAATCTCTATACTGAAACAGCAAGTCTCGTGCCAATGGTGTTGGCAAGGTTTGTGCATACAGAAACCTTACTTGATGATATGGCCAACAGGCCACACAGAGGAGTTACCCTATGAATCAGTTTAGAGCGCTTTGGCATCAACGGGTAGTCAGCCTGGTTAAATTCTGTGTTGTTGCAACAGGACTAAGCCTGGCGGGATGTAGCTCTATTATAGATAAGCATGTTGAATACAGTTATGTAAAACCCGATTCTTACCCTGTGCTTAAGGCGGTTGGCTATGCGCCACTGAGTTCACAGCCGGGCAGCAGCGACACAGAAAAAATGCTGATGGCCATTAAGGTATCTAAGCTTGAAGCCTATCGTGAGCTGGCTGAGCAGGTATATGGTCACAGATTAAGTGCCAGCACCACGGTACAGGGCGCAATTGCACAAAACGATGGGTTACGCAGTCAGGTACAAGGCTTGATCCGCGGTGCTAAGGTAATGAAAAGCTATGCGGTTGGGGATATCTATACCACAGAGCTGGAGCTGGATATGAAGCGGGTTCACGATTTGTATATCGGTGAAGTGAAACCACGCAAAGTCGAGCGCGTCACGTATTACTGAGCGAGCCCTGACGGGCTAGGGCGGTAAATTATGTCCTTTGCTTTCATTGTGCCTTCAATTTATACTGTTTAAATATACACATCACCTCAGCGATCTGAGGTGCAGAGTAAGGTTAATGGGAGATTTGTCGGTGCTTGATCCGAGAAATGAAGCGCAAAAGGTGCTTAAACGTTTGTGGTGTGACAGTCAGTTTCCGGTTGATCCTGTGACCATTTGTAAGTCGCTAGGCCTGGACGTTGTAGAAATGGCGCTACCAGATAAGGTGTCGGGTGCGCTTATCAAAGAGGCGGGTGCCGATCCGGTTATCGTGTTACATCAGGACGACCACCTGAATCGCAAGCGTTTTAGCTGTGCCCATGAGCTTGGCCATTATATTTCCCGTATCGAGTCTGACAATACAGACAAAGAATACGAATATATCGACCTCAGAGGCCCCAGCGCGTCTACCGGCGAAGACGAGGAAGAAGTGTTCGCCAACCAGTTTGCTGCCAACTTATTAATGCCCAATGAAGAAGTGAAAAAGCTGCATCGTAAGAAAATGGCCCACTTTGAAATGGCGCTGCATTTTGGTGTGTCCGTTGAAGCCCTTAAGTATAAGCTCAATGCGCTGGAGCTGTTGTAATGACGCAAAACAGGGAAGATAGTAAGGCCGAGCAGTCATCGTTTGTTGCGCAAATTAAACACAACGTCAAAGAGAATAAATTCACCAATGTTGACCCCATGCAGGCGCAGAAGGTTAAAGATGCCGAGTCAGACCGTGGCCTGAAACAGCGTTATGCTTTGTGGTTTATTGTTATTCTTGCCGTACAACTTTTGATTATGAACTTAGTGCTCGTACTGGTGGGTATGGATAAGTTGCATTTTGAAGAGTGGACACTGAATTTATACATGGCGGGAACGCTGGCTGAGGTGTTCGGCGTGATCCTGGTGATCACCAAAAACCTGTTTCCCACCAAAGCCGAGTAGATTTAGCCTGAACACTCAGGCTTTAAGATTTTTAACCAACTCACCCATATTAGAGACGACACTGCCATCTTGCCCATAGGTCATCGAGGTGGGCGCGCCAATCAAAATATCTTTCAGCTCGCGAACGGTTAGCTGTGCCTGGTGCGCAGCCTGAGCATTAACGTCATTTTGTTTTTTGCAGCGATACAGTAAATCTTTAACCTGCTCGGTTAACGGGGTGATTTCTTCGTGGCTAAATGTCGCTTGCGGGTATTTAGACAGGTCTTTATCAAGCTTTTGCAGCTGATTAAGGGTCGTAAGCTTAGTGCGAGCGATTTCTTTGAGGTTGTCGCCGTTGCGAGAAGCAAGCGCATCCAGTTCATCGTCCAGAAGCTGGGTCAGAGCTTCCAGAAGATTAATTTGCGCTGTTAGCTGGTGGGCACACAGTGCCGTTTGGTCGTCCACTTATACTCTATCCAAATAAATCGAACTCAAAGGCGGCAATATTTTTAGCCAGCTTTTCGCTGTCTACCTGATATTTGCCCTCGGCAATGGCTTTTTTCAGTTCATCGACTTTTTTACTGTCGAAAGATGGTGCTTGTTGCGCTTTTTCCTGCAACCCTTTCAGTTGCTGAGCTTGCGGCGTCAGACTCACTGAGTCGGCAGCGGCTTTAGCTTGCGCTTGTGGCTTGGCTGCGGTGTTGCTTGCTTCATTTCTTTGTAATTCAGCACGTTGTTGCTTTGCATTCGTTGCAACATTGTTCGGCTGATTTTGACCGTTAATGTTGTTTACCATGATGATGACCCGTTAGTTAAATTGCTTCAGCCTTTATATCGGCAAGCCTTTCGCTTACTTTAGCAAAAAAATCAGATTTTGACTGCTACTGAATCAACATCTTTCACCCGTGCAAGCACCGTTTTTCCTGACCTCGCATTTTTGACCCGGATCTGCTCTCCTAAGTTCCCATCCTGCAAGGCAATACCATTGGTTTTAATCATAAGTGTGCCATCACTGGCCAGAATTGTCACGTTATCGCCTTTGCAAATCATGCAAATCTGAAACATGCTAAGCGGTTTACCCTGTTGGATGCGGCGTTTGGTTTTGCTGCCCACCAGCAGTGCCATATCGTCAATATTGGCCGCACGCACAAAGTGCTTGGGTCGCATCTCGATTGTTAAATCCTCTGCAGTTAACAGTACGCCTTTATCAAGCATGCGGGTGCTGACAATCACAGGGAGCAGTGTTTCGATTTTTACATGAACAAACTGAACCCAAGACTCCAAGTCGTCACAGCGCACCATAACCGTCACCTGACGATTAAAAGGCGGGCTGGATTTGCTGCTAACTTGCAGTGGTTGCAGGCATTGACGTTCAGGAATGCGGGTGTCCAGTGGTAACGCCGTAACGTGTTGCTCTTCTTCTGCCTGAGTGGGCGCAGGGGTCTGCGTTGCAATAAAATCTATTGCTAATTTTTCAATGTCTTTTGACTCATAGGTTTGACCATAAGCAAATGACGTGGCTAAAAAATATGCCACTATGGGAAAGAAATAAGCGGATAATGTAATTTTTAACAAACTCATGATGTTTCGACTATGCTTATGTGGTGAAACAAGGTATAAAGATTTTGCGTGATTTGCCTCACCGCTTCAAGGGCGACTTTGAATGGTAGAGTACAAGCAAACATTGTTCCGATAAGCAGTTTTATAGCAGGAGAATGACATGGCAGGTATTTTGGACTCAGTAAACCAACGAACGCAGTTGGTGGGTCAAAACCGACTTGAACTTTTACTATTTCGCCTCAGAGGGCGCCAACGCTTTGGGATCAATGTATTCAAAGTGAGAGAGGTACTACAGTGCCCACCCCTGACGGCAATGCCTAAGTCCAATGCGTTTATCAGAGGCGTTGCACACATTCGGGGGCAAACCATTTCCGTGATCGACATGTCGTTGGCTGTTGGCGGGCCGCCTATCGAAAATATCAAAGACTGCTTCATCATTATTGCTGAGTATAACCGCTCTGTGCAGGGGTTTTTGGTGGGGGCGGTTGAGCGCATAGTAAATATGAACTGGGAAAAAATAATGCCGCCGCCTTCAGGTGCAGGGCGTTATTCCTATCTGACTGCGGTCACCGAAATTGAAAATGAGCTGGTTGAGATCCTCGATGTAGAAAAGATCCTTAATGAGATCTGCCCAATTAACACTGAAGTGAGTCAAGAAATTGTCGCCGACGGTGAAATGCAGCGAGACCTGGGTGAGCGTATTGTTTTTATTGCCGATGATTCTGCGGTAGCACGTAATCAGGTGAAGCGCGCACTGGAGCCATTAGGAGTGCAGACTGAGCTGGCCAAAAATGGTAAAGAAGCCCTGATCCGCTTGAAAGAAATTGCGGAGATGGATTGCCAGAACGATGTCACTGAACGCGTGGGCTTGTTGATCTCAGACGTTGAAATGCCTGAAATGGATGGCTACACCCTGACCGCAGAGATAAAAGCGGATCCTAAACTGGCGCCTTTGCATGTTATTTTACATACTTCATTGAGTGGCGTATTTAACCACGCAATGATCGAAAAGGTCGGTGCTGATGACTTTATTGCTAAATTTAACCCCGATGAATTGGCAACAGCCGTGAAGAAATGGGTTCATTGCGATTAATTAGTGGCGGTAATACTTTGGAAAATAAACACTTAGAACAAAGCGAGTATGACCAGTTTCGCACTTTTTTAGAACAACAGTGTGGGATTGTACTGGGCGACAACAAACTTTATTTAGTAAAAAGCCGACTGGCGCCCTTAATGTCTCGTTTTAGCGTTGACTCTCTGTCAGCTCTGGTTAGTAAAACGCTCAGCCCGCACGAGCGGCAATTGCGTGCCGCTGTGGTGGATGCGATGACCACTAACGAAACCCTGTGGTTTCGTGATCAATATCCTTTTGAGCTACTTAAAACGAAGATTTTCTCTGAATTTAAAGATCTGCGTCGGCCCGTTAAGATTTGGTCTGCGGCCAGTTCATCCGGGCAGGAACCTTATTCTATTGCCATGTCAGCCAATGAGTTTCAGACATCAAACCCTGGCGCGTTGAAAATGGGTGTTCAGATAGTTGGTACAGATATCTCCAATACCATGCTGGATATGTGTAAAAATGCCGAGTACGATGCGCTGGCATTGGCACGCGGCTTGTCACCGGAACGTAAAAAGAAGTTCTTTACAGACAGTGGTAACGGGATGGCGAAAGTGAATGAGCCTATTCGCCGCATGGTTAACTTCAGACATTTAAATTTGCTCGACTCTTATGCATTGCTGGGCAAGTTTGACGTGATTTTCTGTCGTAATGTACTGATTTACTTCTCGCCGGATGTTAAAGCGAAGATCATCAGCCAGTTTGCCCAAGCGCTTAACCCTAAAGGGTATTTGTTCCTTGGTGCGTCTGAATCTATGGCGGGTCTGAACAACGACTTTGATATGCTGCGCTGTAACCCGGGTATCATTTACCAGAAAAAAACCTGACCTTTTTGTCGGCCGCTGTGTGCGGCCCGCGTATTCCTGCTAAGTGCCCTTTAGCGGCCACTTCATACAGCCAAACCCCTAGCGTCAATCTCACACAACTGATCTCGTAGAACCTTCCTGTATACAGTTGCAACGATGGCAAACCTCGCTAATGCAGATACATCTATGCGGTATTGCTATGTCCAGCAAAAGTGTTCCCAGATATACTTCACTTTATTCAGTATTAGATTTTTACCGTGACTCATGGCGAAACCCAATAAAAAAGGCCCCACCAGAACCGTCGATATTTTTTGTGCCAACTGTAAGGCTCCGCTGTATAAATACCGAAAGGGTGGAAAAGGCGCATTGGTTAAGTGCTTTAAAGAACGTATTGTGACGGATCACACTAAGCTTGGCGGTGTGTGTCCAGGTTGCGATACCGTGTTTGCCCGAGATACGCTGGTGCGCGGCACGCCCGCCTTTAAAATGATTGGTGGCAAAGTGTTTTGCAAATAAGCCCTGCACTTATTTGTGCCATTTTTCCATGAGTTTAATAAAAAGGGTCAGAACAACAAAAACAAATAGCGCAATTTCAAGGGCAAGTATCCCAGTGTTGCCTCCCGAAATAGTGCGAAGAAATTCACTACAGCTGCCGCTGCAATTGCTGTAGCGCCATGCCCAGGCGTTTTCGCAGACCAGGCCAAACGCGAGGAAAAGTTTGTTGGGCTTCATTGAATAGTTTTATCTGTAATGACTATGGCTCGTGCCTTGCAAAATATCACTGTCCGGACGTATGCTCAAGGCAATGTTTCTTTGGCACGCAAACGTGCCTGTAGTCAACTCCAATAGTCCATTTGATTTCTGGGTTGCCTGCTGTGGTAAGGCTCAATTCACCTACATACCAGATGTGTTGCTACTGATATTGTAGGTGGCCTTCGCAACTTTAGGGGAAAATGATTACTGAGCGCATTTGCCGCCAGCGAAACTAGCATTGCACTCAGCGAGTAGCGCAGGGCAAGATCGCTGCAATAATCCAGTTTTCAGGTCAAATTTAACAGAGCTTAAGTTAACCCTTGCTAATCGCACTCACGACAAGGAGTGCGATTAGCAAGGGTTATCTGAGCCAGGCACTCCCGCTATTGGACGAATATGGAAGGCACTGGCTATGATTTGTTCTATCTTTTCGAGATTATTTCTCAAAGAAGCCTAATTCAGTATTTTCATATGTCTCAATTTTGCTCTTTATGATTTTACCTGTTTCTGTTTCTTCTACCCAGACGGCAGAGTAGTCTGCGTCCAAAGTACCTTTTACAACGTACCTGACATCAGGGGTCGGTGTAAAAGTGAGGTCGCCTGTTATTTCATATACAGTTCCTGAGAGAGTTTGAACCGGTGCGGCATACACTGTTCTACCTACAAGCGTTAAGGTAATCGGTTCTGAAGAGGGTACTGCGGTTGTAACATGAGAGGTAGTCAAGGCAAAACCTTGCCCATAAGTAGCTGAACGGCTGGCTCCCAGACTGTTGTCGATCAGTTTACCATTGACTTTATAGAGAAAAAACATGTCCGCTTTACTCGTTGAGTGTCGCTTTTCTGTGCTCCCGATAGTGGATTTAGGGCCATTATAATTGTCGGGGATAGGTGAGTAAGTAGTCGCACAGCCGCTAAGCATTAAAAGTGAAAGAAGTAACCAAACCTGTTTCATAAAGTTTCCTTATTATTATGTAAATTATAGAGGTTCTTGTTAAAGGATCGCACAACCTTAATTTCCAAATCCAGTCAATATTTAACATGCAAGCGTTTTTGTGAGTTAATTTGCTTAAGCTCAGCGGATTATACTGGTGTCACATTCAGGCATATCACAAAAGTGAGTACTTTACCTTTGCGTTTAATGGTTTTGAAAAGCGCACTTAGGAAACTAATGGCACCTAGCCTCAATCGGCGCAGGCAGGTAAAGCGATTAGTCGGAACTTTGCTATTTCAATACTTTATCCTTCACCTATGCAAAAAACAGGCTGGCGTATTAGCGCGTTAGTCAATTACTATAACAGGCAATAGAAACGCATTGATGCGATATAACAGTGGAACAGTTAGACTATAAAGAAATCTTGCCACCCGACTGGCTATCTTCTTTTGTGGAGCCGTTTTGGATCCGCAGGGTGTCTGGCTGCGCCTCATTTTTTCCACAAGGTGTATTTGAACTCCTGTTTCATAGTATGCCATTGACATATTCTTCCGTGAGTCATAAGCCAAAAACCGTGCCTGCCGGTGTCAGTCTCGTTGGACAGCAGTTAACAGCATATAAAATTTCGAGTGCGCAGCCACAATGGGTAGTCGGAGTGAGGCTAAAACCTTTTGCATACTTTCAGCCCCAGCAGTTAGCTGCATCAGAGATTAAAAATACCATTGAAAGTATGCAGCATGTGTTTGCTAACAGCCGGGAGCTAGACACTTTAGTCGAGTGGTTAAAGGCTTGCCCGGAGCAGTTACCTGAAATCCAGTGTCAGCGCATCATGGCAACGTTAATGCCTTGGCTAAAAAGACTATTTTATAGTCCAGACTTTGCCTTTCCAGAGCTGTTGAGGGCGAAAACTAACACTATTCTTGATGCGCGAGGCAATATTCTGATTGCAGACATTTGCGAACAGTTTGAGGTTAGTAAAGTGACTTTGCGTAATCACTTTGTGTCAAAAATTGGCTTGTCACCTAAAGAGTTATGCAAAGTGTGGCGGATGAACAGCTTTTTACTTAATGCTTCGCACTATCCGGGTGACTTGACTGGTGCGGCTCTGGCATCCGGATACTTTGATCAGGCACACTTAAACAGAGAGTTTAAGGCTGTGATTGGACTGACACCCAAAGCTTATTTAGCGGGCCAAAATGTCTATGATAAGCATCAGTCATCTCAGGTTGTGTATAGTCGTTTTATTGGCCACTATGACCCTTTCTGAGTCCTTTACTTTTTTACAATTCATTTTTTGCGAAATAGCTGAGAATAGGGAAAACAAACAAAACAGTGAGTTTTACCTATGAATTTAAAACATCTAACAACAACCGCGTTTGTATTATTGGTGGGACTGATTGGTGCACCGTCATATGCAAATGCGATAACACAAGGTGAAAAAGCAGCTGCGATTGAAAAGATAACACAGTTGATGAGTGAGCATTATGTCTTTCCTGAGGTCGCAGCACAAACTAATCGTAAGCTACACAAGGCTTTTCAAGCCGGTCACTTCGCGTCTATGCAAGATCATGCGTCATTTTCCAAGGCTTTGACCGAGTGGTTAAGAGCTACGGCAAAAGATGGGCATTTAAGAGTACGCGCCAATCCCGTAGGTGAACAGATCACCGGGATAGAGTCTTCAATTCGCGATGACTTACTCAAACCCACACGCCACAAGTTCTTAAATTATGGTGTGCTCAGTGCAAATGTATTAGAAAACAATATTGGCTATATAGAGTTACGCTCATTTTATCGCTTAGCCGACAGCAAACCCTATATCGATGCAGCGATGAAGATGATGGCAAAAACCGATGCCGTCATCATCGATCTGCGAAAAAACGGAGGAGGGTCGCCACGAACGGTCCAGTACTTGTGTAGCTATTTTTTTGATGAAAAGCTTCTGCTGAACAGCCTTTATTTTCGCGAGGGTAATGAAACAACGGATTACTATGTGTTGGATGAAGTCGGTGGCAAGAAGATGCCTGATGTGCCTCTTTACGTTTTGACCAGTCGCAAGACCTATTCCGGTGCAGAAGAATTTAGTTATAACATGTTGACGAGAAAGCGGGCGACACTAGTCGGTGAAACGACCGGCGGGGCCGCCAATCCTGGAGGGATGTTCACGATAAATGATGAGCTGCGTATGTTTATTGCGACAGGTACAGCCATTAACCCTGTTACCCAATCAAACTGGGAAACGGTTGGCGTGAAACCGACTGTGGAAATTGGTGCAGACGACGCATTGGATAAAGCCATTGAAATGGCCAATGAAGTGGTTGAGAAAAACTGGTTGGCCGAGCAGTCCCGACGGGAAATTGAGATAGATCGGCTGCTTGCTTTATTGCAACAAGTAAGGCTGAGCGATAAACCCATCGCTGACATTAAATCTGCCTATGCAGGTAAGGTCTCAGAACTGGTAAAGAGCTTACCTGAGCCAGATCGGGTGATTGCCGAATTGGCCTATGAATATTGGGACAAAGAGTCAAAATATGCTGTGTTTCTATTTGACGTAGCGGTGCGGCTGAATAATCAAAATATGTACTTTTTTGCCTATTGGGCCAGAGCGCTTGCCAAGCTTGACAATATGCCGCAGGCAATAAGTGTACTCAAGCAGGGATTGAAGCTGGCAGCTGATAAGGAAGACGAACAAATGCTACTGAGTACTTTGGCTGAGCTGGAAAAATCTGCAGTTAAGCTATAACTGCGAGGTTACAACCTGTAGGGTGGGTTGAATGGACACCCACCCAAAACTAAATGATCTACAGGGCCGTGGAACCAAACAGTGGCGCTTTGCTGGGTTGTTCAGACCCTGTACTGTAGCGCTACCCTGAAGCTATTAATTATCATTAAAAATGACCTCTCTCAAAATGAGAGGGCTTAGATGGGACCCATCAATTTCTACTCTGAATATTCTTCATAATTTAATCTTAGTTCCCTGAAACTCATCACCAATGTGCTGTTTGAGTGGTAATTTTCCATCAATTTCTGTCAAGCGGAATTACGTTTTGATCATAATTTTTACATTAAATATCAATATTTATGTCATTTTTAACAGTTGACCAAAAGAAATGTTATAACAGTTTTTGTGTTTGTATATTGCTTTTTGAACTTTTCAATTGCTACCTTTATTAACAGTTTTACAACACAAAACTGACATGTTTATCGCGGTAGATGGCCTTGTTGTATCGGTACAAGTAGTTAAACCACTTGTTCGCCTCGCCTTTCTGGGCAGGTATTTAAGTGCATTGTCAGTTAGAAAAAAGTGATAATACAACAAGGAGAAGACATGAGTACCAAACGCTTCAAACTAACAACGCTATCTACCTTAATGCTGACTGCGATGAGCTTGCCTGCTTTGGCACAAGCACCTGTTTTTCAAGGTCATACAGAAGACGCTAAGTTGCAGATTAAGTCTAAAAAAAGCGACAGTAATCGCTACATTATTCGCTTTAAAGAAGAGTTGTCTGGTGGCAAAAACAGTTTTAATAATTTTATTGCGCTCAACTATTTGTTTACAGCGGGCGCCGAGCCACTGTTTGCACTGAATGGCCAGCAAGCTATGGTGGCGGAACTGGACGAGTATAGCCTGGAAACATTGCGCAGCTTCTCGTCTGTTGAGTCGATTGAAATAGACCCCAAACGTTACGTGTTGCCGCTGGCAAAGTCAGCAAATCAAATCGTACCTTTTGCGCAGAGCACACCCTACGGTATTACTATGGTGCAAGGTCACTTACTGCCCCAGTCTAATACTTCCGCAAGAAAAGTCTGTGTGATCGATACGGGTTATAACCTCGGCCACCCGGATTTACCCTACGGTAACGTCACCGGGGTTGCGAACAACAGCGCAGTTGGTCAGTGGAACAACGACGGCAATGGTCATGGTACTCATGTTGCCGGTACCATTGCGGCAGAAGACAATAACCAAGGGGTGGTAGGCGTTTACCCGGGTGTTGATTTACACATAGTCAAAATTTTTGATGATAACGGGCAGTGGACCTTTGCTTCTAACCTGGTAAATGCCATTCAGCAGTGTAAAGATGGCGGCGCACAGGTTGTCAACATGAGTCTGGGTGGAGGCAATTACTCCAACAGCGAAAATACCGCGATGCAGAACTTTGTTGACGGTGGCATGATCCTGGTGGCCGCAGCGGGCAATGGTGGTAACAGCTCTAAGTCTTATCCAGCGTCGTACAACTCGGTTATCTCTGTCGCCTCTGTTACCTCAAGCGAGAGCCGCTCGTCGTTCTCTCAGTACAATGATCAGGTTGAACTGGCGGGCCCGGGCTCCAGCGTTAACTCTACCTATCCAACCAATACTTATCGCAGCTTAAGTGGTACGTCTATGGCGTCACCGCATGTTGCCGGTGTGGCGGCATTGGTATGGAGCCACAACAGCCAGTGTAACAACCAGCAGATCAGAGCGGCGCTCAATGCAACTGCCAAAGACAAAGGCGCAGCTGGGCGCGATAATTATTACGGACATGGTATTGTTCAGGCCAAAGCTGCATCGGACCACATTGCTGCGAACGGATGTCAGGGTGATGACAATCCGGGTGGTGTAACGCCTGTCAATGGCTCTTTGCCAAACCTGCAGGGCAGCCAAAATGCCTGGACGCACTACACCTGGGATATTCCACAGGGCGTGAAAGAGATGAACCTGACCATCACAGGTGGCACAGGAGATGCCGATTTGTACGTCAGATATAATGCCCAGCCTGATGCAAACAACTACACCTGTCGCCCCTGGAAGGATGGCAATGAAGAGCAGTGTGTTTTCACTAACCCAAGCGCGGGCGTGTGGCATATCAGTTTGTATGGTTACAACAGCTACAATGGTGTGACATTAAACTACTCGTATAAATAATCGGCAGTTTGCCGGGATTACCCAAAAATAAAGGCGCTCCGGGAGCGCCTTTTCATAAGCTCAATTATCGCACCCAGAGTAATCCCCAGCGGGTGCCGTTACCAATTGCATTATAGCTGCATCGTGGTGAGCCTTTAGAGGCCGTGCTGAATTCACCATGAGCTAGCCAACATGCATGATGACCTGGGTGAATATCACGCTGCCAGCCAACCACATTCATGTTATTGCGATCGTCACCATCTCCGTAATAAATACAACTTGTTGTGATGGCGCTGCTGGCATCGTACGTTGCTCGGCAATCAGGCAGCGGTGTGTCTTTTTGATGTGCCTGCTGGTCTTTATATCCCCAAGTGTAACGTACCATTTCCAATTCAGCCTGACTCATCGAGCTTTGATAAGCCGATTTACACCCAGCATAGTCGCAGGAAACTTGCTCGCGAACATCTCGGAATACACTCAGAGGGCCCTGATAAAGCCCGGTTACAGCAGGATCGACTGGAGTCACCCCTGGTTGTGGGTTGTAATCGCTGATATACATTTTGCCGCCGGGCTCTGACTTGCTGTATGTACCAATCAGGGTCCAGCCTCCCTCGTCGGTGTCCATATCGCAGTAGGCATCAAAACCGGCGTGCTGACCAGAGCCATCAGGGTCAATGGCGTAGACGCCCGACTGAGCATCCGGGTTTTCACTGAGGATCTGTGCACAGCTAGATGCCGGTACCTCTACTGCCGGTTGTGTTGTCAGGGTAAAGTCGCCGGAATCATTGTTCGGACCGTACCAGGTACCCTGATAGCCATCTTGTGCAGAGCCTTGGCCCAAAAAGTAGAAGCGCGCTCCATCTTTGGCGATGGTAAATTGCACACGTTGCGCAAGTCCAGAGCCAATCTCATAGGTATTTGGATGTTCAAACTCGCCCTGAATGAGAGACGTATCTGGGGTCTGAGCTGAGACAGCATTAAATTTATTGGCTTGTATTTGTACTGTGAGTTGTTGATGTTGAGCACCGCTGGTGGCTATTACACCATCTAATTGTGTGTCACTTACGAGCTCCCACTGCACATTTGCAGCAGCATGAAAAGGAAGGCTTGCAAGAAGTAGGGTTTTTAATTTGGTCATGGAGTACCACTATCCTTATTTGGTTTATAATAATTTGTTTTGCACAGCTAGTATGCATTGGAATAATAACGTTACTTTTATAGCGATTAAAGTGCAGAAGTAGTGTGATTTACTAATTTGGTCATTAAGTACCACTATCCTTATTTGGTTTGTAATAATTTTTTGCACAGCTAGCATGTGTTGGAATAATAACGTTACTTTTATAGCGATTAAAGTGCAGAAGTAGTGTGGATTATATTAAGTGATTGAAGTGGACAATTATCAATATAAAGTGACCCGAACAGAGTCCTATGTACGTATTGAGCCACCTGAGCCAGGTTCTGCCAACAACGTGGAGAACGTTAAACGTTCCCCAACTTTTATTTACTGTGATAGCGCCTCGATGCGCACTTAGTGATGCAAATTAACCAGCAGTTTTTTTAGCAGGTTTGCCAGCTGCTGCTGTTCTGCCTCCTCCAGTGGGGAGAGTAAATCACAGCCTTTAGCCACATGTTCACAGATCACTTCATCAATCAGTTGCAGGCCTTGTTCAGTCAATGAGACCAGTACGCCCCGGCGATCATTGGGGTCCGGGCTACGCTTAACCAGATCTTTCGCTTCCAGTTTATCAATGCGATTGGTCATAGAGCCGGAAGTCAGCATTAATGTCTGTAACAACTGGTTTGGCGTTAATGTATATGGCTTGCCTGAACGACGCAGCGTTGCCAGAACGTCGAACTCGCCGCCGTTAAGGCCGAACCGGCTGAATACACCATGTAACTCTTTACTGAATACCGCACTCGTTCTGACCAGGCGGCCCATTACGGCCATAGGCGAGGGGTCGATGTCAGGCCTTTCTTTCTTCCACTGAGCAATGACTGTATCTACCAAATCCTCTTTTTGCATAACAATGACTTCTCTGTTTTCTTTGATGGCTTAACGATACTGCATAATAAATTTGAAGAAAAGAGTTGTAACATCAAATATCTTTAAGAGAAGTATGTGATGATTAAGATAAATTTGTCCTCGTATAAGGCTTATGCCGCACAGCACAACAGCTGAGCAGGGGCGTGTCGTCTTCTTTTGATACTGGACGCATGCCGTGCATAGATTGATTCTTGTCAGTAGTGTGGCGGGAATTTGGCTGTGGTATACGCAAACCAGAAACAGCGCAGCAGTTGAAAAGGACAACAAAGGCATTGACAAAATTTTTTGGATATATATCTTTATATAAAGATTCTTTAGTTGATGTGTCTTTTTGTGAAGTTTGATTCAGGTGCAGTCTTTGAGCTGCCCCAAGGTAAAGGAATAAGGAGAAAGTCGTGAATATCAAACCCTGGATTTCAGCAGCGAGTGTTGTGGCCACTTTGGTGGTAGGCAGTATTGCCCTCAAAGGGCGCATGATCGAAGCACGTAATACCGAGTTTTCAGAGCAGGCTGCGACGGTAGAAGCAATGCGCGTAGAGACGATGCCGTATCAGTCATACATAGATATCAGTGGTGTGATTAAAGCGCCCCAGACCATTAACCTGGTGAATGAAGTTGCGGGCAAAATCACCCAATTGCACTTTAAGTCGGGCGACTTAGTCAAAGCGGGTGAGCCCATGCTGGAGATTGATCATGCAGAAGAGCTGGCACAACTGGCCGCGGCCAGGGCGCGCGTCACGCAGCAAGAGAGCACGCTGGTGCGCTATCGCAACCTGCACGAGCGCAAAAAGTTCAGCGATCAGCAACTGGAAGAAGCCATCACTCAGCTGGCAGAGTACCGTGCACAAGTTGACTTACTCACAGCTCGCATCGAGAAAAAAATCATTAAGGCACCGTTTACCGCCCGGGTTGGTATTCACGACCTTCAGGTTGGGCAATACCTGGCAGCGAATACTGTCCTGACCAACATGGTTGGTCTTCAGGCGCACATGTGGGTTGATTTCTCGGTACCACAAACCTATCAGGCACTGGCAATCAATACGCCGATTCGTGTGTCTGTAGTTGGCGATAAGACAGCCCCACAAGTGGCGTATGTTGAATCGGTCGAGCCGGGTATGAGCGCCACATCCAGACAACTAAAGTATCGTGCTCGCATCGAGCGTACGGAGCAGCTGAATGCAAACCAGTTGGTCAAGATCAGCCTGCCTGTTGGCACACATCAGCAAGTGATTGCTGTGCCTTACCTGGCCATCGTTAAAGACCAACTGGGTGACTATGTTTATCTGTTGGAGAAAGATGAGCAGGGCACACTCAGAGCGACGCGCCAGCAGGTTGAGCTGGGTGAGCGTTTGGGCGATAGGGTGATGATCACCAATGGCCTGGAGGAAGACCGGCTGATTGCAAGCAGCGGGGCATTCAAACTACGCAGCGGCCTGAAAACGTTTGTCTCAGAGCCTCAGCAATCAGAGCAGGCAGTGGCGATGGAAGACACCCAGAAAGAAGGAGTGTCGCTATGAAAAATCAAGGCCACTTTATGGATAGATTTGTCACTATGCCGGTGCTGGCCGTGGTGCTATCCGCCATGATCTGCATAGGCGGACTGTGGTCCGTATTGAAGATCACAGTGCTGCAATTTCCCAAGATTGAAAGTTCGTCTTTGGTGGTCTCGACCACTTATACCGGCGCATCGGCCGATACAGTCAAAGGCTTTGTGACCGAGCCGATAGAGCGTGTAACAGCCACTGTTCCCGGGATTGACTATGTGGAATCCACCACAACGGCTGGCGTGAGTACTGTGACTGCGTACCTCAACCTGAATGAAGACAGCTCCAAAGCACTGGCTGAGCTGACGGCTCGGCTGGGTCAGGTCAGCTACATGTTACCGTCGGAGTCCGAAGATCCGGTTGTGACTGTGCAACGTGCCGACAGACCCCATGCCTTGTTCTATCTGAACATTGAAAACCAAGGCGTGTCGCTTATCCAGCTAACGGATTACTTGTCACGTCAGGTTACGCCGGTGCTCAATGGCATTGAAGGGGTGCAGCGTGTTGCGATAGAAGGTAGCCGTACTCCGGCACTGCGAGTAGACCTGGACTCAGCGAAACTGGATGCGTTTGGCCTGAGTGCCGACGAAGTGTACAGCGCACTGGCTGCAAACAACACGATTGCCACCCTGGGCTTTACCGAGACCAGCAAGCAACGTATTGACCTGGTGGCCAATACCCAGCTGAAAGACTTGAACGAATTTAAGCGCCTGGTGATCAGACAGGCAAACAACGAAACCATTTACCTGCGCGATATTGCAACGGTCAGGCTGGGTTCTGAGCAGCCCACCATCAGTGCCCGTTTAAGCCAGCAAGACACTGTGTATATCTCGGTCTGGCCGCTGCCTGGAGCGAACGAAATTGCCATTGGTGATGCCTTATATGCGATGACCGATGAAATCAATGAAACACTGCCTGATGGCATTCGCATTAACTATGCCTACGACGGCACATTATATATGCGTGATGCACTGAACGAAATCTTCAAGACGCTGGTTGAAACCGTTGTATTGGTTGGCGCTGTGGTGCTGTTTATGATGGGCTCATTCAGAAGCGCCGCTGTGCCGCTGGTAACCATTCCGATTTCAATTCTGGGTGCGGTTGCTGCTATGTATGTGGTCGGTTTCTCTATGAACCTGCTGACCGTACTGGCCATTGTGTTATCAGTTGGCCTGGTGGTGGACGATGCCATCGTGGTGGTCGAAAACGTCTCACGGTACATTCGTGAAGGTAAGCCCAAATTGCAGGCTGCACTGGAAAGCTCCAGACAACTGTTTGTGCCTATTGTTTCGATGACGCTGACACTGGCGATGGTCTATCTGCCAATTGGTTTCCTGTCCGGGCTGACCGGGATCTTATTTAAAGAGTTTGCTTTTACACTGGCAATTGCCGTAGTGATTTCCGGGTTTGTTGCTGTGACCTTATCGCCCATCATGAGTGCGTATGTGACGCCGCCGGGAGGTAAAGAAACTAAGCTGACACGCAAAGTAAACGCCGGATTCGACTGGTTACGTAAAAAGTATAAAGCGCTGCTGAGTGCTTCTTTAAACTGGCGCAATCAAATTCTGTTGGGCGCCATGGTATTAAGCCTGATGGTCGTGCCGTTTTTCACCGGCTCGAAAAAAGAGTTGGCCCCGGTTGAAGATCAAAGCCAGATTTACGTACTGGTACAGTCTCCGCCTGAGTCATCACTGACATATAACGAAGACAACATGCATGGTGTGGTTGATACTTTACTGGAAATGCCGGGTACGACGCAGATGTGGCAAAACATCTTCACTAACAGTGCATTTGGTGGTGTGGAGTTCATCAGCGCATCCAAGCGTGACTATACCACAATGTCATTGATCCCTGAGGTGTATGGTCGCCTGGCGCAATTACCGGGTATCAACCCGCTGCCTATTCTGCCTTCGCCTTTACCTACAGCGGGTCAGTTTGATGTGGAAATGGTGGTCAAATCGTCAGCCAGTTACGAAGAAATGAAACAGTATGCCGATCAGCTGATAGGCAGAGCGTTTGGCAGTGGCCACTTCCTGTATGCCGACACGGACCTGAAAATTGACTTGCCACAAATTGAGGTAACCCTGAAGCGTGAACAAATTGCAGATTTGGGTATGGACCTGGCGCACGTCAGTCGTCAGCTGGGTATTTTGCTCTCTAACAACTATGTGAACCGCTTTGACGCAAGTGGCAAGGCTTACCAGGTTATCCCTGTGGTAGACAGCCAGATCAAAACAGATCCGTCGAAATTACTCAGCCTGCAAATTAAGGCGCACAACGGCACTCGGGTTCCTTTGTCTGCCATTGCCGAAATCAACTGGACCACAGTACCGCGTCAGCTAAGCAGCTTTGGTCAACAAAATGCGTTTCGCATCTTCGGTGGCGTACTACCAAGCTCAACCAAAGAAGCGGCTTTAACGGCGCTGGAGGAAGCGGCCAAAGAAGTACTGCCTCCTTCTTACATGATTGACTATGCCGGTGAATCAAGACAGATCAGACAGCAAGGCAACAGCCTGCTGGGTGTCATGGCGGTGTCTTTGGTGATTGTTTATCTGCTACTGAGCATTCAGTTCAACAGTTTCAGAGATCCGCTGGTGGTCTTGCTGGGCAGCGTACCGCTGGCCATGATGGGCGCACTGGCACTGTCTTATTTTGAACTGACCACGATGAATATTTACTCGCAGATTGGTTTAATTACTTTGATAGGCCTGATTGCGAAAAACGGTATCTTGATTGTGGAATTCGCCAATCATTTACAAGAGGAAGGGCGCAATAAACTGGATGCTGTGGTTGAATCAGCCGCCACCCGCTTACGTCCTATCCTGATGACCACCGCAGCAACCGTGCTGGGCCACTTCCCACTGATGCTGGTAACCGGCGCAGGTGCAGAGGCACGTAACAGCATAGGTATTATTCTGGTTGCAGGCATGATGGTAGGCACCTTATTTACCTTATTCGTACTACCAGCCTTCTACGTAAAACTCGCGACGCGTCGTGAGGCACGTAAGGCTCAAGCCCAGGAGACTGTGAATGCAACGCCAACGCTTGCCATGAGCTAATAAGTAAACCGTTTAATATGCCGCAGAATTCGGGCTTCTAAGGCCCTAAGTCGCAGCAAAGCGCCAGCATCGCCTGGCGTTTTTTGCGTAAGCGGATAACACAGAAATTGGTTCAGAGTGCAATCAAAACTGACGAACCACTGAGTCATCCCGGACGCATGCGAGCCGGGATCTACTTGAACCCCATGCAGTATTTCTTTAAGGAAGACAAACCTAACAAACAACTCTGTCATTCCGGACGCGAGCGAGCCGGGATCTACCTGAACACCACGCAGTAGTTCCGCAATGAAGACAAACCTGACCAACAACTCCGTCATCCCGGATGCATGCGAGCCGGGATCCACTTGAACACCACGCAGTCGTTCTTTAAGGAAGACAAACCTGACAAATCACTCCCTCATCCCGGGACGCATGCGACCCGGGAGCTACTTGAACACCATGCAGTAGTGCTTCAACGAAGAAAACCCCGACAAACAGCTCCGTCATCCCGGACGCGTGCGAGCCGGAATCTACTTAAGCACCACGCAGTAGTTTCTCAATGAAGACAAGCCTGACAAACAACTCCGTCATCCCGGACGCGCGTGAGCCGGGATTTACTTAAGTTCTACTCAGAAGCAAACCTATTAGAAGGTGAGACAAAGCGAACGGCATAGCGACCCGATTTGCTTGCCAGGCAAATGAATATAGGGGGGCACGACTCTGCCAATGCAATATGCAAGGGGGAGTAAGTCATGCGATGTTGAAATCACAACACCTTGCCAAATTGGACAAAAGTGGGTCTAATAACACGCACAAATAACGTTGTTCAGGCAGGGAATGAGTCACGTTGTAACGGTTTAAACCATAAATGGTTCAAAACAAAAGTCTCTCATCAAAAGCAAGTCCCAACGCATAAACCATACCAACCAGGTATGGCGCACAGGTAGCGGTCTAGTTCAACAAGCGATTATGCGCATGCATGAATACTAAAGCGTTAGTTTTAAAATCAATAATAGAGAATTAGGAATATTAATGAAGAAATTAGTTTGTTGTTTGGCTGTTGCGCTTATTGTTGGATGTTCATCTACTTCACGTATGATCGACAGTAATATAGATGTTGCAGAATTAAATAATGGAACAGAGCTTTCTCAATCAAAAGTCACGGTATATCTAAACAATGAAGGCACTGATAGAGCCTCTGTTCGTTTTGAAACTCGATATAAATCAGAACCAAACCGAGTTCACAGATTGTATATATTTGATGAAGACGTACCTGCATTAAAGTCACTGCTAACTAAAGTGCTGAAAGATGAGCTGACAGTTAAAGATATGTTAGAGCCTGTCAACTTTGGTCGTGATAAAGGGGTGTTCGGGCAAACTAAATCTGGGGATAAAGAGTATGTAAGGATCAATACAGTAGAAGGTTTTTATTTGTTTCCAGAATCATCAATTCCGAATTTAATTAATGTGCTTAACCAACTGCAAGACGCTGCAAAACTTAAAACTAACAAGTAAATTATGTTGGCCCAACAAGTTGGTATGGGGCGCAGCAAGCTGCGCCCCATATTTAAACGTTATGCATTTTGATAGTTATGAGTAATTACGTAAAAGTTGAACGAATACCGTATGAAGAACCTTACCATGTGCAGCTTTTATGGAGTGTATCCAATGGTAGTGTCTCCACGTGCTTCGAATATTATGACAATGCAGACTCACTGAGAGAAATTGCTGAGAGACTAGAAAACTTTCCTCGGCACAGCAGTGATGTTTTCTTGTATGAAATTGGTTCTGAAAAACCCGAAGATAAGTTTGCGTACTGAGGGTGTTCATAATTCTGT
>NZ_JXYA01000006.1 GCF_000967655.1 Pseudoalteromonas rubra
GCTGAGCTACGCGTCCGTATTATCATATTTTAACACTTGATATGTGCTTCTTTTTATTTTACCACTCAAGAGAAGTGGCGGACCGGGACGTACTTTATGGAGAGTGAACCTCCGACTTCCTGAATCCGATTCTTTTTATTTAACCACTTAAGAAAAGTGGCGGACGCGGGAGGATTCGAACCTCCGACCGCCTGGTTCGTAGCCAGGTACTCTATCCAGCTGAGCTACGCGTCCGTTTTACTACAAAGACACCATTTTAATAAATGGCGGAGAAGGAGGGATTCGAACCCTCGATAGGGCTACAAACCCTATACTCCCTTAGCAGGGGAGCGCCTTCAGCCACTCGGCCACCTCTCCGTCTTTGTGGGGCGTATAATATAGAACCGTGAAAATATGTCAAATACTTTTCTTGTAAAAAAGCACTGTATGGTGATAGATTGTTCAGCTTGGTGTGTTTTAAGGCACTTTGTCGATTAATTTGTCATAAATTAGTCACTTTTAGGGTCTGACTGTATATTAAAGTGGTCCAAAAGGGATTGCTTGCGGGAGGTTTCTTCCGAGATAAAGGCATCTACATAGCCTAAACGCTGAAATTCACTGATACAGCTGCGACAGTAATTCATCCTTGCCTGTTCGTGTTGTGTTTTTGATTTTTGTTGCGGCATGGTCAGAGGTCTTTTGCATCCATTCGTAGTCACAGCAGTATAGGTGAAAGCACCAGGTATGCCAGCCCTACTCAGCTATCACGTATTGAAGACATAAGGCTTTTCGACTATCTGACGCCTGATTTTATTGCCCTTTTACAAATACCCTAAGACTTAAGCCTGTTTTTAGCAGAGATCTCTTACACAGATAAAAGAAAAGCGCCTTAGGCGCTTTTCTCAATCGTTTGTTCTGAATGACAGGCTTAGTCAGCCTGAGGTCGCATATGCGGGAACAGGATAACGTCTTTGATAGTCGGAGAGTCAGTAAATAACATCACCAGACGGTCAATACCAATCCCTTCACCCGCCGTTGGCGGCAAGCCGTACTCAAGTGCACGGATGTAGTCGTCGTCGAAGTGCATTGCTTCGTCGTCACCCGCATCTTTTTCTTCAACCTGACGGGCAAAACGTGCAGCCTGATCTTCGGCATCGTTCAGCTCCGAGAAACCATTTGCCAGCTCACGACCACCAACGAAGAACTCAAAGCGGTCTGTGATAAATGGATTTTCATCATTACGACGCGCCAGCGGCGACACTTCCCACGGATATTCTGTGATGAAAGTCGGTTGGATCAGTTTATGTTCCGCAGTTTCTTCAAAGATTTCACACAAGAACTTACCGGCACCCCAAACGCATTTCTCAGGGATCTTCACGTGTACTTTCTTCGCGTACGCAACCAGCTCGTCAAAGTGGTTTTCTGGGTCTTTAAAGATGTGAGCAGAGGCTTCAGCGTCCGGACCATACTTGATGATCGCATCCGCCATAGACAAACGCTCAAACGCTTTACCGAAATCATACTCGATGGTTTCAAGTACTTCGCCTTCTGCGTTCTTCACCGTGTTAACCACAATAGTAGTACCCAGTACGTCTTGTGCCACTGTGCGCAACATGTCTTCTGTCAGGTTCATCAGATCGTTGTAATCTGCGTATGCCTGATAGAATTCAATCATGGTGAATTCAGGGTTGTGACGAGTCGACAGACCTTCGTTACGGAAGTTACGGTTGATCTCGAACACGCGATCAAAGCCGCCCACAACCAGGCGCTTAAGATAAAGCTCTGGTGCGATACGCAGATACATGTCGATGTCCAGCGCATTGTGGTGAGTCACGAACGGACGTGCTGTTGCACCACCCGGGATCACCTGTAGCATGGGCGTTTCAACTTCCATAAAGTCACGCTCAGCCAGGAAGCGACGAATGCCTTCAATCACTTTAGAGCGAATACGGAAGGTCTCACGAGTTTCCATATTGGTGATCAGATCAACATAGCGCTGACGATACTTAGCTTCCTGATCGGTTAAGCCGTGGAATTTCTCTGGCAGTGGGCGCAGTGACTTGGTCAGTAGCTCGTACTGCACCATATCCACATACAAGTCGCCTTTACCTGATTTGTGTAGCGGACCAGACACACCAATGATGTCGCCAATGTCCAGCTGACCATATTTGGCTTTCAGCTCTTTTTGTACGTCTTTAGACGCATATGCCTGAATACGACCTTTCATGTCTTGTAAAACAAGGAAAGGACCACGTTTGGCAAGGATACGGCCAGCCACAGAGACCTGATGATCTAACTCAACCAGCTCTTCTTTTGACTTATCACCAAACTTAGCCTGTAGATCAGCCGTATAGTCTTCACGGCGGAAGGTGTTCGGATGGCCATTGGCACTGCAATTTTCACGAATTGCATCCAATTTAGCACGACGCTCAGCAATGAGTTTATTCTCGTCTTGGATTTGCTCTGTCATTTTTTAGCTCTTAGTTTAGCTTGTTGATTATAGGCCTGATTTCAGGCTGGCTTCGATAAATTTGTCTAGATCACCGTCCAGGACCGCCTGGGTATTACGGTTCTCAACACCGGTGCGTAAGTCTTTAATACGCGAGTCGTCCAGTACGTAAGAACGGATCTGGCTGCCCCAACCGATATCAGATTTGGCATCTTCCTGGGCCTGCTTTTCAGCATTTTGCTTTTGCAGCTCCAGCTCAAACAGTTTTGCTTTGAGCTGTTTCATGGCCTGATCTTTGTTTTTGTGCTGTGACCGGTCATTCTGACACTGCACAACCGTATTGGTCGGCAAGTGAGTAATACGTACCGCAGATTCTGTCCGGTTAACGTGCTGACCACCGGCCCCCGATGCACGGTATACGTCGATGCGTAAGTCTGCCGGGTTGATGTCAATCTCAATGTTGTCGTCGATTTCCGGATACACAAATGCCGAGGCAAACGACGTATGACGGCGGCCACCTGAGTCGAATGGACTCTTACGAACCAAACGGTGTACACCGGTTTCTGTGCGCAGCCAGCCGTAAGCATATTCACCGCTAACACGCAGTGTTGCCCCTTTGATCCCCGCTACGTCACCATCGGTTGCTTCAACGATTTCGGTTTTAAAGCCTTTCGCTTCCGCCCAGCGCAGATACATACGCAACAACATGTTACACCAGTCCTGCGCTTCAGTACCGCCGGAGCCTGCCTGCAAGTCAAGATAGGCATCGTTACTGTCCTGATCACCAGAGAACATGCGGCGGAACTCCAGCTTTTCAAGCTGGGCATTCAGGCCCTGTACTTCCTGCTCCGCTTCTGCAAAGGTTTCTTCGTCTTCTGCTTCGACAGCAAGCTCAACCAGGCCTTCGGCATCATCGGCACCGCTTACCAGGTTGTCTATGGTTTCGACTATGGTTTCCAGGCTGGACTTTTCACGGCCCAGCGCTTGTGCCTTTTCAGGCTCATTCCAGACGGCTGGATCTTCCAGTTCTGCATTGACTTCTTCTAAGCGCTCTTGTTTCAGAGCATAGTCAAAGATACCCCCGAAGAAGTTCAGTACGCTCGCGAATTTCCTTGATTTGATTAATCACAGGATTCACTTCAAACATTCACATTACTCCAATTTACGTGATGGTAACGCAGCCAATGGCACGGTTTTTTTGGCCACTGGGCTGAAAATAGTGTGACCGCTGTGTGTCCACAAAATGAATAAGCGGTCTAAACGGCCAATACTAACAAATAATAGGCGCAGATATCAGCCCTTGTGGAGAACATTTTACGCCTTTCTCGTAATTGTTAGCAGGCGCGGATCTCCCTGACGATTAACTGCAGGGTAAACTTGCCTCTGAACTCATTAATGTCCAGCTGGTAAGCCAGCTCAGCCGCCTGTGCCGCCGTATTGGGCCAGGCGCGCACATCCACGTTAAAGGCAATGGCGTCCACCAATTTACCGCTGGGGTGTTTTAACACCAGTTTAAGGTGCTTATCGCCAACAATACGCTGCTGCACCAGCTCAAACACGCCACTAAACACCGGCTCGGGGAAATGCTGTCCCCACGGGCCTGCCTGTTGCAGCAACATGGCAAAGTCCATATTAAAACACTCAGCCGGCAGTTCACCATCGGTCAGTAATACCGACTGCTTGTGCTCTTCACTGAGGGTTTCGCTGACCAGAGTTTCAAAGGTGCGTTTAAAGTCGCTAAAGTCGGCTTCTCTGATGGTCAAGCCGGCGGCCATCGCATGACCACCAAACTTTACTATCAGCTCAGGGTGGCGGGTGTTGATCTGCTCCAGCAAATCGCGCATGTGCAAGCCTTCTATCGAGCGGCACGACCCTTTGATTTCGTCGTTATCTCCCTGGGCGAAAATAATCGCCGGGCGGTGATACTTTTCTTTCAGTCTGCCCGCCAGGATCCCAATCACCCCCTGATGCCAGTCATCCTGATACAAACATACCGCATCGGGAATGCTTTGCTGGGCAGCGACCAGACGTTCAAGGACCGCTTGCGCTTCTTGTTGCATACCCTGCTCAATCTCGCGTCGCTCCTGGTTCAGGCTATCCAATTGTGCGGCAATGCGCCGTGCCTGATGCTCTTCTTTAGACAATAAACAAGCGATACCCAGGCTCATATCATCCAGTCGCCCTGCGGCATTCAGCCTTGGTGCCAGTGCAAAGCCAAAATCGCTGGCATTCAGCCGGGTTGCAGTGCGATTTGCCACTTCAATCAGCGCGCGGATCCCGGGTCGAGTTTGTCCTTTACGAATGCGTGCCAGGCCCTGATGAACCAGAGTCCGGTTATTGGCGTCCAGCGCGACCACATCGGCCACTGTGCCCAATGCCACAATGTCCAGCAAAGATGCCAGGTTAGGCTGAGTGAGCCCCTGGCGCTCAAAATAGCCCGACTCACGCAAATGATGACGAAACGCCACCAGCAGATAAAACGCCACGCCAACCCCGGCAATGGATTTTGACGGAAACTGACAATCATGGCGGTTCGGGTTAACGATGGCATCGGCATTAGGCAGCTGGTCACCCTGCAAGTGATGATCGGTGACCAGTACCGAAATACCGGCCTGCTTAACGATATCTATGCCTGCCAGGCAGGAAATCCCGTTATCGACCGTGATCACCAGTTGCGGCGCCAGCTGAACAATTTGCTCTGCCAGTGCCGGACTCAGGCCATAACCCAGGCTAAAGCGATCGGGCACCAGATAGTCAACCTGTTGCAGACCAAACAGACGCAGCCCTTCCATCAGCACAGCGGTGCTGGTTGCGCCATCGGCATCGAAATCCCCGACAATTAGCACGCTTTGCTGCTGATGCAGCGCCGTTTCAAGTAAGGTGCAGGCCTTGTCCATATCACGAAACAAACGGAAATCCAGCAAAGTGGCCGCACTGTTATCAAGCTCTACGGCCTCTTTCACGCCCCGCGCGGCATAAATCTGCTTAATGACCGGGTGAAGATGGGCGGGTAAATGACTGTCGTCGACGCGTAATCTGGGTCGGATCTCTGTTTGCATAACACTCTCTGAACTACCTGATGGCGTGGAGGGAGCCCCCACAAAGCAAAAAAGGCCCACAGGCCTTTTTAGAAATGCTGAGAGTATACCTCAGATTTAGGATTTTTTACTGGCCTGATTTAACATTTTTGCCAGTGCGTCTGCCGGCTGATAGCCCGGGATCATGCTGCCATCTTCCAGAACGATGGCCGGCGTACCGGAAATGCCAAAGCTCTGGCCTAACTGATAGTGCTCAGCAACGGGTGCCTGACAATTTTTAACGTCCGGTACCTCATTACCCGCCTTTGCTTCTGTCAGTGCCGCAGCTGCATCCTCTGCACACCAGACATTCATCAGGCTTTTGTAGCCGTTACCGCTCAGACCGCCGCGCGGAAATGCCAGGTATTTAACTGTGATACCGGCTGCCAGGTAGTCTTCCAGCTCACGGTGCAGTTTACGACAGTAGCCACAGGTGATGTCGGTAAAAACGGTGATCTGATGCTTTTCGTTTTCAGCCTTGTACACAATCATCGAATCCTGATACTGCGCGACGCCGCTCTTACGTACATCGCTCAGCGCATCTTCTGTGATGTTGCGACGGTTGGTGACGTCAATCATAGTACCCTGAACCAGGTATTGACCGTTCGGACTGGCATAAAACACGCCTTTATCCGTGATCACGGTTTTAAGGCCTGAAATGGGGCTATCTGATACACTCTTAACCGTTAAACCCAGATCCGCAAACTGAGATGCGATAGGGCTAACCGCCATAGGTGAAACTTCTTGTGTTGTCTCGGCAAAGGCACCGACACTAAAAGCGAGCGACGCTGCTAAAAGTAACTTTTTCATGTTTTTCTCGTAAAATTGCTCTGATTAATCACTAGGACCGGATAACTACAAATAAATTCCATCACGCCCTAGGATGATGTTGCTGATGAAGCGATTTCAGACGCTCACTGGCAACATGCGTATAGATCTGGGTTGTCGACAAATCGCTATGGCCTAACATCATTTGCACAACGCGCAGATCCGCCCCATGATTTAGCAAGTGTGTTGCAAAAGCATGACGCAGCGTGTGTGGCGATAACGGTGACTTAACGTCTGCCAACATAGCATAGTGTTTGATACGATGCCAAAAAGTTTGCCGGGTCATACCAATCCCCCGCTTCGATGGGAAAACAAAATCATTGGCATGCTTGACCATCTGAGCACGACCCACTTTTAAGAATTGTTCTACCCAGTGCAACGCCTCTTCTCCCATCGGCACCATCCTTTCTTTGCCACCTTTACCACGAACCAGCAGTACAGCCTGGCGCAGGTTAATTTGCTCCATCCGCAAGCCAACCAGCTCAGTGACACGCAATCCCGTTGCATACAACAATTCCAGCATGGCTTTGTCTCTGAGGCCCATGGCATCTTCAACATCAGGGGCGCTTAGCAAAGCTTCCACTTCCTGCTCACTGAGCGTTTTCGGTAACGCCTGTGACAACTTAGGTTGGGCAATATGCGTCATGGGACTGGCAGCAATAACCTGTTTGGTCACCCAGTGTGCATAAAAACGCTTGAGGGCACTCATTGCACGGGCCGTGCTGCGCGGCTTCAGGCCCTGATCGACCCGATAAGCCAGATAGGCCTCCACGTCGGCCCCTGTAATGGTCAACAGAGGTTTATCATCCAACTCGCCAGACACATAACGAACAAATTTATCCAGGTCTGCCCGATAGGCAGCCAGCGTATTGTCGCTGAGGCCTTGCTCCAAAAAGAGCATATCCAGAAAAGATTCTATTAGTTCACTGTTGCTGAACTTAGCTAGGTCAGATATTTCTAAATCGGTCACGGGGCGCCTGTATCAATTCGTTACACCATAAGGTAGACTTCGCGCCATATAATAACAGCCAATTGAGCGAAGACTACTATGCAGATCGGGTTATTTTACGGTTCAACTACCTGCTACACAGAAATGGCAGCAGAGAAGATGCAGGAGATCATAGGTAAAGACATTCTGTCGCTCCATAACATTAAAGACGAGCCGCTAAAAAACGCAGAACAGTTCGACTTTGTGATTTTCGGTATCTCCACCTGGGATTTTGGCGAGTTACAGGAAGACTGGGAATCACACTGGGACGACATCGATACCGTCAACCTGGCCGGTAAAACCATTGCCTTATTCGGCATGGGTGACCAGCAAGGTTACGGACAATGGTTCCAGGACGCACTGGGGATGTTGCACGATAAAATTGCCCCACAAGGCGTTGATTTCATCGGCTACTGGCCCAACAGCAGTGATTATGAGTTTGAAGCTTCTAAAGCACTGACGGAAGATAAGAGCCAGTTTGTCGGCCTGGCGCTGGACGAAGACAGCCAGTACGAAAAAAGCGATGAACGCATTGCCAGCTGGATAGAGCTAATCATGACAGAATATAGTGAGTCACTGTAACAACGCCATAGCGATGCGCCGTTTGAATCGCGGCGCAATTTGATGCAGGCAGTCGCTAGCTGCGTTTGTGATACTTCCCCGGAGAACACCCAAACCACCGCTTAAAGGCTTTGTTAAAGGCCGCTTGTTCGTTAAACCCTAACTCTCTTGCCAACTCTGCCAGCGGCAGCGTGCCCAGCAAGTTTTCAGCGCGCCTCATTCGCTCCTCAGTCAATAATTGTGAATAGCTGGTATGACATTGCTTTAGCTGCCTTTGTACCTGACGGACCGATTTGTTTAGCGCGCCTGCGACCGCGTCCAGCTGACACTGACCTAAGTCGGCACTGGCAGCCAGCATAATCTGGATCTGCGTTGCCAGCGTATGGTGTTGCTGCAACTGCACAAGTGCCTTGTCGGAGAGCCGCTGGAGCGCCTCATGCATAACGCTATTTGCCCGCCTGAATGGCAAGCTCAGATAGGCTCGGGGAAATTTAATCTGATTGTGTGGCTGACTGCCAACAACCGGACAGTCAAACCAGTGTGCCAGTTGCGATGCTTCGTTGGCGTTTAATGAACAGGTAAGCGAAACGTGCTCAGGCGCAACAGGCTGGGTTAATAAGGCACGCACCATAGCAACCCAGCCAGTCATATTACGCAGAATAACATGGCGGGTCGTCTGTAAATTGGGCAACCAGTCAAGCACAGCCCAGTCTCCCTGATGATGAAATTTGGCTTGTCCAATGCTGGCCACCAGCTGATCGTAACGCAGTAACGCCATCAGTGCCTGATTAAGGTTTTCGCAGTTTTCCACCAGATAGCCCAGCACGCCATAATCTGCCGACTGGATCTGCTGACCCAGGTGAAAACCAAATAACGGATCGCAGGTTTGCTGCGCCCCAAACTGCAAAACTTGCTCATATTCAGCAAGCTCCACCCGGGCAACCAGCTCAGACTCTGCGCCACGCGTCGGTGCAACGGCATCGCCGTAGGCTATCCCCTGGCGCTCCAGATACAGCAGCACACTGCTGAAGTAATTTTTATCTAAGGTATTTTCCATGTCGCATTTGGACAAATTTACGTCGCCTTTTCGCAAGATTGCCAGATAAAGCTTATTTACACTAGAAAAAACTGTGAATAAGGAAACACCATGGTCAATATTCGTTGTCACAAAGAGGTCGCCGCTGAGCCACATCAGGTCCTGGAAACCCTGCTCGACCACCCGCGCCTGAACCGTTTTTTTAATGCCCAATTTAAAGTCGTGCAAAGTGCCGTCCATCCTGCACTTAGTGGCGGCAGTGGCTGTATTCGTGAGGTACGTATGCTGGGGATCCGCTTTTATGAGCAGATCTTACATGCCGATCAAAGCGCGATTCGCTACCAAATCGTGGGCGACTTTCCGGTTAAACAACATCATGGTGAGATCCGCCTTCGCAGTAACACAGATAAGCAGTCCACACGCGTTGATTACCATGTTCGCTTCGCCGCCCCCGCCTATGTACCGGGCTTTGTGCTGCGCCGCCTGATAACACGAGACATCAATCTTGCATTGACCCGCCTGGAGGCCCTGTATGGTGCCTGTTGAACTCATTTTACTCTTGCTCAGTCCGGTGTTTCTCATCGCCATTGCCTTGGAATATCGCGCAGCCCGCAAGCACTATCGCCTCAAAGACAGCCTGCATAATGTGGCACTTGCCTTACTGCACCAGGGTAGCGATATGCTGGCTTTACTGTTACTGATGCCGCTGTTTTACTGGCTGCATCGCTTTGCCCTGTTTGACATTGAGCTCACTGCTGTGACGCTGTTTGGGGCATTTTTACTCCAGGACTTTCTGTATTACTGGTTTCACCGCGCTTCGCACCATGTTCACTGGCTGTGGCTGGCACATGTGGTGCATCACAGCTCCCGGCATATGAACTTCTCTACCGCCTTTCGCCAGAGCCTGCTTTATCCGTTAGTGGGTATGTGGCTGTTCTGGACACCTATGATAGTGCTGGGCTTTGCACCTGAACTGGTGTTGGCCATAGTGGCGATTAACCTCGCCTTTCAGTTTTTTGTTCATACCCAAGTTGTCGGCCAGCTGGGCTGGCTTGAGCAGGTGTTTAATACCCCAACGCACCACCGTATTCATCATGCCAGCAACCCCTGCTATCTGGACAAAAACTTTGCCGGTGTCTTAATCATCTGGGACAAGCTGTTTGGCACCTACACAGATGCACAGCCGTCGGAGCAGATCCGTTATGGCATTGTCGGCAGCGCACCACAAGACACCCTGCTATCGATTAATTTCCATGAGTGCCGGGTATTATTCAGTAAACTGAAAAAAGCACCGGGATTCAAAGAGAAGCTCCGTCAGTTGTTTTCAGCGCCACGGCATTTACCCTAGCCTGCTCACAGGTCGGTCAAAAAAATTACGTTTTATCGTTTACTTTTACACCGAAATAAAAGTAAACTGCACGGTGTAGTTTACTTTTAGGTAGCACAATGAAAAAGTGGTTTGTTATTTTTGCCATCGTGTTTGGCGCTATTACGGGGGGCTGTTCTATGATCTCTAACCTTAATGCACACGTGCCTGCTCAGGATTATCAGTCTGCGCATCTTCAGGCAGGCCGGTTTCAAAATCTGCACTCGACCGAACCGACCAGTTTGCGTAAAACGCTGGCGATCACCTGGCGATTTTTTACCGAAAGCAAGGTCGCCGCAGAGCCAGATCAAACCTTGCCAGTTAAAACGTTAACCCGTGCTGAGTTGGATGCTTTGCCAGATACCGGCGTACACATTGTTAAACTGGGTCACTCTTCGGTATTGCTCAAAGTCAATGGCGCATATTGGTTATTAGATCCGGTGTTCTCCGAGCGCGCCTCGCCGTTGTCATTTTTGGGCCCCAGCCGCTTTCATCAACCTCCGATTTCGCTTGATGAGCTGCCTGATATAGACAAGGTGCTAATCTCTCATAACCATTATGATCACCTCGATAAAGAAGCGGTTAAACAGCTCAATGCAAAAACACGGCAGTTTCTGGTGCCACTGGGTGTGGAGGGGGATTTGATCCGCTGGGGCATAGCAGCTGAAAAGATTCATGCATTTGACTGGTGGCAGGAACAAACGGATCAGGATGTGATGGTGGCCTTTACGCCCACTCAGCACTTTTCAGGTCGCGGCCTGAGTGACGCAAATCGCACCCTGTGGGGCTCCTGGGTCATTAAAACCGCCCACGAAAGCCTGTATTTTAGCGGTGACTCTGGCTATTTCCCCGGTTTTAAAGACATTGGCGAGCGCTATGGGCCTTTTGACTACACCCTGATTGAAACAGGGGCCTATGATGCCGACTGGGCCGACATTCATATGACGCCTGAGCAAAGTGTGCAGGCACACCTGGACCTGCGCGGCAAAATCATGGTCCCTATCCACAACGGCACCTTTGATCTGGCTTTTCATAGCTGGTATGACCCGCTGGAGCGTGTACTCAGCGCCGCACAGCAACAAGGTGTGGTGCTCAACACGCCCACCCCCGGAGAAGTCATCACCATCAACCAGGCCTATTTAAATCAAGCCTGGTGGCAATCTTTACTAGCGCAAGTTGGTCGCTGAGGGCAACACAGGACCTTTGCCTGGCGCGCAAAATTATCAACTACGGCAAGTGCGCAAACATTATCAATCCCCCCTGACATAAGCTAAGTTTCGTCGCCAACAACGTCAGTCTGCACCTGCGGGTGCTAGACTGATTGCGGGTGCTAGACTGATTGACTGATAAACCAAAGCGAGAAAAACAACATGACAACACGTGCTACCACACTCAACCACTATCAGCAGCGCCTACTGCGGGTGATTGATTATATGTATGACCATGTTGACCAGGATCTGGACGTGAACACGCTGGCCGATGTGGCTTGTATGTCTTGCTACCACTTCCATCGTATTTTTCGTGAGTTTATGGGTGAAACGGTTAACGCCACAGTCAGGCGGATGCGTTTGTTGAAGGCGGCATCTTACTTAGTTCGCAGCACACTGACGCAGCAACAGATTGCCAGGCGGGTAAACTATGGCAGTGTTGAAGCCTTTAACCGGGCATTCAGCCGTCATTATGGTATGACACCTAACCAATTTCGCCAGCAACAGCAAGGCGAGTCGTTGCACAGCGCTGCGTTTTATCCGGCTCAACCACAGGAGTACAACATTATGTATCAGGTAGAACAAACGCAACAAAACGCACTGACGCTGATTGGCCTTGCCCATCAGGGCGATTATATGCAGATCGGCAAAACCTTTGAAAAACTCGGGATGATGGCAGGCAGCGTGGGGCTTATCAATGAGCAAACCCGCTACTTTGGCATTTATTACGATGACCCGCAAACGGTGGAACAAACCAAGCTCAAAGCCATGGCGTGTATTACGCTCGCACCTGGCGCTGACTTCGATCAGGACACCTTTCAAGCCCTCACTATTCCTGCAGGTAAACTGATCTCACTGACCTTCAAGGGCGATTACAGCGAACTGGAACAACCCTACAACTGGTTGTTTGGCCAATGGTTGCCGCAAAGTGGTCTGGAACTGGTCGACTTTCCGCCGTTTGAGGAATATCTGAATGATACCCGCGACACCGCACCACAAGACTTACTGACCCGAATTAACTGCCTGGTACAGGCATAGACAAACGCTGCGCCAGCGCACTCAGAACTGGACTGACCAGCTCTTGCGCCTGCTGCGATGATGCCTCGGCATAACAGCGCAGCTCAGGCGCATTGACCGATTGCCGCAGATGTACAATGCGCTCTGCGTCCAGCGCAAAGCGCAAAGCGCACACGTTTCAGCGTGTTCAGACGCCAAAACTCACAATATCAAATACTCACTATTATTCCCGCAGGAAAGCCACCGGCGCAATGGCTGGCGCTTAACCTGCGATTCACGCTCATGTACTACACTCTTTTATCGCAGTATTGACCACCGGATAGCAACCCAAATGTATGATATAATAGTAAAGCGCCATTACTGGCACCCAAGGAAATACTCACAACCCAGCTGCACCGTGTGCAGGTCGAAGGAGCTTTAACATGTCGGGCAAGATCCCCTTTCACCCCATTACTCTGTTTGTGTTGTTTTTTGCGCTGGTGCTGCAAGTGACTATTCAGGCTCAGGCCAAAGTGATGCAGCAACCGAAACTGGCCATTGTTGGCTCGGGGCCGCTGGTGGCAAAGGGCGTCAGTCAGTCCATTCCTATCACCTATGAACACATTGATGCGGTGGATGTAGAATTACTGCGCCTCAATAGCCCCCATGATTTTCTCAGTCGCTATTACCTGACGGACAAGCTCTATCCCAGTTCACTGGACAGACTACAGTACACCTACGACAGTGTCTTTGCCGACCGCTTTACCCTGCCGTCCGCGTCTAAAACAGGGATCCAATCGGCCCGCTTACCTCTCCCGAAATCGCTGCCAAGCGGTTGGTACATCATCGTCCTCAAAGCACCGGGCATGTTTGACGACTTGCAGGCTAAACATCTCCTGCTGACCGACTTGGGCATTCAGGCAAAGGTGTTTAAGCAACATGCCAGTTTCCAGGTAAACCGCCTGTCTGATGGCTTGCCCGTCGCAGGCGCTAAGGTCAAAGCCTACCGTAAGCATGAGTTACTGCGTGAAGCCAAAACCGATAAACAAGGCGCGGTGCATTTTGATATCACCCTGAAGCGCGACGACATCATTGTCGCTCAGTACGACGAGCAAGATAAGGCAGAGCTGGCGCTGTTGCCGATTAAAGAAGTACCACTGGACCTGTCGGACCATCCCATTGGCGGCCGCCCCTATCAGGAGCGAGAAGTCTACATTTACAGTAACCGGGATTTGGCCAAACCGGGCGAAACCCTGCCCCTGAACCTGCTGTTACGCGATGCCGATGGCGTCGCGATTGAAGATCAGCCCGTTACGCTGACCGTCACCAACCCCTTGCAAGAAGAGATGCTCCGCGAGCAGCTAACCCCAAGTGCCGGCGGATTTTATAGTAAACGCCTGCATACCGGCAGCAGCTGGCCAACCGGGCGCTACAAAGTCTCGGTGATGCTCGACCCGACTGCCCAATCTGCAATCGGCCACTTTGAATTTCAGCTCGAAGAATTTGTGCCTGAGCGCATGGACTTAACCTTCAGCGGACAACAGCCTTTCGTCGCTGCGGGCACCTCTATGCCTTTGTCGGTACAAGGGCGTTATCTGTTTGGCAGCCCGGCGGCTGGCAACACCTTAAAGGCAAGCCTGGTCCACCATAGCGTGCGACATTATCCCGGCCCCTACGCCGCATTTTTTGTCGGTGAAGACTTTTACCTGAGCAACCGCTTTCAGACGCTGCCTGATCAGCAATTGTCTGAACAGGGCACACTGGCACTGAGCCTGCCAACCGTATCTGCCGACACGCTAAAAAGCCCGGTAAAAACCCAGGTTAATTTAAGCCTGCTGGAGTCCGGTGGCGCGGCCGTGCAACGTCAGCTTAGCTATACCAGCTGGAAACCCAGAGCGCTGCCCGCGGTGAAGCCCGCACAAACGGAATTTAAATATGCCACCGATGCCGAGTTTGAACTGGCCCTGCTGAGCCCGGATGGCCAGCAATTAACAAGTGGTGAGCTGGAGGTTGAACTCAGTTACGATCAGGGTCGTTATTTCTGGTTTTACGAGGAAGGCATAGGCTGGCGCCGCCAGTCTCAGCCGCAGTGGCGCAGTGAAGCTAAGCAGACCGTGAGCGTGAACCAAAACACCCATACCGTGCGCTTCCCGGTCGACTGGGGAAACTACCGCCTGACGGTGACAGACGTCAGCAGCCAGATAAAAACCGTTTATGACTTTTATGCCGGCTGGTATCGTGGTTATCAGCAACTCAAGGCCAAGCCGCAACACCTGTCAATCGCACTTGATAAAAGCAGTTACCGCTCAGGTGAGGTGCTTGCCGTCGAGCTGGATGCCCCGGCAGATGGTCAGCTCCAGCTGGCGCTGGAAAGCGACAAGGTGCTGTGGACACAAAGCCAGTCGGTGCATAAAGGGAAAACCACGCTGCGTGTGCCTTTAGACAAAACACTGGCCCGTCATGATTTGTATCTCAGTGCCACCTTACTCAGTGGGCAATCCAGCACTTTGCAACGCCACTTTGGTATAGTGCCAGTCACTCTGGCGCGCGAAGACCGCGAGCTGGCACTTAGCCTGACCCTGCCAGATAAAATAGCACCCCTCAAACCACTCACGGTCGAAATCCAGGCTGATGGTGTGGCCCAGGCGCAGGCAGATCAGAGCTGGGTTACCTTGTCTGTTGTGGATAAAGGGATCCTCAATTTGAGCCGCTATTATCCGGTCGACCCACATCATTACCTGTTTAATCAGCGTCGTTATGGCGGCGATGTCATCGACTTATATTCTCGTCGTTATGATAGCCGTCCCGATCCGTTTGCACAGTCCCGCTTTGGTAGTGACAGCAATGCACGCAGCGATAACCGCAATGACAATCTGGTCGAAAGCAAAACCGTGATCCTGATGACCCAACCGGTGCAGCTGATTGACGGCAAGGCCAGTATCACTGTCGATATGCCTGATTATAATGGCGAAGTACAAATTGTCGCGACCGCTTTCAATCCCACTCAGGTGGGCCATAAAGTCGCTGCCCGCCCGGTCAGCGCCCCCGTTATCGCAGAGCTCAGCGTACCGCGCTTTTTAGTCCCGGGTGACGAAACCGCCGTCACGCTGGACTTGCATAACGTCAGCGGCCAGGCGCAGGATTTGTCGGTCACACTCACCCCCTCTGGCCCCGTGCAGTTTACGCAAGACAGTACCTTTACACTGACTCTGCAAGATCAGGCGCATTGGAGCCAGACCATGCGCCTGATGGTTGCAGACTCCCCCTTGTCGCAAACCGCAAGCGTACATATTGCGCTGCAAGGCACAGAGATAACACAGTCGCGCAGCTGGTCGGTGCCCGTCAAAGCCATTGAGCCGCAGCTGGTGCAGGCGAGCAGCATGATGCTCGCCCCTGGGCAAACGTATCAGTTAACACCGGCGCTCTGGCAAGGGTTACACGTCGATGCAGTGGATGCGGGGACTTTGTACGCCAGTCATACACCCAGATTACCTGTCAGAGAATATGCCACCGCTTTACGTGCCTACCCGTACGGCTGTGCGGAGCAAACCACCAGCAAAGCCTGGCCGTTTTTACTCAAACACCCGCAGCTTGACGGCTTGTTGCAGCAGGCACTGCAAGCACCCGCTGGCGAGACGCAACAATTTGACGACCCACGTACCTTAGTAAGCCAGGCGGTACAGCGACTTAAGACCATGCAAAAACCCAGCGGCGGCTTTGCATTGTGGGATAGCCAGGGTGCAGAACAGCCGTGGCTAAGCGCCTATGTCACAGAGTTTTTAACCCAGGCACACGCCACCTTTCCGGGCACAGTACCGCAAAGTATGCTGAACCGTGCCCACTACCGTATGCTGAGATACACCCGTGATAACACAGTCGACGACCTCAGTCAGGATGCCTATGAGGCAACGGCGGCAAAGAGCTTTGCCGCTTATCTTGCCAGCCAGCGTGGCCAGATCAGTTACAGCGATCTGGAGTCGCTGCGGATCACTGAGTACCCGTCGCGGTTAAGCCTGCTCCATATGGCGTCGGCACTGGCTGATGTGGGGGCGACCCAACAGGCTGCGGCGCTGCTCAGACAAGCCAGTACAATAAGCCGCAGCGAAGACTATTTTGCCGACTATGGTTCGGCGCTACGTGATGATGCCCAATCAGCACAGGTGCTGGCCAGGCTGGCAAAACACCGCGCGTTGCGCTCACAATCCCGCGCATTGCAAACCAGCTTGCTCGAAAAACTGCCCGATCAGGCACTTAAAACCTGGCTGAGCACTCAGGAGCGCGCCGCGCTACTACGCACCGCGGTTGAGGTAAGTCAGACCAACCCGAGACATCCGGTACAACTGGAGATCAACGGCGAGCAGCTGCAACATCCACAGATGATAAGCCACGCACTTGAGCAAACGATGGCCATCAAAAACCCAACTGATGAGCCGGTGTATGTGCAACTGATGGCCAAAGGGCGCCTTAAACTGGACGCCAGTATTGCCAACGAAATTAGCCCGTTCAACACGCTGGATACCAAACGCATGCTCAGACGCTTGTTTGATTTAAACGGGCAACCGCTGGATAAATCCCGCTTTGAAGTAGGAGAACGCGTGGTGGTTGTGCTGGATGTTCAAACCAAAGAGCCGGTACCGGATGCCCTATTAATTGAACGCATTCCTGCCGGGTTTGTGCTGGAGAACCCGGCGCTGATGCAAGGCTTTGAGGTATCGCAATTGTTGCCCGAGCATGTCACGCTGGCCACCACAGATCACACAGAATATCGCAATGACCGTTTTGTGGCAGCGCTGGGGCTTAGCACCCGCAAATACCAGTTTGCTTATGTCCTGCGCGCCGAAGTGCCCGGCATTTATCAGGTGCCGCCGAGTTATCTTGAATCCATGTACCGACCTCATAAACATGTGATTTACTGGCAATATCCCTATCAGCTGGAGGTCGTGCGCTGATATGTCTGGCGGACTAAACTATGTATGTGGTTAACGCGCTGCGTCTTGGCCGCATGACCCGCTATGCCACAGCGCTGGTGGGGTTGCTCCTGCTACTGTTTTGGCTGGATTGGCGATATCCACTGCCACAGCCCTATCCGGATGGGCCCGCTACGGTGGTCACGGCCCGCGACGGACAACAACTGCGCGCCTTCAGTGATGATCAGGGGGTCCACCGCTATCAGATAACGCAGGCAGACGTCGATCCCTTTTATCTGACGGCATTACTCGATTACGAAGATCGCTGGTTTTACTACCATCCCGGCGTTAATCCGCTGGCGCTGTGCAGAGCCTTGTGGCAATGGCTGGCGCATGGTCGGGTCATTTCCGGTGGCTCTACCCTCAGCATGCAGGTCGCACGGCTGCTTGACCCGCACGAACGCTCCATACCCGGCAAGCTGAAGCAAATTTTCAGGGCCGTACAACTGGAATGGCACTACAGCAAATCTGAGATCCTCACTTTGTATCTCAACCTGGCCCCCTTTGGCGGCAATATAGAAGGCGTCGAGGCCGCCTCACGACGTTACTTCAATAAGCCTGCAAAGTCCTTGTCTATTAACCAGTCTGCTTTGCTGGTTGTACTGCCACAAAAACCCTCGCACAACCGCCCGGACCGCTATCCCGAGCGCGCTCAAGAGATGCGCAATAAGGTACTCAGACGCCTGGCCGACAGCCAGCTGGTCAATGCCGAACAACTGGCACTTCTGAGTCAGGAGCCGGTGCGTTTATCCGCGCCTTCACAGCCCCCTCTGGCGCCCCTGTTAAGCCGTCGCTTAAAGCGCCAACACCCCACTTCGCATGTGATCCGCACGACTTTGGACCATGACTTACAACAGCGCCTCAGCCAGCTGCTGACCAATACCAAGCAAAGATTGACGGGCAAAAGTTCGGCCGCGGTGCTGATCGTAGATAATCAGCAGGCCGAAGTACTGGCCTATCAGGGATCGGTTGATTTTAGCGATGACAGTCGCTTCGCACATGTTGATATGATCCGGGCTATACGCTCACCGGGTTCAACACTGAAACCCTTCATTTACGGGCTGGGGCTGGATCTGGGCTTGATCCACAGCCAGAGCCTGATGAGCGATATTCCAAGTGACTTTGACGGATATAAGCCGCAAAACCTTAATGGTCGTTTTAGTGGCGCAGTGAGTGTCACCAAAGCACTGCAACACTCCCTCAATGTACCGGCTATTCAATTACTGCATCGCATCGGTGCCGCGCGCTTTGAGCAACAGCTCAGTCATGCCAAAGTGCAGCTGCATCATCAGGATACTAACCTGGCGGTTGGGCTGGGTGGCACCGGGATCGAGTTAATCGAGCTGGCACGGCTCTATCGCGCCCTGGCCAGTCACGGCCAGGTGCAGGATTTATCGCTTGTTGAAAACGACACTCGCTATCCGAGCCCGGCATTTTCTTTGCTGTCTCCCGCTGCCAGCTGGATCACGTTTGAGATGCTAAGCCAACTGTCGGCACCGGATCGAGTGGTCCCCAGCAACCGCCGTAAGATTGCCTGGAAAACCGGAACCAGTTATGGCTATCGGGATTTCTGGTCGGTCGGTGTCAGTGCTGACTACACCGTTGCGGTCTGGGTCGGCCGACCCGATGCCAGTCCGGTGGTCGGGTATTTGGGCGCCACACGCGCCGCACCTTTAATGTTTGATGTGTTCGATTTACTGCCTGCGGATACCCGCAGCCTGCCAAGGCCCGCGCAAGTTGAGCCCGTACAGATCTGCTGGCCGGGTGGACTGGCACGTCAGGATACGCCAGATAGCGCCTGTCACACGCAACTCACAGCCTACACCCTCAATGGCATGACACCGCCAACCATGCACAGTCAGGGGAATTTTGTCACTGAACCTGGCTGGCCTGCTGAGCTTGCCAGCTGGCAGGCCCGAAACAATGCGCCGATGAAACAACCGGACCACACGCAGATCCGTATCGCCGCACCGCGCAGCGGTCAGCATTATTACCGGCAGCAGGTTTCGGCAATCCCCTTGAGCGTATCGGGTGTTGGCAGTGAGCAAGCAGAAGCGGTGCGCTGGTATGTCAATCATGCACCACATGACTCAACAACCCTGGCACTGTCTGAGTATCAGGGCAAAGTGGTCATCACAGCATGTGTTGCACAGCAGTGTGACCAGCAGCATATCGTGGTGCACCCTTAAGTAACAACATATCGTGGTGCCCCTTAACTGAAACCAGTTACTGCATGGCGGTTTTTAGGTAGCCCACCACAGTATGTAAATCGACCAGGCGTTGCTGGGCTTCCTCTTTGCTGATCCCCTGAATGGCCTCATAATCATCGAGAAAAATAGCACTGTCATAATCACCTGTGCTGGCGTTTCTGACATACACCAGTACGTAGCAATAGCGTAAAATAGAATCCAGATAGCGGAAAAATTCGATGTCGTCAGCACTGAGTTCAGGCTTTACTCCACTGCCGAGCCGATTAATAAACACCTGCTTAACATAAACACTTTGCTCTCCGCTGGTATACTTAACAACACCGTAACAGCCATTGTTATTTATTGATTCAGTGAAGATATCTGCGACTGGTAGCAAGCCTGGCTGATGCATAATCTCGTTCCTGATAACATTAGTTTCATATAATGTTAGAACAAAATTACAAAATGACTATAAATTGACATGAATAATCCCCAAAAGAGCCAGAAATACCCTTTTGGGGAAAATATAATCTAATTGCTGTTCGCCTCAGACGCTGCGTGTCGCCAGTGCCGGTGACACCCTGGCCGCCATCCAGGCAGGCTGGCACACGGCCAGCTGACCCACGATGAGGATCACCCCCCCTACCTGAAGCAAATACATCACCGGGACCGGTGCCATATCAAAGTAGTTCACCAGCTGCACGTTAGCGAGCAGCGCACACAGTACGCCCAACGTAATGCCGATGAAGGTGACTATGGCATTCTCCGTCATACAGTAACGTAAAATATCTGCTCTGCTGGCACCGAGGGCTCTGCGCGTGCCTATCTGCTTACGGCGTTTAACAATGGTAAAACGAGCCTGACCAAATATCCCCAGGAGTGTCAGTAACACCAATCCTGCGATCACCCAGTATAAGGTCTTAATGGCCGCCCGCTCAGACTTGAACTTTTCCTGACGGAGCTGTTGATAATCCAGCAGCCGGTCCAGCTGGCGGCCGGGGGTTTTCAGTAATAATTGTGCCACGTCTAATTTGGCCTGCTCGCGCTGTCCGGGCATTGCCCGCACCAGTATTTTGTAGTTGTTACTTATACTTCGCAGCGGTGCTAGCACCGTATTATGGTGTGAATACCAGTCCGGCCATACCGACTTCAGTTCTTTGACTATGCCCTTCACCAGCACCGGCTTGTAATCAAGATAAACCGTCGTTCCCAATATTGCGCGCCAGTCATCCGGGTAATACAACTCGGCAAACCCTTTGGATACCACAGCGTGTGTTGGATCCGCGCTATAGTCTATCGAGTCCAGGATCTCTCCCTCGCTGGGCCCTTCACCCGCAATGAGCTCCAGCCCCATGGTTGCGATGGCATGCTCGTCGCCGGTGTAATAACCGGTATAAATGTTCATGTCTTCTTCGGTCGGCCCTAACCCCGTCGGTACATAACTGCCCCAGTTACTCAGTGGAAAGGCGTTCGTCACAGTGACATTTTCAACACTCGGTAAGTTGCGAATGTCACGCAGATCTTGCTTTACCAGCGCAATCATTTCCTCCGCCTGGTTACTCTGCACATTGGTCTCAAGCGTAAATACAACATCTTCATCCAGGCCACTGGGCTCAACTAACATCGCCTCTTTTTGAATGATCAGGTAGACCGCATTGACCAAAATGGTAAAGGTCACTGCGATTTGTAAAATCAACAGCAGAGGGGCCGATTTTGCCCGCCACAGGGTAGTTAGAATGGGCTTTAAATCCTTCATTGTGCGACTCCTATTGGCTTTTTAGCTGAGCTGAGGGTTGGATCTGCGTCGCCCGATAAATAGGCCATAACCCAAATAAGGTGCTGCTAAACACCGCCAGCACCACAGTCAGCACAGCCAGAGCGGTGGTCATTTGCATTAGACCTTCCGGTAAATGTGCAAAAGTATCAGCGGTTAAGCGCAATCCCAGCTGAGCTAATGTCAGTCCTAAAATACCACCCAAAGTACCTATCAGCACAGTCTCGCAGCCAAACTGTACGGCAATATGCTGTTTGCTGGCACCAACCGCTCTGCGTAAACCCACTTCGGCACCTTTACCATAAAATTTAATCAACATCAGGCCCATACAGTTGAGCAGGCAGGCAATCAAGAAGGCAAACGCCAGCCACACCGCGATCCGATCATCGTCCTCGATTACGTGGTCTTCGATAAGCGATTCATTGATATCAAAAAGCTCGCTTGGTTTTTCCCGGACAAAGCGTCCGCCTTTTTTTTGTTCCTGGGCGTAGGCGTTGATATAGTCGGTATAATCATCGCGCTGCGTCGCATGTTCCAGCTCTACCCAGTAACGGATCCAAACACACTCTGAAGCCAGAAAGCTTTCCAATGAGCCATCATCCAGAGCGGTCCAGCATCGCCAGCTCATTTCCCCTTTTGACAGCAAGTTGTTGTTGACCTGAAACTGAAAAGGCGTAAACAAAGGATACGGTAAATTATGCGCACGATTTGGCCCCTGAAAAACCTGCGGGAGTGGTGCCCAGCTATCAATAACCCCGACAACCCTCACCAGGTGCGGACCAACAAAGATATGCTGACCAACGGAATTTGCGCCGCCAAACAGGCGGTCGTTGGTTTGCTTGTCCAGTACCACCAGCGCAGCGCCTTTTTTATCTTCGCTATCGGACCACGGGGATCCAAACAGAAAAGGCACATCGAAGATCTCAAAAAAATCGTTGTTAACGGAGTTAAAGCGCAGCATTTTGGCTTCTTTTTCGGTCTGCTCTTCGCTGCGAACCATGCTTTTATACATGACCACCGCGCTCTGATGCAGGCCTTTGCCGTCCTCCAGCAAGTTCATAGTGTCCATGTAGGTCATCATCGGGGGGAGCATTTCTTCCCCTCTGGACAACTGATAGGCCTTGTCTGGGCTCCAGCTGCTCAGGCGCACAGAGAATACCCGATCACTTTTTTCAGGTAAGGGGTCCTTTGCCATCATAATGCTAACGGTGGAGGTGATCATGGTGGCCGCGATCCCCATAGCAATCGTGCCAATCATCAAAATACTTAGTAGCGGCGTCTTTTTGAGACTGATCCAGGCGAGTTTAAAGTAGTAACCAATCAACATTTCCACCGCCTCCAGATAGCGCATTGAGGGGAAGAAAGAGGTACAAATAAGTTTGGTCGATTTAAAATTAAACGCATACTTATTCCTTTATTGTTTTAATATATTTCCTTTAGGCAGGGTCACCTCATGTGACCCCACCGTTATACGCTGCGTGTTGCCAGCGCAGGCGAAACACGTGCCGCCTGCCACGCAGGCTGAATTACTGCACATTGACCGGCCAGCAGGATAGCGACAGCCCCAACTAACAGGTAATCTGCCGGAACTGGCACCAGTCCAAAGTAGCTCACCAACTGAGTATTCACCAGCACAGCACAAACCATACCGATAGCCACTCCAACCAGAGTCACTATTAGGTTCTCCAGCAGATAGTAACGCAATATCTGTAACTGGTTAGCCCCCAGCGCGCGTCGGGTACCAATTTGCTTGCGACGCTTGAGGATAGCAAATCGGGCCTGACCAAAAATGGCCAACATAGTCAGGATCAACAAGCCAATCAGAACCAGCTGCAGCGTTTGCAACTCAGCGACATCGGCCCGGTAACTTTCCTCCCGAGTCTGGCTGAAAGGCTTCAGCTTATCGATTTGTCTGCCTGGCGTCATCAACAACGCCTCTTTGACATCCAGCATGGCCTTATCCAGTGTGCCAGGCTGCGCTTTTACCATCAGACCTACTTTGTCCTTAATTTCAAACACGGGTGCCAATACCGCGTGATCAAACAATCGCCAAAAGCTCCAGACCGCTTTAAGGTTGTCCACCACCCCAATCACTTGTTGTGGATCTCCCTGAACATACAGCGTCTTGCCCAGCACATCACGCCAGTTATCCGGGTGCAGCGTCTGAGCAAGCGCTTTGGAGACTAAAATCTTGCCGCCTGATTTGGCGCCAAAAAACGAATGTGTTACATCGCTTCTCTCAAACCATTGCCCGGCAATCAGCTTCAGGTCCAGCGTATCCTTGCTATCGTAGTTACTGCCATAATATCCACTACTGGTGAGCTTATCTTCATCAGCAGGACCGTAACCAATATCAGCTGAGCGACCATAACCACTCAGTGGCACTGAGGTGACAGGGATAGCATTCTCAACACTGTCCAGGTCTTTAATATCGCGGAGCACTTGTTCAAATTCAGCAACCCGGGCTTCACCCGTTTCCTGTAAATTAATAAACAGAGAAAACACCTGAGTTTCATTCAGGCCACTGGGCGCCGTTACCTTTTCGTGTTTTTGCATCACCATATAGACGGCATTAACGAAAATGGTGAAAGTCAGGGCAATCTGCAAAATCAGCAGCAGCGGGGACGCCTTACTGTGCCAAAGCGATTTAAGAATGACTGAAAAATCCTTCATGACGCCCTCCTACAGGCTCTTTAACTGGCTGGATGGCTGGATCCGGGTAGCACGATAAATCGGCCACAGGCCAAACAACACACTCGCCACGACAGAAAGCAACAAGGTCATCAGCATGATCCGCAGATCCATTTGCATAATGGTGTCATTCAGGTAGGTGAAGATCTGCTGGATTAACTGCAGGCCAAGCTGTGCGAATAGCAACCCCAGCACGCCACCCAGAATACCTATCAAAAATGCCTCACACAAAAACTGCCAACCAATATCCTGGCGGCTAGCGCCAACAGCCCGCCGCAGGCCAATTTCACTCCCCTTGCCATAAAACTTGGTCATCATCAGACTCATGCAATTGAGTAAACACGCCAGTAAAAAGGCAAATGCCAGCCACACGGCCATGTCATTTTCGTTGCTCACCACGTCAGCCCAGCGCAGATATTCATCAATGGTAAATAAACGGCTCAGATTCTCTCTGGCAAAGCGACCTGCTGACTTTTGTTCATCGACATACGCATTGATGAAATCCATGTAGTCCGCTCTGTCTTTTGCCGACTCCAGCTCAACCCAGTAAAACAGCCAGATACAATCCGAGGTGATGAAGTCACTGAACGCAACATCCTCAATATCCTGCCAGCATGCCCAAGTGACGTCGCTGCGGGAGAAAATCTCCTGGTTTATCTGGTATTGTAATGGCACAAACAGGTCATGAGGATCGTGGTATGCCTGTGATGACAAATAATAAAACCTGGGAATGGGAAACCAATCGTCCATGACACCGACGATTTGCAACAAGGACTCACCCAACACAATGTGGTGCCCTACCGAGTTCACCCCATCAAACAATTCGTCGTTCAGTGCTTTGGTGATCACCACAACCTGATTGCCCGCACTATCATCCTGTTCGGACCAGGCACTGCCATACAGAAAAGGCACATCGAACATCGCAAAGAAGTCATTATGTGTGGTGCGTACCATCCGCATCTGCGCATCACGACGATTTTGTTGCTCTGCCCGGCTCATACTTTTAAACAATCCAATGGCCGTTTCTTGCCTTGCCTTAGCCGCCGTTTTGAGGTTTTGGGCATCCCGATAGGAGATCATGGCAGGGATCTCTTCTCGTCCATCAACCACCTTATATGGCTGTTGCGGACCCCAGGAGCTTAGCTGGACAGTAAAAATACGATCACTTTTGGCGGGCAACGGATCTTTGGTCATCATATAGCTTACGGTGTACGTCACCATCGCAGCCGCAATGCCTAAAGCAATCGTACCCACCATCAACACACTCAGCAATGGCGTTTTACGTAAGCTGAGCCATGCCAGCTTAAAATAGTAACTTAACATAGCTGTTCCTAAGCAATCGCCTGCGCTTGGGCACAACGCTCACTTAGCACACCATCTTTGATTTCAATGATCCTTTGCGCCTGGCTGGCCTGCTCCGTATCATGCGTTACCATCAAAATACTGGTTCCTTTAGCATTGATATCTTTGAGCAAAGACATAATGCCGTCTGCCATTTTAGAGTCCAGGTTACCGGTTGGTTCATCCGCCAGCAAAAATGCCGGGCTACCTGCCAGCGCGCGCGCGATCGCAACACGTTGCTGCTGTCCACCAGAAAGCTGTTGAGGGTAATGATCTTTACGACTTGCCAGGCCAACCTGCTGCAAGGCATCCATAACGCGCTGTTTACGCTCTGCCGCACTAAAGCTGCGATAGCGTAATGGCATTTCCACATTATCAAATAAGTTAAGTTCAGGGATCAGATTAAACCCTTGAAAAATAAACCCGATTTTTTCGTTTCGTAAGCGCGATTTTTGCTTGTCTGACAGTCCGGTGACATCATTGCCATCGAGCAGGTACTGACCTTCACAATACTCCTCCAGCAAACCGGCAATATTAAGAAAGGTCGTTTTGCCCGAGCCAGACGGACCGATGACAGCAACGAATTCGCCCTGCTGCACTTCCAGGTCAAATGGTTGTAGCGCTTGAGTTTTTACCGTATCCGTGTAATAAGCCTTCGCCAGTTTTGACATTTTAAGCATAAAATTTCCTTATGAATTGTCTTTCATTTTGTAGCTCGCAAGCCTGTGTACTTCGATTTATGACTCACTCTTCGAGAAAGAATTTGTCCCCACAGCAACACGCTGGCGGCTTGGCGGGCTTATGTCTAAAATAAAACCCGTAAACGATTTACCAGCGGACTCCAGAAGGTACACAAAAAACCATTTAAAGTCACGTTTTTTAAACGTTCCGTTAAACTAATGATGATTCATTTTTTATCTACTACATTTGTTGTAGGTGATTGAAAATAATGATTAAGCGTCGCTTAGTATAGAGCAGTTTGTTAATAGCAATCGCGCGTCGTGATCCGCTCACCGTGCAGTGAACTTTACGTGCATTTTGATTTGTCTTAACGGGGGAAAAATGAGCCAGATTATTGAGCCATTCATACACTATCTAAACCAAATGCGTACACTGATGCAGCGCGACGATATTAGTGAAGATTTACTAAAACAACGACTCAGTCCGGATATGTTTCCTTTGCATCAACAAGTCTCAACAGCTGCGGCCTTGTCGCTACGTTGCTGCTGCCCGTTATTTAATAAAGAGGTCAAGAGCTTTAAACGCCCAACCATCAGCCTCGCCGACTTGCAGCAAGAGCTGGACGACACCATAGAGTATCTGGAGCAGTTAGAAAACGATCCCTTTGAATCGATGCCTTCAAGCATCACTTTTGTTGCGGGCTTTGCCAACCACACTCTGGAACCTGAGCAGTACTTTCAGTTTTATGCCTGGCCCAACTTTTTATTCCACTTCTCAATGGCATACGCAATACTGCGCACAGCTGGCATCCCCCTGGGCAAAGGCGACTTTGATGGCTTTCATCGCTACCCCGCCGGATTTTCATTTCCTTCCTGAATAGGCAGGCGAGCCAACTCTGAGGGACAAAAATGCCCCTTTGTACCCCAGAGTTGGCTATGTTGCTCTGACACAGTTCACGTGAACAGCACACCTGCAGGCTCCCGGGTAACCCCTGTTAAACCGAGCGTTCCTTAACCTTGCTAAAGTTATGAGCTTATTTGCCGATATATGTGCAACTTTAAGTAACAAGGACACGGTTATTTATGAAGCTACACTTTCACACTTACCCCAATCAGACAGAGCACCTCTCAAACCGGCAAACACGCAGTACTCAGGAAGTACTGACGACAGAGCACGCAGCGATTGCCGACTCAGGCACACCTATCACAGACGAGCACTTAAAAACACTGCTACCGGAAACCCCGAACCGTCCAGCCTCGCCTTTCACATACCCAAGACCCAGTGCAGAACGTTCTGACTATGTTGGCTTTAAGCGCTTTCATATCGTCAGCCAGCAAAGTGCAGACACGCAACATGGCCAGCTAAGTAAAGAGTATTCATATGGCGATTTGAGCAACACAGAGGATATCAATGCCTTTCTCGCCCAACTTGATCGTCTGTCACCCGAGCAAAGAAATAAACTTGAGCACATTAAGCCCAGCAAATCTCTGCTGTCCATCGCTGAACGGCTAGACGATGAAGCATTGTCTCAACTGGCAGATATATTAATAGAGGCTGGCAGCACCCCTGTTTTTTCTGAACAAAGACGAAACCAGGTCCCTGACCAACTCGTCGACGCACTCGCCGCTTTGTCTGACGACGCGCTGGGAGACACCATTGCAACCCTTGCCAGTCTGCGCGAGCAAGGTGCCAGCTATCGGGCCCCGGATTCACCGGTTAGCCTTGATGAGCATGGTCAGGAACACCTGCTAATGGCCTCATATGACCGCGAGAAGTTCTGGAAACATAAGTTCAGCCAACCCGCAGAAAAGGTTGAGCTGCTGCACGCTTTCAGTGATTTACTGATCAGTGGTAAGTTTAAAGGCGAAGACCTCAGTACGCTGAATACCCATCTGCAACAAAGTACCTTTGAGCAAAGCCGCGGCATACTGGATATGGCCACAGTCATTAAACCTTTTGAGAAGCGCAGCATGCTCGAGATGCTGGATGAAGCTGACAAAGACAGTGAACCGAATATTTTTGCTTACCTGAGCCAGCAAGTCGACCTGTCTGCCCACCGTCAGTACTACCAGAGCGAGAACAACGATATGGTGGTACAACAGGATCTGCCGCCGAGTGACTCTGATCGTGGCCGTCTCTATTCTGATATTTTGACCGCTTATGATGAATATGGACTCGGGTGGATCAATGATGCACTGGAACATGTGGCAGATACGCCGCCACAAGTACAACGGCAAATCTGGAGTCAGCTGCTGGATGATGCAGCGCAATTTGAAGATCAGTTTATCCGCTCAGATGCCTTAGAAAGTTGGGCAAGCCAGGCAATCAAGCCAATTATGCATGCATTTCATGATCAACAGATTGAGCGCATTCGCGAATTCAATAGTGAACGTGAAGTGCCTGATTACCTGGGTAACCTCACTTACTTTGGCAGTATGCGCCAGGCAACTTCCTCTGCCAATGATACAACACACTCCACACAGAGCAGCGCCGTCAACAATCGCCTCTCTGATGAAGAATAAAATGAGCGCAGGGAATGCGCTTTTTGTTATCCGGGCGAACAGGGCAAAGGTTGCAGCCAAATTTAATTAGGATATGATACCGAAAACTTAGCCAAGCTCATTACACTAATAACTCAAAGAGCATACCGTATGACCAATAAATTATTCACCCTGATACTGTTATTAGCAGTATTCGTCTCCCAGGCATGGGCTTCAACCTTTAAACTCGACAGACATAGAGTCGTTCTGGATCAGGATATGCGCCGTGGCGAGTTGCGTATCTATAACACTTCAGACACCCTGCAAAGCTATCGAATATCGCTTATCGACATGCAAATGGATGAACAAGGCATTTTGAAATTTGCAGAGCAGTATCAGTTTTCTGCCAAGCCTTACTTGCGAGTTGGACCACGTGTTGCCAAAGATGTTTTGCCAAAGCAGTTTCAAAAAGTTCGCCTGATGAAAAAAGGCAAAATCCCGGAAGGAGAGTTTCGCGCACACCTCATGGTCGAAGCGCTCAGTGCTGATGACCCAACAGAGCAAAGTGGCGCTGTACAGGTCAGAGCCAATTATAAGGTTGTCATCCCCGTTTTTATAAAAAACACAACCTCAGTCACTGAGCTGTCGATTGGTCACGTTAAATTCAGTAAAGATGCCAGCAACCTGATAGTCAGACTAAACAAGCAAGGCCCGGGTCACACCAGTGCCAACTTGGTTGTCAAAGAAGCAGAAGAAGAGCTCTTCCGGGTCAATCAATTCAGTCTGTATCCTGAACTTAGCCAAAGGGATATGACGCTACCGATTGAATATAAAGAGGTTGCTACCAAGAAATTGACGATTCAGTTAGAAGATGTGGAATCAAAAGAAGCACTCAAAACACTGGACGTCACTATCACAGAGGACCTGCTGAAGTAATGGCTGTAGGTTTTTTGACGGGTTTATGGTTGGTTGCGTCTGCTCAGAGTGTCGATACTTTGACATATCTGAAACAGCAGCAACGTCATGCCAGTCAATTTAATGGAGTCAGTATCAAATTATTGGCACCCATGACATTTCCGCAGCTAAAACAAACACCCGCAACCTGGGAGGGGGCCTTATGTAAGGCCAATGGTAAAAAAAATAAAAAAGCTGTAAAAAAATCACTTTGCCCTGGTTTAAGAGGCTATAAAGCAGAGTTTGAAATTAGCGGCGAGCCCAGAAGTTACGTAGATGTACAAGTGTTTGGCAGTGAAAGTAAACAGGGCCTGACCTTTAGCGTACAGAATAAATCAGGCGGCTTTAGCAAGCGCGTAAGAATAAAAAAAAATGGAGTTGGCACGTTTAGTGCGGGAGGTATTGTAACGCTCAGTAACGCCCATGAAACAGGCAGCGGGGAGTACGCTTTCAGCTACACCGTTACTGCGCTATACCAATAACGATTAAGGAAATATACAATGTTAAAAAAAACCTCTAGCACACTTGCACTACTAGTTATGAGTTTTGGTTCAGCCGCAACGACTTATCAGGTTGACGTTAACCTGGTGGTTGAGCGCACACCACTACAAATTGCACAAGCAACTGCCATGAGCTTTCCTGAGCTTTTGGTAAACGAAGCATCAAAGAATGGTGATGCATGTGTCTCAGCTGCGACGCCACCATCAAACCCAATTTCCTCAGCCCTGTGTAACGATGCCAATGTCGGCGGCAACGCAGCAAAATTTACTGTATCGGGCACGCCTCACGCACAAGTTGTCTACACATTTTCTGCACCAGATCAGACACAGGACGGGCTTCGCTTTACCCTGGCTGACAGGACAGCTGGTGCTCAACTGAATGCAAGCGGCTCAGTTGACATCGCGTTCGCAGCGACCATTATACTGGACGACAAAGACGTTGCGATCAATGCACCAGGCACCAAAAGCTTTACCTATGACTTTGTTGCAGCTTACCAGTAACATAGCCACCATCCCTTAAAGGCCTGGCCCATGCCGGGCCTTTACCATGCAGTATCTATTCGTTTTACTTCTTCTATTATCGCTTCACAGCACGCACACTTCAGCCCGGGAAGTAGGCGATATTGCCGACTTTGTATTTGCTGATCTGTACGTCGACCAGCAGAACTTTCCCGAAGGGGCTGAGTTACTCACACACGACTACGAACATTACTTTTTATCCCAGGATAACCTCAATGCTCTGCTTGTTAGTGACCTCACCATTGACCTGGCAGATAAGCGTTTACATGGTGCAATCTGGGGTGAACAGATCGAGATTAAATTGCGCGCAGACCAATGGGTAACGCTCGATGAAGAGCCCCATATCCGGCTTGATGTGCTGTTGGCACTCGGCATTGAATCAGAGTTTAATCCACGCACTCAGGTGCTGGTTTTTGATACCCAAGAGAGGCACCCCAGCTCACAGGAAAAAAAGCGCGAAGCACGCAAGGGGATCCTTGAGGCAATGCAACGAAAACGCGCCAATCAGCTTGTGTTAAACGACCAGTATCAATGGTATACAGCGCCTTATATCGACGTGCAGCTGTCAGCATCAGACAGTAAGCACAACTCCACGGCCTCAGCCTATGTTGCGGTCAATCAGGACTTGGCACACCATCAGGCCCAAGTGATAATAACAGACTCAAATAACGACAAACGCAACGGACGTTTCCAGCTTTCCCGCAGTCTGGGAGAGCTGAGCGAATATCAATTTGGCGACTTGCAGGGTATCACAGGCGCATTGCTGCAAACCGGCGGAGGCGGGCTGGGCGTGCAATATGGCGCGACGCACAGCAGCGCCAGCAAGCCGCTTATCATCCAGGGCTATGCAGAACCCGGCAGCGACGTCGAACTCTATCGCAATGATGTACTATTTGATCTGGTGCGTGTCACAGGCAATGGGCAGTATCGTTTCAGGCCAATCCAGATTTTTAACTCGAACCACAGCTACCACTTGATGATCCAGTCACCAGACGGAAAACGCCTTCGCCGGGCTGTGATGCATCAGGCACAATCAGGCTATGAACCCGGGCAGTGGTATACCAACCTGGCTGCCTACACAACCAAAGAGTCAATATTAAAAAAAAGCCGCTTTAACCCACAGGAAAAATACCTCAATCCACAATTGAACTATGTCGTCAGTACCCGCGACGAAATTAACCTGGGCGGAGAGTGGCTGGAAAACACCCGCCACAAAGACGCCTTATGGTATCTTGGCTGGGAGCGCTCTGGTGAACCCACTGATGCCAAATGGAGCCTCAAAGCGGGCGGGCGTGATCAGCTATTTTATGATCTGAAATGGCTGACCCCACTGAGTACAACACAAGCTGTAAGCCTCACATCTCAGCGCGGGTACGGCCAGCTTGGCAAGGAAAACATCAATACGCTCAATTATGAACATACACTCAATAGCTGGCAGCTCAGCTCAACTTTAGGTCTCAGCCAGATAAATCAATCTCGTTATAAATCTGTGGATGGCTACCTCAGCTATCAGGCCGACTCCGGCAGTATAAGCACAAATTTCAGCCAAATTAGAGGCGACGACGCACATGAGCAACAATATGCCATGATTGGCAGCCTGTTTGGCAACTGGGGCAGAGCCAGGTTTAACTGGAACAAATCAACAGGCTTGTTTGAACAACATTCGCTGGCGCTGAGTTATACCAATCAGTTCGACGGCTATTACGGCTCTTTGCAGCTACGCCGCTCCTTCACCCACCACCGAAATACAACATCCTTCACGTTATCAAAAACTTTCGATGCGGTGGCGGTCAATGCCAGTGCCACCTATCACGAAAGTAATGGCTGGCAATTTGGCTTATCTTGTTCATTTTCCTTTTACGGACCAAGACCACTGAGTACCCTTAGCAGCCAAAGTGGTCGGCAGAGCAGCTCTGTAAAACTACGCGCTTTTTACGACCGCAATAATAATCAGCGCTTTGATGAACAAGACCAGTATTTACCTGGTATTGCTGTGATGATGAACGGCAGTAAGGTTGACACTTTAACTCAACCACAAGCCCAAACATTGCTTCATTTGCCCTCAAACCGCCCGGTGACATTGGAGATAGAGCACAACGAACCCGACGCCTTATACTTACAGCCCCAGTTTGAACTCATAGAAGCCGATCTGCACCCAGGTTCTCAGCCTATCATTGACGTGCCGTTTCATCTTCAATTCGAAGCAGAGGGTGTGATCTCCTTGCTTAAAGAGTCCGGAGCACTTGCAGATCTCAGTGGCCGGGTGGCACTGCAACTCACCCGGGAAATCAGTGGTGAACAAACCACCATCTACACAGAACCCGATGGTTTTTTCTTTTTCGACAAATTAAAGCAGGGAAAATACCACCTTGAGGTTTCCCCACACTATCTGGCACAAAAAGCGCTCAGCTGTGACCCTTGCCAGCTGAGCTTTACGCTGGATGAGCACAGTGAACAGCTGGTGATACTGGAGGATTTGACACTTTATCCAACTCCCCAGAAGACCCTAAAAGCTAGCGTTTACGCCAGCTAAACTGACGCCGGTAGGCACCTGGTGTCATGCCCGTGTGTGCTTTGAAAAACTGACTAAAATAGGCTGCGCTGGTAAACCCGCATTGCTGTGCCACCACCCCAATGGGCCGACGCTCCGTTGCCAGTAAGTGCTGGGCACGCTGACAGCGCAGCTGAGCACAATACTGAGAAAACGAACAGCCAAGCTCATGCGCAAACCAACGTTTTAAGGTCGCGGTGCTGACATTGATATGTGCTGCACACTGAGCCAGGCTGGGCGGCGTGTCAACCCGGCTTGCGATCCAGGTCTGAACCCGGGCCAACCGCTCTGAATTGCGCGAGTGATCCAGCCTGATACCTTTAGCTGGGCGAACACGTAGCTCAGCCAGTATCTCACACAGCAAAGTCAGCCGATTAAGCGGGCTTGCCGTGTTAAGTGCCAGGCACTGTTCACGCACCTGCTCTGCGGTATCCCGGCTAAAGACCAGCCCACTTGCAATACTATCAAGCCAGCTCTGTAAGTCTGCCAGCTCAGCAATGGCACACGCCAGTAATGTCTTTGGCCACAATATCACTACCACGAGCTCGGCACTGTCATAAGGGGGCTGGCTGTCCCAGGTATGAGGCACACCCGGTGCAATCAGGGCCAGATCAATGTCAGCAAACGCATGAATGGTACTGCCGATAAATCCGCGGCCCTGAGCGCCTATTGTCAGGATCAGCTCAAAGCAATCATGCTGATGCCACTCGAACAGAACCTTCTGTTTTTCAATGTACTTAACTTGCACAGATTGATTCAGTGCAAAGCGCACGGGAGCGGGTTTTCCTGTATTAATGGTCAATTTGAGCCGATAATTATAAAAAATGAGCCGATAACCAAAATACTAATTGGTGAATTTGGCAAAGTAAATGCTCTATTTTGTACCCGGAAGTTATAATGAATTTTGTTTTTGATTTAGATGGCACGACCGTATTCCATGCCCAGCGCATGCATGATGACATCAAAGATGGCCTGTTAGCCCTGCAAAGTAATGGTGGTAAGTTGTACTTTGCCACCGCCCGACCTCTGAGAGATACCTTACCTGTCTTACCTGAGTGCTTCTGGCATCACCCTATCATTGGCTGCAACGGCGCTATGTTCAGCGAGCACAAAGCGGTAGTCAGTGCCCATAGTTTCGAGCCAAAGCAAATCACCACTTTGCTTACTTGGCTGGACAATCACAAAATTGCCTATTTATTTGACGGCCACTGGCAATATGCCATCTCAAACAAGTCTCACCATTTTCATCAGCATGTGGCCGAACTGGGCATTCCTCCGGGCAACAATGAACTGCTAAGACATGAGCCCATTGTGAAGTTACTGGTATTAGAGGATGAGCATCACGAACAGGTCAAACAAGTGTGTGAGCAAACGTTAAGCAGTTTTGAAATCTATCATCACAACGGCCATCATTGCTTTGATTTGGTGCCCGCACGCAGCAACAAGCTTACAGCGCTGCTGGAACTTGGTCTGGATATGCAGCAAACCGTGTGTTTTGGTAACGATGTCAATGACATTGCAATGCTGGAAGCTGCACGCCAGGCCTATGTTGTCGGCGAGCAAATTGCGCCGAGTTGTGACTATGTTCAGCTGACACAAGAAACCGTGGCATCGACCCTCCACCAGTTAGCTAACAATCTTTGCGCATAAACCCGTTCCTTGCTCACCCCCGGCCGCGATTTAATGCTAAAATCGCGGCAATTGAATCTAATGAGCACCCCTTATGCTGTCTTGTAACAACATCACCATGCAGTTTGGCGCCAAGCCGCTGTTTGAAAATATCTCGGTCAAATTTGGCGACGGTAATCGCTACGGTCTGATCGGCGCCAATGGCTGTGGTAAATCGACCTTTATGAAGATCCTCAGCAAAGAGCTTGAGGCCAGCGCGGGTAACGTCTCTTACGATCCCAACGAGCGCATCGCGAAACTAAACCAGGATCAGTTTGCCTACGAGGAATTCTCTGTAGTCGACACCGTCATCATGGGTCATAAAGAGTTGTGGGAAATAAAACAGGAACGCGACCGCATCTACTCGCTACCCGAAATGAGCGAAGAAGACGGCATGAAAGTGGCCGATCTGGAAACTCAATTTGCCGAAATGGATGGGTATGCCGCCGAAGCTAAAGCCGGTGAGCTGCTGTTGGGTGTGGGCATTCCAACCGAGCAACACTACGGACCTATGTCTGAGGTTGCACCGGGCTGGAAACTGCGGGTGCTGCTGGCGCAGGTACTGTTTGCCGAGCCAGACATCATGCTGCTCGACGAACCGACCAACAACCTGGACATCTATACTATCAAGTGGCTGGAAGACGTGCTTAACCAGCGCGACTGCACCATGATCATCATCTCGCACGACCGCCACTTCCTGAACTCGGTTTGTACGCACATGGCTGATATTGACTATGGCGATCTGCGCATCTATCCGGGCAACTATGACGAATATATGCTGGCAGCCACTCAGGCGCGGGAACGTCTGCTGGCCGACAACGCCAAGAAGAAAGCTCAGATCTCAGAACTTCAGCAGTTTGTTGCGCGCTTCTCTGCAAACGCTTCAAAAGCAAAGCAAGCAACTTCACGTGCCAAACAGATTGATAAGATCCAGCTGGAAGAAGTCAAGGCATCAAGCCGTCAGAACCCGTTTATTCGTTTTGAGCAATCTAAACAGCTATTCCGTAATGCACTGGAACTGGAAAACCTATCGCAAGGCTTTGACGAAACCCTGTTCAGTGGCCTCAACGGGCTGGTCGAAGTGGGCGAAAGAGTCGCGATCATCGGTGAAAACGGCGTGGGTAAAACCACCTTGCTGAACACCCTGGCCGGGCGCATGGCACCTAAATCGGGTGAGTTTAAATGGTCTGAAAATGCCAACATTGGTTACTATGCTCAGGACCATGCAGATGAGTTTGAAAAAGACTTAGATCTGTTTCAGTGGATGGAACAGTGGCAACAGGAAGGCGATGATGAACAGGTAGTACGTGGCTTCCTGGGCCGTATGCTGTTCTCACAAAACGACATTAAAAAATCAGTTAAGGTGATTTCCGGGGGTGAGCAGGGTCGCATGCTGTTCGGTAAGCTGATGATGCACAAACCGAATATTCTGTTGATGGATGAACCGACCAACCACATGGATATGGAATCTATTGAATCACTGAATATGGCACTGGAGCAGTACGAAGGCACCCTGTTCTTCGTGTCACACGACCGCCAGTTTGTTTCTTCTCTGGCCACTCGCATTTGGGAGATCAAAGACGGTCAGATCATTGACTTCCAGGGCACCTACGACGAATACCTGGCAAAACAGGCCGCTGAGCAGTAAACCTGACTTTCTGGCCGCGTCCTGCGGCCAGAATTACCCGCCCACAGCTTGTTATTTTCCCCGCATAACTTTATTTCGAAAAGCTTAAATAAGCAGCTTTATCAAAAACTTAATAAAAACCCCATGACTAAACTCAAGCTAAAATTTTTCTATTTTTCTCACTTTGTAAAAATTCGCTAGGATTTTACCCTCTCAGCTTAGGCAAGCTGAAGGCGTCTTTTTTACAGGAAAAATAATCATGAAATTCACACTTCCTCATTCGACGCTTTTACTGCTAACCATCTGTGCACCCGCACTCGCCGGTAAAACCCCTTTACCCATTGAACCCATTATGGTTACGCTCCCGGCAGGCAGCTTTATTATGGGTACTACAGACAATAAGAACAGCCAGCCGGTTCATACTGTCACGCTGCCAGAGTTTAGCCTGGGCAAATATGAAGTCACAGTCAGAGAGTATCGACGCTTTGTAGAAGCGACCGGCTTTGTGGCACCGCAGGAATGCTATCACCAGCTTGATAGCTGGTTTATTGGCAGCACACCGGGTAGCTGGGATAACAACAGCCTGACAGACAATGAGTTCCAGCCCGCTATCTGTGTCAGCTGGGCGGGCGCGAAAGCCTATGTGGACTGGCTGGCACAAACAACCGGGAAACCCTACCGACTGCCCACTGAGGCGGAATGGGAATATGCGGCAAAAGGAGCGGTTCAGACGCGCTTTTATTTTGGCAACGACCCCAAACATCCCTCAGTCTGCCAATATGAGAACACGGCAGATCTCAGTGGTGAAAATGCATTGCAGCGTACCACCAGCAGTACCTATGTGAACTTTGTTGATGGGTTTGCCGATTGTGTCGATCATGCTACGTATGCCAGTGTTGTTGGCATGTACCAGCCCAACCCCTATGGTTTGCACGACATGCTCAGCAACGTAGCCGAATTGATGGGTGATTGCTTTGAGGACGACTATCAAAACGCCCGCTCCGATGGCAAAGCCTTATCGTCCGAGCAGTGTGACAGGCGCGCCGTGCGTGGCAGCAGCTGGCACTGGAATATCTGGCCTGTCACCCGCCGCGGCAGCCAGCCCGAAAACTTTGCCGGGGCTGCGGAAGGCTTCCGCGTCGCATTAGATGGTCAGGCACCTAAAGCCAGCAAAACCACGCAACAATTTAAAAAACAGCTCGCCTTCGCGCAGCAGCAGGAACAAAGTCGGCGCGACCAGCAGTTTGCTTACCCTATGCCAGTAACTGGCCTCACCCTGTCACAAAGCCATGGTAATACTGTACTCAGCTGGGATCCTAGCCCAGAAAAAGACATTGCCGGTTATCGTATTTATCGAAATCAAAGTGCAGGCTCTATGTTTGCACTGATGGCTGACAATGTCATAGATACTCGATTTATTGATGCCAATGCCTCTCCCAATGTGTATGAGTATACGGTGGTCGCGGTGCGCCGCAATCTGCAAAGTAACTACAGTAATGTGGTTAAAACCCCAGGGACGGTCTTTTCTATTCCTGGCAGAATTGAAGCCGAATACGCCCATGCAATCACAGGCGCAAACTCAGCCCGTACCTCAGACATTGACGGGCGTTTTAACCTCACCGGTGGCAATGGTATAGCCGAAGACGCACAACTAAAATACCAGGTTAACGTTAGCCAAAGCGGTCACTATCGCCTGAGTTACCGAGTTGCCGGACCTCGCGATGGTAAGGGCTTTACCGTAACCCTTGACGAAAAGCCTCTGGGCAAACACGCAGTGAAAGGCACCGGTGGTTTTCACCAGTGGCAAACGCAACAGGGTCCGCGTATCTTCCTGAGTGCCGGTCAGCATACACTGACCCTTCATTCTCACGACAGCCACTGGAAACTGAACTGGCTGGCACTGGATAGCGAATAACACAGAAATCGGGGAAACGCGGTTTCCCCGTCTTGCCTAATCACGATAACAGTGACTATTTTTATAAAGGGTGTGGATCCGACTTATCACTCAGATGGTCGACAATACGGAATGCACTACCAGATGCTCATAAAGACCTTAAGTATAATGCTCATTGCCTGCTGCTCATTTGCTCTGCAGGCTCGCTCACTTTGTGACAGCCCTCACTATCATGCCTTTGATTTTTGGGTTGGTGAATGGCGGGTTATGTCAAAAGGTCAGTTTGCTGGTAATAGCAAAATCACAAAAATACTCAATGGTTGCGTGATCCTGGAGGAATACCAGGCGGTGTCCGGCTATCAGGGAAAAAGCCTCAATATCTTCGACAAGCAACAACAGCAGTGGCACCAAAGCTGGACCGACAACGCCGGTTTGCTACTGCAGCTGAACGGCAACCGCGACAATAACGGTATGGTGTTACAAGGTCCAGGGCTGGATAGCGAAGGCAAACCCGTGTTACACCGTATTACCTGGCAACCAAAACAAGATGACACGGTACACCAACACTGGCAGTCTTCAGCCAACGAGGGCAAATCCTGGCAAACCTTGTTTTATGGTATTTACCATAAAATTCAATAACCAATGGTCGCGTGCTGATGTGGGGGCTAACATTTCATTAAGCATAAAAAAGCGCAGACTCGTCTGCGCTTGCTCCTGTCCGTTACTGTGCGGGTATCGCCGGCCAGTAACCCAGCACAAAGTTATCCATCTCTCCTTTGATGCTGGCATTACCATAAGCACGAACCCTGACCAGAATGCGATATAATCGCCGTTCGGAGTCTACCGGGTAGACGTCATACATTGCGAAACTGCCAACGCCCAAAACGCGCTCTTTACAGTAACTGTCTTTACCTCCTCCCATGTAATATACATCTGTACAGACTCTAACCGGCGTATCTTTCTGGGCATCTTGTAGTTGCACGGCGAGCTGAGTATAGACTTTGTCTGCGTAATACTGATTAGCCCAACCAAAGTAATGGGTAAACCCGGCCTGACGCCATGGTGCCATATCAAAGCCCAGGCTTTGCTCACCGCTGATCACCTGTTGAGCCTGGCTGATAAGCGTAACGTCTTGCGGTGAACTGGTAGTAAACCCACCCGAGTCGGTTTCAAAACCAGATGTCGCAATGGTCACCAGACCGTCTGACAGGCTGGTCCCTGAATGCAATGTGAGACCGTTTAATAACACGGCCCCATCAGCCTCAATACGCAGCTCAGTAGATGCAATATCTGTGGTCAGGCCATCTTGACCTAAATCTACGATAATCGGCACCACAGCTGTACTGTTCGGTGCAATATAATAGCTGGGGGCAAACGCGGCACTGTGATCTGCGTCTCTAAACTGCTTTTGATAGCTGGCGCTGCCATAAAGCTGCGCACTCACCGGCTGGGAGCTTGGGTTAGTAATACTCGCCTGATACATCAGATACTCAGGATAGGTGTGAGAAAACTCAGGCGCTTCAAGATGAAACCGGGTAGTGTAACGACCAGATGAGGCTTGACTCAGACGCAAACTTGTCGTGCCATTGTCGTGCGTTAAAGTCGGGGTATCACTGAAAAAAGTGTCGACCTGCGCCTCGCTCAACTCAGAGAAATCCCGACCTTGCCAAAACAGATCTACCTGCGCATTGCGCTGATGGCTGCCTTCATTGAGCGTGATTTCGAGATTATCCAGATAGACGGTTTCATTAGGCAAGGCATAACTGTCGAGAAACCAGGTTACCTTATGGATGGCTTTGCCCGCAGGCAAAGTAACCTGGCAATTATGTGAATAAATACTCAAGCTTTATTCTCATTTGACAATGGATGAGAAAAAACTATTCCAAATCCATTTTTTAATCACAATTTAAAAACATAGTATTAACCTTATGGCATTTGACACAGACGGCTTAGAACCTGCTAGTAGCAAGACAGTTAACCTCTCGTGACATGACCTGGCATAAAAAGCGTGAAACAAAGGATAAATTAATGTTAATATCGATTTACATAATTTACTTTGTATCACACACATCTGGTAAGGCGGATGGCAAAGGCAGGTTTACATACAGTGACCGGTAAGCCACCGTCGAAATGAAGACATCACTCTAAGGGATTAACATGGATCTCAACTTTACCGAAGAAGTAATGTACACCCTACCCTTTTATCTGGGCCCGCTATTTATTCTGGCAACCATTAACTTTTTACGAAAACAAAAAAACTATCGCCTCAATGACACGCTCACCAATGCCACCATTGCGCTTGGCAATTTGGGGTTGTCCTTTATTTTTTTACTTGCCGTAGTCGCACTGTATACGCTGGTGTATAACGAGTATCGCCTGTTCGAACTTGACCAAAGTAACCCGCTGATTTATGTGCTGGCATTCTTTGTTTATGACTTTTTGTATTACTGGAATCACCGCTTTCACCATATGATAGGGCTGTTCTGGGCCGACCATCTGGTGCATCACACCGCAGAGAATTTTAACTTTGGGGTTTCTATTCGGATCAGCTATTTTACTGAACTCACCATGTGGATGACCTTTATTCCTATGGCATTTATGGGCATTTCACTGGAAGTGTTCCTGGCCGCCAGTTATACCCAGATCATCTGGGCATTTTGTATCCACACAAAATACCTGAAAAAGACCCCGCGAGCTGATAAGATTTTTAATACCCCTTCGCTGCATCGCGTGCATCACGCCCGCAACCGTCAGTATATAGATAAAAACTATGGCGGCATTTTGATCATCTGGGATCGCTTGTTTGGCACCTACCAACGCGAGCTGGAAGATGATCCTGTGGTATACGGCGTACGTGAATCCTACCCGAGTTTTAGCCCTCTGGTGATCAACTCCTATTACCTCAAAACCATCTGGCAAAAAATCAAATGTTCCAGCTCCGTGTTTGAGGTGTTTTGCTCTGTTTTCGCGCCACCAGCCTGGCTCCCTAAAAACGCCAACAAAGCTGATTTTTACTCGCTCACCGCCAAGGTGCGCTCTAAAGACTTTAAGCCAAAAGACCCCCTAATCTGTAAACGTACCAAATGGACCGCATTCGTGCGCTTTAGCGCCATTGTGGTCGTATTTACCTATCTGATGAGCTATTTTGGCGAGCTACCCACTTTACCGCTGGTGAGTATGTCACTGCTGTTTTTCTGGTTATGTCACTTTAATGGTCTGGTTTTTGATGGTGCCAAAGTGGGCCTGCACATGGAGGCGGTCACACAGCTGTTGTATGGTTTAATTTTGTACTGGGCAATTACGACTGAACAAGCTGCCTGGGTAACGTTAGGAACTGCCACACTGGCGCTGATATCTCTGTGTAATTACATGATCTATCGTACACGTACTGTTGAGCCCGTGGCGCTGGCCGCAGAGCCCCAACACCAGACAACCACTTAAGCTATATCGATTGAAGGAAAAAATATGGAAACAGTAAATCATAACTCGGACAGTCAAAATGCCGGTGGCGGGGTCAACCGCGAACATGGCCGCACCGTGGCACAAAGATGGACCTTTGTTGGCCTGCACTTTGGTTTAGTGCTTTTTTGTACCTGGCTGGCACTGGCCCAAGGCTGGACACACATAGGCCACCTCTTTGGCCAGCAATGGACCTTGGTTGATCAAGACAGAGCCCTGCTTATGCTGGCGTGCGTTTTTGTCTACTGGTTGCGACACGCCATTACTGTGTTGTACCTTTTGCAGCGCCGCATCGATTGGGGTGAGGCGCTGGGCTTGCTGTGCTTTATGGCGTTTTTCGAAATCGGCCTGCAGCTGGTCGGCGGTGGTGCATTCAGAGCTGAGGTGATCCCCTTTGGTACTTTGGATATCGTGGCGCTGGCGCTGCTGGTAATTGGCTCATACCTGAACAGCGGCTCTGAGATCCAGCGTAAATGGTGGAAACAAGACCCGGCGAACAAAGGTCAGTGTTACACTCAGGGTTTGTTTAAATACTCAATGCACATCAACTACTTTGGTGATGTCGTCCTGTTCACCGGCTGGTGCTTACTGAGTTATAACTACTGGACTCTGCTGCTGCCTTTCTTTATGGCGTACTCTTTTATCAGCTTCCATATTCCGGCGCTCGATGGCTATTTGTCAGAGCGTTACGGTGAGAAGTTTGATCAGTATGCGGCAAAAACCAAAAAGCTGATCCCCTTCGTATACTAAGGCCCTGCCTGCCAGGCTCAGCGGTCCTGATGGTCCCTGAGTCTGGCACCTCAATTAACATTAACTAATCCAGGCTCAGTCACTGTTCGGTGCCAGATTGAGTGCCAGTAACTGCGCCGCATTCTGAGTTCGCCAATCCGGCGTTGCATGTTCGCTGATATACTGGGCATAAAAGTCGCTGTTGACGCCCAGCTCAATGGGCATCTGACACAACAACAGCGCAACATCGAGGCCAATCCGGCGATCTCCCGATAACTGCGCCAGTTCAAAGGCACGCAGCGCAAGCGGCAGAAGCTCTGCCTGAGTTTGAGCAGCCGCAGCATACATGACTGCCAGGTAAGCGCTCTGAACATTGTCCGGGCTCACACTGTCGACCAGCGACTGGGCCTCTGCATATCGTCCTTCGCTCAGATAATAGCGGACCAGGGATTTTCGACTAGCCTGAGCGACCCAGTGGTTCGGTGTTAAAGCAGTGTACTCCAGTACTTGCCGGTAATGAGGTTCTTTGTCAGCGGGTTTGTCCGCAAAAATGGCGTAATGGAAAGGCACTTTGGCAAAGTGATAAATCGGCAATTCATAGCCTCGCATTTTCTCCTCTGCCTGTCTCAGGTAAAGATATTTGTCATTATCCTGATGGTTTTTACTCGCCATAATGGACAAATAAGTCAGGGCATCTAACTCTCTGGCAATATCCTGTGCCTGAACAGCCAATTGTGCCGAGCGCAGCAGGCTGGTTTTGACCTGTCCATAGTTACCCTGTAAATGATACAACCATGAACGACTGTGCCAGACATCCGCCTGCGCCCTCAGATCCTGACTGATTTCCAGCGCCTCCAGGGCGGCATCCAGTCTTATCAGGCTCAGGTCGACCAGGTTTTTGCGTAACAGAATTTCGCCCTGATAGGCCAGTGCGCGACCCAGTTGCTGTGAATTGGTTTGCGCTTTGGCCAGCACTGCCAGCTTCTCTGCCATTGCCATCGCTTTTTCCAGCTCCCGAACATCGAGATAGGCACTAACCAAGGCTCCCAACAGGACCAGATCCTCTGGTGCAGCCTGATGTGCCTGAGTCAGCATGGCCAGTTTCAGGTCAGGAGAGTGAGGGTTCTGCAATACAGACCGTACCACAGGCTGATTGAGGTGATGATAGAGCTGCTGCTTGACCGTTTGGGGGGTTTCACCTTGCAATACGCCCTGCCACTGCCCAGCAGGCCCTTTTAGCCAGAAAGTCAGGTACCAAAGGGAGTCGACATAGCGGGCACTGGCAGTGAGGATAAACGGGTGTTGTGGTGCCACTTCAGGATAAACCAGCTCTTGTGATGTTCTGAAATGGGCGGCAGAAAGCGTGGTAACAGCGGTAAAGTCCAGCCGGGCTGTGTCTTGAAGTTGCCACTCATCTGCTTGTGCACCTTCAAATGGCAAGTAAGCCAGTGCAAAGGAAGCGTGCTCAGGCTCGTCGCGCTGGATGATAAAAACCACGGCAAACAGGACTAATATGCAGCTCATTAGTATGCCAAGCCACTTTGCGCCTGAATGACGCACAGGCAAAGTGGTATCGGTCACTGCCACTTGCGGCTGTGTATTATTACCCCTTAACTCTGTTATCGGCTCGCCAAGCGGTCGTTGCCACTGATAACCTCGCTTTGCATAGGTTTTGATGGCGTCGTTGCCGAATAAGGCCCGCAAATGACTGATATTCTGAAACACCGCCTGTTCAGAGACTACCTTGCCCTGCCACACTTCATTCAGGATCTCTTCTTTACTGAGCACGCGGTGGGGGTTTGCCAGCAACAGCGCAAGGAGCCTTGCCTCATTATGACGAATCGCAAGCGCTGCGCCTGCACGATGCAAAATCAAATCTTTGCTGTCAAACTCAAAGTCATCAAACCGGTAACGCATGGTGATAGATAATTATTGTTATTTCACTCCCCACCAGCATAACCCAATTACCACCGAAACACTAAAGGTATACCTGCACGGCCTCGCGCTGCTTTTTGGTCATCTTTGCGACTACCAGTAAAAAGGAATTATCTATCATACGTTCGATTTCTCCGCGAGGCACAGTGCCATCGAGGATCACCGTATTCCACAACCGCTTATTCATATGATAACCGGGGATCACCGAATCAAAGATATCCCGCAGCGCCTGCGCCTCATCCGGGTCGCATTTCAGATTCAGCCACCAGTGACGCGTTTCTCCTTCGTTGTATTTGCCAGGAGACAGCGTAGCAAACATTTTGTCTTTCACTTTAAACACGTCGACGCCCTCGCCAAAGGGCTGGCCGACGCTTGAAAAAGGCTTACTAAGTAGATAGGTGTGCGCCTGAGTATGGTCCATGGTGAATTCCTTTGCCGTTGTTATACATGCACCATACAGGTTAGCGCCGGTCAGGCCAAGTGGCCAGAGGGCGATTTGCGCTCGCCAAAAGCCGTAAAGATTTGCTCATAAAAATGCGCCCGGGTGCCCATCAGCAGCGCGGCGCGTTTATGCGGAAAGTCAAACTCAAACTGGCTGTCATAGCCCAGCTCAGCCATGCGCATCATCAGCCGTGCGTTATCGGCTCTGGGCTCCAGCACAATGCGTTGAGTCTGTGGCTGGCTTTGGTAGATAAGGTGGCTCAGGCTGCTCATCCAGCCACGAAAGTTCTCCGGTCCACGACAACTTTGTTCCCCCACCAGCAGGTGGATCCCACGGTCATAAGGTGCGGCGTCATAGTGCTGTGCCAGCTTGTCTTTTGCCGCCCAGTACACTTCCAGATAGGCAAACGGCTGATCATCTAAGAAACCTATCAAAGGCAAAGTATGAGCATCGGCGAGTTTCTCGCTGAGATACTGCCATTGCTTTTCCTCGCTCCAGGCTTGCTGCCAGAATTGCTCTACCCTGGGGTCATTCATCCAGCGGCAAAAACGCGCCAGATCGGCGCACTCAATCAGTTTGAGCGAAAAGCGCTTATTGATATAAGGGTTATGATGCTCGGCCAGCATGGCGCCCATCTCGCGGGGCTTATCCTGTTCAAGCCCACTGGCCCATAAGTTTACGATATTCATAGATAGTTTAATCAGATTGGCGGATAACACTTTACCAGACGACTGCTCAGCAGATAAATTTACATTACACAAACACTGACAGGTTCACAGTGCATAACAACACATCAGTTATTAGCTCGTCTGCACCGGTGATTTTATGACAAATCCATTCTCTATATTTGATTTGAATCCAACCTTTTCATACAACTTATGCGCACTGGTCCTGGTCGCACCAGACAACAACATTACCTTGAAACAATGCTGCTCCCAGGCAAGCGACAATGCCTTTTCGAGCACCCGCTGACTAAGCCCCCGACGACGAAACGACTCAGCGGTAATAACATGTTCAATGATCCCAAATGGGCGGCACCCGTTGGTCAGAGTTGGTATGACTCCCAGCTGACAAGTCGAGGCAAGCTGCCCGTCCACTTCCGCAACCACTATGCTGACCCCCGGATTATTCAACAGCTCATCCCATGTCACCTTTAATGTGTGCATACTCATTTTTGGGTCGTGACTACGCAGCTCTTCGTACAATTTAACTATGGCGGGTAAATCCTGCGGTGTTGCCAGTCGGATAGTAGTCATTGTTGCACCTTGTCCTTACTTTAAATTCAGTCAGTGGCTTTCCTGGCCCGGCCAAAACCGTAAGCCCTTGTTACTTTTACTAAGTTGACGGTTACGTCATTTCATCAATCACTTTGGCAAAGATTAATTTAACGTATTCCATTACTACCTGTATACCGCGATATTCATACCAATTTGCTTAATTAAGTGTTCTATTTTGAGGCGAGAAAATATAGTCGAAAACAAGGCAAAAATTTTGCTATTCAGTTGTTCTAAATGAGAAATTTTTAACGCCGTTAGCGTCATATTTGCTCCGTCAAATTGAACAGGTATTAAGTGAAATTGGTATCATCTATCCGCTAAAAACAAAGGGCTCATTTGAGCCCTTTTTCAGTTCACGATTATCAATGGCAGATTAAATCTGCGGCAGTGACTGGCCGGGTACCCAGGGGGCGCCTTTGGCCTGCAGTTGTTGCTCAAACGCTGGAATGGTGTCGCTCAGAATGGTCTGCAATTCATTACGTATTGCTCTGAGCTCTTCTGTTGCCAGGTCTACGCTGGTGCGAATTGCCGGAGTTGGGCCATACGTCGAGAAGCTGGTGCCAATCAGGGCATGGAACAAACGGTCGCCCACGGTGGCCGTGTCATTCGTTGCGCCAACCTGGTTTTTCGCCGGGTTGCCGTTCAGGCGGCTGTCCAGTGCCAGCAACTGACTGCGGATGGCTGCAAACTGGCTATCAAATTCACCCGGTTCAACGGAGGTGCGATCCAGTGACTGCTCGAGCATATCCAGACGCTTCACCGCTTTGCCCAGTGCCTGACCGGTTGCGCTGGCCACACGCTGAACATCTGCCAGCTCTTTCCAGAAGGCCGCTACTTTTTCACCGTCAATTTCCTTCAGCGCGTTACGCTGATTCAGCTGCACCACCTCAAAAGTTTGCGGCGCCTGTAACTGAGTTACCTGACCGTCGACCTCTTTACTCATGCTGACACTATAAGTACCCGGTGTCACCAGTGGACCCTGAGGGTTCGGCGAGAAGTAATTGCCCTGCACGCCAATGGCCTGATGTGCCGGCCAGCGCAGATCCCAGTTAATGCGGTGCAAGCCTTTGTTAGCCTTGCCCTGCAATTTGCGGATCACATTGCCCTGGGCATCGCGCACAGTGAACCACACAACCGGCTGCTGCTGGCGCGCTTCGGCTTCCAGCGACTGCCAAGATGGAACACCAAATGACTTGTCATCTTCTTTCAGGGCTTTTTCTTTTTCCTGACGCTGCGCCTTCAGGCTCTTAATGTCGTCTTTAAGGTAATAAGTGAAAGTGGCTCCAAAGTCCGGGTTCGGCGCACGGTACTTATTACCGCCCTGAGTGCCCACTTCACCGCCGCCCAGCGGACTGCGCTCGATATACCAAAGTGCATCGCGGGTTGGGAATAACAAAGACTCCTGGGCCAGCTTATCCTCAGACAGATTGCGCAGTGCGCGGTAGTCATCCAGCACAAAGAAGCCGCGGCCAAAGCTGGCGCCCACTAAGTCGTTTTCACGGCGCTGAATGGCCAGATCGCGGAACGAAATGGTCGGTACGTTGCCCGTTAGCTCCACCCAGCGTTTACCGCCATCAATGGTGAAAAACAGGCCAAACTCAGTACCCGCGAATAACAGATCCGGGTCGACATGATCTTGTACCACACGCCATACCAAGTGTTTGTCCGGCAAGTTGCTGGCGATCGACTTCCAGGACTTACCGCGGTTGGTACTTTTCAGTAAGTAAGGCTTATAGTCACCGAACTTGTGGTTATCCAGCGTAATATACACGGTATCCGGGTCAAACAGATCTGCTTTAATGTCGTTGATAAATGCCGTATCTGGCACTTTAGGTAAGCGTTTTACATCGACTTTACGCCAGGACTTACCGCCATTTTCGGTGATCTGAATATGCCCATCATCGGTGCCGGCATACAGCAGACCTTCAACCAGCGGCGACTCCGATAAAGAAGTAATGGTACTGTATTGCGACATTGCAAACATATCCCAGGCGCCGTCCCAGCCCTGCTTACCCCCCATAATGGGCTGATGAATACGCTCGCGGTTTTTGGTCAGATCGCCCGAGATTGGCGTCCAGCTGTCGCCACGGTCTTCAGACTGCCACACCCGGTGCGAGGCAAAATACAAGCGCGACGGTTTGTGTGGGCTGACCAGAATGGGCGCGTCCCAGTTAAAGCGCTCGGGCTTTTCGCCTTTGCCCGGCTGCGGCTTAATATAGACAATTTCACCCGTGGTGCGGTCGTAACGGGTCAGGTTACCCTGTTGCCACTGCGCATACACAATATCCGGATTACCCGGCTCAGTGGCTGGCTGGTGACCATCTCCAAACAGCACCACTTTCCAGTCGGTGTTCAGAATGCCGTGGCTGTTTAGCGTGCGAGACGGACCGCCCTGGGTATTGTTATCCTGCGTACCACCGTAAATGTTGTAGAACGGATTGTCGTCATCCAGTGCCAGCTTGTAGTACTGAGTGACCGGCAAGTTTTCATGATAACGCCAGTGCACACCACTGTCGAAGCTCTCGTATAAGCCGCCATCAGAGCCGACCATCATGTAATTCTTATCACCGGCGATGAACTCCATCGCATGGTTATCGCCATGTTTGTCTTTTTCTTCCATTCTTTTGAAAGACTGACCACCATCTTTGGACTCATGTAGACGCACACCGGCCAGATAGATATGGTCGAAGTGGTGAGGGCTGGCGTAGAGCTCCTGGTAGTAATGCGGTCCCGTACCACCCGCGACGGCATCGGCACCTTTCACCCAGGATGCCCCGCGATCCGAGGAGCGATATACCGCACCTGTGCGACGGTTGAGTTCAATTGCGGCATACACCACATCCGGATTGATTGGCGAAACTTCCAGGCCAATCTTACCCATTTCCCCCGCCGGTAACCCTTGCGACAGCTTTTGCCAGGTTTTACCACCGTCGGTCGATTTATGCAGGCCCGAACCCGGACCGCCGCCATAGTACGCAGCCACGGTACGGTGGCGCTGCCAGGTTGCCGCATACAGCACATTCGGATCGCGCGGGTCGATGGCCACGTCGGTCACGCCGGTCCAGTCATTGTCGCCCAGCACTTTGTCCCAGGTTTTACCGCCGTCGATGGTTTTGTACAGACCGCGCTGACCGCCTTTGCTCCATAAAGGGCCCTGAGCTGCCACCCACACTGTGTTTGAGTCGCTTGGGTGAACAATGATCTCGGAAATATGCCCTGAGTTCTTCAGGCCCATATTGGTCCAGTTTGCCCCGCCATCATGACTGACATAAATGCCATCACCAAAGCTGACGTGACGACCGCCGACATTTTCACCCGTGCCCACCCAGACGGTATTGCTATTATTTGGGTCCAGCACCACGGCACCAATAGAATAGACCGGCTGATCGTCAAAAATGGGTTGCCAGGTCACACCGGCATTGTGGGTTTTCCACACCCCGCCGGAGCCCACCCCCACATACCAGACACTGGTATCTCTGGGGTCGATGGCAATATCGGCAATGCGGCCCGACATAAAGCCCGGCCCAATATTTCTCAGCTCAAGCCCCTTGAAGGTGGCCGCAGACAATACCCCTTCATCACCTTTTGCAGCCAGGCCAGGCAAGCTACACAGCGCAGTGGCAGCACCAAACAATGCGATACGCATAGTGCGGCCAAGTTTTAGTTGTTGCATACATTTTCCCTATTTTTATTTTTGGATTACCCAGAGTGTTACAATATAACACCTCGAAGAAACTTATTAACAGTATGTTACATACAAAGGCAGTGCAATAAGTGTGCGTTGGCGCTCAAATAAAATGCGATAAAGAACGGAGGCAGAAAATCGGATTATCAGCTTGTCATAAAGAAATACAATTTAGAGGTATGATTTAATTAAAAAAGTTGCTTTTATGAGATGTCATTGTTATCCAGTTCGCCGCCCTGCTCACCGTCTGCCCTGGCAAGATTAACAGTCCCCTGTCCGACATAGATGCACTGAGGGCATACATTTTCGTGATTTACTGTTAACCAAACCCCAAACCGGATATCGCGTCAATCGATTACATATCAGCCAGATAAATAAAAAAGCCTATTTGGGTCCGTACACGCAAATGATAGTGGATATCATTTGTATTTTTAGAATAATCCAGTATTATTCCCGGGAAAAATTATTTATAACTCTCTTACTCTCTGGAAGCGTGACGTATGAAACTGAATATTTTGGCTAAATCTGTCGGATTAGCGCTGATCTCTGCCGCCACGGCATCAACCTCAGCCATTGCAGATGAAGCAAAAGAGCTGGATGTGATCGTAGTACAAGGTCAGAAGATTGACCGTACTTTGCAGGAAACCCCAAGCAGTGTTGCCGTTGTGACCAGCAAAGACATGGAAAAGAACAATCTGCAAAATATCAATGATGTCTTTGCTATGATGCCGAACGTGGCCGGGGATTTTAACCAGGGCTTCAGCATCCGTGGCGTCGATTCATTCTCAGTTTCCGGAGGAGGCAGCAGCTTCTTGACCAGTATGTACCTGGACGGTGCACCTCTGCCGTTTCGTATGGTAAAAAGCGGTGGCCTGTCTGTGTGGGATCTGGCTCAGGTTGAAGTGTTCCGTGGCCCGCAATCGACTCTGCAAGGGCGCAATGCACTGGCAGGCGCCATCATGATGCGCTCGCAAGATCCAACTTATGAACCAAGCGCAAAATTAAAAGCAACGGTCGGTCAACACGGTCAGCAGGAATATGCCTTTGCTGGTGGTATGGGGCTGGTAGAAGACATGCTGGCGTTCAGAGTCAGTTACGAAGACAAACAAACCGATGGTGACATAGATAACATCACCCGGGGTGACACCGCCAACTTTGAAAACAGCGAAACATTGCGCGCCAAACTGTTATTTGAGCCAAACGATGATGTGGATGTGCTGTTTACTTACACCAACAACGACAACCGCTATGGTGCTCAGTTTGCCATGTATGACTTCGGCGGCACACCGTTTGACCGCCAGGTAGATTTCAACTCACCTATCTGGGAAGAAACCAAAACCGATATTTATAACCTGGAAATGAGCTGGGATCTTAACGACACCACGTCGCTCCACTCAGTCACCACCTATAACGAATCTGACTATCGTTACAACTGGGATGGCGATATGCTGCCCACCCAGCTGGTAAAAGACAACTACGACCACCGTATCGATGAAACCTTCAGCCAGGAATTCAGAGTGACCTATGAGTCTGATGCAATCCAGGCTGCGTTTGGTGTCTACGCTTCTCAGGTCGATGTCGATGACAAAGCACAAGGTCAGCGCCTCATGACACTTGAGCAAGCAGTAAGGGCACCCGATCTGGTTACAGCGGTAACCGGCCTGTTGATGCAACAAGGCCTGCCTGCTGAAATGGCTGCACAAACCGCGGCAATGGTTGCGCCTTTCTATCCAGATATCGACCCGATCAATCTTGAGCTTAATTATGGTCTGACACAAAAGATTAAAACAGCAGCAATTTATGGCGATCTCACCTGGTCTGTCACTGACCAAATTGACCTGCTGGCCGGACTACGCTACGACACCGAAGAGCAAACCAATAGTGCCAACAATGCCTACAAGATCAATAACCCAATGCCAGACCCGGCACAGGTTCCAGCACAACTTGCACCGATTATTAGTGGCATCAATGCCCACCTGCACAGCTTTGCAGAAGCCGCTTCCGGTGTAGAGCCAGCAACCAAAGAAGACTTCAGTGCGTGGTTGCCAAAACTAGGCGCCACCTACCACTTTAACCAGGATATGTCGACCAGCTTTATCTACCAAAAAGGCTACCGCTCTGGTGGCGTCGGGTTTAATGTCGCACGCTCCAATATTTTCAGCTACGACCCTGAATACACCAACAACTATGAGTTGTCTTTACGCTCTGTGTGGCTGGACGGCAAACTGGTCGTAAACGCTAATGCGTTCCTACTGAAATGGACAGACCAACAAGTCATCAAGAGCTATTCTTCGTCTCCTTATGACAAAGAAACCACCAACGCTGCTGAATCAGAAGTGAAAGGGTTTGAAACCGAAGTCTTCTACTACCCAAGCAATAACTGGTCTGTGACTGCGGGTGTGGGACTGGCAGAATCTGAATTTACCGACTATGGCCACCTGACTGGCCGAGCGTTTGAGGATGCGCCTGAGCTAACCGCAAACCTGGCAACTAATTATGCTTTTGACAATGGCTTCTATGTGAATGTCAATGCCAAGTATACCGACTCAAGCATTGCCTACCTGGACCCGGCTGCATCTTTAACGAAAGAAAAGTATGCCGTTAACTCAGATCCAATCAATGATCAGCATACGATTGTGAATACACAGTTGGGCTACAACTGGGATAACTACACCGTACGCCTGGACGTGAAGAACCTGTTCGATAAAGACTATATCAGCACCTACTTTAAAGATGCCGATAACCAGGGTAACCCGTTTACCAGCTACGGCCAGATGTACCTTGGTAAATCTCGTCAGGTGTCGTTAACGCTTCAGATGGATTTCTAAGTCGCTACGAACACCCGTATTTTAAAAGCCGCCATCGGGCGGCTTTTTATTACTGCTGATTCTTACCATTCAAACCGTATCGCAACACCTTTGCACTGCGAGCTTTTTACACTCAAACAACCCACCTGAGCGCGCCTGCTTTATTGTTTGCCCTTCCCGTTCAACAAAGCAACGTGATACCAAAAACAACTCACCTCCTTGCTAACACGGTAACAGATAACATTTTAATATCCACACTAATATGTTGAAATATATGAAATTACCCAAAACATTGATTAACCATGAAAATCCTCGTTGCGGATGACCATCATATCGTCAGGCAGGGACTGCTGGCGTTGATCCAGGCAGCTAACGTTGGCACCATCATTGCCGATGTCGATTCCGGTGAACGGGCCTGGCAATACATTATCAGCCATCAACCGGATATTGCCATCCTGGATATTACTATGGGCGAAGTAAGCGGGCTCAGCGTGTGTCAGCGCATCAAAGCGCGTCGTCTTAAAACCCGGGTGATTTTACTGACAATGCACAGTGACATTAAAGTCATTGATACCGCACTGGAAGCCGGCGCCCATGGCTATTTGCTTAAAAGTGATGCGTTTAATTCGCTAACCAACGCAATCCAGACTGTACAAGCTGGCAGGCAGTATCTCAGTGCAGATAATCAATCCGAGTTGCAAAGCTATCGCAACAACAAAACTGACTTTGATTTAACCATCCGGGAAAAAGAAATCATCCGCTATATATCCTTAGGCCAGACCAATAAGCAAATTGCCGAAACCTTATATATATCGGCTAAAACCGTGGATGCGCACCGCACCCGGATTATGAAAAAGCTGGGATTTAATAAAACCGCTCAGTTAGTACGCTTCGCAATTGAAGAAGGCTTATCGTTGTAATTCATAAACACGATACATACTAAGTGCCAGTATAGGGTAAATACCCTATACCCTGCCTATCGGTATCACTCTACCCTTGAGCCAATACTCACACACTCGCTGCAAAAGCCACAAATCTGCAGCGATAAAATACAACTCAAGGAATAGATATGAATACACGCAAAAAAAATACTGTGCACACACGCTCAAGCATAGCCTCTTCATTTTTCAGTCGCAGCCTGCTTGCACTGTGTGTACTCGGCATACCCTATGCAGCCCAGGCACAACAGCCTGATAAAGTCGGCGAGCGGGTTACTGTGAACTCCCATTTACCCGACGCTCAGGGCTATCAAACCATGGCATTACTCCAGGATGGGAGTTATGTTGCGGTCTGGGAAAGCCATAATCAGGGGAATAGCCGCATCGGGATTTACGCACAGCGATATAGCCAGAGTGGCACGCCACTTGGCAGTGAATTTATCGTCAATGCGCCAACACATACTCGTCCGCTTGAAAGACCCGCTATCAGTCGTTTAACTGACGGTGGCTTTGTCACTATCTGGCTTCGCAAAGATAGTGCAGATTACACCTATGCCCTGATTGGTCAACGCTTTCATGCCAATGGTGCAAAGCATGGTGAGGAATTTCAGGTGCCAGGCCAGGTATCTACCCCTTATGGCTTTCCCAGCGTCAGTGATCTGCCCGATGGCGGATTTGTAGTCACATGGCACCAGCAAGCAGATGCACCCGAAACCCGTTCGGACATCATAGCACAGAGATATGCGGCCAATGGTGAACCTAACGGCGCCAGAATCGAAGTAAATACGTCCAAACTGGGTGGTGCATTCAACCCTGTTGTAATCACATTGAACAATGGCCAATATGTCATTGCCTGGCAAGCACCTGACAGTGCGGGTAACTATGATATTGTCGCCCAGCGTTATAACACCGACGGGACAAAGTCTGGCAGCGAGCATACTTTACATCCAGGTGATGGCGTTCATCAGGCTGAGGTGTCACTCAGTGCGCTCCCGGATGGGGGCTATATTGCAACCTGGCAAGCGCAAAGTGATAACGGTCAGGATATTTTTGCACGGCGTTTTGCATCCGATGGCAGCTCATCCAGTAGCATATTCCAAGTTAATAAAGACGTCGCGGCAACACATAACACCCCAAAAATCAGCGCTCTTGCCAATGGTAGCTATGTGGTAACTTGGACAAGTTTTGGGGAAATCGGATCATTTGGTAGTTTTTACGCACAAGCTTTTTCACCGGATAATCAAAAGTTAGGCGACGAATTTCTGATTGAAGGACCATTTTGGGACACAGCCTCTCCACCAACTGTACTTGGCCTGAGCGATGATAGTTTTATAGTTAGCTGGGGGCACGTTGAAAACAACAGCTCTAACGTTGACGTGTTCGCACAACGGTACAAGTTAGCGTCGGTGCAAAGCAACACAATGACACTCACATTGCCGCAAACAGCGATACTGCAAGGCGATGTTGTCACACTGCCCCTGCAAGTATCAGGTACTGACATTTATGGCCTGGATGCTGTCGTCAGCCTGAATGACACCAGCAAAGCCCGTATCTCTGGTGGTGAATATGGCGAGTTTCTGCCTTCGGATGAGCGCCTGTCTGTGCCAATGGGTATCAGCGACAACCAATGGGATGGCGCACTGGCATTGATGGCCCCGGCCACCGCCAAGTCGGGCGAAGGCGACTTTGCCGCTGTCACTCTGATTGCCGAGCAGGCGGGTAACGTCAACCTGACGCTGCAAGCGCAAATAACCGATCAGCAAGGCAATTACCTGCTACAAAACAGTACCGACTACACATTTACCATCGCAGAGTCCGTTACCTTAACGGGTAATATTTCCAGCCTAAGCACCGCTGGCGACTTCGCCTTTGTCACGCTCTTAATCAACGGACAGCGCGTCACCATCAACCCGGATGGCAGTTTCTCTGTGCGCGTTGGCCTGGGTGACGTCACTATGACGTTAAGTGCACCGGGATATCTCACGGCCGAAAAGCAGGTCAACCTGACTACGGGTCAGGCCGATATCGACTTTGGTCAGATCAACCTGGTGGGTGGTGACAGCAATGGCGACAACCAAATCGATATTGCCGACCTGACCTTACTGCTGGGGGCTTATCGCTCTGTTGAAGGCGAACAAAACGGCTATGTGATGGCCGCCGACTTTAACCACGACGGCGCAATCAACCTGCAGGATCTCACTTTACTGGGTGCCAACTTTGGTAAGCAAGGACCACAAAGCTGGTAACTAATACATGGGGTTAGGGTTTAATGCTAACCCCTTTACAACAATTTTAAGGAGCAACAAGATGAAATATATGGTGTGTATTGCGGCGTTACTGGTGAGCCTGAGTGCTTTTGCAGAGCAAGGGCGTATTTACCTTAAAACGTCTAACTCACAAATCAAAACCGGCAGCGAATTTTATGTGGATGTGATGGTGGAAAACCTGCCTGAAGTCTACGGCGTACAGCTAACCCTAAGCTACGACGCCAAGTCTGTCACCCTTATTGATCAGGACGCTAAAGCCAAGGGCACACAGCTGGAACTGGGTGACTTTCTCAATAAGAAACACCTTTACACCCTGCGTAACCAAGCGGACCTGAAAACAGGACAGATCCAGTATATTGCAAGCCAGGTCGCACCGGCACAAAGTGCTGCCGGTAGCGGTCGCCTTGCCCGGCTGTACTTCAATGCTCCAGCCAATACCAGTGAAACCGAGGTGTCTATTCAGGTTGCAGAATTTGGTACCCGAAACGGCGAAAAATACACTTACGCAACTCAGGCGCCTTTGAGCCTGAGCTTTAATGCCAGCTATCAGGTGCAAAGCGCACCGCGCTCAAGCATCCCACTGTGGGCGATCGGCTTCGCAACAGTGTTGTTACTGGGTATTCTGAGTGCCTTTTTTATCCGCAGACGCCCGGCTGCCACGCCTGATAGCCAGCCTGCTTAAATTATGCGCTCTGCTTAGCGATGCTTATACTGTGTCGGGCAATAACCTCTGGAGCCCCCTGCTGGTCGTAACTTACCGTGCTTGGTTGCCCGACCACTCACCCGCTTGCGCCATAATCGAAAGCTGGCAGGCTTGAGGTGAGTGCGCATTAGTCGCACAATCGCAGATTCGTTTAATCCGAATTGCTGCTCAATGGCTTCAAACGGCGTTCTGTCTTCCCAGGCCATTTCAATGACTCTCGACTGCTCATCACTCGTTAACTGCATTATGTACTCTTATCTTACGTTTTTACTCTGTAACAGTACGAGGCAAAAAACCGGGTGGTTTAATGGGTTGCTGTGTATTTGGTGATGAATCTGGGAATTTAGGACTTTTTCTATAGAAGAGAGTAAAAATTACAAAGTCATTGATATTTTACATAAAAATTTTTCACTCTTCTATTTCAACAAAAATATAACCTATAAAAATCAACACCTTAAAATTGGCAAACATATTGCTCTATCTATATCGAATCTAATTTTTAAGGAGTCAAAATATGAAAAAGACAATGTTTATCTCTTTGCTAACTACCTCTTTAATGGCCAGTTCTGCCTTTGCCGCTGACAATAACTGGGAAAAAGAAGCCAGTGATGCCTGGATTGACGGAAAAGCAGAAGCCACTCTGTTATTTAATGGTGAATTGAACAACTTCGACATCAACACAGATGTGAAAAATGGCACGGTTATTTTGACCGGTGAAGTTGAACATGCCGTTGACAAAAAACTTGCTCAAGAGCTGGTGCTGGGCATCGACGGAGTTAAAAACGTTGAGAATAAGCTGATGGTTGTCGATATGTCTGATGAGAAGACTTCGGGCCAACACCAGGCAGAAACCAGCACCTTTACTGATGCCAAAATAGCCACAGTGATCAAGTCACGATTTTTATTTGATTCTGACATAGATGGCACCGACATTGATGTCGATGTCGAGCGTGGTGTCGTGACCCTTTCAGGGGATGTGGATACCGATGCTGAGCGCCAGCTGGCGGTGCAAATTGCCAAAAATGCCGACGATGTAAAATCGGTCAAGTCTCGCCTGACTCTGGATAAAGACGCATAACAGCCTTTGCAGATATCCCCGTTTTAACGCTTTTGAACAAACAGATTGAATAAAGAAGGATCAATTATGAAACGCTTTTCTATTGCAACGACGTTACTTGCACTGTGTGGAATGACAACGACGATGGCGCAAGCAGAGACCACATCCGATCCGGACAGCTACAAGATCTACACCGGCCTGGGTTATGGCCAATACTCTTTCCAGTGGGAAGACAGAGAAAATGACACGTCGTTTGACGAAGATGCCTCCATGCTCAAAGCTTATGTAGGTACGAAAATCAATCCATACTGGAGCTTTGAACTGGCTTACGAAAACTTTGATGAAGCCAGTGACATAGACAGCAGCGCGGAAATAGACGGCGTCTCTTTGTCTACCCTCTTGTCGGCTCCTATCAATGAATACTTTTCTTTGTACGCCAAAGGCGGCTGGCTGGAGTGGGACGCTGAGCTCTATACCGACATCCCGGCTATTGGCCGGATAACCTCTGAGCTCGAAGGAGGCGACTGGCTATATGGTGCGGGTGCAGCATTTCATGTCAGCGACAACGTCAATCTGCGTCTGGAATACGTGCGCTATGAGCTGGAAAACAACATTGAACCGGATATGGATGTGGCTTCCGTTTCAGTAGAGTATCAATTTTAACATAACTGAGAAACGCACTGCACAGTAGTGTAGTCCGAAGCGCTTTAGTGAGCACATAGGCTGTGCCGCTACAGCCAAACACCGGACCAAACTGCGACATAACGAAGATACCGGCCCTGAGCCGGTATCACTATTTCACCTTACGTAAAGGCCAAGCTAAAGCTTGACTTTACACGATAGCTGCGAAGCGTTGCTTCGGTCTTTATTATGCTACGAGTGGACACACATCCATGTGGGGGGCTTCCGGCTACCAAAGTGACCAGAGCCAGGATCTCTAAAATAGCTCATTTCACCTTGCGTAAAGACCAGGCTAAAGCTTGATTTTACACCACAGTTCGCCAAAAAGAGATACTTAATCTCTGGTACGGGTGGGCACACATCCTTGTGGAGGGCTTCCGGCTACCAAAGTAAACAGGGCCAGGATCTCTAAAATGGCTTATTTCACCTTGCGTAAAGACCAAGCTAAAGCTTGACTTTACACGATAGCTGCGAAGCGTAGCTTCGGTCTTTATTAAGCTACGAGTGGACACACATCCATGTGGGGGGCTTCCGGTGACCAAAGTGACCAGGGCCTGGATCTCTAAAAAGGCTTATTTCACCTTGCGCAAAGACCAAGCTAAAGCTTGACTTTACACCACCGTTCGCCAAAAAAGAGATACTTAATCTCTGGTACGAGTGGGCACACCTCCTTGTGGAGGGCTTCCGGCTCACCCGTCCATGGGTGAGCGTTCAGCAAGCTGCGAAGCGTTGCTTCGGTCTTAACTAAGCTACGAGTGGGCACACCTCCTTGTGGAGGGCTTCCGGCTCACCCGTCCATGGGTGAGCGTTCAGCAAGCTGCGAAGCGTAGCTTCGGTCTTGCTGAACCCAAACATCTTTGTGTAAGTAGCCTTGGTAGTTTACTTTGCTTGGGTCGAAGTGGATTTTTTTCGCTGACTTGCGCTGGCTCTGGTAGTCTTTTGTCAGGTTCATAATTGTCGGGGTGAGTTGGATGATGGCGTAGATGTTCACTAGTGTCATCAGGCCCAGGGCCATGTCGGCCAGGCTCCAGACTTGCTGCAAGGTGGCGCTGGCGCCCCATAACACCATGGCCAGGTAAACGCTTGTGTAACCGAGGCGTCCGGCTTTGTTGTCCAGCTTGAACAAGTGCAGGTTGCTTTCTGCATACGCGTAGTTGGCAACCACAGAGGTAAAGGCAAACAAGGTGATGGCGGCGGCTATCAGGTAGTCGCCCACCTCACCAAAATGTGCCTGCATGGCATTCTGGGTCAGGCTGATACCGGCCATTTCGCCACTAACAGGTAGCCCGGATAGCAATACCACCACGGCAGTACAGCTGCACAGTACCAGGGTATCAATAAAAACTCCCAGCATTTGTACATAGCCCTGGGCCACCGGGTGATTGGGCACCGGCGTTGCGCCGGCTGCCGCATGGGGCACACTGCCCGCACCCGCTTCGTTGGAATACAAACCGCGCTGAATGCCATTTTTAATGGCGGCCCCCAAAGCACCAGCACCGGCTTCTGTGAGGCCAAATGCGGACTGGAAAATATCCAGCAACATGGCTGGCACCTGAGTAATATTGAGGACCAGAATCAACAGTGCAGTTGCCACAAACGCCAGGCCCATAAAAGGCACGATCAGCTCGGCAAAACGCGCGATACTGCGCAGGCCACCATACACTATCGAGCCTGCCAGCACGGCGATCACCAGGCCCGTGTAGAGCGGATTAATAGCAAAGGTATTGTTCAGCGCTTCGGCAATGGTATTGGCCTGCATGGCACTGAAACTAAAGCCATAACCGAGGAATAAACACAACGCAAACACCACGGCCAGTTTAGGCTTGCCAAGCCCCGCGCGGATATAATACGCCGGGCCGCCGCGAAATTCGCGATGTTTATCGCGCACTTTATAGAGCTGACCGAGCACACTCTCAGCGAAGCCGGTTGCCATACCCAGCAGGGCTATCACCCACATCCAGAACACCGCGCCGCTGCCACCCAGCGAAATGGCCATCGCCACCCCCGCCAGGTTACCTGTGCCGACTCGCGCTGACAGGCCAGTGCATAATGCGGCAAAAGAGCTGATCCCCGAGCTGTCGCCGCTCATGCTGCCTTTCATCACACTAAACATATGGCCAAAGTGACGAAACTGCACCCATTTCAGCCGCCAGGTAAACCAGCAACCGGCGATCAGCAGCAGGTAAATGAGGATCTGACCCTGCCCCCACAAAAGATTGTTAATCGGGTCAACGATAAATGCCATCATAGTCACCTGCCTGTTGTTATTGTTGTTGTGTTTATTATGTTTATTCAGCCGCTTGCGTTAACGCCGGGACAAGTGCACACCCGCCAGCATACAGCGTACCGAGCCACCCGCCAGCTCAATGGCAGAAACCTCCAGCGGCAGCAAAGTGACACAGGACTCCAGCACCGCAATTTGCTCAGCCGTTAGCGCATCATAGGCTGTTTGCGACAGCGCCAGCACCCGCCCTTCACTTGCGCTCAGTTCCAGTGCATTACCACAAAAAGCGTTGATCTGGGCTTCACTCAGCGCTATCAGTTTTTTACCAGCCAGCTGCAAGCGGTGTTTGATTTCTGCGCGCCGCGCGGGGTCAACTATCATATCGAACCCGCCCAACGCATAGTCACTGCCCACACACAGCAGCACATTGGTGTGATAGACCGGTACGCCGCCCTCACTAAGCGCCTCGAACACCATAGGCTCAAAATTAAAATGACTACAGAACCGCTCCAGCACGTGGGAATCCGTACGTTTTGAGCGGGCGGTGTAGGCAACTCGCTCAATGTGATCCAGCACCATAGCGCCGGTACCTTCCAAAAACAGGTTGTCATATTCCAGGCCAGAGTAATCAATCACATCCTGCACCCGGTACTCGCGCTTTAACAGCTCAATGATGTCGGTGCGTCGCTCGCGGCGGCGGTTTTTCGCGTACATGGGATAGATGGCAATTTGCCCACCCGCATGGGTGGAAAACCAGTTGTTTGGAAACACCGAGTCAGGCGTATCTGTGCCTAAGTCTTCGAACAAATGCACCCGCACGCCGGCCTGCTCCAGCTGCTCAGCCGCCCGCGTTACTTGTTCGTAGGCCAGCTGGCTAACCCCGCCATCGAACTGCTGTGCCTGAGACTGAAAACTGTTGTCGGCGCGGGTTTCTTCATTGGGCAAAAAATGGTGTGGCCGGATCATCACCACGGCACTGGGCGCTTGTGGAAACATAACTGAATACCTCTAATACAAATACGGATAACACGCGCCGTCATGCCGGGCAAGATGGCGTCATTCATACACCTAAACTTGGCTGGTGCACAGGCTAGACGTGCGCGCGCCTGGAATATTTTTTCATCTACCATCGCTCATAAAGAAAACAAACGCAAAAACTATTGCAGTGATTTACTCACTTACCCAAAGCCAATACACTATGCGCTGGATTTACAAACTCAGGAAGTAGTGATGATCACGGTAGGTATCGACTTAGGCACAACCAATAGCGCAATCAGTTACTGGGATGGTGAACAAAGTGTGTTAATTCCCAATTCACTGGGCGACGCTCTAACCCCATCAGTGGTTGGGGTTGACAATAGCGGCGAGGTATTAGTGGGCAAAGCAGCTAAAGAGCGGCTGATCTCGCATCCGCTACACACCACCGCCTTGTTTAAACGTTACATGGGTACCCAACGTACCGTGACTCTGGGTAAGCAACACTATAGCGCCGCCGAGTTATCCTCCCTGGTACTGAAATCGCTTAAAGCAGATGCCGAAGCGCAGCTCGCGCAACCCGTTACACAAGCCGTGATCAGCGTACCGGCCTACTTTAACGACTATCAGCGTAAGGCCACGAAACTGGCCGCAGAGCTGGCCGGATTGGAAGTGCTGCGCCTGATCAACGAACCCACCGCGGCGGCACTGGCCTATGGCCTGCAATCTCAAGAAGACGACACCCATTACCTGATCCTGGATTTGGGCGGCGGGACGTTTGATGTAACCATTTTGGAATACTTCGACAGGGTAATGGAAGTCAAAGCTTCGGCAGGCGACAACCATCTTGGCGGCGAAGATTTTACCGGCTTGCTGATCTCGGATTTTCTGCGCCAGCACCAGCTGCAACCGCAGCAACTCAATGAGCATCAGCAGCAAAACTTAACCCGACTGATTGACGAGTGTAAATGCCGCTTAAGCGGCGAAAAACAACCGCACTTTGAGATAGAGCTGGCCGAGCAAACTCTGCGCTATGAGCTAAGCGAAGACAAAATGCGCGAGATCTGCCAGCCACTGCTCAACCGTTTACTCACGCCCATTGAACGGGCATTTAACGATGCCGGACTAACCCCCTCAGACATTGACCACATTGTCATGGTCGGTGGAGCATCGCGCATGAATATTTATAAGCAGTGCCTTATCAAAGCACTCAAATGCTTTCCGACTACTCAACTTGACCCGGACTTGGTGGTGGCGATGGGCGCCGGCATACAGGCGGGCCTGGTAGACAAAAACGAAGCCCTGGATGACGTAGTACTGACCGATGTCTCGGCGTTTAGCCTGGGGACAGGTACCCACAATGAGCACGACAACGATGGTAAGGTTGGCGACTACTTTACGCCCATTATTGAACGCAATACCGTTTTGCCGTGCAGTAAAGAGCAAGTATTTTATCCTATCCATAAAGCGCAAAAACGCCTGTTGATGACCATTTATCAGGGTGAAAGCCGCTATGTGAAAAACAACATCAAGCTGGGTGAAATTGATGTGCCGCTGCCCAAATCCGACAGCATCGACGACAAAATGGTCCGCGTACGCTTTACTTACGATATCAGCGGCCTGCTGGATGTAGACATTACGGTGGAGCAAACCCAGCACACCATCAGCCAGACCTTTGAACAGTCTTCTTCAATGCTGTCAGACAAAGAAAAGGCCCAGCTGAAAGAGAAAATGCAAAAGCTCAAAGTACACCCCAGAGATCAGCAGCATAACCGCCTGCTAATGGCCAAACTGGAGCGTATTTACGAGCAAAGCCGCGCTCAGTATCGTGAGCAGATAGCCGAGCTCATCAGCGTCTGGGAAGCGGCACTCGCAAGCCAGGACAGCCAACGTATTGAGCAAACATATCAGGAAATTACCCAATTTTTAAAAGAGTTAGGTGAATAAAGTGACAGACAATCCCTGGGACGTACTGGGCATTGAGCCCGGTGCAGACAAAAAGACCATCAAGCGTGCCTATACGAGCAAGCTCAAACAATGTAAACCCGATGAAGATCCTGAAGGGTTTCAGCGACTACGGGCAGCCTATGACGAAGCTTTGGCCCAACTGGAAGAACAACCACAGCAGCGCGTAAAGCTGGGTGCAGAGGAGGCGCCACCGGTTCAGGCCATCGAACAGGTCACCCCACAAAACAACCCACCGGAAGTTTTACCTGATATAACTGTGCAACCTCATAGTGAACCTGTGCAGACACACGTTTCAGCACCCGATGAAGGTGTTCAGCAGATGCAGGCGTTCAAAAAAGAACTGACGGAGCTGCTGGATAATTCCTACCGGCGCAACCAGCAAGGTGCCTGGCAACTGCTGATTGAGCACCCGGCCTGTGTAGATATGCAAAACCGCCGCACGGCCTCTCATCGGGTATTTCATGCCGTGCTGGATTTTCAAAAATCAGCGCGCGCGGAAGTCACCCCGCTGGATATTGAGATCCTGGTGTTTCTGAACCAGCATTTTGACTGGGCTGAAGATCAAGCGCTGGAGCAGCAGGTGGGCCATCCTGACTTTTACAATATGACCCACAAAGAAATGCCAGAGCCAGAAGTACGCATAGAGCCGGTGGGCGACACCAGCAACATCGCCAACCTGTTTATTGGCCTGACCATACTCTGTGCGCTGGGCCTGATCATGATTTCGCTCTAAGCGTCTGGCACCTCATGTGACGACGCAGCTGGCTGAGACGGATCTTCGCTGCTGCGTTTACGCCACCAGCTTGCCAGCACAGAGCCGCTGACATTGTGCCACACAGAAAATAAGGTGCCGGCCAGCGCACTGGCCGGGGCAAAGAACTTCATTGCCAGGGCAACCGCCAGCCCGGAGTTTTGCAGCCCCACTTCCAGCGCAATTGTGCGGCAGCTTTTCTCTGGTAACCCCAATTGCCTGGCCACCAGGTAGCCAAGCGCTAACCCCGTCGTATTATGCAGCACCACAGCCAGCGCCACGGTTGGCCCTATGGTCGGTAAGGTCGCCGCATTCAGTGCCACCACAATGGCGATAATCAGTACAATAGCCGCGACTGAAAACAAAGGCAAAAGTGGCGCCAGGCGTTGTATCGGGGCGCGAAAAAAATGGTTCAGCAGCACACCCAGTACCACCGGGATCAGGACAATTTTAAACAGATTCAGCATCATACCGGTGAGCGGAATATCCACCACCTGACCGGCCAGCAATTCAACCAGTAACGGAGTCAGTACTACGCCAGCAAGGGTGCTGATGGCCGTCATGGAAATAGACAAGGCGACATCGCCTTTAGCCAGAAAACACATTACGTTGCTGGCCGTGCCGCCAGCCACACAGCCCACCAGCACCATGCCTAAGGTCAAATCGGCGTCAAACTGCAACAAGGTGGCTACCAGCAAAGCCACCAGCGGCATCACGCTAAACTGCAACACTAGGCCAACCAGCACCGCTTTGGGTTGTGTTAGTACATGACGAAAGTCCGCCGGGGTCAGAGTCAGCCCCATGGTCAGCATAATAAAGGCAAGTAAAGGAATGATGCAGGCTTTGAGCGCCACAAACGGCTCGGGCGTAAATAGGGCAAAGGCACTGAGCAAAATCGCCCAGAGCGGAAACAGTTGTATGGTTAAACGCAACATATAAGGCGCTCGGTCTGGCAGTTAAGGTGGCTCAGTTATACCGCAATTACCGCGCAAAACAAATCCTGCCTCTGCGCTCGTATTTTTTACCCTGTGTGATAGAGTTAGGTCCAGTATCGTGGATTTATGCGAAGGACTGACATGGCCGAGTACCGCTTTTTATCTTACCGTTTTGATTGCCAGACACACACGCTAAAGCAAGGCAAACAGCCACTGGAGCTGCGCCCGAAAGCCGCCAAAGTGCTGTGTTACCTGCTACAAAATGCCAACACTGTGGTGACCAAACAGGAGATCATCGAAGCCGTCTGGGGCCATACACAGGTTCAGGACCATCGTTTATTTCAGCTGATCAGCGAGCTCAGAAAACTCGCCCCCGAGCAGGATATGATCCGCACCTTCCCTAATCAGGGTTACTGCTGGCAAATCAAAACGACCGTGATTTCATCGTCCTCTTCACGTTCACTGGTTACTATGGCGGCTTCGGTCACGCTTATACTGGGCGCTGTTACCACCGCTTATCTGGGCAACCTGAACCCGCCTGCTGCCACATCGGCCATGCTGCCGGCATTGTCGGCCTATCACAAGGCCATTGTCGCCTTTGAGCAGCAGGATTATGACCATGCACAACAATGGCTAACGTTCAGCCTGCAAGAAAATCCGGATTCCGTTGAAGCACAACTGCTGATGGCCGAAACCTTGCTGCAATTAGATGAAACCGCACAAGCACAGCATTATGCCAGCCAGGTTGTCCAACAAAGCCCCGTTAACAGTTATTACTTTTCGCAGGCAGCTGACGTGCTGAGCCGCCTTTATGCCAGCCAGGCCCGCTTTACCGAAGCGCTGGACTTTGCCATTCAGGGGCAACAAGCAATCGATGAGCAGGCGATTTGCAGCGCGGTGGTCATGCAACAGCGCATAGCCGATTTGATCTTAGCGCAGCCGGCACCTTTGCACTCCCCCACATTGCAAAATACCAGAGTGCAGCTGCTCACAACGCCCGACACACACTCAAAGCAGGCCACGCTGTGCAAGCAGCTGACCCAGCCGGGCCCGACTTCGATGCGCCTATGCCCTGCAAGCCACGAGGTTCAAATCGCTCGAGAGAAGCTAGCTTAACCCACTGATTTTATTGCTTTGATAGAAGATTATAGATAGCTTAAGACGAATTTATAAGCCCTATTTAACAGCACGCGTTATAACCGGTGTAACTTAATCACAACCGGAATAATCACCATGACTTTGTCCTGTACATTTTCTACTTTGCTGCTTGGTACAGCCCTGCTAAGCGCCTCTCCCCTGGCAGCTGACCCCGAGCACCGAACCTCTGCAACACCCGCCAGCCCGATGGAACAAGCAAAAACTAAATTGCGGGCGCTGACGGGCACAGACATTGACTTTGAACTGCACCCCTACTCGGATGACTTTTATCGCCTCAATCTGGGTAATGAACACTTATTGTTATCAAAAGATGGCAATTACCTGTTCAGCGGCCGTGTTATCGATGTGCGCAGCCGGGTGGATCATATTGCTAAAATACAGCAAATCGCCAACCAGCAGAGCATGGCCAACATCCCTTATGAGCAACTGCTTACTTACCCGGCAAACAACGAGCAGTATAGCATTACCGTGTTTACCGATATCGACTGCCCTTATTGTCGTAAGTTTCACAAAGAATTGCCCGCGCTCAATCAGCTCGGCGTCACCGTTCATTATGTGATGCTCCCCAGAGGCCGTGCTGGCAGTCCGGCTTATGAAAAAACGGCGGCAACACTGTGCGCCGAGCGGCCTAATCAGGCCATGGATGCCGCCATGCGCAGCTCGCCTGCACCGCTGCAAAATGCCCAGTGTCAACACTCACTGGATACCCAGGTTGCACTGGCCAGGCAATTTGGCTTTCAGTCCACGCCAACCATTTTGCTGCCAAATGGAGAGGCCTTACCAGGCTACATACCGGCCAGGGAGCTGGTTGCACGACTGGAAAAGCTTTAGCTATTGAGAGCGCAGGATAAATCGGGTTAGTATGACAGCATAACTGGTTTGCACCTTCGCGTGTTGCTCTGAGGATACCATGCTGGATAGTTGTCATACTCGTCGTAAATTTGGCTCTTGTTGTCCGCTGGCAGGGCTGCGTGCAGGCACGTTAATACTGCTGTTGACACTGTCCGGCATGTCGCCTGTGCAGGCTCAAAACAGCTCAGCAACCCCGCCCTCAGACGCAGTGCTGGTCGCACGCCAGCAACTCGCCCATGCTCAAACACTCAGTAAACAAGCAGCCATAGACGCCTATTTGTCACTGCTCGACATGCCCGTGCCCGAAGCGCCCGATATACATCTTCAGGCCCTTGAAGCTTTGTTTTTTTTGTATATACGGCAAGGGGGTTATGAGGCGGCAAAGGCCACCGTAACCCAGTATGCAGAACGTGCGCAGGTCGATAATGGTGCCTATTATCGTATTCAGGCCATACTGATGCGTGGATTTTTAGCCGATCAACAAAGCCATTTTTCTACTGCCGAGCAGCTTTACCGGGACGCTTTGGAGGAAGCTCAGTCAATTGGTCACAACGAACTGATGGCACGAGCCTATGAGCGGATCTCCTCCGTGCTTAGGCGTCAGGATAAATATATCGAGGCACTGCAAATCGCTCAGCGCTCAACCAATGTGTTACGAGATCTAGGTGAAGACTTACTCTACCTCAGTGCTTTACAAAACTTGGGGATTATCCAGGCCATTTTAGGAGATTACACCACCGCTCTGGCGACTTTGACTCAGGTCTTTGAGCTGGCCACTAAACTGGACAACCAGCCGAGCATTGCCGATGCCTTATACGAAACGGGCGAAGTGTATCGAAAAATGGGCAACTTTGAGCAAGCTCTGCCGCATTTTCAGCAAGCACACGAAATAGACATCAGGTTTGGGAACAAACTATACATTGGCAACAGTGCCATGAAGATTGGCTATATCGAACTGGAACGTCAGGAATATGAGACTGCGCTACACTATGCACGCAAAGCGTACGGACTCTACCTGGAAGTTGACTCAAAAACCGGCCAGGCCAGAGTGCTCAACCTGCAAGGTCTAATTGCACTAAAGCAAAATAACCTCACTGAAGCACAAACACATCTGGCGCAGGGGCTGGCACTGGCCAGCCAGCACCAGTTTGAGTCAATCGTGGTCCTGTTGCAGATCAGCACTATCAAGTTGGCGCAGGCACAACAACGCCATGAAGATGCCATCGCACTGAGCGACACGGCACTGGCTGCCGCCACTTCAATGCAGGACAAAAAACATCGACTTGAACTCCATGAGTTGCGCGCAACCTCTTTTGAGGCGCTCGAGTTACATCAGCAGGCACTGGCCGAAACTCAGGCTTACCACACACTGAGCGATGCCCTGGGGCAGAACCAGCATAATCTCACTCTGGCAGCCCTGCAAAGCAAAGTTGAGTTTATGCGCAAGCAGCAGGAAATTGAAAGCCTGAACCTGGACAGAGCGCTTCATCAGGCAGAGCTCAGCCAGAGAGAGTGGCAGCTGCGCGCCTGGTGGTTGGCGTCTGCTGCCTTGTTTATTCTGATTTCGGCACTTGCCTATCGGCAGGTTAAAAAGCGCAAACTGGCGGCGGAGCGGGCAACCCTATTACAAGAAGTCGTGGATAAAAAGAATGCGATGCTGGCGGATGTGTCCCATGAGATCCGCACACCACTGACCGCGTTACAGTTACAGGTTGAGGCATTACAATTCAACATCGCTCAGGATGTAGACGCCTCTTACAACACCATCAATCGTAAGCTGTCGGATATCAACCGCCTTATCTCGGATATTCACCAGCTGGCGATGGCCGACTCACAAAGTTTGCACCTGAATCTGGTGCAATGTAACCTGACCGAAGTGATGGCACTATGGGAGCAGGAATTTGCTCAGTTTACGCACGGCAAAGGCTTTGGCTGGGAAGCACAGATTCAGCTCACTGGTGAAGTCACAGTCAGCTGGGATGTCGATCGCATCAAGCAAGTGCTCACGAACTTGATTGCCAACAGTACGCTATATACGGATAAACCAGGTAAACAGCGGCTAACGGTTTGCCAGCAACGCCAGCACATCCACATTACCCTGGAAGATACCGCACCGGGCGTTGCAGATGAGCACCTGAGCGACATATTCGAACGGCTATTTCGGGTCGAAAAATCTCGCAGCCGACGCACCGGCGGCTCAGGCTTGGGCCTGGCTATTTGCAAAAGCCTGATTGAAGCACATCAGGGCACCATTTGTGCCCAACACAGTGAACTGGGCGGGCTGAAAATGGTGATTGAGTTGCCTATTCAGGTGATAGATTAAAACGCCCTGAGTGGCATAAGAGACATAAGTTAAGGACGATGGCTGAAACTTTTTACTACTATTTAAACGGACTAATCGATTACTTTTTATCTGACTTCAGTCTTCACCCTGAGCCACTATTTGCCTCTTTGCTGGTAAGTCTTATCGTATTATCGGATGCAAAGTATGCTCGAATTAATAAAATAAAGTATTTGTTCAGTGCCCGTATCTGGTTAAGTGACTCAACCCGGCTTGATGTTAAAGTCATGCTACTCAACACCCTGATAGTCTTTTCTTGTGCAAATTTATTATATTATTTTGCCACGCAAATCAGTGTACCTTTGAGCAATTATATGCAAATTCCTGATAGTAAGAGCACTCAGCCTCTTAGTTTATCCAATGCTATCTTGCTTAGCTTATTTGTAGCCTTGTATTTGGACCTGGTCCAATATACCGTACACAGAGCAATGCATACGATCCCTTTACTATGGCGTTTTCATAAACATCATCACTCAGCTACCACACTGACACCGCTAACCACACAACGCTCCCACCCTGTTGCATTAATGATAAACCATGGTGCCAATGCAATCGCAATATACATACTGGGTGTCGCCTGCTTCTATAGTGGTATAGATATCAATGATTTGATCACAGTTATGGAGGTCAATTTATTTTTCTGGATAATTACAATGGCAGGAGGGTTACTGACACATTCACATGTCTGGGTGGACTGGACATGGGGGCTCAATAAATTGGTTGTGAGCCCCGCTTATCATCAAGTCCACCATAGTTGTGCGCAACATCATGTAAACAAAAACTACGCAAATTTTTTTCCAATTTGGGATATTGTTTTTCGCTCAGCCTACTTCCCCCAAGCCAGAGAAAAGCTGGTATTTGGCATCAAAGCAAACACACAACACACAATACGAGAGTTTTATTGTCGCTAGCTGATTGAGCTACTTAGCTTTCTCGGTACGAGGTTGAGTATCGGGCCGTGGCTTGATCACCGCTCCCCATTTTTGAGAGCGATTGGACATCGCGTTTTTCACAGTAGCAGGTTTAGCCTCCGTCGTTTGCTGATTGTTGGTGAGTCTGTTGTCATTCGCAGCGAAGAAAGTTATCCCGATAGTCGCTAACAATAAAACCGTCAAGCCAGTGCGTTTAACCTGCATCATTATTTCCTTTTAAAATGTATTTTATGCATCGTTCAAAATGATTATGCCGAAGTTATTGCCTCTATGTGGACTAACCAGTAAGGCTTCCTCTTTAAGCTTTACTGGGTTGAAAATGGTGATTAAGTTGCCTCAGCCGGTTAGCTAAGGCACCTGCGCCCGGTCATGGCTGCCATAATCGCGCGCCACCGCAGCTACGCGAATGCGATAATGCTCAAAGATGTGCTCCCGCCCCTGTTGCTGGGCTGCTCGATGTTCTTCCTGCGTTCGCCATTGCTGCACCGCCGTCTCATCCCGCCAGAACGAGAGTGACAGTAACCGACCGGAGTCGCTCAGGCTTTGATACCTTTCTATGGATATAAATCCGTCTATTTCTTGTAGCCTGGATTTAAGATCCGCCGCAACATCCAGATAAACCTGCCGCTTGTCTCTGTGCGGGGTCACTTCAAAAATAACGGCTATCACTGTGCGTTCACTCCCTGCAAAAACGTCTGCGGCACACAAGATAAAAAGCTGCGTTTTTCCTGCAAAATAAAGTGCTCTTTAAGCGCAAAGTTAAAATTATCCCGGCCTTGCTGATCTGCCTTGAGCCGAACCCGATACGCCTCATATTCGGCCAGGCTGGCAAAATTGATCAAGCCATAAGCCACAAAATTGGTGCCTTCGTGTGGCAAAAAGTAGCCAATCAGCTCTCCTCCACACCTTGGGATGATCTCCCCTCAATTGCGGGCATATTGCTCAAACAGCGCCAGTTTGCTCGGGTCTAACTGATATTCGATAAAACAAGTGATCATAGTACATTGTCTCCGTTAGTGTTTTTAGGCACTATACAGACCACCCAATAGCTATGCTTCGGCCTGTATCGAACTATTCCTATGCACGAACCCGACATCACCCTGATTGCCAGCTTAATTGGCGAGCCCGCCAGAGCCCGTATGCTCATCGCTCTCATGTCGGGTAAAGCGCTGACAGCAACGGAGCTGTCATTAGAAGCGGATATTACCGCTCAGACTGCCAGCAGCCATTTGGCGAAATTGGTTGAAGGCTCGCTACTGTCGGTCAGAAAACAAGGCAGGCACAAATACTTCCAGCTTAAAAGCCAGAAGGTTGCAGGGTTAATCGAGCAACTCCTGACGCTCAGTAGTGAAATAACACTGAAAACACATACAGGGCCAGCGGACCCCTACTTACGACAAGCACGCGTCTGTTATGACCATATTGCAGGTGAGCTGGGTATACAGCTTTATGACGCGCTGGCTGAAGCTAACTACATAGAAGACAAACAAGCTGAAACCCTGCTGACTCCAAAGGGGATCGCCTTTTTTGAGCAACTGGGTGTCTGCGTTCAAACGCTTAGGAAAAAAAAGCGCCCGCTCTGTAAATCGTGCCTGGACTGGAGTGAACGGCGCAACCATCTGGCAGGTAGCCTGGGACACTGGATTTTAAATGATGCACTTGAGCGAGGGTGGCTGCAAAGAGTACCGGACTCCCGGGCACTTATCCTGGATAAAACCCGCGGCAACCTCTTTGCAAAAACCTATGGTATTGCGTTTACAGGCAATACTGAGAAATGATTTTATACACCTGATTGATGTTATCGCCCGCTTTAAACTCTTTGGTCAGCGGCTCGGGCTCTGAGCCAATCCAAATTTTCAGCTCCGCGTCGAGATCGAAATGACCCGCCGACTCTTTGCTAAATTTGGTGATTTTACCGTACGGAATGCTCAGCATTTCGACTTTCGAGCCGGTGACTCCCTGCTTGTCTATCAGGATCAGGCGTTTGTTCGTAAACACAAACATATCCCGGATCACTTTGTACGCCTGCGCTACACTTTCCCCTTCAATCAGGGTGTCGTTGAGTAGCTTATCCAGCTCATCGCTGTCTACTTCGCTGGCATTGCCTAGTAACCCACTTAATAGTCCCATCTGGTTGCTCCTTTTTATTTAATCAGCCACAAGCTTAGTAATATAACCGCTGTTTGTCGAAAGCCTTATCTTATTGCTCGCCTAAGCTGCCATAAGGTAAGGCTCTCGGCCCTGGTGTTTGTCCTTACGACGGTAGCTGCCTTTGCCTTTTTTGCTTTTCTCTACTTTGCTTCTAAACAGTGGGCTGGTTACCAATGCTTTTAAAGCGTTGTCTTTTATGTCGCCCCGTAAATGTTCGTGGGACTGGCTGCGTTTGCTTGCCATACTCTTTTTGCTCCTGAATTTAGTTTAAATAACCACCAGTTGTGGCGCGCTGATTATTGATGTATTCCCCCTCGTACGCAAGTCAATTTTTTACTTTTTTCGTAAAAATTTTCTTGTTCATTTCGCCTTCAGCTCAAGATTGTAACTCTCTATGCGCTATACTTTTTTCTTAACCGTAGAGTCGCACTAAAAAACCCTATGCGCAGCATTAAAACCTCAAACGGCATTACCCTGAGCTATCAGGATTGTGGTAACCGACATGCACCCGCCATTATTTTGATCATGGGGCTGGGCGCACAAATGACGGTGTGGCCCGATGAGCTGTATTTTGGTCTGGTAGACAAAGGCTTCAGAGTGATCCGCTTCGATAACCGCGACAGCGGCTTGTCGAGCCATCTGGACGACTACGGCACCCCTAACCTGTTTAAAACCTGGTTACGCCGCAAGGTCCCCTTTGGTATGCAAGCGCCCTACTCGCTCGAAGATATGGCAGACGATGTACTGGCACTGATGAAGGCACTGAAAATTAAAAAAGCTCACCTGGTTGGCGCGTCTATGGGTGGCATGATAGCGCAGACTTTGGCCGCCAAGCAGCGCAAAAAAGTGCTCAGCCTGACCTCGATTATGTCTAATTCCAACAGCCAGTTAATTTCAGGAAAAAGCCTGGGTGTGCTGATCAAACTGGCACGTATCACGCCCCGCGATAACTGTCGACAGGCCGCGATTTCATATAATGTCAGACTTAATCAGCTGATTGGCAGCCCCGCCTATCCGCGAGACGAACACACTCTGCGAGAGCAGGCCACCATGCATATCAGCCGGGCCCATAATCCGGCTGGGTTTAAACGCCAGCTGGCCGCCATCACCGCGAGCGGCGACCGACGCCACCTGTTAACCCGGATCAAGGCGCCAACCTTAGTGATCCACGGCACCCACGACCCGATTTTTCCGCTTACAGCAGGTGAGCAAACCGCCGCCGAGATCCGCAAGGCACGGCTAAAAGTGGTAGAGGGCCTGGGGCACGACTTTCCGCCCATACTGATGGGCAAAATGGCCAAGTGGATTGCCAAACACGTAAAAAAGGCCGAACTCAAACGACTAAAAAAGAAGCGTAAGAAAAAAGCCGATACACAAAAAGATGTACAACTATCCGTGCAAGAGAAAACGCCCTAACCATTGAATGTGCGCTTTGGTGCAATATTCACTTTTCTTCTGAGCGATTTTCCCGGTATGCTTACAACACATCAGACCAGTTAAAATCATCAACATGAAAACACCTATTACCGACTTACTGGGCATAGAAAAACCCATCATTTTACCCGGCATGAGCTGGATCTCAGTTCCTGAACTGGTTGCAGCGGTATCCAATGCCGGCGGCCTGGGGATCTTAGCCACCGGACCGTTAACGCAGGAACAAACCCGTCAGGCCATAGCCAAAATTCGCACCCTCACCGACAAGCCCTTTGGCGTTGGGATCACCCTGCTGATGCCTGGCGCAAAAGAAAACGCCAAAGTCGCGCTGGCTGAGCAAGTGCCAGTGATTAACTTTTCGCTGGGTAAAGGCGACTGGATAGTGGAAGGCGTAAAACGTTACGGCGGCAAAACCATCGCCACAGTCGTGACCGAAAAACATGCGCTGGCCGCGCAAAAAAGTGGCGCTGATGCCCTGCTGGTGACCGGCCACGAAGCCGCCGCACATGGCGGAGAGGTCACATCCCTGTGCTTAGTGCCCAACATTGTTGAGCTGGTCGACATTCCAGTGATTGCGGCAGGTGGATTTTCCGATGGCAAAGGCCTGCTGGCGGCACTGGCGCTGGGGGCCGATGCCGTTGCCATGGGCTCTCGTCTGGCAACCAGCACACAAAGCCCGGTCCACCAGAATGTAAAGCAGGCGGTGGTCGATAAAAAGGTCGCCGACACCATTTATTCTAAGAACTTCGATGGCCTCTACGCTCGGGTAATGAAGACTCCGATGGCAGAGAAAGCCACCCGCCGCCCGATGAATCCCATCGTGGCCGTTTTTAAGTCCTTTAAAGCTTCAAAAATGGTCGATATGCCGCTGTGGAAATTACTGCTGGGCTTACTGGCTCAGTTCGACAAAATCCGTATGCTGACCCTCTTTGGCGCCGCTACCGAAAAACTGGAAGCCGCCACCATCAGAGGCGACCTGGAACACGGCGTCCAGTTTATTGGCCAGTCACAGGGGATGATCCGCGACATCGAACCCGTAGAGGTCTTGATCGACCGAATCATGGCTGAAGCGAAAGCCGAGCACGCCCGGGTAAGCAAGCTACTGGCAGAATGATTTGCAATAACTGCGCGTATCGTGGTTTTAGCAAGCAAAGTCACAGGGTGATTTTAAATGGCTGTCTGTGTAATAATCGACTGTAATTAAAACACTTATATAAACCAGGCACCGAGATGCAACAGGTAATCGACATCCAGTGGTGGCAGCTGGGCTTGTTTAGCCTGACCCTGCTGCTGCCCTTTGCTATCAACGCGCTGTATCAGCTCAATATTGGTAAAGAAGCCGTGATTGGGCTGATCCGCATGGTCGTACAGTTATTACTGGTCGGCCTGTATCTGGAATATCTGTTTACCCTCAATAATCTCTGGGTGAACCTCGCCTGGTTATTGGTGATGCTACTCATCGGCAGTAGCGCTATTCTCAGTAAAGCCCGCCTGCCCAGGCGTCCGCTCTTTGTGGCCGTGTTTACCGGGTTGTGTGCCGGGCTCTTACCCCTGTTAAGCTTTGTCACCCTGGTGATTATCCAGCCAACGCCCTATTACCATGCTCAGTACCTGATCCCGCTGGCAGGCATGTTGCTAGGCAACAGCCTCAATGCCAACATCGTTTGCCTGCAACACTTCTTCGATGCCTTTAAAACCCGCTGGCCTGAATATGAAGCCGCACTGTCGCTGGGGGCACAGGTACGCGATGCCACTTTACCCTTTGTACAAAACGCGCTGCAAAAAGCACTTGCGCCCATTCTGGCGACCATGGCCACCACCGGCCTGGTGTCGTTACCTGGCATGATGACCGGCCAGATCCTCGGCGGCGCCAGCCCCATGGTTGCCATCAAATACCAGGTGATGATCATGATAGCCGTCTGGGTCATGATGAGTGTGTCTATCACCGTATGCTTGTTTATTGCCGTGCGTCGAGTGATTAGCCCGCAGGGAAAACTGAATTCAGGGTGTCTGGAGCAAGGAACGACCTAACATGGCTAAATCGCTATCGATACACTAAAGTGTTGCCAACTTAATTGCAAAATCTCATTATGAGTTCTTACTTCTGTTAAAGACCGCGGTTGGTCTAGTTCGAAAACCGTCCTTCCTGACGGTATTTTAGCCTTTGGTATAGTTTTTTCTAGGTTGATTTGAAGACACCCATTTAGTTGTTTTTGCTTCTCTGAAGCAAAAACAACTCAACTTGCGCTCTTTATTAGGGCGTTTTATTTTCAGGAAACCAGCCATGAAGCCACAAGAAATAGGAAAAGCCTACAATCAAATTACCCACCTCTGGGAGCGTGAGGAGTTTGATATGACCAATGGCATTGCACAACACCAGAGGGCGATTAGTTTTGTTAAACATCGCGGCAATGCGCTGGATATTGGCTGTGGTTGTACAGGTCGTTTTATCGAGTTACTGGTCAATGAAGGCTTTAAGCCAACTGGTTTAGATATTTCAGAAGAGATGCTCGCTCTGGCAAGGCGTAAGCATCCTGATATTTCTTTTTTGCAGGGTGATATTTGCACCTACATGTTGCCAGATAAATATGACTTTATAACAGCATGGGACAGCATCTGGCATATACCTTTGTCGGAGCAAAAACCGGTGCTCGCTAAGATCATCAACAGTCTCAACCCTGGAGGTGTATTTATATTTTCATTTGGTGGCACAACACAAGCCGGTTGTCACACAAATACTGCTATGGGGCCAGAGGTTTACTATTCGTCACTTGGCGTCTCTGGATTCTTACAATTGCTCTTAGACATGGGCTGTATTATTAGACATTTAGAGTTCGACCAATATCCAGAGGTTCACACTTATCTGATCGTCGAAAAAGCCTGATATGTACATAAACTTAGGACGAAAAAGTACATAGAAGCACATTTAGCCTAGGCTAAGCCCAAACTTATTCACAGATTCATTCATTGGTAAAAGTGACGCAGCTAGAAAATAAAACTATATATTACAATTTGTTATTTACGGCTTTTAACCGAGCATAAATCTATTTAAGTTAAAAAATAGCTTTTTGATAGGACACCTCAGTTCTCAGCGCTCTATGCTGATTAGTAAATAACAAACTAATCCCAGGTGTTTTATGTCACATAATTCCAGACGTCACTTTATTAAAAACCTTGCCGCGGGAACGCTGGCAGGTGCATTTGCAGGCACTGCACAAGCACAAACGCTACTGACTCCCAGAGAAATGGAGGGACCTTATTACCCCATTACCCCACAAAAAGACCAAGATGCTGATCTCACTCGGGTGGCCGGTAAGTCAGGAGTGGCCCAGGGAACGCATATAGAAATAGCCGGACAAGTATTTGACCATGAAGGAAATACCGTTGAAGATGTCACGTTAGACCTGTGGCAGGCCAATGCCTTTGGAAAGTACCATCATCCTCACGATACCAGCGACGCCCCTGTCGATGAACACTTCCAGGCATGGGCCATAATTCAAAGTGGTAAACAAGGGCGATTTCGTTTCAAAACCGTATTTCCCGGCGCCTACCCGCTCAATGCCGCTAGCCAGCGCACGCCCCACATTCACCTGAAAGCATCCAAGCTGGGTTACGACTCCTTACTGACTCAGTTGTACTTTCCGGATCATCCATTAAATCAGAAAGATGGGCTGTTTATGCGTAAAAGCGCACAAGAGCAGGCGCTGATGACGGTCAGACGAACTGAGCGAGAAAATCACTACCTGTACAACCTGATATTACAAAAAATTCCACTGTGAGCCTGCTTGAGGGCAATCTATCACTCTTATACTTAACGATGAGCCCACATAATCTGTGGGCTCACTGACTTAATTCTCACAGCGAAACAAAGCAACCGTGAGCTATGCTAAATAGTACAGAGCTTTTGCAGCTTTCATTTTATCAGTATGTTAGGATTATCTCCCTGATTAATTGTGTAAATGCGCTTTAAGTCAATGAAAGCAAAATTATTTGTGCTGAAAATGCCGTTCGAGGATGGACCCGGGAAAATGTGGATTTGTTCACATTGTGCGTTAATAGAAGGTGCGCTATCGGCCAATCCGCATTGGAAAAGTGCTATCGATATTCACCGTATCGACTTTCCAAAACCGCGCAGTGAAGTTGTTGCGATTTTGGGTGAAGAGAGGCAGTGGCTGCCTGTATTGGTTTTGGATGAAAACCATACAATCACTGACCCCATAGAGATAATCAACTATCTTGCTGAACAGTTTGGTGGTGCCAGCGTACACCCCTAAGCCATTTAAAAACGTGGACCAGTCGGACATTTTTATATGCAATACGCAAAACCTGCCAAGCTCATATATTGCGCGACTGTTTTATAAGGGATCCCTGATGGAAAAAGTACTCGTTAGCGCCTGCCTGCTTGGCAACAAAGTTCGCTACAATGCCAGTTGTTTGTCGATCCCCGAATCCGATTTACATTGGCTGCAATCCAATATGAAGCTGGTTGTGCTTTGCCCCGAAGTATCGGCAGGGTTACCCACACCAAGAGCCCCAGCGGAGATCATCGCAGGGCAAGGCCTGGACGTGCTCAACGGCTCAGCCAGAGTCGTTGAAAGTACGGGGGTCGATGTCACCACGCCATTTATTAAAGGAGCAGAAAACGCATTGCTGCTGTGTCAGCAACAGCAAATAAAATATGCGGTACTTGCTCAGGGAAGCCCTTCATGCGGCAGTACACAAATTTACGACGGCACATTCAGTGGGGTCAAAATCGATGGCGCAGGGGTAACCGCAGCATTACTGGCGCGCAGCGGAATTAAAGTGTTCAGCCAGCATGCTATATCTCAACTGCGAAATTTACTGCAAATGCAGGGTATATAGGGCAGCCAACCAAACAGTAGCGCAACACCAAAAGCCCCAATAAATAACAATTACAAAACCAAGCCCCCAAAATCATTACATTTAATATATCTTATTTTCAGGGACACGCTTACAATAGGTAAAAAATACTGCCAAGCCAGTACCCTACGGATAGCTGCGAAGCAGCAATCAAACAACAAAAGCCTTTGGAGTACCCAGTGACATACAGACGTATTTTCCCTGCAGCAGCCTTGCTCTCCCTTATTTTGAGTGGGTGTGGTGGTGGCAGTAACAACGCAAATAACACAAACCAACCAGCTCCCCCTGCACCAGAAGAAACCTTTACTCTGACTACCAATGTTAGCGGCTCTGGCACAATCACTCCCGCGACACAATCGGTGAGCAAAGGTGATTATGTCGATTTAGTGCTCGAACCTGACGAAGGCTATTACACAGACTCAGCCACAGGATGTGGCGGCACACTGGATGGCAACCTCTATATCATTGAAAACATGCAGGCTGCATGTACTGTTGAAATTCAGTTTAAACCCCGCACCAAACTCAACGAGCTGGATATGGACCCGGTACTCGCGCAATGTTTAGCCCGCGACAATGAGCACCAGTACATTGACGACGTGATTCATTTATACTGCGAAGAGCCTATCAATAACGCTGACATCATCAAGCACTTTAGAAAGCTTCAGTCTTTAGAAGTTTCTAGCGACAGTTTGACAAATCTGGATATCTCAGAAAATTTAGAGTTGCGTGTAGTAACAATCACAGGCCCAATGCTTGAGGCACTTGATGTATCAAACAACACAAAACTTAGATTCCTGCACGTAAACGATAGTCAACTTCAGTCATTAGATATATCCAAAAACCTTGCCCTGAGCACTCTGAGAGTAACCAGTGGGCAACTTAAAATACTGGATATCTCTAAGAACAAAAAACTTTTTGATCTATCAGTGCACTCTTCTCAATTACAAGCGCTGGATGTGTCAAACCATCCGGACCTAACCTATCTGTCGGTAACCAGTCAGGAGCTATCGAATCTCGATCTCAGTACGAACATAAACCTTGAGAGTTTGAGTCTTCGCGATACGTTATTAACAGCCCTGGATCTCTCTGATCATGCCAAGCTAAACTATCTGTCGCTAGACAGTGTGGCAGTTAGTCAACTCGACCTGTCGCACAATCCTGCGCTTAGCAGCCTCACGCTTAGCAACGTCCCACTGACCAGCCTGGATCTCACTGATGCAACACAACTGAACTATTTATGGGTATCCAATAATCAACTTACTGAAATTGACCTTAGCAAAAATGCCGCGCTGGAAAGCGTCACCCTCGCCGGTAACGCGCTAAAAAGCATTAATTTGAACAACAACTCGCTTTTACACTCACTAACCCTTAGCGATAATGCACTAACACAGATTAATTTAGACAATAACCCGCTTTTACACTCACTAACCATTAGCGACAGTGCACTAACACACATTAATTTGAATAATAATCCGAAATTACAATCACTTAACCTACAGGGCAATGCATTAACCACCATTGATCTGTCCAATAATACGGCTCTGACCCATTTACAGCTTGCTTATAATCAACTCTCCGCCCTGGATTTGTCTGGATTATCTAACCTCGTTGAACTCAATGTACAAAACAACCAGCTGAGTGAGTTAGATATCTCACACAACCCCATGCTTGGCGCACTTCACCTGTCAAACAATCAGCTAACACAACTGAGCTTTCCGGTGAATGATGCACTGAGTGAACTGTCAGTTTCTGGTAATGGCTTTACCCAACTGGACTTTTCAAACCTTACTGCACTGACAAAGCTATCTGTGTCGGGTACCCAGCTGACAAGCATCACAGTAAAACAAAATACGGGCCTAAAAGAGCTCGAGGTATTTGCAGATAGTTTGCAGAACCTGGATGTGTCAAAAAACACCGCGCTGACTCACTTTGCAATCGAAAGCAACACCCTCATAGCACTGGACGTCAGTAACAACACGGCACTGCAAACACTGAAAATATATGACTCACAACTCGATACTCTGGATATCTCTAAACAGACTTCACTGACGGAGCTGTTTGCCCATGCATGGAGCATACAAAGCCTGGATATTAGTCATAATCCGTTACTTGAAAAGTTATCAGTTAAAAGTGACAAGCTCACCACGCTCGACTTGTCCAATAACGCACAGCTTGAACAGCTGACCGTGTATGCAAAGCAGCTACCTCAGCTGGATGTCTCTATCACCCCTAACCTGAAAGAGCTCAGGGTAAGCAGTTATTACCTGGACAACCTGGCCCTATCCACATTGCCACAACTGGAGTTTCTGGGGTTGAGCTCAGTGCCAATCACAACGCTGGATTTGTCCACTAACCCTAAACTCATAGACGTATGGTTTCAGGATGTACCGCTTCACAGCTTGAACCTGTCAGGCGTACCTGAATTAGAAGAACTGTCTATCTGGTGGGCACAACTTACCAGCCTTGACCTTTCACATAATACCAAGCTGCGCAGTCTGGAAGTCAGCCTAACCCCACTGAGCAACATCGATTTATCTGCCAATGCACTATTAGAATTCGCCTATTTATCTGATAATCAACTCACCCAGCTGGACATTACTAACAATCCCAGGCTGAATACGCTGAGTGCGAGCAATAACCAGCTGGCAACATTACGTATTGCAGATCTACCCGAATTGCAGGGCCTATATCTGAGAGACAATTCGCTCACAACACTATCAGTTACAAACACACCCTCGCTTTCTGAGCTTTACGCCTCCGGTAACCAGCTCACATCGCTCAACGTGTCAGGTATCGAGGCGCTCGAAAGCCTCGTTATATACAACAATCAATTCAAAGAGCTGGATCTATCTGCGCTTTCAAAACTACAAAAATTGGATGTAAGTGCAAACCAACTCACAATGCTGGCGCTATCAAAGCTGTCAGAGCTGGAAGAATTAGACATAACTTCAAATCAATTCAAATCGCTGGACTTATCTGAGTTATCAGCACTGGAAGAATTGAGCGCAAGTTCAAACCAACTCACAACACTAGACCTGAGTAACAACCCTGCACTTAGCTCAGTGCTTGTAAACTACAACCAATTGTCCTCTGTGACGCTGGGCCGTCATGATGCACTCACGGAGCTGCGGGCAGTATACAATCAGCTGAAAGAACTTAATCTTTCATCGACCCCGGCACTCATTACCCTGGAAGTAGACGGCAACCTGCTGACGCAACTGGATACCACTGCAAATCCGGCAATCGAGTCAATGAGTGCCAACTACAACCAGTTGACCCGGCTTAATCTGGCAGCCAACTCGGCCTTACAAAGCCTGTCGGTTTACAAAAACCAACTAAGTACGTTAGATGTCTCAGGTCAAACTGCACTCACCTACGTTGACGTGAGAGAGAATAATATCGCTCAGCTTAATATCGCCCAAAGTGCTGCATTGCATACCCTGATGGCCGAAAACAACCAACTAACAGGGCTGGACACTTCGAGTAATAATGCACTAGTGGATTTAAATCTGACGAGTAACCGGATCACATCTCTCGATTTAACCAATAACAGTCAGTTGAACTACCTCTACTTGTACGACAACGCCTTGTCACACATCGATGTCAGTACTATTGAGCAACTATTTACATTGATTATCGACCGTGGCGTAACCTGTACTGGCGACATGTGTTCAATAGCCTATTATCCCTAACCTACAACACAGTTACTGGCACACTTGGTGTGCCAGTAATCCAAATGGTAAACACGCAACCAGCCACCTCGATTCATTACCGTACAGTGGTATTCTGAAGCCATCCGCAAAATTGTTTTATGTCGCACAATGCCGGGCGTCACATTATTAAACACTTAGCGCGGATATTTGCAGATGGCAGCGAAGCGCTCTGAGCAAGAAAACCACTACTTTTACAACCTCATACCACAAAAAACCACAGTAAGCCGCGTTATGGGTAATTTACCAACCTCCTGATTAACGATGCGCTCCTGTAGCCATTGAACTTATTCCGCAAGGCGAATATTCGACAACCAAAAAACCGGCTAACAAGCTGATCTGGTTTTACTTTTCACCTTGCCACTGCTGAATAAATACTCTAGGAAAAAACAACAAAAACAGAATAAAGGATTATTAAAAACAAAAAATATACACATTTCTTCCTTATTTCATTTCTACACTCATGTTGGAATCGCAATTTTTCATTCCACACAATAATGACCTTGCCGGCCACATGCCGCGCGGGCAATACAAACTCTCAGTTACGTTACAAACAGCAGTGTGCAGGCGCTACCCTCCCAGACCCTGCTGTTAAGGATTTTACCTATGAAAACAAGGTTATTCGCTATATGGTTACTGCCTCTGAGCTTAATCTCAGGGTTAGTTCAGGCAAACGCCGACATGCTCCCCACCCCACAACAGTTCACAGCAAAAGTACACAGCAGCAATCAAGTCGCTCTAAGCTGGCAGGCACCCCAGGATACCAGCAATATCAAAGGCTATCGTATCTACCGGGATGGCAAACGCATCGCCCGCACCACACTCACCTTTTACCAGGACGACAGTGCGATAGCAGGTACTCAATACAGCTACTTTGTTCAAGCCTTTGCCAAGGGCAAAGATAAAAACAAGCTCATCAGTGAGCCGTCAAACATCGAAACGGTGACGACGCTGGCGAGTGATAGCAACGATGGCATGCGCAATGGCTCAGTAATTAATATTGGCATTGCTCGTTTAGTCGATTTGTGCGGTACCAACGACCTCAATGCCGTGACGGATGAGCAGCTCGATACCTGCATGGGCAAAGTCATTGAACATTATGAGTTGCAGCAGGGGCTGGAAGATATGCAGGCCTATGTTGCCCGCTATCGTCGACAGGAAGACCCGAAACTGATTGAGCTGGGTAAACGACTATTCTTTAGTAAGGCGCTGAGTCAAAACTATGATACCTCCTGCGCTTCTTGCCACCATCCTGCACAAGGTTGTGGAAGCGATGGCCTGTCTTTATCCATCGGCGTCAATGCCGAGAACCCAGATGTCATCGGACTGGGACGCACCGACGGCAGTACTATCCCTTCTGTTGGACGCAGCTCACCACAGATCTGCAACACGGCCCTGTGGGTCAACAGCATGTTCTGGGATCAAAGGGTAAAACTGCGTCAGAGCAACCGTGAAAGTGAAGTAGGCCTGGTATCCACGGCCCCGATTATGACCCCAGAAGATGACGTAACCCGACTGATGAACAGCCAGGTTGCCAATACAGATCCCTTGCGTCTGTTAATGGCTCAGGCTCATTTCCCTGTCACCGCAGCCGCTGAAATGGGTGACCCAACCAGCTTTGAATCCCCACAAGTCTATCGTGAATTTATCGCAACCCGACTGGCCGATGAGTGGAAAAGCCATTTTGTTGCGGCCTATGGTGACGAGCAGATTGACTTCTTACGTATCGCCAGAGCACTCGCCGCTTATCAGGCCTCATTCCTGTTTATCGACAACCCGTTTTTCAATTATATTCAGGGCGACAACACCCGAATGACTGACACAGAAAAACGCGGCGCGCTGCTTTTTTACACGTCAGCCGGCTGTGCGAACTGCCACGATGGTGTGATGTTTACCCCGGAAAAAACCCGAGGTCCACTCTACCCGCAAATTGGCCCCAATGCGGTAGCCGATGGCAATGCCAAAAACCAGTTCCGCATGCCTAGCCTGCTGAATGTGGGGATCACTGCACCGTATGGAGATAAGGGCGTGTTTGCCACACTGGAGCGCGTTATCGAACACTACAATGACGTAACCGGTTCCCTGGAAAGCTTTTATCACAATGTTGAAACCTGCCAGCTACCACAATTTCAGCACCTGACAACTGAGCAGTGCCGCGAGATTGTTGGTGGAGGCGAAGAATTTGTTCTGGCGCTTAACGCCGAGAACAGAGCAAATTCAGACAGAGGCGATGATGCCATCATCAAACACTTCACCAGTGATGAAATACACTATCTGGCCACCTTCTTGCGCTCACTCACCGATCCTAATGCGGTGGCTGGCAGCAATGCCATTGATGTACTTATTCCACCACGCGATGGCGGACCAGATGGCCATCAGTTTGATGCCACAGACAAAAACGGCAACCCGCTTTAACTCGACCCAACCAAAAAGGGCTGCACAGGCAGCCCTTTTTATTCATACTTTTTCTCAACCCGATAGCGCCTACATATAACTCTCAGCATCATAAAAAAGCTGTTTCAGTGTGCCGCAGTTAATGAACTTGTAGGCCAGCTCCCCTGCGCTGGGCACCCGCTTAGAGGCCCGGAATTTTTGCAGGCAGGCTCCGGTTAAATCAACAAAAATCAGATGATTAAAGCTGGGCCTTTGCTGAATCTTGTGCACGTAAATGCGCTCCGTTTTATTAATTTCAATGACGTCATATTCGTGCCACTGAGAGGCGGGCTCCAGTTTACTGAGCTTGCGGGCAAATAGCTTATCACTGAGCACCAGTTGCCGCTGCGGATATACCAGCCTGCCATCACGTGCGTAGTGGCCTTCATAAACATCTGCCATTATTGTTACTTCTTCGCCTCGCTCAAGCCGTTGTAAGTTAAACGGCTCTGGCTTGATGGTGATCAGTTTTGAATCTCTGATCAGGCTAAGAAAGGCCACATCCGGGTTCTCAAGCCGGTATACAACATGAATATCGTTGGGTAACCCATACGAAGGAAAGTTGCTTGCATAAATCCGTGAGCCCCGATTCATCAATACCATGCCGTGCTCGCCCTTGTATGCCGGGTTCAGCGGCGGTGCTTGCTGTTCATCGGCTGATGCCACACAGGTAAATATCAGTGTGATTAATAGCAGAATCACTTTCATTGTCAGTTTCCTTGCTGTGTTTCCACTGAGTATAGCAAGCAATGCGCAAGTCACCTCGGTACAAGTTGGGCTGAATAACTGAGCGATGGACGCTTTTCTGGCAGAGGCAATCCGCAACAACGCCCTGTCGCCAGGACACAAAAAGGCCGCGCAGACAAAGCTGAGCGGCCAGTTATCAACGTTGCCAAACAGTGATAGGTTATGGCTTAACCGGGATCAGGTTAAAGTTTTCCAGTCTGCCATCCAGATTGCGGAATGCTTCAATCTCTGCAAAGAATGCCTGACCATTGCGTGTCGCAGGGGTAACCACTGAGTAGAATACAAAGTTAAGACCTGCAACAACCTGCTGCTGCGCAGCCAGAATGTCATAATCTACGCCGATCAGCGATTCAATTTGCTCAGCTGCTGCTTGCTCTGCTTCTGTGAACTCACCACGCAGTGCAACACCGTCGAACGAACCAATAGGTGGAACCAGTACAGGGCGGCTCAACACGCGCTCTGAGCTTTCAGTGTACTTGTCATCCAGCGCATGGATCACGATAAGCTCTAGCTTGTTTACTTTTGCCACATCCGGTGCAACAACCGGCTCAACCAGGCAGTAAAACGCATAGTTAATGCCATTAACCACCTGAGACTGGCCAGCCAGTGGCGTGATTTTCACACCATCGCGCTGATTAATGTGCTCAAACGCATTGATAAAATCTTTGCTGAAATCTTTTGCCAGTACCACAGAACCATAGGCACCCAGGTTATGAATTGTCTGAGACATAATTGTTTCCTTATTATTTCCAGTAATCCCGCACCATGCGGGGCTTATTCAACTGGCACTCAGTGTAGATGCGAATGACCCGCTTGTTGGTATCAGTTCAGTATCAGTTTGGTATCAGTTTCGCTGCCCCCAAATCTAAGACATTAGGGTGAAAAAATACTGACAGTGTGTAGCAAAAAATGAACACTTAAAGTCACTGTCATCATTTGGCAAAAGACGCCAATGACTGCTAGCCTTTGCTCTCAAAGTCAGTCAGGAGCACGTCAATGGACGGCAGAGTCAAACTCAATTGTCATCGGCTCAAGGAACTTAGAAAAAGCCTGGGCCTAAGTCAGGAAAAACTAGCTTGCGCATGCCAGGATCAGGCTTTGTGCGTATCAATTGCCACGCTTAAACGCGCCGAATGCGGCAACCGTGTCTACTATCGCACCGCAGGCGATCTGGCACGCTTTTATCAGATCCCCGTTGCCGAGCTGCTCAGCGAACAATCCGGTTAGCCGCGTTCAGCTGCGACCCTCCATCACTCAACCCACTTCAGGCACTGACAAAAATTGCTATATTGGGGCAAATCTTGTACTCTTCCGGCCCGCATTCTTCAGAGTACACAATCATGAGCTTCAGCAGTCTCGGCTTATCTCCCGAAATTAATCAAGCCGTAGCCGATCAGGGCTACTCAACGCCAACCCCCATTCAGGAGCAAGCCATTCCAGCCATCCTGCAGGGGCGAGATATTATGGCAGCAGCCCAAACGGGCACAGGGAAAACCGCAGGCTTTACCCTGCCAATGCTGGAGCTGTTGAGCAACAAGCCAAAAGTTCAGGCCAATCAAGTCAGGGCTTTGATCCTGACACCCACGCGCGAGCTGGCCGATCAGGTCTGGCAAAGTGTTGAGCTGTATAGTAAACACCTGACTTTATCCTGCCAGGTTGTGTATGGCGGCGTGAAGATCAACCCGCAAATGATGAAACTGCGCAAAGGTGCCGATGTCCTGGTTGCCACACCTGGCCGACTGCTCGATTTGTACCAGCAAAATGCGGTGAAATTTGACCAGCTGGACATTTTTGTACTCGATGAAGCAGACCGAATGCTGGACATGGGGTTTATCCACGACATTAAACGTCTGATCAAACTGCTGCCTCAGCGCCGTCAGAACCTGCTGTTTTCGGCTACCTTCTCTGATGATATTCGCGCACTGGCGAAAGGACTTATCCAGGATCCTGTCGAAATATCGGTGGCTCCGGCGAACAGCACCGCCAAAAGCGTCACCCAATGGGTGTATCCGGTCGATAAAAGTCGTCGCACCGCCTTGCTCAAACACCTGCTGACAAGCCATGGCTGGCAACAGGTGCTGGTCTTTACCCGTACCAAACATGGCGCTAACCGACTGGTCCGAGACCTGGAAAAGGCTAAGATCAATGCCGCGGCCATTCATGGCAATAAAAGCCAGAGCGCACGTATGAAGGCACTTGCCGGGTTTAAGAGCGGCGAATTACGGGTGCTAGTCGCCACCGACATCGTCGCGCGCGGCCTGGATATCCAGGAGCTCCCCCATGTTGTTAACTTTGACTTACCTAATGTCTATGAAGACTATGTACACCGAATTGGTCGCACAGGCCGTGCCGGCGCAACCGGCGAAGCGGTTTCTTTTGTCAGCGAAGACGTTACCGGTGACTTATTTGGCATTGAGCGGCTTATTCAGCAAGTGATCCCGCGCGTGGTTGAGCCTGGCTTTGAGCCGCAAAACCCGATGCCGGAATCTAAGCTGGATACACGCCCCAGTAAACCAAAAAAACCCAAAAAGCCTAAGAAACCGAAAACGTCGGCCACTGAGCAGACGGCACAAAACAAACCGGCAAACAAGCCAAAAAATGGCCAAAAACTGCAATCAGGCAATGACAAACAAGGCGCGCCAAAGCGCCGCAGAAGACGTCCGGCTAATGGCCAGTCAAAACCAGCAACGCAGAATAAGCACAAAACGAACTCACAGCAGTCATAGAGCACCTGCTGTCCAGTTCAAATCAAGACATGCTACATCAACAGGCAGGGCTCTCCACCAAAGAGCCTGCCCGGTTAGCATGTTATACTTAGCCTTTAAATCAAAAAGAAACCAGCTATGAGCACCTCCACGCCTTTTTCCAGCATTAATTTGTCTTCGTCATTACAAGAGAATCTGACATCTCTTGGTTATCACACCATGACCGATATTCAGGCACAGACACTGCCCGAGATTTTGGCCGGTAAAGACGTTATCGGACAGGGAAAAACCGGCTCAGGCAAAACCGCCGCATTTGCGCTTGGCCTGCTCCACAACCTGAGGGTGAAGCGCTTTCGCGTTCAGGCGCTGGTTGTTTGCCCCACCCGGGAGCTTGCGGATCAGGTGGCTGTTGAGATCCGCAAGCTGGCTCGGGCCATTCATAACATCAAAGTGTTGACCTTGTGCGGCGGCGCTCCGATGGGCCCCCAAATTGGCTCGCTGGAGCATGGTGCTCATATCGTTGTGGGTACACCCGGACGCATTGAAGAACATTTGCGTAAAGGTCGTCTGTGTTTAGACGAGGTCAATACCTTTGTACTGGATGAAGCCGATCGGATGCTGGAAATGGGCTTTGAAGAAGCGCTGGAGTGCATCGTGTCGCACTGCCCTGAGCAGCGACAAAACCTGCTGTTTAGCGCCACCTACCCGGCCAAAATCGAGCAGCTGGTCGGCCATATAATGCGCGATCCGGTCAAAATTGAAGTGGTGGCTCAGCATGATCACAGCACCATAGAGCAACACTTTTTTGAGGTGGCCGACAATGACGAGCGAGACGCCACTCTGCACAAATTACTGCGCCAGCATCAACCCGATGCCGCCGTGGTATTTTGTAATACCAAAGCACAATGTCAGGATGTTAGCGACATGCTGCAAGACCATGGCTTTGACTGTGCGGCACTGCATGGCGATCTGGACCAAAAAGACCGCGATAAAACCCTGGTACGTTTTGCCAATCGCAGTTTAACTGTGCTGGTTGCAACGGATGTGGCAGCACGTGGGATAGACGTCGACCATGTTGATATGGTGATCAACTACCACATTGCCCACGACCCGGAAGTGCACGTCCATCGTATCGGTCGCACCGGTCGGGCAGGTAATACCGGCGTTGCCTGCTCACTGATGAGCTATAAAGAATCTCACAAAGTGAATATGCTCGAAGACTACCTAAACCTGCGTATCGAGCCGACGCCGCCGCCTGGCGAACAGGTACTCTCAAACCAGGTGCATCGTGCGCCTATGGTCACAATACAAATTGACGGTGGTAAAAAGGCCAAGCTGCGTCCTGGCGACATTTTGGGTGCGCTTACGGCCAATCAAGCCTTGCGCGGCGATCAGATTGGCAAGATTAAAGTCACCGCCATGTCTTCCTATGTGGCGGTAGAGCGCAAATACGCCAATCAGGCGGTGAAAGTGATCGGCGAAGGAAAAATGAAAGGTCGTAATTTCCGCGCCCGTAAGCTGACCCGCTAACACGCAACATCCTTAGAGGTTGCAGCAGCGCCGATCCGGCACTGCTGCAAGGCGCCTAATCCTGCCCCAACTACAAAGACACTATTGCGAATTATTTTCATTTACTATTTTCATTACAGTTTTGTTATGATATAACACATGCATTCAATGAATTGGAGAAGAAAATGAAGCCAGATATCCATCCTGATTACCACTTAGTTGCCTTTCACGACACCTCAGTAGACAAGTATTTTATTGTGGGCTCCACCATCAAAACTGACCGTACGGTAGAGGTGGACGGCGTGACTTATCCATACGTACCAATCGATGTATCGAGCGAGTCTCACCCTTTTTATACCGGTAAGCAAAAACTGGTTGCCAGTGATGGTCGGGTGGCACAGTTTAACCGCCGCTTTAAAAATCTGGCCGGTAAAAAAGGATAATCGCCATGAAAGTACTCAGCTCACTGAAAAGTGCCAAATCTCGCCCGGGTTGCCAGGTGGTTAAACGCCGTGGCCGGGTATATGTGATCTGCAAAGATAACCCACGCTTTAAAGCGGTTCAGGGTAAGAAGAAAAAGCGCTAAGCGATATAAATAGTGCCGCCGGTTGTTATTCAACCGGCTATTTAGAATGTATTTCTTTTCACACAGCAGAGCAGATTGTCACACGTTATAGCTGCCTGGCATTACGCCATAACTGCTCGCCAATGTTATCCACCAGCGTAAACTGATTGAGCCTGGCATCACCCAGTCTGACTTGCTCGTTATCCTGGCTGCTTTGTTCTATCAGGGCTTTAAAATCAATGATGTCGGTAATTCATGAGCGCAATGTGCAGCGTCAGGGCGCACCATCCGACAGCACCTAAGCTGCAACGCTGACACCCGACTTTGCACGCTCAAAGTAAAAGTTTGTAAACATTAACGGGACATTAAATCTAAACTAACAACTGCGGTCTAGGCTCTAAGAGAAACAATAAAAAAGGACCTATCATTATGATAAAAACTGCACATCAACGTATACCTTCTGACGTCACAGTCGATATGAACCCTATGCTGGATATTGTATTTATTTTGCTGATATTTTTTATTGTCACGGCCAGCTTTATGCGAGAAACCGCGCTGCCGCTCAATCGAACCGAGCAAGCTGTGACTTCGCTTGTGCCTATCCTGACACCGGTATTTTCAATCGATGCCAAAAATCAGGTCTACCTGAACAATCGGCAAATCGATCTCGACAGTGTGAGTATTAACGTCGCCCGCCTGGGTGCACAGGGAGAGATCACCAGTATTAGTCTGCGTGCTCACCCAAACAGCCAGCATGCCACGCTGGTAAGCGTACTCGATGCAATTAAAGCCCAGACCAGCGCCCCGGTTTCTTTAGGTGAAACACTGAAGTAATACCCGTGACCCGGCAGCCTGCCGGGTCAAGATCACTGTTTTACGACCTGAACATAGTTGAACCACTTTTGCTGTATTGCTGTCAGCTGGCCGTTAGCGCTTATCTCTGAAAACGCCGCTCGATAGCGCTCTACCAGGTTTGGATCAGACTGGATGTTAAAGGCAATACTGAGATTGGTGTTGAGCTCCTTGAGCTCGGCAACCTTACTCAGCGCATTAAAATCCACACCCGCCTTATTGGCGCGCTGCCAAATGGTTTCTTCAGTGCCAACCACCAGATCCAGACGATCTTTTTCCAGCATTTGTAGTAACTGCTCTTCATAACTGAGCGGCTTCAGATCGGAAAACTGTTGCTTTGCCAGATAATGGGCCACGTTGGAGCCCCTCAACACGGCTACCCTATGCTGTTTGAGCAGCATCAGAGAATCTGATTGCACGGGAAAACGCCGTTTCAGGCCCCATAAGAAGATGGGCTCGGTTTGCACTTCGCCTATCCAATGAAAAAGTGGGCTTCGCGCCTGAGTATGCACGATAGAGTAGATGAGCACGTTTTCGGTCGTCACAGCGGTCTGATAAGCCCGTGCCCAGGGCATCACCCTAATTTCGGGCGTGTCGCCCACCTGCTGGCACAGGGCATAGACGACCTCTGTCATAAAGCCGCCCAATGAGCCATCGTCATTTTTGATTTGGTAGGGATACAGATACTCAGTCACGACCTGAATGGTTGCGCCACTGGCAGGCCGTATGGTGGCGAGCCACAACACCATACACAAGAGTAAACACAGTTTCACAACGCCCCCGGTACCACATGCGCCCAACTGTTAGTTTAGGGGTTCACCCCATTATTGCAAATTACAAAACAGTCTATACTAACCCTGATGTAAAATTAACGGACTTTCTTCCAAATCTCTCGTTCGACAAACTGGCCATTTTCGTACAGCTCATGGTGCCATAAATCACCTTCTACTTTGTAGCTAAAGGCCATGGTTCTGCCCAGTAATGATGTGACGTTGCCGTACTCATAGGTTTCGATAAACTGATCGCCCTTTAACACATAAGTGCCACCCCCCGCATATTTAAACTTACCCTGACTCTGGGTGATATAGCTATGGTGTGTCGGGGTGATCAATTTCACCGAGGTTAATTGCGGTGCTTTGGCAGATACTATGCCCTCTGCTGTGGCGTACTGTCCTTCAACAAACTCCCAGCTGCCCAGTAACGGGTTTGCCAATGCCGTGCCACTCACCAGGGCAGTTAAGATCAGAGGTTTCATATAAATTCCTTTAATAGCGTCATGTTGTTACGAGTCTTACATATCTGGGATGGAAAAACAGTTGAGAATCTCTCATTTGCACTGTTCCCATAAACACGATTTTATAGAACTTTTGTTGTTCTGTATTTCAGGGAAATGATCACTATGATGGCTCGATTCAAGACTTTGCTGTGTGGCGTATTTATAAGCTTACTGCTGGTCCCTGCTGGCCAGGCGCAACCCTTTGACCAGACGCCCATTTTGATGCCTATGCCCACCTCCTTGGTGCAGTCGGCGCAAACGCTGGCATTAAACAAGCCGCTGACACTCTCGCTCAACGGCTTGTCGCCACAGCGCAGCGCGTTTATTAAAGCCTACTATCAGCAACAATTCGCCGATTTCGGGTATCAGGTATCGCCTGTCACCACTGAAGCGGCTTTGCCTATCGTCGTAACCGTCGGGGACTTACAGGCCCCCGCTCATCGTCTCCCACAGCTTAACCAGAATGAACAGTATCAGCTGAGTATCAGCAAAACAGGCATAGTCATTAGCGCGCCTGCTGATTTTGGTGCACTCCATGCGCTGGCAACGCTCAGCCAGTTATTATATTTCGCCCGTGACAGCCTCGAACTGGCGCTGTTGCAGATAGAAGATAGCCCCCGCTTTCCCTGGCGTGGACTGCTGCTCGACAGCGTCCGTCATTTTATTTCCGTCGCAGCGATTAAACGCCAGCTGCGCGGCATGGCTGCGGCCAAGCTGAATGTGTTTCACTGGCACCTGACAGACGATCAGGGCTGGCGTTTTGCCTCAAAAGCGTATCCAAAACTACATAAGCTCGCCTCAGACGGTCAGTACTATACGCAGGCAGAGATCAAAGACGTGGTTCAGTACGCGAGTCTTCTGGGGATCCGGGTGGTGCCGGAGTTTGATGTGCCCGGGCATGCCTCTGCCATTGCGGTTGCCTATCCGGAGTTAATGACTCAGGTTAAGCCCTATCAGATGGAAGATGGCTGGGGGGTGTTTGAACCGCTGCTCGACCCAAGCAAACCCCAAGTATATGACTTTATAGACGCCATGGTTGCTGAGCTTGCCACACTTTTTCCGGACCCTTACTTGCACATAGGCGGAGACGAAGTCCACCCAAAACACTGGCAGGAAAGTAAACGGGTGCAGGCCTATATGGGCAAACACCAGCTCGCCACAAGCGCCGACTTACAAGCACATTTCAACGCTAAGGTGCAGGCTATCTTGCGCCGTCACAACAAAAAAATGATGGGCTGGGATGAGATTTTCCACCCTGCACTGGACAAAGATGTGATGATCCAGTCGTGGCGCGGCAAGGCCAGTCTGAGCCAGATCGCCGCCCAAGGCTATCCCGCGCTGTTGTCAGCCGGTTTTTACATCGACCAGCCACAGCCGACTGACTTCCATTATCGCAATGAACCATTTGATACCGGTTTGCAGCGCGCGCATCCACTTGAAGAGAGTGAGCGCATTCAGGCCTGGGACTTCACTATGCCCCGGCTCAAAGGCAGTGCAGTGACAGGCAAACTGGTGCTGGTGTCTGAGCAAAATACGCTGCGCCAGGCCTATATCCAACTCAACGACCAGCCATTTAAGCAGGCGCAACTCGATAGCCACTTAATACCCTATGATGCCGGTATGTCGCGGCTCAACGCCACCATCGACAGCTGGATGGGTCCGACCCGGGCACAGCTCACACTGAATTCTGAGTCAGGGTTGTCGGGCCGGATCCTTATCGGTAACGCCGTTTATCCGGTAACGGGAAGTTTGGATCCCCATTTTACTCATGCTGACTTGACCAATATGCCATTCCTGAGCGCGATGGGTGCACAGGCGCAGCGCAATATTCTCGGTGGCGAAGCGACCCTCTGGAGTGAGTTGGTGACTGAACAAAACCTGGATGTGCGCAGCTGGCCACGTTTGTTTGCCATCGCAGAGCGACTTTGGTCTGAGCGTACTCGGACAGACGCAGAGCACATGTACCACAGGCTGTTACCTGTCTCAGACTTTGCCGATGCCATTAGCCTGCATCATAAAAAGCAGTTCAGACACGGGCTCAGTACCGTGCTGGCAAAGCACAACAGTCCGGACAACCTGGCATTGCTGACGCGCTTTGCGGAGCAACTAGAGCCTGCCAGCTATTACACGCGCCATCATATAAAATATCAGCAAGGCTTGTATCATCAAAATGCACCACTGACTCAGCTGGTCGACTTTCTGCCGGTAGAAAGCCCGGCTCTGATTTCCCTGCACCTACTGCTCAAACAGTTTGAGCAAGGGCAAATTGAGGCATTACGAGCCATTCATAGAGCCCTTAGTGTCTGGCAGGCGGACTATCCGCAACTCGAAAAGATCCTCGCGAATACGACACATGTGCAAACGCTAATGCCAAGTATGATTGTGGCCCGTGAAATCAATACGCTCAGCCTATCAATTGTTACACGCTGCCTGGACAACAACCCCTTCAAACAAGCAGAAAGCGAAAAACTTTCAAGCTCTCTTTGGCACCTGCAAACACAGTCTAATGAGCTTGTTGTCGCCTCAGGGCTATTTGCTGAACGATTATTAGCTCTGTGCCGAGACCCAGTTTAAACGTCGGATAACGAAACGTACTATCAAATAAAGCGAACAAAAGTGTGTTAGCATTGTGCTCATTAACAAGCACTTAGGCCTTGATACATGAAATTAAAACTTACTATCTTATTGTTTTTCAGTTCGCTGTTTTTCTTGTCTGGCTGTACAGCAAGCGGACCTGTGTTTACACAAATTGAGTCGCCAAAACCCGGCATGTCAAAAGTGTATTTACTTCGCCGTAGCGCATTTGCCGGCAAAGCATACTGCCCTAGCCTTAAATATAACAATACACCTATTGGCTGTCTTAAAGACAATGGCTACCTGGTCGTTGATGCGCGACCTGGTGAGGCATATATAGGAGGAGGAGATTTCAGGTTATTGTTTGAAGCTGAAGCAGGCAAAACCTATTTCTTTGAATACGGCTATGAACCGCTCCCAGGCTATAGCAGTTATACAGCTTTTGTAGAAGAGGTGGACAGCACATATGCGATGCGTATTCTGCCCACTCTCAATCTTTCTCTGTAAGCAAGATAGTTATCTAAGCGCTGTGATGCACTCTTACAAGCAGAGCTGACAAACACTTTACGCTAAATCGGCTAGCACTCAGCCACTTGCACAGGCTCAGACATCGCGCCCTGCACCAGGGTTCTGAGCCAGCTATTTTTGTCATCCATGCTGCGCTTACTCAGCCACAGCATGGCAATATCAAAATCCGGCACCGGCAGCGGTGGTGCAAAGTATGTCAGACCAGCCTCCTCGCATGCCAGCTGGGCCATTTTTAACGGCACTATGGCCACCAGACGGCGCCCGATGAGCAGGCGCTGTATCGTCAGGAAGTTACGACTTGCAACCGTGACCCGACGCGTCAGCCCGGTGCTGGCAAGTAACTGATCCACCTGAGTCTTGAGTCGACCGTCCGGGCTCACCAGCGCATGCTCGATCTGAGCGAAGGTGGCCAGACTCAGGGGGATCTCTGCGGCAAATACGCCCGGATCGGCCAGGCAAACATGGCGCTCGGTATACAGCACCTGGCGCTCAAAGGCGTCTCCCGGCTCTGTGATACTGCCAATCACCAGATCCAGCTTTTCCTGCTCACTCAGCGCTATATAGTTGCTGCGATTGACATTCACAAAGCTGACCTGGGCATGGGGTGCCTCGGCGCGAATACGGTCGTAAATCAAAGGAGCGAAGTTCAGCTCGGCATAATCTGTCAGGCCAATGCGACACACTCCCTGGTACTGGGCAGGGACAAATTGTGGCGTGTGCAGTAAGTTGTCCGACACCATATCCAGCAGCTGCTCTATCACAGGCGCGACCTGGTTTGCGTAATCGGTGGGTTCCATGATGTGCCCCTTGCGCTCAAACAGCACATCGTCCAGTAACCGGCGAAGTCGCGCCAGCGAATGGCTCATTGCTGACTGACTGACACACGCCTGCTCGGCCGCCACACTGACACTGCGACAACGATACAAATAGGCAAAGGCCACCAGTAAGTTTAAATCTATCTGCCGCCACGGTACATCATCAAAGCGCATTACGTGAATCCTATATTATTCATAGTTACAATCAAAACTATTAATTTGAATCATTCTACGTCATTTTTTACCCTAGCGGCAGTCGTGATAACAGAGCATCGATACTATGTTTGCTATTTTTAAAACCTTCTTTTTGCTGGGCTGGATTAGCTTTGGCGGCCCGGCTGCGCACATCGGCTATTTTCGGCAAACCTTTGTGGAAAAGCGCAAGTGGCTGGATGATGCAGACTATGCCCAACTGGTGGCGCTGAGCCAGTTTTTACCCGGCCCCGGGTCGAGCCAGGTTGGTTTTGCACTCGGCTATAAGCGTGGAGGGCTGGGCGGCGCCTGTGCAGCCTTTGTCGGCTTTACCTTACCCTCAGTCATTATCATGGTGGCCCTTGCCCTGATGGCCAGTCAGGTAACCGACACCAGTGTCTTTCAAAACCTGGTGCATGGGCTGAAATTACTGGCCATTGTAGTTGTCGCCGATGCCGCCTGGGGGATGTACAAAAACTTTTGCCAAAGCCGCCTTACCGTCAGCCTGTGCCTGGGAACGGCTATCGCCTTGCTGCTGTTGCCTGGCATTGCCACCCAAATGGCGGTGCTGTTGTTGGCGGCGCTGATTGGCGTACTTTATCTAAAGGGACAAGCGCAGCCGAACGCAGACAGCACAGCGTTTAAAGCAAGCTGGCTGCCTTTACTGATCTTTGTTGGGTTATTTATAGCCCTGCCATTTGTTGCCCACCTGAACCCTTCCACCGCCCTGTTTAATGATTTTTATCAGGCTGGCAGCTTAGTATTCGGTGGCGGTCATGTGGTGCTGCCGCTGCTGCAAAATATTGTCGGTGACAGCCTCACTCAGGATACCTTTTTGACCGGTTACGCCGCCGCTCAGGCTGTACCCGGCCCGATGTTTACGTTTGCCACTTATCTGGGCTATGCATTGATGCCGGCAAACCCCATCGCTGGCGCCTTGATTGCAACCCTGGCTGTATTTTTACCCGGTTTCTTACTGCTGCTGGGGGTGCTAAAAAACTGGCAACTGCTCGCCAGCCGCCCTGCTGTGGCGGGTGCCCTGAGCGGTGTCAATGCCGCCGTGGTTGGTCTGCTGGTTGCCGCTCTGTATCAGCCGGTATTTACCAGCGCAGCCACCAGTGCGCAGGATATTGCACTGGTGCTGGTCGGTTTTTACCTGCTTAAGCACCTTAAGCTACACATCGTCTGGCTGGTCGCCACCTTTATGCTGGCCGGTGTGATTATGGGACTTATCTGACACTCAACAGCCAGGTGGCCTCAGTGCCACCTGCACCAACTTCCTGTTTAGCTTGCATTGAGGTTGAACTATCTCCTCTGTGCAACTAACTTTTAAGCGCATCACTGCACACGCTCTGCAACTCTTTTAACCTTTAACCGAGGTCGGTGTATGGACAGCTTTCTGGAAGAAATCGATATAAATCAATATTTACCTGTTGCCGTTGACTGGGCTACCAATCTGGTGCTGGCTCTGTTAATTCTGCTCATTGGGGTCTGGCTGGCAGGCAAAGCCTACAAGGCCGTTGTTTCTGTGGCGAACCGCTACGACAAACTGGATGATACCTTGTTTAAGTTTTTTGGCAGTGTTGCCAAATATACCGTGCTGGCTTTTGTCGGTATCGCGGTACTCAACCGCTTTGGCGTGCAAACCGCCTCAATCATCGCCCTGCTCGGCGCTGCCGGACTGGCGGTGGGGCTGGCCTTACAGGGCACCTTGTCTAACCTCGCAGCTGGCGTCATGTTATTGATTTTCAGGCCTTACAAAGTCAATGACTTTATCGACACCGCAGATCAGTTTGGCAAAGTGACTGAAATCGACATGTTTACCACGATATTGCAGACCTTTGATAACCAGCAAATTGTGATCCCCAACAGTCACATCTGGGGCAGCAAAATAGTGAATCACTCTCACCATGCGGTTCGCGGCGTTGATATGCGCTTTGGCATTGCCTACGACGAAAGCATTGATGATGCTAAGGCCGTGATCCTCTCTGTGTTGCAGGCTCATCCCCATATTTTGTCCGAGCCTGCGCCTTTTGTTGAAGTAGAGTCGCTGAATAATAGCTCTGTGGACTTTCTGGTCAGGCCATTTTGCGATGGCGCACATTATTTTGACATACTGTATTCGGTGCCTGAGCAGGTGAAAAAGGCCCTGGATGACGCCAATATAGAGATCCCCTTCCCCCACCGTAAGGTCATTTTGGTTAACGAAAGCGACACCTGATACCGATATTTCGGGGCCGCTTGCCCTTTAGCGGCCCCTTAGTAACACTTTCTGCGCTGCAATCTTTGGGGGGCGGTTATTCCTTGTCTATAGTTTTAGTGTTAAATGACAACTGACCAGGATGTGATATGGCGCTCTTCGGCTTTTCCGGCACAAAAAAAACTGAATCACAAGTTACCCTACCGCAGACCTTACCCTGGCTGAAGTTAGACAGGCAAGGTGATATCACCGCCACCAGCCAGGCCTTTTTAAGCATGCTGGCTTTTTCTCACAGCGCAGCACCAAAAACACTGGCGTCGCTGTGCAATAACAAACGCGACTACCAAATACTGCATGCAGCACTGCAAAACGCCCAGCAAGATGGCGCGCAGATCTGCGCCATGCACAATACCGAGGGCACACTGTATTATGTCTCCGTGCAGATCTGTCCGGCAGACCATGCGCAATGCTTTGCCATACTTCAGGACGTGACTGCCCAGTACCATCCGCTGCTGGATAGTAAACTCACCACACAGGCGCTGTCCAACGCGCAGGCTCAGCTTGAGCTGGACCTGCAAGGCACTATGCTCAGTGCCAATGAGGCGTTTTTAGCCCTAGTCGGGACAGCAAAAGAGCAGGTGATTAACCGCCCGTGCCAGCAATTTATCACCAATGAGCAATTGAGTGCAGCCAGCTGGGACACGCTCAGTGCAGGCCAGGCCGTTGAGTGTGATTTACAATGGCAAAGCGATGAACACATGTCATTCTGGTTGCATGCCTGGCTAGTGCCAGTGCGCGACGCCGAGCAGCGTATCGCAAAAGTGGTTTTATTAGCCTGTGACATGTCGAAACAGCACCAGACTTTGCTCAATCTGCACAGTCAGATTAATGGCATACAGCAGGCTCAGGCTGTGATTGAGTTTACCCTCGATGGCACCATAGTGACCGCAAACCAGAATTTTCTCGATGTGATGGGCTACCAGCTTGACGAGATCCAGGGTCAGCATCACCGTTTATTTGTCACCGCCGAAGAGGCCGCCAGTGATGAGTACGCCGCATTCTGGCAGGCGCTGGGCCGTGGCGAGTTGCAGTCCGGGGAGTTTAAACGCATCAACAAACATGGCGAGGCGGTGTGGATCCAGGCGCACTATACTCCGCTTTTTGATGAACATGGGCGACTCTGTAAGATCATGAAGTTCGCCTCGGATATCAGCGCAGAAAAACTCAAAGCCTTTGAAGCACAAGGGCAAATCGACGCCATTAACCGCTCAGGCGCCGTGATCCAATTCGACTTAGAGGGCAACATTTTAGATGCCAACGACAACTTTCTTGCTGCCATGGGATACAGCAAAGCTGAAATTGTCGGCCAACATCACAGCATCTTCGTTGAGTCCAAATATGCCCAAAGCGACGAATATCAGCAGTTCTGGGCTAATTTAAGAGCTGGCCGGTTTAATGCGGGCGAGTTCTGCCGCATTCGCAAAGGAGGCAAAGAGATCTGGATCAGTGCAACCTACAACCTGATCCGCGATGATGAAGGTAACCCGCTTAAAGTGGTCAAATATGCCATGGACATTACACGCCAGAAGGAAATCGCGGCTGATCTGGAAGGCCAGGTACAGGCCATCCACAAATCTCAGGCGGTGATTGAGTTTGACATGGACGGCACCATATTGTGGGCCAACGAATTATTTCTGACCACCATGGGCTACACACTCGATGAAGTCAAAGGCCAGCATCACCGTATCTTTGCCACCGAAGAGCAGGCACAAAGCGACGAATATCAACAATTCTGGGCGCAGCTGAATCGCGGCCAGTTCGATGCGGGGCAATATATGCGCATCGCCAAAAGTGGCCAGAAAGTGTGGATCCAGGCAACCTATAACCCCATTCTCGACCAACATGGCCGGCCAGTCAAAGTCGTTAAATATGCCACGGATATAACGGCCCAGAAACAAGCCGTGCAGCATATTCAGGAGGCCATTTTTGCGCTGGAGCAAGGCGATTTAACCCACCGTATCAACGCAGATCTGGGCGCCGATTTCTCTGTGTTAACGCAGGCAATGAATGGCCTGTTTGATAAGCTCAGCGAGCTGGTTCAGACCATCAATAACGGCGCGGCACAGGTGTTTGACATAGCCAGGCAGATAGCCACCAATAATGATGAGCTCAATAGCCGGGTGGAAAGCCAGGCCGCCAGCCTGGAAGAAACGGCCGCCACCATGGAGCAATTAACGGCAACAGTTAAAAACAATGCGATCAGCGCAACCACCGCATCTGAGCGCGCAGCCATAGTGCGCGAAAAAGCGCTCAGTGGTAAGCACACCATCGAAGATGCCATCAGTGCCGTTGGCAACATTGAAGACTACAGCCGTAAAATCGCCGATATCGTGGGGGTGATAGATGAAATTGCCTTTCAGACTAACCTGCTGGCACTCAATGCATCCGTTGAAGCTGCAAGGGCCGGTGAAGCTGGCAGAGGATTTGCGGTGGTGGCCAGCGAGGTGCGTAACCTGGCGCAGCGCAGTGCCAGTGCGGCTAAAGAGATCAAAGACTTGATCAAGAACAGTGTGGATGCCGTCACAGAAGGCAGCAAGCTGGTCTATGATTCTGGCACCACCTTCGACGAACTGACCCAGTCAATCTCGCAGGTTAGCGAAATGGTTGCCAACATTGACGATGCCAGCAAAGAGCAGGCATCCGGTATCGCGGCCGTTTGCTCGACCATAGCGCAGATGGATGGTATTACCCAGCAAAACGTCTCTTTGGTCGAGACCACCTCCAGGTCGGGTAAAACCATGGAGGATCAGGCTCGGGTATTGACCGATCAGGTGGCCTTTTTTCAGCTGGAAGAAAGCCATTTACCTTAGTGACTGATATGCACCAATAAAGCGGTGCATCCCTTTAAGTTAAGTGCTTGGTAACAGCGCCAAAGCCTGGCTCAGAATGATGTAAACTCTGCAGCCAAAGGCATTATCACGCCAGAGCTTTGGGCACACAGGCCCACCCTGCGCGCCTGCTCAGACGTCGAGTTTTAGTGCGCTTTATTCGGCCCCTGACGGACCAGATCTTTGCCGTTATCGAACACTTCCTGAGTCACCCAGCGGCCCAGGATCAGCTGATGATTATCGTCCAGTACTGCAACGAAGGGGCGACCATTGCTGTTATTGGTTGCCAGTGCCACACCCGCAGCGTTGTTCAGGCCCAGCCCGCCAGTCTCTACCAATCTCAAAAAGGCTTCCAGTTCATCCAGTGTGCTGATCAGTTCTTTATCGTCAATCATGTTGTGTACTCGGTTGTCGCTAAAAGCGCGTAGCATATCAGGTCTGGCGCCCTCTGCACCAGTACCACAAGCCGACTTACTCGCTTAGCCTTGTTTAGTGACGTCATCCTGGCTTTGCTCACCCGCTTTATCAGCCTGCATGGCTGCTCTGATGGCCTCTTCAGTCTGAATAAACAGCTTACGATAGTCATGATCATATTGCTGACCTTCACTACCATGTTGCCAGGTATCATAGAGCTGCTCGGAGGCTGCTTTTTCAGTTTCGCGAAAGGCACGTTTTTTCTGCTCGGCGACCTCAGGGGCAAAGCCCAGACAGGTGAGTGCCCGGGCACCCAGGTGCAGCGCAGAATGGTAGGTTTCACTGACAATCACATCGGCACCAGCGTGTTTTAGCTCATAATGGTGGCCCCTGTCGAATGCTCTGGCCAGTACTTTTACGCCGGGGTGGCTCTGCTTAACAGCGTGTACCAGTGCCTTCGCGCTTTCCCTGTCATCAATGGCGACAACCAGCAGCGCCGCTTGTTCAATTCCGGCAGTGTGCAACAACTCCGGCCGGGTGGCATCACCAAAGTAGGCCTTAACCTGTATTCGGCGCATTGACTCAACCTGAGTGGCATCCAGGTCCATCACCACGGTATGGACGCCGTTGGCTATCAGCAAACGATTGACAATCTGACCGAAACGACCAATACCCGCAATGATCACCTGCCCTTGTTCATCAATATCATCGAAAGCCTGCTGATTGCTTGTGTGCTGATACCGCGGCAAAATCACTTTGTCGTAAAGAATAAACAAGGTCGGTGTCAGAAACATCGACAGGGCCACAACCAGTTGCAGCAAGCTGACTGTTTCGGGTGGGATGACATGATTTTGCAGTGCATAACTTAACAGCACAAAACCAAATTCACCGGCCTGAGACAGACTCAGGGCAAACAGCCAGCGGTCACTGTTGCGAATTTTAAACAACATAGCCAGTCCCCACAGCACAGCGGCCTTAACCAGCATCACAGTGAGCGTCAGAGCCAGGATCAAAAGGACGTGCTCAGACAGTATAGTGAAGTTGATACCCGCGCCTACCGTAATAAAAAACAATCCCAGCAACAGGCCTTTAAAGGGCTCAATATTGGATTCAAGCTCATGACGAAACTCGCTGTTAGCCAGCACCACCCCGGCCAGAAAAGTCCCCAGAGCTGGAGAAAGCCCAACCAGGCTCATCAAGGTCGCGATACCAATGACGAGCAACAAAGCCGTTGCAACGAATATCTCCCTAAGTCCGGAGTTAGCAACGTAATGGAACAAGGGACGGCTCAGATAATGGCCAACCACGACCACGCCGGCGATACTGGCAAAAATGGCACCCGCATAGGCCCAGGTTGGCAAACCGGCAACCAGGCTCAGAGATTCGTGGTGCTGCGCGGTGGTTTGCATATCCCGGGCCGCTTCCACTAACTCGGGCAAGGCCAGCATGGGAATAAAGGCCAGTATGGGAATAACCGCAATATCCTGCATCAGTAAAACAGAAAATGCATTTTGTCCGCCCTCGGTTTTCGTCAGTCCTTTTTCGTTTAATGTTTGCAGCACAATCGCCGTAGACGACAAGGAGAACACCAGGCCGATTGCGAGCGCAACTGACAAAGGCTGGTCTAAAAGCCAGGCAATAAGTGCCAGCAAGAGTGCACTCACCACTACCTGTAACCCGCCAAGCCCTAACAACCGGTGACGCATTTTCCAGAGCATCTGAGGGTGCAGCTCCAGCCCCACCAGGAACAACATCATTACGACGCCGAACTCTGCAAAATGCTGAATTGTCGCGGTTTCCTTGCCTACCATACCTGCCACAGGGCCAATTAAAACCCCGGCGATCAGATACCCAAGTACCGAACCCAGCCCTAACCGTTTTGCCAGCGGTACCATCACGACGGCAGCGGCCAGATAGATAAAAGCCTGAATAAAATAGCCGGTCATGAGATGTCCCCCTCCCCAGTCAGGCAAAGCTGCTCAGAGATCGCATTCGCTCGTTGTTGATTAGTTTTTTTCATTTTCAGGTATCTCAGATTAACGCACAGACCTTCTAAACTTTAGTACGAAACGGATGACTGTGCCGACAGAAGGCGCTCGTGAAGTAGCAATGGCGCCTTACCCAAACGTTAACCCCGCTTTAACTGTCAGCAAAGTAGTGTGATTAAAAAAAGGACACTTGTTATGACTCACCCGACCGATGCCGCAAAGTTTGATTACACCGCTCGTGCCTTGCACTGGATCTCAGCCAGCGTGATCCTGTGGGCGTTATTGTCGGGCTTTTATATGGCGGTATTTGAGCTGGACAACCCGACAAAAACCACGCTCAGTCGGTTTAATGTCGCTTTAACCTTTGTCTATTGCCCCGTATTTATCTGGCGTGTGGTGCACAGGGTAATGTGCCCGCCTCCCGCTCAGATTATCGCACTCAAGCCACATCAGGCGCGGCTGGCAAGCACCGCACATATTGCCATTTACCTGCTCACCGCCCTTGTACTGTGCTCGGGCGTGCTGATGATGAAGCACCCGTTTAGCATCTTTGGCTGGATTTTAGTACCGCCCCTACTTTCAGACGCCCAGACGCTGGATTGGTTTGCCCGGCTCCACCTGATCAGCAATATATTGCTACTGTTGATAGTGACACTACATATTCTGGCCGTGATAAAGCACCAGCTTGCTGGCCGGCCAATATTGCAAAGAATGTTGTAAGGATAACAGACCGGTCGTTGTACCAGGGTGGATAGCTTTCAGCCACATCGTGTCCCTGTATAGGTATGCTCTCAAGACAATTGATGTTAATCTGTTCAAAGTGGCAGTTTTTAAGGATAAACGTTATGCACACTTCTCCTCGTTTTCATTATATAGACAATCTGCGTAGCCTGGCCCTTTTACTGGGTGTGGTATTTCATGCCGCGCTGGCCTACGGCCCTTACTTTTCAAATATCTGGTTTACCGCCGACTCGACAAATCATGTCGCCTTCGATTACTTTGCTATCTGGTCACACTTATTCAGAATGCCACTGTTTTTTGCTATTGCCGGATTTTGTGCCGCGCTGTTGATCAGTAAACGCGGTGGTAATGGCTTCGTGACCAACCGGCTTAAGCGAGTATTGCTGCCATTTGTGCTGTTCTACCCCTTGACCATGCTGGTGCTGTTCCATGCGCTTGGCTGGGGAGCAGACATCATGCACGAAAGCCCCGCCCTGTTTACGGTTTTTGAGGCTGTCAAAGAGCCGGTTATCTCAACGATGCACTTATGGTTTTTGTGGAATCTGACCCAGTTCTGTTTGCTGTTCTGGCTGCTGCAAAAACACACTGGCCTGTATCAGTCGATATTAGCCGTGGTGGTAAGGCCCGCTTTTTTGCTTGTCGCTTTACCCATTTTGCTTACCGTGGCCCTGTATCATCAGCTGGTGCCGTTCCCGGCGCCAGATAAGCTTTACCCACAATTGTGGTCCTATGGCTTTTACGGTGTGTTGTTTTTAATCGGTGCCGGGCTTTATCACCATCATACCAAAGTAGTGCAGTATGCCCGTTATTTTGCGCCTTTGCTGATAGTGGCGTGCCTGTCGTTAGTGCCTTATTTTTATCTGATGCCACCCCCGCCTTCTTTAGACGCGGTGATCCAAGCGGCAAATACCGGCGTCACGACCCCTGAGCATATCGATATCTACGTTGTTATCGCTCAGTCGATTGCAATTGTCAGCTGGACCGGGGTTGCCTTTTTAGCAGGCTATAAGTGGCTAAATCGATTCAGCCAACTGAACAAGTATATATCGGATGCTTCTTACTGGATCTACCTCATCCATGTACCGGTACTAATGTATATCCAGTTCCCGCTAAGCAATACGGCGCTGTCGCCCTGGCTTAAAGTGTTCATTGCCATATCTGCAACCATGACACTGGGCCTGGTGAGCTACCAGCTGCTGGTCAGGCACACCTGGCTGGGGGTCTTATTAAATGGTAAAAAAGTCAAAACTGCGGCCGTTCAACATCAGACAACCACAGCATCATAGCAGTAAATAAGAAAGCAGCACGATATATCCACCGTGCTGCTTTTTATCACTTAGAGTTTATCCAGATTAACACGTAAAGTCTCTAGATGTGCTGTGATATCCGGGTCAACCTGCTTCGATGCGCTGCCCCCCAGATGCTTGGCAAAGAACTGCTCCATCGCCACAATCGAGGCCAGTTTATTATCCGGTTTCAAGAAACCATGTCCTTCATCCTTAGCCAGAAGATACTCAAGAGGATGGTTTTTAGCAGCCAGAGCCCGGGCAATATTGTCCGACTCACTCTGTGTCACGCGGGGGTCGTTTGCCCCTTGCACCAGCATCAAAGGTGCCTTGATTTGGTCCACAAAGTTAATTGGTGAGCGTGAGTGCATATCGGCTCTGTCTTTCGCCACTTCTGGATCTCCCACTGACACATACCAGGTACCCAGATAAGGGCGATAATGCGCAGGGAAAGACTCCATCAAGGTGATCAAGCTGGACGGGCCAACATAAGAAATCACCGCCTTGTACACATCCGGGGTAAAGGTCGCGCCAGCCAGTGCTGCATAGCCGCCATAAGAGGCACCCATAATGCCAACGCGCTGTTTATCAGCAATGCCCTGCTCAACCAAATAGTTGACGCCATCAGTCAGGTCCTGTTGCATCGTGCCTGTGCCCCAGTTTTTCTCGGCCAGCTGAACAAAGCGCTTGCCAAACCCGAGTGAGCCGCGAAAGTTAGGTTGTAATACGGCATAACCACGGTTAGCAAAATAATGGGCTACGGGCACAAAGTAATCGCTGCTGTAACCCCAGTGATCGCGCACCCAGGGCCCACCATGCGGCAGTACTATGGTTGGCAAATTCTTTTTAACATGTTTGGGCAAAGTCAGATAAGCCTGAATTTCAACGCCATCAGAGGCCTTATAGGTAATCGACTTTCTGTCTCCCAGCAGCGCAGGGTCAAACTCAGGCACGTCATTGAGCATCCCTGTCAGGGTGTTCTGAGCCGGCGAATAGGTATACTTCTCATCGGGTCTGTCTGCATAGGACACAGTCACCATCCACTGCCCTTCTTTATTCACTTCTTCCACTTTAATTTCAACGTCTTCAGTGAAGTAGCTTTCAATGTGCGCCAATGCCTTGGCCGCCTCGTCTGTCATAGCGTAATTACGCAGTCTCCCCCCGTAATAGGACGCTATCAGGAGCTGTCCTTGCTCATCGAATACCACATGATGAAGATCAGACTCTCCCAATGGATCCCTGTGCTCAGTCACAATCGTTTTGTCTGTCAGATTGACCCGCAGCAGCTCCAGTTTATCGCGCCCCTCAATACTGGCCGCGATATAGGCCGTATTGGTCGCTTCATCAAAGCTGATAATATCCAGCAATTCACCGCTTTGTGTTCTCAGTACGCTTTGCCACGCTTTTCCGTCGAACTGATACAAGCTGAAGGAATTGTCATCATTCATGCCTGCGCCAAGGATAACCTTGCCAGTGCTGCTAAGCTGAGCATCAGACAGATTGAGGTCATTGATCTGAGTCTGCTTAAGGTGACCTGTGTCCATCGCCAGATGGAAGAAGTCTCTGCGCGCCGCAACAAGGTGGTTTGCAGCCACAATCAATGTATTAGCATCGTGCTGCGACTGCTCCAGCAATTTGTAATCCACCTTATCATTATGTGTCAGGCGGGTCATTGCACTGATTGCCGGGTTTTGGCTGTTTAACGCTAGTTTATATAGCTGGCGATTCTCATTGCCCTGATGGTCTTTGCTAAAAATGATCTCATTTTTGCGTGCTGACCAGATAAAGCTGTCAACTGAATCCGTCAGGGTCGTTACAGCAATAGGCGTTGCATCGGGCGTATCGGCTGCAACTAAAAACAAATTCTGCGCGCCATTGTGCATTTTCAAGAACGCAATCCATTTGCCATCGGGAGAGAGTGTTACTGCACTTTTATCGCTACCGCCGAACAAGCTTGCGACATCGACAAAAGCCGGAGCCTGAACCAATGCGCTTTGCTGGAAAGCCGGTTGCGCACCCTGTTGTGCAGAGCTTTGCGCACACCCCGACAGCATCGCTGTGCTCAGAATGGCACTTAAGGCAACACTTACTTTCAGTCTGGTTAATTGTTTTTTATTCTTCATCATGTCACTCCTTCCATTTGTTGAAAACATCATTACACGACTTTTTATTATTGTAAAACGATAATTTATTTTATTTTTACAGAAATTAGTTTCTGTATGGTATGATTAGTGTCAATAACAACATCAAAAGAAGAGAGCTTTATGGTCAAATCGACAGACAAAATTCAGCGCTGGTGCGGCGCCTTTCGTGCAGCGGTATTGGGGATCAGTGGCATGGTATTTTCGTTCCTTGCATATCAGCTGGCTATCAATGGACAGGTGCGTTATGTCGAAGGTGAATCATTTGATTTACTTTGGCAAAGTGAACAGGCAAGCAATGGCGTGTTGTTTGGTCTGAGTGTGCCATTACTGGTAGGCATGTTACTGAGCGTTTACTGGATCATTCGGCTCCTGAAACTCTTTAGCAACGGGCAGTTTTTCCATCACAGCTGTTATATCTGCTATCAGGGCTTTATCTGGACCAAAATTGCCTTGGTACTCTATTCGTCTGGCCTGACTTTTTCACTGGATTATTGGTATCACACGCTCTACCACTCCAATCAGGTGGTACTGAAAATCCCCTTTGGTGAACTTATGACGCTCGGACTATTTGCTGTGGTGGCCTACCTGCTAAAAGCAGCAAAAGAGATAGAAGATGAAAACAAGGAGTTTATTTAAGCCATGGAAATTGTTGTCAACTTAGATGTGGTGATGGCAATGCGCAAAGTGTCATCCAAAGAACTCGCCAAAGCCATTGGGATCACTGAAGCCAACTTGTCTTTGCTAAAACGCGGTAAGGTGAAAGGGGTGCGCTTTGAAACGCTGGCACAGATCTGCCACTACTTAGACTGTCAGCCCGGCGATCTGCTGGCCTTTAAACCAGATGGAGAGTAACAACATAGGGTTGCAAGATGCACTGCAACCCTAAACCTCACAAAGATGAGTTAGAACTGAGCCACAAACTGCAAGCTGGTTTCTTCACCGGCATCACGATCTATGTATTCAGCTCTTAGGTAGTAGCTGTCGTTAAAGAAGTACTTACCTTCCAGTGCTAAATCTGAGTCATAAGAGCCCACGCCCACAGCAATGTTGCGGTTAAAGTAGAAGTTAACCAGAGCATTGTTATACGAGAAATCTGAGGAACCCAAATCGACCTCATGATGGGATACATCAACGCTGATGTAGCGCTCTGCATCCAGGTGCATAAAGTAGCGGCCTGAAACCGTATAGTTGTCCATTTCATCATCGGTATCAATTGTGACACCTAAATAGTCAGTATCATTAAGCTGATGATTATACTGAGCTTTTAACCAGGTGCTGTCGGCACCCAGATCAAATTCATTGCGACGAACACTGAGCTTCAGCTTGTCGTTATACAGATAACCGATCCCGTAAGTATAATGGTCGTCTATTTCACCCAGGTCGCTGACCTGACCAACCACGAATACTTCTTTGCTAAAGTATCCCTCACCGGCAAAAGAGAAGCGGTTCATATATTCGTCGTTGTAGTAACTCAGGCCAACATTGCTGTCGGTATCCAGGTAACCATAGTCATCCCAAACACCTGAACTCTGCTGTGGTGCAAAGAAGTAACGACTGCTCAGCATCAACGCATCGTTATCAAAAGTGCGGTCCTGATCGGTATAGGTTGCACTGTTAAACCATTGCTTGGTCTCAGTAGCGTGAGCGGATGTGGCGGTAACAGCGGCGAGTGCCGCAAGTGTGAGTAGCTTTTTCATAAAAACCCTTTATTTCCATATAGTAAAGCGGTAATGCTCACAACTTCGTGAGCGCGGCGGATGGTATAAGAACGAAACTGAACGCGCAATGACTTTTATAGAAATCAGCCTGATAAAACCACCTAAAATCAAAATCGATGCACCATTGATAATTACATCAAAAAAGGTACAACCTTCTTTTATTCACACTTATTTAAAGGATTATTTATGTTAAAGAAAGCAATTACCTTTGCGTTAGCCCTGACAATGTTCAACGCAATGGCGGGCATGACGAATCACAATGGCGAGATTGCAAATATGAGGACCTGGGTATCAGGTTCGGACACATATGGTGTCTGGGTGAGTCTGAAAAACAACCCTAGTATTTGCTCTGGCGGCTTTTTCCTGCCCGATACTTCAGACAATAAACAGCTGGTATATAGCACACTGCTCGCGGCACACCTTTCTGGTAAAGCCATTATGATCCAGGCGGCAGATAGCGCCTACAAAATTGGCGATCGCTGCCGCATTAACTACGTCATGCTTTAACAGCACTGATCCCAGGTGCCTATCGCGACTCAAGCAAGGCACCTCATACTTCCCGGCTACCTGAGTAAAGCAATCCCGTCCAAACTCATTATTCCTCCATATTTTTGCGATATACTCAACATTGGGTAAGAATAGAGTAGGAAATACAATGCGCCATTTTACACGTGCCATGTTAGCCGGTGCGATGCTAACCTTGCTGTCTGGTTGTCAGCTAGGCAGTAACGACGAAGTACAAAGCAATATTGCCATCACCAAAGTCTCCACAGGTCCGCTTGAAACACTAGAGCCAAATACCGCTGTGAAGGTTTACTATGAGGTCGACATCCTCGGCTTTAAAGACATTGATGTTGATGTACACTTTTATATGGTTCATGCCGCCGAGCTGGATACCAGCAACGGTGAAGAAGCCGAAATTGAAGAAGTACACAAAGTGGGCGCACTGGAGCTGACTCAGGTCAGTGAAGGCAGCCACAGCTTTGAAACCGAGATCACCATTCCGGATACCCTGCTGGGTGGCCACTATCACTTAATCGCACAGATTGACCCTCATGATGACCATGTGGAAGACGTAGAAGAAGACAACCATCCATCGGTTGATCATGCGCCTTTTGCTGATGGCGAATTTCCATTTGCAGACGTACATGTCCGTGTTTTAGAAAGCCATGATTACAAACTACTGGATGCACAGTTTGGTCAGCAGGCTTTGATCCTGGATGTGCCTGACAATACCGATGGCACCAGTGACCATCATTCCGACTTAGTTGGCTACCTGAGCGCAGATTACGAAGGTTCGAACCTGGGTAGTACCGCTATCACAGCAGAAGTGTTGGTAAACGGCAACTGGCAAGCAACCCATTTCTGGAATGCCGAAAATACCGCGTACGAGGCGCAACTCACCCATAACTTTACTGCCGGCTTGCACGATGAGCACATTGGTTTTGACATTGCCCTGGATGACGCCCTGCTTAGCCAGATTTATCAGGGTTATGACGCAACTGTGGGGCAGTCTTTGCAAGTTCGTTTTACCTTAACGGATCTGGCGCAAAATGCAGAAACTATCACAGACAACAATGTGATCGAAACTGAGATCCCTTTGTACTTCTTTACTGGTGAGAGCACGGATACAGAGCAAAGCCTGGCAAAGCGTGATGCCCAGTATTCAGTGGGTCTGGCGAATATCAAGCTTGAGAAAGAATTTGATAAATCTTACGGTAACAAGTCTAAGTTCAGTGTTGGCGTTGATTTAAGCGGCCAGCTGTTTATTGTGCCGACCGGCGATCCGGGCGGGCGCATTGCAGGTGAAGGCGTGGTCGAGGCTTACTTCTTCAACGCACAAAACACCCTGTTCAGTATTTCCTACGATGGCAGCGCTTATGTCAGTGGCCAAAACACCGGCTACGCGTCTGAAATGATCATCTTTAATAACGTTGCGTTTGAAGATGAGAAATACACCACTAAGTACGAAAAGTCCTGGGAAAAGTCCTGGGAAGAAGAAAAAGTGCTGGCAAAGGCCCGCTTTACCATAGGTCCGGTGCCTATGAGTGTTGAAGCCGGTGTTACCGGTAACCTGGGTTTTGAGCTGACAGTCGGCTACAACGCAGAGCTCTATGCTGAAGGTGACCTGTTCCATGTCGACTTTGGCGCCTTCGGCCGTGGCGGTGTGAACCTGGGCCTGGTCTCAGCCGGTATCCAGGCGATTTTGACCTTAATCGACAACACTTTTGCCATGGAGTCCAATGCAGGCTTTGCTCTGGTTTCAACCAGTAATAAAGCACCGCACATTTATTACGGTATTGAACTGAAGAACGACCTTGACGTGATCTCAGGTAAATTTGGTTTATACGCCGAAACCATTGGCGTAAAGTGGTGTAAAAAGTGGGGGATCCCTTACCCGTGTGGTAAGAAAACTCACCGTTACGACCTGTGGCTATACCAAACGCCAAGCGTGTATAACAAATCCTGGACTTTATATTCCAAAGAGGACGAAATCGAACTATGACCTTGTGTCGATTGACTCTGCTTGCAGCGCCCTGGGTGGCGCTGACAAGCGCTCAGGTAATGGCTGGCACACTCTGCCAGCCACAATACCAGTTTGATATCCAAACCCAGACTTCCTTTGATTACATTAAGCTGCAAAGTGCCCCGCAAATGTCGACTGTGCACTTGCAGGGCAAGCTGTCGCTTAAAGCCGCGCAAAAAGGCGACGAGAAAAACTGGTGGGCCATCAAGGCCGATCAGGTTGCTGCCGTTCAGGGTAAAACGCGTATTCCGCTGCCCAGTTATGAACATGCTTTTGCCTTGAAATTAACGGACAAGGGGCTTATCAGCGACTTCTACTTTGCCGCTGAGCTCGACCAGCAAACCCAGGACAAGCTCAAAGGGCTGGCTTATTATCTGCAGTATCAACGTGATATCAGTCAGGTAAGCAAAGAGCCCGATACCCTTGGACAATACCAGCCGGCATACCAGCAAGCCGATAAGCAACTAAAAATGGTCAAACAACACTACAGCGACTTTGACCGCACTGTGCTGAGCACCTTTAATCGCATTGAGGTGCTCGATTCAGCCCACCTGATCACCCCGGATAGCTGTTTTTTAGCACACCGTGAAGGCAATGAAGTGCTGGCGCTGAGCGGGACCGACCTGCGTTTTGGCTCCCGGCAAAACTATACGCTGACACGTGTTGCCCAGACTTTTAACACCCCCTTGTACGAACTGGACGACGACCTGACACGCTGGCAGCACACCCAGGTTGAACTCAGTGAAGCCGAAAAAGCGCGCCTAGCCGCCGAGTTGCAACAGCTGATCACAGGCCAGGACATCACCCAAATCGATGCTCATACCCTGTCTATTTTGCTAAAAAAATACGATGCTGTGATTGGCACCCTGGGTCCATTAATGCTCTCTGGTACGCTGAACGACAAAGCTCAGATGCGGCTGTTTAATGCACTCGGGCAGCTGGACTCAGCAACCAGCCAGCATTTACTCAGCAGTCTGTTGCAAGCCGAGAAGCAACCACTCACTCAGTTCCGTGCACTGCGTGCTCTGACCCAGGGCAATGCGCCGCTGTCACAGCAAGCCACGGATATGCTGCTGGAGATGCTGGTCAATGGGTTTAGCACGTTAGATGCGGAAGTTGAATCCAGTTTCTATATGACATTGGGCATTTTACTCAACAATCGCGACACCTCTGACACTGCCGCGCAAATAAGCCTGGCTATCACAGAGCAGATCACGCTTGGCGAGAGCGAAGGAAAAACCGCCAATCTGCTGAGCGCACTGGGGAACAGTCGCAACCCGCAGCATGAGCCATTGCTCGCAGCTCACCTGTCTGACAACAGCGCCCGTATTGAGAAAGCTTCTATCCGTGCGCTGGGCATGATGAAAACCGACACGGCCTATCAAAACCTGGAACAGCACTTCTTCAAGTCGCCTGAGCGGAATAAAAAAGCGCTGCTCAGTGCCCTGGGGAATTATCAGATGAGTGCGAAAACCAGTGATACCGTGCTGAATATGGCGGTTAGTGATCAGGACGACGCCGTTCGCCTGGCCGCTATCAAAGCCTTAGCGACCCAAAAGCAAAAAGACGGTATAAAGCCCGTACTGCGTCAGGCACTGCAAAACGAAACCTCACGGCGTAATTTTAAGGCCATCATTAAACTGCTACACAGCGAAGAAGAAAAGACCCAATAGCGCCTCAGAGTGATGATAAACCCCACATTTTAAAGTGGGGTTTATTTTTTCAGTCGTCAGATGGTATTTATCCGGCGCTATTTGTCTTTATTCAAGGCTTCCACCTCTTTAGTTACTTATATATACTTAAGCACCAAAATAAGTATAGCAACCTATAAAGTCAGGAAATCATCCTATGAGTAACACAAGCCCCGCCCGCCGGGTCTTTGAGCAAAACGAACGCTGCCCGATCCGCAATGTGGTCGCCCAGATAGGCGACAAATGGTCGATTTTAATTCTGTTTGCACTGGTCGATGGCCCCGATCGTTTCAACGCCCTGAAATCACGGATCAAGGGCATATCACAGCGGATGCTGACACAGACCTTGCGCGATATGGAGCGCGATGGCTATGTTAAGCGCACGGTTTATGCTGAGGTTCCCGTTAAGGTCGAATATGAGCTCACCGAGCTGGGACGCGGGCTTGCCAAATCCGCCTGGCAACTGGTGTCCTGGGCCGACGATCACTTCGATGAAATAAGCGCCGCCCGTACTCGGTATGACGAGGCCAATAAGCAGTAATTATTGTGCTTGTCGCAGCCTGAGCGCCGTGACCTGTTCAAAGCCAATCCCCCAGTTGTCAGTGGGGACTTCGTCAATAACCACAAACGTCGTCTGTGGATTTTTACCCAGTACATCGACCATCAGCTGGGTGGCGCCTTTGATCAGTGACTGTTTCTGCGCGTTGGTCACGCCCTCATCGGTGATTTTGATATGGATATAAGGCATAGTTACTCCTGATCTGTGTGTGGTAAATTCGCATACATTTTGTTGACTATCCGCCACTGCCCCTGCTCTTTCAGCAGGCCCAGAAAGTCGATATAGTGATGTTCAAACAGCGGGCATAACACCTTGACCATGGCTTGTTGCCCAAGCAAGTCTATTGCCAATATCTGATAGGCAAATTCATCGCCGTTTTCTGCCGGTGACGTGCGTTCGCTGACCAGTTTCAGCCATTCATCCCGGGTGCGCCTCAAACCCGGTGCTTTTAGCCAGCAGTCGGGGTGAAACAGGTTTCGTAATGTCTCACTATCGCCCTCATGTAGGCCTGTAAAGTAACATTGCACCATGGCCCGGATCTCGCTCAGATCCCTTTTCATCTCTACATGATCCATTATGCCCCCTGCGCCTGTTCAGCCTGTAAGGCCGCAACAAAACCTGGCATGCAAGTAACCGCTTCAATCATGCGCGCAGTGCGAGGGGGAATTACAATGTCGACAGGAAAGGCGGCTCCCCAGCGCGAATAAACAGCCAGCAAAATATCGGCGACACAGGCATGCTGGCCACCCAGAAATGGCTGAGATTGCAACTGAGATTCAACCTGCTCCCATAACTGATTGATCGCCTTTGCGGCCGCCTCAAATAACTGCTGACGCACTGGCCCCTCTTCTGTAGCGTGCGCAACAAAAAACAATTTGGAGTAGGCTGGGTGCATGGTGGCATTGGCAAACAACAAATGCTCCACTGCACGGCGACGAGCAGGCCCCTGCTCTGTGGGAAACAAACGACTGGGGTGCTTGCTGGTAAGATGAAGCATAATCGCAGCCCCTTCAACCAGCTTTTCGTCGCCATCTGTCAATACCGGTACCTTTAGCCCGGGGTTCACGGCGGAAAAATCTCTGAGGCTGTCGGCGCGGATAAGCGTCACATCCTGCATAAGCTCACGCAATACGGTGTGTACGGCCAGTGAGCAGGCTTCTTGCTTGTAGTATAAGGTGTACATAGTCATAGTCCTTCTTGTTGTGTAATACAGATGAATTCAGCGTTCTTCAGCTGCGGATATGTTCAACCCTGTTAGTCTATGACTTGTGCTTTGTTTGATATATAACTACAAAAGAAACCAAGTGTTCACACACAAGAAACAGTATATCCTTGATTTGATATGCCCGACTGCCCCTAAGGATAATTTAAATGAACAAGCTACGTGCCATTGAACTCTTTGTGAAATTAGCGGAGGTTGGCAGCTTTACCCGGGTTGCTGAACAGTTCAACACATCAAAATCGATGATCAGCAAAGAGATTAGCCGCCTTGAGGATCAACTTGGTGCGCGCTTGCTCCACCGCACTACCCGCCATCTCCAGCTGACCCAAGTCGGTGAGGGCTATTTACAACGTGCCAGAGATATTCTCAGTAAACTGGAAGAAGCGGATTCCTTTGTTCTGTCAACGCAGCAGGCGCCCAAAGGCAAGTTAAAAATTAATTTGCCTATGGTGCTGGGGATCACAGATTTGGGAAAAGTGTTTGCAGACTTTATGCAAGCCTACCCGAATATAGAACTCGACATTCATCTTGGTGATGAAGATATAGACCTGGTTGAGCAAGGGTTTGATCTGGGTCTGCGCGCCACCAGCCGACCCATCGACAGTAATTACATTGGACGTGAAATAACCCGTTTTGACTATCATATTTGCGCCAGCCCCGAATACCTGGCAAAAAACCCAGCCATTGAACAACCGCGGGATTTAGCTCAGCATAACTGCTTTGAATACCGCTACTTTAAAGGAAAAAATATCTGGCCGTTGGCTGAAGGAGTGAAGATTTCGGGCACACTAAAAGCGAACAACGTCCTGTTTATGCTGGAGTCCATTAAAGCTGGATTGGGTATTGGTATCTTACCTGAATTTGCCTGCCGGCAAGCAATTGCGAGCAAAGAGGTAGTCAGTATTCTGCCAGACAGTAAGAAGCCACAACTCACCTTGCTGGCACTCTATCCTGCCCGCCATCACGTTCCGGCCAGCGTATTGCAATGCATTCAGTTTTTACAGCACTGGTTTACACATCATTATCCAGAACCTGATCAAAACGCCAGTTCAATCACCCGCAATTGCTGAGATTCGTCTCCCTGCACCAGGACTTTGCCTTGCGGGTCAACAATCAGGCTGTTGCCAATAAAGCGTACTCCCGTATTACAGTCGTGATCCATCCCCAAACGGTTAGCTGCGATAACATACACGCCGTAGTCTTTGGCCGCCTTTTTGATCACAGCCAGGCTGTCTTCTCCGCAAAAGTTCGACGGATTAAGAATGATCTGCACGCCCTGCTCTTTGAGGCTGGCCAGGCCATCTTCAAACCAGATGTCGTAACACAACAGGACACCTACTTTGACCCCCTGGACTTCATACACGCAGAAGTCCTTACCAGGCACAAATCGTAACTGATCTGTCGGTGCGAGGTGCACTTTGCGATGCACACCGAGTAAGCCGCCGGGGCCTGCAAGCAAGGTACTGTTATAGAGCTGCCCCTCATAACATTCGGCCAGCCCGGCGACGATACATGCCGACTTTTCCCGGGCCAGGGTTTGCAGCAGCTGTGAAGACGGTCCATGATACAGGTCTTCGGCCAATTCACTGACCTGATGGCGGTCGAAAAAAATACTCCCCGTGGTGCACAACTCAGGCAGCAGTATCAGGTCAAATTCATGACTTGTCAGCGCAGCTCGGATGGCATCACGGTTTTGCTGAGGCTCGGCGAACGCTACGTCAAACTGAAAAAAGCCAATTTTCATCTTAACTCCCTTGAGGCTAATACGGACCAAACTGACGAAAAGTCAGATTAAAACGGGGGCCGGCTCCGGGTGCCCTTGGTACCGCGTGCTGATACTGTGTCTGAAAACCACAGCCCATGATAAACAAAGAGCCGTTTTCAAGCTCAATTGAGTGTAGATCCTGATGATCTGCCTGACTACGGACCTGAAAAGTCCGTTTTGCGCCTATGCTCAAAGACGGGATCACCTTGGTTGACCCGAATGCGGATAAATCACAATGGAAATCCATCCACTCGTCTCCGTCAGGGTAATAAATACAAACGCATACGGGAAAGCTGAGTCCGGTACGTTCAACAAGGCGTTGATGAATGGTATCGATTAAGGGAAACCAGGGGGATTGTCTGCCGTGGTGTCGCTCAAACCGGCCGGATGCGATGAGTTCAGGAGACAACAGGTTCATTTTCCAGGGCAAAATTGCCACATCAGAGCCATCCGGCATCTCGATGGTTTCTGGCTGTGACAAGTCAAAGTGTTCGCTGAGCCACTGAAATAACGCCTGGCTTTCTGAGTCGCTGAGAAAATCGGGCTCGTAGCTTGATTCGCATTGCAATGGCAACGTCATAGCTCATTCCTTGTTGCGCGTCTGGTAACCTGCACTGTTACCGATCCCCGTGCAACTGTCAATAACACCCCGTTACACATTTTGTGATTGGCGTTTTCGCCTGTCGCTAGGTAAAATGTCGGCCCTTGAAGTCGATGCCAGTTGCAGGTTATTAGTGTTAGTCAATTACGCTCCCCCCACCGATCCTTATCTTGATATTCTCTATCAGGACGACCACATGCTGGTACTAAATAAGCCCAGTGGCTTGCTGAGTGTGCCGGGTAAAGATCCAAAACACTGGGACAGCGTGATCAGCCGGGTGAACCTCGTCTACCCGAATGCAAAGATAGTCCATCGTCTGGATATGGCCACATCTGGGGTACTTTGTCTGGCAATGCACAAGGCAGCACATCGCTTTCTCAGCATTCAGTTTCAGGACCGCCTGACCGCCAAGCGCTATATTGCCCGGGTCCATGGCAGGTTAGCTCAGTCCAGCGGCTCGGTAGACCTGCCCCTGATCTGCGACTGGCCAAACCGCCCAAAACAAATGGTCTGTCACGAGACCGGCAAGCCTTCGCTGACGCATTTTGAAGTGTTATCCCACGAAGCGCACGCCACCCGGGTTAAATTAACGCCCATCACCGGACGCTCACATCAGCTGCGTGTACACATGCTGTCTCTGGGTCATCCCATTTTGGGCGACCGGCTTTATGCGCAGGGCGAGGCACTGGCGGCGGCGTCCCGGCTGCAACTGCATGCCGAGATGCTGCAGATCTGTCACCCCATATCAGAGCAAATGATGACCTTTACAGCGCCGGTGCCGTTTTAAACAAGTCCAGCGCGCTGGCCGTCATCGCGCGTACACCAGTTTTGATAGTCAGCGGATAGTCTGGCGCAAACTTGCTTGAATGCAGCGATGGCAAAGGCTCACCCGAAAACTGGGCCTGACGATAGGCGTCTGGCTCAACGCCACCCAGCCAGAAGATGGTTGCCGGGATATTTTCCGGTGTGCGACCGTACAAACCAAAGTCTTCCCCAGCCATCACAGGCTCTGCTTTGACAACCTGTTCATCGCCCAGCTCGGCACGAATGCTTTTTTCTACCCGCACAGCCAGCTCAGGCGTATTGTAGGTTGACGGAATGCTCTCTTCTTCATGCACATACACGATGGGAGCCAGTTCCGGCGGTAGCCCTGCACTTTGTGCAATCCCCTTAGTCATGCGCTCCAGCGCGGCAATTTGCTGTTCACGCACTGCCGGGTCGTAAGAGCGCAGTGTCAGCTGAAGCTTCACTTCGTTGGAAATGATGTTGTGTTTCGAGCCGCCATGAATGGATCCCACCGTGATCACCGAGGGCTTCAGTGGTGAGATCTCGCGGCTGGTAATGGTTTGCGCCGCCAGTACAATGCGTGATGCCAGCACCACAGGGTCTACCGTGGTATGAGGATAGGCACCGTGACCGCCCTTGCCGCGCACTATGATGTCTACCGAGTCTACATTGGCCAGCGCATAGCCCGGCGCAATGGCCACCTGACCGGCTGGCAAAGAGGCACTGACATGCAGTCCAAGTACATGATCGGGTTTGGCAAAGCGGCTGAACAACCCTTCTTTGAGCATGGCTTTGGCGCCCGCGCCCACTTCTTCTGCCGGTTGCGCCACCATCATTAATGTGCCCTGCCACTGGTCGCGGTTATTCGCCAGCTGCTGGGCGGTGCCGATAAAACTGGTCATGTGAATGTCATGGCCACAGCCATGCATCACCCCGACTTCATTATTGCTGGCATCTTTCACCCGCACTTTAGAGGCATAGGGTTTGCCGGTTTGCTCAACAATCGGCAGACCATCGGTATCGGCGCGGATCATCACCGTTGGCCCCTCGCCGTTGCGCAGCAGTGCTACCACACCATGGCCGCCAATCTGCTCGGTGACCTCAAAGCCCAGTTGTTTAAGCTCAGACGCCAGCCGCTTGGCCGTTTGCGTTTCCTGATAAGAAAGCTCGGGATTCTGATGTAAGTGTAAATAGAGTGCTTTAAGCTCAGGTAAAGCCCGCGCAACTTCAGTATCCAGTTGATATGCCAGCGCGCCATGGCTTGCCAGCACCAGTGATAGTGCAGGTAGTAGTGTTTTCATCATTGTTATTCTTAGTGTTTTTAAGGGATAACCAGCTTGCGAAGAATTGCTATAAATTGCAACCTCTTTGCGTTATCGCGGAGGTAATACAGCGGATAAACATAGCGGAATATTCCTTTCTTTCTGCTTAAGCTTTGCTAAGCTTAAAGTCTGAACCACTATCTTGTAGTGTCCGTGAAAACGATAACAATCAATGACTTAAAACCAGGCATGTTCGTTGTAGGCGTAACCCGACAAGACGGTCATGTACGCGTGAAAAGCCAGGGCTGGGTACGTACGCAAGGCGCCATTGAGGCTTTACAAAAAGCCGGCGTGCTGGAAGTCGAAATCGACCCGGATAAAGCCTTACAGGCCAAGCAGCAAACACCACCTGAGCACAACGAAGCTGCCCAGCAAGACAATGTCACTGTCCACGACCCGTGGCACAAAACCACCAGTGTTGACGCCGAGCTGGACCTGGCCACCGCCCTGTATGAAGAAGCCAAGGGAATTCAGGAAAAAGCCTTTGCGGATGTCAAAGCGGGTAAGGCCATCGCCGTCGAAGAGTTTAAACAAACGGCGTCCGGGTTCATAGATTCGATATTTCGCAATCAGGACGCCCTGGCCTGCATTGCCCGGATCCGCGAAAAAGACAGCTACTTACTCGAACACTCTTTGAACGTCTCAATTTTAATGAGTATTTTCGCCAAACACCTTGGTCTGGAGCGCAATATCATAGAGCAGCTGGCCACCGGGGCGCTGTTACACGATATTGGCAAAATTAAAATCTCCAACGAGATCCTCAATAAACCCGGTAAGCTCAGTGACGATGAATACCACTTAATGATGGATCATGCCAAATACAGCTATGAAATTGTTGCCCAAAGCGGGCTCGGACAAATAGCCACCGAAATTGCCGGGTTTCACCATGAACGACTGGACGGCAGCGGCTATCCGTTTGGCAAAAAAGCCGACGAGCTGTCCCAGTATGTTCGCATGGCGGCCATTGTGGATGTGTATGATGCGCTGACCGCCGAGCGGGTGTATAAGGTTGGCCTGACCCCAATCCGCGCCTTTCGTATTTTAAAAGAAGGCACGCCGGATCATTATGATGCAGATCTGCTGGCGCACTTTATTAACTGCATTGGGGTCTACCCGGTGGGCACCCTGGTGAAACTCAAAAGTGAACGCATTGGCATCGTCGCCTCAAGTAACCCAAAAGAGCCACTTAAGCCGGTGGTGAAGGTGTTTTATCACGCCAAAAACATGCTGTACACCGAGGTAAAAGACATCGATCTGGCCGACAAGCGTGTGACCGATGAGCTGGAAGCGGCGATAAAACCGGAAGACTTCAGCATTGACCTGATCCGCTTTTTCCGCCACACCATGATGCCTTAAAAGGCGTTGTTACTCGCCTTCGGGCCAATCCTGCATGGCCTGCAAGGTGAACTCGATACCATCAAAGTCAAACAACGCCTGCTCGGGGGTGATCTCTACCAGTTGCAGGGCCCCCATGTTGTCGCCCTCGTATAACTCCCGATTATTGAGCTTGATCCAGCGTTTCTCGGCGTCAGTGGCATAAATATGTGCCTGGTAGCGCACCCTTGGTAAGCTGTTTTGAAGCTGCGGGGGCAGTAACTCTACCGGTGTTGCCCGTGCAGATCCTTTGGTGCTGGAGAGCACCTCAGAGACAATGCGCTCCGACTTGGGCGCGGTTTTTTCCACCGCCTGTTCAAAAGCTTTTTTCAGCTCGTCTGGCACATCTGCCAGTGCTTCATCTTGCTGGCGCTGCGCTTCCTGCCGGGCGGCATTCGCGCGAGCTTGCTCAAGTGGCACGCCCAGCACCCGATAACCACTGAGGTCGTCAAGCGGCTGTTGAGCCACTTGTCCCTGATTGGTGGCAAAAACAGGGACATTATTGGTCTGGTAAGCCGGTTGCGTAGCCGCATACTGAGCGCCTACAGGCTGCTGGATTATCTGGCCATTGGCAGATACTGGCACCAGCTGTTGCGAGTAAACGGGCTGCCCCTGGGAGTCAAACCCGACCTGAACCGACATCCACTGATAATGGATCTGACGCTGCGCACTGTGCATCACAGGATTGATTGCCGGATTAGCGCCCTGATTTATCGGCTGATTTACAATTTGTCCGCCTTGTACCACAGCTGGATTGGTCGCCACTACCTGATTAACCGTCGCCGGGGCAGGTGTGTTTACTGCCTGAGGCTGCGCGCTTTGCGGTGTCTCGGCCTGCTTATCGCCAGCCACCGCAGTAACGTCAGTGCCTTTGTCAGCAACGCTTGCGATGACTTCTTCTTGTGGCTCTCCCTGAAAGGCTTCACCGACAAAATAACCCGCTCCCAGCGCGCACACGCTAATGAGTGCGCCTCCCAGAGTGAGGCTTAAACGGCGATAAAAGCGAACCTGTTGCTCATGACGTGATTGTTGGTAATCCTGCTCTGAGTCGATTTGTTGAGATTGTTTTAATGCATTGATTAGGTACGACATATCACACCACTAAAAAATATACGAAAGACCGAAGCCACACATAAACATGGCAGCTACCCAGCCTGAAACCAGCACCGGCATATTGACTTTTTTCTCACCGGATTGCGGCACCAAATCAAGCGGCAGCGCTTCTTTGGCGGCCTGCATGGCAATGGTCTTAGTCACAACCTGTTGCTGTGCGGAGTATGCGCCCAGTAAACACCGGTCGGCCAGCAAATTGATCAGCCTGGGGATCCCGGCAGTCACCTGATGCATATAAGCAATGGCCTGAGGCTCAAACAAACTACTCTGGCAGCCCGCCTTATTAAGACGGTGCTTCACATAAGCAAAAACCTGCGACTCGGTCAGCGGCAGCAGATGATAGCGCGCCGTAATACGCTGTGCCAGCTGGCGCAACTCATTGCGCTTGAGCAGCTGTTGCAACTCGGGCTGACCCACCAGCACTATCTGTAGCAGTTTTTTATGGTCGGTCTCCAGATTAGTAAGTAATCGCAACTGCTCCAGCACTTCTGCCGCCAGGTGTTGTGCTTCGTCGATGATCAACATAGTGTGACCACCGCGCTGATGATTATCCAGCAGCCGCGCCTTAATCACATCAGTGAGTGATTTCAGGGTTGCGTTTTGCGCATCATAGTCGATGTTCAATTCGTCACAGATACTTGCAAGCAGCTCCATTTCCGACAACGCCGGATTGAGGATAAACGCCACCTGCGTGGACTCAGGTAGTTGCGCCAGCATGCTGCGGGTTACGGTAGTTTTACCCGTCCCCACTTCGCCGGTTAGCAGCACAAAGCCGCCGGCATCACCCAGGCCGTAAGTCAGATGAGCAAGCGCTTCCTTATGGCGTTCGCTTAAGAACAAAAACTCCGGGTTTGGTGCTATCGAAAACGGCTTTTCGGTCAGACCAAAATAACGTAAATACACGGCTCGTCTCTTTCTTGTTAGAATGGGGCCTATAATGGCAAAAAAACGGCACAAGTTAAAACCTTGTTTGCTTTTTCAATACGGAATTTACCATGAAAATTTACCTGGTCGGTGGCGCAGTACGTGATCAACTCCTTGGACGTCCTATTCTGGAACGCGATTACGTGGTGGTGGGCGCAACCCCTGAGCAAATGCAACAGCTTGGTTATCAGCAGGTTGGCAAGGACTTTCCGGTGTTCTTGCACCCCGAGAGTAAAGATGAACACGCACTGGCACGTACCGAACGAAAACAAGGACAGGGCTACACCGGGTTTATCTGTGATTTTGCCCCCAGCATTACGCTGGAAGAAGACTTAATGCGCCGCGACCTCACGGTCAATGCCATTGCCCAGGATGAGGACGGCACACTCATCGACCCTTATCATGGCCAGCAAGACCTTAACGCCCGGGTACTGCGCCATGTCAGCGACGCATTCGGCGAAGATCCTCTGCGCGTATTACGGGTTGCCCGCTTTGCCGCACGTTATCATCACCTTGGATTTACCATTGCCCCCCAAACACAGTCGCTGATGCAACGCATGGTTGATGACGGCGAACTGGCCACCCTGACTAAAGAACGGGTATGGCAGGAAATTGAAAAATCCCTCAAAGATGGCGCCATTGAGGTGTTTTCCGACGTACTGGCCAGCCTCAACGCGCTCTCTTTGGTCATGCCATGGCAGAATACCTGGACAACCGACGACAGCCAACGCCTTAAAGCCTGCACCAGCAAACTGGATAAGCAAGATGATGACTACCTGCTGACAAGCTTTGCACTATGGCAGCATCGCGCGCAGCTCAATGGCTATAACCTGGAGCAGGACTTTAAAATCCCCAAGGCCTACAGTGAAGCGCTGCGTGACCTGCAAGCGGCGTTACCTTTATTACATAGTGATGACTGGCAGACGCACACGATAATGCAGCTTTTCAGTGCGCTGGATGCCTGGCGGCGACCACAACGCCTGATACTGATGTGCAAAGCCGCCAGAACCTTGAGCGATAAGCTGGCACAGCGCTGTGACATGCTGACACAAGCCCACCGGCTTGGCGCAAAAGTGAATGCGCAAGAGGTTATTGCGCTCGGTTTTAAGGGCCCGCAAATTAAAACCGAAATGGACAAACTCAAAACGCAAGCTATTAGCGCCTTGTTTGAGGGTTAGGTAAAAAGACCTGAATTAGATACATGAAGCCACCTTCAATCGAAACGCAAAGAATTGACATTCGAACTGTTTTTACAATAAACTCAAGTTAACAACCTGTACACACCAAGTTAACAACAACCTATCGCCAAAGAAAGGAAAGGGATGTGATAAATGGTGACGATTTAAAAGCAATGCGACTTAATGCTGGTATTTCTCAAAAAGATATGGCGGCTAAACTCAATGTGGACCGAAAAACAATTAGTAATTATGAACTCGATGTCAGCCAAATTCGCGTTGGGGAGTTGTTTTCATGGTTCTATTATTGCAAGATTGATACGAGTATGGTTCTATCGCAAGTGAAAACTGTTCGCGAAAAAATGGACAGAAGCAAAACTACACAATCAGGTACTGAAAGAGGTAAGGAATGAAAAATCTATCACCCGAACAATGCAATAAAGTAGTTGGTAGTGGACCTTACAGACCCGCTGAGCCGAAGAGTCAGTCTGTTGAAAATGTAGGCCCTGTCACACCTTCTGAGGAAACGCGTAAAACAGGCCACAAAGAAGGAAGTACGGCTCCATGAAAGCATCGCATTTTGTCATGCTCCTAATTGTCGCCTTCTCCACTTATCTAATACAGCTTTGGGAGCCCCAATACACAGCGCCACTATACTTAGGTATTCTGTCTCTTTGCATTTTGCTTGGTTTAGTTCTAAACAATATAAACCTTACTCATATAGCACTGTTTCTGGTTGTTATAAACGGGCTGGAATACGGCTTTTTTCAAATGGGTGTGATTGACCTTGTAGCAAAAGATAGTGATTACTTAACAAAAGGGACCGTAATATTCGGAATACAATTTTTGATAAGTGTTTTTGCTGTACTTTTGTTCATATTTAGGGTGCAACTTTCAAGAAAAATTTCTAACTCTGATAAGGTAGCTTTGACTCACTTTGATACCTTTTTCCACTGGTTTTTTATTTTGTCTGCGCTCAACTGCTTCATAGCGCTGCTTGAGAACGTATTTAGAAATATCTATGACTTAGAATTCAGGTTTTTCTATGACATTTATCCATCTGTCGCATACGTTTTATGGGCGCTAACTTGTGGTTCGCTTGTAACAATGGTCATTCTGTCTCTAAAAGACCGCAATTCCACTGTCGCCCACTGAGTCCATGAAAAGTAGAGAAGCGAAAATTGCTTCTCTATTTCTTTCGACCTCAATTAAGGCTTTGATGGCAGCCCCCTTAAAGCCATCAAGCGCCGCTCACATTCTCGCAACCCCCATCTCACAATCGCCACACTTTTATTGCAACAATAACATAGAGTAGTTAAAATCCGTTCCCTTTAAAACTACAGAGGTCTAACCTGATATGAAAAAAGCACTACTTCCATTATTTGTTACTCTGACACTTGCAGCCTGTGGCGGCGGTTCTGGCTCGGATGACAAGGCAACCGATACATCGTCACAATCACAAACAAACACCAGCACAGCCAATACTCAGACACCGGACAAGTCTGACAAGTTTGCGCCTATCGCTGGCGTTTACGATGCCACTTTCCAGGGCGATAAAGCGGTTGTTGTGATCTCGGCTGATGGTAAGTATAAGGTGTTTGATGATCTGAATGACAGTACCGGCGGCAATAAAGACTGTTATGCGGCTCCTTCTGCTTCAACCCCCAACCAAAAGTTCGATGGCCTGAGCTTTGAATATGATGAAAACCTGCGTCACTTTAAACTTAAAGACGCAGAGCCCAGCCTGGCGTATGAAGTAGATGGAGATAACACGCTGCAATACATTATTTATGGTGGCAACATCACGGTAGGCGGTGGCTCTCTGGTTGTCGGCTCGGCGAATGAGAAAGTCGTCATTTCTCCTAAAAAAATGACCCTGACCGACGCAGACATCGCTGCGAAAAAGTGTCAGTAAAAAGTCACTCAGCTGACACTTTTCGCTAAGTGTCAGCACCTCCTTTAAGCCTGCGTGCTTGTTGCGTCATCAGCTCACAAAAAAGCACATCAACTTGTCTTTACAGATGCTGCCCTTGCAGGTTCACCCGGTGCAATAGCACTTTTTCACACCCATCATCATAAATGCCAGCGCAAAACCATTATTACAAGGCATACCTCACAGGCAACTCCCACCTTATTAACCTACTGATAATTTTACTTTTAATACCAAAATAAAAAACTCAGCCAAATATCAAGGAAACATCATGCGTTTTTCCGGCTGGCAAATACAGTGTCGTTATCCACGGTGACAGACTTATTCACGCCGTGACCTTCAACAATTGAGGAGCGACCATGACATAAAGTATTCTTATCTTAATTTTTGCACTGCTGCTGCCGATGAAGCTACTGGCCAGCAACAAGTCCGTGCCCTATGAAATACCCCGCACCCAGGTTGTTCAGCTGACTCAAAGCGGCACCGAACGGACGTATGAGCTGGTTATTCAGCTGCCCGAGAATTATTCGGCACAAAAGCAACATCCGGTGCTGTATTACACCGATGTGACCTGGCACATCGAAATGCTGGCCTCTGCCGCCTACTTTTTGATGGAAGAGGCAATCCTGGTCGGCATTTCCTGGCAAACCAATATGCCAGCACCTTTATTGCAAGAAGAAGGCGCGCACGTCAGCCGCTACCGTGATTATTCGTTTGCTCCCTCGACCAAGCCCGAGAATCAGGCTAAATATCAGTTTGGCGGGGCTAACGCCCATATCGACTTTATTCGCAATCAGGTCAAACCCTACATTGCACAGCACTATCGCGTTAAACCAGGCAGCGACAGTTACTTTGGCTACTCCCTGGGTGGGTTATTTGGCGCTTATACTTTACTGACGCAGCCCGATACCTTTAACAACTATCTGCTCGGCAGCCCGTCGGTGTGGCGGCTAAAGCAACTACTCGAAGTGCGCAACCAGACAAATGTCAAAACAAAAACCCATGTCTATTTGTCGTACGGCAGCCTCGAAAACGAGCTGAGCCCACATATCAAAGGGCTGTTTAACTTTCTTAAAACACAAAACAATCCCCAACTACATATTGAGCTGGCCGAGATAGATGGCACCCATCAAACCGCCGCCCCGCTGACGGGGGTGCGTGCAATAAAATGGTTGTCAGAGCGCACAGCACAAGGAGCAACATTATGAAGAAATCACTAGTACTTACGACCATCGCATTAAGCACTTTGCTCAGTGGCACGTTAGCGCAGGCAAAGGAGGAATTTGGCACCATCACCGGCCCACTGATGGGCCAGAAACCACCGGGCATGACCGCAGAGCCCTTTGCCCCCGGTATTGCTTCAAAGGCAGGCTGGGAACTGGAAGGCGTCTTTGCCCCCGGTATGCAGGAGTTTTACTTTACTCTGGACCGGGGTGTCTATGAAGGACCCAACAAAACCGGTTTTCGGCCAACTGTGATTGGCTTCAGACAACAGAACAACACTTGGGTGAAGTTCACCGAGTTTTTACGCATCGGCGAAGTGAGCTTTTCGCCCGATGGCCAGCGTATGCATATGGCCGAAGGCTACCGAGACCGCCTGGGCGATGACTGGACAGAGCACCAAAGTCTGGGCCCCATGTTTGACCGCGAAGACTGGGGCATTATGCGCTTATCTGCCTCCAGCAAAGGCACTTATGTCTTTGATGACTATAAAAATGAAGTGGTGCGTATTTCCGAGGTTAAGAACGGACAACGGCAAGCACCAAAGGTCATGAGCAAGGTGGTGAACTCAGGCGCCATGACCGCACACCCCTTTATCGCCCCCGATGAAAGCTACCTGATCTGGGACAGCGAACGCGAAGACGGCTTTGGCGGTTCCGATCTTTATATCAGTTTTAAACAGCAAGACGGCAGCTGGGGAAAAGCAATCAATATGGGCGCAGCCGTCAACTCAGATAAGTGGGATGCCTACGCCACCGTCACCCCCGATGGTAAATACCTGCTCTTTAACCGCGGTGTCAGTGACGACAACAAAAATGTTGATATCTACTGGGTCGATGCCAGCATCATAGACACCCTGAAGGCCAGACAATAAGGGTCCTACCGAATAAGCCCAAACGACACTCTGGACAAGGTGCTGCGGCAGACGCTCAGCATCAGGTAGGCACTCCAGTGCAATGGCTTAGCACGCGCCACCGGATTGGCCAGCAGCTGCAACGCCTGGCCATATAAGCGATGCTTAATGTTGCGCTTGGCCAGGTCGCAGATGTGGGTCGCGACATATTTATGCGCCATCGCAGTGTGCGCCACCTCGCCGTTTTTAATGGCGCTCAGCAGGCGCTCGGCAAACGGACAGAGCTGGGTAGGTGGTGCCTTATCACAGGCACTGCCCGGCGCGCCCAGAAAATAAAAGCTTTCAATGGCCGGAGAATACGCGATGCGCGACTTAAGGGCCGCCTGCACATAAAAACTCTGATCTTCGCCCATCCATTCACCGACCGGAAATCCGCCTAACTGATTGAACGTGGTTTTGTCGACCACCAAACTCGACATGGTAAAGGGTAGATCACCATTCGCCGCCACCTCAAAGTAATTGTCCATTTCATAGCCCTCGGGTGCCCAGTTGGTCAATGCGATTTTGGCGTCGATATACTCGCCGTTATCCAGTACTTTCTGGTAACGCGAGGCAAACAGGCCCGCCTGCGGAAAACGCTGGACAAGCTCAGCCATACGTGCCAAAAAGAACGGGCTCCAGGTGTCATCGGCATCCAAAAATGCCACGTAATCACTGCTTGCCGCTTTAACCCCTTTATTACGCGCAGCAGAGACACCCTGATTGGTCTGACGTACCAGACGTAAATTGGGCAAGCCCAGATCAATCACTTTTTGCGGGCTATCATCGGTCGAACCATCGTCAACGACTATGATTTCTGCGGCCTGATGGTGCTGTGCATGAACACTTTGCAGTGCCCGGACAATGCACTCGCTTTTATTATACAGCGGAATAACGACTGTGAATTGGATGGTGTTCATAGTGTTCGCTCCAGTTAGAAAGGGATAAAGTAGTGGCTTGACCTATGGCCAGGCGCGGCGCGTCAAAGCCGCGATCCAGACCCCGATACATCACCCGAAACAGGGTGTCCGGGTTAAACTCATTGGCATCAAACGCGTACTGCTCGGGCAGACCAATTTGCTCACACCATTGTGTGCATTTGGCGTGATATTGCAGGCTGATAAAGGGCGTTTGCGTCATATAGGCATAAATTTGTGCATGTAATCGCATTCCAACGACCACCCTGAACATCGCCATACACTGCAAGATACTGGCTGGGTTTGGTACATAGCGGATCCGTTTAACCGTCACATAATCAGGCAGGCGCGCCTCAATTGCGTCGTGAATGGCCCGGTCGCTGCCCTGTGCCTGGTCGTTCAGGTCGATCAGATAGATGTCTTCGTTGGTAAAGCTCCACACCGTGGTGATCAGGTCCACCGCTTTGGCAATCCGGCGCAACTCGTTGTGCTCATTGACCGTGCCAAATGCATCGATGGATTGCGGACAAAAGTTAAAGGCAATGCCCTGACGCGCCACCGGATTGAGCTTGCCTTTAAGATGGTGCAATAAAGACGGCGCCAGGTCGAAGGTGTGCTTCAGATTGGCATGCGGGGCCAGCGCCTCTGCAATGTCGTAGCTTTGCTTATCACGCAGTGTGACCAGGCCACATTCGTAGAGAAACTTTTTGCATTGCAGTTCGTCATCCAGGGTTTTAAACGGCTCAATGCCCACGCCCAGGGCCATCGCCTGGTTGCGACCACTCAGTGCCATCATGTGGCGCTTCAGTGCGATATCGCGGCTGCTGTGCAGCACAGAGCCACCACCAAAAATCACATGCTGTGCGCCATAGGCATGGCGATAGTGCCACAGTCGCTGATGACCTCGAAACAACAGGGGTTGTTGCCCACTGCAATTTAACTGGTTCACCAAAGGGTCGCCTGTTGGGGCACTGACTGTCACCTGCTCGCTGTTCAGAAAATGCCTGGCACCCATCACCGATGCCAGCATGAGCGCATCATCACCGCTGTTACGCATGCCGTAGTAGCCGACAATATAAGCTTTGTTTTTTGCTGCCATTGTGCTGCCTCGTTAAGTTAAGATACTGAGTTATTGCAGCACTCATGCCAAAATTTATACCACTGTTTTTATTGAGTTTTTTGTGTTTTTCTCGTTTTTTATCAGGACAAATTTGCAAAAGGCAACGCGTTATTTTTTCACAATTAGCAAAATAGAAATGGACCTGTCCAAAATAAAAAACCACCGGCTGAGCGGTGGTTTTATGGCAAAACACAAGTTAAGTGCAACATTATCACTCCCGTTGGGGTTAGTAGGCTCCTTTGGCACCCAGGACACAAGGAATGGTTTTAAGTAAAATTGATACATCGTTCAGCGCACTTTGCTCCACGATATACTGTTTATCCAGCTGAACCTGCTGCGCAAACGTGGTATCAGCGCGACCTGTTACCTGCCACAGACCTGTCAAACCCTGCTCACTGTTCAGACGTCCCAGCTCGTGTGGTTGATACGCATTGACTTCATTTTCCAGCGCCGGACGCGGACCGATTAACAGCATGTCGCCACGTGCCACGTTCATTAGCTGGGGCAACTCATCAATGGAGTATTTACGAATAAATGCGCCAATGCGGGTAATACGCGGATCGTTGCGATACTTGGCACAGACCCCTTCGCGGTCGCTTTGGGCCGGGTCTGGATTGCGAAAGCGCGGATCGCTTGGCATATACATAGAGCGGAACTTATACATGGTAAAACGACGTCCCAGCTTGCCTACCCGAACCTGCTTGTACACACACGGGCCCTGGCTCTCAAGCTTGATCAACACTATCACAAGCAATAAAAACGGGCTGAGCAGTAATAATCCGCTGATCGCAGCCAGGCGTTGCAAGCAGGCCGGGATACCATGGTGACGACCGTCCAGTTTTGTCTGTCCGCAAACCGAAGATGACACCGGGGTGAACTGAGTTGCTGTGGTTTTTTTGATGCTATACATGATTAAAGTCCTCGCAAAGCTTGTTGTAAAACGTAAACACGAAAGAGAAAAATGGGGTTGCCGAGCACATAACGATGAAACTTGGCTTTAGGCTCCTGGATAAGACGCCACACCCATTCAAGGCCCAGCTCTCTCATCCACATAGGCGCACGCACTATGTTGCCCGAGAAAAAGTCGAACAAGCCGCCAACCGCCAGCGCACATTGGGCGTGGAGCTTGTGTTTGTTACTGTCTATCCAGATCTCCTGACGCGGCGAGCCCAGCGCGACCAGCACTATGTCGGCACCACTTTGATTGATCTGATCAACAACGGCCTGGTCGTCATCAAAGTAGCCATGCTGCACGCCCGCAATGAGCAGCCCCGGATAGGCATGGCGCAGGTTATCTGCGGCCTGGCACGCAACGCCTCGTTGTGCACCCAACAGGAATAACGAACGTTGATGTGTTACGGCGGCGCGGCACAGGACAGGCAGCATGTCGGTGCCATTATTGTTATCAGCCAGACTCAACCCCGCCTGACGTGCCGCGATCCGCATGCCCGAGCCGTCGATAAAATTACGGTCGCTGGCTTGCAAAACCCGATACAACTGCGCGTTACCGGCTGACAGGTTGACCGAGTTAACATTGATGTAATAGGCCGAGCGACATGCTTGCTGCTCGCCGCTCTGCACCACCCAGTCAACCGCGTTTTGCATCTGTGTGTTGCTAAAGGGAATACCAAATAGGGTACTGTGCTGTGGCATGTTTGCAGACTTGCGATACAGGCACAGACACAACAGGATTTTGCTCATCAGCAGCACATCGGTTGCTGTACCCTGGCGGCTTTGTTGCTGTAATAATGCCAGTGGTGTGTCGGTATTCAGCCCGGTCAGGCTGCGCAGCCACAGGCCATCAAATAGCCCGGGCATGTGACAAGGTGAGCGCAGCCGCGTTACTTTAGGAATACTGACTCCGGCGCGTACTAAAGGATTACCAACAAAGTGGATTGAGCCGCTCAAGACATTGAACAGCGCCGCACTGCGTTTACAGATGCCGACCTGCCAGCTGAGCAGACGCACAGGCCGCGCACTGATATCAATCCAGGTTTGGCGACGCAGCGGAGCTTTAAAACACAGCAGTGCCGCGGCCGTATTGACGATAAACAGCGGTAACAGGGCGATGACCAGTAACAGGGCTGCGCTAACACGCAGTGCTGTATTAACGCTGGCATGACCTGCCTGTGATGACTGAGTATTAAGATAGGGTGACATCGCATCCTCCGCTGTTTAGTGAATTACACTAAGGAGATAGCGAAGACCGTGCCAAACTTTAATTCATTGTTTTATAAAAACTATTTAAAATTTACCGGGAACATGAAGCGCGTAAACTGCATTGCATTTTGAGAATTTTTTTATTTTGAAAAACCCTCAGCTCTTTTTTAAAAACCCTCAGCATTTCGCAAAGTAATGTGGATAAAGGGTTTGGATCTGTGCCAAGGCCCCAGGGACACGTGACTGAACCACAGCCAGTTTATCTGCCTGCTCTTCGGGCCGGGACAAGCTATAGCCCAGCAGCAGGCGCGAGCATTTGAAGATGGCAGTATGAAAGCACTTATCCAGCAGCGAACACTTCAGAGGGCCATAGTTAAAGTGACGAATATAGTCATCCAGTTGTGCATCAAAAGTATTGTTCCAGTGCTTTTGCAGCTCGGCCACGCCTGCGCAACCCGTGGCATAATGGATCACATGTCCGTTTTCGCCCCAGCCAATACCCTGTGACTCGGCCACGGGCTCTGTCATAGACTTGATGAGCGTATCCAGCCAGGCAATCGCCTGCGGACAGTTACGCATTAACATGACACCTGAGTTAAACGCCCCACTATACCCTCTGGCAAGATACAAGAACTTGTCTGGCTGATAGAGGGTATCCAGCGCCGGGCAGGCTGGCTGAATACAGGCATCGGCATCCACAAACAACACCTGCCGGTAACCGGCCTGTAGCGCCGCTTTGAGCAAAAACAATTTAAGCCAGCAACACTCAGCACCAAGCCGGTTTAGCCAGGGACGAGTCACCACCACATAATCGTAGCCCATCCGCTTTGCGTACTCGCGCTGGCTGTTCAGATAACGACGGTAGCGCCACTGATAGCCATTCAGTGCCACAGAGAATATCAAAGTGTCTGATTGAGCAAAGTGCATATTTACCTCCTTTGTGCCTTATCCCTGTTAAGCAAGTATTACACCGATCACTGAAAATATCCTGCGGCGCACAGTAAGCAGACTGCTTTGGTTGTTTTACCGCCCTACCTGCGCGGTTTTTTTGTTTGCAAAGCGCAATGCAGTGCAATTTGCGAAAAATCCGAGAGCGACAACAAAAAAACATAAGACACTGAAAATAAACAGGTTAAGTTTTGGCACGCTTCATGAAATATCGAACTCAGAAAGAAAAAACCTGACTTTTAATCGGAGCGAATATGATGAAATTACGTAACCCCCTTTACCCCTTACTTTCCTCTGGCTTATTTGCCTCAGGCTTAATCGCCTCTGGGCTGTTATCGTTCACAGCTAGCGCCGTTGAGCAAGCCGACGGTCAGTATGTCTGGCAATTCCAGTCTGGCGAGGCCTGGCCGTTTGGCTACAACCAGTCTACAGGCAAGCCCGATTCTATGGTGTACGCACGTGAAGAATATAGCCGTGAATTTTTTCAGCGGATCCAAAACGCATTGCCCGAGGCTAAAATCAATGAGGCTTTTATCACTGGTGATGCCGGCTCAACCATCCACCTGAGCGAAGATGCCGAGGTCTTTATTACCTTTATTCACGAAGGGGCGGGCTATAAAAACTCATTTGGCTATTTTACCTTTGACCCGCAAAACCCACCGCAAACCCCTGAAGACGTGCAGGAAACCATCGTTTTCCCTAACCTCAGTTACCCTCACCTGACTAACGGGCACCGTGTCAGCATAGGTGAATTTCCGGCCGGCACCAGTATTGGCTTTTTTATCGCTGCCAATGGTTTTTGGTATGACACCGGGGTTAAACCATTTAAAACGCCCTACTACTACTCGCTGTCGAACCTGAACCCTGAAAGCAACGAGACGCTGCGTCAGCACTGTGTTTTGCTGCTCGATGAAGCCCAGCAGGAAGTGGTTATCGGCTTTGAAGACCTGCCACGCACCTGAGGCGACAACGATTTCAACGACGCCGTATTCAGCGTGAAAAGCTCGCCCGCTTCTGCCATTTCTGCACTCAATCTGACCGTTATGCCCGAGCAAAACGACAGCGACGCCGATGGCATTGAAGACGAGCTGGATGAGTTCCCCAACGACTTTAACCGCGCTTACAGCCAATACTTCCCCAGCGCACAAGGGGTAACCACTTTGGCCTTTGAAGATAACTGGCCTGCGCGGGGCGACCATGACCTGAACGACTTAGTGGTGAAGCAGCGTATTCGCATGACCTACAACGCCGATAACCAGATCAGCGGGTTTATCATCAATGGCTGGATCACAGCACGCGGCGCCGCCTATCAAAATGGCTTTGGTCTGCGTCTGATGAACAGTGAGCCCGGGCTCATCAAACAAGCCAGTCTGACCATAGACGGGCAAAGCTTCGACAAAACCGCTGAAAGCGGACAGAGCAACGCGGTTTTATCGCTGTGGAGTAACACCCATGTATTCACCACCACAGGGCAATCTGGACAGTGCGGCCGAAACGTCCAACGACTTGCACGTCAAAGCCGACTTTAATTTCAGCACCAGTAAATCCGTGACCCTGGACCTGGGCGGGCAGGATGTTTTTGGCGACTCTCTGGCCAATAAAATGGTCAAAATCTACGCCTTGCATGAGGTGGTTGAAAGCTATGCAGATCAAGCGCTGGCCGACAAAGCCCTGCTAGCAACCACGCGCTTTAATAGCGCTGGCCAACTTACGCTGACACTGGATGTGCCGGTCAATTACCAGACCCTGTTGATTAGCGTTGACGGCATGTTGCAAAGCAACCATTTGCTGAGCGAACTGACGATGCAGGCAACCACAGTGGCACACCAGTTTAACTGAGCCGTTTAATCGCTTCCTCGCCAAACCGCTGGTCAGTGACGACTGAGCAGCGGTTTTCTCATTGTGCCGTTGCTTGTTTATTAATGCTTCAATTTGTCTAAGACTGTGTAATACTCCTATTAACACGCGTTAACTTAGGCAGGATTACATGGACCCGGTTACTAACATCACCTTGCTGTTCGTCGACGACGAGCCCCTTATTCTACGTTCACTTAAGCGGGCGCTAAAACACGAGCCCTACACTGTGTATACCGCGCAAAGTGGCGAGGAAGGCCTGGCCTTGTTAGAACAACACCCCATCGATGTGGTGGTATCGGATAAAATGATGCCCAATATGTCGGGGATAGAATTTCTCGCTCAGGTTGCCGAGCGCTTTCCGGATACCATTCGCATGATGCTCACCGCCTTTACCGAGGTTGAAGACCTCATTGATGCCATTAACCAGGGCAAGGTCTGGGGCTATATGCAAAAGCCCTTCGAGATGAGCAATATCAAACTCACGCTTGAGCAGGCCGTGCAAACCAAAATGCTGGTGGCCGAACGCAATATGTTACGTGCCAGCCTGCAACGCTATCGCAGCTCGATTAAGTCGCAATTTTACCGCTTTGTGGGTGACTCAATCGCCATGCAAATGGTCTACAAGGCGATTGAAAAAGCTGGCCCCAGCCAGGCCAATGTGTTTATCACCGGGCCCAGTGGTACCGGTAAGGAATTGGCCGCCGATGCCATTCACCGCGCCAGCACCCGCAAAGATAAACCATTGGTGTGCATTAACTGCGCCGCCATTCCCAGCGAGCTAATGGAGTCTGAGATCTTCGGCCATATCAAGGGTGCCTTCTCAGGGGCGGTTACCAACCGCGACGGGGCAGCAACTCAGGCCGATGGCGGCACCCTGTTTCTCGATGAAATTGGCGAAATGGATATGAACCTGCAAGCCAAGATTTTACGCTTTGTGCAGTCTGGCACCTTTCAGAAAGTGGGCAGCGGTAAAGAGGAAAAGGTCGATGTACGATTTATCTGTGCCACCAACCGCGAGCCGCACCAGGCGATTGCAGATCAGCGTTTACGGGAAGACTTATTTTATCGCTTGAATGTGATTGCCATTGATTTACCGGCGCTGCATGAGCGGGATCACGATGCGCTGCAAATTGCACAGCATTTTTTGAGTAAGTTCAGCGAAGTTGAAAACAAAGTGTTTGTGGGCTTCTCACCCGCCGCCGAGCAGCTGATCTTACGCTACGACTGGCCGGGTAACGTACGCCAGCTCGAAAACCTCATCCACAGCTGTGTGGTGATGTCCGACGGACCACTGATCACCGAAGACACGTTGCAAATGCAGCTTAAACTTAAACCCAGCGATGCCCAGGCCCTGCTCAACGGCCAATCAGGCGGCACCGCACCAATGCGCAGCAGCCCACCGCAGCCATCGCTGAGTGTGCAGCAAAGCGGCTATGCAGCACCTCAACAGGCTGCCGAGATCCCATCTGAAAGTCAGATCTGTTCGCTGGCAGAGGTCGAACGTATCGCCATTGAAAAAGCCATTGCCGCGTGCGACGACAACGTGGTAAAAGCCGCCAGCTTGCTGCAAGTCAGCCCCTCGACCTTATACCGCAAAATGCAGCAATGGGGAGATAAAAATACGGGTGCCTGATTTTATCGGGCGCTCTCCCATTCGCAGATCGCAAATTGCAAAACCCCTGTCGCAAAATGCGATCTGCACACCGTAAGTTTTACCAAAACTCCTTCTGTATACACCCCTCGCGATCAAATCAGGCAATCTAAATTAAAAATAAAGTATTTAAAAAACATATAGCTAGCCGGCTTTCTTGAATTCTTTTACAGCCTCAACTCGCCTTGGTACGGATTTTGGTTAGTAAAGGTATCTGATAACGAGAGAGCAATGCCATGACACACCCAACCAGCACAATGCGGACCCTGCTCAGCAATACCTCTTACCTGATTGGTGCCGAGGTGGTTGCCAAGGCCTCGCGGCTGATCAGCATCATGGCTATGGCGGCCTGTTTGTCTGCCACTGAGTATGGCACGGCCATGCTGGCGCTGACGGTGCACGAAGTGCTGAGGCTGCTACTGCGCTCTGGTGCTGGCGCACAGGTGATCCGGGCCAGCGATGACGAATTACCCGCTTTTTTGAAAAACGGCCGGTTATTACAGTGGCTGCTGTGTGTTGCCTTATGCCTGGTGCAAATTCTGGTGGCACTGGCCAGCAGCTGGCTGTTTCCAGGTCAGGACATGACTGCGCTGATTGCCTTAATGGCGCTGACCTATCTGGTCTTTCCGCTGGTCTGTAATCAGGTTTTCCTGATGCAACGGCGTAACCAAATGGGCCTGTTCGGTCTGATCAGCAGCGTCTGTATTATCACCGAAAACTTAGCCCTGGCTGCTGCGCTGTACCTCGACGCCGGACTGCTGGCCGTGGTGATTGGTAAATGGGCCTTCACCTTGCTGTGGCTTGGCTGCTTTGCCTTTGTCCCCACTTCGGCTATGACGGGCCAGTTCAGCAAAGCCGTATTTACCCGGTTACTTAAAGCGTCCACCCAACTCGCTGGCAGCGAAATCCTGCGCTCGCTGCGTGTCAATATGGATATGTTTGTCGCCGCACGCTTGCTGAGCCCGGAACTGTTCGGCCTCTACAGCTTCGCCAAAAGTGTGGGAGTTGGGCTGGCGATATCGGTTGCTCAGGCTTACACCACTGCCCTCTACCCTTTTGTTTGCAAACTGAAAAACGCAGGCAATTTTGGTAGCAGACACAGCCAGCTGCTGCTCGCCATCACGACGGCTGTGTCTGCCATTTTTATTGTTCAGGCGTTGCTGGTGCCCTGGTATGTGCCAGTGCTTTTCAGTGAACACTGGCAGGGCAGCTTTACCACCAGCGCGCTGCTGTGCCTGATAGCCACCAGCACAGTGTGGACCGACAGCTACGCCGTGATGCAACGTGCCAATGGCCGCTTTGCCCGAGAGTGCCAACTGAATGCTTATTGCTTACTGATTTCACTGGCCGGGCTGTTAATGCTACAGCCTGACCAACCCGTTTTACTTGCCGCCGTACTGGTGAGTTGCAGCGCACTGTGGCTGCTCTTCCCTTTGGCAGACTTTGCGCTGAGACGCTGTTATGTCGGCGCAGCAAAATCTTCCTCATGATCCGGAGCCCATTATGACTAACTATGTGATTAACTCGAAACCCGTTGTCAGTATCGTCATCCCTATGTACAACGTTGAAAAATACATTGATAAATGCATCTGCTCGGTGCTCAACCAGACCTATCACAATTTTGAAGTGATCTGCGTTGATGACGGCTGTAGCGATAACACTCTCAACTACCTGAGAGACTATAAAGATCACCGGATCCACATCATACGCCAGCAAAACCGCGGCCTGTCCGGAGCACGTAATACCGGGATCCGCAACGCCCGTGGCGTCTATATTGCTTTACTGGACGCCGACGACTACTGGGCGGTCGATAAACTCGAAAAACATATTGCCCATCTGAATCGCAACCCTCATGTTGACGTCAGCTACTGTCCATCCTTGTTTGTTGACGATGACAATAAACAACTGGGGATTGGTCAGTTTCCAAAATTAGACAATATAGACGCCAAAACCATTTTTTGCCGTAACCCGGTGGGCAATGGCTCCGCACCGGTAATACGTGCAGCCGCGCTGGAAAAAGTCGCCTTTCACGACGAGACCCGCAGCTGGCGCCAGTATTTTGATGAAAACCTCAGACAGTCTGAAGACATTGAAATGTGGCTACGCCTGGCGCTGTACAGCGATGCCGTTTTTGCCGGGATCCCTGAGCCGCTGACCTTTTATCGCGTTAATGCCAGTGGCTTATCCGCCAATTTGCAAAAGCAATATCAGAGCTGGGAAAGCGCGGTTAACAAACATAGACGCAGCCATGCGCAGTTTTTTAAACAGTGTGGTTCGCTCGCACGCGCATATCAGCTCAGATACCTGAGCCGTCGTGCCGTGCAATCGCGCAATACCGCAGCCGCACTTAAGCTCATCCATAAAGCGCTGTTTACCGATATTCGGATTTTATTGGAAGAACCTGGCCGCACCGCATTGACCTGGTGCTGTGCCCTGACCAGTCTGCTGCCAAAATCTTTGTACGACCGTGCCGAGAAGCTGGCCATGCGTACTCTTGGTCAGGCGAACAAGCATCCAACCAGCTAACCCTTCGCTCCCGGGCCTGCACCGTTATCAGGCAACTGATAACGCACCTCGCATCAATGGCCCTTAAGCCAGCATTTGCTGGCTTTTTTTCATTTTGAAATTGCTTTGCAAAATACAAAAAAACACCGTTAAAAACGCAGTTAAAAAACCATAGATATATGATTAATAAGGAATAATAAAGTTGGCTTAGATTATGCTCCTGTCATGCTAACAACACTGAGTAAGACCACTGCCAAGGAGCAAACCATGACACAAGCGACTTCAACAACCACCCTGATGACACGCATCTCTGCGCTTGTACTGTGTGTGCTTGGCACTGGCTGCACACTCAGCCCCGATTACGATGAGGACGATTTCTATGGCATGCCACACGCCACAGGTACTCAGTTCAACCAGTCACACTCGGTGTTTGCATCACGTTTAAGCTGCACCGACGCCGACAACTTTGCAGCGGCGGCGAACTTTCGGGTTGACCAACCTATTCCACTGGCAGCGCCGGGCCTGAGCCCCAATGAATCAAGCTACCGAGGCGCATTCGGTGCAGCACCGTTAAGCCCGGGCGATCTTATTCAGGTCAGAATGGAGTACGGCGAAGGCTTTAACGGCGACTATGTACTGGACAGCTCAGGCGCACTGACATTACCTGTGATTGAACCCATCTACGCCGCTGGATTAACCACCAAAGCCCTGGCGCAAAAAGTGGAGCTGGCGCTTATTCGTGCCAAAATCTTCCGTGCTCAGACGCTGGATGTCACTGTTAAAGTCAAAACCTGGGCCGCCATTGAAGTGCCTGTCTCAGGCGCGGTCTTTTCGCCGGGCCGGGTTACCATCAATGCCAAGTTACCGGAACAGCTGTTAGACCAGCAGGTGGCGGCGTCGGGCGACCACTCAAAACAGCGCCTGCTGTCAGAAGCGATTCGGGCTGCGGCCGGTGTCCGCCCCGATGCCAAACTGGATCAGGTGATCCTGGTTCGCCAGGGCTGGCGCATCGAAGCGGATCTGACCGGCATTATGACCGGCCAGCCAGTCAAAGATCATGTCCTCATTGCCGGCGATCAGGTGATAGTGCCCAGCACTGGCTGTTTTCAGCCCAACCTGGTAAAGCCGTCGCAGATCACGCCAAAAGGCTTCCGGGTATTTATGTCTAACCTGATTGACTCGTCAATGAGTAATGCCAATGCCGCCATTGGCCGCTTCTCAAGTAATCTGCCTTACGGCACCCGATTGTTACAGGCCGCTATTTCTGCCAACTGTGTGGGTGGTAAAGAATATACCAATGCACCGCGTCGCATTGTGCTGGTCAGCAACCACCCGCTGACCGGCAAAACCCAGGTGATAGAGCGCTCGGTAGAAGAGCTAATGCGTAAGTCTTATCGTGACCACATTAACCCTTATGTGATGCCGAACGATGCCATCGCCTGCTATGATTCAGATATCACCAATCTACGTGATATCGCCCGGACGCTGTTAGATATCGTTTCACCCTTCTCTTTGCTGAGTAAGGAGGACTCATGAACACGCAACTTCAGGTAACCACGCCCTATTCACGCTTCAGGGCCGCGATTTACCGTACCCTGCGCAAGCCCTATCTGGTAACTTGCCTGGTAAGCTACGCGATTATTTTACTGCTGGTATTTACCTACCTGCAGCAGCCAGCTAAATACCGCAGCGATCTGGATATGGTGTTGCCCGGCACCGGCGCCAACAGCAATGTCTCGCTTGATGAAGTGGGCCAGGTGGTGTCATCCACCAGTGCACCGTTTGGCAAAGGGTATAACCCCAGAGTCAATTACAAAGAAATGCTGATGAGTAAAAACCTCATCGACAATGCGGCAAGTTCAATGGGCATGTCGGCTAAAGAATTTGGCCGCCCTAAAGTGCGCCTGACTGAGCAAACCTCAATTTTAAATATTGAGATCTCCGGTGCCAGTCCGCGTATTGCCGAGAAAAAAGCTTGGGCTTTGTACAACGCATTGCAGGACCAGCTTGACCACCTGCGTGCCGACGAAGTACAGCGTCGCGATGCCAGCATCAAATCTGTGCTGGACCAGTACCGAGAGCGCCTTAATCTCACCCGCAGTAACATCACGGACTTTCAGCAGCGCTCTTTGCTGATCAGCCGCGACCAGCTTGACCAGCAAATGCGCACCTTGTCTAACCTTAAAGAGCAGGTGGCCATCGTTAAAGCCGAAATTGGCCGTGCGGAGTATTTTGTTAGCCAGCTCAGTGTTGACTTAGGGGTATCGCCCTCCATGGCGGGCCAGGCCTTTGTACTGCAATCGGATGGAGAGTTCAGAGCTTACCTGTCTGAGCTGGACAAAAGCGCCGCCCAGCTGAGCGAATACCGGTCTCGCTGGGATGATGGTCATCCTATGGTAAAAGCCGAGCTGGCACGCTTTGAGCAGTCGAAAATGGCGCTCAGAACCCGCTCAGAAGGCCTGGTTGGGATCAATGCGGCTCACGCGTTTCACACCACAGATCTCGCCTCTAACCCCAATCGCGCGCAATTGTTTGCCGATCTTATCAGCGCCTTTGCAGCTAAAAAAGGCTCGGAAGCAAAACTGGTTGAGCTGGAAAACGAAGTACAGCTGCTGAATGAAAAGCTGAAAGTCTACGCCAGAGAAGCGGCAGAGCTGGAACGTCTGGAGCGTGAGTTTGATTTGGCCAAAGCCGTATTCACCTCAGCCGTGGCACGCCTCGAAGCCGGTAAAGCGGATATTTTTGCCTCTTATCCGGTGATCCAGTTAATGTCGCCACCGTCTTTGCCCACCAGCGCGTCCTCTCCCAAAAAAGCCATTGCCGTTGCCGCGGCGCTGGCCGCGATGATTTTCTTATCAATGGGCGTGTTAATGATCAACAAACGTCGGGTGATTATCTCGGCGGTGATGAAACAACCCAACTAGCGGAGGCCGGCATGCTATTCACTGCCTATCTACCCTTTAAGGACAAGCGCTTTATCAGCACAGAAGAAAAGCTGGTCTGGGCAGGTCTGGTACTTACCTACCCCACTTTTATGCTGGGCATGTTGTATGTAATGGGCTCCATCATTGGCTGGCTGATTTTTATGGTGGTGTTGATGCGCTGCTACCTGGATTTAAATGCCAAGCCCCGGCCGCTGTCGCCGATGATCTGGATGTGGATAGTCGCTATGTTACTGATGCTGGTGGCTTTGCTGATCGCCCACAGCGACTGGTCTTTGGGCGTTGGGCAAACCATAAAATCGACCATTGGCTGGATGAAAGGCTGGGCGCTGCTGGCAATTTTCCCTGTGATTGCCGCCTTGGCAAAAATTCGCAAAGAGGTGGTGATCCGTGGAGTCTGCATTATTGCCATTCACACGCTGATCTTCTCACTGATCTCCATAGCCTTCTATGTGGTTAAGCTACCGGGTGATATCTTCCTGTCGCCGCTGAAAGTAATTGGGGGGCCAGGGGAGAGCTTTTTTATGGTCAGTTTTTACGGCATTAATCCCGAAACAGGTGCCGGACGCTGGCGCTTCTTTACCCCCTGGGCACCGGCTGCCGGCTTTATGGCCTGTATCTACCTGGTGTTTTGTCTGCAAGAAAAAAACGCCCGTGTTCGTCGCTGGGCCATCGCAGGCTGCTGGGCCATGCTGATCTTGTCACAATCACGCGCCGGTATCGCTATTTTCATTATGTTGTTTCCGCTGGTGCTGTTCAGCGACAAGTTTAAGGAGCCCTGGATGTTGCTGCTGATCGGTATCACCATCCCGCTGATTTTACTGCTGGGCGAGCCCATTTATAATGCGGTGATGGATTCCTACGAGGCGGTAAAACAACAACGCCCGGGCTCTACCCGGGTGCGCAAAGCGCTGGCCAATATTGCCATTCAGCGCTGGCAGGCTGAAGCGCCCATCTGGGGGCACGGCATTGTTGAGCGCGGCCCTAAAATGGTGGAATTTATGCCCATCGGCTCGCACCACAGCTGGTATGGGCTGTTGTTTGTCAAAGGCCTTGTCGGGGCAGTGGCGCTGGCCATTCCTATGCTGGTATCGAGTGTTTATTTGCTGTGGGCGTCGCAGGATTCTAAAACTGCACAGACCGCTTTGTGCCTGATGGCGGTGCTGATCTGCTACAGTTTCTTTGAGAACTTAGAGATTTTATCGTATCTCTACTGGCCAGCCTTATTGTGGTTTGGCTTTGCATTTAGCAATAAGCGCTCGTCAATGGCCACATAGCGGGTGGCCGCGCGCTTGAGCGAGTTGGCAGTCAGCTGGGGCACCCCGTACACCTCGACCTCACAGTTATGACGGCTTTGAATACGCTCGGCCAGCAAGTCAAAGTCACCATCCCCGGTCAGTAACACCACCACATCACAATGAGGCGCGCACTCCATGGCATCCAGAGTGATCCCCACATCCCAGTCACACTTGGCGGAGCCATCCGCTCTTTGAATATAGGGTTTTTGTTTTACCTCAAAGCCGATGGCTCTGAGAATATTCTGAAACTGTTGTTGCTTAGGCGCATTGGGCTCGCTGGAATACGCCAAAGCCCGGTATAAAGTGCGGTCTTTAAGCACTTGCTGCCAAAAGCCGTTGTAATCGAAGCTTCTGCCATAGGCCTGGCGAGTGGTGTAGTAAATATTCTGGACATCGACCAGAATGGCGATTTTTTTCATGGTATTACGGACCTTTTTTTGTTTGTGGAGAAGGCCGCGTACCACACAGAGTGTGAATGAACGCATGAATGCCCTGGTGGTAAAAGTGGCAATCACTATATCACAGAACCCAGACGATGCGGGTCATAAATAAGACGTTAAAAATTCACACCGTTTACACTTTTAATACACCTATTCCCCGGATAATCCCGCATTTCGTTCAAATACCAAGGAAACCAACATGACATTGAATCTGCGGGTACTGTCGCTCAGTGTGTTACTGGCAGCAGGTCAGGCGCACGCCCACACCGAAGGGCTGGCAGTCCACCCCTATTTGCAATCGGCCACCCCCACCAGCATCTGGATCAAATGGGAAACCAGCAGTGGTGATGAGTCCATTGTTGAATGGGGCACCACGGAACAGCTGGGCCAGCAAGCCAGCGGCTCCAGCGAAACGGGTTATCTGCTGAGCCGCATTCACGAAGTTCAGCTCACTAACCTGGCACCCGATACTGTGTATTTCTACCGGGTGAGAACGGGTGATACTTACAGCCATGTTCATAAATTCAGAACCCCGCCGCTGGCCTCTGCCGAGAAGCGCAGTCGCATTCTGGCAATCAGTGATATGCAACGCGACTCCAGTAACCCGGGTAAGTTCAGCGAAATCATTAATCAAGGCGTGTTACCTTATGTGCAACAGGCACTGGGGCTCGAATTGCACGATGGTTTGAATATGACCCTGATCCCCGGCGACTTAGTCGACAATGGCCAGGATTACAACAGCTGGCGCACCAGCTTCTTTTCACCCATTGCGGCGCTGGCCAGCTCAGTGCCGCTGTACCCGGCTCCTGGCAACCATGAGCGTGATACGCCCACTTACTTTAAATACTTCCGCCTGCCGGAAAACGGTACGCCGGGCTATGAAGAGCACTGGTGGTATCAGGATCATTCCAATATTCGAGTGCTGTCGCTCGACACCAATACCAATTACCGCATTGATGAACAGCTCGTCTGGCTGGACAAGGTACTGGCCGAAACCTGCCTGCGTGCGCAAACCGATTTTGTCTTTGCCCAGATGCACCACCCGCATAAATCAGAAATGTGGATAGCCGGCGAGACCGACTACAGCGGTAAAATTGTAGAACGCCTGGAGGCCTTTTCAACGCGCTGCAACAAACCGAGTATTCACTTTTTTGGTCACACACATGCCTATTCACGCGGCACCAGCCGGGATCACAATCACACCATGGTGAATGTGGCCTCCGCCGGGGGCAACCTGGATTATTTTGGTGAGTTTGCCCAGCGCGACTATACCGAGTTTTCGGTCAGTGAAGACGAATACGGCTTTGTGGTGGTCGATGTTACAGCAGGTGACGACCCGACCTTTGAGCTCAAGCGTATTTCAATGGGCGATGAGCAGGTGCCACTAAACAGCCAAATCAAGGACACCCTGACGGTAAGATTAAATAACACCGCACCGTTTACCCCTGAAATACTCGCGCCCACAGGACAAATCCCGGCCAGCTGTGGCAACGCAGTCGCCACCTTATTTGCCGATCCCGACAAAGACCTGTTTGGCGCTGCTCACTGGCAACTCAGTAACCACTGTGACGATTTCAGCCAGCCGCTGCTGGATACCTGGTATCAACATGAAAACATCTGGGACGGCGTTGATACGCGAGCCGGGCTGGCACCCAACCGCTTTGCACTCGGTGAGCTGGCACCCGGCACTCAATACTGTGTGCGCATGCGTATGCGGGACCGCTCACTGGCCTGGAGTGACTGGTCACAGCCACACCCATTTACCACCACAAACAGCACACATCTGACCGATAACCTGCTGCAAAACCCCGGTGCAGAGCTGGGTACCGACAGCTGGCAAGGAGCTGGACCGCTGGAAAGCCTGACAGATAAAGCCTGTGGTTCCGTTTCTCCTTATCAGGGAGAACGCTTCTTTGCCGTCGGGGGCGTGTGTGACAATGAAACCAAAAGTGGCCGCGCATATCAGCGTGTTGATGTCAGCAACTGGGCAACCAGCATAGACAATGGCACGCTCAAAGCCCTGTACGCAGGCTGGCTGCGCAGCTGGGGTGGCAGCGATATCCCTGCTTTTGCGCTCGAATTTCGCGATGCAGATCTGGCGCTGTTGAGCACGGCCACCGAGGTCAGAGGCGCTGCGGCCAGCTGGCAACGCTATGCTAAGGAAACGGCGCTACCAGCTAATACCCGTTACATTGATTTTGTACTGACGGGCTTGCGTACCAGCGGCACCGACAACGACAGCTATTTTGACAACTTAGCACTGAGGCTTGCCGAGCAAAGTGACTGTGCCACAGTGTTAGACAGAGGGCCAGATGGCGTGGCAGAAGAGTATATTACCCAGCAACCGGGCAATTCAGGCAATCTACTACAAAACCCGGGCGCAGAAGCCGGTATTCAGGGCTGGAGCGGCACCGGCCCGGTGGAGTCTTTAACACATAAACAATGTGACTCTATTCCCCCAGCAACGGGTGAGCGGTTTTTCGCCGTTGGCGGTGTCTGCAATGGAGAGTCGGCTCAGGGCCAGGTAGGCCAAACAATCTCGGTGCAGCACTACAGTCGTTTAATTGCAGCGGGCCGGGTTAGCGCCCGTTATGGTGGCCAACTGCGTAACTACAGCGGTAAGGATATCCCCGCACTACAACTGCGCTACCAGGATAACCGTGGTCAGCTACTGGGTGAAAGTGAAAAACTCAGCACCACAGCGGCACAGTGGACAACGCTATCCGGGCAAACACAACTGCCCAAAGGCACGGCCTACATCGAGTTTATTCTGCTGGGAACACGTAATCACGGCAGCGATAACGACAGCTATTTTGATGACTTAATATTGCAAATACTGGTAGATTAACCCAAGCGCCGCCGAGTCCATCGGCGGCATCTTGAACTTTTCGCATCATGACACTTTTTTGATTGTTTTTTACACTCACTCGGTCCTATATCTGATACATTCAAACTGCACAAAGAACAACCAAGTTAGATTCCCCTACTGATATAACATAAAAAAGGATGTGTTTATGGAACAAGACAAAAAGCAGTCAGATATAAACCACGATGTCACTTCCAGACGTCAATTTCTCAAATCGTCCCTGGCAATTGGTGGTGCAATGGGTGCCGCCCCCTTAATGCTCAGCCATTCTGCCGCCGCCCACTCGCAGTATGATCAGTACCATAAAGTGTTTGCCGACGACCCCAGATATGATTCTATGCTGACGGGCTCTAACCTGCGGTTTCCCAACCAACCTGGTTATATCGCCGTGTGCAGTTCTGCTTATGAAGTTTATATGGCAGCCAGAGAAGCCATCGCAAACGACCATCGCATCACTGTGCGCTCTGGCGGTCACTGCTATGAAGGGTTTGTGGTGAATGACGAGGGTGTCGTTATCGATCTCAGTAATATGGATCGCATCTATCTCAGCGATGGTCACTATGTCGTCGAGGCGGGCGCCTCGTTAGGGCATACCTACAAAACCCTGTTTAAGGAATTTGGCGTGATCATGCCTGGTGGTTCCTGCTTTGGCGTGGGCGTTGGTGGCCATGTTTGTGGTGGCGGGTTTGGTATTCATTCCCGGCAATATGGCCTGAGTAGCGATTATCTGGTTGGTGTGGAGCTTATCACTTTTAACGAGTGGGGCGGGCAGGCCAATTATCCGCGCACCTACTTTAAAGGCCAGTCGGCAATCGCAGATGAGATTGTCTGGGCACACCAGGGCGGAGGGGGCGGTAACTTTGGGATAGTCACTAAGTACTTTTTCAGAGACTTGCCCCAAGTACCTGAGTCTCTGCACTTACAGGAAATCGCCCTGCCCTGGCACTTATTTGATTATGAGCAGTTTGCCAGCTTGCTACGCAACTATGGTGAGTTCTGGCAACAGCATAACGGCCCGCACAGCCGCTTTAACGCGCTGCATTCATCAATGGCCATTCCTAACTCAGTGGGCGGCAGCGGTGAAATTCGACTCTCTCTTTATTGTAGCGGCGACCCCAATCTGATTGATGAGTTTATCGATGCCCTGTTCACCCCCGAACAACTTCAGGATGCTAAAAAAGGCTTACGCACCACCAATCATATGGGCTTGCAAGAGCAGGAGAACGCTCCGCAGCGACCGGTACCGCCGGGCAGTTATTTCAGCATGCCCTGGTGGTATGGCACCCAGTATGGCGCGGGCACTTTAGTGGGAGCCCGGGGCAAAAATAAATCCGCATACATGAAACAACCATTTCCGGAGGCGCAAATACAAACGCTCTGGCAGACACTACGCCATGGCGACTATCTAAGCCCCGCCGGAATGCTGCAATTGTCCTCTTATGGCGGGCAGATAAACGCCCTGTCAGAATCCGATACCGCCGTGGCACATCGTGATTCGATCATGAAATTGCAATATCAAACCTTTTGGTTTGAGGCCGTGCAGGACCCTTATCATATTGGCTGGATCAATGGCTTTTATCATGCCATGTATGGCGCACAAGGCCCGGTGCCCGATGAGGTCATGGATGGCTGTTATGTCAATTATGCCGATGTCGATATCCCTAACTGGCAGCATTTATACTACAAACATAACTACAGCAGGCTTAAACAAGTGAAGCGTAGGCTGGATCCGCATAACCGACTTCATCATGCCCAGTCGGTGGAGGTGTAGTTTAATAAATATGAGGCCATATATGGCCTCATGTCCGATGGGATTATTGTGCCTGAGCCATATAATCCAGCGTAAACTCGGTCAACGCCCGCGTGCCGAATTTAAATGCCGATTCATCAGCAATAAAGTAGGGAGAATGGTTGCTGGCCGCCTCTCTTGGGTCGCTCCCCTTGGCTGTGCCACCTAAAAACACGAATAACCCGGGCACTTCCATAGCATAGAATGAAAAGTCTTCAGCGCCGGTCACCTTAGGCATTTCAATCATGCCCTGTGCGCCGAATACCTTCTCCAGGGTGGGTAACATTTGCGCGGTCAGAGCCGGGTCGTTCACCGTCACCGGATAACCCTCTATGATCTTTACATCAGCCTTATTGCCGGACGCCAGTGCAATATGCTCGGCGGTATGGGTGATCTTTGCAAAGATCTGCGCACGGTTGTCCATATCAAAATTACGTATGGTGCCGACCATATTTACCTCTTCGGGAATGATGTTGTTACGCACCCCTCCGGCAATTTTGCCGAACGAAACTATCGCCGGCTCTTTGGTAATATTAATCTGACGACTAACGATGTGGTTTACCCCAGACACTATCTGCGCCGCAGCGGCAATTGGGTCGGCGCCGGCCCAGGGCGTCGAGCCGTGAGTTTGCTCTCCTTTCACACTGATCTCAAAGCGATCAGCACTGGCCATGGTTGGGCCACTGCGATATCCAAGCTGACCCACATTGAGCTTAGAAGTAATGTGCAAACCAAACGCCACATCGGGCTGGTACTTTTTAAAGATCCCTTCTTTGAGCATTAACTCCGCACCGCCCTCTTCGCCTTCAGGTGCACCTTCTTCGGCAGGCTGGAAGACAAACATCACATTGCCCGCGAGCTCATCACGCATGCCCGCCAGCACCTCAGCCGCGCCCATCAACATGGCCACATGGGTATCATGACCACAGGCATGCATAATACCCACATCCACCCCCCGGTAATTGGTGGTTTTGGTCGATCTAAACGGCAGGTCATTCTTCTCGGTCACCGGTAGCGCATCCATATCGGCTCGCAGCATCACGGTTGGCCCGGGCTTAGCCCCTTTGAGCATGCCCACAACACCGGTATACGCGATCCCGGTTTCCACTTCCATTCTCAGTGCTTTGAGGTGTTTAGCCACTTTAGCTGCGGTGCGCACCTCACGATTTCCCAGCTCAGGATTTTGGTGAATATCCCGGCGCCACTCAATCACTTTAGGCTCCACCTGCTTAAGTAAACTGGCATGATCCGCCGCCTGAGCACCTATAGTCACGGCTCCCAGAATCGATGCCAAACTCAGACTCAGTATAGATTTGTTCATACCCCTTCCTCTTATATTTGTTATTAGTCGTCAAACAAAATAACAGACAAAGTTATTAGAGAAAGGGATTTGCGACAGAGCCGGGATGGCTGCGGTGAGCTAAACTGAACAGGCAAGGTAGCCATAGAGCAAGGATTGGATAATGAATATAGTAGCTGATGACCGTGAACAAGCGTCTGGAATACTCGAATTACTCTCTACCAGTCAGTCCGTCAACCTGATAAGAAAGCGCCTGACTGTAGGCGACTACCTGATCGATGACTGGCTGATTATAGAACGCAAACAACTCAGAGATCTGCTGATTTCCATCATTGATGGCAGGCTGTTTAGCCAGGCGCAACGGCTCTCTGACTCAGGTTTTCAGCCACTCCTAATCATTGAAGGCAACGCCGCTGATATCCGGGACAGCACTATGGATAGGCGAGCAGTGCTAGGCGCGCTGGCCAGCATAGGACTGATTTATGCCATAACAACACTCAGAACGCACAATCAACAAGAAACGGTAAAGCTTATGCAATATGCTGCGCAGCAGCGCCGCCGTTTAAACTCTGATGTATTGCCGCGCAAGGGTTTTAGGCCAAAAACATATATGAGAAAACAGCTTTACCTGCTGCAAGGCCTGCCAAATGTCGGCCCAAAACTGGCCAAAAGACTGCTACACCATTTTGGCTCAATTGAAGCCGTATTTAATGCCACCCAGTCCCAGTTAATGGCTGTTGACGGCATAGGCGCAGATACCGCCAAAGCCATTCGGACTATTTTAACGACACCCTTTCTCTAAGATGACAAAAATTTTATTGCCAATATTTTTGACAAAAAAATTATTGTCACTACACTTTGACTATAAATATTTTGTCAGGAGATATTATGGCGGGTCAGGTGGTTCGGGGTGATAAATATTTCCCCAGAGAAACAGATCAAAATAAGCTGTTGCGGCGGCTCAGAGACGGGAGTCATTTGCTGGTCCTTGCCCCGCGGCGTGTCGGTAAAACGTCTATGCTGTTTTACCTGCAAGACAACCCACCAGATGGCTACGTGTTTCTCTATAATATTGTACAATCCTGTGCAACTGAACATGAATACTACAAACAGATCATAGATAATCTGTTCCGCTCCGAATTTACCGACCAACTGAGTAGCCTTTTTAAATGGGGCAAAGATCAAATTGACAAGTTTCGCAGCAGCATTACCGGCGTATCAGTCGGCGCCACGGGTATCGAGTTTGATCATCAGGACCGTCAGCTCACTCACCGAGATCTCAGCGCCGCCCTCAATGCACTGACACTGGACAAAAAACTGGTGCTTATCATTGACGAGTTCCCGGATGTTGTTGAGAAAATCTATAACCAGCAAGATCACAAAAGCGCGGAGTCATTTTTATCTGGTTGTCGTGAGTTGTGGTCAGAGCAAAGGCTAAACCAACATGTGCAGTTTGTGCTGACAGGCTCAATTGGGCTGGACACGCTGGTGAGCAAAATGGCACTGTCAGATCTCATCAATGTGCTCATCCCGGTGTCTATTGCGCCACTAAGCCAGGCTCAGGGCCGCGAGTTTATCAACACGCTCAACCATCGTGAACTGGAGCCCATCCAGATTGATGCCACAGCACAGGATTATCTACTCGACAAGGTTGGCTGGCTGATGCCCTATTACATCGAGATCCTGTGGATGCAGCTGGTTGATGTGTATTTTGATGAAGGACTGGACTCTGTCAGCCCGGCAAATATTGACGCTGCTTACAACAAGCTGTTTTCGATACAGTATCAATCTCACTTTAATCACTGGGCAGAACGGCTAAACCGTTTTGCAGACAGCGAAAAAGCACTGGCAAGTGACGTATTAACAGCGATGTGTGAGCATGCACAGCTGCCAGGCTCACACTTGTTTAACCTCTCGCAGGCAAGCCAGTATCAGCAAACCAATTGCCAATACGTGATCGACTGTCTGATCCACGATGGTTATATTTTTATCAATCAGGCGCAGTGTTATCAGTTCACCTCGCCCATGCTCAAAGAATGGTGGGGGCGCTATGCAACTCGACGACTATAAAGAAGGCGTAAAGCTATACAACGCACAAAATGCATCAGACCAGTTCATTAAGACGCACTTTGTGATCCGCCTGAAAGAATACAAAAAAATCTGGCGTGCCATTGCCAGCACCAACAAAGAGGTACCCGAGCAAAATTACCTGATCCAGGGCGTGCGCGGCGCCGGTAAAACCACCCTGCTGCGACGCCTTGCCATAGAGCTTGCACACAGTGACGCGCTGAACACCTGGTTACTACCAGTCACCTTTAAAGAAGAAGAATACGGGATCAGCTCTTTGTTTACACTTTGGGAGCGCGTTGCTGAAGAGCTGGAAGAGCATTATCACGACCAGTTTGCAGGGCTGCTGGATGGGCTGGATGCCATTGCAGGTCAGGATCCAGACCCTAAAGCCGCGATTCAGTTGCTGAGTGACCGGCTCAAAAAGCAAGACAAACGGGTTGTGTTATTTATTGATAACCTGGTGGAACTATTCGAGAACTTTAATCGCAAAGAGACAGAAATACTCAGGGAAGTGCTTACCACCAATCCTTATTTCAGGCTGATAGGTGGCTCAGCAGTCAGCCTGGAAGCTTTTTACGATCACCAGGCCCCCTTTTATCAGTTCTTTGAAGTGATCAATTTAGCCGGATTAGACAAGCCAGATACCGAGGCGCTGTTACGGGCACTGGCCAGTCACAGTGGCGAACGTGAAGAACAAAGGTTGCTGGCTATCCTTGAGCAAGAGCCGCAGCGCATTGAATCTATCCGGCGCTTAACGGGCGGAATTCCGCGCACGCTGGTTATTTTGTTTAATATTCTGATGGAAGGGGCCAACGGCCAGACCTATGCACTGCTGGAAGAAACCATAGACCGCACCACACCGCTTTATAAACACCGTATGGACGACCTGGCACCGCAGCAAAAACCCATAGTCAACGCTATCGCACTGCACTGGGATGCCATTTCAGCCAAGGAGATAGCCGAAAAAACCCGCCTGCCCAGCAAAAATATCTCGGCCCAGCTCAGCCAGCTGGAGAAAAACTGGGTCATCGAGAAAATCAAAACCGATGGCAAAAATAATCTGTATCGTATTAAGGAGCGCTTTTTTAATATCTGGTATCTGATGCGCTACGGCAGACGCCGGGACAAAAACCGGGTCCTATGGCTGACGCGCTTTATGGAAGTCTGGTGCGTCGGCGACGAGCTAAAGCACCGCAGCCAGTCTTTTCTTGCGCAACTCACGGGCCCGTGCCATCCCCAAGCTACACTGACCTTTGCCAATGCATTGCTGTGCAGTGACCAGCTTGAGCACACAGACAAACAACAAATTCTTGAGCAAACTCAGCAGTATCTGAGCGGTGCGGGACACACCGCGCTGAGTAAAGAGCTGATAGATATCACAGATGTACAAGGTGATAAAAACAAACAGATCCTGATTGAGTGGCTACAAAGTGACGAACCGGCAGATATGACAGAAGCAGTTAAAAAGGCTGTTAGTGCTCTTTCTGTTTCGAGCATTTTACAGATCGCCATAGCCAAGGATGAAGAAATTAAATCGAGTAAACTACTCTCGCTCGCCGAAGCGTTACAAGACAGGGACAGCGTTGCAGGGCTAACTGTCAAAGGCTTTGCCTACTTTAACCCGGACCAAGCTGCTGATGCAGAGATGGTATTTCGGCAAATCGCAGACAGAGAACCTGAAAATACATGTGCAGCAATAGGGTTGCACTGGATTTACCAAGATTCGGCTCGCTGGGATAAAGCCCTATCGGCTTTACAAGCCGCACAATCCGAACTACAAAGCATTTTTCCAGGCTACTATCACAGATGTATGGGAGAAATATTTTATCAACTAAATGAATATGACCTTTCAGAACAACACTATCTATCAGCTCTGGACGCTGGGGAACCTGTATTGGGCACGTTAGGCTTTATAAACATGTACAAAGCAAACTTCTCACAGGCAATTGATTATTTCGAGCAATACCTGAGCAACGATAAGAAGCATGTGATTTATACGATGCTGGCACTGTGCTACTACTATCAGGCAGATACAAAGAACAAGTATACGGCTCTGCAATGCGTCAGGCAGGGAATGGAAAATAGCCCACCATTAGATTCCACTCACATTTTAATTAAAATGCTGCTGTGGAATAACCTCTTTCATGACGCAACCCAAACCATGGACACGTTGCTCAGTCAGAGTGGCGGGCTTGACAGCTTTGATGAGCCCCTGCTCACAGGTCTCTTTATTCCATTCCTAGCCAAAGGCCAGACTAATTTGGTCGAGCGCTGGTTCGAGCAATACGGACTGAAAGAACGCTTTAAGCCCATCTACTATGCCCTGATGACCTTGATGCAGGATAAATACCCGAATGAGGTATTAAAAATGGGCGACGAACTTAAAGAAACCGTTGATGAAGTGCTTGCTCAAATAGAAGATTGGTCGGTGAAATATGCTTAGGCGCGGGCATCACGAAAGTGAGTATTGGGTGCCACGCACTTCCAGATCGCTCGGGGCCTTTTCCTGTATGGTGAATGGCTATGGCGGAGCGATGTCAATTTGACAACCTCCGTACCACCCCTCCTTCGTCATACCGGCCTTGAGCCGGTATCTACTCACAGACCAAAAGCAGGCCATCTGAGTCTTTGTAGTCAAACACAACGCACAAACATGCATGTTGTGTAAGCAGAAGCACTTACAACTTAAACAACGGCTTGCCCTTGCCCCGATAGAGCCCGATGGGTGTCAGGCTGGTTTTGCCTTCTGCCACACTGAGCTGATAATAATTCTGCGTGCATTCAAATGAAAACGCGTTGTTGGCTCTGGCGATGAGTTTGCGTTTTTCGCTACTTCCTTTTTGCCCGTACAAGACGCCGTCTTCATACGTTACATGCAGGCGCGGCTGTCCGGCTGACAGGTACTCGCCGACTAAGGTTTTAGCAAAACGGTCCAATTGTGCCTCAGGCAGTGGCTTTGGTGTGATGTTCAGATGCTGCGCAACCAGATCCAGCAGCGCAGGCCCCGGATGCAGGGTATCCTGATTACTGAGCGCGGTGGCGAGCAGGTCGGCCTCTGGGAAGTAGGCGGTCATAGCGATAAACCCCGGCACGGCACCTTCATGAAAATAGCTTGGCTGTCCGGCAAGCTCAAAAGTGTAAAAGCCGTAACCATAGTTGGCGGATGAGCCATCATTGAGTGTCGCACTGGTGATCATAGCCCGATAAGAAGACAGGCTCACCACTTTGCCACCTTTCAGGCCACGGTGCCAGCGGCTCATATCGGCCAGAGTTGACTCAATTGAGCCGGCGGAGTAGATCCAGCTGCGGTCAACGTAAAAAGGCGTGATTGGTGTTCTGATCCGATCCTCAGAGCTATAACCCTGCACCTCGGCGCTGCCTGTGCCTTTGGTGAGCACCTGCGAGTGTTTCATGCCCAGTGGCGTAAAGATATGCTGTTGCAGATAGTTTTTGTAGCTCAACCCGGATACCTGCTCGATGATTTTACCTAGCAGCAGGTAGCCGGTATTGGAATAGGTATGGCCTTCACCGGAAGGGTACAATACAGGTGTCTTTACAATCTCTGTCAGGATCTGATCTAAACTACGATAGTGCGCCATTTTGGCACCAATCTCAGGGCCTTCGTTGTAATTTGGTAATCCTGCGGTATGTGACAATACCCGGTCGATAGTCAGTTTGGCATAGTCAGGGCTCAGTGACGGGAGGTATTTTCCCAGCGAGTCCTGTATTGACAGCTTTTTTCTGTCAGCCAGTTGCAAAATGGCCGCGGCCGTAAATTGCTTAGTGATGGAGCCAATCTGAAAAACCTGCTCGGTATTGAGTGGCAATTTGCGCTTGATATCAGCCAGACCCGCAGCCCCGCTGTAAATCAGCTTATTGCCCTGCTCCAGCCGCACGGCGATGCCGGGTTGTTGTGCCTGCGTATAGCACGCCAGCGTGGCGTCGAAAGCATGATTGCCTGCCTGTACACCTGTGCTCAATGCACATAAAACGATACCCGCCTGAAGCGATTTAACCGCCATAACGAATTCCTTGTGATTGTTTTTATTTTTGGTCCGGATTTACACTAACAAAATGACTGAATGGTGACAATGCGCACTGAGTTAATCGCCATTACCTTCTGTGTACGATTTTTGCTTCATTTAAGTGCAACCTATCACGTAAGGAAATGAGAGATGAAAGTAGCCGGTTTAAATACCACATACGCCCTGCCTGCAACGCAAAGCGCTACTATAGAAGCGACAAACGGCAATGCGTTGCCACAGAGCACGACACCACCGTCCAGTGCAGCCAGAGCCGTAGATATGAATCGCTTTGGTCTGAATGAGCTCAATGCATTGATCCAGGCAACGGGAGATGAGCGGCTGCTCTTCAGACTGCCCCATGATACGTTTAAGTTAGTTGATGGTGAGCTTCAGGGTTCACAAAGCACAGGGTTTTTATCGCAAATTGAGCGAGAGATTGCCTTTGAGCGCAGTATAGGCAATGACACTCAGGAGCTGGAGAGTTTTTTGGATGTATTAAAAGGCTATCAGGGCTACCCTTTGCAACCCGGCATCGACACAAGTGCGTGATGCTTAGTATGTATCCGTTACAAAAAACCCGGCCTATTTAAGCCGGGTTTTTCAGTTCAATAAGAAACAAGAATTACTTCTTCTTTACTGCCTTTTTGTTAGGCAGGTCAGTGATTGAACCTTCGAAAATCTCAGCCGCCAGGCCGATTGATTCGTTCAGCGTTGGGTGAGCGTGGATAGTCAGTGCCACGTCTTCTGCGTCTGCACCCATCTCAACTGCCAGGCCGATCTCGCCCAGCATTTCACCCGCGTTGATACCAACCATAGCACCACCGATCACGCGACCAGTCTCTTTGTCGAAGATCATCTTAGTCTGACCTTCAGTACGTGCAGAAGCTATTGCACGACCGGAAGCTGCCCACGGGAATACCGCAGTTTCAATGCTCAGACCTTGCTCTTTCGCTTCTTTCTCAGTTACACCAACCCATGCAATTTCTGGATCTGTATAAGCGATTGAAGGAATGCACTTAGGATCGAAGTAGTGTTTCTTACCAGAAATAACTTCAGCAGCAACGTGTGCTTCATGAACCGCTTTGTGCGCAAGCATAGGCTGACCTACGATGTCACCAATCGCGTAGATGTGATTTACGTTGGTCTTCATTTGCTTGTCAGTGTTGATAAAGCCGCGCTCATCAACCGCAACACCCGCTTTGTCTGCGTCAAGCAGTTTACCGTTAGGCGTACGACCAACCGCAACCAATACTTTGTCGTAACGTACCTGACCTTCTGGCGCTTGCTTGCCTTCGAAAGAAACGTAGATACCGTCTTCTTTCGCTTCAACCGCAACAACCTTAGTAGACAGCATCACGTTGAACTTGTCTTTCACGTACTTCTGGTAAATCTTGATAACGTCTTTGTCAGCCGCAGGAACCAGTTGGTCTGCAAATTCAACGACATCGATTTGTGAGCCCAGTGCACGGTACACAGTACCCATCTCAAGACCGATGATACCACCACCCAGAACAAGTAGTTTTTCTGGTACGTCTTTCAGCTCAAGTGCGCCAGTTGAATCAATGATACGCTCATCTTCTGGGATGAAAGGCAGGTTTACAGGCTGAGAGCCTGCCGCGATTATGGCGTTGTCGAAGTTTACAGTCGTTGTGCCGTCAGCACCTTCAACCGCGATAGAGTTAGAGCCGGTGAATTTACCGTAGCCGCTAACTACTTTTACTTTACGCATTTTCGCCATGCCAGACAGACCGCCTGTCAGCTGACCAATTACAGACTCTTTCCAGCTACGGATTTTGTCCAGGTCGATTTGAGGAGCACCGAAAGTTACACCGTGTGAAGCCATTTCAGCTGCGTCGTCGATTACCTTAGCCACGTGTAAAAGTGCTTTTGAAGGAATACAACCTACGTTCAAGCATACACCACCCAGGGTATCGCGAGATTCGATCAATGTAACTTCTAAACCTAGGTCTGCTGCACGGAATGCTGCAGAGTAACCACCAGGACCACCGCCTAGTACAACAACTTGAGTTTTGATTTCGTTGCTCATGTTATTACCTTAACTATTATTCGAACGGGACTCTACTCGAGTGAGTATCCGCACCCAATGTGCCTGATCATCGGCAAGCGCTGCCACCAACAACCAGAGAGAGTTTTTTGTTGCGCGAAAGTGTATCATTCGCACCCACAGATGTCCCGCCCAAATATCAGACAGGACAGTAAAAATATGACAAAACCGCACAACCTGGGGTCATGCGGTTTTGCTTTGGCTTACATTACCAGCTGACGAATGTCGCTCAGGTAATTGGCCAGAGTCACAGTAAAGCGGGCTGCCAGCGCACCGTCAATAACACGGTGGTCGTATGAGCAGCTTAGCGGCACCATCAGGCGCGGCTCAAACTCTTTACCATTCCACTTCGGCTTCATCTCAGACTTAGAGACACCTAAGATAGCCACTTCCGGTGCATTCACGATTGGCGTAAATGCCGTACCGCCAATACCACCCAGGCTTGAGATAGTGAAACAACCACCCTGCATGTCAGCCGCAGTCAGCTTACCTTCACGAGCCTTCTTAGACACGTCCATCAGCTCGCGAGACAGCTCAATGATGCCTTTCTTGTTGACGTCTTTGAAGACAGGCACAACCAGACCATTTGGCGTATCAACTGCCACACCGATGTTCACATACTTCTTCAGGATCAGGCTTTCACCGTTTTCTGAAAGTGATGAGTTAAAGGTTGGGAACTCTTCCAGTGCTTTGGCCGCTGCTTTCATCACGAATACCAATGGAGTGATCTTCACGCCCATTTTCTTCTTCTCTGCCAGCACATTCTGCTCTTTACGGAATGCTTCCAGCGTGGTGATGTCAGCTTCATCGAACTGAGTAACGTGTGGGATCTGAACCCAGTTACGGTGCAGGTTAGCGCCTGAGATCTTCTGGATACGAGAGAGTTTCTTCTCTTCTACTTCACCAAACTTGCTGAAGTCGACTTTCGGCCAAGGGATCAGACCCAGCTCGCCGCCACCTGTGCTGCCGCCTTTGCTGATCTCGCCAGACTCAACCTTACGAACCAGTTCTTTCACATAGTTCTGCACGTCTTCTTTCAGTACACGGTTCTTACGGCCCGTACCTTTAACGCGTGCCAGGTTAACACCAAACTCGCGCGCCAGACGACGTACCACTGGCGAGGCATGGGCGTAATCATCGTTGGCCACAAACTCGTCTTTCGCCGCACTTGGTGCAGGCGCTGCTGCCGGAGCCGTTTTTGCCGCTGGAGCCGGTGCAGGAGCAGACGCAGCAGGTGCTGGTGCGGCCTGAGCCGGCGCTGCCGCCGCAACGGTTTCGAATACAAAGATCAGTGAACCGGTTGATACTTTGTCGCCCGCCGCCACTTTGATTTCTTTAACAGTACCGGCAAATGGCGCAGGTACTTCCATTGACGCTTTGTCGCCTTCAACGGTGATCAAAGACTGCTCTTCTTCAACGCTGTCGCCGACTGCCACCATGATCTCAGTGACTTCAACTTCGTCACCACCGATATCCGGTACCTGTACTTCCTGCAGTGAAGGCGTGGCTTCAACCGGGGCTGCCGCTGGCGCAGTTTCTGCTGCAGCTGGTGCTGCTGCACCGGCTGTTTCAAAGACAAAAACTAAGCTGCCGGTGGCCACTTTGCCGCCAATCTCAACTTTGATTTCTTTCACTGTACCGGCAAATGGTGCTGGTACTTCCATTGATGCCTTGTCGCCTTCAACCGTGATCAAAGACTGCTCAGCTTCAACGCTGTCGCCAACTGCAACCAGAATTTCGGTGACTTCAACTTCGTCGCCGCCAATGTCTGGTACGTGGACTTCTTTCACTTCAGCAGTTGCCGGGGCAGGCGCCGCAGCAGCCGGAGCTGGGGCTGGTGCTGCCTCAGCAGCAGGCGCATCGCCCGCCGCTTCGAAGACCATGATCAGTGAACCGGTCGACACTTTGTCGCCTTCACTGATTTTGATTTCTTTAACCGTACCCGCTTGAGAAGCAGGCACTTCCATTGACGCTTTGTCGCCTTCAACGGTGATCAACGACTGCTCTTCTTCTACCGTGTCGCCAACGCTGACCAAAATCTCGGTTACTTCAACCTCATCGGCGCCAATATCTGGTACATGAATTTCGATTGCCATCACTTAGCCTCTTATGCGTAAAGTGGGTTGGTTTTGGTTGTGTCGATATCAAATTTCTTGATAGCGTCTGTTACTACTGATTTTTCAACTTTGCCTTGCTTAACCAGCTCGCTCAGTGCAGCAACTACCACGTAGCCTGCATTTACTTCAAAGTGACGACGCAGGTTTTCACGGCTGTCTGAACGACCGTAACCGTCGGTGCCCAGCACTTTGTAAGAAACGCTTGGCATGAAGGCACGAACCTGATCGGCATAGCTCTTCATGTAGTCAGTGGCCGCAATTGCCGGGGCTTCGCCCAGTACCGTGCTGATGTAAGATACTTTTTGTTCTGCATCCGGGTTCAGCATGTTGAAACGCTCAGCGTCCTGACCGTCACGTGCCAGTTCATTGAATGACGTGACAGAGAATACATCTGACGCAATGCCGTAATCGTCGCTCAGGATCTGCGCCGCTTTACGTACTTCGTTCAGAATAGTACCTGAGCCCATCAGCTGTACCTGAGCCTTATCACCGGTGTAGCTTTCCAGCTTGTAGATACCCTTACGAATACCCTCTTCCGCGCCTTCTGGCATAGCAGGCATATGATAGTTTTCGTTCATCAGTGTCAGGTAGTAGAACACGTTTTCCTGCTCAGGACCGTACATACGACGGATACCGTCTTGCAGAATAACCGCGACTTCAAACGCGAACGTTGGGTCGTAAGAAATACAGTTAGGGATAGTGCCCGCCTGAATGTGCGAGTGACCATCTTCGTGCTGCAGACCTTCACCGTTCAGTGTTGTACGACCTGCTGTTGCACCTAGCAAGAAGCCACGTGCCTGCTGGTCGCCCGCCATCCACGCCATGTCGCCAACACGTTGGAAACCGAACATAGAGTAGTAGATATAGAACGGGATCATTGGCAGGTCATTGGTGCTGTAAGACGTTGCCGCAGCCACCCATGAAGACATTGCACCCAGCTCGTTGATACCTTCTTGCAGTACCTGACCAGACGTCGCTTCTTTGTAGTAAGAAACAATGTCGCGGTCCTGAGGCGTGTAGTTCTGACCGTGCGGGTTGTAAATACCAATCTGACGGAACAGACCTTCCATACCGAAAGTACGCGCTTCATCGGCAATGATAGGTACGATGTTTTTACCTACGCCTTTGTCTTTCAGCAGGATGTTCAACGCACGAACATACGCCATAGTGGTTGAGATATCACGCTTTTGCTCTTCAAGCAGTGGCTTGAATGCATCCAGCTCTGGCAGCGTCAGTGCTTCTGTAAAGTTAGGCAAACGCTGCGGCGTGTAGCCGTGTAGTGCTTTACGACGTGCGTGCAGGTATTCATACTCTGCAGACCCTTCTTCCAGTGTCAGGTAAGGCAAGTCTTTGATTTGCTCGTCAGATACTAAGTCTTCCAGGCCCAGACGTGAACGCAGGTGCTCTACGTGCGTCATGTCCATTTTCTTCACCTGGTGGGCGATGTTTTTACCTTCCGCCGCTTCACCCATGCCGTAACCTTTTACAGTCTTAGCCAGGATCACAGTAGGACGACCTTTGGTTTCTTGTGCCGCTTTAAACGCTGCGAACAATTTAGACGGCTCATGACCACCACGCTTCAGCGCGAAGATCTCTTCGTCAGTCATGTCAGCAACCAGTGCCGCTGTCTCCGGGTAACGACCGAAGAAGTGCTCACGTACATACGCGCCATTTTTAGCTTTATACGTCTGGTAGTCACCATCAATGGTTTCGTTCATCAGCTGTAGCAGCTTACCTGTGGTGTCTTTCGCCAGTAGCTTGTCCCAGCCTGAACCCCAAACAACTTTAATAACGTTCCAGCCAGCGCCTTTGAACAGACCTTCCAGCTCCTGGATGATCTTACCGTTACCCATTACCGGGCCATCCAGACGCTGTAGGTTACAGTTGATCAGGTAACACAGGTTATCCAGCTTCTCACGGGCCGCGAAAGAAATCGCACCACGAGATTCCGGCTCATCCATTTCACCGTCGCCCAGGAAGGCGTATACACGCTGCTCGGCAGTGTCTTTCAGACCACGACCGTCAAGGTATTTCAGGAAACGAGCCTGATAGATAGACGCGATTGGACCCAGACCCATAGAGACAGTTGGGAACTGCCAGAATTCAGGCATCAGTTTAGGGTGCGGATAAGAAGACAAACCTTTACCGTCTACTTCCTGACGGAAGTTGTCCAGCTGCTCAGCGCTCAAACGGCCTTCAACGAATGCACGGGCATAAATGCCCGGTGAAATGTGACCCTGATAATAAACCAGGTCGCCGCCGTCTTTTTCATTTGGTGCGCGGAAGAAATGGTTAAAACACATTTCATAAAACGCTGCAGACGACTGGTACGACGCCATATGTCCGCCCAGCTCCAGATCTTTCTTAGAAGCGCGCAGTACGATCATGATCGCATTCCAGCGGATGATAGAGCGAATACGACGCTCCAGATTCACATCCCCCGGATAGGCAGGTTCCTGATCTGCCGGGATAGTGTTGACATAGTTGGTCGTAATACCGGTTGGCATATCAACGCCGTCCAGACGCGCCTGCTCAAGTACCTGCTCAAGCAGGAATTGCGCGCGCTCTACGCCTTCTTCTTTTACAACCGACTCAAGCGCCTGCAACCACTCTTGGGTTTCTAGCGCGTCTACGTCAAATTTATTGACTTCAGACATATGGAGTGTTCCTTATGTTTAAAATACGAATTTATTCTATAGCGTTAGCTTATGGCTCTGTTTGTGTACTACTGTGCTTTGGTGCGACGCAAGCTGCGCTCAATGCGCGACCGCTCCCGCCCGGCTTCCAGCAACGCCTCTTCAATAAAGGCTAAGTGCGCGTTACTGGCCAGTCTTGCCTGCTCTGGCTTACCTTCGATCACGGCGTTTTTTAACACCTCGCGATGATGGGCAAGCTGTGCGCTGGCATCCGGCTTTTGCACTAACACCGTTAAGTTCTGCAATACATTTTGTTCCAGTAAAGACTGCATGCCCCGCATCAGATGTAGCAACACCACATTGTGTGAGGCTTCTGCTACGGTAAAGTGGAAGGTATTGATGGCTCTGGCCTTTTGCACCAGATCATCGCCAACGCTGGCGATGTCATCAAAGCTTTGTTCCACTTTATCAAGATCCGTTTGCGTGCCACGCATGGCGGCGTAGTACGCTGCAATGCCCTCCAGGGCATGACGAAACTCCAGCAAATCAAACTGCGACTCGGGGTGTTTACTGATCAACTCGAATAAGGGATCAGTCAACCCCTCTTCAAGCTGATTTTTTACATAGGTACCGCCACCCTGACGTCGGGTAACCAGCCCTTTGGCTTCAAGCTTTTGAATGGCTTCGCGCAGCGATGGCCGCGACACTTCAAATTGCTTGGCCAGTTCACGCTCCGGCGGCAGCTTTTCCCCTGGCATCAACGACCCTTCTAGGATCATATTTTCCAGTTGTTCCAGAATGACATCTGATAGTTTCGCTGCTTTTATCTTTAAAGACATTGATTAAACGCCGAGTTTATAGGTGAAACCCCAAGTCAGCTGTCTCTGTTCCTGCCCGCCAAAACACCGGCAAGATACTGATCCAGCTCACTCTTTACTTAAACAGATCCGGTAAGGCCAACCCTAAAGGTAAATTGGTCATACCAAATTTGTGCACTACGTTATCAAAATCAAGCGCAACTGTCAAAAATCGGCGCTTTGCGGCTAAAAGTAATACAAAAAAAGCCACCACAAAGTGTCTAAACTTTATACAAGTTAAATGATTTAAAAAAGGAAAATAAAATGGTCAGACCAGATAGAAAAGTCAATCACCGGTTTACGTCATACTCACTTGGCTAACACACCAGTGAGGTGCTACAGATAAACGGCAACGAGACAATCAGTGAGAAAGGAGCCGATGAATAAAAAGAGTAAAAATTCGTGAAGTCAGATTGCCTGCGGCACAGGACCTGGACTTTGCGCGCCAGTATTTCAGCCGCTAACGCTCAGAACGGTCACTTTGGGATAGGTATCTACGTAGCTATTTGCCTGTGCTTTAAAACCCGTCACAGATAAGATGAGAAGAGCGAGTACTAAAACTATATTCTTCATTATTAGATCTCTTTGTTTGTTACAATGTGCTCACGTTATTATGTGTACCGAGACTATACTTACCCGCGCCTATCAAGCCAGCAGAGAAACAAATAAAAAACTTATATATCAAAGGTTTGAAGTTTTATTTAAAGTAAATCCCTACCTCTAACGGAGACAAAAATTAATATCTGTTTAACTTTGTGTGTGGTAAACTTCGTCCCGAAGCTAACAACAAAGGAAATAATATGAAAAAGCTATTAACAGCAGCATGTACGCTACTTCTTTCTGCTCAGGTGTATGCTGGTGCGCAAACTAGCCTTGGCGAAATTCAGACTATCTATGTAAATAACGGCTGGACTATGGTCCACGGCGGCAACATTACAGGCAACCCGGATGGCTGCTCAAATCCTGAATACTATGCCATTGTCCCTTCTGATGCTAATTACAACGCTATGCATGCTACCTTACTGGCTGCTAAATTTGCGGGAAAGAAGGTCCGTCTTTGGGTGAGTGGTTGCTCAGGTCAAAATAACAGACACCCGAGAATTCACAGTATCTGGGTATATTAAACCCGTCTGCGTATAGAGGGTGTAGCTCACCCTCAATTTGTCACCATTCAAGAGTAAGTTTATTCTCAACCAAAAATTTCATTTTACCCTAGGCGCACGAGTCAGCGCGTAATGAATCTCTCTTCTCCTTATGACTCATATAGTTGTTTAGCCAAACGTGCCTGTAGCCAAATTTATCAGTGCGATCACTTCCAGAACGCCCACCATTTTTTAGCAGCTTGCATTTTCTCGGTAACTTCAGGTTGTACCTGCTCAACCGCCTCCATGTTCTCAGGGTGTTCTGACTCCAGTTCTTTATGATTCGACATCAGATATTCACCTGAATAAAACAAAGAACTGTGCTATGCGACTGGGCCAAGTCTCCACAGGCCCAGCCGGTTTCAGGAGGGTTTAAGGATAAGTTACTTTCAGCGGTGCCAGTTTAAACGCGCCCTGCTTTGCCTCATTCAGGCCAGTCAGGGCAATAAAGCTGGTTTGAGTTTGGCGCTGATACGCTTCCTCAGCAAACCCAAGCTGCTTTGCCTGCTCATGGCTCCCAAGCGGGTTATGCTCAAACGCAAAGCTCATCAGCCAGTAAGTTTCGTAATCGCGGGCATAGGTATTGCGATTAAGAAATGCCCCATACTGCGAAGGAATATCCCAGGCAATTTTGGTCTGGATCTGTTCTGAGTCCGTTGCGCTTTGATAGCTTAGAGTAAAAAACGGTGCCAAAAAGGCTTTGGCATTGCCACGCAGCGCCCCCAGTTCGTAAACCGGGTTATCCCAATTCCAGACGCCAAAATCGGTTGCTGCGACGCTCAGACCACCTTGCTCCACGTCTTCTTTAAACAACAAGCGGGAGATATAACCATCCAATACTACCTCGCCCTTGATAGGCAAGATCAGGTGTTCAGGTTCACCGTAGCCTGGGTGGCTGTAGTCGCATTTCCCAAACCGTGAGTTGAGACAATACACAATGTCATTGTCGGCCGAGGCTTGATTGAGGTCGCTGGGATGCTGCATTTTCAGAGCATAAGGCAGACGTGTTGCATCATGATGTTGTAATAACTTCAACAGTGCGGTTCGACTATAAGATAAGTCGGTTACAAAATTTTGCAGCTTGCCATCAACCCAGCGCTCGCTATTTACCCATATGCCCAGCGTATTGCTGTCCTGTAGCCGCGCCAATGCCTCACGCACGGGCAAGTCTGCCGCCCAGGCCTGTCTGTCACTTTGCTGACGCTCGGGCATAAAGGTCCCGCAATGCAAGTAGCTATGCTCTGTATAGACATCAAAATAGGCAAACCCCAATTGGCTTGCAGCAAAGCGTGCCCGCAGATGGGGTTCGCCCTGTTTGTCTATGATATCGAAACCAAGAAAACGTAATGAAGGGTCGGCTTTAAAATCAGCTTGACTGGCGGTGTGTGTACTTTGTAAGACGTGCTGTTCACTCAACGCGGTACTGCAGGCGTTATCCACCAGTTGCGTGCTTGCTAGGCTTATCTGGCTATAGGAAAGTGCCGTAAAAAAGAAAAAACGCGATAATACTGTCATGATCTAGTCCTTGAAATGATCCAATGTTTTTCAGCAGCCATAGACTGCCCCTGTTATTGCAGCGCTGTGTTACTACCCGGCTGATATTAAACAGCACCGCACACACGCCGCAAACCATTTAATTAACATTTAACCACCAGATTTAACAACAAGATTTCGTCAGGACCGCTAATTTTTCAACTTGATAGGGACAGTGTTAACAACATTGACCTGTACCAATTTACCGCCGCGAATGGCAAAATAACGAACAAAATTGAGGTGGGTGCTTGGCAAATATCGATCCGAACCAACGTCGACAATGACGGAAATGGAGCAATCGACTTTATTGGGATTGGCGGCAAGAACCACGCCTGGGAACACTTGGCCATATTTGCGATCAGACTTTAGTTTCCAGCGAAAAATCCTGATCCTAAACTTAATACGCAGGGCTATAGCTTTCTGAGGCCATAGCAGCCTGACGCATAACCTAATTGGGTTATGCGCCGTCATGGATATAATTAAATGGTTCATCCTCGAAAGCGACTTCTGCTTTGCTTTTTAGCTGCTCGGCCACATTATCTACAAAATCCAACACACTCAGGTTTATACCTGCGGTCACTTTATATGCTTTCAATTCAACTCTTTCTTCCATCAGAGATTTCATATCAATGATGTCGGCAAAGTTTTCTTCATTGACATCATATTTTCCCCAATAACTGCTGGTACCACTCGGCCCGCGTTCCATTTCGGTATACTTCAGGAAAGCCTCTTTTACCTCATTGGCATATTTGACCAACTCCTGATTATTATTAAGCTTTGTCTCTAGCGTCGTGATTTCATCTTCGCTCAGGTCACCACTGACTTTCATCAGCCCCTGCTCATCGACCGAAAACCGCCAATTTTTCTCTGCAAGCATAGGGTCCGTCAATTCGAGCATGCCCATAAAATCATCATAATGCTCAACCATTTTATTGGCTGCATGAAACATATCGCCACCAGCGTATAGCTGAGAATGGGCGTCACCGACTCGTTTTATCGTTTCTTCGGCGGTTTCTAGCAATACCTGCCCTTCACCAATAACAACCGGCCTGCTGTAGGTTGGGGTCTGATCTTGCTCACCAGAACGGTGATAAACATCGGGCGCTAGTGTAGCGTTCACCGTCTCTTTGGGTGGTGTTTTTGGCGTTGCAGGGCCGCTCGGCTGCACCTGTGGTTGTGCCAGTGCACTCGTATCCACTTTCATAAAAATATCCTTTTATTGCATGTGTTATTTCATTATCGGTCAGACAACACAAAAGTTGAGCGTTCATTTACTCATCTCACTTCTGCGCCCTGGACACTCTCAATCATAACGGGAAAATCGCTGGCTGTATGTATTGCTTCACAATTAACACCTAAGCTACCCATCATGCAGACGTTGTCATTCAGTCAAGGTGCGTTTATCCGAAAAAGCCACTACCGCCTTACTCTTGAGCTGCTCACCCATATTATCAACAAAGTCTAGCAGGCTAAGCTTTTCACCAAAATTAGGCATCTGCCCCCTTTTACCGCCTCTTTCTTCCATCAGGGATTTCATATCAATAATATCGGCAAAATTTTCATTACTAACATCGTACTTGCACCACCCTTTACTGGAAGGGATCCCGGGTCCCCGCTCCATATCGGTATATTTCAAAAATGCCTCTTTAACTTCGTTGGCATATTTGACCAGTGCGTCGTTACTATTGAGCTTTTCTTCTAACGTCGCTATTTCATCTTCACTCAAATCACCACTCACTTTCAGCAGCCCTTGCTCGTCCACTGAGAAGCCCCAGTTTTTCTTTGCTAACTGTGGGTCGGTCTGTTCAAGCATCCCCATAAATTCATCATAATGCTCAGCCATTTTGTCAGCTGCATGAAACATATCACCACCCAGATAAAGCTGGGACTCCGCATCAAGCGTTCTCTTGATAGTTTCTTCGGCCGTTTCAACAATAACTCGCCCTTCACCAATCACAATGGGGCGATTATAGGTGGGAGTTTGATCTTGTTCACCAGAACGGTGATAAACATCGGGCGCCAGTGTAGCGTTCACCGTCTCTTTGGGTGGTGTTTTTGGCGTTGCAGGGCCGCTCGGCTGCACCTGTGGTTGTGCCAGTGCACTCGTATCCACTTTCATAAAAATATCCTTTTAATTAAGCGTGCTCGTTTACCTATTTATCGGTCAAGTGTTGAAGTTATTGAGTAGAAAGTAAAACTTTCTTACAAAGCCCGCTCAGGCGGTGAGTTTGAAATTGGCTAAAAAGCGTACGGGCAGGACACAGCCAGGCCCCAGCTCCCTTAAGCTGTGCAGGGGAGTAAGTAAATCCAGGCATTGCTTCACACACTTTTATCATCTCTATGTCGTAGCAAAGTGGCTTTTACTCCTCCAACCTCTCCTTCTTCTCCATTATGTTTTCATAATTATGTATTACGGTTTGATGTAATTATCATACTCGGGCATTGACTCTTGATTCATACACTCTCAGGCGGCACCAGCCCAAACCAGTTTCCAGCCATTTCAGCACAACAGCTGGGCGCCGCATCGTTTCGGCGCGACTATGGCGTTAAGTATACCTATGCCAGCGGCGGCATGTACCGGGGCATTGCCTCGGCAAAGCTGGTTATCGCCATGGCACAGGCCGGCTTGCTGAGCTTTTTTGGCTCGGGCGGCTTGTCTGTCGATGTCGTTGACCAGGCATTGAGTGAAATACAAAACGCGCTCTCAAAAGAGTCAAGCTTTGGCCTCAACCTGGTCTGCAATCTGACCCAACCAGAGCAGGAGTTAGCACTGGTTGAGCTGTGCCTGAAGCGCCAGGTTCGTTGCCTGGAAGCCGCGGCTTTTATTCGTATTACCCCGGCGCTGGTAATGTATCGCCTGCGTGGTCTGGTGCGAGATGAGCAGGGCCAGGTGGTGTCGACTAATAAGCTGATGGCCAAAGTGTCACGCCCGGAAGTGGCCAGTGCGTTTTTAAGTCCGGCCCCGGACAATATCGTTGCCCAACTGCTGGCAGATAAACAAATCTCTTTAGAGCAGGCTGAGCTAAGCAAGCAGATTGCCATGTGTGACGACCTGTGTGTGGAAGCCGATTCCGGCGGTCATACCGATCAGGGTATGCCGGCGGTGCTACTGCCTGCCATGCAACTGCTGCGCGACACACTCAGTGCACAGTATCAATTCAACAATCCCCCCCGGGTCGGCCTGGCCGGGGGCATTGGCACGCCCGCCTCGGCGGCGGCCGCGTTTATGATGGGCGCAGACTTTATCCTGACCGGCTCAATTAATCAGTGTACGGTCGAAGCCGATACCTCAGCGGCAGTGAAAACCCTGCTACAAGACATCAATGTACAGGATACCGACTACGCCCCAGCCGGAGACATGTTTGAACTGGGTGCCAAAGTACAGGTGCTGAAAAAAGGCGTGTTTTTTCCCGCACGGGCGCAAAAGCTCTACCAGCTTTATCAGCACTACCCGTCACTGGATGCCATCCCCGCGGCACAGCGTGCGCAACTGGAAGACAAAGTATTTAAGAAGACCTTTGCTGAGATCTGGCAGGAGACCCGTCAATACTTACACCAGCAAGGGCGCAGTGAGGAAGTCATGCGTGCAGAGCAGGACCCTAAGTACAAGATGGCCCGCGTGTTTCGCTGGTACTTTGCCCACTCGATGAAACTGGCATTTGCCGGAACCACTCAGGAGCGGGTCAATTTTCAGGTGCATACGGGACCGGCGCTGGGGGCGTTTAATCAATGGGTGAAAGGCACTGATCTTGAGCCGTGGCAACAGCGCCACGTGGCCAATATTGCTCAGCTGCTGATGACAGAGACCGCCACCGTGCTGACAACCAGAACCCGGCACTGGCTGGCGCCAGCACACGTCGATTAACCACAGGCGAGGCTACAATGAAAAGCTATTTATTTCCCGGACAGGGCGCGCAATACGTTGGCATGGGCAAGGCCTGGTTTGACTTGTTTCCCGAGCAAACTCAAACAGCCAATGACATGCTGGGTTACTGCATTAAAACCTTGTGTCTGGACGACCCGCATAACCAGCTAAACCAGACCGAGTACACCCAGCCCGCTCTGTATGTTGTCAGTGCACTGGCATTTTTGGCACACCTGCAGCGCGACCCGGCACCGGCAGACTTTATGGCCGGACACAGCCTGGGAGAATACACCGCGCTGTTTGCCGCCGGTGCGCTGTCTTTTGAAGATGGCCTGCGACTGGTGCAACAGCGTGGCGCCCTGATGAGCCAGGTGAGTGGCGGCGCGATGGCCGCGGTATTGGCGTTAGACGAGGCCGCGATAAGAGCGACTCAGGCAGAGCACCAGCTGGATGCGCTGGACATTGCCAATCTGAATAGCCCGCAGCAAAGCGTGATCTCAGGCCTGAGCGACGACATCAGCCGTGCTCAGCATGCTATAGAGCAAACCGGTGGGCGGTTTATCCGACTTAACACCAGCGGCGCATTCCATTCCCGCTATATGGCCGATGTACAGGCAGACTTTGCACACTGCGTGGCAGAGGTTGAATTCAAAGCCCCCGCAGTCCCAGTGATTGCCAACGTCAGCGCTCTGCCCCACCAGCGCAACACTATCCAGTCACAGCTGGTCGCGCAGTTGACCCACTCAGTACGATGGACTGAAACAATTACCTACCTGCTGGCGCAGGGTGACATGACATTTGTCGAGCTGGGCCCTAAGAAGGTTCTCACTAAATTAGTGGCGGAGATCAAACAACACGCAGCTGAGTACGCACACAGCGATACCCCAACGCTGGCGCAGCTGGTTGAGCAGTGGAATCAAACGCATGGCGTCGGCACAACAATCAAAGTCGCCCATATTAGCGAGCCAATGCGCACCCGTACCCCAGCCATGTTGCTGTTTGGCCACCGACCCGCGGTGTATGTGGAAGGCGCGCAGGGCTATATCGCATTAGACGAAGCCACAGCGCTGTAACAGAGAAAGAATATGCCCCGGCCCAGGCCGGACACAGAATAATGACCCAACTTTTGGACTGAAACGATGAAATACTATATTGGCCTTGCCACCTCCTTTCATGATCCTGCCATTGCGATTGTCAATCAGCAGGGTGACGTGATTTTTGCCGAAGACGCCGAGCGTTTTCTAGGCTATAAACGGGGCCTGTACTGCCTGCCGGATAACCCCTATTACATCGAGGAAGTCCTGAAAACCTATTGCAGCGACTGTACTGAGTTGGTGATAGCCAAAACCTGGAGTAAAGGCCGCGAGAAAAGCACCAATATCCTCGAAAACGTGGTGCTGAGCATTCTCGAAACCTTCTCGTTTAATATCGACGTGAACACCCGCGACATCAAAGATCAGTTCTACTTTGCCAGAGCGTCACAGGCCGCTGCAGGGCGCACCCTGTCGCGCTTTTTTGAAGCCTCATGCCGTAACTTTATCGTGGGTAACTACCGTAATAAAAAGCCCACTGAAGTACGCTATTTTGACCACCACCTCACCCATGCAGCCAATGCCTGTTTTAACAGCCCATTCAGCGAAGCATCCTGCCTGGTGGTAGACGGTATGGGCGAAAAAAGCAGTATTGATTACTTCACCTATAAAGATGGCAAGATCACCCCGGCGCCTATCAAGGTGAAGCGCTCTTTCAAAAGTCTGGGCCTGTTTTACACCATTATTTGTGAAAACCTGGGTTTTGATCCGCTCAAGGGTGAAGAATGGAAAGTCATGGGCCTGGCACCTTATGGTAAAAAAGATCAGAAAATCTACGACCTGCTGCGCGCCTCTTTGCAGGTGAAAAATGGCAACTTCGTGGTACCGAAAAACCTCAATGCCATCATGAAAGAGATCAAAGCCATGGCACGCGAGCCCGGCGAATCCATCGAAGCCTACAAAGATTTTGCCTACACCGGACAACTGGTATTCAGTGAGATCTTTATGGATCTGATTGATGCCATCTACGAGCATGCACCGTCGAAAAACCTCGCAATTTCAGGGGGCTGCGCACTGAATTCTTCCTTTATGGGCACCGCGCTGGCGAAATCCAAATTTGACAACATTTTTGTGCCTTCAGCCCCGGCAGATGATGGCAATGCCATTGGTGCCGCCTTGTTGTGCTATCAGCAGGACAACCCAAGCTGGCAGCCTTCTACGCAAATTCAAAGCCCCTATACCGGCTCTGAGGTGAAGCAAAAATCACTGGATAAACTGCACCGTTACAGCCACCTCAAAGCCACCGACTACGGCGAAGACGTCTATAAGAAAACCGCTGAGTTCCTGGCCGAAGGTAAAATCATCGGCTGGGCACAGGGCCGTGCTGAGTTTGGTCCGCGCTCTTTAGGCAACCGCTCAATTCTCGCCAACCCGTGCCTGGTCGACATTAAAGACACAGTGAACGCCCGGGTTAAGTTCCGCGAAGAATTCCGCCCCTTTGCGCCGTCTATCCTGCATGAATATGGCGACGAATATTTTGAGGATTATCAGGAATCTCCTTATATGGAGCGTACTTTGGTGTTTAAAGAAGCGGTGCGTGACAAGGTCCCGGGCGTGGTGCATGTCGACAACACCGGCCGTCTGCAAAGCGTGAAGAAAGAATGGAACGCGCCATACTATAAGCTGATCGACAGCTTCCGTGAAATCACCGGTGTGCCGGTGCTGCTGAACACCAGCTTTAACATTATGGGTAAGCCCATTGTCCACTCCGTTGAGGACATGCTGGCGGTGTTTTTGATGTCCGGCATTGATGTGCTGGTGATCAACAACACCATTTACGAGAAGTAACTCTGTGGCAGTCACGCCATAAACGTGGCTGCCCGATTGAGAAAGACCCGCGCGACGCATAGACAACAGCGTTCGCGCAGCCCGACTAGACGTTTATCGAGACAGACCATGACAAGCAAACACAACCCGCAGACTCCCTCTTTGCCAGACAAGACACCGGATATTGCCATCGTCGGCCTGTCTCTGCGTTTTCCGGGCGCCGATAACAAACATCAGTTCTGGCACAACCTCAGTCATAAAATCAGCAGCATCAGCGAGGTGCCTGCTGAGCGCTGGGACTGGAAAAAATACTACGACCCAAAGCCCGATAAACAAGCGCAAAAGAGCATCAGCAAATGGGGTGGCTTTATTGGCGATATCGCCGGGTTTGATGCCGGCTTTTTTGCCATCTCACCCAAAGAAGCGCAGAGCATGGATCCCCAGCAGCGCCTGAGTATGGAGCTGGCCTGGGCCTGCTTTGAAGATGCGGGGCTCACGCCATCGCAGTTTAAAAATACCGCCACTGGCGTCTATCTGGGGTGCAGCAATACCGACTATCAGGAGTTTTCGACCGGTAATATCGACCCACACTTTCTGACCGGCATGTCGACCGGGGTGTTTGCCAACCGCATCTCGCACTATTTTAATTTTCAGGGGCCCAGCGAAACCGTCGATACCGCCTGCTCTTCATCTTTGGTGGCTATTCACAAGGCCATGAATGACTTTCGCTCAGGCGAAATCAGTGCCGCGCTGGTTGGTGGCGTCAACTTACTGATCACCAAAAACCGCTATGTCAGCTTTAGTAAGCTGGGCGTGCTGTCACCTCAGGGGCGCTGTAAAACCCTGGATGCCGAGGCCGATGGCTATGTCCGTGGTGAAGGCGTTGGCATGGTGTTGTTGCTGCCGTTCGAGACCGCCAAAGCGCTGAATGCGACCATCTATGGCATCATCAAGGGCAGCGCTGTGGGGCACTCGGGTAAAACCAACACCCTGACCTCACCGAGCCCGTTTTCACAATCGCGAGTGATCCAGCAAGCCATCGACAATGCCCGGGTTGGCTCTGATCAGATTGGCTTTGTCGAATTACATGGCACCGGCACTGTGCTGGGCGATCCGCTGGAGATCCAGGGCCTGAAACGTGCCTTTCGCGCCAGCAAACAGCAAACGCCCGATGCGCCTTGCTATCTCAGCACAGTGAAAACCAATATCGGCCATTTAGAGTCGGCCGCCGGTATTGCCGGGGTGATCAAAACCTTGCTGGCCTTTGAGCATGAGCAGGTGCCGCCGCTGCAAAACTTTGAGACGCTGAATCCGAAAATTTCCCTGCAGAAATCGCCGTTTAAGTTAGCCACCGAATGTGTACCATGGGCAGGCGAGCAGCGCCTTGCCGGCATATCCTCATTTGGCTTTGCCGGGGTGAATGCCCATGTGATCTTAGAATCACCACAATATCTCAACCCAGAGCGCCCTGCTTTTGACACCGCCCTGCCTATACTGCTGTCGGCGAGAACCCGGACCGCGCTCACGCAGCGTGCCGCAGATTTGCTTGCCTACCTTGAGTCGGATAACTCGATTGAGCTGCAGGATTTAAGTTATACGCTCGCGATGGGCCGGGAATCGATGAAACACCGGATGGGATTTGCCACAGACTCACTGGCTTCTGTCAAAGTGCAACTGAGCAAGTTTGTTTCAGGTGAGGCTGGCGACTGGCACTATAGTAAAGTTGCCTCCAATACAGAGCAAAGTGAAGTCACTCACGAAACACTCGCTGCGCGCATAACCGGCTGGGTACAGGGCGAATTCATCGACTGGCAAGCCTGCTATGGCGACCTCTGCCCGCAACGTATTAGTCTGCCTGCCTATCCGTTTGAGCATAAGCCTTACTGGCTCGACGCAGAAGACGCAGGGCAACTCCCACACCTGCATCCGCTGCTGCATCGCAGTATACCGGCGCTGGGTGAGCTGATCTTTGCCAATGACTTTACAGGCAATGAGTACTTTTTACGTGACCATCAGGTGCAGGGCCAGGCTATGCTGCCCGGCGTCTGTACGCTTGAAATGGTCCATGCCGCCATGACTTTGTCGGGCCAGCTGGCGGATAACCAGTCGCTGCGCCTGAGTCAGGTGAACTGGCGCAGACCGGTAACCGTCGACGCGCAAAGCGGCCCGGTTTATTTGTCGCTAAAACAAACCGGTGATCGGGTAACATTTGAGTTATACCGTGAAGCACATGATGCGCGCCAGGTGTATGCCAGCGGTCAGGCAGAGGTCACAGAGCATGGCACCGCAACGCGAGCCATCGAAGCACAGCCTGACGCCCGCACAGTCGCAGCTTCTGAGTTATATCAGCAATTCAGCGCAGCAGGCGTTGACTATGGCCCGGCGTTTCAGCGCATCACTACATTATCTGTGGCAGACCAACAGGCACAGGGCGAACTCAACCCGGTTATTGCCCCCGACTTTGCCTTTGCCCCCGAGCTACTCGACACCGCCCTGCATACCCTGCTGGGTTTTGCACAAGATGCCCGCCCGGGGTTGCCCTTTGCACTGGAACAGGCTGAATTACTCACGCCGCTGCCATCGGGTAAAACACTGATAGCCTTTGCAACCCAAACCACCCATGCCGATGCCAGTAGCCAGAAGTTTGATGTCGATATCTGCGATGAACAAGGTGCGGTGTATGTGCGTTTGCGTGGTTTTTCGACCCGCTCAATGGCGCACGATACCGATGCGACTCAGCTGTTTACGGTACTCCCTGGCTGGCAGCATCTGACAGCACTGCCACCTGCTGAAACAACTCAATACCGCTTTGATTATCAGGGGCCCGCATCGCTCAAACCAGCCTGGTGTGCAGACTCAGCAGAACCTGCTGATCACCTGTTGTGGGTAGCCAAGGACGAGTACGCAGAGCCACTAAAACTGTTTACTCACCTCAAAGCCCTGATCGAACAAGGTAAAGGCACAGAGCCGCTGGCCATCACTTTACTTACCTTCCAGACACAGCAAGTGTATGACGAAACCGTCGAGGCACACGGCGCCGGGTTGATTGGATTGCTGCAAAGCGTGGCTCAGGAGTACCCACGCTGGCACGTGCGCATTGTCGATTTAAGTGCTGAATGCAAAAAAGACATAAGCAACTGGCAACAGGCTACTCGCTCGCCTGCGGGCTTTTATGCGCACCGCGATGACATTTGGCATACCTTCAGCGCCTGCGAGCACACCTACCTGGATTCAGGAGCGTCAGCCTATCGCAAGAATGGCGTCTATCTGGTGCTGGGCGGCGCAGGGGGCCTGGGTCAGGTCTGGAGTGACTGGATGATCCGCCAGCATCAGGCGCAAGTCGTCTGGGTTGGTCGTCGCGCGCTGAATGAAGACATTGAGCAGGCCATCAGTCGATTGGGTGAATTGGGCCCTGCACCGCAGTATATTCAGGCCGATGCCTGCGATGAAGCAGCCATGCGTGCCGTAATGCACACCATTAAGCAAGACTATGGGCAGCTCCATGGCGTGGTGCATTCAGTGTTGCATCTGGAAGATCAGAGCCTGGCCAACATGGACGACGCCCAGTTCCTGAGAGCTTATCAGGCCAAACAGGCCAGTGGCGAAACCTTACTGAGCGTGTGTAAAGACCGGTCGCTCGACTTTGTACTGCTGTTCTCTTCAATGCAGTCTTTCTCGCCTGCCCCTGGCCAGAGTAACTATGCTGCGGGCTGTCAGTATCTGGATAGTCTGGCCCGATCCGCCAGTGCAGAGCTGCCCATCAAGCTGGTTAACTGGGGTTACTGGGGCGACGTTGGCCGGGTCAGCGACCCGTATTATCAGCGTAAAATGCGCCAGGCCGGGATTGGCTCTATCGACGCGCAATCAGGCATGGCGGCACTGGCAAAGTTCATGTCTTCATCGCTGACGCAGGTGGGCGTAGTGAAAATGACACCAGAGCGGGCACAGGCGGCGCTGGTGCGTAGCAGCTATTCTTCAGAGTCCAGTTATAACGTATTTCAGTCTGAGCAAGCTGCTCCTGCGCTGGCACTCGATAGCCAACCTGCTGACACCGAGATCTTGTATACGTTGTGCCAGGCACTTATCAGTGCAGGCTGGCAGCATCCGGCTGAGCGCACCAAGGCGCTATCGGCCTTGCCGGATTACTTTGAATTATGGTGGCAGGAAACCGCGCGCTACCTGAACGAGGCCGGGTTACTACAAGACGACGAGCTGACTCTGCCGGGGCCTCCAGCCAATCTGACCGTACTGGAACAGGATGACTATGCACTGCTCAACGCAGCGCTGGCGGCACTGCCCGAAATTTTATCCGGCCAGCGTAAAGCCACTGATGTGCTGTTTCCCGGCGGCTCACTGGCGCTGGTTGAATCGGTATACCGGGATAACCCGGTGGCCATGCACGCCAATCAGGCGCTGGTTACTCAGCTTACCCACTATCTGGCAAGTTTAGGTGAGCAGCCCATTAGAATTCTTGAAATTGGCGCAGGCACCGGTGGCACCACGCGTACTGTACTGCCCGAATTGCGCAATTTTACTGTCACTGAATACGCTTACACCGACTTGTCACAGGCCTTTTTCAGCCATGCCAAAGCACAATTTCAGCCAGACTATCCTTTTGTACAGACGGCCTATTTTGACGTCAGCAAGCCACTTGCTGAGCAACATATTGACTTAGCCAGCTATGACGTGGTGATTGCCACCAATGTGCTGCACGCCACTCCTGACATGCTAACCACACTGAACAACGCCAAGGCCTGCCTGAAGCGCGGTGGTCTGTTATTAATCAACGAAGTGACTCAGCCATCGCTGTTTACTCAGCTGACCTTTGGCCTGCTCGAAGGTTGGTGGCTGAGCAAAGACACCACACTGCGCCTGCCAGGCTCTCCTTTATTGTCGCAGCCACGCTGGCAACAGTTACTGAGCAGCAACGGCTTTAAACTGGCAGCCTCTGCCACAGACGCTCAATCGCCGCAGCAAGTGCTGCGCGCGCAAAGCAATGGCCGTTTGGTGCAACAACGCGCAAAACCGGCTCAACAAACGATACAAATTTCAAACCACAATACAGCCATGCAACAACCCGAACAGACACAGACCGACTCGCAGCCTGCAACAGACAACGCAACCCTGAGCGATTTCGTCGCCCAAACCCTCGCGGGGATCGCCAGCCAGGCGCTGAGCATGACGGCGGATGAATTAGACCCGGATGACTCGTTTGCCGATTACGGCGTGGATTCGATCCTGGCCATTCAGATCCTTGATGAGATCAATGCTCACTTCAACCTGAGTCTGCCGCCCACTTTGCTATTCGATTTTCCGTCCATCGCGACGCTGAGCGCGCACATAGTGGCTGAGCACAGCGATAAGGCAGTGGCAATAATGCACAAAGCGCAGCCTGCTATAGCGACTACGCAACAGGCTGCGCCAAAGTCGGTTCAACCCGCTACAGATGAAGTAAGACCGGCTCACAAAACCAGTCATAACAACGCAGACAAAATTGCCATCGTGGGTATGAGTGGTCAGTTTGGTGATGCCAGCAATGTCGACGAGTTCTGGGAGATGCTGAGCAACAAGCGTACCTCGGTGCGTGCGCAGCAGCGCTGGGATTTAAGCGACTTATCGCCCGACGCACAAAACTGGTGTCGCTACGCCAGCTTGCTGGATGACATTACCAGCTTTGACGCGCCGTTTTTCTCCATCACACCACAAGAAGCTGAGGTGATGGATCCACAGCAGCGACTGTTTTTGCAAGAAGCCTACCGGGCGCTGGAAGACGCTAACATGATCACCCGCGCTGCCGGCAGCAATACCGGCGTTTATCTGGGCTGCGCGCAGGGCGATTATGCCTCGCTGGCACCCCAGGATGCTCCGGCGCAGTTGTTCTGGGGCAATGCCGGTTCGGTGATACCGGCACGGGTTTCTTATTATCTGAACCTCAAGGGGCCCGCGCTGGCCATCGACACCGCCTGCTCGTCGTCATTGGTGGCTATGCACAGTGCCTGTCAGGCGCTGAAAAATGGCGAAATAGACGCGGCACTGGCCGGGGGCGTTGCCACCTTGTGTACCCCACAGTTTTCACAACATGCCGGTAAGGCGGGCATGCTCAGTGCCGATGGCACCTGCTATACCTTTGATGACAGAGCCAATGGCTTTGTGCCGGGTGAAGGTGTCGGTGTGGTGGTGTTAAAACGCCTGAGTGATGCAGAGCGTGAGGGCGATCATATTCTGGGGGTTATTTTAGCCTCAGCCACCAATCAGGACGGCACCACCAGCGGGATCACCGCGCCTAGCTCAGTTTCTCAGCAACAGTTACATAGCCGCATTTATGAGCAATTTGATATTGCCCCGGATTCACTGAGCCTGATTGAAGCCCATGGCACCGGGACCAAGCTCGGTGACCCCATTGAATTTCAGGCCCTGACCCGGGCATTTCGTGCGAAAACCCAGCGCAGCCAGTTCTGTGCTCTGGGATCGGTCAAAACCAATATCGGCCACTGCCTGACCGCCGCAGGCGTCGCCGGTGTGATCAAAACCATCCTCGCCATGCAACACAAAACCATTCCGGCTTCACTGCATTATCAGCAGGGCAACAGCCATATCGACTGGCAGGATACGCCGTTTTATGTCGCGCAGGAAACGCAACCCTGGAGCGTGCCGGATGGCCAGCCGCGGCGTGCCGGTGTCAGTTCTTTTGGTTTCAGTGGCACCAATGCACACCTGATCCTCGAAGAGTATCAGCCGACAAAAACCGCAGTGCAAGCAGGCAGCGCTAAGCCGGTGATCATCGCACTGTCGGCCAAATCTCCCGAGGTGCTGCGCGACAAAGCCCGTAAACTGGCGGACTGGCTCGCTCAGGCGCAACTGAATGACAGCGCACTGGAAGCGCTGGCGTATACGCTGCAAAGTGCGCGCGAAGCCATGGACTGTCGTATGGCCTTTGTTGCCGAAACGCTGGCCCAGGTACACAACCAGCTGAGTGACTTTGCTAACCAACAAGCCGGCACCTATAAACAGGGCAGCAGTAAACAAGGTAAAGCCATTTTGGCGGCGCTGGACAAAGACGATTTTAACCGCTGGACGCAAGCCGGTGAGCTCAGCAAGCTGCTCGCTTTATGGGTAGTCGGCGCCGAACTCGACTGGTCTGCATTTTACTCAGCTAAGCCAAACTTACTGCGCCTGCCGACCTATCCGTTTGCCAGCACTCCATATTGGCTCAGCGGGGCACCCAAACTCACCCAGATGAACCCGCAACCAGCCCCGACTGCCATAGCAGAAGACTCGCTGTTACACCTCATCCCGCAGTGGCAAGCGCTGGATGTGACTTCACAGGCAAGCTGGTCAGGCAAACGTCAGGTCATTACTCTGGCACCGCATAACGAGATACCAGATGCCATTGTGCTGCAAGATACATCAGGTGACACAGCACAGCGTATTAAGGCGCTGACCATTGCTCTGATTGCACACATCAAACAGCTTGCCAGCACCACTGAGCCTTTGCTTATCCAGCTGCTCGTGCCAGCGAACGAACCGCTGCTGATGGCGCTGGCAGGGGTGCTGAAAACCGCCGCACTGGAACACCACTTGCTGAGTGTGCAGCTGATACAAAGCGATACGCCTGCACAATCTGCGGAACAACTTGTTCAGGCAAGCCAGTATACCCAACACAAAGTACTGCGTTTTATTCAGGGTCAGTGCGAGATACAAACGCTGACGCCACAACACAGCGATGTGCCCGCTTTGATGCCGTGGAAAGAAAATGGCCTGTATCTGATCACCGGCGGCCTTGGCCAGCTGGGTCAGTGCTTTGCCAAAGAGATCCTGACTCAAACCCGCCATGCTCAGGTGATTATCACAGGTCGTCGCACCGCGCCTGAATCGCTCGGGATGCCAGGAGATACAAGCCGAATTCATTATTACCAAACCGATATCAGCACTCAAACCCAGTGTGCTGAGCTGCTTAACCGCATTGGTGCGCAGCACGGTGCCCTGACCGGGATTTTGCACAGCGCTGGTGTGATTGACGACCAACTGATTGCAAGCAAAACTCCGCAGGCAGTCCAGCGCGTGCTGGCGCCCAAAGCCTCGGGGGTGATGGCACTGGATGAGGCCAGCAAAGCAATACCGCTGGACTTCTTTATCTGTTTTTCGTCTATCGCTGCGTGCTTTGGTAACCCGGGTCAGGCCGATTATGCCACTGCCAATGCTTTCCTGGATGCCTATATGCTCAAGCGCCAGCAATGGGGTGAGCAAGGTCAGCGCCATGGTCTAAGCCTGTCAGTAAATTGGCCGCTGTGGGCACAAGGCGGCATGCAAATGGACGCCGTTAAGCAAAGTTTGCTGCGCTCGCAGGGCCTTGCTGCTATGCCTGATAACATAGGTTTGAAAGCCTTTTATCAGCTGTTTGCCAAGCCCCACGCACAACAGTGCTTTTTATACGGTAACCCGGACAAGCTCACTCGCTGGATAACCCCGCAAGCCAAGACTCAAACTCCGAGCACCGCGCCACAAGACGCAACCACACTGAGTGATAGCGCATTAATGGACCACCTTAAAGCCGTGGTGGCGCAAGTCAGTAAACTGCCGGTGGAAGAACTCGACAGCGACCTCGGCTTCCGGGATATGGGCTTTGATTCCATTATGCTGATGTCCGTCGTACAGCAGCTTGAGGCCAATCCTCAGCTTGGCCTTGACGCCCTGCCACCAGCGCTGTTATTTGAGGTGAAAACCCTCAACCAGTTGCATGCTTACCTTGTTAAACAGCAACCCAATATCGCCACGGTGCAGACAACACACGAAGAGCCGCTCAGCCAACAAACGCTGACAGGTCCACTGCCGCTGTCAAAGGCCCAGCAGGGTCTGTGGCTGCTGCACAAGCAAAACCCGACGCTGTGCAGCTACAATATCCCGCTGGTATTCGAGCTTGCCAGCCTGGATGTTGCCCGTATGCAACAAGCGCTGGACAGTCTTTGTCAGCGCCACCCGGTGCTGCGCCTGCGTATTCACGAAACGGATGGCCGACCCACGCAACAGATCCACTCGGACACAATCCTGATTGAGCAAACGTCTCTGGCACCGACCTCTAAGGCTGTCCTGACTGATGCAATACAACAGACCATTGCGGTGCCTTTTGATCTGTCAGGTCCATTGCTACGCGCAAGCGCCTGGCAAGTGGCGTCGGGCGCTCAGTCACGCCATGTGATGGTGATAGTGCTGCACCACCTGATCATTGATGGAGTCTCTGCCACCCAGCTGCTGTCTCAGCTATGGCAGGCTTATCACGAAGGCGCACCAGCGGTAGCGCCCGACCGGGGCTTTTTCGACTACCTCGACTGGGAGCAGCAGCTGCTGGCCAGTCCAAGTGCAGACACGCTGAAACAATTCTGGCAGCAATCTTTGAACCCAGCGCAAGCACCGCTGGCCCTGCCCGGCAAATGCACAACGCCGGTCAGTCCGGACGAGCCAAACAGTACGCGCGTGACGCTCAACTTGCCAGCCAGCATGCAGCAGCAGCTCGAGCAGTTTTTAACCCGTCACAAGCTTAGCACCTCCGTGTTTTTCTTAACCGTGTTTCAGGCATTACTGAGCCGTCTGTGCGGTCGCAATGAGCTGATACTGGGCACGCCGGTGATGCAACGACCCAAAGCCAGTATGGCGCAGTCGCTGGGCCTGTTTGTAAATCAATTGCCGCTTCAGCTGACCCGCAATAACAGCACAAATTTTGTCAGCCAGGCACGGGCAAACCAGACACAACTGGACGCCGTGATCAGTCACAGCGCCCTGCCCTTGTCCGAACTACTCAGCGCCATCAATGCCCCGCGTATACCGGGAGTTCACCCGCTGTTTCAGATTGGTTATGCCTGTCATAACTTTATTCAGGCCGACTGGGTAGAGGACAATCAGGCGCTGCTGGGGGCGCTGTGGCAAGAATTCCAGCAGGATGCTGAGCTGGACCTGAGCCTGGGGGTCACCCCGCTGGGTGGCACCCATCAGCTGGCCTTCAAATTTTCGACCCGCGCTTATGAGCGTCATACCGTGCAGACACTCGCGGATAATTATGTGCAGCTGCTGGAAGACGTGCTGCTTAGCGGTGACTTACCACCCGATGGTCAGCCACAGACACCGAGCGCAAACCCCGCTACTTTGCTAGACAGCTTTACCTTACAGGCCGCGCAGCACCCAACCCAGACGGCACTCTCGTTTGCCGGTGTCACGCTGAGTTATCAGGCACTGGAGCAGCAGGCAAACCAGCTGGCCCATACCTTAATTGCCAAAGGTGCGCGGCCCGGCAGCCGGGTTGCCCTGTTGTTGCGCCCAAGTGTGGAAATGATAATCGCTATGCTGGCGGTGCTGAAAACCGGCAGTGCCTACGTGCCGGTAGACCCCAGCTCACCAGAGGACAGAGCCCGCTTTATTCTGGCCGATGCCGATCCGGCGCTGGTACTGATGAGCGACGAGCTAACACTGCCTGTCGCGCACAGCCAGGCATATCGCCTCAGTGACTGCCTGCAAAGCAGCACTATGGCACCCGTCACCGCTCCGGGGATAGCGCTGGCGCCGCAAGCGCTGGCCTATATCATTTATACCTCGGGCTCAACGGGTCAACCCAAAGGCGTGCTGGTTGAGCATCGCAATATTACCACCTTGCTGAACAACACCCAGCCAGGGTTTGGGTTTAATGCCCAGGATACCTGGTGCCTGTTCCACTCGTTTGCGTTTGATTTCTCGGTGTGGGAGATCTGGGGCGCACTGGCCCATGGCGGCAAACTGGTGATAGTGGACGACGCCTGCAAAAAAGACAGTGCTGCATTCGCACACTTTATTCACGACAATCAGGTAAGCATTTTAAATCAGACACCATCGGCGTTTTATCCGCTGATGACGCATTTGCTGGCGCAACCGGCGCTGACACATTCTCTGCGTACCGTGATCTTTGGCGGTGAAGCGCTGGAGCTGAGTAAGCTCACGCCCTGGTTTGAGGCAGCACAGCCGCTACCCAAGCTGGTCAACATGTATGGCATAACAGAGACCACTGTACACGTCACCGAGATGGAAATTACCCGCGAGCTGGTCGAACAGAACCCGGGCAAGAGCATTATAGGAAAGCCATTGCCCGGCTATCGCCTGTACTTACTGGATGAACAGCAAAGCCCTGTCGCGGCGGGTCAGCCCGGCGAGTTGTATGTAGGAGGCTGCGGCGTCAGCCGGGGTTATCATCAAAGAGCAGTACTGACCGCAGAACGCTTTATTCCTAATCCGCTTGCCGGGCAAAACGAGGAGCGCCTCTATCGTACTGGCGATCTGGCACGTCTGAATGCACAGGGCCAATATGAATACCTGGGCCGCTGCGACGATCAGGTTCAGATCCGCGGACACCGCATTGAGCTTGGCGAAGTACAGCATGCCCTGCTAACCAACCCGGCAATTCAGGATGCCTGCGTGCTGGCTGCCAGCAAACGTCATGGTGACGTACTGGTGGCTTACCTGGTCACCCAAATGCCGCTTTCCGATGAAGCCATTCGTGGCGAGTTGTTAAAGCTTGTGCCCGAGTACATGGTGCCGGCGTATTTTGTCTCCGTGCCCGCGTTGCCGCTGACTAACAATGGCAAAGTGGATAAACAGGCGCTGCTCAGCCAGTTGCCGTTTAACTCACATACCGCGCAGGCCGGGCTTTCAGCCATGGAAGCAAACCTCAGCGCAGCACTACCAGTGCAAAACTTACAGGCCGAAGTTTCGGCTATCTGGTGTGAGGTGCTGGACGTGAGTCAGGTTGCGCCGGATGCGCCCTTTTTCACGGTTGGGGGCGACTCCCTGCTGGCCAATGTACTGGCCACCAAACTGAGCGCCAAGTTCAATATCGACCTGCCGCTGACGGAGGTGTTTCAGTACAGCACCATTAACGCCCAGTGCGATTATTTATCTGCCAAAGTCACCAGTCCGATTTCAGCGCCTGTACAAACGCCAGAGCCGGTGCGCCCTGCAAAGCCGACAACCACTGATCAGGCCATCGCCATGATAGGTTTGTCTTGTCATTACCCGGACTCTCCCAACGCGCAGGCATTCTGGCAAAACCTCATTGAAGGCAAAAACCTGGTTCGCCACAGCCACAGAGCCGAGTCAGACGCGTCTATGATCTGGCTCGATACCTGGGTTGAAGGCCAGGATGAATTCGACCCCGGCTTTTTTAATCTCTCGGAAAAGCAAGCCCGCACCATGAGCTATGCACAGCGCCAGCTGTTACTGCATGCCTGGAAAGCGGTGGAAGATGCTGGTTATCGCTGTGACCAAATCCCTAACACCGGCGTGTATATTTCCGCCTCAGGCGGCGACCTGACCGATCTTAACCTGCACGATAAGTTCAGCAACGGGGAGTTTGTCCTCAATGCCGAGGACTATGTTGCATCGACGCTGAATCAGCCAGGTACACTGGCAACCAGTATTTCCTATCATCTGAGTCTGACCGGCCCAAGTCTGTTTGTGCACTCCAATTGCTCTTCATCCCTGAGCGCACTGGCACTGGCCTGCTCGGCGCTTAAAGCCGGTGACATTGACTATGCCATTGTTGGCGCAGCCTGTTTATTCCCGCAGCGCAGCACAGGATACAAGATAGAAAAAGGCCTCAACTTTGCCCCCGATGCGCGCTGCAAAGTCTTTGATGCCCAAGCCGATGGCATGATAGGCGGCAATGGCGTCTCTGTGGTGGTGCTCAAACGTGCCGATGAGGCAACCCAGGATAGCGATCACATTTACAGCCTGATTAAGGCGGTGAAGGTGAACAACGATGGCAACAACAAGGCCGGTTTCTTTGCCCCGGGCACGGAAGGCCAGATGCAGGTGATCACCCAGGCACTGCAAAGCGCTGATGTCTCACCGGCGAGTATCAGTTATGTCGAAGCCCATGGCACCGGCACCGCGCTGGGCGATCCCATTGAATTTGCTGCGCTGCAACAGGTTTATCAGCCGCATAGCGAAGCAAAACAATATTGTGGGCTGGGTGCCGTGAAATCGAACCTGGGCCATACAGATACCCTGGCAGGGCTTACCGGACTGGTGAAAACCAGCTTGTCGCTGCACCACAAACTGCTGCCCGGCACCTTGCACTACAACGAGCCGAATCCACACCTGGACCTGGCTAACTCGCCGTTTTATGTCGTCGACAGTACGCGCCTGTGGGAAACCCCTTTGTTACCAAGGCGGGCCGCAGTCAGCTCATTTGGTATTGGCGGCACCAATGCCCACGCCATTTTGGAAGAAGCCCCGGTGGCGCAAACACAGAATGCATTGAGCAGTCAGCCTTCAATCGTGGTGCTGTCGGCAGCCACACCAGAAGTACTGCAACGTCAGATCAGTGAGCTGCTGAACTGGCTTGAGCGTACCCTGTGCGATGATGCGCTGAGAGTTAGCCTGGCCTACACCCTGCAAACGGGTCGTCAGGTGATGGCGCATCGCGCAGGCTTTGTGGTGTCTTCTTTGAACGAGCTTAAGACTCAGTTAAGTGCTTACCTTACCAGCGGCACGCAAACCATATTAAACCTGCTTCCTGCTGGTACACCGGCCAGCTGGCTGGCACAGGGCAATTATCAGGCTATTCTGAGCCACTGGCTGGACAGCGGCTTTGAGGACTGGGACTTCCTGTATCAGGGAGAGCAGGTAGGAAAACTGAGTCTGCCCACTTATCCTTTTGATCTAAAACCGTACACGCTCGGCCTGAGCCAGACTCAATCAGAAGAGCTGGTCCCATGCACGCTGAGTGTGCCAAAGTGGCGCACCCAGCCTGTGGTTACAGACAGTGAGACAGCTGCGCCCGACAGCACGGCGTCGCACTGTGTGGTGCTGTGCGACCTGCCGGAGTTGGAAGTCGCCGGTGCCATCACCCAAGTGCTTAGCTCAAGCCATTACGCATCGGAGCAGCAGGTCAGTGACTATGGGACTCAGCTGCTCGACATTATACAGTCGCTCGCGAAAACCAGGCAGCCGACCCTGTTACAGCTGGTGATAGGCAACACTCAGGCCGAGCCGCTGGCTAATCTCAACAGTTGCCTGCACGGCCTGTTGAAAACCGCCAGCATTGAACACCCTATGCTACGCACACAGCTGTTGCTGGTAGACCCGACACTGAGCTCAGATACGCTGCACACTCTGCTCACCGATAACCGCAATGCGCCCGACTCCGTCATTGCTTATCAGGGCACGAGCCGCACAGTACTGGGCTATCAGCCGGTGAGCGATGTGAACCCGGTCAGTGCGTGGCAGCCCGATGGCGTGTATCTGATCACCGGCGGGCTCGGTGGCATTGGTCGTCACTTTATTGCCGAACTGGCCGCTTTGCCGTTTGCCACCACAGTGGTCGTGACAGGTCGCCGAGCCGCTGATGACGTTCAGGTAGAGTCGCAGCTGCGCAATCTTAAACAAGGTCAGGTGCAACTGGTTTATCGTCAGCTGGACGTGGCTCAAAAGATGAATACCTTGTTGCTGGTGCGCGACATAGTGCGCGAATTTGGTGCGCTCCATGGCGTGATCCACGCGGCCGGCATAGTGCAGGATACTTTGCTGTGCAACAAAACCCCGACCTCCTTTGCGCAGGTGCTGGCGCCTAAGGTCACGGGCGTGGTGGCGCTGGGTGAGGCCACTGCGGATCTACCACTGCGCTTCTTCGCCTGTTTTTCCGGGCTCAGTGGCGTACAGGGCGCTGCCTCTCAGGGCGACTATGCCATGGCCAATGCGTTTCTCGACAGCTATATGCAGCAGCGTCATGCCCTGGTTGCCAGCGGTAAGCGCCATGGCCTGAGCGCCAGTATCGACTGGCCTTTCTGGCAAGACGGCGGTATGCAGCGCAATGCCCAGTTTGCCCATACGGATGCGGCCATGCCCAGCAACAGTGGCATAGACGCTTTTTACCGGGCACTGCAACAGCCTCAGACGCTGGTGCAATATACCCCGGCCGATCCAAGCCATGAGCAGGTCAGTGACACCGCTACACCAGCAGCCCAGTTTACCAGTGAAGCCGCGCTGGACGCTGCTCTAACTGAACAGCTGAGCACTATGGTGGCGGCTTTACTTGGCGTGCAACCGGACACACTGGATGGAGATACCGATCTGGGCGAGTTTGGCGCAGACTCCATTGCTTTTATTACCTTTATCAATCAGCTCAACAGCCGCTATCAGCTTGAGCTCTCGCCCAGCGTGCTGTTTATGCACTCGACCCTGAACAGCCTCAGAGCCCATATTATCGCCGAGTATGGCGATGTGCTGATCGCCACGAATAACGAGGCGCAAACAAGCTCAACGGATACAGTAGCAGAACAAGCCCCGGTGAATGCCTCAAATGATGAAGCGATTGCCATAGTCGGGATCAGCGCCGCCTTCCCCGAGGCGAGTAACCTCGACGAATTCTGGCACAACCTGAGCACAGGCAAAGACTGTGTGACCCGCCACAGCTGGCCACAGCCGCAAGACAACGAGCTCAGCTGGCCCGGCGAAATTAACTGGCTGGGCCGCCTGCGACGCGACACCGAGTTCGACCCCTTGTTCTTTAATATTGCCCCAGCGGAATGCGAACGCATCCAGTTGCAGGAAAGCCTGCTGATGATGCATGTCTGGCAGTGTATTGAGAATGCCGGATACGACCCAAAATCGCTGGCAGGCACCAGCACCGGGTTATTTATTGGCTGTCAGTCTGGATATCACGAAGGGCTGATCACCTCCCCGGCATTTGCGCCAAACCGCATGAGCTACTTCCTCGACCTGCACGGCCCGAGCGAAGGGATAGATACCACCTGCTCATCATCGCTGGTGGCTGTACATAAGGCCATGGCGGCGATCCGTATGGGTGAGTGTGAGCAGGCCATTGTTGGCGGCGTCAATATCATAGACACTCCCACCGCCTCTGTGGCCATGCAAGAGATAGGTGCGCTGTCGCCGGATGGACGATGCAAAACCTTTGCAGCCGATGCCGATGGCATAGTGCGGGGCGAAGGCGTTGGCATGATCATGCTGAAAAAACGCTCGGCAGCCGAGCGCGATCAGGACGCCATTTACGCCACCTTGCTGGGCTCAGCGGTTAACCATGGCGGTAAATCACAGGGCTTTACCGTGCCCAATGCCCGGGCACAAACTCAGCTGCTGGATAAAGCCTGGCGCAACGCCAACATCAACCCGGCCACACTCAGCTACATCGAGTGCCATGGCACCGGCACCACGCTTGGCGATCCGGTTGAGCTGGATGCGCTCAAAGCAGCCTTTAATACACATCAGTGGCCAGCCCACTGTGCGCTGGGTTCAGTAAAGAGCAACATAGGTCATACCGAAATTGCCGCCGGTATCGCAGGTCTCATCAAGGTTGTGCTGCAACTTAAGCATCAGACTCTGGTGCCCTCGCTCCATGTGCAGGCACTTAACCCCTATCTGGCGCTCGAGGATACGCCGCTTGCGGTACAAACCCAGGCGCAGCCGTGGGAGCACGGCGATACACCAAGGCGCGCAGCCGTCAGTGCCTTTGGGATCAGTGGCGTGAATGCCCATGTGGTGCTCGAAGAGTATCAGCCGAACATCACTGAGCAACACACAGCTTTACCAGGCGCCCCGGCGATGGTGGTGCTCTCGGCCACCAGCAAGGCAGCACTGGCACAAAAAGTCACTGAGCTTGCCAACCATGTTGCGACTTTACCTGACACGCCTGAGGTACTGGCGCAACTAGCCGCGACCTTAGCGCTGGGCCGCACGGCGCAGGCATACAGACTCGGCTGGGTAGTGTCCTCACTGAGCGAGTTGCGCACAGCCCTGAGGGAGGCCGCGCCTGATCAGGCTTCCAAGGTCAGCAATAACACCAGCGAGCAGCTAACAGCAGAGCAGTTGCTGACCCTGCACCAAACCCAGGAATATGCCGCCATAGTACGTCTGTGGCAATCTGGCAAAGTCGCGAACTGGCAGCCGCTTTACCCAACTCCTCTGCCAAAACTCCATCTGCCTGGTACGTCTTTTATCAGCAAAAACGCAGTTGAGGCTGAACAAACAAGTCCCTGGCTGCTACTCGACAACCAATTTCAACCGGCTGCACTGACTCTGCCTGAGGACTGGCAGACATTACTGACTGCACAGCTGGCACACAGGCATATTTTGCTGGTCTCAGACACCCAGGCGCAGCTTGAAACCCTCAGTGAGCCGCTACACGCAAGTGGCTGTAAGGTGACTTCGCTGTGCTTTGAACAACTGGACCACTCAGCGCTGGATCCAGAAGATCTGCCGGATGCCATTTTTGTGCTGGGCTGTGGTTCATTGCTTGAGCCGCAGCAGCAGATAAAACCCCTGTTCGAGCTGATGCAACTCACCGCCCGTCACGACAATCACGCGATGCAGCTGTTTTATGCCACTCAGACCGACTCGCAAATTGAGACCCGGGACGACCTGAGTGCCCTGCTGCGTTGCTACAACCTGCGCAATCCGCAGCACAGCTGGACGTTAGTCGAGCAACTCGGTGAGGCTGCTTGTCTGGGCGAATTGTTGCTGCAGGAGTTTGCCAGTACCTTACTGAACGCAACCGAGCATCAGCCGAACCAGGTGCAATACCGCGATGGTGCGCGCTTTGCACTTCAACTAACGCAACTGCCGGGCGCAAGCGATACAGCTAAACCTGAGTATGAAATACGTCACGGCGGTACTTATCTGATCGCAGGGGCACTGGGCGAACTGGGCATGGCGCTGAGCCAGCCCTTGCTGGAAGATTTTGATGCCAACCTCATTTTACTGGGCAGGCGCGATGAGCAAGCCGTGCAACCACAACTGACCCAGCTCAGCGGAAAAGGCACAGTGCATTACCTGGCGTGTGATATTGCCGACGCCCAACAGCTGAAACAGCTCAGTGCTTTACTGAGCGACAAGTCACTAGTGCTCAACGGCGTGTTCCATCTGGGCACCACCTATACGGAAGAAGAAAACAACTGGGCCGACTTTGCCCGCTCAATGCAGGTCAAAGTACAAGGCACGCAGCAGCTGGACTCCCTGCTTGGCGGCTGTGAGCTGGACTTTTTTGTGCTGTTCTCTTCTATGGCCGTGTTTGGCAGCCTGAATCACCTGTCGTATTCGTACGCCAATGGCTTTCAGAATGCCTTTGCCCGGGCCCGAAATCAGCAAGTGGATAAGCAGCAGCGTCATGGTCAGACCCTGGCAATTAACTGGGGCTACTGGCATTCAGATGATCCGCTAAAAAGCATTGAAAACAGCTTTGCCGAGAAAAAAGGCTATCAGCTGATCCAGATGTCGGATGCCTTTGCACAACTGCCGAACTTGCTCAGCACCAAGCGCAGTACCCTGGCGGCCATTTGCACCACAGAGCCCGAACGCATCACGCACAACACAGCGGCACTATTACAGCGCAAACGCCTGACGCACGCCCGTCTGGAGCAAGTATCGGAAGACACGCCTGACGCACCTCAGGATATCGCTGGCACTGTGGTAAGCATTGTTGGCCAGGTGCTGGGAATAGCTCCCGATGAGCTGGATCTAAATTGCGATCTGTATGATTACGGCTTTGACTCCATCTCATTGCTGAAAACCTTCCAGCAACTCAAGGCCCGGCTCAATATTGATATTCAGGCCGATGCCTTTAAGAACATGAATACCATTCAGGCACTGATCGACGAAATCGACAAGGCCCACGGCCAGGTTCAGCATGAGGACGATGCATCGTTACCTGAGTTTATTATCGATGCGGGCATTGACTTGCCGACGCTGCCCGATGAGATAGTGCATGCCTATGAGGGCGACGTCCGTCATGTGCTGCTCACCGGAGCAACCGGCTTTTTAGGCAGTCACCTGCTGGCAGAGCTGCAGGCCACCACCAAGGCAAAAATATACTGCCTGGTGCGCGCCGACAGCGCAGAGCAAGCACTGACTCGCATTGCCGATAATGCCAAACAGTATGCGCTGACTCTGGATCTGGAACGCATCGTGCCTGTCCCGGGAGATATGGAGCAATCCCGATTAGGCGTATCCGATGAGCACTGGGCACTGCTGTGCCGGGACATCCAACATGTGGTACATACAGCCTCGTATGTGAATCATATCCAGCCCTACTTTGCCTTTAAAAAGTCGGTGGCTGGTACCAATGCTCTGCTCAAACTATGCTGCACGGACACGCTGAAGATGATCCACTTTGTCTCCAGCACCACCGCCAGCACCCAGATCAAAGACTCGCACTTTTCAGTCAACCCACGAGAGTCCTTTATTCCAACTGACGAAGCAGCCTTGCTGTGCAGTGGGTACGGACAGTCGAAATGGGTGCAGGAAGAAAACATTCGTCAGGCATCACTCATCGGTGTGCCCTACACGGTTTACCGCTTTTCGGAAATTTCGGGCTCATCAACAAGTGGCATTGGCAATACGGATGATGTCTTCCACCGCATCCTGAAAATGATGCTCAGCATAGAGGTACGCCCAGCTGAAAGCCCCTACATGCTGGATATCATTCCGGTTGACCGCGCGGCTACCTGTATCGTTGCAGGCATGAGTGACCCGCAAAAACGCAACCAGGTCTATCACGTGGCAAACCCAGCACCACTGAGCATTGCAACCTTTTATGACTTTGCCACTGAGCGGGGTTTGCACTTTTCGCAAACGGATAAAGCCGAGTTTATTGGTGCCTGTGAAGCCTACGCGGCCCGGCGTGAAGGCAAAGATCAGGTCATTATGCAGGGATTATTGTCATCACGCCCTGGCTACGATGAATATCTGTTTGAAGCCTACTTAATGCCGATGGACCCGTATGATAAGGACAACTTTATCGCACTGACAGAGCGCTATGACATCACGTTGGGTGACTGGGAGCGTTTGTTTGATACTTACTTTACCCAGTGGCTGGAAGACAGACACTATCGGGAGATCTGGCAGGAGAGTTAAGTAGATTACAAAGCGGGCGTAATAGCCCGCTTTGCTTTTATCAGCTCACAACTAAACCGGGACACTCAGCAAATAAAGCAGCTGAGTCAAAGACCCTTGGGTAATGGCGGCATCCGCCTGCTCGACTACCTTAGGTTTGCCATGCACAGCCACGCCTAAGCCCGCAGCGGCCATCATAATTAAATCGTTGGCGCCGTCGCCCATGGCCACGGTTTGACTAGCTGAAATGTCAAACTGCTCAGCCAAAGTGTTGAGCACTTCGGCTTTTTTATTGCCATCAACCACTTCTCCCAACACTTTACCAGTGAGCTTGTTATCGGCAATTTCCAGTGTATTGGCAAACACCGCATCCAGCTGCAACGGTGCTTTGAGCGCCTCGGCAAACCAGGTAAAACCCCCTGAGGCAATCGCCAGATGCCAGTGATGGGCCTTCAGTACCGCACACAACTGGGCAACGCCCTCCATCAGCGGCAGGTTATCTTTGAGTTGCTGAATAAGCGGCAACTCGACGCCGGACAGCTTAGCAACACGCTGATACAGACTGTCGTTAAACGCCAGCTGCCCGGCCATCGCCTGTGCGGTGACGGCAGCTACCTCATCATACACCCCGGCCAGTCTGGCAATTTCATCAATGCACTCAATTTTGATTGCCGTGGAGTCCATATCCATCACCAGTAAACCAGGCTTTTGCAAGCTGGGAAGCTGGCTGATAGCGGCGCCTTGCAGACCACACTGCGCCGCTAACGCGCGAACCGGCGCACGCACATCGCGTGTCGATTGGGTAGACAAAACCAATCCGGGTGTCATGTCAGCCGTGGGCTGATACAGTGCCAGTTGGGTGACTTCGATATCTGCCTGGCGGCACAAATTCAGGATCTCCAGAACCGTGGCACCGCTGAGCTCAGCACCGAAGAAACACAGATACTGGCCCGCTTGTGATGCGGGGCTGGCGCGCGGCGTTAGTTGATCGTCGTTTTCAATCTGGTACCAGTTTGCTAAGGTAAGAAACTGCCCGGCGGGCTCAGCACAGGCACGCAACTGGATTGACGCGAGTGACTTTGACATGGATACTCCTGATTAGGGTCATACCCGGCTCATTGAGCCTAAGTGTGAATGCTTGATTGGTAACGGTATGGGCCCTTTGTAACATCTTAATCATGGCATGTCAGCAGGCAAACAAGATCTATGAAAAATACACAAGCCCTTGAAACCCTTTCTTCTTCACGCAGCCGCCGGTTACTGCGCCTGCTGGTCGCAGCCATGTGCTTTTTAACCATTACCTGGCTGGCCTTTAACACCAGCTTTCGCTCTCATCAGCTGCTGCACACCAATGCCGACCACACAGGTCGCAGCCTGACCAAACAGCTGGCACTCAACGCTGCTCTGCCACTGAGTCGCATAGATACCCCCCAGCTCAGAGCCTTGAGCAATCACCTTGCCAGTGACGAATTTGTGCTGTCGGTCAGGCTTTATAATCATCAGGGCCAGTTTATTATCGGCAACGATGGCCAGGATACCCCACCCGAGATAACGGACTTGCCCCGCCATTTGGCCGGGCTGACGCAGTCAAAACAACCCATTGTCGAGCCCATTTATGATTCAGAGCAGCAGCCTATTGGCTTTGTCAGTGTCGAGTACTTAACCGAAGCGGCCATGGCGCAAAGCCACCGCCATTTTCATGAGCTGGGTCGGGTGGTACTGCTAATGCTGGGCATTGCCTGTATTTTTACCTGGCAGATTGGGCGCGCACTAAAGCGCTGGGAAGTAAAACGTCAGATCCGAAATAGCGTTACTGATGAAGAATAGCATTGCCAGCAGCCCTAAAAACCAGCCTGGGCAACACCCCCTAAAGAAACAAAAAAGTCAAAACAGTTGAATGAAAGTTAAAATTTAGATAACATTTTAGCTGAAAGTTACCATATTGGGTAATTAGCATACCTCGCCGAGCCATTAAAATCGGCGTTGACACAGTTTCAAGTTTAAGGAAAATAAAATGAAATTACAGATCAAAAAGAAAAATATAAAAGTGCTATCTAAAGACCGAAATCTTGATGCACAGGTAACGCCAAATGTAGCTGGCGGTCGAATTGAAACTCACGTTATTTCTTGCCGATACTGGTGTGGTGATAGATTGACTAACTTTAACTGTAACACTGTGGACGGTATGCACTGTGTTACAGACTGAGCCATGCTATAAAGTTTCTTAAGAGGGGCCCCCCCTCTTTGCAATTCCAAGCCTATCAGCATTTTGTTCTGCCATATTACCAATGTTAGTACGGTAATTTGTTTATCCATGCTGTTACCTTCTAAATAGTGACAGCGACGTAACATATACTACCTCAGCAATTTGTTGCTGCGACTCTTCTCGAATAGCGCACAAATGCTCAAACACCTCGACCACCCGTTTTGGCACATTGGGCTGTCCTTGATAACCCGCTAACGGCATCGATGGTGCATCTGTCTCCAACACCAATGCTTCCAACGGGACTTGCGCCAGGGTTGTACGGGTTTTCGACGCCCGCGGATAGCTGATAGTCCCGCCCACGCCGAGTTTAAACCCCAATTTCAGATACGTGTTGGCATCTTGCAGTGAGCCGGAAAAGGCATGAATAACGCCGCCGTTTTGAGGGGGCAGCTGTTTAAACGCTGCGGCCAGCAGATGATGGCTTTTGCGGTGATGGACAATCAGCGGCAACTTAAGTGCATTGGCCAGCGCAATATGTTCAATAAACAATTGCTGCTGCGCGGGGATATCCTCCACCATGGCATCAATCCCACATTCACCTATGGCCACCAGCTCTGAACTATGCTGGTGTGCGAGCTCGGCCAGTTGCGCCATATCATCCGCTTGATGCTGCGTCATAAAATACGGATGCAGGCCAAAGGCGATTTTGACGCTTGGGTACTGCTGCGCAAAAGCAGGCAAAGTGCGACACTGGGCCAAGGTCACGCCCGGCACCACACAGCGCTCAACACCCAGCGCCTGCGCATCAGCCAGATGCTGTGGCAACTGGTCTTTGAGCTCATCAAAGTCCAGGTGGCAGTGGGTATCAATAAAGCGCATAAGGCACTAAGGATTCAGGCGCTCAACCTGCCACTGTCCGCTTGGGTCTTTACGGTACATAAAACGGTCGTGCAGACGGTGCTCTCCCCCTTGCCAGAACTCAATCTGGTGCGGCTTAACACAGTAACCCCCCCAGAAATCTGGCAGCGGAATATCGCCTTTGGCAAACTTGGCTTTCATGCTGTTAAAGGTTTGCATCAGGGCCTGACGCGAAGACACCGGACGCGACTGTTGTGATGCCCAGGCGGCCAGCTGGCTTTCCTTGGGACGAGACAAAAAGTACTTCGCCACTGCGGTGGTTGGCAGCGGCTCAGCCTCACCGTACACAATGACCTGACGCTCCAGATTGTGCCAGGGAAAGTGCAATGAAATTTTGTTATTGCCTTTGAGCTCCTGTGCCTTACGCGACCCGGTGTTGGTGAAAAACACGAAGCCGTTATCGTCCACCTGCTTGAGCAACACAATACGCTGCGACGGCTGGCCGTGTTCATCTACCGTGGCCACGACCATCGCGGTCGGATCGCTGAGGTTGGCGTCCACCGCCTGTTGCAGCCAGTGTTCAAACTGCACAATCGGGTTGTCATCCAGCTTCTCGCGGGAGAGGCCGTCTTTGGTATATTCGCGACGAATATCATCAAGTTTCATGGTGGTCATTCCTTATATAACACAAAAGGCCGCAATATTGCGGCCTTAGTCTAGCATGTAATGGACTGGGTGAGCTGCATGATCTCACCCGGCACTTACATCTGCTCCATCACCTCAATGCCCAGCAGATCCAGACCGGTGTGCAGTGTTTTGGCAACCAGATTACACAACAACAGTCGGCTTTCGCGTACCTCAGCAGCCACATCGTCTTTGAGGATTGGACAGGCTTCGTAAAAGGTCATGTACAGACTCGCCAGCTCGTACAGATAACCACACAATACGTGCGGTGTTGCTTCGCCGATCATCAGGTCTAACACTTCTTCCAGTTGCAGAAGCTTGAGCGCCAGCGCCTTTTCCTGTGGCTCAACAATGCTGATGCTGCCACTGAGTGCAGCGCTGTCTACTCCGGCTTTACGGAAGATACTACGCACACGGGTATAAGCATACTGCAAATAAGGGGCCGTAGCGCCTTCAAAGCTCAGCATGGTATCCCAGTTGAAGATGTAATCACTGGTACGGTGCTTCGACAAGTCCGCGTATTTTACCGCACCAATGCCCACTTTACGGGCGATTTCAGCACGGGCTTCTTCGCTTAGCTCAGACGCGCGGTCGGCCAGTTTCTCGCTGGCACGGCTGACGGCTTCATCGAGAAGTTCAGCCAGCTTTACCGTACCGCCGGTACGGGTCTTGAATGGCTTACCATCGCTGCCCATCATAGTACCGAACGGGCAGAACTCATAGCTGGTTTCGTCGCGCAGCAGACCGGCCTTACGGGCAGTCAGCTCAACCTGATTAAAGTGCAGACTCTGACGCGCATCAACGAAGATCAGGATACGCTCGGCACCCAGCTCATTGGAGCGATAGTCACAGGCCGCCAGATCGGTTGTGGCATACAGGAAGCCGCCGCCGGATTTTTGCACGATAAACACCGACGGCTCGCCGTCTTTGTTTGCCAGCTCATCCAGGAACACCACCTGTGCACCCTGATCTTCAACCGCAATGTTTTTCTCTTTTAGCAGCTCGATAATACCGGCCAGACGATCGTTGTAGGCACTTTCTGCCATGATGTCATCGCGAGTCAGCGTCACATTAAGCTTTTTGTATACTTCTTCAGAGTGCTTAACAGAAGTGTCGATAAACAGCTGCCACAACTTCTGACAGTGCGCATCGCCGCCTTGCAGCTTAACCACGTAGTCACGTGCTTTGTCCGAGAAGCCTTCTTCGTCGTCAAAACGCTTCTTGGCATCACGGTAGAAAGTTTCTAAATCGGCCAGGGCCACATTTTCCAGGTCAATGCCTTGTGCCAGCATGTCTTCCAGATGGGCGATCAGCATACCAAACTGAGTACCCCAGTCGCCCACATGGTTCTGACGCGTGACTTTGTCACCACGGAACTCAAGGGCGCGTACCACTGCATCACCAATGATGGTTGAGCGCAGGTGACCTACGTGCATTTCTTTGGCCAGATTTGGCGATGAGAAGTCCACCACCACGTTTTTTGCCTGAGCGTGTTCAGCTACGCCCAACTTGGCATCCTGATTAGCCGCTTCCAGGCTGGTTGCCAGGAACTCAGGCTTCAGGTGGATATTGATAAAACCCGGGCCGGCGATTTCGGTTTTAGCAGCCAGGTCGCTGACATCCAGATTGTCGATGATTTTCTGTGCCAGCTCACGCGGGTTGGTTTTCAGTGCTTTCGCGGCGCCCATTGCGCCATTGATCTGATAATCACCAAACTGTGCGCGGGTGCTTTGCGTGACCGCCGGGTTAGTGCCTTCAGGGATCCCTGCCGCGGCCATCGCAGACAGAGCTTTTTCAATCAGAATACTTTTAATGTTCATTGTGTTTCCTTTGGGTCAGTGCCTGCGTGTGCACTGAGCAAACATCATCGGCGCCCTCTGGCGCCGGCATAAAACGCGGCTCGTTCAGTTAAGCGAACGGGCAGGCCGGACATACCAGCTTAAAATAAGCTTGTGCGTCAAATCAACCCGTCCCCTCACTTTTACGGGCACTTAACAGCCCATTGTGTTTAGTGTTCGCGTGTCTGGTGGAACTGCACGTCCGGATAGCGCTCCATCGACAGGTTCAGGTTAACGCGACTTGGTGCGATATAGGTCAGGTTATCGCCCCCATCCAGCGCCAGATTCTGCTCACACTTACGACGGAACTCGGCCAGCTTCTTCTCGTCATCACAGTGCACCCAGCGCGCCGTCTGTACGCTAATGCTTTCATAAATGGCATCGACGTTGTATTCAGATTTCAGACGCGCCACAACCACGTCAAACTGCAGCACACCAACGGCGCCGACGATCAGGTCGTTGTTGATCAGCGGACGGAACACCTGCACCGCACCTTCTTCCGACAACTGTACCAGGCCTTTCAGTAGCTGTTTTTGCTTGAGTGGATCTTTAAGACGAATACGACGGAACAGCTCAGGGGCAAAGTTCGGAATACCGCTGAACTTGAGTTTTTCACCCTGGGTGAAGGTATCACCAATCTGGATGGTGCCATGGTTGTGCAAACCAATGATGTCACCGGCAAAAGCTTCCTGTGCACGTTCACGGTCACCGGCCATAAAGGTCACGGCATCGGAAATGCTCACCTGCTTGCCAAGGCGTACATGGTTCATTTTCATGCCCTGCGTGTATTTACCCGACACGATACGCATAAAGGCGATACGGTCGCGGTGTTTCGGGTCCATGTTGGCCTGAATTTTAAATACGAAGCCGGTGAACTTCTCATCGTCGGCGCTCACTTCACGCTCGTCCGTCTGACGCGGCAGCGGCGACGGCGCCCACTCTGTCAGGCCATCCAGCATATGGTCTACACCAAAGTTACCCAATGCAGTACCGAAATACACCGGCGTCAATTCGCCGCTCAGGAATAGTTCTTTATCGAATTCATGTGAGGCACCAATCACCAGTTCCAGCTCTTCACGCAGCTGCTCGGCCAGGCTTTCACCGATGGCGGCATCTAAGTCGGTGTTGTCGAGCCCTTTAATGGTGCGAACGTCCTGAATAGTATGGCCCTGACCAGTTTGGTACAAAATGGTCTCGTCGCGATGGATGTGGTAAACCCCTTTAAACTCTTTACCACAGCCAATTGGCCAGGTAATGGGCGCGCACATGATGTTCAGTTCAGTCTCAACTTCATCCAGCAGCTCCATCGGGTCACGGATATCGCGGTCCAATTTGTTCATAAAGGTCACGATAGGCGTATCACGCAGGCGGGTGACTTCCATCAGCTTACGAGTACGATCCTCAACACCCTTAGCGGCGTCGATAACCATCAAACAAGAGTCCACAGCAGTCAGGGTACGATAGGTATCTTCCGAGAAGTCTTCGTGTCCCGGCGTATCCAGCAGATTTACCAGGCTATCGTTGTAAGGAAACTGCATCACAGAAGTGGTTACCGAGATACCCCGTTCTTTTTCCATGTCCATCCAGTCTGATTTCGCATGCTGGTTAGAGCCACGACCTTTAACTGTACCGGCTTGTTGCAGGGCCTTACCGAACAACAATACTTTTTCGGTGATGGTGGTTTTACCCGCATCCGGGTGCGAGATGATAGCGAAAGTACGTCGCTTATTTATTTCATTGAGGAAAGTCTGATCTGCCATTAGTCAATTCTTTTGGTTATACGCGGATCCACACACGCTACGCAAAGTGTGCGCATGACACTTTGCAGGGTCATCCGGCGGGTTCATTTTTAATCATCCTCTATTTTCGCCGATCTTGGCACTTTTAACAATCAATGAAACCCAGTTCAGTCAGGATTTCACGCCACAACAGGCCAATTCTGCCCTGCGCCTCTCAAAACCTGGGGGTTATGTGAATATTTATTGAATAAAATGACTTGCTTGCAGCGGGTCTGATAGGATAGTTCCAATTCCAGAAAAAGGCATAACGATATGAACAACAAGCTTTTTGTAATACCTAAACCCAATCCCAATGCCAAACTCAGATTATTCTGTTTTCCTTATGCTGGCGGCTCTCCGGCCATTTATATGCCCTGGAGTAGCGAGCTTCACCCCGAGGTAGAGCTGGTGCTGCTACAGTTCCCGGGTCGCGGTGCGCGTATGGGCGAACCTGCGTATGTTGAGATGCAACACAAAGTAGATGAATTATTAGCTCACCAGGCCTTCTTGACTGAGAAACCCTATGTGCTGATGGGCCACAGCCTGGGTAGCCGGGTCATTTTTGAAGTGACTAAACACCTGGTGGAGAACAATGCGCCGCTACCGCGTCACCTTATCGCATCGGGAAGCCGTGCGCCCCACACCGCCTCGGTGAAAGAGCGTATTTACGACCTGCCCCATGATGCCTTTGTTGAGGAACTATACAAACTGAATGGCACGCCAAAAGAGCTGCTCGAGCACAAAGAGTTAATGGAATTACTGCTGCCCTTGCTGAGAGCCGATTTTCAGATTGCCGAATGCTATCGCGCTCAGGCAACCACTCTGCCATGCCCAATCACAGTGTTCCATGGTCATGATGATATCGAGATCAGCGCCGAGCAGCTGCACGGCTGGCAGGATTTAACTGAACATAAGATTGATATTCATTACTTCAATGGCGGGCATTTCTTTATCAACCAGTGTCGCGATGAAGTGTTAAAGACGGTCAACCAGGTGCTCAGCAGAATAGTATAATACTGATTGCCAAAACTCCTAAGTTGACCAATTATAAACACACAGGTTTATGTCTAGGTAATTAAAATGGAAGGCTTACTTCATGCGCTCGTGCTCGACGGTCAGGGTGGTGCAACCCAGGTCACAGACTTAACACAGGCACTCAAAGATGAGGCACCTGTATGGCTGCACTTTGACTACACCAGCGAAGCAGTTCAACACTTTCTGAGTCAGCTGGAGTTTCTGCAAGAATGGGAGTGGCAGGCCCTGCTTGCAGAAGAAACCCGTCCTCGCGTGACTCGCGCCAATCACGGGTTGTTGCTGTTTTTACGCGGCGTCAACCTCAACCCCAGACAAAACCCCGAAGACATGGTCTCGGTGCGCTGTTTTGTCAGTAAAAACGTGCTGATCACCTGTCGTAAGCGCGTGCTGATCTCTATTGAAGATCTGCGCAACGCGCTGTTGGATGGCAGCTCAGTCACGACCATCAGTGATCTGATCTGTGCTTTGATTGATCGCCTCACCCATCGTATGCAAGACACCCTGTGGCAGGTCGAAGAACAACTGGATGATTTTGAAGAGCAGCTGGACAAAGAAGAGAGCCAGCCCGATTATCATCAGATAACCTTGCTGAGGCGTCAGGTGATCTCCTTAAAGCGCTACATAAAGCCTCAGCGTCAGGCCATCTATGACTTGATTGATACTAAGGTAAGCTGGCTGAACCTTGAACAGCGCCGCTTGCTCGGTGAAGCAAATAACACCCTGAGCCGCTATATCGAGGAGCTTGAGGCCAGCATAGAGCGCGCCCAGGTACTTCAGCAAAGTATTGCTAATCAGCTGAATGAGCAGCTTAACCAGCGCATGTATATTATGTCGGTAGTCGCAGCCCTGTTCTTGCCGCTGGGGTTTTTAACCGGTCTGCTGGGCGTCAACATTGGTGGCATTCCGGGCACAGAAAGCCCTTGGTCATTCAGTATCTTTGTGATTGCCCTGGTGATATTAACGGTTGCCGTGGCTGTGTTGTTTAAACGAAGAAAATGGATATAACGGGAAACTTTGCCGGTGTGGCGCGTGACGTAAAATGGCGCTCTCGCTAGGGATCGAACCTAGAACTTGGCCTCCGGAGGGCCACGTGATATCCATTTCACCACGAGAGCAACATCTTAGTGGTGCCAATAATAATCATATCCAGTGGCAAATACCAGTCATTGTTGTCTATATGCTTAATTTATGGTCTAAAACTCGAAAAAAGACTTCACACAGAGCGAAATTCGCGATATTTAACTATGCTTAGAACAATAACAATAATGACGACCTGCAGATACGCGGAAAATTGGTCTTCCCGTATCGGCATGACATCATCTGAGAGGACCGTATTATGACTCTAATGACCACTGAACAAGTTGCTGAATTTTTAGATGTTAAAGTGGAGCGTGTCAGACGACTGGCACGAGAGAACCTGCTGGTTGCCAAACAGCAGGATGACCAGGGTGAACCCATTTTTGATAAAGACGACGTTGAAAAATACAAAGAGCTGGCACAACGTTTGGGAGGTATTTAATAAGGTACTGGCCACTCCCCCCTGTTTCTTCACCGGATTAGCTTAATGCCCGAATAACACTCGGGCCTTAACGCTACATCAAGCAACTAACTCTGCCACAGCGCAAGCATGGCCTGTAAAGGGCCTAAGTACGTGTGCAATTTTCGCTGCTGATACCAGGCAATACACAACCACAGATAAGCCTGTACATAACAGCTGAGCTTATTCAGAGCAAACGCCGGGCAAGGCAGCTTTGCCTGACGATAATAACGCTTCAGCATGTGCTCTGCCTCACTGGCTGACAGCGAAAAAGACACGCACAAAGCCGCCAGATCAAAATACCGGTCGTTGTATTGAGCATACTCGAAGTCGATAAACACCGGCCCCTGTAGCGTTACCAGCATATTGTCCTTAACCAGATCGTTGTGACAAAAACAGATATCGGCCTCAAACTGAGCCAGCTGCTGAGCTAACAGTGTGAGCTGTGGTGCGCAGTCCAGTACCCGGCCTGCTTCAAGAAGCGCGCCAGATAAATCGAGTTGGCCAATTTGGGGCTGATCAAAGCTATGTAATGTGTGCAGCTGCGCCAGCAGTTGATCGCCCAGAGCAATGGCCTCATCGCTCTCGGTTACAAACTCAAATAACGCCAGCCGGGTCTTTGTATCAAAGCCAACCACAGGCTGCGCGACGCCAAGTTTAGCCAGCTGTGACTGCGCTTGCAGTGCCAGGACTGGTAGCGTGTTACTGTAATGCTTGAGTAAATACCCCTGCTGCGCCTGCTCAAGGTAGTAATTTTTGTTACTTAATCCCTTGTTGAGCGGGTACAATGTGCTAATTGTCAGTTCGGGAAAAGCGCGTTTGATCAACTCCCTCAGCGGCGTATCACAAAGCGGCAAGGGGCTTACCCTCTTTTTGTTGATGCACTTCATACCAGCGCACATAACCCCAGCAGACCATAACGGTATAAAAGCCGAATAAGACCAGGGTCGGGTAATAACCTTTGAGGTAGTAGAGATACATAGAAGCGGCGTCGATCACTATCCAGTACAACCAGTTTTCGAGCACTTTACGGGCTACCAGGTAGGTGGTCACCACGGCAAAGCATGTTGTCAGGCTATCCAGATAGGCCAGTTCAGCATGGGTGTAGTTGTCCATCACGTAGCCGATGGCCAGCGCCACCACTAAAGTGCTCAGAATAATGATGCTATGTCGCGAGAGCGACCAGGAGACAATCGCCAGCGAAGTATCTTGCCTGCCGCTGCGCCACATCCACCACCCCACTACTGCCATAAGCATGTAGTAAAAGTTCAGTAAGGACTCCATCAGCAATGCACCATTCCAGTACATCACGGTGTAAATAAAAGTACTGGCAAAAGCCGCAGGCCAGCACCAGGAATTTTCCCGGATCGCCAGCAACAAATACGCTGCGGATAAAATCACGGCCAGGTATTCCCACACCGACATCGCGGTAAACCCGGCCAGGGTTTCAATAAGCCACTGCATCATGACTGAGGCGACAGGTCGCCACTGATGAACTTGCAGACAAACACGATTTTACCAAACTGCTCAAACGAGCGCTTCATTTCGGCCGATAAGGTGCTCATCAACAGATCATACTCACCAAAGACCTGAGTAGACATGGTATTGGTCAGTACTTTGAGCTGTGGATGCTGATTAAGGCGCTCAATAAAGTCTTTGATAAAAGGAATATAGTCAGAATGTAATGGATATTTGCTGATCTCAACAGAGAGTTGCATCTCAGTGTCCTCGCCAGAGTAATAAAGGATTAGTTTGCAGTATGATTTAAATTGCGACCACCGTCGGTCAAAGAGCGGGGCCAATAATTGATCCAGTCCTGCTGATAGGTGATCTTGTTATCAGCGTTAAAGTGTAACACGGTTGTGAAGCGCCAGGGCCCCATTTCTCGCCCTTCATACTCAAAGCGGACGTAGGTGCCACGGATCACTGCACGACGTTGTTGCTCATCGAGGATCACCTCACTGAGTGTAAAAGTCTGCTCACCGTCCAGGATTTTCACGTTCCCCGCTGACCAGTTAAAAAACTCAGCCAGGGCCTGCTTGTTTTCTACGGCAAAGCCATAGTGCATGTCTTCCAGCTGCATGTCGTCGGCGTAAAAAGATAAGAATTGCTCGAAATCCTGCCGTGCCTGATAAGTGCTAATGTAGTCGCTGAGCGTTTGCTTGAGCGCACCGGGCGCTTGCGGTGACTGATGGGCCTGTTGTGTTGCACCACAGCCAGCTATCGCTGTCGTGATCAGTAACACAAGACACACTGTGAGTTGTGTGATGATTGTTGCGCGCAAATCTACCTCCGGGTATGAGTGTCAATCTGAAACAGGCCCTGTATAAGGGCCTGTCGATTGTATCATACCTAACCGGGATGATCTGTGCCGACGATCGCTAGGCGCCGACTATGCCCAGGGGTTTTGCACTTTCCCAGGCTCCGCGGGTAAAGTCCGGGATCGTGACCGACTCGCTGCGGTTAGCCACCGATAATGCGGATAAGGGCGAGATCACCGACCAGGCCGCGCCATCATACACATCCTGATCTAAAGGCTCGCCGTTGCGCAGACAATAAATCATTCGCCAGAACATTAAGAAGTCCATGCCACCATGACCGCCGTTACGTTCGGCTTCAGCCCCCATTTTCAACCACAAGGGGTGATCATATTTGGCATACCAGGCATTCATGTTCTCATCCCACTCATGAAACGATTTGGTGCCCCCCTGCTCCAGCGCAATGCGATTCGGGAAGCCGGCAAACACGCCATTGGTGCCCTGGATCAGGTTATGTCGGGAATAAGGGCGCGGCGTCGTCGTATCGTGCTGGATCATGATAGAACGCCCTTTGAGCGTTTTTACCAAAGTCGTGTTCATATCCCCGGCCACATATTGCCACTGGTTGCGCTGATGGTCCGGCGCAAACTCACGCGCAGCATAGGCAGCACGACCCAGGGCCGGCGAACTCATGGAGGTCAGATAGTCAAACCTGTCGCCCCGATTGATGTTCATATACTGAGAAACCGGACCTAAACCATGAGTGGGATAGAGATTGCCATTGCGTTTGGTGTGCCACTCAGTGCGCCAGGAGCCGGTTTTATGTTCCAGCTCTTTCATCTGCCAGCGTAGCTCATGAATATAAGCCGCTTCGCCGTGTAGCAGCTCACCAAACAGGCCCTGTCGCACCATATTCAGCACCATCAACTCGTCGCGACCATAGTTGACGTTTTCCATCATCATACAGTTTTTCTGGGTCCGCTCGGCGGTATCCACCAGCTGCCACATTTCTTCGACCGTCAAGGCCAGTGGCACTTCAACAAAGGCATGCTTGCCACTTTCCATGGTATCCACAGCCATAGGTGCATGCCAGCGCCACGGAGTTGAAATGATAACGATGTCAATATCATCCCGGGCAAGCATGTCCCGGTACGCAAATTCAGAACCCTGATACAGCGCAGGCGCTTTCATTCCCCGCTCGGCAAGATAATTGGCTGAGCGCTGTAACACTTCATCATGAGTGTCACACAAGGCAACAATTTCAGCCCCGTCAATGTGGCTCATGCGTTTAACGTGACCATAGCCCCGCTGGCCTACGCCAATAAAACCAACACGTACCACATCCATTTTAGGTGCAATCAGTCCTATGACTGATTTCCCCTGACGCTCAGGTACCGTTTGCAGCGGATCTGCTTTGCTCTGTGCACATCCAGAGACCACACCTGCGGCGGCAGCAACCCCCGCCGCCTTGAGAAAGTCCCGGCGATTTAAATTTGTCATTATTATTATCCTCGAAGATACTTCCCCTGAACGCTAACGGATTGTACACAGGGTTGCAAAAGCATTGCGACAGGCAGAGATTTAATCGGTACAGAGTGAAATGGGTATACAGCTAAGAACTAAGCTGCACACACTGTGTATTATGTCTATTTCAGACGTAAAAAAAGCGCCTGACGGCGCTTTTATACCACTCAGGCAGCATCGATAATATGACTCAGCTGAGTTTGTTTCGCGACGATATCCTGATACAAGGCAAACTGGTTTTGCGCACGTTGTAAATTGTGCTCTGGATGTTTTGTGGCGAAGTAGTTATCCCCATCAAGGTAATCCGTCAAAAAGCGCAAGCCAATCATAAACGGCATCACTTTCGCACCCAGAATAAAGCTCTGTTTTTCGCTGTCCGTCAGACTGGCTGACAGGGGATGTTTGTACCCTCTCACCAGGGCTGCAAAGATCTCCTCACGTACCCGAACATTTGTCAGGTTGGTTGAATCCTCCGCTTCAGGCGAGCAAAATGTTCTGACCATATCGCCAAAGTCATACAACCAGTAACCTGGCATACAGGTGTCTAAATCGATTACCGCACGCGCTTTATTTGACTCTGAGCAGAACAACATATTATTGATCTTGGTGTCGTTATGACACGCTCGTAGCGGTAATTGCGCCTCTACATCAACAACTTCCTGGGCAAGCGAAAACTGTGCCCGACAAAATGCAATTTCAGCCTGACACAAGGCAGCCCGTCCGAGCGGATCCTGGCTGAGTGTTTCTTCAAACTTTTCAATACGCATCGCCAGATTATGAAAGTTGGGGATCACATGGTGTAACTGAGTCGCATCAAAGTCATCTAATGCCGCTGCAAACTGACCAAATGCATTGGCCGCGATTTTAGCTTTGACCTCACTGTCGACAACATCTTCACTATAACTGCCGCCAATGAATTCCAGCGCACGCCAGACTTCATCCTCATGGTGTACCAGATACTCCCCTTTTATAGTGGGCACATGGCGAATGATCGCCAATTCATACTCACCATCACGGGCTTTACGTGCCAAGTGTTGTTCAATTTTTCTGGCATTGGTCACCAATTGCTCGGGCTCTGGAAAAACACAAGTATTGAGTTTTTGCACAACCAAAGCGCGCTGCTTATTTTTTAGCAACATTGTTGTATTAATATGTCCGTTACCGATGGGACGTAGAGAAACAGATGCGCCTTGCAGACCAAAGTGCTGCGATAAGACCTCTGCTATTGCACGATTTTTCATTGTTACCTCATCGCCACTCTCAATACGGTGGCAGGTGATAGGCTCATCCATGACGTAGTTCATATAATAATCCTGAGACACTCTTTAATTCTTCTTTATAGGTGATACCAAACCAGCGTTCTGATGCACTATGTACCCTGACTCGAAGCAAGCCTTCTTGAATACAACTTTGAATACAATCAGGCAAATAATACTCGCTTTTGACATCGCTGTCATAATTTTCTAGAAACTCAGAGAAGCCGCGTTCTAATTGTGTCAGCAAGGTTTGTGTAATGCCCCAGCAGGTCATCGAAGCCAGGGCCGCCTCAGGCAGAGCAACCCGCTTGCCATCAGGCGCTAACCCGGACAACCTGTCATCGGTTCGATGAATATCAAGATATTCAACAACCTCAAGCAGACTGTCATTATGAGTTTGGCATATTCCGCGATTTACACCACCTTGTTGTGACAAAGTTTGCGCCAGCGGGTAACCCACAATGGCCATATCAACCTGCTCAGCTGCAGCAAAATGATTAACGAGCTGTTTATAAGCACCAGGTCCGTAATAGTCGTCGGCCGTGATCACAATGGCATCACCCGGTATAAAGGGTTTTGCACACAATAATGCATGACCAGTTCCCCAGGGCTTTTCTCGTGACAGTGCTTTACTGGCAAAGCGCGATGGCAGATTATCAACGGCCTGTTCAACCAAGTCGACCTGCAAATCGGCGGGTAAGCGCGGCAAAGTCTGTTGCTCTATCAGCGGACGAACCTGACGGTTAATCACCAACACAAGGTGACGTACACCCACAGCATAGGCATCCTGAATACTCAGTTCCATAATAGAGCAGTTAAAGTCTGGCAATACCGCTATTTGCTTGTTACCGCCAAACCGCTTCCCCAGGCCTGCCGCCAGGATCACCAGAGTGGGCTCTTTCCCTGTGTACATAAACAATGTCCAGCCTGTCAAAAATTAAACGGCTAGTGTACATAGCTTCGTCATAAATTAAAAGTCGTTGTAAAAAGTGAGATAACAGGTACATGTTGACAGCGCACAGCAGCACTGAAAAATTTAAACATAAGACATTGATAAGGTGAGATAAAATGAATTTTAAATGCGGATAAAATCGAGCTTCTATCCGCGTCAGGTTCTCAAAAGTGAACAGAACGTTCCATATTACGGAACAATTATTCTAAGAACTTCTGGCACAGGTATTTCGTTTCCAGGAATTCCTGTAGCCCTTCTTTGGCCCCCTCGCGCCCCAGCCCGGATTGTTTTACCCCGCCAAAAGGCGCTACCGGATTTGATATGGCACCTTCGTTGATCCCCACCATGCCATATTCGAGTGCCATTGCAACTCGATGAATTTGCGATACATCCTGAGAATAGAAATAGGCGGCAAGTCCTTCATGGACGGCATTGGCCTGACGTATCACGCCCTGCTCGTCATCAAATACAATCATGCTGACAACCGGCGCAAAAATCTCCTGGTGATAAATGTCCATTTTTTCGGTCACATCAAGCAAAATAGTCGGTGCCATAAAGTGACCTGCGCCAGCTGCGCCCTGATATACCCGCTGAGCGCCCTGAGCTAGCGCATCTTCAATTAGATGCTGCGCCTTATCTTTGGCTTTGGCGTTGATCAGTGGCCCGATATCGGTATCCGACTCTAACCCGTCGCCGACCACCAGTTTGTCAACCGCCTCTATGAGTGCATCGGTGAAGGCTTCTTGTCTATCCTGATGAACAAAAACCCGATTGGCGGCCACACAGGTTTGCCCGCCATTTCTAAACTTGGCCACCATCAAACCTGCCACCGCCTCTTCGACATCCGCACTGGAAAACACAATAAAGGGCGCATTGCCCCCCAACTCCATTGAGGCCCGTTTTACCGTGTCGGCACTGTGTGCCAGCAGCTTTTTACCGACCAATGTGGAACCGGTGAAAGTCAGCTTACGCACCACCGGGCTTGCCAATAAGGGAGCGACCAGCGCCTCGGCATCATCGGTTACCAGAACCTGAAAAGCACCGTCTTCAAACCCGGCTTGCAGCGCCAGCTTAACCAGCGCAATGGCACTGAGCGGCGTTTCTTCTGACGGCTTGAGAATAAACGGGCACCCTGCTGCATAAGCCGGTGCCACTTTGCGCGTGATCATAGCCAATGGAAAGTTCCAGGGCGTGATCCCCAGCACCACGCCGACGGGCTGCTTTATCGTTGTCAGCTGGTGCGAGGAACTGTGTGAGGGGATCACTTCGCCATAAGCACGCCTAGCCTCTTCAGCAAACCACTGCACAAACCCCGCGGCATATTTGACTTCGGCCTTCGCTTCACGCAGCGGTTTGCCCTGCTCTTTGGTCATCAACTCTGCCAGTACCGCTTCATTGTCCAGTATGAGCTGATACCAGCGCATCAGCACCTCGGCTCGCTGCTGGGCCGGGCGCTGCTTAAGGGTATCAAAACATGTCTGCGCTGCGTTGAGTGCTTGTGCTGCCGCCTCATTATCGGCAATGGAAACCGTCGCGATGGGCTCCTCGTTGGTCGGGTTATGCACTGTTAATTGCCGCTGAGATTGCCAGGGGCTGCCATTCACCCAGGAGTGGTTTTGTTCGGTGATAAGTGTCATAGCAAACGCTCCTTCCATAACTGAACAGGGCCGCTAAATGCGGCCCTGTAGAGACAAAGATTAATGTTCTTCGTTGACGATATTGAGGTTGTATTTGGGGATTTCCACAACCAGGTCTTCATCGGCAATCACCGCCTGGCAACCCAACCGGGACTCTGCTTCGAGCCCCCAGGCCTTATCCAGCATGTCGTCTTCCAGCTCATCGCTTTCTTCAAGCGAGTCAAACCCTTCCCGGATCACCACGTGACAGGTGGTGCAGGCACAAGATTTTTCACAGGCATGGGGAATGCTGATACCATTTTTCAGCGCCACATCCAGTACGGTTTTGCCTGATTCCGCTTCAATGGCTGCACCTTCCGGGCAAAGTTCTTCATGGGGTAAAAAGATAATCTGTGGCATATTACACCTCGTCTACCGACTGACCTTGCAGTGCGTGTTTAATTGATACATCCATACGGCGTGATGCAAACTCACTGCTTGCCTCATCCACCTGTTCGATTGCCGCTTTGATCGCTTGTGGATCCGTGGCCGTTAATCGTGCGTTATCAAGCGCGGCCATCGCATCGCGCAATGCCGTCAACTCTTGCTCATTAAGCAGCTCGCTGTCGGTCGCCAGTGAGGCCTCCAAAGCTTCCAGTACACGCAGCGCTTCAACCTGCTGCTCTTTGAGCATACGTGCCTGCATATCTTCTTTGGCATTACTCATAGAGTCTTTGAGCATCTGTGCAACCTGGTCGTCGCTCAGGCCAAACGACGGCTTAACCTGGATCTCAGCCTGTACTTCAGTGGATTTCTCCATTGCAGACACACTCAGCAAACCGTCCGCGTCCACCTTAAAGGTTACGCGAATATGTGCCGCCCCTGCCGCCATTGGCGGAATGCCTTTAAGGCTGAACTTAGCCAAAGAGCGACAGTCATCAACCAGCTCACGCTCGCCCTGCAATACATGCAGTGACATGGCTGTCTGACCATCTTTAAAGGTGGTAAATTCCTGCGCACGGGCAACCGGAATGGTGGTATTACGTGGGATGATCTTCTCAACCAGCCCGCCCATGGTTTCCAGGCCCAAAGACAATGGCAAAACGTCCAGCAGCAGCATATCCGAATCCGGCTTGTTACCGACCAAAATATCTGCCTGAATAGCAGCGCCCAGTGCAACGACCCGATCCGGGTCAATCGACGTCAAAGGGGGCTTTGCAAAAAAGGTTTCTACGGCGCTGCGGATCACAGGCATGCGGGTTGAACCACCCACCATCACCACTTCCAGCACTTCTTCCTTTTCAACGCCCGCATCTTTGAGCGCGCGGCGGCACGAACGCAATGTTTTCTTAACCAATTCCTCTGCCAGGTCAGCAAACTGTGCCTGGGTAATGGTCACGGTGAATTCCTGCTCGCGCACAGGCAACTTCACGTTCACCGTTTCATAGCTGGTCAGCGCTTCTTTACACGCCTTAGCTTTGTTGATGAACAGGCGCAGCTCTTTGGCAGTCAGGTCGGTTAATCCGGTTTGCTGCTTAAAAGTATTCACCAATAGCGCATCAAAGTCGTCACCGCCCAGGCTTGAATCGCCACCGGTGGCCAGCACTTCAAATACGCCTTTATTCAGGCGCAGGATAGAAATATCAAAGGTACCACCGCCCAGGTCATAAACCGCAATCACGCCTTCCTGACCTGAATCCAGGCCATAAGCCACCGCTGCTGCGGTTGGCTCATTCAGCAAACGCAGTACTTTAAGACCGGCAATTTCAGCAGCATCTTTGGTGCTCTGACGCTGTGCATCATCAAAATAAGCAGGTACAGTGATCACCGCACCCATCACATCCTCACCACCGAAGCTTTCAACTGCGCGCTGATGGAGTGATTTGAGTATTTCAGCCGATGCCTGAACCGGACTAACAGGGCCGGCACAGGTCTGAACCGCCAGGCTGCCCTGATGCTCAACAAAGGTATAAGGCAGCTGACCATAGCTGCTGGCAATTTCTTCGGCCGTTTTACCCAAAAAGCGCTTTACTGAGATCAGAGTATTTTCCGGATCTAATGCCGCTTCTTGCTGCGCCGACTTACCAACGCTTACCTGTTCGCCATGATAACGGACCACAGAAGGCAACATCGCCTCGCCATTGATGTCGGTCAGGGTTTTGGTTTCGCCACTTTGGACCGTAGCAACCAATGAATTGGTGGTGCCCAGATCGATCCCGATGGCCAGTTTATGTTCATGAGGTGCCGCGCTCTGCCCCGGCTCAGCAATTTGCAATAATGCCATAATGCTCTTTCACTTTGGTGAAGCTGGTTGTCGCTGCGCTTTGCAGCCACACCGCATCAATCAGTCGAACAGGCTGTCTTCAATTCGAGACAACTCGTCTTTCAATTTATAAACAAACTTGAGTTTACGAATATGATCCGCCGCGCGATGCAGGTCACTTTCGTCGCTGCTCGCTAAAAGCTCACCCAGGCCGGCGCTATATTGCTGTTCCAGCTGTTTGGCTTGCGCTTCAAATGACTCGATTTCTGCTTCAGGATCGCCACTATGCTGAATGTCTTCCAGCGCTTCACGCAGCTCCATTTGCTGCATTAAAAAGGCCGGATCCTGCAAGGTTTGTTGCTCAGCGCGAATATCCACGCCACGCTCGCTCAGCATGTACTCAGCACGCTTTACCGGGTGCTTCAGCACTGCCAGTGCATCATTGATCTCTGCGGTCTTTTGTACCGCTAATAGTTTTTCGCGCTCGCCAAGGTGGGCAAACTTGTCCGGGTGGACCGCGCGTTGCAGGTCAAGATAACGCTGATTTAAAACGCTCAGGTCAACCTGATAGCTGACAGGTAAATCGAATAATTCAAAATATCGCATACGCATCCAATACAGCAAAGCCCTACCAAGGCAGGGCTTTAGAATTATTAATCACAAGAGAGATTAAACGGTGAAACTTTCGCCGCAACCACACTCGTCCTTCTGATTCGGGTTGTTGAACTTAAACCCTTCATTCAGGCCTTCTTTGGTGTAGTCTAGCTCAGTACCGTCGATATACACTAGGCTCTTGGCATCGACGATGAGTTTGACGCCCTTTTCTTCAAATACCTCATCGCCTTCATCCAGCTCGTCGACAAACTCAAGTACATAGGCAAGACCTGAACAGCCGGTCGTTTTAATGCCGACTCTCAGCCCAATGCCTTTACCGCGGTTGGCCAAAAAAGTCTGTACTCGGCCTGCTGCCGACTCTGTCAGTGTCACTGCCATAGTTATCTCTTACTTCGCCTGTTTACTCTTGTAGTCTGCAATTGCAGCCTGAATTGCGTCTTCTGCCAAAATTGAACAGTGGATCTTTACTGGTGGCAATTCTAGCTCAGCACTGATGTCGGTGTTCTTGATTTCACCGGCTTCGTCCAGTGTCTTGCCTTTCACCCACTCAGTCACCAGCGATGATGACGCGATAGCGCTACCACAGCCGTACGTTTTGAACTTGGCGTCTTCGATGATGCCTTCGCCAGATACTTTGATCTGTAGCTTCATCACGTCACCACAGGCCGGTGCGCCAACCATACCGGTTGCGACACTCGGATCGTTCTTGTCTAATGAACCAACGTTACGTGGGTTTTCCACGTGGTCTATTACTTTATTACTGTACGCCATAATTCTTTCCTCACTACCTGCCTATAGTTTTAACTTGCTATACACGGATTTGCTTAATGGTGTGCCCATTCAACTGCATCTAAGTCCACGCCATCTTTGAACATTTCCCAAAGCGGTGACATCTCGCGCAGACGGCCAATCGAGTCTTTGATGAGCTTAACGGTATAATCGATTTCTTCTTCAGTGGTAAAACGACCGATGCTGAAGCGGATAGAGCTGTGTGCCAACTCATCGTTACGGCCCAGTGCGCGCAGTACGTAAGACGGCTCAAGGCTCGCAGAAGTACATGCAGACCCTGATGATACGGCAATGTCTTTCACTGCCATCAGCAGCGACTCACCTTCAACAAAGTTGAAGCTCAGGTTAACAATGCCCGGTACTGACTGCTCAATCGCACCGTTGAAATACACTTCTTCCATATCCATCACGCCGTCCAGCAAACGCTTACGCAGCGTGCTGATGTGTGCATGATCTTTTTCGAAATCTTCTTTGGCAACACGGAAAGCAGCACCCATGCCCACGATTTGGTGGGTTGCCAGTGTACCTGAACGCATACCACGCTCATGGCCACCACCGTGCATTTGCGCTTCAAGGCGTGCACGCGGCTTACGGCGGACATACAGTGCGCCAATGCCTTTAGGACCATATACTTTGTGGCCAGAGAAAGACATAAAGTCTACTTTCAGCTGTTGCAGGTCGATCTGTACTTTACCGGCACTTTGCGCGGCATCGACGTGGAACATGATTTTGCGCTCACGACACATCTCACCGATGGTCGCGATATCCTGAATCACACCCAGCTCGTTGTTAACATGCATGACGCTGATTAGAATGGTGTCTTCGCGAATAGCGGCTTCTAGCTTTTTCAGATCCAGCAGGCCGTTTTCTTCCACTTCCATATAAGTAACGTCGAAGCCCTGACGCTCCAGTTCACGGCAGGTGTCCAGCACGGCTTTGTGCTCGGTCTTAACGGTGATCACGTGCTTACCCTTCTTTTGATAGAAGTTAGCCGCACCTTTAATCGCCAGGTTGTTTGATTCCGTCGCCCCTGAGGTGAAGACAATTTCACGCGGATCGGCGTTGATTAAATCAGCGATATCGTTACGCGCCTGGTCAATCAGCTCTTCTGCCTGCCACCCGAAACGGTGTGAACGTGAGGCTGGATTACCAAAATTACCATCCATTGTCAGGCACTGCATCATTTCGTTTGCAACACGCTGATCAACCGGAGTGGTCGCTGCATAATCTAAATATATCGGTAATTTCATTTCTTTCTCCGCTAGACGCCAGTTTACAGCTGGCAACTCACTTGAATATTCTCTAATTGCTTCATTGCACTGTTAACCCCATTGTCCTGACGTGAGGCAACAGACTGCACATCAGAATTGGCGACTAACTCGGCGAGGGAAATACTGTTTAAAAACTCTTCAATACGCATACTTAAGTCCGACCACAGTGTGTGTGTCAGGCAGCGCATGCCGCTTTGGCAGCCGCCACCTTCACCGTGACATCGGGTTGCATCTACGGATTCATCCACCGCTGCGATCACATCGCCCACTGAGATAGTATGCGCGTCGCGGCCCAGCAAGTAGCCGCCACCCGGTCCGCGTACAGAGCTGACTAAGCCATGTTTGCGCAGGCGGGCAAATAATTGCTCCAGGTATGACAGGGAGATTTCCTGACGTTCGGAAATATCCGCAAGAGGCACGGGCCCAATATTTGCGTGTAGTGCGACGTCCAGCATCGCTGTCACTGCATATCTGCCTTTTGAAGTCAGTTTCATGCGTGCCCCCAGAAAAGTTATCAAGGCGCAAATTGTAATTACCTGACTAAGATAGTCAAGTATTAACCAACAACCAATCACCCTGTACTGTGCGGATGCCACGTAGGTAGGTACTTACCTGACGTAGGCAATCTGCCCCTATCAAAATACCCGACTAATTTCCTCAGGTATTACGGACATTGTAATTACCTGAGTAATTTAGTCAAGTATTTGCGTATGAGAATATTGCAGCACTTTGGTATATCTCATACCAAAGCGCTAACCCATTTATTTTATTGACTTATTTATTGAGCTTAAAATGCCACGCAGGATGTTGAGCTCCTGATCTTCTGGACGGGCACGATTAAACAGACGTTTTAACTTGGTCATCACCATGCCCGGATGCTGCTTAATGATAAAGCCAGTGTCGTTCAGGGTAGACTCAAGGTGCTCATAAAATAGTTCCATCTGCTGGGACGTAGGGTACTGCGCATCGTCCTGTTCAACGGGCTGCTCCTGGCGATCCAGGTAGGTCATGCGGGTTTCATAAGCCAGGGTCTGCACCGCCATCGCCAGGTTCAATGAGCTGTACTCCGGGTTAGCCGGGATACAGACGTGATAGTTACACAGCTGTAGCTCTTCATTAGTTAAGCCACTGTTTTCGCGACCAAATACCAGAGCAACCGGCGTCTGCTCAGCACCATCTACTAATTTTTGAGCACACTCACGCGGACCGACCATAGGCCAGGATAAAGTACGAGAACGCGCACTGGTCCCTATGGTCAGGGCACAGTCTGCAATGGCGTCTTCAAGTTTTTCTACCTGAACCGCATTGCCCAGTACATCTGTTGCACCGGCTGCCAGGGCGCTGGCATGACTGTCTACTTCACACGCGGGGTCTACCAGGTAGAGTTTTGATAACCCCATGGTTTTCATCGCGCGTGCAACCGAGCCGATATTGCCTGAATGGGAGGTATTAACCAATACAATGCGAATGTCTTCTAATGCCATGTCTTATGCCTCAGGAAAAAATAATGGCGGAGTTTAGCACAAACGCGAATTCGCCAGATAGTAAAATCAGGACCAACCGCAAGTAGATGACACAAAGGCTGGTAAAGCGTAAAAACATTCAACAAGAGCGGTTCAACAGAACTGCCTGAATTTGAGTCACTTACTCATATTGATTAAAAAAAGCACATGCTTTTTGGTGCTGGGTTATTTACTTTGCAGGAAAACTCGCTAGAATACGCCGGCTCAAAAATTTTAGTTCTTTTACAATTCAAAGGTAATGCTATGCATCCAATGTTAAACATTGCGGTACGCGCTGCGCGTAACGCGGGTAAGGTGATTCTACGTGCTTGTGAAAACATGTCTCAGGTTGAGACCTCACAAAAAGGCTCGAACGATTTCGTTACAAACGTAGACAAAGAAGCGGAACTGGTTATCCGTGACACAATTTTAAAAGCCTACCCGGAGCATGCAATTGTCGGTGAAGAGCTTGGCCATACCGATGGCAAGCAAGCCGATTACCTTTGGGTTATCGACCCACTTGATGGCACCACTAACTTCATCAAGGGCATTCCTCACTTTGCTATTTCTATCGCGCTGAAAGTAAAAGGCCGCGTAGAACAAGCCGTTGTATACGATCCAATCCGCGATGAACTCTTTACCGCCTCTCGCGGCCAGGGCTCGCAGTTAAACAGCAAACGAATTCGCGTTACCAAGAGTAACGAGCTGGCGGGCTGTGTGCTGGCAACGGGCTTCCCGTTCAAACAAAAGCATCACCTGGACGCGTACACTGAAGCCTTTAAAGCGCTATTTATCCAGACGACGGATATCCGTCGTGCCGGTTCTGCGGCCCTGGATATGGCTTATGTTGCTGCGGGTCGTATCGATGGTTTCTATGAAATTGGTCTAAAGCCTTGGGACACTGCGGCAGGTGAATTGCTGATCAAAGAAGCCGGCGGTATGCTGATGGATTTCGCAGGCGGCGCCAACTATAACAACAGCGGTAACATCGTATGTGGCGCACCTAAGCTGTGTCAGGCGATTGTAAAAGAAATTCGTCCTGTGCTGACTGAGTCATTGCTTAAGTAAGCCGGATGCAGAATTAAAAAAACCCAAACAGCTGTTTGGGTTTTTTTATGTCTGACACAAAACCTGAGTTACTTGATTTCGACTCGGGCTGAGCGCATTACCACTTCATCATTTAGCTCAATGCCGATACCTGGTGCTTCAGAGACCTTGAACATGCCTTTTTCCGGCTGTGGATCCTGAAGACACAACTCCCGGTTCCACTTTTTAATCGCATAAGTGTGATGCTCGTGGATCAGGAAGTTAGGAATGGCTGTTTCCAGATGCAAAGAAGCTGCCGTCGCAACCGGGCCACCACACACATGGGCCTGAATGCGGATATCAAAAATATCGGCGTAATCACAGACCTTTTTAGTCTCGGTAAAGCCACCACACAAGCCAATATCCGGCTGCAGAACGTCAATACTTTGATCTTCAAAATAAGGACGTACATCCCAGCGATTATACAAACGCTCACCACCTGCGATCGGCACTGCTGTTTTGTTGGCCACTTTGGCATGTAAAGAGTGGTTGAGGTAATTGACCGGCTCTTCGTAATACATGCAGTCAAATTCTTGCGCAATCTCAGCAATCTGAATCGCTGAAGTGGCACCTGGCAAACTGTGACATTCAAAAATAATATCGACTTCATCGCCCACAGCTTCACGGATCGCCTGCATACGTGCCCGGTATAACTTCATCTCGGCGCGCGAGATCAGCTTGGTGCGGTCGTAATAGGTGTTACCGTCTTTGTCATACATGATAGGGTCAACTTTAACCGCATCATAGCCTTCAGCCAGTGCTTTATGAGCTGCCTCAGCATATTCGTGTGGCTGCACCAGTGCCTTAAATTCACTGTCCCAGTCGAACTGAAGCTGTGATGCATAGGTACGCAGCTCGTCATTCACTTTACCACCAAGCAGCTGATACACAGGCAGGTTCAGCGCTTTACCTTTAATATCCCACAGCGCAGTATCAATGGCACTCATGGCCGCATAGACCACAGGCCCGCCACCTAAGCCCCAGAAACTTTCACGCAGCATGCGGGCCCACAGCATTTCAGTCTGGAACGGGTCGTGGCCGATTAGAAAGGCTTCCGCCATTTCTTTGATCATGGCAGCAGCGGCACTGTGCCCCAGGTCGTAGGCCAGACCGGCTTCGCCTACTCCCGAAATCCCCTCATCGGTATGAATACGAACAAATACCGGGGTCCAGGCGGGCCTGTCCGGACAGTGAATATCAAACACTTCGACGCGATTAACTTTCATTTTGACTCCTATTCGGCAAAGCCAGGATCCAGGCGGTATGCCTTTCTCAACATGGCAGGCCAGGCTAATTGGCCACCGGTGCTACCACTGTGCACCACCTTTGCCTGATTATAAATATTGTCCTGAATGGGCTGCGGCACCTCTTTTGCCGGGCGGCCGGTCGCCTGAATGGCGACCTGGATCTCGCAGGCACGTTGCAGATCATAAAAACGCATAAAGGCATCACCGACTGTGGGTCCAACAGTTAAACCACCGTGATTTACCAGCAACATATGATTGGTGGTGCCAAGATCATTTTGCAGGCGGGCTTTTTCTGCTTCGTTCACCGCCAGACCTTCATATTCATGGTAAGACAGTGACGGCAATGAAAACATGCTGTGCTGGCTCAGCGGTAGTAGCCCGCCTTCCAGGCTCGCAACGGCAATGGTTTCTTTGGTGTGCAGATGGATCACACAATGCGCATCTTCACGTACTTCATGAATTGCACTGTGGATGGTGAAGCCGGCCGGGTTTATTTCAAAAGGGGTGTCGTCCAGAATATTGCCTTGCAGGTCCACCTTCACCAGGTTTGAGGCGGTGACCTCATCAAAACTCAGTCCAAAGGCATTCACAAGATAATGATCTGTGCCAGGCAGGCGTGCAGACATATGCGTATAGATCAGGTCACCCCAGCGAAAGTGCTCTACCAGGCGGTAACACGCCGCCAGATCAACACGCAGTCGCCACTCTTGCTCACTGACTTTGTCTTTTACGTTGAGTTTCGGCAATTCAAACATGGCCCTTCCTTTTGTTATAAAGCCCAATTTATTTTGGATGTATAGAAGTCTAAAACACTCACCACCGGGATGCAATAACTCAATCCGGGAGAAAGCACAATAGTCGATGTGGATCAAAAAACCACCGACAAGCGGTGGCTTTTTTATTTGCTGCCTGTGTTACTGCACTTTAGACAGGTAATCAGCAATGGCTTCAAACTCTGCATCAGACACATTTGCCGTCATTGCTTTCATCGCAGCCGACATACCATTGCTACGCGCGCCCGATTTGATGTCTTTCATCTGAGCCAGCAAATATTCTTTGTTCTGACCTGCCAGTTTTGGATACAAAGGCATAATAGGTGCTTTACCATCTGCGCCATGACAGGTCTGACACATTTTTGCGGTGTAAAGCGCTTTACCATCGGCTGCACTGGCAGTACCAGCAGATAGGGCTGCAACGGCCAGGCCACAGGCTAACGTTAGTTGTTTCATCTTGCTCATATCTTTTCTCTTCTTATATAACGGATCAATTCAAGTGTAGTCTATGCCGCACTGTTATCCATACTCTCATGACGGGGAGCTTACAGGTACGGCTACTGTGCCTACCAGATCAGATCATCCGGGACTTCGAAGTCCGCATACGGATCATCTTCGTCTTTGTCTTTCTGATCGTCTTCAACATGAAAGACAATGTACTTTTCATCAACTTCAGCGATCTTACGTGCTGGCTCGTCTTGTAAGACATAAAACTGGCCTTCGAGTACACAAATCGCCAGTCTGCCTTTGGCTAATGCCTGCTGAGTTTGGGCATTCACATCCAGTTCTTTAATTTTACTTTCATAAGTAAAGTTAAAGGTCACATTGCCACGGATCTCATCCTGGTTGTGGTGCTCCAGAATTTGCTTCACTCTGGCAACCTGCTCACGCTCTTTGAGCTCGGCCTGCTTTGCCTTGTTCAGCTCTTCCGCTTTTTGCTGCTGAGCCTGCTTAGTTTGCTCAATGTGTTTTTGCAGATCGCTGACGTCGCTGGTCGCGCCTTTTTTCTTCTTTTTCTTTTGCGCTTTGCGCTTTTCGCTCTTTGCTACTTTGGCTTTGTGCTCGGTGGTCAGGCCCGCTTTCAAAAGTTGATCTTGTAGAGATCCCATAATGCCACTCCATAAATCTAGACTGACGCTATTTTAACGCAGTGGACGAATTTGACCACAGCTGGTGAACATTCCGGATGAAAAATTTTGCACCTCGAAAATCTAACAGAGTCGGCACTAAAAAATATGATTTAACGCAAGTTTTCTGTGATTTGCTTCGCAATTGTGCGATTCGACAGGCATAATTTGGACGCGATTTGGTCATTATGGATAGATTATGTCTCTGCCGCACTTGCTGCTGTGCTCTGTTGCCATTTTTTGTGTGTTGTACGCCCCTCAACCCTTGTTGTCTTTATTTGCAGAGTCTTATCAGGTAGCCCCGGCAAAAGCTGGCATGCTGATGTCTTTGACCATGCTGCCACTGGCTATTGCGCCTATTTGCTACGGGTTATTATTTACGAAACGTAACCCCTTGCGGATCATCAAAGCCAGCATGCTGATGCTGGCACTATGTTGTATCGGTTTCGCATTCAGCGGTGATTTCCAATGGATGATGGCGATACGCTTTGTGCAAGGCTTGTTACTCCCGGCTGCGCTCACCGCCATGACAGGTTATCTTGGCCGAACCTATCAACACAGTCAGCTGAAGCGTTCAATGAGCTGGTACATTGGCAGTACCATTGCCGGTGGCTACCTGGGCCGCACATTAGCAGCCAACTTTGCGGTGTGGTTTGACTGGCAGAGTTTTTACCTGCTCAATGCCATCACCCTGATAATACTGGCTTTGTGGATAAAGCCCCAGCGAGCTCAGGTCGTCAGCAGCGCGGCCAACCACCCTTTGGCATATCTCAAACCACTCAGACAGGCCGATTTGTTGGGTCTCTATGGGGCTGTTTTTTGTATGTTTTTTTGCTTTGCAGCCTTGCTTAATTACCTGCCCTTTATCCTCAGTAACGACTACAAGATTAGCGACCCTCGCCTGATCGGCTGGGTCTACACAGGTTATCTGGTTGGCGCCTGTCTGTCTTTGTCTACACCCTTGCTGAGTAAGCTACGAGCCAGCATGTGGCAGATCCTCAGTGGCTTATTTGCGCTGTATTGCCTGACTATTGTGGGCATGTTGTGGCATAGCTTCTGGCTGTTTCTGGTATTATTCACCCTGTTTTGTGCCTGCATGTTTATGATCCATGCCAGTGCCGCGCCGCTGGCAAACCAGCTAAGCAAGGCCGAAGCCACCGTGACCAATGGCGCGTATGTGTCATTCTATTACTGCGGCGGCGCGCTGGGTTCCTACCTGCCCGGTCTCATCTATCAGCGCTGGGGACTGAGTTATTTTTTGCTCTCGCTGCTGCTCGTTTGCAGTGCCGGTTTACTGCTGGTGTGGCGAAATCATTCCCGGGCACGACCCGACAAAACTGCGCTGTCACCTAAGTTTTAGTCACCGGCTTTAGCTTGTCACTGTGCGCTCTGGTAGTGTCAGCCACACCGGCTGATGACCCGTGTGCTGCCAAAAACGTTGCAAGTCAGATAAAGATAACACCCAGGTTTTGTCATTTTCAAAGGGGTGGCACTGCCACAAAGCGGCCTCGCACAACGCCTCATCAAGCCATAGCTGCACCTGCTGCTGCGGGTCGTTAACCGTTGTCAGTGCCGACACACAGCCGGGTTTTATCCCCAGATAGTGTTGCAAGCGGTTATCAGACGCAAATCCCAACCGGGATAGCCCTTGTTGTTTAGACAATGCCTTGAGGTCCAGCTGTTTATCTGCGGTTGTGATCAGTAAAAAATGTTGCCGTCCGTAGTTGTCTCGCAAAAACAGGTTTTTCAGCCGCGTGCCCTCACGCTCCAGCGCCAGCCTGTCGGCATCCTGGCAGGTTGCCAGCGGCGGGTGCTGATAACTCTGGTAGGTGATCCCGAGTGAACTGAGCAACTCAGCCAGTTGCGCTACAGAGACCGTATTCATTGGCAGATCCCCCGCAGCTGCACACTGCGGTCGCGCCAGAATACCCGCTCTATCTTGTAGCCAGACTCGCAATAACGCGCCTCTTTGAGTGCCTTTTTAAGCCTGACAACGGCTTCATCTTCCAGCTTGAGTTTTAGCTCGGGCGAGTCTTCGACTCTTTGCTGATCTGCAAAGCGCTTCAGCTCGCGTCGCGATACTGGTTTACTGGTATCCAAGTTCATTTGTGGGGTGGCTTTAACGGTAACAACAAACGCAAACTCATCCTGCCCTTTGCCATTCACGCGTTGATGTAGTTGCTGACTTTCGACTGCCAGAACCGGGACCTCGGGCTTGCTACTACAAGCACTGAGCAACAGGGCGCCACCAATCAGTAGACTCGCACGTATCATAAAATTCTCTGTATTTTTTGCCCAGTGTAACAAAGCAAAGCGGCTGTTTGGCAAGTTTTTTATGACCAGGACTTGACGCTCGGTAGAAAAATGTTTTAAATTCTCAGCGTCAAATCGACACCGGAAGTGGGGCTATAGCTCAGCTGGGAGAGCGCCTGCCTTGCACGCAGGAGGTCAGCAGTTCGATCCTGCTTAGCTCCACCACTTTCCGCCTTTCCTTGCTCATTAATCCCAAACTTAAAAACTACACAAACAAGCAGTCTGTCAGGCGAAATTTCAGGGCACATCCTTGTACCCAATAATACCAATTTGCTTAATTAAGTGTTCCATTTTGAGGCGAGAAAATATCGTCGATAACACCGCTCACGCGTCCTGCTATCGCTGAGGTACCTACGTCCATGTAGGCAAGGCAAAAATTTGCGAACTCATACCTTAAGTAAAGGTTCTAAATAAGAAATTTTTAACACAGTTAGCGTCATATTTGCTCCTTCAAATTGAACAGGTATTAAGTGAAATTGGTATTAGATATTAATCTCTTATCTGACCTTCACCATTGACCAGATATTTCTCTGTTGTCAGCGACTCCAGTCCCATCGGACCATAAGCATGTAGCTTGGTCGTTGCAATGCCAATTTCAGCGCCTAAGCCCAGCTGACCACCATCACTGAAACGTGACGAGGCATTCACCATAACAACAGAGGCATCAACACTGCGCTGGAACAGTTCAGCGGTTTGCATATCCTGCGTGCAGATCACTTCAGTATGATGACTGCCAAAGCGATCTATGTGTGCCACTGCCGCACTGAAGTCCGCCACCTGTTTCACTGCAATCTCCAGGCTCAGGTACTCTTCGCCAAATGCATCGTCAGAAAGCACTGTGGCATTATCGAAGTATCCGGCACTCGCCTGATCGGCATTGATCTTAACGCCACGCTGCTGCAAGGCTTGTGCAGCTTGCGGCAAAAACTGCTCTGCGATGTCCTGATGGACAATCAAACCTTCGAGTGCATTGCACACGCCGGTGCGCTGGGTTTTACCATTGAGCAGCAGTTGCAGCGCCTTGTCGAGATCGGCGTCTTTATCGACATATAGGTGACACACCCCTTTAAAATGCTGGATCACCGGCACTGTACTATTTTGGGTCACAAATTGGATCAGCCCTTCACCACCACGTGGAATGATCAGATCTATGTAATCTTTTTGCTGCATCAGCTCCATCATCAGGCTGCGATCCGGGTCTGGGATCACGCTGATCAGTGCCGTCGGCAGGCTGTGGGTTTCCAGCACGCCGTGCAGTACTTTGGCGATGGCCAGCGAGCTTTGCAGTGCTTCTTTACCACCACGCAGGATCACGCCATTGCCCGATTTAAAACACAAAGCACCGGCATCTGCTGTCACATTCGGACGGGCTTCGTAAATCATACACACCACGCCCAGTGGCACGCGCATTTTTCTGATTTCAATGCCGTTAGGGCGCGAGCCCAGCTCCCGAGTTGTGCCAACCGGATCGGGTAATTCAATTATGGTTTCAATGCCCTGCGCCATGTCTTCAATGCGCTCCGGCGTGAGCGTCAGACGGTCGACCATTGCAGCTGGCAACTGGTTTTCCCGTGCCGCCTCCAGGTCTTGCTGATTGGCACGGATAATTTCATCCATACTGGCTCTGAGTGCACCCGCCATGCCGCGCAATACCGCATCTTTTTGTGGTGTTGATAACAGCGCCAGAGTTTTTGCCGCCTGCGCTGCATTGTGTGCAATTTCTGTAATTAAGCTCATGATTTTCTTTCCTCAAATACTGCAATATCATTTTGTGAGATGACCGGGCCAATGCTGTCCTGAACTTTCTCAGTGACTATATCTTTGTCCTGCTGGGCAATGAAGTTAAGCAAGCAGCTGCTGTAATTACTGTTTGCCTTGGCCAGCTTCTGACCGTCTTCGTTTCTTACCAGCACGGTTTCGCCCGCCGAGAAGTCGCCATTGACTGCTACGATGTCATCACAGCTCAGTTCATCACAGCTCAGTTCATCAAATTCACTGGCCTCAACGATCAGCTCCCCCTGCTCCGATGCTGTGTGCGTCATCCAGTGCACAGCCTCCTGCATTGGCGTGTCATAAGGCATAAAACGCGTTCCCGGGTTAGCTCCATTGAGCAGCCCAGAGAAAGTATCTTCGTTAAAGCCATTCACTATGTAAGTCACTATGCCATGGGATGTGGCCTTTTCCGCCGCCTGTAACTTGGTTCTCATACCACCCGTACCTACACTGCTGGTTGGCCCGCCAGTCATAGCATAAATTTCCGGGGTCAGCTCACCCACAGTGTCCAGCAGTCTGGCATCCGGGTTTTTATTGGGATCTTTATCGTACAGGCCGTTGACGTCAGAGCAGATGATCAGACAATCGGCATCAGCCGCCGCCGCTACCATGGCAGATAAATTGTCGTTATCACCGACCTTCAATTCGTCCGTCGTCACCGCATCATTTTCGTTGATAATAGGCAGGATCCCTTGCTCCAGTAAAGTGAACAATGTTTCACGAATACTGTTGTAACGATCGCGATCACGCAAATCGCCGTGGGTCAGCAATAACTGGGCCGACGGAAAGTCAAAAAAGCGCTCCCAGGTCGAGATCATTTCTGTCTGCCCTGCCGCCGCCATGGCCTTTTTCACTGCCACTGAGCTTTTGTCTTTATTTTTGAACAGGTGCGATCCAGCCGCCACAGCACCGGATGACACCAGCAGCACCTCTTTGCCTTTGGCGCGACACTGCACGATAAACTGTGCAATGTTAAGCAGGTAACGTGAGCGGCAACCGTCCTGCTCTGGTGCGATTAACGCACTGCCGATTTTTATTACGATGCGTTGAGATGTTTCAATTGACATGTTTTTTCCGTTTTACCTTATACCCTCATGCGCGCAGTATCCAGGTTGATACTACAACGTTTCTTTGTCAGCATACGCGACCACAAAAGATAAGATAACAACGGCTTCGAAATACCCACTCACACGAATACAGCATACATTTCGAAACGGCAAACAGACAGACCCCTGACATGCACGCACTGATCTATTCAGTACTAACAAGCAACTGTGGCTGCGAAAACTAAGAAAGATTGATTGTGACCTGAGAGACATGCTCTTCTGGTCGAGCCGTTTTTTGCAGGCTCACCATGGTTTGGTGCGGCAAAAAAGGCCTGATCGCAATGAATAATTGCGCACATGAGTAGATTGATGATGGGCGCAAAGCCCGCTCGAATAAACGCTATATACCTTAGCGCGGATCCGGTTTAAATTGCAACCCATTCGGATGTAAATGCTTTATGGTCGCCATAAACCTGAGTGATAGTACTTATATATCAAAGCTCTACCACTAGATCGTTAGACTGTTTACCGTACAATCTGGCCGCGAAGTAATCCCCAGATTAACACTCACGGCCACGTTAACACTTTATTTGTGGTTTGACTGTGCTATAACCAAGCAAACACTATAATTAAATTTACCCCAACCTGCGGGAGCAGCTATGTCAGCTATTTATATTGCCGGGATTGCGTTATTTTCTGTTTTAGCCCAATGGCTTGCCTGGGTCTGCCGGGTTCCTGCCATTTTGTTTTTACTTCTAACCGGCTTGTTACTGGGCCCCGTTTCTGGTCAGTTACAGCCAGATCAATTGCTCGGCGATTTGCTTTTCCCTGTGGTCTCACTATCTGTTGCCATTATCTTGTTCGAGGGGGCATTAACACTGCACTTTCACGAACTGAAAGGCATAGGAAAAGTCGTACGCAACCTATGCTCAATCGGCATGCTGACCACCTTTGCAATCCTCACTGCCAGCGCTATCTGGCTGCTGGAGCTGGACTGGCGGGTGGCTGCGGTGCTAGGGGCAGTACTGGTGGTCACAGGCCCAACCGTGATAGCCCCGATGCTCAATGCCATGCGACCGGAAAAAGACATTGATCGGATCCTGCGCTGGGAAGGCATAGTTATCGACCCCATAGGCGCCTTGTTCGCGGTTTTGGTGTTCGAAGCGGTCAACCAGGTAGGAGAAGCCGCCGTGTTCAGCCATACGATGCTGGCGCTGTTTTCAACGCTGGGTGTGGGGACCTCTGTGGGGATTGTGGCAGGCTGGCTGACCACCACCATCATCCGCCGGGAATGGCTACCGTACGAGCTGCACAAGTTTGGTATTCTTGCGCTGGTGCTGTTCAGCTTTACCCTGGCAAACTACCTGAGCCACGAATCCGGGTTGCTGGCCGTCACCATTTTTGGGATCTGGCTGGCCAATCAGGACGATTTAGAAATTGACTCAGTGCTGGAGTTTAAAGAAGACTTATCGATGATCCTGATCTCCAGTTTATTTATTCTGCTCGCTGCACGCCTGCAACTGGAAGATCTGATGCTGCTTGACGGTGACGTGTTTATCTTTCTGGCCATTGTGTTATTTGTCGCCCGGCCCCTGAGTATCGCGGTCTCTACCTTTGGCAGCGATCTGCCACTGCGCTCGCGGCTGCTGCTTGCCTGGATTGCACCGCGGGGTATCGTTGCGGCTGCCGTCGGCTCTGTATTCGCGCTGAGTATGATGCAGTCGGGCTACCCCGATGCCAACAAAATGGTGCCGCTTATCTTCACCGTGATCATAGTGACCGTGATCTTACAAAGCCTCACTGCAACCCCGCTGGCACGTTTACTGAAAGTACGCCAGCCTGCCCCCAATACGTTATTATTGATTGGTGCCAACCATGTCTCCCGCGCGGTCGCTCGGGGTTTGAAAGAGCAAAACGTCGATGTTTACCTGTCTGATCCGGCATGGGAAAACTGTAAGATGGCACGCATGGATGGCCTGCCCTGCTATTATGGTAACCCGCAGTCTGAACATGCCGAGCGTTACCTGCCACTGACCAGTCTTAAATCAGTGATGGCACTGTCGCCCAACCGTCACCACAACGCACTAGGAGTGCAGTATTTTTCGCACCTGCTGGGGGAGCAGAACGTCTTCTCACTGAAGTCTTCAACAAATCATGCCAAAGCCAATAAAGACAGCGCCACATTCCTGTCTCGCCAGTTGCTGTTTGGTGATGAAGGCAATTATGCCAAGCTAAGTAGCATGATGGCCAAAGGGGGCAAAGTCAGCGCGACCCGGCTATCAGAAGAGTTTACCTGGGCGCAATATCAGGAAGTGAATAAAGAAGCGATACCGCTGTTTATCATAGGAGAAGCAGGCAAAAACGACGATGGCTTGCCAGTACGCCCCTTTACCACGCAGATGAAAAACGCCCCCGGCAGCGGAGAGCGGGTATTGGCACTACAACCGCCTAAATTGTCGGTGCTCAAAGATCCCGCACAAAAAGAAGCGCCCATCGGAGAAAAGCTAGGAGATTAATACTACATCGGTAGCCGGGCACGTTTCACCACGCTGTCCGGCATTTTCTGCGCCAGCAACGCCAGCGCCGTTTCAATGCGCTTATGCAGCTTTTTGTCTGCCACCGCAGCGTGGAACAGCCAGCGATAGGCGTCTTCGTAGTCTCTTGGGCTGCCATATCCCTTATTGAACAAATCGACCAGCCGCAGCTGAGCTTTTAAATTTCCCAGCACCGACGCCTCTCGCAAGTAGGTGATGGCCATCCGCTTGTCCATTTGCACCAGCTTACCGAGATCATAATAACGGCCAAGCTGCTCCAGCGCCGGTGCTAAGCCCTGCTCAGCCGCCTTGCGCATATAATACAGGCCTAGTTCAACATTACGGTCAACGCAGACCGCGTAGGCCAGCATATCGCCATACAGGAACTGGTACGACGGTAGCGCCATTATTTCGGCGCGAGCTTCGATATCCTGAACCAACTGACACTCGTCGTCTTTCACACGTTTCAGGTGTGCGTTGCGACTGATCAGCTCCAGCAGCTCCGCCTGGCTATAAAGAGGAACGGCTTCAATCGGCTCATCGCCTTTAGAATGAGGGCTGATAAATAAGCAAGCGCTTACAATCAGCGCAGATATCATACTTAGATGCTTGTTCATATTCGATACGTACCAATGACACACTGACATTAAGTATACAATAAATGTGCCACTGAGAGGATTGCATTGGAGAAACTAGGCTGAGCCTAAGCAAGTGATGGCAGCATAATGCATTTTACAGACATAATGCGTACATAATGCGTACATAATGCAGACATAAAAAAAGCTGCCGTAGCAGCTTTTTTTTACACTTAATTATTCGCCGAATGGGTTGCGAACAATCATAGTCTCAACGCGGTCTGGACCCGTTGAGATGATGTCGATTGGTACACCTGTCAGCTCTTCAAGGCGTTTGATGTAGTTGATAGCCGCTTCTGGCAGTGCTTCAACAGTCGTTGCACCAAAGGTGTTTTCAGACCAGCCTGGCATTTCTTCGTAAACAGGCGTCACTTTCTCGTAGCCTTCCGCTGCCAGTGGCGTCACGTTCGTAACTGTGCCATCTTCCAGCTGGTAACCAGTACAGATCTTGATGGTTTCAAGACCATCCAGTACATCCAGCTTAGTCAGGCAGAAACCTGAGATACTGTTGATCTGGATTGCGCGGCGCATTGCTACCGCATCAAACCAACCTGTACGACGCAGACGACCCGTCGTTGCACCGAACTCGTGACCTTTCTCACCTAAGTGCTTACCAACCGGATCTTGCTTGTCCAGACCATCGTAAAGCTCTGTCGGGAACGGACCTGAACCCACACGCGTGGTGTACGCTTTAACAATACCCAGTACATAGTCCAGGTGTAATGGACCAAAGCCCGCACCTGTTGCCACACCACCGGCAGTGGTGTTAGAAGAAGTTACATATGGGTATGTACCATGGTCGATATCAAGCAAAGTACCCTGAGCGCCTTCAAATAGGATATTGTCGCCATTCAGACGCGTTTGATCCAGCAGCTCAGTAACGTCAACGACCATAGACTTCAGGATCTGTGCAATTTCCATCGCTTCATCATAGGTCTTCTGGAAATCAACCGCATCTACTTTGTAGTAGTTAACCAGGGTGAAGTTATGGTACTCAAGCACCTCTTTCAGCTTAGCTGCAAACTGCTCTGGGTTGAACAGGTCGCCAACACGCAGACCACGGCGTGCTACTTTGTCTTCGTAAGCAGGGCCGATACCACGACCGGTTGTACCGATTGCTTTATTACCACGAGCCAGTTCACGTGCCTGATCCAAAGCAACATGGTAAGGCAGGATCAACGGACATGCTTCACTGATAAGCAAGCGCTCACGAACTGGTACGCCACGCTCTTCCAGCATACGCACTTCTTTCATTAGTGCGTCTGGCGCCAATACCACACCGTTACCGATAATGCATTTTACGTTGTCACGTAGAATGCCCGACGGGATCAGGTGCAGAACGGTTTTTTCACCGTTGATCACCAGTGTGTGGCCCGCGTTATGTCCGCCCTGATAGCGAACAACCAAAGAAGCTTTATCTGTCAGCAGGTCTACAACCTTGCCTTTACCTTCGTCACCCCACTGGGTGCCCAATACAACGACGTTTTTACCCATTGCAAAATCACTTAGAAAAAATTAGGCGCAGATTTTATCAGAAAAGCACGTTCAAAACACCCCATTACGGCTATTTTTTCCGCATTCGCCGGGATCCTAATGAAATTAAGAGAGTTTCTTTAACTCGTCTGATCAGGTGATATTGCCCGCAGGCGTTTCTGAACAGGGTTAAAAAGCAAAAAACCCCGCTGCTGCGGGGTTTTCAATTCGGACTTTAGTCGCGTCATTAAACCTGGTTTAACGCGCGTTATTCACTTTTTTAGCCTTCATATAATCGAAGAACTCACTATCCGGTGATAATACCATCACGTCGCCTTTGCTGGTGAAGGTATTTTTGTATGCTTCCAGCGAGCGAACAAAGCCGAAGAATTCCGGATCCTTGTTATACGCATCAGCATAAATTTTTGCCGCCAATGCATCGCCCTGACCGCGCACAGCACGGGCATTACGCTCTGCATCTGCCAGCATAACGGTAACCCTACGGTCAACTTCAGCGCGAATAATCTCCGCCTTTTCCTGACCTTCTGAGCGGTGCTCTTTCGCCACTGCGGTACGCTCAGCACGCATCCGCTGGAAAATTGAGTTACTGACTTCGTTTGGCAGGTTGATTTGCTTAACCCGCACATCCAGCACCTCAATACCTAGCTCCTGAGCACTCTCAGAGGCTTGTACCAGCGCTTCTTCCATCAGCTCGCTACGTTCACCCGAAACAATCTCTTTAATGGTACGCGAACCAAAATTGGTTCTCAGACCATTGTTCACTTTCTGCTTAAGCAGAGTTTCAGCGTATTGCTTATCACCTCTGGCACGCAGATAGTAAGCCGAGAAATCGTTAACACGCCACTTCACGAATGAATCAACGATCAAGTCTTTTTTCTCACTGGTAACGAAACGATCTGGTGCGCCATCCAGCGTCTGAATACGTGCATCAATGCGACGTACCTGACTGAAAAATGGTACTTTCAGATGCAGACCTGGCTCGTATACCACGGCATTGTCCTGGCTGTCTTTTTGTACTTTACTGAACAGTAAAACAATGGCGCGTTGACCTTCTGTGACAACAAACACCGACGAAAAAGCCAAAAATGCGGCAATGATCAATCCTACGACAGTCATGTTTTTCATGTCAGTTACCTCCCACCATTGTTAAAACGGTCACGTGAAAAACGATCATCACTGCTGTTCACTGTGCTGTTGCGTGACTGACCCAGTGACTGACGCAGCTGATTGATGTCGTTCTGGCTTGGCAGGGTAACCTGCGTGCCCGACTTACTTTGCTGCATAATCTTATCCAGTGGCAGATACATCATGTTGTTGCCACCTTTTACGTCAACCAGCACTTTAGAGCTGTTACCCAGCACTTGCTCCATGGTTTCGATGTACAAACGTTCACGGGTAACCTGCTTGGCTGCCTGATACTCTGGCAGCAGCTTTTCAAAACGCTCAACCTCACCCTGCGCTTCCAGAGTGATACGCTCTCGGTACCCTTCTGCTTCTTGCGTCATACGCGTTACCTGACCACGGGCACGCGGCTCGATTTCTCTTGCGTATGCCTCAGCTTCACGAATGAAACGCTCTTCATCCTCTTGTGCTGCAATGGCGTCATCAAATGCATCTTTTACTTCTGCAGGCGGACGTGAGTCTTTAAAGTTCACATCGGTGACGATAATACCCAGGTTGTATGGCTCGATGATCTTGGTCAGTTCATCCCAGGTACGCTGACGTACCAATTCACGGCCCGTGGTTAATACCTGGTCCATGCGAGAGTGACCCACAACATAGCGCAGTGCACTGTCCAGTGCCTGCTGTAAGCTGTGATCGGCGTCGGTTACGCTGAAGCGATACAAGGTCGGATCAACCACCCGATACTGAACCTCGAACTCAACGCTCACCACATTCTCGTCTTCAGTCAGCATAAAACCTGATGCCGACAGAGAACGGACCGCTTCAATATCAATGGGGATAACACGTTCAATAAAGGTCATTTTCCAGCGCAGACCCGGCTCGGCGATACGGTTAAATTCACCGAATTGCAGCACAATGCCACGCTCGGCTTCTTTCACTGTGTAAATACCGCTTAACGCCCAAACAACAAAAGCAATTAACAGCACAAACACCATACCGGCACCGCCGATACCGCCGCCTTTGCCTGGCTTACCGCCAAACATGCCGCCAAACTTGTTGTTGAATTTGCGGAATACTTCGTCTAAGTCAGGTGGCCCCTGATCACGACCACCACGGTTCTTCCACGGGTCGTTATCATTGCCATTATTACCCGGTTCGTTCCAGGCCATAGCTATACTCCATTGTTATAAAATGAATTAATCTAAATCTAACAAAAAACACAGAGATCTAATAGAGAAATGCGTGCAATAAGCGGCTTTTTCAATCTTCCACCACAAATTGCTCTATTTCCTGCCCCTGCTCTTTCTTTAATCTTTCCCAATCTGCCTGCGGTAATCTGACGTCCAACAGCCAGTTTCCAGCCTCGTCATAGGACTCACCATTTACCGCATTAAGATTAAACAGCGCGCCGCGCAGCTTACCAAATGCAGGCGGTACCAACAGCTTACTGGCAAAAATTTTCTTCGCCAGCAGCTCTGAAATTGCCTGCTCAAGCAACTCAATGCCTTCACCCGTATGTGCCGATAACCACACACGCACTGGCACGCCCTGATCGTCTCTATCTATTTTAGGGTTGATCTCGTCAACCAGATCAATTTTGTTGTAAACCAACAGCTGAGGGATCTCATCCGCCTCAATTTCTTTGAGGACCGATTGTACCTCTTCTATGTTCTCTTTTCTTCTCTGATCTGCCACATCGACAACATGCAGCTGTAAGTCTGCTTCCCGGGTTTCGGTCAAAGTCGCTTTAAAAGCGGCAACCAAATCATGGGGTAAATGGCGGATAAAGCCAACCGTATCGGCAAAGATGACTGGGCCGACATCGGTAATTTCCAGCTTACGCAACGTTGGATCCAAAGTCGCAAAAAGCTGATCCGCCGCATACACATCAGCATTGGTGACGTGATTAAACAAGGTTGATTTGCCCGCATTGGTATAACCAACCAAAGACACTGTCGGAATTTCATTACGGCTACGGGCACGACGCCCTTGCTCCCGCACTGTTGCCACTTTTTCGAGTCGCTTACGAATGCTTTTTATCCGCTCCCGGAGTAACCGTCGGTCAGTTTCCAGCTGGGTTTCACCCGGACCACGCAAGCCTATCCCGCCTTTTTGTCTTTCAAGGTGGGTCCAGCCGCGGATCAGGCGAGTTGAAATATGCCGTAACTGCGCCAGCTCAACCTGCAACTTACCTTCGTGGGTGCGGGCACGCTGAGCAAAAATATCTAAAATTAAGGTCGTTCTATCTAATACCCGACAACGGCAGACACGCTCTAAGTTGCGCTCTTGAGAGGGACTGAGTTGATGATTAAAGATGATGACATCTGCATTGTGAGTTCTGACAATCTCAGCGATTTCTTCTGCTTTCCCCGTCCCGACAAATAATTTCGGGTGAGGCGCCTGACGGCTGCCTTGCACAACCGTCAAACAACTAACACCAGCAGAAGACACTAGCATTTCCAGCTCACGAAGATCTTCTCGATCTCCTTCATTTGGAAACTCTATATGTACTAAGACTGCCTGTTCGCCGGCTTCATAACGGTCAAACAAGCATTACGCTCCTACTATCGATTAAAAACGATTAAAAGTTACCATCTTCGCCACTTTCTGCGCTGTCATTGCCCTGAGTATTTTGGAAATTTACAGCACGAGCAGGCACAACAGTCGAGATGGCGTGTTTGTAAACCATTTGATTTACAGTGTTTTCTAGCAAGATCACGAACTGGTCGAAAGACTGGATCTTACCTTGTAATTTGATACCGTTAACTAAAAAGATGGAAACGGGAATGCGCTCACGACGTAAGACATTCAAAAATGGGTCTTGTAACGATTGGCCTTTTGCCATGTTCTTATCCTTCGTTCTAGGTGTTATTATGTTGAGATAGTTGAGGTAATCAAAATAAAAAAATTCCCCAACCTCTATTAGCTTAGCGAACTTAATACACGTTGCAAGTTTTCTTGCTCGTCGGTTTCAAGCCAGGTGACATCTGGCCAACTACGTAACCAGGTTAATTGGCGCTTCGCTAACTGCCTGGTTGCTGCGATCCCCTTGAAGAGCATTTCTTCATAATCGCACTCACCAGCCAAATGCTCCCACATCTGCCGATATCCCACACAACGAATGGAAGGCAAATCCGGATGCAAATCATTTCGCTGATATAAGGCCAAAACTTCGTTTTTAAAGCCCTGATCCAGCATTATTTTAAATCTTTTTTCTATCCTCTCATGCAGTATCTTACGATCCTGCGGGGCAATTGCAAACTGATGAAACTGATAAGGCAACGGCGCTTGTTTGGCTTTTTGCAATTCAGTCATGGTTTTACCCGTCAGACGATAGACTTCCAGTGCTCTGTTGATGCGCTGTGAATCGTTTTCACTGATTTTACTCGCCGCGTGTGGGTCAATCGCCATCAGCTGGGCATGCAGTGCTGGCCAGCCCAGAGCTTTAGCTTCTTGTTCCAGCGTTTCGCGTACCTTTGGGCACGCCTCTGGCAAAGGCGATAAGCCCTCAATCAGGCCTTTAAAGTACATCATAGTGCCGCCAACCAGCACCGGGACTTTGCCCTGGCGGTGTAAACGGTCAATACAGTCAATGGCATCTCGGCGAAAGTCTGCAACAGAATAGCTTTCGGCCGGATCCAGTATGTCTATCAGGTGATGCGGGGCCAATGCCTGCTCAGCAGCATCAGGCTTGGCCGTTCCTATATCCATACCTTTATAAACCAGTGCGGAGTCCACACTGATGATCTCACTGTTTAACTGTTGACAGAGCTCAATGGCCAACGCGGTTTTACCGGCGGCGGTTGGCCCCATCAAGGTAATAACGGGTTTTGCTTGCACACTGTTTCTCTACTGCTGTTGGTGCTGTAACGCATCTAAGGTTACAGCAGGACAAGAACTCATGATTCTTGCTGGGACAAGCTTAATAACTTGCTTTGATCTATTGTAACCGCTTTTGCTTCGATTTGAGCACAGCTTCTGGCATTTTTTATGATTTTTTCTACCACCGCAGCAAAGTGTTGCGAGTTAAAATATCCCTCAGGCGTAGTGACTTGTAGCCAGTTTAGCCAGGCTGCCAGGCTTGCTTCCTGTGCCAAACAAGCACTGAGCACTTTGTCCAGGCACTGCGGTACATCCAGGCTATACAAACTCAGTGGTAGCTTTTTCACCATCACATATCGCTCATGGGCCACGATGGTGAAGCCCAGCAATGTAAGCCAGGATTCCTGCTGCACGACTGAGGCTATTTCATCCGCGCTCAAGTTAACCCGCACCGGCAACAACAGTGCTTTGCCCTGCAAAGTACCATCCTGCTCAATCTGTGCCAGCCAGGTTTCAACCAGGCCATCCCGGCAATGTCCTAACCTGAGCTCACCTGCCTGAGTAAACAACACGGCCCCGTGTGCCAGCGGTAAAAACCGCGTGACTTCTGCCTGCTGCGGCTGCGGCTGCGCCTGATGCTCAAGCGCTGTACTTACCTTTGGTATATCCGCCGGCTGCGCCATGCCCTGATATAACTCGTTGACATTAACCTGTCGCGACTTAGCAGAGCCTGAACTGTTGCTGCTTTTGCCACCACCGCGATAACCGGAACTTGACCCACTCGCGCCAAACGCAGGCGCGGACACTGGGGTATAGGCACTGTCCTGCACCGTATCATACTCACTTTGCAGCGGTGAACGATATGCCTGGTGCTGACGCGCATCCTGCAATGAGAACTGCTCAGATACAGGCTCTGCCATTGGCGCTGCAACTGGCCCTGCCTGAGCGCTGCTATGCGCGACGTCACTGGTGCCTGAGTCGGATAAAGGCAACTCAGGTCGCTCACTGAGGACCACTTGTTTAACGGCCTGCACGATGAAATCGTGGATCAGCCGCGCCTGATGAAAACGCACCTCATGCTTGGCAGGATGCACATTGACATCAACCTGGGTGGGGTCGAGCTCGAGGTAGATGACAAACCCCGGCGTATCAACCGCACCAGCGGTTTCTTCAAATGCCTGGCGAATCGCATGCAAGATTAATTTGTCTCGCATCATTCGCCCGTTCACATAAGTGTACTGAGTCTGATTGCTGCACCCTACCGGCAACACCCAGCCATACAACTTCAGGCCATCATGGCCGGATTCAACAAAGCTGGCCTGCTGTGAGAACACTTTACCGGCCACCTGTGCCACCCGCTCCACACTGTATGGATCGGGTCGGGCGCGAAACTGCCGGATCACTTTTTGGTTATGAGTGAGCGTCAGTGCCAGGTCAAAACGGCTCAGCGCGATGCGTTTGATCAACTCATCAATATGACTGAATTCGGTTTTCTCGGTGCGTAAAAACTTGCGCCTCGCCGGGGTGTTAAAGAAGAGGTCTTTAACTTCTATGGTGGTGCCATCGGGGTGTGCGGTTGGTTGGATCTGAACCGTCATATCACGCCCTTCGGCAAACGCCTGCCAGGCGGTTTCCTGCTCGGCAGGCTTAGAGCTTAATGTCAGTCTGGATACAGAGCTGATCGACGCCAGCGCCTCACCGCGAAAACCCAGCGATGAAATACATTCCAGATCGTCCAGAGTTTTCAGCTTACTGGTTGCATGGCGGGACAGCGCCAGGGTCAGCTCATCTTTAACGATGCCCGCACCATTGTCCCTGATCCGGATCAGCTTATGACCACCCCGCTCTATGTCTATCTGAATGCGTGTTGCCCCGGCATCAATGCTGTTTTCAACCAGCTCCTTCACCACGGAAGCGGGCCGCTCGACCACTTCTCCCGCAGCTATTTGGTTGGCCAGTCTGGCTGGTAAAATTTCAATGCTCACGGTCTAGGCCTTAGGAATAGTCAGCACCTGACCAATATACAAAGTGTTTTTGGTCAAGCGGTTGGCCTTTTTCAGCGCCGACACTGTGGTGCCATAGCGCGCGGCCAGGACACTCAAAGACTCGCCCCGCTGCACTTTATGACGCACCGGTTTGTTGTTTTTAAGACTCGCAAACAAGGTATTATCTGGGGGATTTTGCTGATAGTAACGCTTGATTGACTTAAAAATGGCGTTCGCCAAACGCTGCTGGTGATAACTGGTTTTAAGCTGCTTTTCTTCCTGTGGGTTAGAAATAAACCCGGTTTCGACCAAAATAGACGGGATATCCGGTGACTTCAGCACCCCAAAGTTGGCCGCCTGAGGGCGCTTTTTATGCAACTTAGTGACTTTTTTCAGCTCACTCACCACTTCTTCGGCCACTGTAAAGCCGGTTTTCATTGAGTGGTCCATCGACATATCCAGCAAGGCTTTGGCCAGATATTTTTCGTTCGCCGTGTCTTTGATTACGTCCGCCGCACCACCCAGTAACTGAGAGTGCTTTTCTTTGTCTTCCAGCCATTTACCGACTTCGGAGTTGGCCCGGCGTAATGACAAGATCCAAACCGAGGCACCGCGGGGTTCCGGGCGCGAAAAAGCATCGGCGTGAATAGACACAAAGAAATCGGCCTGGCGCTCTCTGGCTCGCGCGGTACGGGTGTTAAGCTTGATGTAGTAATCACCGGTGCGGGTCAGGCGTGCCTGCATGCCCGGCTCTTTATCTATTAAGCGCGCCAGTCGTTTAGCAATAGGCAGTGTGATGTTTTTTTCATAGGTCCCGGAGGGCCCGATAGAACCGGGATCTTCCCCACCGTGGCCCGCATCAATGGCAATGATAATGTCTCTGTCTTTTACCAGCTCACGTTTTTTGCTTTGTTTGGATTTACTGGCATAGAGGCTTTTTTGCTGCCCGTACAGGTCGACCACCAGGCGGTCTTTGTATGGTCCGGTTGGCGCGAGCGCAAATATCACCGGTTTAGCGGTGCGGCTCAGCTCCATCACCACCCGGGTGCTGTTGCGGCTTTTGGCCTGACTGTAACGCAGTTTTTCGACGATTTTATGTTCTTTAGGCAAGCTCGGGAGCTGCTTGAGCTTGCTGGTATTTTCCAGGTCGATCACCAGTCGCAGCGGGTTTTTCAGCATAAAGTAGCTGTATTCAGGTTTTTCTGACAGGTCAAACACCACGCGTGTGCTTTCTGGTGAAGGCCAGACACGCACACCGTTGATTTTGTTTTTTGCCTGCGCTGCGCTGGCGAGCAATAACGCGCTCAGCGCAAACAGGGTAAAGCTAATTTTTATTATCGCACTACGCATATCGACTTATAGCTTGAGCAAGCTGCCTTCCTCGTTCTGTGTGTGGCCTTAATACGGCGCGGCGCCCTTCGCCATGATAAGCCAGGTCAATGTCCATATCTGCCGTTGGGATCACGCCTGCGCCCTTTTCTGGCCATTCGACAATACAAACGGCATGCGGCGCAAAATAATCCCGGATCCCCATAAATTCCAGCTCTTCCGGGTCACCCAGGCGATACAAATCAAAATGATAAATACAGACCTCGCCCAGCTCATAAGGTTCAACTAAGGTATAGGTCGGGCTTTTAACATTCCCCTGATGACCCAGCCCCTGAACGATTCCGCGTGTCAGCGTCGTTTTTCCGGCGCCCAAATCACCATGCAAATAAAATACCGCACCTGAATCAATTAACTTAGCCAGCTGGCTACCCAGGGCAATCGTTGCGGCTTCGTCAGCCAGATCAATTTCTAATGTCGTATCGACACTCATCCGATAATACCTCTAATATGGACAAATAAATCACTTGCCAGCAACCCATGTGCGCCGTCATGTGCCGCTTTTTCGGCCGCAAGACCATGAATATACACCGCTAACATAGCCGCATCAAATTTACTCAAGCCCTGCGCAAGCAAAGCGGCAATTATACCAGATAATACATCGCCCATCCCAGCGCTGGCCATGGCTGCACACCCCGAGCGATTGATATTTAAGCGCTGCGCTTGCTGAATCAAAGTACCGGGCCCTTTGAGCACCACACATGCCTGATAGTATTGCGCAAGCGCATTGCTCATACCGAAGCGGTTGCTGGTTTCAGGGTTTGAGTCAATACCCACGCACAGGCGCTTTGCTTCTCCCCAATGCGGGGTCAAAACGGCATTTTGCCACTGCCCGGGTTGTCCTGCCAGTAAATTTAGTCCATCAGCGTCGACAACAACTTGATGCTCGCACGCACGCACTGCGTCGAATAATGCATGCGCCCATTCTGACTGGCCCAACCCCGGACCAATCACCAGGGTGTCGGCCTTATCCAGCAGCGGTTGCAGCGCATCGGCGTTGGCAACACCGTGCACCATCAGCTCATAGCGCCCCTGCAATACCATAGCCTGATTATCCGGGTGCGTTGCCACACTGACCAGCCCTGCGCCGGCCCGTAAACAGGCTTCACCAGCCAGACGTATTGCCCCGGCCATCCCCGGCCCGCCACCAATTAACAGCACATGGCCACAGCGGTTTTTATAGGCATCCGCAGCACGCACGGGACGCTTTGCCAGTAAAGACTCTCCTGAAAAGTAGTGACTGGAAGCAGATACCAGCTGCGCAAACTCCTGCCCAACGCCCAGCTCGGCCAGATATACTTGCCCGGCATGCTGTTTGGCAGAGCCGCTGAGCAGCCCCTGCTTTAACGCAATAAAGGTCATAGTGACATCGGCAACAAAGGCATCCCGCGCCACTTCACTGGTCGAGCCATTCACACCACTGGGGATATCCACGGCTAGCCGGTGCGCCGAACACGATGCAAGCTGGCGAAACACCTCAGCAACCTTATCTGGCAACTGACCACGAAAGCCACTGCCAAATACCGCATCGACAATCAAAGCCGGTGTGCTTTGCATCTGCACAGCGTCTGATATGACTCCCCCACCGTCGAGATAGGCCTGATAAGCCTGCTGGGCATCCCCTTGCAACTGACTCGGGTCGAACAAAGCGAGTACCTCGACGGCCATGCCTGCCTGATGACACAAACGTGCCAGCACATAGCCATCGCCGCCGTTATTCCCCTTTCCGGTCAGGATCAAAATAGGGCCACTGAGCGACAAACGACTGACATAATCAAACAAAGCGGCGCCAGCGCGCTGCATCAGCGCACTTAAGGTCGACCCGGCGAGGCGCGCGGCCTCGGCTTCATTCGCTTGTACCGCTTGGGCCGTATAGGCAACTTGTGGTAAATTAGTCAGGTATTTTGCTTGTGATATAGACATGCCGTGACGACCACTACTCATTCTTCTGTTGATATTAACTATACTGAACTTGCGCAAAAAATTAAGCTTTGGGGCAAAGAACTTGGCTTTGCCGAGGTTGGCATTACCGACATAGACCTGAGCGAACACGAAGCGCAATTGCAGCGCTGGCTCGATAATGGCTATCACGGCGAGATGGAATACATGGCGGCACATGGTATGAAGCGTGCCCGTCCAGCAGAGCTGGTGCCCGGTACACAACGGGTGATCTCTGTTAAAATGAACTATCTGCCACCCGATGCCAGTTTCGCCCGGGCGCTCAAAAGCAAGCAAACCGCCTATATCAGCCGCTATGCACTGGGGCGCGACTATCACAAAGTGATCCGCAACCGTTTAAAGAAGCTCGGACAGCGCATCGAGCAGGAAGTCGGCCAGTTTGGTTTTCGTCCTTTCGTTGACTCGGCACCCGTGCTGGAGCGCCAGCTCGCCGAAAAAGCCGGGTTAGGCTGGCGCGGTAAAAACAGTCTGCTGATCCACAAACAAGCCGGCTCCTGGTTTTTTCTGGGTGAGCTGTTTGTCGACCTGCCCCTGCCGGTGGATAACAACCCCCAGCAGGAAGGCTGTGGCAAGTGTAACGCCTGTATGACTTTGTGCCCGACGGGGGCGATTGTGGAACCCTACGTGGTTGATGCTCGCAAATGTATTTCTTATCTGACCATCGAATTACAGGGCCCGATCCCCGAGCAGTATCGCCCGTTGCTTGGTAATCGAGTCTATGGTTGTGACGATTGCCAGCTGGTGTGCCCCTGGAATCGCTATGGTCAGCTTACCGACGAGCAGGATTTCCACCCCCGCAAGCAGCTCAAAGATCAAGAGCTGCTGAACTTATTTCAGTGGGACGAAGAAACCTTTTTAAAACATACCGAAGGCAGCCCCATTAGACGCATTGGCCACGAGCGTTGGCTGCGTAATCTGGCCGTTGGCTTGGGCAATGCGCAGCCCGATGCGCAGATCATCGAAGCGCTGGAGGCGCGCCTTGAGTCTGCATCTGAGCTGGTCAGGGAGCATATTAGTTGGGCACTGACGCAGCAGCGTAGCAAGCAGGCTCAGCAGCAACGCAAACAGGCCCGGCTGATCCGAATCATCGAAAAAGGCCTGCCACGGGATGCCTGAACGCGCTCAGGCATTCCCCTTGCCAGCACCTTGGTGGTGCTAACACAGCATTATATCAGGATGGCTTTTCCGCGCTGCTCAGCAGCGACAGGTCACTTTCAATTTCACTAAAGGCCTCACGAACCTGCATGATGGCCTCTTCCCGGGCAATGGAACTTTGGATCGCTTCATCTATGTGCTGATAAATAAACACTTCCTGATCTTCATCCAACCCCATGGTGGGGATCCGCTGCTCAAACACCTCCTGAAGGTTACGAAAAATCGACTCATTCTGGCTGCGGTTATTATTAAGCAGCGACAGTAATCCGGTAAACTTACTGTGGATCATGGTAATGGCTTCATTCAGTTCTGCCTGCTGACAGACAAGTTGTTTGCGCGTCAGGATCGCCAATAATTGCTGTTCGGTCACACTGGCAATAAAGCAGATATGATCTCTGAGCCGGCCATGCTTGTCGGCATCTTCTGAGGGCATATTCAAAATCAGCACACTCACCAGGTTGTAATTGACCAAAATGCGGCTGGTAAACTCATGCAAGCGGCCTTTGGCGCGCAGAATTTCAAACAATTCCAGTACAATGGGAGAGCATAATCCAGCGGTGGCAAAGTGGTGGCGCTGCTCGTCCACCCGAAATTCAATATTGCAGCTTAACCCTAAGTTATTGAGGCACTGGATCAAGGCCTTGGCCAGCGCCTGAATGTCATCAATCACACCTATCTGCTCGATATAATTAACGATAAAACCCATTTCACTGCTGGTCGCCATGGCATTAAACGCCGTGGAGGTTGCATCTTCTACCTGCTGCTCCAGGATATCGCGCTCCAGCAACATTTGCCCTAAATTGAGTAGTTTAGATTTCAGTTCATTGTGACCGAAGGGCTTGACGATATAATCCTCGGCGCCCACCGCATAACCTTCCATGCGCTCTTCAACCGAGCCCCGCGCCGACACAAACATCACTATGATGTCCTGAGTTGCCAGGTTTGACTTGATTTTTTTACACACCTCATAGCCATTCATTTTTGGCATGCTGACGTCCAGCAACACAACCTGAGGTGCAAACTCCTCAATAACATCCAGGCATTGTTGCCCACTGGTCACCGTCAACAGGTCAAAGTCCAGGTCTTCGAGGATCTCTTCAATGATTTCGAGGTTGAAAGGTTCATCATCCACCGCCAGGATTCGTTGCAATGCCATAACACAGTTCCTTTTCCGTTGCCAAAGCGTCGTCATCTGCCTGCCTGCAATATCTCTGTGAGGCCAGCAATGACACCTTCTTCTAGTTATAGACAGTGATCCCCAATGGCGCTAGTGCTCGGCCTGAATTGGCAATTCAATATGAATGCAGGCGCCCTGATCCGGGTTATTTTCAGCATAAATACAGCCTTTGTGCAGCAGCACAAATTCCTTGCATATAGCCAGACCCAGTCCGGTGCCACCGGCACCACTGTTGGTTTTGCTGCTCTGGGCAAACTTATCAAATATGTGCTCCAGTTCATCCTCAGGTATGCCAACCCCTTTATCGCACACCAGGATATGCACATACCCGGCTTTAGGTGTCACCGTCACGGTCACTTCACTGTGTTCGGGACTGAATTTCAGGGCATTGCCCAGTAAGTTTCTGATCACCTGAGTGAGCTGTTCGGCATCGCAAAACAACATGATGGTATCGTCCTGCGCTTCCAGTTCAATGTGGATATGGCGCGCCATCGCCAGACCCGACACATCTTCTTTGGCGGTATGAATTAGGGTCAGCAAGTTATGCGACGAAGGATTGAACGGAAAGCGACCGGCATCCAGCTTAGATAAGTCGAGCAGATTGTTAAGCAGCAACAGCAATCGCTCGCCGCTGGTTTCAATGCGTGAGAGGTACTTCTCTAGCTTGTTCACCGGGATCTCGCCGCATGCCAGCTTGTCTAAACCAAAACGGGCAAAGCTGAGTATGGAATGCATCGGGGTTCTGAGTTCATGAGACATATTGGCCAGGAATTCGGATTTACTGATGTTGGCAGCCTCAGCGGCTTCTTTGGCTGACTGAAGCTGTGCCGTACGCGCCTGTACTTCGACTTCCAATACCTCTTTGGCTTCTTCCAGCAGCTGTTGTTTGCGCTTCAGCTGCGCCACATTCTTAAAAATAGCAGCCAGCGCAATTTCTCCATGATGATCGATTTCAATAAAAGTACCCATCAGGGGAATGCTGGGCCCATCTTCCTGCGGCAGCACCAGTTCACAGTTAAAGTGGCGCAGGATCCCGCCATTATTAATCGCTTCTTTGAGTGCCGCGACCGATGAGGGCTCAAACAAATCAAATATCGAATGCTGCTGTAATTGATCACTGGGCAGGCGCAGCAAGGTTGTACAGCCATCATTGGCTTCAATCACATAGCCATCCAGATTAAATAACATGATGGGATCCGGAGTATGCTTGTAAATCACGCGCAGCAAGCTGTCTCTTTCAATCAGTGCATCCACCGTATCCTGCAATCGTTCAACCAGTTCCTGGTTATTGCGGCGCAGTAGCTCACTTTGCCACAACTTATGTAATGATTGCAGCAGCGCTCCTTCGTCTATGGGCTTAGTCAACACATCTTCTACGCCCTGACGGATCGCTTCCATCATATCGACCTGATCTTGGCGAGATGTCATTAGTAGACAGCGCGCGTCACGATGGATCTGACGGACTTTTTTAAACACATCCAGCCCACTGCCCTGCTCCAGATTAAAATCGCAGATCAGCAAGTCAACTTCGTGGCTACTCGCTTGCTGTATTGCCTCTGAAAGGCACCGAGCGGTCACCACAGTGAGTTGCGCGCCCCGTAAACTGGCCGTTAATCGCACGAGTCGCTCTTCGCGGTGGTCGACCAGGAGAATTTTTGGCAGCTCCAGGCGGCCATGATCGCCGGTTTCGAGCACCCGCTCCAGTAATCCGGTAATTTCTTTATTGCCAAAGAAGGGGTAGATCACAATGGCATTGCACAGCATTCTATTCAGGCGGCTGAACGCATCAACGTGCTCTGAATTTTCGGGTTTCGGGGCAAGTAAAATCAGGCGGTCGTGATCTTTAAGCGCAGACAAAGCATCAAAGGCGCTGTTGGGCAGGCCATGGGCAATGGCAACCACATGGTAACTAGAGAAGTCTTTAACCTTGTGCAACATCTGAAAATGTAAATGTACCACCTCACAACCGAGCAGCTCAAACAAGACTTTCAGTCGCATGGCCAGCACACTGCTGCTATCTATTATAAGTACCTTGTTGTTTTCCATAACGAAACCCTATTGTGGTAAGGCGACTTACCATAGTTGTTTAGCTGACAGATAGCATTCAGTTTAGTCAATAATCGCCACTTGCATACCTGGCCTGGTTGAATCGGCCTGTGCAGCGGTTACACTGTGAACTGAGACAGTGCGTTTCTCGTATAGTCAGGCATTGCATTTAAAATTCGTATCAGGGAGCCCCTTATGATTAAACCACTTTTGATATCCATGGCATTGCTTGCCGTCAGCGGCGTGCACGCCAGCGAGACGCCGGACTTCGCTAAAAGTACAGCGTGTGATGACTTCACAGGCTATGAGTTCAGAAAACTGAGATCCAAAGAGACTGTGGATCTGTGCGCCTTCAAGGGTAAGCCTTTACTGGTAGTCAACACGGCCAGCAACTGTGGTTTTACCGGTCAGTTTGACGGCCTGGAAAAACTCCATAAAGCATATGCCGACAAAGGGCTAGTTGTACTCGGATTTCCGTCAGACGATTTCTTTCAGGAAGAGAATGACGAGAAAGACACCGCCGAGGTCTGTTTTATTAACTATGGCGTGACCTTTACCATGATGGCAACCGGCGCAGTGCGTGGCAGCGATGCCAACCCGGTGTTTCAGCACCTGGGCGAACAAAGTGGGGCCCCCATGTGGAACTTCTATAAGTACCTGATCTCGGCCGACCGTAAAACAATCCAACAGTTCAACAGCCGCACTAAGCCGATGTCGGAACCTATGATTGCCGCCATCGAAAAAGAACTTGATCTTAAATAATGCGCTTTAAATCTAAGTATATTAGAATAATGTATGAGCAATAATTAACCACCCATGGAGAGATAATGACACTAGCCAGCGCAAGACATATATTAGTCGATAACGAAGCCCAATGCCTTGAACTTAAGCAACGTATTGCAGCCGGTGAAGACTTTGCCGACATCGCCAAACAGTATTCCAGCTGCCCGTCAGGTCAGGACGGTGGCGATCTGGGCGAATTTGGTCCCGGAATGATGGTGCCTGAATTCGATAAGGTGGTTTTTTCAGCACCGCTTAATGAAGTACAGGGGCCGGTTCAAACCCAGTTTGGTTATCATCTACTTGAAGTGACCAGCCGGGTCGATTAAGCAACTCACGCCCATTTGCTACTGGCAGCTTGCTGCTGGTAGCGCTGCTCGATATTTCTAAAGTCTGTCCTGCCCTGTTTTTACCCGTCTTAAAGTAGTGCTATAGTCATTACGCATCTAACCACAACTAAGGATTGAGTGATGATCTTATTCGGCTCGGACACTTCTCCGTACGTCAGGCGCATCCGCATTTACTGCCTTCGCCATGACATTACCCTGGACTATCGCAAACTGGATATCTTCAGTGAACAAGGCAGAGCGATTCTGAACCAACATAACCCGGCACAAAAACTGCCGTTTCTGCTGGCCGACGATCAGGCAATACTGGACTCCAATGTCATTGCCCGCTATTTGCAACAAAAATTCTCTTTACCTCACCTCAACTGGGCACAGGAAAACCTTCTCACTATCATCAATGCCTGCAACGATTCACTGGTTGAGTTATTACTGTGCCAGCGTTCACAGTTTAATACGGATGACGATAAGCTATTTTTTAATCTGCAACGAGGGCGGATAGCCGAAACCCTGCGCGTATTAGATCAAAGCTGTCATGAAAATGTATTTTTAAACTGCGAGTATACTCAGATCAGTTTATACTGCCTGCTGGATTGGATCCGCTTCAGAAGCCTGTTCGACCTAACACCGTACACCGCGCTGGAGCAGTTTTATGACCAATGGCAGCCTCTTGACGAGGCACGTCTTACAGATCCCAGGGCATAATACCAATTTGCTTAATTAAGTGTTCTAT
>NZ_JXYA01000007.1 GCF_000967655.1 Pseudoalteromonas rubra
ACGCTGGCAAAAGTGTTTTGCATTGAGGTATGTGGCTACGCGGTCATGAGCAACCATACGCATATTGTGCTGTATGTCGATGATAAAAAAGCTGAAAGGTTATCAGATAAAGCGATAGTCATTCGTTGGCACAAGCTGTTTAAAGGCAACTGGCTGACACAAAAATACATCAATGGTGATGAGCTGAGCGAGTCAGAGCGCAGTATGCTGGCGGCTGATATTACTGAATTCAGACTTCGGCTTGCAAGCATCAGTTGGTTTATGCGAGTACTTAATGAGAGCATTGCTCGCAGAGCTAATGAAGAAGATGGTTGTACGGGGCGTTTTTGGGAGGGGCGATTCAAGTCACAAGCTTTACTTGATACTGCTGCACTGGCAGCTTGTATGGCTTATGTTGACCTGAATCCAATCAGAGCCAAAGTGGCAGATACACCAGAATCCTCTGATTATGCCAGTATCAAAAAGCGTATTGAGCGCGCGCGGCAGGGCAAACAACCCAAAAGCTTGCGGCGTTTTGCAGGAAACCCTAGAACGAACATGCCAAGTGGTCTTCCGTTTGATCTGACCTATTACATTCAGTTGGTTGAGCTTACGGGCCGATGTATGCGTGCAGGTAAACGGGGTTGCATCAGTGATACTGAGCCTCTGTTAGCAAGGTTGCAAATAGAGCCAGACAACTGGCTAAAGCTCACCACCCGATTTACCAAGATATTTCATGGTGCGGTGGGGCGAAAGCAAGCAATAACCGATTACTGTGAGCACCTTCACAAAAAGCGGCGCGCTAATCTGGCGCAGTCTGAACGGTTATTGTGTTAACACCGTTTCATAAATATCATCACTACTTATTCAGCCCTGGTATGGGGATGCTATGATTTTGTCTAAGCCGGGCTACTTGCCAATAATTTGCGGATAAATGTGAGAGCCTAGCTGCTCATTTCTCATTGGAACACGAGGATCAGTAATCTTTCAAATTTAAGTTGAACTTGCCCCCTTGTGGATTCAAAATTTACCGGTGGGTGTCCCATCATCATGAACCTTACCCCGCGTCAAATGCAACACCTTGTTTACTTTTTGTTAGTTCCGTGGGACTATAAAGCTTCGCAATACAGCCCAGTTTGTCGGTTTATGTTTTGATATTTTGGGAGGGAGCAAATTACTATGTTTCTTAATGGAGTTAAGAGTGATTTCACAAATCCTATTTATTATCGGGGCAGCAATATTTGGCGGTTTAGGCTTAATCCATCTGATTTTTACGTTCTTTTCTAACAAGTTTGATGCATATAATGCAGAAGTTGTCGTTGCAATGAAAAGTACATCTCCAGTCATAACGAAGGAAACTACAGTTTGGCGGGCCTGGGTTGGCTTTAATGCAAGTCATAGTTTAGGAGCAATTTTTTTTGCAGCAATCTATATTCCTTTAGCAATTTTACACATGCCGCTTATTATAAATAACGCGTGGTTTTCAGTGCTGCCTTCTATTTTCGGTTTTTCATATTTGCTTTTGGCTCAAAAATACTGGTTTAGAATTCCGTTTTTGGGCATTCTGATTGCAACAATATGTTTTGTCTTTGGGTGTTTACTAATCAATTTATAGTAAGCGTTTTACGACAAGCCATGCTGTGCGTGTCCGTCAATTTATGTAAGCGTTATCTTCATTGTTGGACTAAGAGATTACTGGTGGGTGTCACCCTTATCCTCTCCTTGCTATGTTCCAAATTTACTGGTGGGTGTCTCTCTTATCCTCTCCTTATCCTCTCTTATCCTCTCTTATCACGTTCTGGAGGGCGACATGGGCTGCATATGCGTAACGGCCGACAAATATTGGGTAGAAAGTGCCTTATAATAAGGCCATTAAACACCACGTCCTCCGGGCGCTGGACTTGCAAAATACGCTCGCCGTTTATGGCAAACGTTAGGTAACTAAATGAAAACTGAGCTTGATATACACAATTATCAAAAATGGTTTCTCGAAAACTTTCAGTATAGGGACAGACTATTAACTCTTACAGTTGAGGAAATGCTTACAAAAGAAGAACTGTTACGAGAGCCGCAACGTTATTTAGTTATATTCTCTTTTACTGTAATGTTTCAAGTTTATGATGAATGTGATCACAGGAATGACTTTCATGCTGATCGGCAAGAAGGTGTTCTAGCTAAGTACAACGCTTCACGTTTATTGGAGCATGCTAAGTCAGATACAATTGTTTTTGATACTACAGTTGGAGCACTTGAACATTGGTCGTTAATGACAACCAATGAATTCGTGCATGTTTTAACTAATCAACCACCTAAAGTCATAAATGTTACCTAACAAACGCTTAGAAAAGAAATAAGCGACACCCACCAAAAAATGGCATGCCTTTGTTGCCCTGAACTGACGTGAAGCAGAGCGCCAAAATTGGCAAATCAGTATCCCGAATCACAAAACTCAGATTTACAGTTGAATTACTTATCAAAGCGAACTTAATTAAAACTGCATACTCACCGACAGCATAAAACTGCGCTTAGGCTGAGGGATAAGGGAGTTTGCCCAGCCCACTGAGCGCTGTTCAAAATCATCACCACTGGCTGCGGCTTCCGCGCCTGAGTGGTAATAGATTTCATCAAAGAGGTTTTTGATCTTAAAGGCCACTTCGAACGATTCGAACCGGTAAATGATATTAGCGTCTACCGTTAAATAGGCGTCATTTTTTCTGTCCCTGGCACGCAATGTGTTTCTCAAATATAGCGGTTTACTTGAGAACCAGTTAGCTCTGACATTAACATTAAGCGCATCACTGACAGGTACATTAAGCCCTGCGTTGATTTTATGTGGTGCGATATCGCCAAGCTCTGCATCCATATCCTGGCAGGGGTTGTAGGTGAGCGTATTAGTGTTTGCGATGTCCCGGCAGTTTTCGATCCCTTCGCCCACCCACAGGCCCTGCGTGTGATCGTAGCTTACGCTGCTTTTGGTTTTTGTGTGAGTGTAATATAGATAGCCGGAGATATTTGCAGCGCCTGTTATAAAGTTGTTAAACTCAAATTTACCGCGATATTCCAGGCCGTAGATGCTGCGTTTTCCGGCGTTTTCGGCCTCTTCTTTTACAACGTTGTCGTACCTGGCCGTAAACAAAGACAAATCATGTAGCCAGTTGTCTTGCTGGTACATATAAATGAACTCAAAGTTTTCCGCCTTTTCGGGTTTCAGATCAGGGTTGGCAGAGCGGCCGCTCCAGCCACCCCAAAGTTGTATCGGGGCTGGCTCCTGAAATGCCGTGCCATAGAGCATTTTGATGGTTGATTTGTCTGACAAAAAATAAATAGCAGAGGCCCTGGGGTTGGTGGTACTGCCATATAGGCTGTTTTTGTCGTACCTTACGCCGGCATTCACTCGCCATTTATTGATGTTCCAGATGGCCTGAATATACGCGCCTCGGTCAGTCAGGCTGGCCAGGTTTTCATCCGGCATCCGGCTGAGCGTATCTGGTTGAATATTGATTGTGCTGTCTGTATTGAGTGCAACGCCATCTCCGGCAGTTTCGGGTGTATCTGATGAGCAAAAGGTTTCGGCAAAATAACCGCAAGCATCGTATGCTTTGGTGAGCTCTTTGTCTTCAAATTTGATGCCGCCGCTGATCTTTAACTGCTCAGTGTAATCGAACTCGTAATCTTGCTTAAATAACCAGCTTTTGTTGCTGGTTCGCCAGTGTGAAATGGTTAAGGTAGAGACCACATCCGGGCCGCTCAAGGCGGTGGAGCCGGGAAAGGACTCGACCCAGTAACCGCCATTGCCGCTTTTTCTGCTCAGCAGCAGGGTATCTACCTGTACTTTATTTTTTAAAGTCCCTGCATGTCGCAGATAATATTGCTCTGAGTTGCGATACCACTGCGCAGCAGGTTGCGCTCTGTCGTGGGGGTATTGCGGCCCCCAGCCATGACGCATATCCCATTCAATAACGCCTAACGTCAGGTTTTTGAACCCGACATCGGCCAAAATACCCCATTCCCGTTGTGGGTCGTGGTAGGCGCCAAAATCATTGTATTTAGAACCGTGAGGACAACCATCGGCTGCACAATTGGCCGATAATGCGGTGTCATAAATCACGGGCCCCCAGATATCCCGGTTACTCAGCAGTTCGTTACTGACAAAGCCCCAGGGGGCCAGATCGTCGATGTCGGCTTCATCACTTGAATAGTATTTAGCGGACAGGTTGTAGGTCAGCTTGTTATGATTGCCGCCCGCAGCGATATCAATGCTTTGTGTGTCGTAGCTGCCCGACTGAACGTTCACTTTAAAAAAATCATCATTCTGGTGAGTCTCTTTGGCATCGGACGTAACCAGGTTGATTATCCCTAAAAATGCATTGGGGCCATACACAGCGCCCACCGGGCCATAAAGTACTTCTATCCGCGCTATGTTCGACAACGGATAATTTTTTGACAAAGTGGCTTCGTGATACCACAAATGGTTATCGGCTATGCCATTGACCAGCATTAACGTGCGCTGGGTGAGGGGCGTGCGGTAGCCGCGCTGGTAGGTGATAACGCCACCATTACCATTGGTGACGGTGCTATCAAAGCCGGGCAGATCCAAAATCACTTCATCAATACTGGTGTAACCGCGCTGGCGGATATCCGCTGCGGTAACGATCACCATAGCCGCCGGGGCATCGCGCAACGTTTCCTCAACGCCGGAGGCTGATGACACCGTGACATCAAGCAAGTCCTCTAAACTCAGCTCCATAAATGTATCAAGTTCATCACCTTGTGCCGCGCTGTGTGAGCTGAATAAAATCATTGAAAAGAGCAAAGATGCTGCTGTAGTTTGACAGGACTGTTTGCTGGTCATAAGTTCCCCCTGGCTCTACAAGCTGTAGCGCTCCGATGACCTGTTGCTCTGGCAAAACGCTGATATACCATAGTCGGTGAGAAACTTATTCTAGTCTTTGGAGACTAGAATAAACTGCTTGATTGTCAAGCTGTGAGGGACTGATAAAGGAACGCAGAAATTAATTTTGGTCTGAGTTATTACAGTCCAGGGCTAAAGATTTTTGCATTAATGGGTTGATGTCTCGCCCGGCTAACCGGGCAGAGCGTTAAACTGGCTAAAAATATGCCGAATAGGATAGGGATAAGAAATCCAGCCCGGGGTTAGGGCTTTTAAACCCGGCGTTGGAATAGTGCATATAGCGAATGGCGATATTGGCGTCGTCCAGCTGATAAACCAGCCCCAATCTGTCTTCAAATTGGTAATGCGTACTGACGTTTTTACCTGCAAATTGCGTATCATCCAGCAGGGCAATGCCGATCCCAAATTCCACTGCAACCGGGTGGCCATTAAAGGTGGTGAAGGGATATCGGATCACCGGCGAAACCGCCAGTACAAAATTCGTGTCGTGGCGGTTTTGATCTCCGTAACGCCAGAAATTGATACTACTTTCAAAGTGCACGTCAAAGTGGCGCCAGGCTTGAGGCAATGCCAGCTCTGGGTGGTACTGGTACGCTAATTTAATGCCGTCGACACTGCCTTCACCATGAATGTAATGAATAGCATAGCCATGTTGTTGTGCCGCTACCGGCATGGCCAGTGCGCTTAGCAGAAGCAGCGCAAGTGTGGTTAATCTGATCATAATGAATACTCACCGAGTATATAAAGGAATATGGCTATTGTCGGGGTAGAACTTGCCATTAAAAAGGCATCAAATGGCACAGTATTGATGTTGATTTGGCACCAAAAGGTTAGGTTGTTGATTTATATGACAAATATCATTGGTGCCAAAGTGGCATTAATATGGTGCAAATTTGTGTGTTTTTCATCTGCAAAGTTAGCGCTAAACTTGCCCCATTAACCGTTATGGGAGTGGATCATGAAAAGACTAATGCAACTTATACTGGTAACAGTACTGGCGTTTAGCAGCGTACCGGGGCTTGCTGCACCAGACACACAAAGCAACCCGTATGGCCTGATAAAATCGGTTGGCGACCAGTTGTTTGTGGATATCAGCAAACTGAATACGCTGGAAGAAGTCCAGAAAAAAGCGCAGCTGAAAAAGCTGGTACGTGAGCAACTGATGCCACACATCGACATTAAATATGTGTCTTTTAAATTGCTTGGTAAGCACGTACGCGAGATCAACCGGGATCAGGCCGTGACCTTTATTGATGCGGTCGAGCAATACCTGGCCAACACTTATGCCAATGCGCTGATGAGCTATAAAGGCCAGCAGGTTAATTTCATTGAGCCGGTTGTGAGCGACGACAGCAAATTCGCGTCGGTGAAATCCGAAATCGTTGAGCCTAATGCGCCTACCATCGACATTGTATTCAAATTCCGCAAAAACAAAGCGGGTGAGTGGCAGGTGTACGACTTGGTTGCCGAGAGCATCTCACTGCTTAGCGCTAAGCAAAAAGAGATCACAGCGCGGATCAGCGAAGTTGGTATAGATCAGGTAACCAAAGAGCTGGTGGCTAAGAGCTAAGCCAGCACCACAAAACACGATTTACGTCCTTCAGGCGGGTACTCACCCTTACCCATGAGATCCAACACTCTCCGATTGCCCGCCTTTTTTCTTGCCCGTCGGGGCATTGCTGTACCCTCTATCTTTGGCTTGTCGCTATCGTGTCAGCCATAGTAAGATGACGACCATTGTTCGGATCAGCACAGCGTAACCGGCAACAAGCTACTGATGTACAGATATCAGTCAGTTCATCGTACGCTGTCAGTAAATTAAGAATGCTTTATTATGCAATTATCTCCCTCACTTTCAGCTTTGGTTGAAGCCTTGCGTTGTTTACCTGGCATTGGGCCTAAATCGGCACAGCGGATTGCCTTTCACCTGCTAGAAAGAGACCGCAGTGGCGGCACTCAGCTGGGTCAGAGCCTGCTCAACGCCATGGATAAAATCGGCCACTGTGAATCCTGCCGTACTTTTTCAGAAACGCCGGTGTGCGATATCTGTAGCAATATAAAACGCCAGGACACCGGGCTGTTGTGTGTGGTGGAATCCCCAAGCGATGTGTTGGCCATAGAACAAACCGGTCAGTACCAGGGCCTGTATTTTGTATTGATGGGGCATTTATCGCCGCTTGATGGCATTGGTCCGAACGAAATCGGCATGGATGTACTGGAAAGAACACTCGCCAATGGCAACATCAATGAAGTCATTCTGGCCACCAACCCGACGGTTGAAGGGGAGGCTACTGCTCACTTTATCGGTGAAATGTGCCATCAGCATAACGTAACCGCCTCGCGAATTGCCCACGGTATGCCTGTCGGTGGCGAGCTTGAACTGGTAGACGGCATGACCCTGATGCATGCCTTTAGCGGCAGAAAAGCGATTTAGTACAAGCCCGAAAGGGCTTTTTTGGTTACCTTTTCAGCAAAACCACACCATCCGCAACTTTTTTCTTTTACCACCCTTGAAAAACGCTTACCCAGCACAATATACCTGAACATAACGCAAGTTAACTGATTAACCATGTACTACTATGTGTACCAAATAAGTTAGGGTGTACCAAATGACTACAGAAAATACTAAAGAAAATCATTCATTTAGTGCCAACACTAAGCAATTGCTCCAGCTGATGATCCACAGTTTATACTCAAACAAAGAGATCTTTTTACGTGAGCTGGTTTCCAACGCGTCGGATGCCGCAGACAAGCTGCGCTTTTTAGCGCTGCAAAATGGCGACCTGTACGAGGGGGATGCTGAACTGCGCGTGCGTATCAGCGCCGATAAAGACGCCAAAACCGTGACCATTTCTGATAATGGTATCGGTATGACCCGCGACGAAGTGATCAGCTCTCTGGGCACAATTGCCAAGTCGGGCACTGCTGAGTTTTTCAAGAATCTGACAGGTGATGAAGCGAAAGATTCTCAGCTGATCGGCCAGTTTGGTGTGGGTTTTTATTCTGCCTTTATCGTTGCTGATGAAGTGACTGTACGCACGCGTAAAGCGGGCGAGACTCAGGCAGTAGAATGGCAGTCAAAAGGCGAGGGTGAATACACTCTGGCGGACATTGAAAAAGCCGAGCGCGGCACTGAGATCATTCTTCACCTGCGTGAAGAAGAGCTGGAATTTGCGGATGATTTCCGCCTGCGTTCAATCGTCACTAAATACTCAGATCACATCTCAATTCCGGTTGAAATGTACAAAGCACCAGTGCCAGAGTCTGAAGGGCCGGATGGTGAAAAAATCGAAGCACAACCGGGCGAGTGGGAAGGTATTAACCGTGCCACCGCACTGTGGACGCGCGATAAGTCAGAGATCAGCGACGAAGAATATAAAGAATTCTATAAGCACGTTGGTCATGACTGGGAAGAGCCACTGACCTGGGCACACAACAAAGTAGAAGGTAAAACGGAATACACCAGCTTGCTGTACATTCCTAAAAAAGCGCCTTTCGATATGTGGAACCGTGACCGCCAGACTGGTCTGAAGTTGTACGTACAACGCGTATTCATTATGGATGACGCTGAGCAGTTTATGCCAAGCTACCTGCGCTTTGTTAAAGGTTTGCTGGATTCAAACGACTTACCACTGAACGTATCGCGTGAAATTCTGCAGGACAACAAAGTAACTCAGGCTATCCGTAAAGGGTGTACGTCTCGTATCCTGAAAATGCTTGACCGCATGGGCAAGAACAAGCCAGAAGATTATCAGACTTTCTGGAACGAGTTTGGCCAGGTGATCAAAGAAGGCCCGGCTGAAGACGCTGCAAACAAAGAAGCGATTGCTAAGCTACTGCGCTTCAGCTCTACTCACACTGATGAGAGCGTACAAAATGTGTCGCTTGAGCAGTATATTGAGCGCATGGCCGAAGGTCAGGACAAGATTTACTACGTAGTTGCAGACAGCTTTGAAGCGGCGAAGAGCTCACCGCACCTGGAGATCTTCCGTAAGAAAGGCATTGAAGTCCTGTTGCTGTCGGACCGTGTTGATGAGTGGATGATGAGCCACCTGACAGAGTTTGCGGAAAAGTCATTCCAGTCAATCACCCGTGGTGATCTTGATCTTGGCGATATGGAAGACGAAGAGAGCAAAAAAGCACAGGAAGAGAGCGAGAAGCAGGTCGAAGGTCTGGTAGAGCGCATCAAAGAAGCGCTGGGCGATAAAGTGAAAGAAGTACGCTTTACGCACCGACTGACCGACTCTCCGGCGTGTGTGGTGGTAGATGACCACGACATGAGTTCACAGATGCAAAAGCTGATGGAATCGATCGGTCAGTCTGCGCCAGAATCTAAGCCAATTTTTGAGCTGAACCCTGAGCACCAGCTGGTTAAACACCTGAATGTTGAACAGGACGAAGACAAGTTTGCACAGTGGTCAGAAGTATTGCTGGACCAGGCGCTGCTTGCAGAGCGTGGCAGTCTGAAAGATCCGGCTGGCTTTGTGGCTCGCCTGAACAAGCTGATGCTTGATTTGAGCAAATAAATCGAACACAGCCTGATTGTGTTGAAAAGCCCGGCGAATAATTCGACCGGGCTTTTTTGTGTCTGACTATTGTTGCGGCGCGATAGGGCAGTAGTTGCCACTATTAGGTACCCACACAGAGCGCGTTTCCCAGCGACAGTTGTATGGCACGCGCTGCTGCTCCTGCTGAGTAAAGTAGCTATTATGCTGGTGCACATAGACACCACCTGGCGCATAGTGGTCCGGGCCCGGAATGGTCCAGTTTGCAGGACAGCTTTGGTTAGACAAGACTGTCCGAGTGTCCCAGGTGGGTGCAGCGCAGATTTCAATGTAAGAGACAACCGCGTGATAAATTTTCATCCGGGGTAAAAGCCGTTATCTGCTTGTTTTGCCGGGGTCTGGCAGAGGTTCTTCCTATATTTACAGGCCTAGTCGCGAATTTGTCATATAAATACACTGGACAAATTAAGTATGAAAAAGATAAAATGACAGCGTTGTCATTGAGATCTATTATCACCTTGAATACGCTTCTGCCCGAACGTTTGATAGAATAATCAGATAGCACAGTTCACCTAAATTAGATTAGTTTATTAATTAGGTCCAAATCTTCTACATAACTCATCGCAATCACTGTAAAAAAGCGCATAGCTTGTGATATATTCACCTCGTTTGTAACAAACTATAACCAATTAATTATTTATTCTTTCTATATCAGTGGGTTAGATTTTTGTTGAAAAAATCTTATGTTAGCCACACAAAAAGATGTAGCGAATCTGTAATTTTGGGTGTATGGTTTGTTATTAGATGACAGCGTTGTCATCATCACTGGGCAGAAGTGATTTAAAAACCAACAAAATGATTCAAGGGGAATCCTGTGTTAGCTAATAATTTTAAGAAAAGCTTACTTGCAGCAAAGGTTGGCCTAATCCTGGGCACGGGTGTGTCAGGCGTGGCGTTTGCTGAAGAAAACCAGACTGGTGTTAATGAAGATGTTGAAGTTATTGAAGTGCGTGGTATTCGCCGCTCGCTGGAAGCTTCACTGAATACCAAGCGATTTGCGACTTCTGTCGTTGATGCAGTTTCTGCAGAAGACGTAGGTAAATTTCCTGACAGTGATGTCGGTGAAGCCCTGGGCCGAATCTCAGGTGTGTCGGTTGGCAGACAATTTGGTCAGGGCCAGCAGGTCTCAATTCGTGGTGCTTCAGCGCAACTAACGCGTACTTTGTTGAATGGCCACACAGTTTCTTCAACAAACTGGTACGATCAACAGTCTATCGACCGTAGCTTTAACTATTCACTTATGCCAGCGGAAATGGTCGGTGGTATTGAGGTCTACAAGTCTTCACAAGCTGACCTGCCTGAAGGTGGTGTTGGTGGTGTCATTATTGTTAAGACCCGTAAACCGCTTGACCTTGACGCCAATACGGTATTCGGTAGCGTAAAATTTGATTATGGCTCAATCGCTGAACAGTGGGACCCTGAAGTTTCTGGCTTATACAGCTGGAAGAATGATGACGAAACCTTCGGTGCATTGGTTGCACTGGCGCGTAAAGAAACTGAATATCAGCGCCGCGGTACAGAAACGATTCTGGCCTGGGGTGGCGCTGTTGCACCAACAGTATTCAAACAAGAGCGTGAGCGCACCGCTTATAACATTGCTCTGCAATACGCACCAACAGACGAAATGGAGTTTGGTCTGAATTACACAGGGCTTGATTTGCAGGCCGACAACATCAACTCTTCTCTGTTCTTGTTCTCACAGGGCGCAGATGCGGCTCGTTGGATCCCATTTGGTGACAAATACAGCAACGGCGGTGTCGACGAGAATCCGGTAGATGGTCCGCTGGGTAACATGCCTGAGTGTCAGCAAGTGAATGCATCCAATGACTGTGTTAAAACCACCTTAGATGCAATGGCTGGTGGTAGCTGGGGTCAGACCTGGGTACGTGATGCAGAAATGGATTCTCAAACCATTGAAATCAATGGTAAATACACTACAGACAACTTTGTTATCGATGGTCGTATCGGTACAACAAAGTCTGATGGTGGTACTAACTTTACCGCAGCGCAGCGTGAAGGTATTGGCCAGGCGTCTGATTTTGCCGGTGTCTATGACGCAACAGGTAAGATTTATCATGTAGACACAGCTGTGAAGTCCTGGACACGTGATGATTTTGTTGGTGACGGTAAATTAGATATTCCAGGCTGGTCTATTCGCAGTCAGCCAAATACCGACGAGGAAGATTTTGTACAGGGTAACATTAAGTTCTTCGTAGACTTTGGCGCTATTACGTCGATTAAAACGGGTTTCTCGTATGCAGAGCACTTTGTTGAAGAGCGTACTTTCTGGCCAAATCCGCGCGTCGCGTTAAATGATGTAGATGGCACCGCGAGTAAACTGTATAAGGAAAGCCAGCTTGAACTTTCTCAGGGCATGCTATTCCCTGAAGCAGATTATGATGCGATGTTGTCGCGCGCACAAAATACATTAGGCGAGTGGGAATTACTGCGCTCTGGTTACGGTACTGTTGAAGAAGAGAACTTCGCTGCGTATGTCATGGCTGAGTTTTCTGCTGACGGTATCCGCGGTAACTTCGGTCTAAGATACATCAGTACTGACGCTGAATCTGATTTCTTTGCGGTCGACTTTGATGGTCTGGCAGCTGGCAAGTATAAAGAAGGTGGTTCACTTGCAGGTTATCAGGCATACGAAAGAACACTGACTACGGAAAAGGGCGATTACAACGACGTATTGCCAAGTGTTAACGTTGTTTTCGACCTGGCAGACGACTTAATTTTACGTACTTCTGCCTCTCAGGTAATTGCGCGTCCAAACTATGCTGATATGTTCTCTCGTCAGGAGCAAACTGGTTTTAACGACGACCTGGAGCTAAACGAAGTGCTGTCAAAAGGCTCGCCAGCGCTTAAGCCGTTTAAAGCAACGCAGGCAGATCTGAGCATTGAGTGGTACTACAGTGACAGTGCGTTACTATCTGCTACTTACTTCATCAAAGATATTTCTAACTTCACCACAGCGACTCTAATCCAGGATCAGTCGTTGGGTATTATCGATAACTTTGGCAACGATAACTGGACTCTGAGCACTAAGCGTAATGCGGTCGGTGGTCAAATTCGCGGCGTTGAATTGCAATGGCAAAACTCGTTCGATAACGGTTTTGGTTACGTTACTAACTACACCTTTGTTGACGCAGATGCAGAAGGCGAAAACTACGCTGACCTGATCCCTGAATTCTCTGATTCAAGTGAGCACACGGTTAACCTGGTAGGCTTCTATGAAGCGGATGATTACACGATTCGTGCAGCGTACAACTGGCGCTCAGAATATATGATCCGTGAAGGCGCGAAGTTCTACGGCAACCGTATGCATGACGACTATGGTACGTTAGATATTACGGCAACTTACACATTGAACGACTACATTGGTTTCTCTTTTGAAGTTGTGAACCTGCTTGAAGAAGACAGCGTTCAGTATGGTGCAGCCAGTGATGGTGCCTCAGTGAAGAATGAACTGAAGAATAACTACCCGGCTTGGTCTTTCGAAGGTGAAAGACGAATTAAAGCAGGTGTTAACTTCCGCTTCTAATATGTATTAATTAAAAAACCCAGCTTTTGCTGGGTTTTTTTTTCTAAAAATTAAACTGTTGATATTTATGCAATCTATCATAATCGTTGGCGGTGGTACGGCTGGCTGGCTGACCGCGGTCATGTTAAACCACAGCTATAACAAACTCGGGCAACAAGTAGAGATACATGTCATAGAAAGCCCGGAAGTGGATATCGTCGGCGTTGGTGAAGCGACCGTACCAGCTATCAAGGATTTTCTTCAGGCGGTGGGGATCAGTGAATACGAATTTCTTCGCCATACCAATGCGACAATAAAAAACGGCATTCTATTTAGAAACTGGCGTACCGCAAAAAACGGCCGTACTCACGAATATTTGCACCCGTTTGAGCAGCAAAGAATAGAAAAGCGACTGGATATTTCGACTTCCTGGTTGCTGAGCGAACGTGAATTACCCTACGACCAATCGGTATCCCTGGTTTCAGCTTTGGTATCACAAGAGCTTGCGCCAAAAACGCTATCAGGCAAGGAATATGAGGGCCTGTTTCGTTACAGCTATCACCTTGACGCGCGGCTATTTGGACATTATCTCAGGAACTTTGCTCAGGCACGCGGCGTAAAACGAACGGAGGCACATGTCAGCAAGGTGGTTACTGAACAGGGCAAGATTGTTCGGCTGGAGACTGAGCATGGTTCATTCCAGGCTGACTTGTTTGTTGATTGCAGTGGTTTCAAAGGACTGTTAATCAATGAGGTTGAGCCTCAGGGGAACTGGATGTCGTATCGAGATTCACTGCTGTGCGATAAAGCAGTCACGGTACAACAGCCCCATGAGCCGAGGTATAAGCCCAAACCTTATACGGTCTCAGAAGCGCTAAGCAGTGGCTGGGCCTGGCGCATAGATCTACAGAACAGGCAAGGTGCGGGGTACGTCTATAGTAGCCGTCACCTCGATAAAACTGAGGCTGAAAAAGAGTTCAGGGCATACCTGGGATTGCCCCCCGAGGTCACCGTCAGACACCTCGATATGCAAATAGGCCGACGCAAACAACAATGGGTCGGAAACTGTGTCGCGGTTGGCCTGTCCAGTGGTTTTATTGAGCCGCTTGAATCAACCGGGATCCACCTGATTTATCTTGCTGCACGGGCGATTGCTTTGCATCATAACTTTAGCCATACAAACCAGGTGATCAGAGACAATTTCAATCGCCAGATGGGCCAGACTTATGATGAGCTGAGAGACTTTATTGTGATGCATTATGTGCTTTCTGACAGAGAAGATAGCCCGTTCTGGCGAGATGTAAAAGGGACTTTAGCACATACACCGTCACTTAAAGCGCAGCTTGAACTGTGGCGTTATAAAGTGTGTGAGTACTTTGATGTCTGCAATAGCGCGTCTCATATGTTCAGTGACGCCAGCTATCGTTACATTCTTTATGGCATGGAATACTATCCCAAGTTAAATTTACCCAGTCGAGCGGGAGAGTTTACGGATGTGTTTGCGCAAATTGCGAAGTGGCAAAAAGAAGTCACCAGAGTGGCAATACGTCATACTGATTTTTTAGACACTTTACAATCAAATGGCAATTTGGTTACTGTAAAAATGAAGTAAATATGGGTTACCTGTGAAAGAAATCAAGAAATATGTGGTAGTGGGTGGCGGAACTGCAGGCTGGCTTTCGGCCAATCTACTTGCTGCACAGCTTAAAGACATGCCGACTCATTCGGTCACTTTGATTGAGTCTCCGACTATCCCGATTATCGGTGTGGGGGAGGGAACCGTCCCGTCAATTCGCAAGACATTACAAAAAATTGGCTTGCCGGAAACCACACTATTTCAGGAATGCGATGCAACGTTTAAACAGTCAATCAAGTTTGTAAATTGGCTGGATAAGCATCGCCATGGGCAAAATAATGCCTATCATCATTTGTTTGATTATCCCTTTCCATTCGGTGAAAACCTGGCCGATTATTGGCTGGCTGAGGGTAAGGGCGAGCACTTTGCCGATATGGTTTCATTTCAGGGGATGTGCTGTGATGAGCACAAAGCCCCTAAGCTCATCACACATCCTGAATATCAGGGGGTGTCCGATTACGCTTATCATTTTGATGCGCATAAGTTTGCCGGTGTGCTTGCCAAACATGCCAAAGAAACCTTTGGTGTAGAGCACATTCGGGCGAATGTAACCAATCTTAAGCAATCTGTATGTGGCAATATAGAACAGCTGGTGCTGGATAACGGCGCTGTGGTTGACCTTGACATGGTCATAGATTGCAGCGGCTTTTCATCATACATACTGGGACAGCAGCTTGCAGTGCCATTTATTTCTAAGTCTGATCAGCTATTTATTAATCGCGCACTGACAGTGCAGGTGCCATACACTTCAGAGGTATCACTACCCCCTTATACAATATCGACAGCCCATCAGTACGGCTGGATTTGGGATATCGGACTGACGACCCGAAGAGGCGTGGGCCTGGTATACGATGATTCTTTGATCAATAAAGAGATTGCATACGCAAAACTCGCCCGTTATTTAGGCTGTGACCCCGAACAATACACGGTCAGAGATATTCCTATGCCGGTGGGTGTCAGAGAAAAAGTGTGGGTCAATAATTGCGTGGCCATTGGCTTGTCACAGGGATTTGTTGAGCCGCTAGAGGCAACGGCAATCTTGCTGGCTGATTTTTCAGCCAACTTGCTGTGTAATAAGTTGCCCCGGTTTGCTGATGAACTGCCCGCTATCGCCACACAGTTTAACGAGCGTGTGGCACATGCCTGGCTAAGAGTACTCGATTTTGTGAAGTTACATTATTGTATTTCGGATCGACAGGACAGCGAGTTTTGGCGTAAAAACCGATCTGCTGACAGTATTCCAGACTCCCTGAAGCAGCGACTTGAATTATGGCGCTACGCCCCCCCTGGCGGCGACGACTTTATGACCAAGTTCGAGGTGTTTGATGTGGAGAACTACCTTTATGTATTATACGGCATGAAATATGGTACGCGTAGCAAGGCGCTGTCTGAGGCTGAGATTATGCGGCTCTCACAACAAGTGGCGCAGGTACGTGAAGTTGCGTTACAGCAATGTCAGTCTCTTCCGTCACATAATCAGCTGCTGGCGCTGATACAGCGCCACGGTATGCACAAAGTTTAGCTATTGGGTGCTAGCCTGAAAAAAGAAGCTACGGTAAGACGGCCATTACTCGGGTGAGCACTGATACTGTGAGGGTGCACATTGGCGCTGTGCAAAATATTACTTGGATAAAGCACCAGGCGATTAAACTTGGCTTCTATATTCAGCACTTGCTCAAAGAGCTGGTTGGAGCCATTGAGGTAGCCATCGGGATCTTGTTGTTGAGACTCCACCATATTAACCATCGCCATGATCTCGTCCTGACTGTCCTGGTCGAAACGGACTCTATTTGCAGGTTTAAATCGGTAGATGGAGGTGCCGCCCATCTGTGGACCACATAAATAATGAACGCTGGCATATTCCTGGTTGTCTGTAGAGTCGATGTGCGGCATCTTTTGAACACTCAGAAGTTGTTCAGGCTGCTGAGTGATCAGTGACAGCATACAACGATGGATCTCAGGCTCAACACCCTCAAACAGTGCTGTGAGCAAAGCGCTTAGTACTCTGTGATAGGGCAGAGGTAGTGCATCTCGGATCCCGGGGTAGAGGGTGCCATCTTTACCTATCGGATTAAAGTAGGCTGACTTTTGTGCAAATGCTTGCACCTCTTCCGGGTTTTCCAAAAAATCATCAACGACATAAACGTCACAATGACATTCATCGAGGGTGATTTTTTCAATCTTAAGATGCGCATTAAGTACGGGCTTCATTTACTTTAACCTTTGCGGACGGAATGATTATTGTCTGTTTGCGTACAATAAACGCAGGAGTACCGCAATAGCCTACATGGTCGTACGGTGAGAGTAAATTAGCTTATCTAAGATTTTGAAATGCAACCGTTCAGAGCCCATGGCAGCGTAACTTTTGTGTGCTTTTTTAAAGCCACTTATTCAAGTCGAAAAGTACTTATTTTAACCGGCAAAGCGATGTGCCAAATTAAGGTATGAGAAAAACAAATTGTGGGAACGAAAGAAACAAAATTGTTATCAACTAGTGCTTTCCTTTTGCCGTCAAAACCATTAGCCTATGGCTATATTTGATTATAATTACATTTAAAACGGAGCAGTATTATGGCGGAGCAACAAGTGCAGCCTTTACACAACGAAAAACATGCCAACATCAAAGTAAAAAATGGCATTAACGTAGAATTTTTGAAATCTCAGCACTTGATCCCGGTTGTTGCACACGAGTTTGCACGTGTTGCGACTGAATTCCCGATGGCATTTGTTAAGAACACTGAAAGCGGCCAGTTCCAGGCTGTTGCCCTGTTTGGTCTTGAGCCAGGTGAAAACCTGTTTGTACAAGATGGCGAGTGGACTGCGGGTATCGCACCACTGGCAGCATCTCGTTACCCGTTTGGTCTGGTTAAGCACCCAGAGCAAGATCAGTACGGCATCGTTATTGACGAAGCAAGCCCGCTGGTAGGCGAAGAAGAAGGCAACGCCTTGTTCGCAGATGGCAAAGAAACTGAGTACCTGGAGCGCCGCAAAGAAGCACTGGTTAACTACATCGAGTTTTCTCGTGTTACTGAAGCTTTCACTCAGTATCTGGCTGAAAAAGAGCTACTGGTTCAGCAAACTCTGACAGTTGAAATCGCTGGTGAGAAGAAAGACATCAACGGTATTTACCTGGTAGACGAGCGTAAGCTGAACGAGCTGAGCGACGAAGCTTACCTGGAACTGCGTAAGCGTGGTTACCTGGCACCTATCTTCTCTTTCCTGACTTCTACACATCAGGTTGGCCGTCTGGCTCGTCTGAAAGCAAAGCGTCAGGCAAGCTAAGTCAGTAATGACTATCTATTGTTAAAAAGCGCCTGAGGGCGCTTTTTTTATCGCTTTTTTTTGTATTCGAAATTCAATTCCGGCAACTTGGTTCCATAATAAAAGTACAACAGGAACTCAACATGCGCCGTATTCTAATCACCTCATCCTTATTCGCCGCTCTGAGCGTGGCACATTCTGCTTTTGCAGCCAAACCTGAGACACCCATCGCGATTGCTATTCATGGTGGTGCCGGCACGATTGAAAAATCACGCTTCACACCTGAGCAGGAAAAAGCCTATAGACAGACGCTTAAAGTGGCCGTTGAGCAGGGCTACGCCGTGTTAGAGCAAGGTGGTGAAAGCCTGGATGCCATCACTGCGGCAATTACAGTGCTTGAAAACTCGCCATTCTTTAATGCCGGAAAAGGCGCAGTTTATACTTATGAAGGGGCGCATGAGCTGGACGCATCGATCATGGATGGACGAGACCGTCAGGCCGGCGCGGTTGCCGGTGTTAAACATATTAAAAATCCCATCGAGCTGGCTAGAGCGGTCATGGAGAAATCGGTGCACGTGATGCTCAGTGGCGAAGGCGCCGAGGAGTTTGCCAAGCGTGAAGGTATGTCGTTTGTTAACAATGACTATTTTGACACGCCGCATCGCTATGAAGCCTGGCAAAAAGCACGCAAGAAACTGGAGCAAGCCGAACAGAGCAACAAAGACTATCAGGCACAGCATCAACAGTTACCGCAGCAATATAAAATGGGCACAGTGGGCGCCGTTGCGCTGGACAAACAGGGCAACCTGGCCGCGGGCACATCGACCGGCGGTATGACAGCAAAACGATTTGGTCGTGTTGGTGACTCGCCGATTATTGGCGCGGGGACCTTTGCAGACAATGAGTCTTGTGCGGTGTCAGCAACCGGGCATGGTGAGTACTTTATTCGCTATAACGTTGCCGCTGATATCTGCGCGCGGGTACAGTATCAGGACAAATCTGTGGCGCAAGCCGGGCAGGACGTGATTTTTGGCCCGATGTTACGCGCGGGCGGAACCGGCGGTGTGATTATTTTAGATGCCAGGGGTAACATCAGCATGCCATTTAACACCAAGGGCATGTATCGGGCCAGCAAGTCGAAGACTCAGCCTACCTATGTGGGTATTTTTGAGGACAAAGACACCTCTAAATAGTGTGCTTAAGGTTTGCAAACTTAGGCAATTTTTGTAACGCCAGCTACTATTTAATATGAAGCTGGTGTTTTTTTAGGGGAATGAAATATGCAATCTGTCAAAGTAGCAGACTATCTGAATCATCGTCCGGTGACCTTTAAAGCGGACATGCGCATCGAATCGGCAGTGGAAAAATTACTGCAAAGTGGTCAGTCCGGAGGCCCGGTGATTGATGACATGCAACGCGTGGTGGGCTTTTTATCCGAGCAAGATTGTATCCGCACTATGCTCGAAGCTACTTATCAGAACGAATCACACAGCATTGTGGCTGATGTAATGAATGCTGAGCCATTGTGTGTCAGCCCGGATGACAGCATTTTAAAATTGGCAGACAGAATGACGGCGGACAAGCCGAAAATTTATCCGGTCTGTGACAGTGATTGTCGGCTGGTTGGAGTGATCAGCCGTACTCATGTGCTTTATGCCATTGATAAGCACCTCCACGATACCTATGAATCGGGACATCGCTTTGTCTGAGTGTTGAACTACTCGCCAGACCTGTCGGCGAGTGCGCCTGGTGCGCTGTTCGGCCCACTCGTTGTATAGACGACTTTACCTGCGCTAATTTAGTACACAGCCCCCGTCAAAGGGACTGGGCTGACTGCATGCTTTTTGTTAGACTACGCGACGATTTTCTCAGTAACAAGGTGTCGTGTAGTGGATTTGCAGTCGTTGTATTCGAGCATAGCGGATTGCCTCAAAAAGGATCAGTTTCTCTTTAAAAAACGTCTTCAGGGCGTCAAAAAAATAAAAGACGAAGCGAAACAACAAAAGGTACTTACTCAGATAACGCGTGACATAGAGCACAGTAAAACGCTTAGAGTGAAGCGCCTGGCTGAACTGCCGAAGGTGCAATATCCCGAGTCGCTGCCGGTTAGCCAGAAAAAAGACGACATTAAAAAAGCCATTGCCGAGAACCAGGTGGTGATAGTCGCGGGTGAAACCGGCTCTGGTAAAACCACTCAGCTACCTAAGATCTGTCTGGAATTGGGCCGTGGTGTTGATGGCTATATTGGTCACACTCAGCCACGACGTCTGGCCGCACGCAGCGTGTCAAACCGGATTGCCGAAGAGCTTAATTGTGAGCTTGGTCAGGAAGTGGGCTTTAAGATCCGTTTCAGCGATCAGGTGTCTGATAAGAGCTATATCAAATTAATGACCGACGGTATCTTGCTGGCAGAGATCCAGCAAGACAGATACCTGAACCAGTACGATACCATCATCATAGATGAAGCCCACGAGCGCAGTCTGAATATCGACTTTATCCTTGGTTATCTGAAAAACCTGCTTCCTAAGCGCCCAGATCTGAAGGTGATCATTACCTCAGCGACAATCGATCCGGAGCGTTTTTCCAAGCACTTTAATAACGCCCCCATCATTGAAGTATCGGGCCGTACCTATCCGGTAGAAGTGCGCTATCGCCCCGTGATTGATGCCAGTGGGGATGAAAGTGAAGCCGAAAACGACCAGCTACAGGGGATCTTCGATGCCGTAGACGAGCTGTGTGCAGAAGGCCCCGGAGACATTCTGATCTTTATGAATGGCGAGCGGGAAATTCGCGATACGGCCGATGCGCTGAGTAAACGTAACCTCAAAGGGGTTGAGATCCTGCCTTTGTATGCCCGTTTGTCGAATGCTGAGCAAAATCGTATTTTTTCCGCCCACAGTCACCGTCGTATTGTGCTGTCAACCAACGTGGCCGAAACCTCACTGACGGTACCTGGGATCCGCTATGTTATTGATCCGGGCACGGCGCGGATCAGCCGTTACAGTGCCCGTACTAAGGTTCAGCGATTGCCGATTGAGGCCGTTTCTCAGGCCAGTGCCAATCAGCGTATGGGCCGTTGTGGCCGGGTTGCTGCGGGCGTGTGTATCCGACTGTACTCAGAAGAAGATTTCCTTGGCCGACCTGAATTTACCGATCCGGAAATTCTGCGCACCAACCTGGCATCGGTTATTTTGCAAATGCTGGCGCTGGGCCTGGGCGACATCAAACAGTTTCCGTTTGTGCAAGCACCCGATAATCGCAACATCACAGATGGTGTTACGCTGCTTGAGGAGTTGGGGGCCGTTAAACCTGCCGCCAGACGTGAACAAACTACGCTGACCCAGACCGGGCGCAAGCTCAGCCGCTTACCGATAGATCCGCGCCTGGCCCGCATGGTACTGGCATCAGCTCCTTTGGGTGCATTGCGTGAGGTGATCATTATCGCAGCGGCACTGTCGATTCAGGACCCCAGAGAAAGACCGCAGGAAAAACGCGGTGCTGCGGATGAAAAGCATGGTCGGTTTGAAGATCCGGACTCGGATTTTATGGCGTTTTTGAACCTCTGGCAATATCTGGAGGAGCAGCAGGAAGCGCTCAGTCGCAGCCAGTTCAGAAAGCAATGTCAGAAAGACTTTTTAGCCTATATGCGGGTCAGAGAGTGGCAGGATATTGTTTATCAGCTCACCACAGTGTGCACCGAAATGGGCCTCAAAGCCTCAGGCAACGACGCCAGCTTCGAAGCCATTCACCAGGCGCTGCTCAGCGGCATGCTGAGCCACATAGGTCAAAAAGACGAGAAAAAATTCTACAAAGGGGCGCGCAACAGCCAGTTCCATATTTTCCCGGGCTCTGGCCTGTTTAAGAAAAGTCCCAAGTGGGTGATGGCGGCTGAACTGGTAGAAACCAGTAAGCTTTATGCCCGCATTAATGCCAGAATTGATGTTAACTGGGTTGCCCCGCTGGCGGAGCATCTGGTTAAGCGTAGTTACAGTGAACCACACTGGGAAAAGAAGCAGGGCTGTGTCATCGCCTTTGAACAGCAAACCCTGTACGGCCTGATCATAGTTGGCAAAAAGCGTACGGTTTACAGCCAGATTGAACCGGCGCTGTGTCGTGAACTGTTTATTAAAGAAGCTTTGGTTGCCCAGCAACTGGGTCAAAATGAGGCCTTTTTAAAGCACAATCAGGCCCTGATTGAAGATATTCAGGATCTGGAAAACAAAGCGCGTCGCCGGGATATTCTGGTCGATGAGCATATGATGCAGGCGTTTTACGAGCAGCGGATCCCGGCCGATGTCAATAACCGGGCTGCTTTCAGCCACTGGTGGAAAGAGAAGAAAAAAACCGACAAACGCTTTTTGCATATGGACAGAGACGCTCTGATGCAGCACGAAGCGTCACACATTACGGCGCTGGATTATCCAGACGTGTGGCAGCAGGGCAATCTGATGTTGCCATTGAGCTATCATTTTGAACCTGGTCAGCCAGTTGACGGCGTGATGGTGAACATCCCCTTACCACTGCTTAACCAGGTGGCTAATGAGGGATTTGACTGGCATATTCCGGCACTGCGCCATGAATTGATCTGCTCTTTGATCAAGAGCCTGCCAAAAAGTCTGCGACGTAACTTTGTCCCGGCACCCAACTATGCCGATGCGGTACTTGCTGCCATAGAGCCGATGCAGGGCAATTTTCTTGAAGCCCTGACCAATCGCTTATTACGTATGACTGGCGTTAAAGTTGATGCTGAGGCGTTCGATCTCGGGGCACTGGAATCGCACTTAAAAATGCAGTTTCAGGTATTGGATGAACACAATAAGGTGATTGCGCATGGCTATGACCTGGATGTACTCAAAGCCAAATTACAAGGTAAGGTCACGCAAACGCTGTCAAAAGTAGCCGAAGAGGGCATAGAGCAGGAAGGGCTGACGCAGTGGTCGTTTGGTGACCTGCCTGAGGAATACACCAAAAAGCAGGGCGGCTATGAGATCAAAGCTTTCCCGGCGCTGGTAGACAACAAGCAAAGCACCTCAATCAGTTTATTTGATCATCCGCTCAAGGCACAACAGGCCCACCGCCTCGGTTTACGTCGACTGGTGATGCTGAACGTACCCTCACCGGTGAAATATTTACAGCAGCATTTGCCGAACAAAGCCAAGCTGGGACTGTATTTTAATCCGTTTGGTAAAATTAACGACCTGATCGACGATTGTACCGCAGCGGGAATAGATGCCTTACTGGGAGATTACACAGCGATCCGCTCTGAGCAGGACTTTGAAAAAGCCAAAGAATATGTCCGTGCTGAACTGGGAGACAAAGTGGTAGATATTGCGTCGGCGGTTGAGCAGGTGCTGAGTATTGCGCATGGCATTAACAAGCGCATGAAAGGGCGGGTTGATTTAACCATGATCACCGCGCACGGAGATATCAAGTCTCAGCTGGAAAGCCTGATCTTCAAAGGGTTTGTCAGTCAGCACGGGGCGCATAAATTGCCTGACTTACTGCGCTATATGAAAGCCATTGAAAAACGGCTGGAAAAACTGCCAGTTGATCCTAACCGCGACCGTTTATGTGTGCTGGAGCTGGAGAAAGTGGCGGCGGCGTATAACGATAAATGTAACAAACAGCCAAAAGGGATCCCTATGCCTGCGGCACTTGACGAGATTTTCTGGATGCAGCAGGAACTTCGGGTGTCTTTATTCGCTCAAACACTAGGTACGCCTTATCCGATTTCGGCCAAACGGATCACCAATGCGTTAAATGAGATCGAATAGTGTGTTTTGACTTGCAATTTGCATTGGGGCAATTACCTTATTAAGAGGAAACTATTTTTGGATTGTGAAAAGGAAGCGGCATTGACTATGTCCACACAGGGGAGCAGGATGAAAACGCCGCATGTGTTAGTGGTTGACGATGAGTATTTCAATTTTGAAATGCTCTCTATGGCTTTGTCGGATGCATTTAAGTTCAGTTATGCTGAGTCGGGCAAGAGCTGCCTGTCTAATGCGATAGCCGATCCGCCGGATGTGATTTTGCTGGATGTGTGCATGCCCGGGCTGGATGGCTACGACACGTGCCGGATGCTAAAAAATACGCCAGAGACCAGAGACATTCCGGTGCTTATGGTGTCAGGCCTTGAATCGGAGCAGGAGAAGCAAGCAGGCTTTGATGCAGGCTGCGATGCGTATGTGGTTAAACCTTTTTCTATGCAATCCTTATCGGAAAAAATAAAAAATATGGTGCAAATTATTCCCAGGTAATTTTTTGCAGGCAAGCAATGATAATAAAGAGTGGAGCACGCCATGATACACGAGGATAAACGGCGCTTTATGCGCATGATGGTCAATACCCAGGCACAGTTAACGGTGTTGTCCACGGGTCATAAACTGCAAGGCATCTGCCACGACTTAAGTGCCACGGGGCTCTCAATCATTGTGGACGAGCCTCTGGAAATGAATGAAATGCTGGAGGTATTTATCGACAGCCATGGTGGCTCTATTCCTCCTTTGAATGCCCATGTGAAAGTCATCCGGTGCGGTAATAACAGCGAAGGCGATGGCTATATTCTGGGCCTGGAAATCGTGCAGTTTAATTAGCCGTCTTCATCTCCTTAGCAACCTGGCTTGTCTGGCATCTGACAAGCCAGCCACCCAAGCAGGCACGCAGATGTGTTCCTGCTTTGGTAAATTTTGTCACCACTTCCACACTATTTGCACATTGACCTTACATACTGATTAGCATCTGGTCTTACATGTTCTGAATTCCATTCACAGAGGTAGCTACACCATGAAACTGACAATACGGCACAAGCTGCTGGCTATTTTGCTGTTGGTCAACACCGTATTGATCATGGCGATTTACTTTGCTAATCAGGCTGCATTTGAAAAGAGCTTTCGCGATTATATTCAGCAAAACAGCCGCGCCAGACTGGTTGCGTTGATGCCAAGCATTCGTGACAACTTTGCTCGCTATGGCGACGACTGGGTATATCCTCGTCATCCTGCATGGCATAAGCTGGTAAGCGAACTAAGAGGGAACGGCAGAAGTGCCACTTCGGCCGCTGCGACTCCGTCCTATGACAGTTATGACAGTCCTAGCATGCAGCGCCCGCGCAGACCATCAGATCTCACTGAGCGGGGTCCGGAACCGGGTCGGGATGGTCGTGGCATGCGCAATGAGCAAGACCCTCAGGCGCAATATCACACTGACAGACGTCCAAAGCCCGGCGCTGATCGCCCGCCCAGAGGCGAGCGCGGAGATCACCCTCATCAAAAGCGCAGACCCCCCAGAGGACGCTCTGATAGTATGGGTGGTCGCCTGGTATTTAAAAACGCCGCAGGTGAGCAGGTGATTGGTTCTTTGACGACAACCAGAACCACTTTATGGGAGCCTGTACATCAGTCGGATTCCCCATCGTCACCAGTGCTGGGGTACGTGGGCCTGGAAGATGGCCTGGTTATCAGCAATCGCTTTGACAGCTTATTTGCAGAGCGACAAAAAAACTGGTTTATGTACATCGCCATTGTGGCCCTGATAGCGTCGAGCTTACTGGCCATTCCGTTCAGTCACTTTCTGGTAGCACCGGTACTGGCGCTGCGCCGCGCCGCGCAAAACCTGGCTAGAGGCGATTATCAGAGCAGTCTAAACCCCGACAGTAACGACGAGCTGGGTATGCTGGCAAGAGACTTGAATACGCTGTCCGAGACCTTGCGGGAAAACCAGCAAGCCCGACAACAATGGATTGCCGATATTTCCCATGAACTGCGCACGCCAATCGCTGTGTTTAAAGCTGAGCTGGAGGGCATGATCGATGGTGTGATTGACACAGATCCCGCGCAGTTACAGTCCTTACATGAAGAAATCAGTCGCCTGACTCAGCTGGTGGATGACTTGCACCAGCTCTCTATGTCGGACAGAGGTTCACTAAGCTACCAGATGTCATCACACTGTCTCGGCGAACTGGTCGAGCAAACCTTTGGCAATCATCAGGCGCAGCTAACCAACCGCGGCTTTGAGTACCAGCTTAAAGGAGACGCACAGAGCCTGATGACGTGTGACGACAGAAGAATGACGCAGCTGTTTAGTAATCTGATGCAAAATACGCTGCGCTATACCGATTCAGAGCTGCACAATCCAGGGCAAATTCGGGTGACCATTAAACAGCAGGGCGCACAAACCGAGATCGTGTGGGAAGATAGCTCTCCCGGCGTGGACCCCAAGCTGCTGGATAAATTGTTCGACCGGTTGTTTCGCGTTAAACAGGCCCGAGATCGGGTCTCGGGCGGCTCAGGTCTTGGGCTGGCCATTTGTACCAGCATAGTTCAGGCCCATAATGGCACAATTTCAGCGCGCGAGAGTGAGTTAGGAGGCTTGGCTGTGGTGATGCGTTTTACTTAAAAGGGTTGTAAATTCAAGCGATTTCACTTAGCTTTGGGTAAGAGAAGACCCAAGGTGAAAGTGAACGCCGAAGATGCAAAAAGTACTGATCATAGAAGACGAGCAAAAACTTGCGACCATTTTGGGCAAGTACGTTACCCAGGCAGGCTATGAGCTCCACATGGTGCATGATGGCGCCGATGCCCTGGCCACCGTGGAAAGCTTTAAACCCGATATTATTTTGCTCGACCTGATGTTACCCAATGTCGACGGTATCGTGATCTGTCGGGAAGTGCGCCGTCATTCTATGGTACCGATCATCATGACAACCGCCAAAGTCGAAGAAATAGACAGGCTGCTGGGCCTTGAAGTCGGGGCCGATGATTATGTTTGCAAGCCCTACAGTCCGCGAGAAGTGGTTGCCCGGGTTAAAGCCATTTTACGCCGGGTCGGGTCGAGCGTGCCTCAGTCTGAGCAATTGACGCTGGACGAAAACACCTTGTTCGTGAGTTATCAGAATAACTCTGTTGAACTGACTCAGGTTGAATTTGTGTTGCTGCAAACGCTGGTTGCACATCCGGGGCGTATTTATAATCGCTCGCGACTGATGGATAACATTTACGACGACGACCGCATCGTCAGTGACCGTACCATAGACAGCCATATTAAAAAGATCCGCAAAAAGCTGTCGCAGTTGTCTCCTGACAGCGAGTTTATTCACTCCATTTATGGTGCGGGTTACAAATATGAGCTGATTAACTAGCTCAGTTTCGTATGGATAAATCTCGGACTCTGTCGCCCTGGCAGCAGGCATTTTGTGACAATCAGGGCCTGGATGCGCAGTATATCCAGCCACTGGCACCGGTTACGCGCTGGCTGGCGCAGCAGGTTGAACAACAGGTGCCTTTGTGCTTTGGGATCAGTGGCTCACAGGGCAGTGGCAAATCAACTCTGGCGACGTATTTAAAAACCTGTCTGATACAGCTCGGCCTCAACGCTGAATGTGTATCGCTGGATGACTTTTATCTGAGCCGGGCCGAGCGTGCAAAACGTGCTGCAGATATTCACCCTTTGTTTCAAACTCGCGGCGTCCCCGGCACACATAACACTGAATTGGCAACGGATGTATTCGCGCAATTTCGGGCTCGTCGGCCGCTTACCTTACCCCGCTTCGACAAGTCTATGGATGAACCATTTGAGCCGGCAAAATGGACAAAGACTAATGTGCTGGATGTCCTTATTGTCGAGGGCTGGTGCCTGGGCGTCGGGCCACAAACTGAGCAACAACTCAGTGTTCCGGTTAATCCACTAGAGCAAAGCCAGGATCCAGATGAGCGCTATCGCCATGCGGTTAATCACTTTCTTAAAGCAGATTATCAGCCGCTGTTTGCACAGCTGGACAAGCTCATTTTCCTCAACGCGCAGGCGTTTACTCATGTTGCCCGCTGGCGCTTTGAACAGGAGCAAAAGCTTAGTCTGTCTGGCGCTCAGGCGCGCCGCATGTCACAGTCGGAAGTGGCGCATTTTGTGCAGTTTTTTCAGCGTCTGACACAGTGGGGATTAGCAACTTTGCCAGAGCAATGCGACATCATGCTCAGGCTCTCACCGCAGCGCCAGATCACCGAGACGGTACTTCACAATTAACCCACATTAATGCGTTAGGGTGGGGAAAATAACGACGGAACAACACCTATGAACAATATCGCTTTTTCCTTTTCGACCCTGTTGCTGCTGAGTTTTATGAGTGTCAGTGCTGAGCAAGCGCACAGCGGAAAAATTCAGGTTGAAACCCTGACAAAACAGCAGCACAGCTGGAATGGTGCAGTTTTACCTGCCTATCCTGAAGGCCAGCCAGAGGTGCAGATCATGCGTTTTACCATTCCCGCGGGACAGACGCTGCCAACGCATAAGCACCCGTATATTAATGCCGGACTGTTGTTAAGCGGCGAGTTGCAGGTCGAAACACAAAGCGGGGATATCATCCACATTAAAGCGGGTGATACCCTGGTTGAGGTCGTCGATACCTGGCACTGGGGTAAAAGCGTAGGTAAAGAAGCCGCGCAGATAGTGGTGTTTTATGCCGGCGTTAAAGATCAGCCGGTGACCCTCAAAAAACAATAGCTTTGGCTGCACCGCTTCAGAGCCAGATGGCGGTGCAAGCGGGTTTAACTGACACAGATCCCATATCTGGGCAGAATATCCACAATGATACTTTGACGATGTTTTTTCGCCGCATCATGAAAGTGCTTCCAGTCACTGTGCATAAAATCCGGGTGGTACTCGTAGTAAGCCTCATCGCCCTGTGCCAGTGTGGTGCCAAGGGCCTGATGTTTCCAGGAGCCCGGACCTTTGGCGATATAACTGAGCCGGTGGGCACCCAGACCAAAGCGGTCGGCGGCAATGGCATCCAACCACTGCTGGTGTCGCAGCTCAGGATCATCACTGGTGAACTGAGCAAAACACTGTGCAATATGTTGCTTTACATTCGGCGATAGCCCGGTGATGGGCTTGACCAGGTAAGTCTGAAAAACCTTGCACAGCTCGTCTGCGGCTTGCAAAAAGTCAATCGGGTTATTGCGCTCAATGTGCTCCCCTAAACCATTTTGATAAGACCAGTGCTGGTGGGGCAAGTCCGGATGAGACAACGCCTGACCATGGCCCAGGCTGGGAATGTTGTCTTGCAGGATATTGGCAAAATACCCGCTGACTTTTGCGATCAGCGAGTGATGTGTCTGACCATTGTGATCTTTGATATCGCGCACATGATTGACCGGGTGGTCAACACCGGCAAAGCCCCGGTGACCCCAAGTGTCAATAAACACGTGTGCCGTGATACCCAGCCGGTGCAGTGAATAAGGGCGGTCTTTGTCCGCTAACACCTCTGCGACCATGTCTTTGGCCACATATGAGTGAGGCTGACAAATGAGCTTTTGAATAAAGCTGCCACTGGGGTTTTGTCCCGCCGGTAGTCCGCCATTGCCCGGTAAAAAATGAAATGGCACCCAGACTTTCATATTTTTCAGGCTGTCCAGGTTGCGATATTCAAGCATTTTATGGGCGGTCGCAATACGCTCATAGGCTGCGCCATTGCTAAATTCAATGTGGCCATAGTTGGTGGCATCATCCACATATTGTGCCGCATGGGCAATGGTGCTGGCCTGAGCAGGCAAGAATCCGGCATCCCGGGCTACCACCCAGGTCATAGCGTGATGAAGATCAATTTGCATTGTTTATCCCTGCGAAAATCGATTAATGCACTAAACGGTACACTATTCAATGAATTAATCCTACTGATAGCGACACGAAACCGCTATAATGGCAGCCATTTTCAGGTAATTGTATACGGTATCGCGTGGTACCGCAGAGAGTGTGTATGAGTAAAGGTTTTATGTTGGTTTGTGATGGCAGTAACGGTGCGGGCAAAACAACAGTGATCCAGGGCATTGCCGATTATCTTGAGCAACAAGGGTATGACGTGGTACTAACCCGCGAACCGGGTGGTACGCCAATCGGTGAAAAAGTCCGTAGCGTTATCCTCGATCCCAGTACTCCAGAAATGGGGTCAATGACTGAGTTGATGTTATTTGGCGCGGCCCGTGCGCAACACGTCGAGGAAAAAATCCGTCCGGCCCTTGAAGCTGGCAAAGTGGTGATCTCTGATCGCTTTGACGCCGCAACATTCAGCTTTCAGCATTACGCACGTGGCATCGACCTTGAGACGATCACAACCATTAATGAGTTGGCGTTGGGTGGCTTCAAGCCAGATATGAACCTTATCCTGGATTTAGACCCTCAGCTGGGCCTGCAACGCGTCAGTCAGCGCGGTGAAGGGCTGGATCGCCTCGAAGATGAAAAAATGGAGTTTTTACATCGTGCCCGTGAGGGCTACCTGGCTCAGGCTAAGGCCGACCCCGCGCGTTTTTGTGTGATTGATGCATCCCAGGACAAACAATCGGTGCTGTCGGATTGCCTCAAAGTGGTTGATGCTCTGATTGCAACAAATCGTAACCGTAAAAACGATTAGCGAGTGTCCAGATGTATCCTTGGCTAGAATCGGTTTTTACCCAATTGCAGACCAGTTATCAGCAACAGCGTTTCCATCATGCGCAGATGCTGTATGGCATGGCGGGAGTGGGAAAGCTGGAGTTTGCACACACGCTCGCTGCGGCATTACTATGTAAGCAAGCAGGCACATCACTGGTTGCCTGCGGGCAATGCAAAAGCTGTTTGTTACTGGAAGCTGACAATCATCCGGACAAGCTACTGATCGCCGCTGAGTCGCAAAGCATCAGTGTTGATGCGATACGCAGTCTGAACGACTTTATCTTTCACTCAGCACAGCAGGGTGGCAATAAAGTGGTGGTGATCGATGGCATAGAAAAACTCACCGAGTCTGCAGCCAATGCATTACTAAAAACCCTGGAAGAGCCCGCCAAAGGCCGCTATTTACTGCTACTGTGTAATGATACCGCCCGCGTGACAGCCACAGTATTGAGTCGCTGCAACAAGATGAATGTGGCGGTAGTCGATGGCAGGGGGGTTGAGCAATGGCTGGCAGAGCAGGGGGTCCATACCGGGCAATATCCCTGGGTCAGTCAGTTTATCTCGCAGCCGCTATTATTGCTCAGATGGGCGCAGGCACAGCAGCTGGGTGATATCGATGCTTTGTGGCAGCAGGCGCAGCGTCTTGGAGAAGGTGTAAATAGTGACACACTGAGCAAGGCTTTGCAGGCAGACACCAGCTTGGTCAAAATATTTTGCGGGTTTGCTGTGGCTGCCATCAACGCTAAAATGGCTTCGGGTCAGCTGGATTTCATCAAAGCGCAGGCGGCTATCACCAGCGTAAGGCGGTTTTCAGTAGACCAGCAAACTGTGTTAGGCTTAAACTTGGCCCTGAGTCTGTCACGATTGTGCTATCAGTTGCAGCAAACCTTAAGATAGGAGTCAAGGTGCAAGAAATACTCGTTGATTTTGAAGACAATGACGAACTATATCGCAGTTATATGCCGTATCAGAAAAGTGGCGGTTTGTTTGTGCAAACCAATAGTCGCTATGAGATGGGGCAGGCACTGACGCTGCGCATTACTTTACCCGATGCGCTGGAAGAAGACGTTGTTACCGGTAAAGTCGTCTGGATCACACCACAAGGGGCGCAAAACTCCAATCCGCCTGGCATTGGCGTGGGATTTGAAGCCGAAGACGAATTGCTGAACGATAAAATAGTAAAAATACTGGGCACTAAGCTGAATTCCGGCAAGCCCACCTACACCATGTAAGAGTTGTTATGATTGTAGATTCTCATTGCCACCTGGACAGGCTGGACTTTGATAAAATAGGCAAAGATCTGCCAGAGATCCTGACCGATGCCCGAGCCAAACAGGTGGAGCACTTTTTGTGTGTGAGCGTGACCCTGGCGCAATTTCCAGCCATGCTGGAAAAGATTTTACCTTTTGACGATGTGTCTGCATCTTGTGGCGTACACCCGCTTAACCAGGACGATGCACTGGACCCTGCATTGCTCAGGGAGCTGGCGCAACATCCTAAGGTGGTGGCAATCGGCGAAACGGGCCTGGATTACTACTATTCAAAAGACACCCACCAGGTGCAAAGAGACAGTTTTGCACAGCACATTGATATTGCCAATGAGCTGAGCAAGCCATTGATTATCCACACCCGCGACGCCAGGCAGGACACCCTGGATATTATGCGTGCGCATAACGCGCAGCAGTGTGGCGGTGTTTTGCATTGTTTCACCGAAAACTGGGAAATGGCTAAGCAAGCCATTGATATGGGATTTTATATCTCTATTTCCGGGATTGTGACCTTTAAGAATGCTGTTGAGTTGCAAGATGTCGTAAAACGTTTACCACTCGACAGACTGCTTATTGAAACGGACTCGCCGTATCTGGCACCGGTACCGCATCGTGGTAAAACCAATCAGCCTGCCTACGTACAGGATGTTGCTTATTTTATTGCGGATTTAAAAGGGATTAGTTACAAGGAGTTAGCTTGCGCCACAACGGACAACTTCTACCGTTTGTTTGGCCTTGCTCAGCGTGGTAATGCCAGCTAACCGCGCCCATTTACCTTATGTGCTGCTCGGCCCTATGGTGCGACGGGCAGAACCCACGCAATTTTGCCTGCAGTTTGTGACTACGGCAGCGCCCGACTTTGAGATAGAGGTTGAGGGCACTGAAGTGGAGTCTCAGCTGAGCGAAATACGCCTCGGGACTTACCTGTATCTTTGCTTTGTGTTGGTCACGCCAAAAGCAGGCCGCTTTGCGTGCGATACCAATTTAAGCTATCGCGTAAAGGCGGACGGTCAATGGCTGGACTTAAGTGAGCTCAGCTATACTGAGGCGCCTCAGTTAATGATCCCCAATACCTTGCATAGTGTGTTGCATGGCTCCTGCCGTAATCCCCATCATCACAGTCGGGACAGTCTGGCAAGCGCAGACGATTACCTGAGTGATACTTTGCACGATAGCGCTAAACGGCCCGCGCTGTTAATTATGTCCGGCGACCAGATTTATGCAGATGATGTGGCAGGGCCTATGCTGATGGCGGCGCATTCACTGATCGCGCAGCTTGAGATCTATCCCGAGGACAATGTTGCGCTGAGCTTGCCTGACTCGCTGCAGCAGCAGCTCTATCAGCGCCATCATTGGTTGCCAAAAACGCCCTGGCAGGAGCGCAGTAAATGGACGCTGGGCCACTGGTTGAAAAAAGACGAAGTCCATTTCTCCAGTGTCAAAGCCGGTAATCACCTGGTTACGCTGGAAGAATTTATTGCCTGCTATGTGCTTAATTTCAGTTCTCAGGCCTGGCAGTTAGTTGACTTGCCGCAGTTGCACGGACAGTCGCTGAACCACGCACAGTCACTGGAATTTGCCGCTGATAAGCGGGCACTGGAAGGGTTTATAGATACTTTGCCCGCCGCACAGCGTTTGTTTGCCAATGTGTCTACCCTGATGATGTTTGACGACCATGATGTAACCGACGACTGGAACCTGACCGCGCGCTGGGAGCAAAATATTGCCAATTCGCCGGCGAGCCGTCGGATCATCGCCAACGGACTGATCAGCTACTGGCTGTTTCAGGGGATGGGAAATGATGCGCTGGCTGCAACCGGTAAGTTGCTCGACGGATTTACACAAAGCCTTACTGCGCACAATAAATGGGCGCTGACCAGCTTTGACAAAGCCCTACACCGTTTTACCCAGTGGCACTATTGCCTGGAAACACAACCCAAAGTGGTGGTAGTGGATACACGCACACACCGCTGGCGCAATGAGCAGGACTTCAACGAACCAAGCGGACTGATGGATTGGGAAACCCTGATGGAACTGCAGGAGCAAATGCTCGATCAGGACAGCGTGCTGCTGGTCAGTCCGGCGCCGGTGTTTGGGGTTAAGGCCATTGAAACCATACAGGCGGTATTCAACGCTTGTGGGCATCCTTTGGTGGTTGATGTTGAGAACTGGATGGCCCATGAGGGAGCCGCGAAAAAGCTGATCGACATTTTTAAGCGCGAAGATACGCCCTCAGAAACCATTATTCTTTCGGGTGACGTCCATTATTCGTTTTGTTTTTCAGTGGCCGCTCGATTTGGCCGCCATGATAATCGCATCTGGCAGCTTACTTCATCAGGGATTAAAAATGAGTTTCCCAAGCGATTGCTGCATGTGCTCGAAAAGCTGGACACCTGGCTGTTTGCGCCCTGGAGCCCGTTTAACCTGTTCACAAAACGCTGGCAACTGTCGGTGCGCAAACATCACAGTGACAGTCCTAAAAAACGCTACCTGGTGAGCGCGTCAGCAATCAGTCTGGTCGAATTAGAACAGGGGCGCTTAAGCCGCTACCGGCTGTTAAGGGGCGATGGTGAAATGACAGAATTTGCGCTGACAGAGCACGATGACACGTGTTGTTAGCAAGGTAAGCAACATCTCAGCCGGATTGTAAAGTTTTGCTATAGTTACAACAAAGAGCCTGCATAAAAGGTGAACGGGTTGTATCAGCAACACAAAAAACAAACCAAGCTTTGCATCCTGCTCACAGTGGTGCTGTGGCTATGCTCTGCAAACCTCTTGGCAGTGCCAGTGTTTTCGGATACCGCGCAGGTAATGCGTCATTACGACTATGAGTCTGGCCTCAGTCAGGTCAGTATTACGGCAATTGAGGAAGATCAGCTCGGCTATATCTGGATAGGGACTCAGGCGGGCCTCAATCGTTTTGACGGCCACTCCTTTAAGCAGTTTATCAGTCGTCAGCAAGATCCCTTTTCACTGGCAGGCGCTTTTATTACGGCCTTGTGCCACAGTGGCGAGTCGTTGTGGATTGGCACCAGCACCGGCCTCAGTGTTTATCATACCGTAACGGGGCGTTTCCAAAGCTTTTTGAGTGATTTTAGCCCGCTTATCCCATCCGACAGAGTGCAATCCATTGGCTGTCAGGGGGCTGCTATCTCTGTGACCACCGAAGATGGTTTTTACTACGTCATAGACAAAGCCACGTTAGAGCCGCGAGAGCTTGCGCTGGAAGGCGACTTCATCCGCTATGTGACTGTGTATAAAAATCTGGTGTATTACTTATCCGATCAGGGATTGGTTGTTAATAATCGCCAAACCGGGCTCACGACATTGCTGTTAGCGGGTGACTTTAAATCTTTAACGGTCAGTGGTGAGCGTGCCTTTTTGATTGGCAAAGATAATCAGCTCACCGCCTATGATACGCTGTTTGAGCGAGCGTTGTGGCAAAGTAACATTGCGCGGGATACAAACCTGGTACTGCATTCGGTGTTTGCATCGGCCGGGGAGCTATTTGTTGCAACCAGTCATGGCGTGTATTTGCTCAATATGAAGGGCGACATTAAAAAGCGCTGGTACAAACGGGGCAACAATAAATCGGGTTTACAGGATAGTAGTATTCTTTCGGTGTTTCGCGATAGTAACAGTGACCTGTGGATTGGAACGGAAACCCGGGGGTTACACTTTATCAGCCAGCTGAGTGAAACCTTTGGCCACGTGGGCGAATATAACTACCCACACGCCCCTTTGACTAACTCAGATGTACGTAGCTTTGCGTTGGATGCCTCTGACAGGCTATGGGTGGCAACCTCCAACGGCGGTTATATTTTTGAGCAGCAAAGGTTTGTCAAAGCGGAGCAGCTCTATCCGCAGCTTGCGCGTTTTGCTAACAGTTTTATCACTAAGGTGCAGATTGTCGGCGATCATGCCTGGCTGACGTCACGCGGCGCCGGGGTGGCCAGGCTTAACCTGATAAGCGGCGAGGTCACCTACTTTACCCCCGACTTCGGTAACGGGCCGGAACTGAGCTTTAACGACATCACGGTGTTCAAACAGCTGGTACTGCTTAGCTCCCGCACCTTAGGTTTACTCTATTATGACGAAGCCCAGAACCAATTGATGCCTTTTTTTGCGCCATCTGTGTCGGTGCCTAACCATGTGTCGTCGGTGCTGGTGGATGGCGACGGCTTCTATTTTGGCAGTGTTGGTGATGGCTTATATCATTACGATGGCCAGAATATCAAATCACTCACCACCAATAATGGCCTGGCGTCAGATATTGTCTTTATGTTGTCCCGCGATTCGCTTGGTGCTGTGTGGGTTGCCAGTGAGTCTGGTGTCAGCATTATCAATCAGCAGTTTGAGGTCGAAAAGGTATTAAAAGTGGCGGATGGCCTGGCCAATGAAGCCATCTGGGCCATGGTATTTGACCAGCAGGAGCATGTCTGGCTTGGTACCAGTGGTGGCCTGAGCCGGGTGAATATTCACGACCACAACATCGACAACTTCCTGGTGGTTGATGGTGTACAGGATAACGAGTTTAACTATAACGCCGCCTGGCTGGCACCGGATGGTCGGGTGTTTATTGGTGGCGCCAAAGGGTTTAATCAGTTTTATCCGGAGCAGATCCGGATTGCCTTTGGGATCCGGCCATTACTTATTTCTAATATCGAATTGCTGGGTGAAGTCTTACATCCCGAGGCCAGCAGCGAACTGACGCTGGCACCTGAGTTGACCGAAAAACTGGAGCTCACGCACAATCAGGATATTGTTTCTTTGCATTATTCCAGCCTGGATTATGGCTCAGAGCGGTTGAACTTTTTTTATCGGATTGTCGGGCTGAGTGACAAATGGCTCAAGCTGGCCGATGGCGTCAGGCAGATCAACCTGCTCAAGCTGGAACCCGGTAATTATCAGGTTCAGACCTATACCGTAAACCGCTTTAACCAGAAGTCACCAGTACATCGCTTTACTATTCATATTAAGGCGCCCTGGTGGTGGGACTGGTATTCAAAAACTTTTTATATTGTGGCACTAACTCTGAGCTTTGCTTTGTGGCTCAGGCAGCGTCAGGCCCGCTACCGTCAGGTCGTGAATGACAACCGGGTGATGAACGAGCTGCAACAGCGCCTGGAGCTGAGCTTATGGGCCAGCGGTGACGAATTATGGGACTGGCACCTCGAAGACAAAAAAGTCTATCGTTACTGCGTAAAGCCGCGCATTGACTATGGCAGAAACCAAACCACCATGACGGTTGAGGACATTGATCAGTTTGTGCATCCAAAAGATTGTATTGCGTGGGAGGAAAAGATCGAATCATGCCTCGAAGGTGAGCAGGATACCTATGAAATCGCCATGCGGGTTAAAACACTAAAAGATCATTGGAGCTGGGTGCTGGAGCGCGGCAAGGTCGTAAGTCGTGACCATCATGGTCGGCCACAACGTATTGTGGGGGCACTAAAAGACATAGCAGAATTAAAAGCACATCAAAATGCGCTACAAACGCTGAACGAGCAGCTCGAAATCAAAGTGGCGATGCGCACGGATGAACTGTATAAGAAAAATCAGAAACTCGAGCAGGCGATGATGGAGCTTAAGCGCACCCAGCAAGAGCTGATAGAAAGCGAGAAAATGGCGTCTTTGGGTAACGTGGTAGCCGGAATTGCGCATGAGATAAATACGCCGTTGGGGGTGGCCATAACGGCGCTGACACACAATCAGGAGTGTCTGCATAATATCGACGAAAAGTTGCAGAAGAAGCAGTTACGCCAAACAGATTTAGAGCGCTCAAACGCCGAGCAGCAAGAGGGGTACCGACTGATCCTGCGTAATCTGGACCGGGCCCAGATGCTGATCAGCAACTTTAAGCAGGTTGCCGTAGATCAATCCAGTGAGGTAGAGCGGGATATCAATGTGAAAGACTATATTGCCGATGTGTTCAGTTCTTTGTTACCGCTCAGCAAAGGCAAAGAGATCAGCTTGTCCATCACAGGAGACGACGACATGCTGGTAAACACCTACCCGGGCGCTATCTACCAGATCATGACTAACCTGTTTAATAATTCAATGATCCATGGCTTTGAAAAGCATCCAAAAGGCAAGGTCGACGTATCAACCCATATGGCTGAAACGCACTGGTTGCTGACCTATCGCGATGACGGGATAGGGATGTCAAAAACGGGGTTGAAAACCCTGTTTGACCCGTTTGTCACCACCAAAAGAAGCCAGGGGGGGTGCGGTTTGGGCATGCACATAGTGTATAACCTGGTCACGCAGCTGCTCAAAGGCGAGATCTCGGCGAGTTCAACCCCGGGAGAAGGCATTGAAGTCACCATTAAGGTGCCATATACCCCACCTAAAGGCGACGAGCTTGAGGAACAAAGCCGCGCTTAAGGTCCATGCACAATGAGAAGTACCGTTCGTTTGTAAAAGCAACATAGACCATATTGCTGTACTATATGGCTCATCCATTTGTAGGCACATGGTTACACTAAGTAGAGCAAAGGCTTAAATGAGTGCATATTATGTCTGTGCTCTGAAGGCTTTGAGTTTAAAAATTGGATATCAAGAGAACAATAAAGGACAGCCCAAGTGAAAGTTTCAGAATTAGCGTGCAACCATCCGGACTTAGGAGCCATCGCCAACTGGTATTACCAGCAATGGGACAGTAAAGACCCCCATGCCACAATACAGAGTGTGATTGATAAAATATCTTCCTCTGATTCCCGCACAGGGTTTGCCGCCTATATTGACGATGAGCTGGTTGGTGCAGGTGAAATTAAGCACCAAATATTTCCCAAACACCCAGACTATCAATACTGGCTGGATGGCGTGTATGTGCCGACAGAACAGCGTGGCAAAGGCATCTCAACGGCTTTGGTTGAGTTTGCGATTGCTAAGGCGAAAAACTTAAACTGGCCCGCATTGTATCTTTGCTGTGAAGCGCATTTGGTAAAGTTATATGAGCCACATGGATTTAGTGTCGTTGATATGGACGAGCACAAGTTCATTATGGTCCATGCATTAACCCACTGAGCAATTGGAAACAGAGGGGCGCTGATAAGCCCCTGAGTATTAAAATCACACATAGGGAGTCTTTGTGGCAGTAACGAGTAACGCGCAGTTAATCGAGCAGATTGCGAAAGCAAAAAAGCCAAAATTTGTCTTTTTCTGGGGCCACCAAAAAGCCAAGTCAGGTGTCTCTAAATCTTGTTTCAGTCAATGGTATCCGGCGCGCTTTGAGCAGGATGGACTGGTCTTCAAAACCGCCGAGCACTATATGATGTATCACAAGGCGATGCTATTTGATAGCCATGACGTGGCGCAGCGTATTTTACAATGTGGCCACCCCGATGAGGCCAAAAAGTTGGGCAGAGCTGTCACCGGTTTTGATGAAGCCACCTGGAATGCTAAGCGATTCGATATTGTTGTCAGTGCAAACATGCTGAAGTTTGCCCAAAATCCTGAACTGAAGGAATTCTTGTTTTCAACTGGCGAGAGGGTTCTGGTCGAGGCCAGTCCGGTGGATAAAATTTGGGGGATTGGTCTGGCTGAGGATCACGAGTTTGCAAGCGTGCCTCAAAAGTGGAAAGGGCTCAATCTGTTGGGCTATGCCCTGATGACAGTACGCGACCAGTTGTCACAGGACGCCTAAACAGTTTTATCAAAACAAAAAACGGGCCTTGTGGCCCGTTTATCCATTTTAACCGGATGGTGGTTTACATTACACGCATGCCAGGCTGTGAGCCTTCATCCGGATTAAGAATGTAGATCTCTTTACCACCTGGGCCTGCGGCCAGTACCATGCCTTGTGACATACCAAAGCGCATTTTACGTGGCTTCAGGTTGGCAACCATTACAGTGAGCTTGCCGATTAAATCTTCCGGTGCATAGGCCGATTTAATGCCAGCAAATACCTGACGGGTTTCACCGCCCAAGTCCAGTGTCAGCTTCAGTAATTTGTCTGCGCCTTCGACGTGCTCAGCATTGGCAATTTTTGCCACGCGTAAGTCAACTTTAGCAAAATCATCGAACTCGATTTCGTCGGCGATGGGCTCTTTAGCCAGCGGGCTGTCAGCGGCTGGCTGAGTACTTTGACCGCCCACTTTCTTCTCCAGGCTTTCTTTCGAAGCGTCAATCATGGCATTGACTTTATCCAGCTCAACACGTTGCATCAGTGCCTTAAACTTGTTGATTTCATGGTCAACAAGTGGGGTTTCCAGGCTATCCCAGCTGAGCTCGGTATTTAAAAAGGCTTCAACATTGGCTGCCATGCCCGGCAGTATCGGCTTAAGATAAGTCAGCAATGCGCGGAACAGGTTCAGACCCATTGAACACACCTGGTGGGCGCGCTCTAAGGTGTCTTCATTTTTAGCCAAGACCCACGGCGCTTCGGCGTCGATAAACTGGTTGGCTTTGTCGGCAAGCGTCATGATCTCGCGTACAGCGCGGCTGTATTCGCGGTTTTCATAATGACCTGCAATGCTGTCTTTGGCTGCCACAAAGCTACCCAGAAGCGCTTCATCCATTACGGTACTGCTTAGTTTGCCACCGAACTTTTTGGTGATGAAGCCGGCACAGCGGCTGGCGATGTTGACGACTTTACCGACCAGGTCTGAGTTAACGCGCTGGGCGAAATCTTCCAGGTTCAGATCCAGGTCAGTAACACCGCTGTTCAATTTAGCGGCGTAGTAATAACGCAAATACTCAGGGTCCAGGTGCTCCAAGTAGGTGCGTGCCTTGACGAAAGTGCCCTTTGACTTCGACATTTTCGCGCCGTTTACGGTGACAAAGCCGTGAGCGAAGACGTTGTTTGGCTTACGGAAGTTTGCACCGTCCAGCATAGCCGGCCAGAACAGGCTGTGGAAGTAGATGATGTCTTTACCAATAAAATGATAAAGCTCAGCGTCAGAGCCTTCAGTCCAGAACTCATCAAAGTTCAGGCCCTTCTTGTCACAGAGGTTTTTAAAGCTGGCCATGTAGCCAATCGGCGCATCCAGCCAAACATAGAAGTATTTACCAGGCGCCCCTGGAATTTCAAAGCCAAAGTATGGCGCATCGCGGCTGATGTCCCATTGCTGCAAGCCATCTGCAAACCATTCATCCAGCTTATTGGCCATTTCAGCCTGCAGACTGCCAGAGTGCAGCCAGGTTTTCAGCATGTCTTCAAATGCGGGCAGGTCGAAGAAAAAGTGCTCGGAATCTTTCAGCACAGGTGTCGCGCCCGACATCACAGACTTAGGGTCAATCAACTCAGTTGGGCTATATGTCGCGCCGCAGGCATCACAGCTATCGCCATTTTGGTCTTCTGCTTTACAGGTTGGGCAAGTACCGGTAACAAAGCGATCCGGCAGGAAAATGCTCTTTTCAGGATCAAACAGCTGAGAGATAGTGCGCTTTTTGATGTGACCTTTGTCGTTCAGACGCGTATAGATCAACTCACTGAGCTCGCGGTTTTCATCGCTGTGGGTGCTATGGTAGTTGTCAAATTCAATATTGAAGTCGGCAAAGTCTCGCTGTCTTTCAATACTGACTTGCTGAACCATTTCTTCCGGTGTAATGCCCTGCTTTTGTGCATTGAGCATAATCGGGGTGCCGTGTGCATCGTCGGCGCACACATAATAGGTTTCGTGGCCTTGTTGCTTCTGGAAGCGTGCCCAGATATCAGTTTGAATATATTCCAACAGGTGACCCAGGTGAGTCGGTCCATTGGCATAGGGCAGTGCACTCGTTATGAGAATTTTTCTCTTTGTCATAGTTATTCCATGAAAATAGAGCGGCTCAGTTTGGCTTTGCAGATAGGCTGACTGACACCTGACTCGGTGCTGATTTTTAACCTCATCTATACAGAGCACAAAAACTTCGGCCCGGTCTGTGCGTCGATTATTGCTAAAAGACTGACCAGAACGGCCGGGAAAATCCCGGCAGACGCGAATTTGACTGGTTTTAATGAGGTGAATGTTACATAATTCCAGCGCCCATTTCATCACCTCAAGGCGTTTTATTTGTATGTTTGGTATTGAAAAACTATTTACGAGGAAGGACCCCATCAAAGAACAGATTAAAACTCACCTGCAACACTACCGTAGTGCGATTTTTCCAATGGGGATCGATACGCAGTGGATAACGGAGATAGTAGAGGGGCAAGCGAAAGGCACGAGCTGGCAAGTGTCATTGACCTTACCCTTTGCAGCCTCCGGGCAAGGCGAGATACTGGCCTCACATTTGAGTGATTCCTTGAACACCGACATTCGCGTTACCTGCCACACAGCCGTGGCCGGTACAACCCAGTTTAAGCAAATCAAGCATATTGTGTTGGTGGCTTCGGGCAAAGGCGGCGTTGGCAAGTCAACAACCGCCGTGAATCTGGCTGCGGGATTGGCATCTCAGGGCGCTCAGGTTGGGATTCTGGATGCCGATATTTATGGTCCTTCTATTCCTTCATTATTGGGACTGACAGGACAACAGCCTGAAGCACTAGACGAAAAGACCCTAAAGCCGTTTGAGAAAGATGGGATCAGGGCGATGTCCATCGGCTTTTTAGTCGCTCAGGACGACGCAACTGTGTGGCGTGGCCCGATGGCGTCACAGGCGCTTGCTCAGTTACTAAATGAGACCGCATGGGGTGAGCTGGACTACCTGATAGTAGATATGCCTCCGGGTACAGGCGACATTCAACTGACCATGACGCAAAAAGTCCCTGCCAGCGGCGCTATTGTGGTAACAACGCCACAGGACCTGGCCCTTGCTGATGCCCAAAAGGGCATTGCGATGTTCAACAAAGTTAATCTGCCGATCATCGGCCTTATCGAAAATATGAGCTACTTTACGTGTCAGCATTGCGATGGCAAAAATGCAATATTTGGCAGTGAAGGGGGAGCAAAGTTGGCGGCTCGCCATGGTGTCCCGTTACTTGCTGAAATTCCACTGGATACGGGTATTCGGGAAAACTCAGAGCAAGGGGCTAACATCACAGCTCAGGCGCTGGCGATAAAAGATCATTATATTTACTGCGCGCAGTTGGTGAGCAGTATGCTGTATTTACAATCGAAATCGACTCAAGGAGTCGAAATTCTAATAACGGATGACTAAGCAATGAGACTCTCCGACAGAGACATAAAAGAAGCAATAAAAAATCAACACATTCAAATTGTGCCATCGCCGGGCGATGAGATGATCTCAGGGGTAACCGTTGACCTGCGTCTGGGTAATAAGTTCCGGGTGTTTCAGGATCATGCCGCACCTTATGTTGATTTGAGTGGTCCTAAGGAGCAGATCAACGAGGCGATGGAATCCATAATGAGTGACGAGATTGTGCTTGAGGATGGTCAGGCTTTTTTCCTTCACCCGGGTGAGTTGGCGCTGGCCATGACCTATGAATCTGTGACTTTGCCAGCCGATCTGGTTGGCTGGCTGGATGGCCGCTCCTCGCTCGCCAGATTGGGCTTGATGGTCCATGTGACCGCACATCGCATTGATCCGGGCTGGTCAGGGAATATTGTGCTGGAATTCTATAACTCAGGCAAACTGCCATTGGCTTTGAGACCAAAAATGAAGATTGGCGCGCTGAGCTTTGAGACGCTGAGCAGCCCGGCTGAGGCACCTTATAATATGCGTAAAGATGCGAAATACAAAGGTCAGAACAGCGCCATCGCGAGCCGGATAAGCGACGACAATCGCTAATAAAAAAGCTTATATTGCACCGAATAAACAGTATGGCATGTACCGGGAAAGTACGTGCCGTACAGCACCCAACCCTCCCTTTCAATTGCCAGCAAAAATGATGATTTTTTAACTTGATACTGGCAATTCAAACTTCAGCTTCCATACTTAACATCAAAGCTACATCGCACCGTGAATTATTGAATATGTTCGCTTGATGTTGGCAATCCCTGAAACCAGTAACACTGGGCACTGTTGTAATACCAATTTGCTCCGTCAAATTGAACAGGTATTAAGTGAAATTGGTATAACCGGCCCGCTGATTGATCGAACTATGCCACTTGCTCAAGGAGGTTGGGATGTGGTCAGGCGTGATACGCGTGATGGCGGTAATCTTGGTTATGATGACAGGCTTGCTGTTGGAAAGCCATGCTCGTGCTGATGCGTTGTTGGCAGGCGAGCAGGCGGTAATGTCACTTAAAGCTTATAATGATGCAACCAATCAGCTGAGCCTGGCTGAGGTCCGTCAGATAACAGCACAAATGACAGAAGCAGAGCAGAGCGTCAAGCTGCAACGCGGGATCTCAACCTGGGTACGGATTGACATTCCCCCTGACGTACAACACGAGCAAGTGATTTACACTCAGCCCATTCAGGGCGTCCTTAAATTCTACCTGGAACGCAACGATAAGCTAATTCAATACACATTGGTTGCGCCTGCCAAAGAGCTGGTATCGCCAGCTCAGGCAGTATTACCACATGTTAAAGTGCCAAGAAGTGAACACAGCGCGCAGCTTTATATTCAGGCGCAAGGGAGCCACCCTCAGTGGCTCTTGATAAGTGCAGCGAATGAATCCGATTTTGCGCAACGCTTTAGTCGCCGAGTCTTTTTATTTGGTGTTGAAGCGGGCAGCATTTACTTTTTGGCATTGTTTCTGTTGGTGATGGCAGTTTCCCAATTCAGGCCGGGGTTATTGGCGCTCGCGGTATACGTATTGTTAGTTGCTTTTATCAGTGGTGCACAAAGTGGTATCAATACAATGCTATTCCCTGCTGTGTTGAGTGGTGCACTGGCGACGTACAGTAGCCAGTTTTTCTTGCTGTCATTGGCGTGTGCTTTATGCTTCTTCCATTATTTTGTCGCACAAAAACGGCTGAATGAACAGCATAAGCACTATGTGTGGCGATTATTGTGGGCCTTGTTGCTGGTTGTGTGTGTCAGTGCACCATTGCATGCCAGCTATCAGTTATTGTTTCAGGTGATGGCCGGGTTGGTGGTTACGGCCTATGTCGCGTACTTACTGTGGATGCAGCCTAGACAATATCAATACGAAGCCCGATTACTGGCGTTGGCTTTTATGCCTGCGCTGATTTTGCTGGTGATCTTGATGTTGGGGCAGTTAGGTGTGTTTGCCAGTTCATATTACTATGTGCTTAATCATGCTTTGTTGACGGGCCATATATTGCTGCTCGGTTACTATGTTTACTGGCATGAGAGACAGAAAAAACTGCTACTCCTTCGCTATGCCAATCATGATAAAGAAACAGGGCTGCCTAACCGGCACATGCTACAAAAGGCCTTAGACGGTCTGCATAGCACCCATCAGCACCATACTTTGATTATGTTCCGACCTAAAGTACTGACGGTGATCAGGCTGAACATGGGCTGGGATTATGCGGCTATGCAGTTGAAATCTTTGTTAAAAAAAGTGCAGTTTCAACTGGATACCTATGGCCGGGTGACGATTGCGGCTGAGCCAAACAGTAAGACCCAAATTTACCGATTAGATGACGCCCTGTTTGCCATTATACTGCGTGGTAAACTTGAGCTGAGCCAGGTAGAGCAATATGCCTGTTTGTTGGCCTCCATTTTTGAAGAGGGTGTAAACTTTAAAGGCGAGCTGCTGGTCGATCAGCTCGAAATTGGTGTGGCGAGTAATCCTATTCATGCACAATCCACAGAAGCGCTGATGCAGCGCGCTTTACAGGCAATATCGGCACGCCCGCTTGGTACTCAAAAGTGGCAGCTATTCGATCATAACGACTCCTTGTCTTTGGAGCGAAGGATCAAAGTGGCATCGTCGTTGAAGTATGCGATATCACAAAACCAGTTTACCTTGTATTTTCAGCCTCAGGTCAAGCTGCAACAGGGAGAAGTGTTCGGTGCAGAGGTGTTGTTGCGCTGGCATCATCCAGAATTAGGCGTAATACCGCCCGATGAATTTATCCCCATTGCTGAAGCGTCGGGCATGATCCCTGAGATAACGGATTGGGTTGTGGAGCAGGCGCTATCTGCCCAGGCTGAGTTGTGTCGTCTCTATCCACAGCACGTGTTATCACTGAATGTATCAGGTAAAGACATTGGCAGAAAGGAGTTGGCGGTGCAACTGATCACCCTGATCAGCCAACTTAATCTGGCGCCTTCGCAACTGATGCTGGAAATCACTGAATCTGCGACTTTAGCCAATGAGGCGGATCTCAATGAGATCATTGATGGCTTTAAGCGCCTGGGCGTTAAAATGGCCATTGACGACTTTGGTACCGGCTACTCATCATTGGCTTATCTCAGTCAGCTGGGTGTTGATGAGATAAAAATTGATAAAAGCTTTGTGATGAATATAGCCAGCTCTGCAACCAATCAGACGATCTGTAAGGCCACCTGTGATATGGCGCACAGCCTGGGGTCAATGGTGGTTGCCGAGGGGGTTGAAAGTGTGCACTGTTATCAGATGTTGCAGGCCTTTGGCTGTGATATTGGTCAGGGCTTTTATATTTCCCGGCCCTTGCCATTTGCCCAGTATCAGGACTGGTTAGCGCAGTTTATTGCGCTTGACGATATAACGCAGCACCTAGCATCTGAAAGTAGTTTATAGTCGAGTCTACGGTTGCTGCTGCAATCGCTGCATCGGGAAAGCCGCCCTGATGTTGGAGTTCCGAGCCGAGTACATCATCCACTAAAAAAGCATTGCGGATCTGAGGCTGGCTGGCTATGACCCATTCAAAAGCACGAGCAGTGAGCTCCTGAGGCCGGGCGTAATACTGACTGCCACGCGCCTTATCCAGTAACGCGGCACGTTTGAAATAATCACTCGGCTCCTGTGTGCTGCTATCCAGAAACAAAATGCGAAAGAGATCATCAAGCTGTTGATTAAGCGGGTGGCTCAGCAACGGCGGTTGCACGAGCCACAGCGCCGATGCAAAGTCGTGTGCTCCCACTTCACTGAACATGTGCCTGGCAATGTAATGATCGAAAGCATGCCACCACTCGTGTGCAAGAGCACCACCCCCTGCATTTTTTGCCATTGCCAGAGTGCGCCTGTTGCTGTCGTAATGCGCCTGCACGCCGGCCTGTCCGCCACTGCCAAAAGCTAAATTTAAAGTGCCTCTGAGGCCAATTGCAAAAGGGGGCAGTGACAGGAGTTGGGTGAGGTCGGCCAGCGCATCGTAGAGTAAGTTTGCGGCTATGTGTTGCTCGTCTTTATTGACCCAGGCACCTAAGGTAATGGTCTTGAAGCCAAAGGTGGCTTTGATCTCATCAAAGCTGGCCTGGTCGCCAAAGCGATAATCCGGCCCGTCACGAAAAAACTGCCGCTTTAATCGATTATTCGACCGATTATTCGTCACGTAAGTACCTTTGTTTTACATGCTCAGGCATCTGCCTGGTTTGTTGTTCAATCATGCCGGCCAGCGCCTGATAAAGTGGTGCGGGTGAGACTTGCTCATACAGATGTAAAAAGTGTGCGGTTGCTTCCAGTGTTGAGAGGCTAAAGGCTTGCTCTGCTTTGCGTATATGGTACTGATTTTCAGGCAGTTGAGCGAATGAGACATGGGGCAGTGTCATCAGCCAGGGGTTGAGCATCAGCATTTTGTGCACTTTTTTCCAGGTGCCATCCAGTACCACCAAGGTCTCTATGATTGGCCGATTTGCTTGTTCCTGGGAGGGAGAGAGCGCCATAGCGTTTTCAGAAGGGTAAAGCAGTGCGCATTGAACTGACTGAAGTTGCTCGCGCACTTGCGCAAAATCGGCTTCAGACTCACCGACAACGACCTCAAGGTTACTAAGTTGCAGTGATAACAGGCGAACCGTATTCTTAGCGACTTTGACTTCACTGGGGTGCTGTAACACCAGTATCTTGCAGTGGTTTTTGAGCGGCTTGCCAAGGAACTTGCAGACACAAGTCTGCTCAGGAAACTGGCAGTGATTGCAAAGGGGACGTTTCATCGCATTATTTTACTGTTTTTTCTGTCACAGATCATATCATAGTTTGCAGTTTAGGGCCCTCTTAGCTAGCATTAACTGTAAGTGAGGCTGTTGGTGGGTTTGTTAGCCAATATAGTGAAAGGACTAATATGAATGTAACGATTGATGAAGCTTGCCTGGATACGATGCAGTCCCTGTTAGGTGAGCAATTTTCAGACACCCTGGTATTTTGCATCAGCGAGTTCGAGCGGTTGGAGCGCGAAGTAAGAGAGTCTTTGCCGGTTGATCTGGAGGCGGCGACGCGCAACGCGCATAGTCTTAAGTCGAATGCGGCCCAGTTTGGTGCGATGAGTTTGTCCGATAGTGCCCGTGAAGTAGAAATGTTGTTGCTTCAGGGTGATGTTAACGCTGCTAAAGACGCGTTGGGCAGTTTATCTCAGCAAGTGATTGGCTCTACTGCTAAGCTGCAACAATGGCTGATGGCCAACGCGTAGGTTGGTATTCGTTTGCAAGTGTAATTGTTCAATACAGCTCAGCGTGTTATGAGCTGTTTTTCGCTTTGCAGGCGTTACATTTCTGTGGCGCCCTCAGTGTTACTCTTTTCTAAAATCTTCCTTTCATTCTCTGTTCGGAATCTGCTTTTCTTCCTGTCGCTGGAGCGTTATTCTAGTGGCCTGAATAGGGAGAAATAATGATAAAAATTACTAAAAGCAGCAAACTCAACGGGGTGTGCTACGATATTCGCGGTCCTGTGTTATCACAGGCAAAGAAAATGGAAGATGAGGGCACTAAGGTCCTCAAACTTAACATTGGCAACCCGGCTGCATTTGGCTTTGATATGCCTGAAGATATGCACCGAGACATCATTCGCAATCTGTCGGATGCTCAGGGCTATTGTGATTCAAAAGGGCTATATTCTGCCCGGGTCGCTGTGTATCAGCATTACCAGCAGAAAAACCTGCCAAATATCAGTGTAGATAACATCTTCATTGGTAATGGCGTTAGCGAGCTTATCCAGATGGTCACGCAGGCGCTGCTTAACGACGGTGATGAGGTATTGATCCCGGCCCCGGATTACCCCTTATGGACGGCATCGGTTAAGTTGTCAGGTGGTAAACCGGTTCATTACTTATGTGATGAAGCGGCCGACTGGTTTCCTGACTTAGCCGATATTCGTGCCAAAATTACCCCTAACACCCGGGCTCTGGTACTAATCAATCCCAACAATCCGACCGGAGCCGTGTATAGCAAAGCGCTGCTGGAGGGGCTGATCGACATTGCCAGAGAGCACAACCTGTTGCTGCTCAGCGATGAAATCTATGAAAAGATCCTCTACGATGGAGCCGTACACTGGTCAATTGCGTCTTTATGTGACGACTTACCTGTGATCACCTTTAACGGGCTTGCCAAAACGTATCGCGCAGCTGGTTTGCGGATGGGCTGGATGGTGCTCAGCGGCAAAGTGGCGGCGATGAAAGATCTCATTGATGGCCTGAACATGCTGGCGTCTATGCGTTTATGCGCTAACGTTCCGGCACAGTTTGCTATCCAGCAGGCATTGGGTGGCGTACAGTCTATCGATGCTCTAATCGAGCCTGGCGGGCGCTTGTATGAGCAACGTCAGATTGCATGGCAGGGGCTGAATGATATGCAGGGTGTATCCTGTGTTAAACCTATGGGTGCATTGTACGCATTTGCCAAAATAGATACGCAACATTTCAATGTAAAAAACGATGAGCGTATGATGCTGGACTTGTTGCGCGAAGAGAAAATACTGCTGGTGCATGGCAGGGCGTTTAACTGGCCTCAGCCGGATCATTTCCGACTGGTATTTTTACCCCACATGGATGAACTGGAACCCGCCATGGCCAGGATGCAGCGGTTTTTTGAACATTACCGGCAGCAATAGGGAGCGCCTATTGCTGACTTACTCACAAATGTTGTCGATGTACTGGCTGTAAAGCGTCGGCAACATTTGCAAAATAGTGTGTTTGGCTGCCACGTCATGACTGCGGATCACGGCAGCCAGCGTTTCCACCGAAACCGCTTCCATCATTTTTATTGCACAGAGCCTATGGCTGATATGCCAGGGCTCGGCGGCAACACCGCCCTGATAGCGCTGGTAGGGCCGAAAAAAACCAAATTCGCCAAGGTGCTCACTCAGCCAGGCATTAAACTCAGCAAAAGGTCCGCCTTGCTCATACTCCCAGGGTTCGAGCTGCAAATGTTGTCCATCTGGCAGGCAATTGCGGGCATAAACATCCAGGTCGGTACCAAAGTGATGACGGCTAGCACCGGGCAGGGCTGAGTAGAGCATAATTGCGTGCACACAGGCCTCTGGTGTCAGCACAGATAAGTCTACAGCTTCATTCTGAGCGTTTAACACCGGGCGCACCCCCAGAAACTTGTTATTCCAAATCAGGCACTGACGATGAAAGTCGCGATGGGCCGAGGCTATGCTGAAACTAAACCCGGCTCGCTCAGCGGCCTCACTCAGCGCACTGAGATCACGCTGGATGGCGCGGTGAACCGCATAGCCCCCAAATGGGACTAAATGGCTGTCACAGAGGCCACTGGCCTGGGATGCAAGTGTGCTGAGTTGGCTCATGTAAGCAACTTTTCCAAAATCAGTTCGTAGATTTCAGCAAGCTGGTCGAGTGATTCTGTGCTTACGCATTCATTCACCTGGTGGATAGTGGCATTCACTGGCCCCAGTTCGATCACCTTACAGCCGGTTTGTGCGATAAATCGCCCGTCAGAGGTGCCGCCGGTTGTCTCCGGGTTGGCATCAATGCCCGTCACCGTTTTGATGGCATCCAGAGTCACATTTAATAACGGCCCGGGCTCGGTTAAAAACGGCAGGCCGTTGAGTGTCCAGTGTAAGTCATAATCCAGACCATGCTTGTCGAGTATCTCACAGACACGAACTTTTAACTGCTCAGCGGTTACTTCGGTACTAAAGCGGAAGTTAAACTGAACATCCAGGCTGCCTGGGATCACATTGCCAGCACCGGTACCGCCATGGATATTTGAGATCTGGAAGCTGGTGGCAGGGAAAAACGCGTTACCCTGGTCCCATTGTGTTGTACTGAGCTCGGTCAGTGCCGGCGTGCTCTGGTGGATTGGGTTTCTGGCCAGGTGGGGGTAGGCAACATGGCCCTGGATACCCTTGATGGTCAGGTGCCCGGTCAGTGAACCACGGCGTCCATTTTTAACTACATCACCCAGGCTGTCCCGCGATGAGGGCTCGCCCACCAGACACATGTCTATTTTTTCATCTCTGGCTTCAAGTAAATCAACCACTTTAGTGGTGCCGTTGATAAATGGGCCTTCTTCATCTGAGGTGATCAAAAAACTGATCGAGCCTTTGTGATTTGGAAAACGCGCGATAAAACGCTCAGTGGCTACTACCATGGCAGCCAGAGAACCTTTCATGTCGGCTGCACCCCGGCCATGCAACATGCCGTCGTGTATCTCACCTGAAAATGGTGGATAACGCCAGTCTCGCTCGTTACCGACGGGCACCACATCGGTGTGACCGGCAAAGCAAAAATGCGGGCCTTCACTGCCTTTGCGTGCCCAGGTGTTGAGGGTGTCAACAAAGAAGTGCTCTTCGACGTTAAACCCCAGCGCACTCAGGCGCGCGTTGATCATGGCCTGACATCCGGCGTCTTCAGGTGTCACCGAAGGGCGCTGAATGAGCGCTCTTGCGAGCGCCACTACTTCACTGTGAGTCTCACTCATAGCGAGAAAATATCCTGATATTGCGGTGCTTTAAAGCCCAGGTGATACTGGCCTGCATGCAGCAAAATAGGGCGCTTGATCATTGCCGGTGCAGCTAACATGTGCTTTTGCGCACTGTCTGCGTCAAGGTTTTGCTTGTCCTCATCACTCAGTGCCCGGTACGTTGTGCCGCGTTTGTTCAGTACATTTTCCCAGCCCAGCGCTTCGACAAACTCGGCCAGCATTTGCGCGTCCAGCCCGTCTTTGCGGTAGTCATGAAAGGTATAGCTGATGTCGTGTTGTTCGAGGAATTTCTTGGCTTTTTTAATGGTATCGCAGTTGCTGATACCGTACATAATAGTGGTCATAAATTACATGCCCTGGATAGTGTAATAAGCGGATCTTTGCCCGCAGTGACTTGATTCAATGGATAGTAACAGGGTCCCAGCTTATCTGCATTAAGCAGTATCAGGGTACCCAGGATCTCAATATCGCCCGGCACATCGAAATAACATAAGACGTCGTTCATCGCGACCTGCTTTTTACCATAACTGTGCTGGATGAGGTGCTCGGTTTTGCGATATTCAGTTGGCAATAGCAGGTGGAGCAGCATTAACAGCCCGGATTTTGCCCGCAGTATAAATTCGCAGCCCTGCTGGCTGATTTTTTCAACCCTGGCCGGGCAGGGAGCCAGCATCATCGCGGTATTTAATTTCACACAGACGCCTGGCCCCAGCATGCCGCTGGCAAACAAAGGCTCCGGGTGCTGGCTCAGGGGGTGTACTTTGCCGGTAAAGGGACTGGCAATGTGCATAATGGGATTGGCAATTTGCGCAATCGGTGCGTAATTAATCTGCTGTGATAAGTGCATCAGACAAACAAGTATCCGTCTTTTTTGAGTGCTTTAATGGCATCAGGAAGTTGTGCTTCTTTAACCAAAATATAGTCAGTGTCGTAGGTGGAAATAGAAAAAATAGACACATTCGCTGCGGCCAGCACGCCAGAAATATTGGCCATAATACCGGTCAGCGAAAAACCCAGCGGCCCAATCACCTCCAATGCGCGCCAATGTGGCTCGGTGGCGAAACTGTCAAACTTGAGGTCGCTTGGGCAGACAATTGAAAGTTCTTCGGAGGTTTTTGCAATAAAAAATATCTCGGCAGACATCACTGCTGCGGGCACAGCCTGATCACTATCCAGACTATGGATGGTAAAATTGTGCGGCAATACCTGCAATGTTTGCTTCGACATATCCGAGTCCTGACACTTGTGACTCTTTCATAGTATAGCCAAGCATGGTCAAAATAAACCTTTTTCCGTTGGCTGCACACTCTGCTAAGTTGTAATACGGGAAGCGTGCGTGCTTCCCGTATTGGGCGACAGATAAGCCTGGTTGATTACTGGTCGTTTTGTCCTGCCTGGATAGCTGTCAGTGCGATGGTATAGACAATATCATCAACCAGTGCACCGCGGCTGAGGTCGTTAACAGGCTTGCGCATACCTTGCAGCATAGGCCCGATACTGATCAGATCGGCGCTTCGCTGAACCGCTTTATAGGTGGTGTTGCCGGTATTGAGGTCCGGGAATACAAACACTGTTGCTTTACCAGCCACTTTACTGTTTGGCGCCTTTTTACGTGCAACATTTTCCATGATGGCGGCGTCGTATTGCAGTGGTCCGTCAATATCCAGATCCGGGCGCTTTTCTTGCGCAATGCGCGTCGCTTCGCGGACTTTATCAACGTCAGCCCCCTGGCCCGATGTGCCGGTGCTGTAGCTGATCATCGCCACTTTCGGCTCAATACCAAATGCAGCGGCTGATTCAGCAGATTGAATCGCGATATCGGCCAGCTGCTCAGCAGTTGGATCTGGGTTAATGGCACAGTCGCCATATACCAGCACCTGATCGGGCAGCAGCATAAAGAACACCGAACTGACCAAAGAGGAATCCGGCGCTGTTTTTATCAGCTGAAGCGGCGGGCGAATGGTGTTGGCGGTCGTGTTGACAGCACCGGACACCAGACCGTCTACTTTATCTTCGGCCAGCATCATAGTGCCCAGCACGACGTTGTCCTGCAATTGCTCTGCCGCGACGACTTCGGTCAGACCTTTGTTTTTACGCAGCTCAACCATAGGCGCTATGTACTTTTCAACCTCTTCATGGGGGTCGAGGATAGTGACGTTGTCGTTAAGCTCCACACCTTGTTGGGCGGCAATACGTTCGATTTCTTCGCGCTCTCCCAGCAGCACGGTTTTGGCAATGCCTCGCTCGCCACAAATGGCTGCGGCTTTAATCGTACGAGGTTCGTTGCCCTCTGGCAGTACAATGGTTTTGTTGGCTTTACGCGCAGAATCGGTCAGCAAATAACGAAATGCCGGAGGTGATAACTTGCGCGTTTTTGCTACGCCCTGAGCTAGCGAGTCTAACCAGTCGGCGTCAATATGATCGGCGTTATGCTGTTTGACTTTGTCGATACGTTGTTCGTCGTCTGCTGGTACTTCCATGTTGAAGTTGTGCAGCAACAAAGAGGTTCGCCAGGTATCTGCTGTGGTTGCCAAAATCGGCAGGCCAGTTGCCATCGCTTGCTCGCACAGCTCCATGATCTTGGCTTCGGGTTTAAAACCGCCGGTGAGCAAAATCGCGCCTAGCTTAGTGCCGTTCATGGCACTCAGGCAGCCCGCAACCAGAATATCGGAGCGATCGCCTGGCGTGACGAGCAGGGCGCCGGGCGTAAAATGGTTCAGGATATTTGACACGGTTCTGGCACAAAAGGTGACCCGTCTTAAACGACGGTGTGCCATGTCTCCGGCATTGATCACTTCCGCGCCCAGATAGTTACTCAGGTCAACTACACGCGGCGCAACCAGATCAAAATCCCAGGGAATGGCGCCCAGTAACATAAATGGATGCTTGCGGAAGATAGGCAAAGAGGCCAATCGGTTGAGTTCGTTTTCCAGTTGTTCCGGCTCGTGTTGATCGACCAGATCGGCACGTGCGCGACCATCTTCATCAAGCGGTGCATTGACCTTGTTAAAGATACAGCCCAATACCCGCGCATGGTCAACACCCCCATAGTTACCGGCGGCAATTTCCAGACGATCTTCGAGCTGATCATTGCTATCGTTGCCCGGGGTCAGCACAAACACAATATCCGCACCCAGTGTTTGAGCGATTTCCCGGTTAACACGCCCAGCATAAGGCTGACGGCGCGTTGGCACCATGCCTTCGATGATGGCCACTTCACCCGGATTGATGGCGCTTTCAAACCGTTCGACAATTTCTTCGAGCAAATCATCGCCTTTGCCATCGCCTATCATTTGCTCCGCATAGCTCAGCTCAAAAGGCGTCGGCGGTGAAATGGATGAGCCTTGCTGTACGACTAGGGTTGATTTCTCCGGGCCGGTATCTTCTTTGCGAGGCTGTGCGATGGGTTTGAAAAAATTAACCGCAACGGCTTTTTGCTCCAGCGCGCGCACCAGGCCAACCGACACGGACGTTAAGCCTACGCCGGTTGAGATGGGGATCAACATAATACGACGGCTCATAGCTTATTGCTCCTGTGCCAGTTGCGCGGCATCATGGGCGATGACCCATTCTTCGTTGGTCGGGATCACCAGTGCTTTGGTCGTGTTACCTGAGCGGGTAATTTCTCCCTCTTTACCAAAACGGGCATCCAGGTTTGCCTGCGCATCAATCTCCATACCCAAAAAGCTAAGTTGCTCAACCACTTTTGCGCGGATAACATCTGAGTTTTCGCCAATGCCACCAGTAAATACCAGCGCATCCACGCCACCCAGAGGCACGGCAAAGCTGGCAATTTGCTTAGCCAGGCGATAACAGAACATGTCCAGCGCTAAGGTTGCCTGCGGGTGTCCGTCTGCGGCGGCTTCTTCGATGGTACGGCAGTCATTCGACAGCTCACTGATCCCCTGCAAACCACTTTGCTTATTCAGTAAAGTATCAACTTGCTCTACGCTATAACCCAGTTGGTTAACCAGGTAGGAGAACAGGCCCGGATCGATATCACCGCTGCGAGTGCCCATGATCAGGCCTTCCAGTGGCGTCAGTCCCATACTGGTATCGACCGACTTACCATCTTTGATTGCACAAACAGAGCAGCCGTTACCGAGATGCGCGGTAATAATGCGAGAACTTTTTTGCTCAAGGCCTAATGCTTTGATAGCCTGAGTCGATACAAAATAGTGACTGGTGCCATGGAAGCCATAACGGCGGATCCCATGAGATTTGTACAGCTCGTAGGGCAGTGCATATAGATACGCAGTAGGCGACATGCTTTGATGGAAGGCGGTGTCGAATACCGCAACCTGAGGCAAGTGACTAAAGGCCTTTGTGGCGGCGTCTATGCCAAGCAGGTTGGCCGGGTTGTGTAGCGGTGCCAGGTCAGCGGTTTTGACAATGGCCTGGTGTACTGTGTCATCTATCAGGACCGATTGTGTGAAGTGTTCACCCCCATGCACTACGCGGTGACCGACTGCAACCAGCTCTTTGTCCAGGCCAAGGGATTTAACCAGCTCGACCAGTTTGTCGATGGCAATCTGGTGGGCTTCACCGGCATTAAGCGCGACGGTGTGCTTTTGACCTTGGTGCTTGTATTTGATCTGAGGATTGCTTTCGCCAAGGCGTTCAGCAAGCCCAGACAGGTGTTCCTGAGCGGTGTTTGGGTCTATGATTGCGAATTTGAGGCTGGAGCTGCCACAATTGAGTACCAGAACATGGGTAGATGACATAATGACTATCCGTTTTGACAATAACTGTTATTGCGTATTAAGCTAAATGAAAAGGCGCATTTAGCTACATATTAGACTAAGGTGTAATTGACGAGTATAAAGTTAATTTTACCCGATTTTTTTGAGAAACGTTAGGCCGTCTCGATTGGTTTATCGTATTTTATTGAGTGTTTTATTGATCACAAAACGGCTGCTGGCTGATAGCAGGTAAGCAACGCGTTAATGGTGTTGCCTGGTGTTCTTCAATGGACTAAATGTAAGTTGTCCGTTGCCGATTTTGGTCAATAATAAATGAGTAAACAATTTGCCCTTGCACCCGGGAGTTATGATGCAGAAAAGTCTTATTTCACAAGTGCAACTTGGACGTCAGTACGCCAAAGAGTGGCCAATGCGCAAGGAATTGACGCTGTTATTTCCCGAATTCAGAGTGATCAAAGCGACTGAATTTGCCCTTCAGATGATGCCTGCGTTGGCGATTATTTCGGTTTTTGTCCAAACAACGTACTTGGGAATGGCGTACTTACCCCAGGCTATCACCATCGCTTTATTCTTCTTGTCTTTGCCAGTGCAGGGCCTGCTATGGCTCGGAAAGCGGGCGGACACTCGTCTTAATCCAGCCCTCAATAGCTGGTACAAAGAGCTCTATCACAAAATGGTGGCCAATGGCTATCAGGCCGATGCCTCCCGGGATCCTAAGTATCGTGAGCTGGCTAAATTGCTCAAAGATATGTTTGAAAAAATGGACAAAGCATTTGCAAAAGAAAACCTCTGATAAATCAGAGGTTTTCTTTTATTCGCTACGCGCGGTAGGCAAGCAGCTCAGGCTTTTTGGTAGCGCGTGATCAGAAAAGAAAAGGTCACTTCATGATGGCTGGCCTGGTCTAGTGCCTCGTAGTGACTTTCTTTAAACTTCCATGCAAAAGGCGTCATTTTGATCAAGTGCTTGATGACGTCGGTGGGCACCTGCTGGGTCTGCTCAAGGTGGGTTTGCTCTGCTTCGACAAAACCTTGCGGGCAATCCGGGGCGTCATGAAGTCGTACTTCATCGTAAATATGGGTTTTCAGCTCATATAAATGTCTGGGACCCGGGCTTACAACCAACAACTGGCCTTGCGGTTTGAGCAAGCGCGCCATTTCATCGGCAAATACCGGAGCAAACACACTTAGCAGTACATCTGCCTGAGCGGCAACAAAGGGCGTGTCTTTAATAGAAGCCACACTAAAGTGGACCTGCGGGTAGCGTTTTGCCGCGTAGCGGATAGCTGGTTTTGAAATATCGACACCGAACACCTGGCTTGTTGCGGGCAGTGAATTGGCAATAGCCTGCGTATAAAAGCCTTCTCCACAGCCCATATCAATGACCGCATGACAGGGCAAAGCGGCAATGGCCTGAGCCAGGTGAGATTGTAAAAACTGGTAGTGGTCGGTAGCGAAAAAGGCCCGACGGGCCTGCACCATATCCAGATTGTCGCCTGGCTGGCGAGACTTTTTAAACTGGACGGGCAGCAGGTTAACATAGCCTTCTTTGGCCACATCAAACTGATGGTTATGCTCACAATGCAGTGTTTTATTGTGTTCAGTCAAAGGTGCTGAGCAAATGGGGCAGCGATAATGCAGCGTCATTTATCTAAGTAATCCCTATCATAAAAGGTTTTGACCCAGTGAGGTCGGTAAGTGATCAGCAAGGTAATGGCCATTCCGTTCAGCATCGCTTCGGGAAACCACATGATGACCGCATAAAAAATGTAGTTGTCGACCAGGACAGGCCAGTCATACAGCCCGATACTCAGGTAATATAGCGCACTGATTATAATCTTACTGGCAGCAACCAGTCCGCCGCACAAAAAGGCACAGACAAAGATATAGACAAAAAAGTGGCGGCTGAGAAAGTGATAGCAAAGTAAAAACAAGCCATAACTCAGATAGACCGGAAGCAGGGCTGTGAATAGCCAAAATGTCCACAGATTGTCGATGGGCATAGGGCCAAGGAAATAACTAAGCAGCGTGGCCAGCGTGCTGCACAGCAGGCCCATATGCCAGCCAAGCGTGAGCGTTACCGCTGTGATCCCGAGAATATGAATAGATAGCTGGGGTAAAATGCCAGCTTGGATCTGCCACAACAGCGCCAGCACCAGCGCACTGGCCAGCACGCCGGTTTGTCTTGTCGGCGTCTGTAGCAATGTCTGATACTGGTGTTTGTTGATGCTCAGGGCGAACAGGCCCATGGCGATAAGCGCGATGAACATATTGGTTACAAGTCAAAAGTTGCCCAGACTGGCGCATGATCTGAGGGCTTCCCAATCCCACGCAGCTCGTAGTCAATGTCACTTTCAACACACTTGGCCATCAAAGACTCTGTGGCCAGGACAACGTCGATACGCAGACCGCGATTGTCATCAAAGCCCTTAGAGCGATAATCAAACCACGAGTATTTTTCGCAGGCGTCTGGCGTGAGCTCGCGGAAGGTATCTTTGAGTCCCCAGTCCATTAATGTTTGCAGCCATTCACGTTCGATGGGCTGGAATGAACACTTACCGGTTTTCAGCCAGCGTTTGCGGTTGGGCTCGCCAATACCAATATCCAAATCGATCGGAGAGATATTGATATCGCCCATGACAATCAGATGCTCGCCGTTATCGGCAGTGCTGTTCAGATGGGTCATCAGATCGGCATAAAACTGACGTTTATACGGAAACTTGGTCTCGTGGTTAATGTTGTCACCCTGGGGGAAGTAACCATTCATGATAGTGACATCTTCACCGCTGTCGCTTTCAAAGGTACCAATGATCATACGTTTTTGCGATTCTTCAGTGTCTGTCGCAAAGCCCTTTTGGATCTGTTTTGCAGGCTTTTTAGAAAGCATAGCAACGCCATAGTGGGCTTTTTGGCCATGAAAATACACGTGGTAGCCCATCGCTTCAACATCAGCGACCGGGAAGGCTTCGTCATGCACTTTAATTTCCTGCAAGCCGATAACATCGGGCTGGTGTTTATCGATCAGGGCTTGTAGCTGGTGCAGGCGAGCGCGCAGGCCGTTTATATTGAATGAGATAACTTTCATCGTTGTTGTTCTTTATTTGCATATAGTCAGTGGTGCTAAGTCTATCATTTTTGTCTGCGTGAATGGAGGGGCAAGCGTGATTTTCCCACGTCCTGTTGGACCTTTAATCGGATTGATTTAAGGTCCCATTATCGTGCCAAATGCGGCGGTTTATATCCGCTATTTTTGTTAATTAACGCGAAAATTGTAACCGCTTTAAAGCGCCTGATTAGGGAGTTGTGAATAGCCTATTAAATGATCAGGAAAGTTGAGTTTTACCATTTACACGGTAAAACTTGTATATATAATGCGCACCAATTCGTTCATTTGGGGTAAATTATGTTTAAGTCTCTCTCTCTTGTTACATTGATCTCGGTTGCATCTTTTTCAGCTACAGCTGCCTCTGGGGCGCGGGTTGTAAGCGCTGACGCTTCACCAGAATCGAAAGTATGTGCTATCGCGGCGGAACAAGGTCTGAGTGCTGCACGTGCATATGGAGCGAAGCACGGTGTATTCGTATCACGTTTTTCTAAAACACTAGAGTGTAACGGTGAAGACATTCGCTCATTTGCCAAGCAGGCCGACACCAAGTCTGCAAACAGCCAGGCAAAAGTGAAGCTGATAGCTAAAAATGACACGATTGCAACTGAGCTATGTCTTAAAGCTGCCAAAGAAGGGCTGTCTAGCCTGAACCAATACCGTCATCAGGCCCGTAACCTAAAGTGCAATGATGTACCTGTTAAGCAGTTTATTAAAAACATCAATAATACGGCTATCTAAATACCCGTTATTAATGCAATAAATAATGCAATAAAAGCCCGGCCAGATGTGTCGGGTTTTTTGATCTCCCCGCACTGGCCGACAAAGCGCCACGGATACTGAGTTTGTGCTCGTACCAAACACTCAAATGTGTATTTTTAGTAACATCACATCTTGCCTTGTATATTTATGTGTTCTTAAAGTGTTTTCTATATGTTATAAAATATTTGGTAATTACAAATATAATTAACACTATGGAGAAGAGTAAGAATGAAAAAGGGGATTACACTCACTGCACTGGCAGTATCAACAGTCCTTGCTGGTAGCTTTCAGACAGCTCTGGCAGAAGAAGGCGAAGTCGAACGCATCGAGGTCACAGGCTCGCACATTAAACGTTCTGATATGGAAGGACCCTCGCCAGTTCAATCCATTTCAGCATCCGATTTGGCTGCTACAGGTTCAACCGATCTGATTGGTGCGCTGCAAAAGCTCCCGGTCGCGGGCACGGGTACCTTCAGTACTCAGGGCAACTCCAGCGATGACACAGCAAACGGTGGCTCCAGTGTGGCGCTGCGTGGCTTGGGCGCATCATCAACCCTGGTATTGATTAATGGACGCCGGGTCGCCGTAAGCCCATTTGCAAAAGACATTGAAACCTCATTTGTTGACTTAAATACCATCCCGGTTTCTGCGGTAAAACGCATTGATGTACTTAAAGATGGTGCATCAGCAACTTATGGTTCGGATGCGGTGGCGGGTGTTATCAACATCATCCTACGCAATGATATTGACGGTTTTGAAGTTGCGGCTAAAGTCTCTGATACAGCAGATGGTGGTGGTGAAGAGCAGAACTTTACCTTACTTTGGGGTAACTCTACCAACAAAGGCCATCACAACTTTACACTTGATTACTTCAAACGCGGTGATGTGTTTTACTCAGACCGGGATTACACGGCCACGGCGGATCAGACCTTCCGCGGCGGTAATAATTCACTGAGCTCGTCTGGCTTCCCGGGCAGTATTGAAGTGGAGCGTGCCTCATTGAGTGACGAACAATGGGCACGCCTGCCTGTCGTGCGTACTGAGGATGATGGCACTCAGGTTCGTCAAACCCTGTTCGCTGACGTGTGGGGTAATGATGTCTGTCCTGCTGATATGATAATCGGCGATATATGCCGTTATGACTATGCGCCGCATATGAGTCTGGTGCCCTCAACCGAGCGGGTTACCTTTAACTACAACGGTGTTCAGGAGATCATGGATGGCGTAGAGGGCTTTGCAGAGTTTTCGGCGCAGCATGCTTCGACCTTTATTCAGGGCGCTGCCAGCCCAAGCTTTACTGAACTCACCATGGCGGGCGATAACCCGAATCATCCTTTGGCCAATCAGCCCGATCACTTCCTGCATGGTGTAGACATCTCAATGCGACGCCGTACGGTGGATATTGGTAACCGTAAAAAAGACGTTGATTCAGAATACTATCGCGCGGTCATGGGCATGCGCGGTCAGTGGCAGGATTGGGAGTGGGAGTTTGCTTACTCTGCCATTCGCTCCAGCGCGGTTGAAAAAGGCTTTGATGGCTTCCCCAATAAACGTCTTGCGCAACAAGCCATTGACGAAGGCCGTTGGAACCCATTCGAACCCAGCACTAACACACAGGAAGGGTTAGATTTCTTTGAAACAACGACAACCCGTTACGGCTCATCAAGCATGCAATCACTCGATGGTACTATTTCTGGTGAATTGTTTGAATTTGGCGATGGCTACGTGTCGGCAGCGTTCGGTTTTGAGCACCGTTATGAAAAAATAGAAGACAACCCGGATAACCAGTACCTTAGGGGCGAGATCTTTGGAACCGAAGCGACACAAGCGAACGGTGATCGCGACAATACAGCGGTGTTTGCGGAGTTCAGTGCGCCATTACTGGAAAACCTGGAACTTCAGTTAGCACTGCGCCATGAAGATTACAGTGATTTTGGTAATACCACAGATCCTAAAGTGGCTTTTCGCTGGACACCCATCGATTCTGTTGTGGTACGTGGCTCCTGGGGCACAGCATTCCGCGCGCCTTCACTTGTTCAGTTACACCTGGGCCGCACCGACGAATCGCCTAGCGTAATCGATAAAGAGCGGTGTAAGCAGACTGGCGCCGATGCCGATTGTTCGCCAACCGAATATACCGCCATCGTTGCCGGTAACAAGCTATTGCAACCGGAAGAATCGGAAAACTTCAACCTGGGTGTGATCTGGCAGGCAACGGATACCTTTAGCATAGGCGTGGATTACTGGAACTATGATCAGGAAGACTTGATCAAGAAAATTGGTGCGCAAAAGCTGGTCGACTGTTGCGGAACCGATCCTAACCTGGTGGTACGTGCTCCGAGTCAGGGCAGCACCTTAGGTCGCATCCTGGAAATCAATGATACCTTTGTGAACATTGGTGGTCGTGAAACCGATGGCCTGGACTTAGACATCGAATACCTGCTTACCACGTCAGAGATGGGTGAGCTGCGCTTCAACTATAACCTCACTTATACACTGAACTTCGAAGAGCAGTCGTTTGAAAGTGATGATGACGGCAATACCAGCACTGTGGTTGAAGACCTCAATGGTGAGTACCAGCATCCGAAGTACCGCTGGACGGCTGGTGTTGACTGGTCAATGGATGATTATATTGCCAACCTGAGCTTTAACTATGTCGACAAGAATCTTGATCTTGCAGACAGCAACGGGGATAAATATGAAATTGATTCCTGGACCACGGTTGATACCAGCGTTAGCTATGTCGGCTATGACAAACTGACCGTGACTATAGGCGCGTCAAACTTGTTTAATGAAGAGGCGCCTTTGGCTCCGTCTGAATCTATGGGGATTGATAACAAGACTCACAGCGCGTTGGGTCGTCAGGTGTATCTGAAGTTTGGCTATCAGTTTTAATTAACGGTGTAAGCGTGCAAAAAGCCAGTGCTATCGAAAGAGGCACTGGCTTTTTTGTAGCTAATCAATGCTGAACTTTAGGCGGGAAGTTGGCCAGGATCTCGGCAATGGTTTTATTGACCGACTCGGTACGTTGCTCAGGGGTTTGCTTTGCGCGCAAACGGCTTTCTTTGGCACCGCGCCAGACTAACTGATTAGAAGTACGGTCGATGATATCAACCACCAGCGTACCAACTTTATATTCTCGTGCTGTGGTGTGATGGTCGACGCCCCAGCCCCAATAATTCCAGCGCGCGCCGTAGCTGACTTTAAAGGTATCTACCTCAAGCTTTTTGTCGACGGCAACGTGGTAATTGATCAATATATCGGCCTGAGCCGGGTCTGCCAGTTTGAACCCCTGGCTGGCCATTTGCTCGGTAATGGCGTTACGAATGCGTTTTTCCATTAGTCCGTTGACCTGATAGTTTTGCGGACGTGCCTGCAAGCTGGCTTCAGCTGACCAGGCATAGGTTTTGTAGTTGGCAAACTCAACAGACTTGTCGTAGTCCCAATCCGGTGTAGTGCCACAGGCACTGAGCATCAATAAACTTGCCACAACGGCAAAGGTCCGGGTGCTGACAAGGTGTTTTTTCAGTTGGTTCAGCATGGTTTACTCCTTAAAAGCATTCAATTTAAAGCCTAACTTAGTATACGACAGTTGAAGTGGGAAGATCATCACAAAAAAGGGCACTCAATTGTGCCCTTTCGATATTAACTGTGCTCGACTTCGATCCAGTCTTTTTCGTCAACCCAGTTCTGACTGCCCTGATTGACGCTGCGGATTGGCACCAGATAATCACAACTTATTTGCGGTTTCACCGAGGCGAAAATCGGTACGAAACCAAAGCTGAGGGCGGTTTCGATGATCGCCTTCTGGTTTTGCGGGTCGATGTCGGCCGCTTCATCAATGTAAATCGGAATACGATACATCGCCTGTTCCTGATCGGAAAGCAGGTAGCGAATAAACAACATACCACACAACAACTTAATGGTGATCCGTGTACCATTCGAACCGGCAGAGTCAATCTTATCAAAGTGCTCGGTATCGCCCGCGCGGTTAACCACTTCAAAGCGGATATCAAACAGGTCGGTCAGTGTCAGGCCGGCTTTATCACTGGCCAGTTTGATAATGTGATCTTTGGCCTCGTTAACGGCATTACTGTCGGCCGGCTGCTCGCTCAGCAGATCAAAGCTCTCACCTTGCTCGTACAAGTCGGAGGTTGCGATAATGGTATCGATACTCTCTACCAGCATTTTTCTTGGGATCACATTGATCTTAAACGCCTTAAGGTTCGAGATGCGGTGCTGACTAATGCCCTTATTAAAACTGTTCATTTCCCGGCGCAGGCGATCTAAGTCTTCACGCAGGCCTTTAATGGTCGCTGCAACTTCAGTCAGTGCAACCCGGGCCTGGCGCTCCACCGCATCACGCTCGTTGTCGATGTTGTGATAGGCGCTGATCAGTTTGGCGTATTTTGTCGCGTCGTCTGTTTCATTGTCGAACTTGGTAATACCAGCATTGTAAATGTGCAAATAGGTATTGCGCACATTCACATCCAGGTTACGCAGTTCCTGACAGTCTTTGTTGAACTGGTGGATCACTTCCGCCAGGTTGTCAAAGTCCAGATTGATCTCGACCGGGTAGGGGGTTTGCTTACCACTATATAAATCCAGCGTGTGATCGATGCGCTCCGATTTCACTTGTTTAAGGCGATCCGCCTGGCGCAGGATCAAATCTTGTTTGCTCTTGATAATAGAGCGGCGATCGGAAATGGAGCCTGCATTACGCTGTACATCTTGCAGATAGTCGTCGACCTGCTCACGTTCGGCCTGCAGCTGATCCTGCAATGCCTGTTGTGCTTCCGCCGACTGCGCCATAGTCTGGAATTGCTCAAAGCGCTTCAGTGCCGCTTCGGTGGCCATCAGTTCATCGTACAGGGCATCACGCTCTTGCTGCTTTTCGGCCACATTGGCAGACACTTCGCGCTGTTGCTTCAGCTCCAGTAACGATTGCTGCAGAGCGTCTAACTTTGCCTGCAACTGGGCTTTGTTTTCGCCGCTTTGCATTTGTACCGGCGCCAGCTTTTTCAGCTTGATGGTGGCGCCGGGCAGTTTAAGTTCGCCGCCTTTGACCGCCGTGGACAACTGGGCGAGGAAATCACCGAAGGCATCGTCGTCACTGATCTCAACTTCTCCCTTGCCTGTGGTAGCAAAAGACAAAATATCCGGGTTAAGAATGCGTGAGATCTCCTCGACTTCTTTGAGTGACAGGTCTTCACGCATTCGGGTAAAGAGGTTGAATTCCAGGTTTTTCATCTGCAGTTTCAGGCTCTTAACCTGCTTTTGTGTTTCGCCAATCCGGTAGTCCAGGGTGTGCAGGCTCTGGCCCTGAGCACTGTTAATCGAAAACGACAGCTGTTCGTACTCTTTTTTCAGCAGCGTCAGGTTGGTTTTCAGTGTGGCATGATTAGTCAGCTCAAATTCGGATTTGAGCGCGTGATAGTCGGTAAACCATTGCTCAATCTGAGTTTGTTTACGCTCAATATCGCGAGACTGCTGCACATACAGCTGTTGCTTTTCTTCAAAATCGCGTTTTTCCTGCTCGATGTTTTCAAGCTGATCATTGAGCTCGCCAATTTGGCTCTGCTGGTACTCATCAAATTCCACAATAGCTTTGTCGAGCTTAGGCGCATAGGCGGCAAGCTTGCCCTTGAGCGTCGCTTCGCCTTCGATCATTTGCTCCAGCGCAGCAATGGGCTCCTGCATAGACTCCAGTGCGTTCAGCTCACGGCGAGATCGATTTACTTTATCAAACGCACGACGCCACACTTCATAGAAGTCGACTTTGGAGTTAGACATATGACGTTCAAACACCTTGAGCATAAAGCGTTTTACGTCATGGGCACCCAGTTTGTGCAGGTTCAGGATGCGGCGGAAGATCTCTTTATATACAGCGGCATCCTGAACATTATTCAGCGGGATCATCTTGAGGTTGATGTCACCATCGTATGGCGTTGCACCACCAGTCAATAATGCATTCAGCTCGGCCGCTTTTAACTCAACCGGGCTAAAACCTTTTTCCTGCAAGTGATTGAACAGTTTAGTGTACTTTATGATGCTTTTGCCCTGGGTAAAGTCATCCAGGTTGAGTTTGCCGTTATAGCAAAAGAACTGATGCGCGTAACCGGCAATTTTGCCCAGGCCCGCGACGCCGATGACAACGTCGCCATGAGGCAGGTTGGCTTCAAGCAGAATGTAAGACTGATCACTTGAAAAGTAGAATTTGCGGGTTTCTTCCAGATCGTGACCATCCCATTCGGTCAGGCGTAAATCATTGATAAGCGGGAATTGAAGCGCGTTGATAACCGAGCTTTTACCTGTGTTGTTTGGGGCACAGATAGATGCACTTTTATCGAGTGGGATCACACACTTGGCATAACCTGCGGTGTTGAGCAGGGCGAGTTTACTGAGACCATACAGCTTGTTCATACTTCATCCTCAAGTGCGTCGTAATTGTCTTCGTTCACTTCCATCAGCGCATCGATATAACGATAAACCGGCGCCAGCAGCGAAAAACCTTGCTCTACTTCGCGAGCGAGTCCCAGGCGCACCATGCGCAGACACACGTCTTTACGCAGATCGGATCCCGAGAAAATCTCCAGCTGATCAAACAGGTGCTTGTTAAGCTGCACCAGAGTCTGCATCAGCTCCAGGTCTAATACTTCGTCAAACAGGGCGCGCAAAGGATCTTTACCCTGGTTGGCAAAGTGCTCGATCAGGATAAATACGGTCAGCGCGATGGCCCGGGAGATCTTACCCATGTTGGGGGTGCTTTCGTCGCTGGCCAGATAATAAAAGCCCCGACTGTCGTGTTGCAGATCGTGGCCAAGGGCGTTGAACAGTGCCTGGTAAGATTCGATATGCTGATCCAGCTCCTGCCACTGTGTGGTGTCCTGTTCGCTGATATGGTAGCCACTGACCAATTTCTTATTGATCGCCTGTAACTGGCTGAGTTCGTCTAGATTAATCTGTGTCATGGTGATTACTAATTGTGGTTATCTGTTTGCTTGTCCGCTGCACTGAACGGATAAAGTCGAATGCGGGTGTTGGCGATTTGCATCGTTTGCTGCTGTTCATCCTGGGCGATGTCCAGTTCAGGATCGCTGATCAGCTTTTGATACAGGAACAGCATTTCATCGGCTTCCAGTGCCGGGTATTGCTCGCTCAGGAAGCCAAGCAGGGCGGTGCGCTTTTTGCCAGACCCTTTAAACGACTTACGTACATCCGAATAATCGGGAATATTAGGGCTCTGGTAAGCGGGCACATCCTGCTGATCGGGTAGCTGATATTCTTCGTGCTCAAACTCGCTGAGGCTGGCCATATAAGCCACCATATGGCGCTGCTGGCCGAGGCTGAAACGCTGAATGTCTGAAACAAAGTGCGGCTGCACCGGTGCGAGCATGCGATCAACGCCATTTTTACGGATCAGGCCCAGCACTTTGGCCGCCTGGCGCGTAATAAGCGTATTACGTCTGAGCTCTTCACGCAGTGGCATTAGCATATCGGCGCTTTTACCTAAACTTTCGCGGCCGATTAAGTGCATATCGAGGATCCGGGTACGTAGTTGCTCAAGCATACGTTTGTCCTGTGCACCCCGGCCAAGTTGTTCTATTTGCGCAATTTGTTCACTGATCTGATGCTCAATGGTGGTGAAACAGGCCTGAAAGGGGCCATGAATATCCACCATTTCCAGCATAGGTTCAATGTATTCGTCAAATGCCTCAATTACAGCCCGATAGCGTTTTTGCAAAGACAAACTGCCCTGATCGGACTTTGCCTGCTCGACCAGATTCATGATGGCGCTTTCATTATGATGGTAGAGCTTGACGATTTTACGTACCCGCTCATCCATAATGCGGCTGAAACGGCGCAGCTCGCTGTGGTCGCCCTCGTCACCGGCCTGAGCCAGGCGTTCACCCAGACGTTGCAGATCTTTGACTAATACAGTGATCTCTTCGGCCAGGCCAAGGTGTTCTTCTTGTAATAAGAAACTGGCAAAGTCGGCCACGGCACGGTTAATTTCGAGCTGTGACGATTTAGCCAAAGGAATAATAATTTCCTGATTAAGCAAGCGGTTGGTTTCTTTATAGATGCGCTCACTCGACCAGTTGGGGTTTTTCATTTTGATGATGTTTTGTACATCTTTGAGGCTGAAATCGGCCATCTTAAAGCGTTTAAAAAGCAGCTCCAGGACGCCCCAGTGTTCATTCAGCGTATTTAATACTTTTTTGGCTGGGATCATAGCTTTCCAGTGTGTATCAATTTTGTGACGGTATCAGGTAAGAAAATTGTCATAATGTGTAACTACTCGTGGCACAGTGTGCTGCTAAGTGATAGACTCCGCGCCGAAAACGTTACCCTTCACAATTTTTACTTTTGATTACAGGTTGTTTACGCATATGGTCACGCCCATTATCCTAACCCTGATAGCGGTCGCTTTTGTGCTTATCGTTATAGAGGATATTATCCATGTAAACAAGGCCAAAACGACCCTTTTTTTTGGCACTTTATGTTGGATTATCCTATTTATCTCCCCACTTCATGGCGAAAGCTCAGAAACTATACAACATCAGCTCGACCACAACATTCTTGAAATCGCCACCTTGTGGTTATTCCTGATGGCTGCGATGACCTTTGTTGCCTATCTGAACTCTAAAGGTTTTATTCAAAACATCGTTCACCGGGTGATGCCAACCCAGATCAGTGAACGCAAAATGATGTTCCTGGTGGGGGGCTTTGCTTTCTTGTTTTCTTCGATTTCTGACAATATTACCGCGACGCTTATCTCGCTGGCGGTGGTGATGTCGCTAAAACTCGATCCGAAGAAGCTTATCAAGTATGCCACATTGATCATCTTCAGTGTTAACTCAGGCGGCGTGTCTTTGATCACAGGTGATGTGACCACACTGATGATTTTCCTTGCTGGTAAGGTCACGATCCCAGATTTGCTATTGCTGGTGGCGCCTTCTATTGTCAGCGTACTCTTGCTGGCAACCATGCTGTCTATGGGAATGAAAGATCAGTTGGTATTTGAAAAGCAAGCGCTGCGCCGGATTGAAAAAACAGACATTACAATCGCGGTGATCTTTATGACGACCGTACTGACTACGCTGTATCTGAGCGTACAATATCAGGTCCCGCCCATGCTGACTTTCCTGTGTGGCCTGTCGGTGATGTTTTTGATGGCCCAGTTTCTGATGCGCAAAAAGGACGTCAATAAAAAGATCATCGATTATATTCGCGAAATTGAATACGACACTTTGCTGTTCTTTGTGGGTGTACTTTTGCTGGTTGGGGCGCTAAAAGAGGTGGGTGTCCTTAATATGTTCACTCAGCTGTATGAGTTCGTTGACCCTCAGTATGCCAGCTATCTGGTGGGCCTGATGAGTGCTGCGGTTGATAACGTGCCACTGACAGCTGCTTTGCTCAAAGCAGATATCGTTATGAGCCCGCAGCAATGGCTGACCTTCACCTATGCGACAGGCGTGGGCGGCTCTATGCTGATCATCGGCTCGGCGGCGGGGATCATTGCAATGAGTAAAGTAAAGGCTCTAACCTTTACGAGTTACTTAAGAATGAGCCTATATTTGTTAATTGCCTACACGGCAGGGTATGCCGGTGCCTTTTTTATGGGGCAATTTATTTAATCTTTAATGACAGGGTCAATTTTATACTTGACACCTAGACGTCTAAAAGATACCTTTTTCAAGCCCGCTCAAAATGCGGGCTTTTATTTTGCCAGGATTCAGTTAAATCCCGGCAAAATAAACAGAAGAGGCGCGATGCTTAGGTAGCTGATGTGAGGTGACGATAACCCGTGACCATCAGTGAGGGAAGTACTCGCCGAGGAAAACCATGCTACGTCGGCGTGATTTTTCGGTCCTGGAGGTTGAATCCTCGGGACTGTCACCGTTTTCAGGTGGAGAGCTTCTGGCAGAGGTCATTTCTTTATGGTTAGTCCATCCTATTGCCAAGTTCTCCTTATTGATGTTGATCGCCGCGTGTGATCCCAAGGAGATAAAATGAATTCCCAGTATGTCGTTGCTAAATTTGGCGGCACCAGTGTTGCAAACTTCGAAGCCATGCAGCGATGCGCCGCTATTGTCCATGATAATCCCGATGTTCGCGTGGTGGTGGTCAGTGCCAGTGCCGGTGTAACCAATCACCTGGTGACCCTGACACAGCAAAAAGTCGATGCGGCTGAGCGTGAGGCGTTGTTTCAGTCTGTGATGACGATCCAGCAGGACATTCTGGCATGTCTGACACTCGATACAGATCTGCAAGCGGGCTTTAATGACACAAAAGAGGCTTTTTATGCGCTGGCTCAGTTACCCGCACTGGATGCACAGCAATGTGACGAAATGCTGAGCTTTGGTGAGCGTTTTTCTTCCTATTTGTTCACTCAGGTTCTCAGAGACTTAGGCGTTACCAGCAGCCGTTTTGACGTACGTCAGGTGCTCAAAACCGACCGCCAGTTTGGCAAAGCTGTGCCCGACGTGGCTGCAACACGCGACGCAGCCATGGCCCATCTGACACCGCAGCTTTCTGAGCAGGTAGTGGTGACTCAGGGTTTCATTGGTAGCGATAATCAGGGTCAAACCACCACATTAGGGCGGGGTGGTTCAGATTACAGTGCAGCACTACTGGCGGAGGCCATTGCCGCGCAAAGCGTCCATATCTGGACGGATGTGGTAGGTATCTTCAGCACAGATCCGCGTCTTTGCCACAAAGCACGGCCGATTGCCCGGCTGAGTTTCGATGAGGCTGCCGAAATGGCCACCTTTGGTGCCAAAGTATTGCACCCGGCTACTATCTTGCCGGCCAGTCGCAGTGGCATTTCGGTGTTTGTTGGCTCGAGCAGAGATCCCCATGCCGGTGGCACCTGGATTGAAAAGAACAACCGCTCTGAGCCGGGTATTCGCGCGGTCACACAGCGCAAGAACCAAATCTTGCTGACCCTGAAAAGCCCAGAGATGTTGCTAGCCAGTGGTTTTCTGGCACGCATCTTCACTATTTTAAGTGCACACAATATTTCAGTTGACCTGGTTACTACCTCGGAGATCAGTGTTGCGCTGACACTCGATAATGCCCCCAATGCCACGCGCCCGGAACTGGCGCAGGCGTGTCTGGATGAGCTGGGTGAGTTTTGTCAGGTAAGTGTAGAGAACAACCTGACCCTGGTGGCTATGATTGGCTCTGAAATTCAGTTGCGCCATGGCGAAGCAAGCCTGATGCAGGTACTGGCAGATTTTAATATTCGTTTGATCTGCCATGGGGCGAGTCGCCATAACTTGTGCTTCCTCGTTGAGCAGGGTGAATCAGATGCCGTGGTTCAGGCGATCCATAGTCGTTTATTGGAAGCTGCATAAACCAGACGCAGGCTAAGTCTGGCTGGACACATCACCCGGAGCGGGTAATACTCGCTCTGAAAGCAAAATTTTTTACTCACAGGTGTGTCCATGGAATATCAGGAAATTTATCAGTTCTGGTTTGTTGAATGTCAGGAGCAGGACTGGTGGCAAAAATCGGTCCAGTTTGATAACAAAATTACAGCCAGATTTGCACAGTTACACCAGCAGGCCATGGCCGGAGAGCTGGCCGAATGGCGCAAAACTGCGGTGGGGGCGCTGTGTGAGATAATCGTACTGGATCAGTTTTCACGTAATATGTTTCGTGATACACCCGCCGCCTTTGCCAGCGATCCACTGGCATTATGCCTGGCACAACACGCCATAGAAAAAGGCTTTGACCAGCAGCTGGAGAAAACCCAGCGCACCTTTATGTATTTACCTTTCATGCACAGTGAGAGCCTCAAAGTACATCAGCAGGCGGATGCCTTGTTTAAGTCCTTGCCAAATTATGAGTTTGAATTGGCGCACAAAAAGATCATTGAGCAATTTGGCCGCTATCCCCATCGCAACGCCATTTTGGGACGAGCATCGAGTAATGAGGAGCTGGCTTTTTTAAAGACGCCCGGCTCGAGCTTTTGAGTATGGTTTAGCAGCCTGTCAAAGCCGTCCATCACGCAGGTTTTTGGGTGTGGCACTGCGTCGATTTGCAAGGGTAAGCACCTGACATTTCAGGTTGTTCCGATTTGCTCTCACTGACACTCGCATTTTGTTTACAAGTGCGTATAATCGCCAGTCTACAACAATAATTAACTTGGCATTCGATTATGGCTCAAGTGCGTGAAGGTTTTCAAAGCCGTCTGGGCTTTGTATTAGCGGCAGCCGGTGCGGCAGTCGGACTTGGTAATATTTGGGGCTTCCCCACGCAGGCAGCAAACCACGGTGGTGGGGCGTTTTTGCTGGTCTATTTTATCGTTATTTTCTTACTGGCGTTACCCGCTTTGTATACTGAGCTGTACCTGGGGCATCAGGCGCAAGCCAACCCGGTTAAAGCGTTAAAACAAGCCTGGCAGGAAAAGCAGCCTAAAGTCGGTGCGTCTGCGGGTTACATCGGCCTTGCCGGTGCCATCGTCATGCTCAGCTTCTATTCTATTGTTGCCGGCTGGATGTTGGCGCATTCGCTTGAGCCAGTTGCACGCTTAGTTGGCTGGGATGAAGCCAGTGCTTTTCTATCCGGTGATTCGACCTTACGGAACTTTATTTTTACCCCTCTGATGCTGATGCTGACGGCTGGCATTATTTTGCAAGGGGTAAAATCCGGGATTGAAACCTGGTCGCGTCGACTCATGCCAGTGCTACTTATGCTGTTGGTGGCGCTGATTGCCTACATGGGCACGCTGGAAGGCGCTGCAGCCGGGTTTAAAGCGTACCTTGTGCCCGATTTTAGCAAAATAGGCGACCCAGAATTGATCATCGCCGCCATGGGACAGGCGTTTTTCTCTTTGTCTTTGGGTGTGGGCTGTATGATGATTTATGGCTCTTACTTAAAACCTAATGAAAACTTGCCAAAACTCACCTTTAGTGTGGCAATGCTGGATACCGGCGTGGCGTTTCTGGCCGGACTTTTGATCATCCCGGCTTTGTTTATCGCACAGAATAATGGTGTTGAAGTTTTCCAAAATGGCAAACTGGTCGGCGAGGGCAGGCTTATCTTTGCGATTCTGCCAGAGCTGTTTGCAACCATGGGCGAAATAGGCCTGTTCGTTGGACTGACTTTCTTTATATTAATGTCGATAGCCTCGCTGACATCTACGATTTCATCCACCGAAATCCCGGTGTCATTCCTGGTTGAAAATCATGGCTTTAAGCGTGGCCAGGCAACCTGGCTGGTGACTTTTGTGCTGTTGATAAGCTCAGGGGCTATTATCCTCAATTTCGACTGGTTGTTTGGCCTGGTGATCCAAATTTTAACCCATTATCAGTTGCCACTGATGGGCTTGTTCTACTTTATCACGGTAGGCTGGGTATGGCGTCGTGGTAACCAGCTGGCACTGGAATGCAGTGGAAAAATGTATTGGTTTGCTCAGTATGTACGATTTGTCTGCCCGGTGCTGATGACAGCCGTTTTTGCTAATGTGGCTTTTTTTAAGTAACAGTAGCAAATTGAACTCTGAATAGCCCGGTATTGCCGGGCTTTTTTATATTTAAAATACATAGGGTTAGTGTTTTCTTCAATCGAGTAGTGAGCAATTCAACCGCACGGTAGAAACAAGCGCAACTTTGAACGCGATTAGTTGCTAAGCCGATTTAATCTGTATATCTTGTGACATTAATGTATCAATCTAATGAATTTTAATTTGTAAGATTGATGTGTATTAATAGGAACAAGGATAAGATGGAAAACTGTGCAGTCGGTGGGAGACTTCCCGAAAAAAGTCTTCAGGATCCGGTGATTAGTGAAATTAACTGGTTTATTAACAGCATTTATCAGCCCGCATATCTTAAATATCAAAAACTCAGCAAGTTGACCCGTACTATCAGTGCAAATTCGGCCATTCTTGCTTTTGTGTTTCTGAGCTATTTTGGACTGAATACGGCATTCCCAAAGCTCAACCTGTTTGCGATACAGACACTTCATGATGGTTATGATTTCAACATTGCCATTGTGTTAGGCCTGCCCGTATTTCTCGTCGCACTGATAGTGTGTACGCGTCAGAAATTGAACCTGGCGCACCTTTTTTTGGCAATAATGTTGGGCCCAAGATACCACCCCAAATTGGCTGATCGTAAAGAGAGGTTGCTACAAACCTTGCCGCTTTTGCAGGTTGGCTTGTTTTTGTCACTGTTCCTGTTTTGCTTTACACCGCAAATGGTTGCGGTTGCGGGAATAATAAACGTGATTATCTTTGTTGGCACTTATATGGTCAATCGACTGTTCGGATATACCTCTGCAACGACGCGAAATCAAATCATGATTCATAACCTAAAACGATTACGACGTGAGTATGAAATAGCAAGCTGTGACTGCGGCAAGTTTGAGCTGGAGCGCGTGCAGGCAGACGCGTTTGCGAGTTTATTCCAACTGGAAAAAGACAATGTAGCGCGACTGGATAAAGAGATCATGGGGGATCATTACAAAGTCCATGACAGCGCATTTAATATCATTAAGGGGTTAAGGAAGTAGAATGAGCGAAGGTTATGTGTTTGATTTGAATCGGGCTGAATTCAATGATGATTTTAGTTCGTCAACTGGCAGTGGAGAGCTTTGGCAGGTATATGCCAGGCAACAGCTGGTTAGTAATTTAACCTCTATTTTAAATGACGCTGAGCAGTACGGAAGAGGCCGGGCGGTTAACCCAAGGGAAACCTGGTTGTCCCACAATGCAATTCTGGTTACCAGCCCCAGGGGCTCAGGAAAAACGGTGTTTTTGCGCAATTGCGAAGCAATGTGGCGTAGTGAAAACAGTGATAAGAAAGATGCTCTGTTGTTTCTTGACGTGATAGACCCAACCATGTTGATGGCACAAGACTCTTTTGCAAATGTCATCGTTGCGCAAATATATCAGGCAGTTAACAACAAACTTGAACGCTCTAATTGCTGCGATGAGCAATCCCGAAATGATCGGGATGACTTCCACCGCCGATTAAAAAAGCTGGCGGATGCGATGGGTAAAACCTGTGAGTTTAATGGCGCAATCGGGATAGACAAAATCCTGAAGTATAGCTCAGGTATTCAGCTTGAAAGCTACTTTCACTTGTTTGTTGAATCAGCCATAAAAATACTTGGCTGCAAGGCCATTGTGGTTTCAATTGACGATGTGGATATGGCAATGGAGCGCGCTTTTGAAGTGGTCGACGACGTCAGGCGTTTTCTGGGCTGCCCTTATTTGATCCCGATTGTCAGTGGTGAAATTAAGCTGTATGAGCATATGACTCAGAAGCACTTTGACGATAAAGCCTACGACAATCGCTGCCGGGATGCCAAGCTGACGGATAAAGGCAAGGAGCTGAGTGAACATTTAACTATGGCTTATCTGACCAAGGTCTTTCCTTCGCCAATGCGAATTAATCTGTTCTCGGTTGAACGCCTGCTCAATAAAATGCAGCTCAAATATGGTCAGGATAGTAAGCGCAGCATTTCTTATCTGGATTATCAGGAAAGCGTGCTCAATCAGTTTTACTTTCTTTGTCGTAACCGCGATGCCAGAAGAAACTGGACTATGCCAGAGTCGGCCCGGGAGCTCACCCAGCTGGTTCGCTCTTTGCCGCCAACATCACTTGAGCAGTCTGAAAAGGATGCGGATATCAGCAACCAGATTTTACTTTATAACAATTTTAAAAACTGGGCCATGCAGAAGAAAAACGGTGAAGCTCTGGTCTTTGCCGAGTCTGCTCTGTCGTTACTGCACGACAGCGAAGCGGTCTTTGATATACGCAAAATTCTGGCATTTAATCTGGTGCAACAAACAGATGCGAATCTTTACCCCTGGGCAAAGTACCATGTGCTGGAAGAGCAAGAAAGCAGGTTAAAGGAACTGGCAAAGCAGGGTGGGGAGAAAATTAATAACGCAAGCTTATTGCAGGCGGCACTTGGCGCAACCGTGAGTGGGGAGCGCAGGAGCTTAAAAGCCATGCCTCCGCTGGAGTTTTTGCTTGAAAAACTGTACGTCACGGAAGATGTAGCGCGTGAAAAATCCGATGTCATTTCAGTGAGTAGTGAGCCGTTAATAAAGGCCGCGACGGGCAAAGGGTGGGAGTTAAGCGGACAGTGTTACGTCGAAGACGTTTTGCTTGATGTTTTTACGGAGTCAGGCTTTTACTCGCAGCTTAGAAATAGTTACAAGTTTGTTTTTTTCAGCCGCTCTTTCGAGCTGCTGACTTACTCTATACTGACTGAAAAAGACGCATCAGCTTTGTTGTCAGACGTTTACCAGATTTTGTTAAGAAAACCTTTCTATAGCCTGCCCGCACTGACCGACACTAAGATTGCTTTGCAGGGAGAGGCGGATATGGATGAGGATGTTTATGAATCCAATAGTCAGCGCCATCTGAGCGCCCTGATCCTATGTGAAGAAATTCAGCACTGGAGGGCAGAGCATAGTGCGCTGTTCGAGAAGTTTGCAGGTGCACGTATGCTTCCCCTTTTGTCCTACTGCTTTAACAGTGCATTCACCGCAATCAATGTGATAAAGGCCAATTATAGTGTTAATCGTTTTAACGATGAACACCTGACCGACATGGTATTGCGCTTTAAATACAATGTGCTAAACGCACTGATCCGATGCGGTATCGCAGGTGAAGCGGTTTATGCGAATGTACTGGTCGGTGCAAAATCACAAACCGTTCGCACAGAGCAAAATATCATCAACTATGAACGCGCCTATCAGCGCAACCTTAAATTACTTGACGAGGAGCTCAGTACTGCAAAAGCCTCACAAAAGAGCAAAGTGGCACAAGTTGAACTGATCAAAGCATTACATGATGCTGTGGCGGTTCACCCAATATTTGCGCTTTGTCTTTTTGATAAAGAGGGGAGTGTTCAGCCAAAACTGAAACTCGGCTATAAAGGACGGCTGAGAAGCTCCAAATTATTCGACTACGCAAGTCTCGCTGAAAACCTGCTAGCTAAAGACACTAACAAAATATTGTCAACGCCACTGAGTGACTCTATAGAGCAATTTGGGAGATATTTTGACAATGAGATTAGCAGGGTGAGTGTACTTGGTACACTAAGCTGGCTGCTAACAAATATTATTGATGGACGTGTCAAATCAGAAGATAAAATATACGAGTCGCTCGAGTCTGCGCTTAGTGGGCGTAATCTTACGGTTATTTCAAAAGAGCAGTTGTTAAGTGTGCTTATTAACGTCAAACAACATCTTGGGAAGCTTGGTCCTGACTTTTTGTTCTCAAAGGACTTTGAACAGTTAGACGAAAAATTACAAAACCTTGTCAAAGCAATTCTAAGGCTGGATCTGGGCGATGATAAAGATCACTGATAGCACTGCGGTGCTGGCGGCGTTTTTATCCTCCGACAGATTGGTGTTGTCAGAAATCTTGCCGGCAAAGTCACGTGCTCACACTAAAGGACTGCTTACTAAAGCAATCCTGGATTACCAGCCCTATGTGCATCGCAAGCTGCGCACCGACGATGTACAGGCAATGATAAGCTTGTATCAATTATCCGATACCAATACCGCGATACGGCCTTTGTTGTCGTCACTGGCAAACGAGTATCTGAACTGGCAGGGCAACTGTTTTGTTGTAAAACCTCAACGCTTGAGTGACTGGCTAGCTTTACTGTCGTTGCTTGACGGCAGCTGGGTCATTGCCCAGGCCTATGCGGATCTGCACGTCAACTTTGAGTTCTCGGTGTCTGAATTAGCGCATTGTATTGAGTCATTTCAGTGTCCATTTGCACTGCCAAGGCGAATGAGTAAGTCGTTTGCTGACAATCACGTGCATCTGGGTGGGCATGGTTACCTTGGCCCAAGCTTACTGAGCTTTTGCCTGTATGGCGCTGAAATTAAAGACAAGTTTCACTGGCCTGTCAGACCTGAATACACAGTGTATGAAAGTGGCTACTTAAATAAGCAAGATATTGCCACCCAGTGCTGCCTGATTGGCGACACGCTCGCCTATGGTGTATTTACCAATGACAAAACCATTCAGTATCGTGACAACACCACATCGGGCGATAAGTTTGAGCACAAAACGCTGGATGCGATTAAGTGTTACGAAGCAGAGACAGCGCCGCAGCAGTTTATTGCCAAAGCCACTTGTGAGTCTCAACCCTCGGCAAAGCGCTGGTTGTTGTACTTAACTGGTCTGCTGGTGGAGCCACGCATCGAGTCTGGCTCTTTGCTTTTGCTCGCGCGCCTGACAAATATTTTGCGAAATTATATGTTGGTGTCGGGAGTTGGTTTATCTCAGTTTGTTGAGGTGTCTAGATTTGGCGCTCGACATCAGCGAGGCGAAAGTCATATGCCTGGCACTGGCATTGTGAATGAATCACTCGAAGCTGACCTGGATAAGGGGGTGATGCGAGAGTTCAGGACAACACCCAACACTTTATTAAAAGGGATAAATCAAAAAATAAAGCCCGATGCATTTTTTGCCTCGCTAAAGCAGTTGTATCTGAATTCGTTTGCTGAAAATGCGCACTTTGTATTGCACTTCACGCGTTCGGGCAATCGAGAAGACAAACTCCAGGAAGCGCGTCGTCATGCCCTCAGACAGCAGACGGAACTATTACAGGACTTTACGCATTCGGTTACCTTTTCTGAGCAAGAATGTGAGGCAATATCAGGACTTGCGAAGTTTGCATACCTGGACCTGCGCAAAGCTATCCGTGGTTATGACGTGGCTGGAAATGAAAACCAGTTACCGGTGGAAGTTTTTGCGCCAGCACTGCGGGTACTGCGTGATAGTAAATATCCGACTCAGGGTGTGAAGTTTAATCGCTTACCTAAACCATTTATTACAGTCCATGCTGGCGAGGACTTTAGTCATCTTTTATCTGGTATGCGAGCGATAGATGAAGCCGTTGTATTTTGTGATTATGGTGTGGGCGACCGATTAGGTCATGCACTGGCCATAGGTGTTTGTCCTAAAAAGTGGGCCAGTCGGCAAGACAGGGCCTACCTGTCAGTGGGTGAGCATTTGGATAACTTAGTCTGGTGTCATCAAAAGGCCCTGTCGGTTATTCAGTCTGTACCTGAGATGGTCGGTGTGTTGCCTCTGTTGCAGGAGAAAATCCACTATTGGAGCGAGTTCCTGTATGGCGAAGCCCAACCACCCAAGCGCTTATACGACGCCTGGCTGCTCAGGCGCAATTGCCCCATCATTCTCAAATCAGATACGCAGGAGGCGCTTAAATTACCTGAAGTTGGACAGTTTGACCCGAGATTGAGCGGCTGGGTTATGGACTTTGGTGCACAATCAAAAGTGACAGGCCACACAAAACACATCATGCTTTGGGAGAAATATCTGTTTGCAAACCGAGACCCTGAATTCGGTCACAGAAGAAGTACGCTGTTAAGCGTAAACTGTTCTGCTCAGCAAAGTGCACAAACCTTTGGCTTTAGTCATGGCCAGTACTTTGACTCCGTGTCTGCGGCAGAACTGACGCTCTATGAAGCCATTCAGGATTGGCAGATGGAACACTATGCCGCTTTAGGTATCGTTATCGAAGCCTGTCCAACGTCTAACATCTTTATTGGCCGGTTCGAGCATTACAAAGAGCACCCTATCTACCGTTGGGATCCACCGAATAAAAACTGGTTAAAAAAGGGGGGGAAATTTAATCAGTTTGGGTTACGAAAAGGCCCGGTAGCAGTTTGCGTCAATACTGATGATGCGGCACTTATGCCAACTACCATAGACAACGAGCACCGGATCCTTGAGCAGGTCGCGGTACATGATTATGAGGTAGGTGCAATGGTTGCCGAAGACTGGGTAGAGCGAATAAGGCAAAGGGGTTTGGAGTTGTTCAGACAAAATCACCTGGACTGGTTCAATGAGGCTGACAAAACGGCGCTAACGTAACGCTGTTTTATATCACCACACCAACTCTATTTAACTGCGCAGAAGAGCTGGTGTGGTGAAGAATCAAATAATCAAACCTGATTTTCCAGCGCTTGTCCCGTGCGAATGGCGTTGAGGTTAGTCACTGTGGTGTGGGCGATTTCGGTTAAGGCTTCTTTGGTGAAAAAGCCCTGATGCCCTGTGATAAGCACATTCTGGAAGCTTGCCAGGCGCATAAAGACATCGTCCTGAATGACTTCATCGCTGCGGTTTTTAAAGAACAGTTCAGACTCCTGTTCATATACGTCCAGGCCAAGATAGCCGAGCTTTCTGGATTTTAGCGCGCGGATACAGGCTTTGCTGTCTACCAGCGCACCTCGGCTGGTGTTGATCAGCATTACGCCTTGCTTCATTTTGTCAAAAGCCGTGTCGTCTATCAGATGGTGGGTGGCTTCGATCAGTGGGCAGTGCAGGGTGATAATGTCGCTTTGCTCAAGCAGCATATCCAGAGAAACCTGGGTGTAAGAGCCTTCTCCGATATTTGGGTCGTACACCAGCACGTGGGCGCCAAAGCCATTGAGAATGGCCACCAGGGCCTGGCCGATTTTACCGCAGCCAATGATACCGACGGTTTTGTTGTGCAGGTTAAAGCCCAGTAAACCGTTGAGATCAAAATTATCTTCTCGTACCCGGTTGTAGGCTTTATGGGTTTTACGGCTCAGTGTCAGCATCAGGGCAATACAATGCTCGGCCACGGCTTCAGGGCTGTAGGCGGGCACACGTACGACTTTAATACCCAGGGCGTGGGCCGCTTCGATATCAACATTGTTAAAGCCTGCACAGCGCAGCGCGATACTCTGAACGCCCAGCTCAGCGAGTTCGCTCAGCACATTGGCATCAACCTGATCGTTCACAAACACGCAGATGGCATCAAACCCTTGCGCCAGTGCGACGGTTTTATCATTCAGTGCTTGCTCAAAAAATTCAAACTCAATATCAGGAAACTGGGTAAGCGCATGCTCAAAAAATGGCAGCTCATACTTTTGCGAACTGAATAGGGCGACTCTCATTGGACACTTGACTCTCTATTATCGATTTTAAGGTTTCGGGTTTTGTCCTGGGTGCATAACGGGACAACAATACGCCCTCTGAGTTTACTAAAAACTTAGTAAAATTCCATTTAATCGCGCGGTTTTGCGCTATTCCTCGGGTGTTTACCTTGAGGTAATTAAAGAGTGGGTGAGCATCAGGCCCGTTCACCAGGACTTTTTCCGAGATATGAAAGCTCAAATTGAAATGCGACTGATAAAACTCTCTGAGCATTTCGTTTTCCAGCGGCTCATTGCGGCCAAACTGATGACAAGGAAAAGCAATGATCTCGAGTCCCATTGGGTGGTACTTCTTATAAAGCTTTTCCAGTGCACTGAGTTGAGGGGCAAAACTGCACTTGCTGGCAATATTAACAATCAACACCGGTCTGCCTTGTAAGGATCTGAGTGCCAGCGTCTCGCCGTTAAGTAGTTTCACGCTGAAACGATATATGTTCTCCATCCTGTCAGGCTCCTTGATGTTTTTTCTTTTTAATCACTTGATTCATAGCTGGTATTTTTCATTTGCCATGCTTAGATGGCTCAGGTATAACAACTCCATCTTTCTAGCTTAACAGCCAAATAGGACAAATTTATGTCAGTCAAAGTTGCATTCATCGGATTGGGGGTGATGGGCTATCCCATGGCCGGTCATTTACAACAAGCCGGTCATCAGGTGACCGTTTACAACCGCACGACCACTAAAGCACAGCGCTGGGCGAAAGAGTATCAGGGCGCATTTGCTGCAACCCCCAAAGAAGCAGTAACAGAAGCAGAATTGGTCTTTATGTGCGTGGGCAATGATGATGACCTCAGATCTGTTGTTTATGGCGAGGAAGGGGTTTTGGCGGGCATGAAGCCAGGTACTGTGCTGATAGACCATACGACCACGTCAGCAAAAGTCGCGCGCGAAGTGGCCGAGCGTGCTGCTGCTCAAAATGTAGCATTCCTGGATGCGCCTGTATCAGGTGGTCAGGCTGGGGCAGAAAATGGCGTACTGACGGTTATGGTGGGCGGCGAGCCTGAAGTCTTTGAGCGTGTGCAGCCTGTTATGGCGGCATTCAGCCGCTTTAGCCAACTGTTGGGTGAAGTAGGTGCTGGCCAGTTGTGTAAAATGGTCAATCAAATCTGTATCGCAGGTGTGGTGCAGGGTCTGGCAGAAGGGCTGCACTTTGCGAAACAAGCAGGACTGGATGGTGAAAAAGTGGTAGAGACCATTGCCAAAGGGGCTGCAGGCTCCTGGCAGATGGAAAACCGCTATAAAACCATGCTTGCTGGCGAATATGATTTTGGTTTTGCCGTTGACTGGATGCGTAAGGACTTGGGCATTGCACTGGACGAAGCGCGCAGCAATGGATCTTCATTGTCACTGACCGCTATGGTTGACCAGTATTATGCGGATGTTCAGGCGCTTGGGGGCGGTCGCTTCGATACTTCCAGTTTGCTGGCTCGTCTGGATGCAATTCACGATAAAAAATAATCCCTTAAACGGGCATTAAAAAAGGCAGGGCGCTTAGGCGACCTGCCTTTTTTGTTTATGCGTTCAGTTAAGCTTTTTTAGACAGCTTTTCCAAATCCATGTTTTCTTCCAGATCTTTGGCAGCGTCTGCGTCGTTAAACACATCAATATCCAGCTCGCCTTCAGATTTAGCGACCACACAGGTGACCATACAGTCGCCGGTCACATTCACCGCAGTACGGGTCATATCGAGTAGTCGGTCAACGCCCATGATAATGGCAATACCTTCTACCGGCAGGCCAACCTGATTAAGTACCATGGCCAGCATAATCAGGCCCACGCCTGGTACGCCAGCCGTACCAACAGAGGCCAAAGTGGCAGTCAGAATTACCATCAGATAGTCACTCAGGGTTAAATCTACGGCGAAGACCTGGGCGATAAACACGGTTGCAACACCTTGCATAATGGCGGTGCCATCCATATTGATGGTCGCACCCAGCGGCACAGTGAAAGATGCTACAGAGTTATGTGCACCCAGTTTTTTCGTCGCTGTTTCTAACGTAACCGGCATTGTTGCACTTGAGCTTGAGGTGCTAAATGCAAACATACAGGCATCTTTCATTTTGGCCAAGAAAGTGAGCGGGCTCAGTCCGGTCAGAACTTTGAGCATAATGCTGTAATTAACAAAGGCATGGATCAGCAGAGCAGCAACCACCACCAGGAAGTATTTGCCTAACTCAACAATCAGGTCCATTTCGATGGTAGTGAACAACTTGGCCATCAAACAGAACACACCGTATGGCGCCAGGTTCATCAGCAGGGTCACCAGCTTCAGTACCACAGTGTTTAAATCTTCGAACACCTTGGCACAGCGTTTACCCGCGTCACCACTCAGCGCCATGGCAATACCGAACAACAAGGCGAAAACAATCACTTGCAGCATTTTGCCACTGGCCATTGCGTTGATTGGGTTAGTCGGGAACATGCCGATGATGACTTGTGCAAGTGTTGGGGCTTGCTGTGCGTCAAATGTGGCCGTGGTTGGAATAGCTACGCCACCGCCCGGGCTAATCAGCAATGCCAGTGAAATAGCAACAGTGATAGCGATGGCTGTAGTCGATAAATAAAGTAAGATGGATTTACCACCCAGGCGGCCCAGCTTTTTGGGATCGCTCAGGCTACAGGTACCGACCACTAAAGAAATAAAGACCAAAGGCACAACCAGCATCTTCAAGCTGGCAATAAAGATCTGGCCGCCGATATGGAATAACCCATCGACAAAAAAGCCCTTAACAGGTAAATCGAACAGGCCCAGCGGGATGGCAACTTCGGGCTTATCGCCCAGTATGGTTTGTATTAACAGACCCAGAATAACACCTAATACCATGCCCAGCATGATACGGGTTGTTAGGCTCATTTTTTTGTTGTGTGACATAGCCTTTGACATCGTCCTAACGCTTATATTTTACAAAATCGCTATAGCCTAACAGGATAGTTGAAGATGAACAGAAAAAATCGATGACGGCCATCAAAAAGTTGTGATTTTAGATCCACAATTGGGTTAACATGGTGAAAATAACTCAAAATTATTAGATTGCAAGGGAGAATCGAAAATGTCTCTGATGCGCTGGTTTAGTATTACTTTGCTCAGCTTGCTGATGATCGCCTGTGGTGGCGGTGGTTCGATTGAAAAAGACACCTCGGGAGGTGACGGTACAACGACCGATTATGACCTGGTATTGAGTACCAGTTCCGACAGTGGTGGCAGTCTTAGTATCAGCAACCCCATTACGATCACGGCAAAACTTACCAATGATGGCGCACCAGTTGCCAATAACCTGGTTAAATTTAGCAATGACGAATTCTCTGATTTTGCTTCGGTTAGTTCACAACTGACCGACAGCAACGGTGAAGCGAAAGTCACGATTATCGCCAATCGCTTAGCCGGCGCAGGTACTATTTCGGCTACCGCTGATGTGGGTGAGAGTACTGTGAGTGGTTCGGTTCCGTATGCCGCGACCGGCGACGGTGGTATCCAAATCGCAATGAGCATTACCGGGTCGGATGGCCAGCCCATTGATGCCAGCAACCCTATTTCTGGTGCAGAAGTTGCGACTGTGACCGCAATTTTGACTGACAACGGTACGCCGCTATCAGGGCAGGTACTCGAGTTCTCAAAAGAAGTAGACAGTGAAGACCTATTGGTTACCAATGGCAACTCAAATGTGCAAACAGACGCAAACGGGGCTGCGCGCCTGATCATTGCCGCCACAGACAAAGTTGGGGCAGGTTATGTACAGGTTAAATACAACGAAGATATCAGTGCACGTATTGGTTTTGAGTCGGCAGGTAACCCGTTTTACGACAAAGAAATCTACGAGTTGAGCGTGCAGCTGGTTGACGCCACTGAACAAGCGTCAAGCGAGCTCTCCCTGGCCAACCCGTTGACGGCTAAAATTCAGCTGACCTTAAATGAGCAACCGGTTACCAATGCGCAAGTCGCCGTATCGGTTGAAGCCAGTGCGCGTTTTGCAAAACCCACTGAGTCAGTCAGAACCAATGCCAATGGTCTCGCAGAGATTCAGATTTTCGCGACAGAAACAGCGACGATTGATCAACAACTTGATGCCTTTACCGCAACCTATACGGCTGATGGCGCAGAAGTCGCAAGAACCGTTGCTAACTATGTAGGTACCGGTGATGGCGGTATTCAGATGAATATCACAGTGCTTGACGGCAGCAACAACCCAATTACTGAACAGAACCCGCTTAATGCGACCAGCGGCGCCACCATCAATGTTTTACTGACGCAAAATGGTGTGGCGTTGGCGAAGGAAGTCGTTTCAATTGATGACTTGACCTTGGCCGAATTTGATGGTGGTAACGGCAAAGCTGAAACCAATTCCGATGGTTCGGTGACGTTCGATATAAAAGCCACAGCCCAGGGGGGATTAGGTACGTTTAACGTATCGCTGCCAGAAGTTCCAACATTTTCGCCGGCTTCTGGCCGCTTTTATTCGGCCGGTATTATTGCCGTTGAACGCGGTATTACGATTGAAATTATTAGTCTGAAGGATGGCCAGGGGGGGGATATTTCGAGTACCAACCCCCTGGGTGAGAACACCAAAGGGGTAGTCAAAGCAAAAGTCTTAAAAGATGATGACCCGCTTGTGGGGGTGTTAGTGGAGTTTACGACTGATAGTGTCGCAACCTTGAGTCCTGTTGATGGTCGGGCACAAACTGATGCCGATGGCATAGCGACAATCGACCTTAACCCCACGAGTGTAAAAAGCATTGGACTGGTCAGAGCCAAGTACACCTCAGATGCCGGTGAAGTGTTTGAAAGTGGCAGCTTACTGTTCCACTCTGATGGCGTTGAGGACGACGACGGTGATTATAGATTCAATATCAGGGTACTTGAGAGTTGTAATACTGGCTGGGACGCTCAAAGGGACGAAATTGAGCTTGTGCCAGATCCTGTGACCAATGGGTGTGAAGAAACCAATCAGCTTGAATCAACAGACACGCCCGATGTCTTTATTAAGGTTACTAATAAAGACAATGCAAATGTCCCTAATAAGATAATTACTGTGACGTCTGATATTGGCCAGGTGCTGCCTGCCTCGGGCCGTGTACTGACCGACAATTTTGGGATTGCGTTACTTAAATTCCAACCGGGTGACTCTGGCGGCGCTGGCACAATCAGCGCTGAGTATGAAGGCGAGCAGGGCAACGTGAACTTTTCGGTCGGGTTGCAAAGCTTGTTTGTCGAGCTTTCTGCATCGGCTTCTGTGGATAACCCATTGAATGCTGGCGGTAGTATGGTGATATTCGCCGATATCTACGTTGACGAACTCAAATCGGCGCGTTATACGCAGCCTATAGATGTTGAGTTCACATCTGGGTGTGTTGACGAAGGGCTTGCAACAATTGATAAAACGGTAAGTTCTAGTGAAGGGCGTGCAGGTACCACATACAGTGCTAACGGCTGTAGAGGGCTGGATACAGTGACTGCAACTGTGGTCTCAGGTGGTGGCGTGAATCAACCTGCAAATCTCTCTTTCACTGTGTCTGAAGCTTCAGCGCAGGCGATTCAATTTTTGGATGCCAGCGAGGGCTTTATCGGTTTGCCGCCCGGTATTGGCGGTGTGCCGACTACGTCAACCGTCAGATTTAAGTTGATCGACAGTGATAACCGCCCCCTTAATCAAAAGCGGATCGATTTTAAACTCTCAGATTTAACGGGCGATGCCTTGTTAACTGCCTATACTGGCAGCACGGATAATGAAGGTATTGCTCAGACAACAATCCGCTCGGGTATAGTGCCCGGTGATATTATTGTTGAAGCCTGTTATATCTCAGATGAGGATCTGGCGAGCTTGCCGGCTGATCAAGACTACACCTGTTGGCAATCGCGTATTGATATTTGTAACGCAGAGCCTAACGATGTGCGTTGTCCGAGTGGTAAAACCCTGCAATTGTTGGCGGCGGACAAGCAAATTAATGCTGTGTCATCTGGGATTGTGTTGTCATCTGGTGTGCCAGATCAAAACAGTTTTGATGCAGGTGCCGCGACTTATTATATGAATGCCATGGACACGATAGGGTTCACGAATGACATTAGTATATTTTTTGGTGACCAATTCAATCAGCTAACGGGTGACAATATTGTTGCAAACGTACAAGTTGAGGCGGGCATCGTGGGAAGTATTGATGGTCAGGGTGGCACAAATACCTACGAGTGTTTAGCGGTAGACGGTCGCTGTACCGTGCAGTGGCGCGGCCAGGGTGAAATGCCATTTACCGACCCCAAGTGGGGCAACACCCTGGATAAAGTGTGTGATAATTATTTCGGGGCACCTGCACCTTGTAGCGCCTGGCCAGAGGTAAATCGGGATGGGGATATCTTAATCCGGGGAGGACGAATTTCTGTTCTGGTAACGGCGAAAGGGCAGGAGACGTTTATAGACCGACCCAGTACAGTTGACGGTGACGGTAATGTGACCGTTGAACGTCGTAATGGCCGGTTCGATCAGGGAGAATTTTATACGTCTTTCGACTTGCCCGAAGCGTTTGTCGATCACAACGAAGACGGTAAGTTTCTATGTGATGTTGATGGCAATAATTGTGGTGAACCCGTAGTCTGCGATGGTAGTGGTGTGTGTGAGCCTAACGGCACGCGCGGTGGCCATAACGAAACCTTTAATGATAGCAACAACAATGGTATCTATGATAATGGAGATGGCATCTATAATGGGTTGCTGTGTTCCGAAGAAGCCATGAATGCTGAAGGCGGTCCTTATTGTTCCAGAGATCTCATTGAGGTTCGTAAACAGTTCGAAATTATAGCCTCAGGCAGTACGCCCTATATTCGTTTCGCAGTCCTCAAAAATAATATCACTGTGCAATATGAAACCGGTGCTGAGTGCCCTCTATATCAAGGTGCGCCACTGCTAAATACTGATGGTAACTTGGATCTCGATAATAGAAACTGCTTACAGTTCAATAACACTGATGCGGTGGCCGGCGGACCCCAGTTCCTGGGCACTGCTTGTGCGCTAAACATTGGCACACCCGTTGTTGGCGTTGATGGTAACCTAAGTTTGGATGGCACTAACTGTCCTCAGTTTGTCTCTGGGTTGGCTTATCAAGACAATACATGTGTGAGCAAGGTAGATATCAGAGGTTTTGATATTGCACGACGTGGTGTATTGGGCCTGGAAGAGTCAGACAATAGTAATTACTGTGATTTTAGCGGTATCGATTTAACAGATGCTACTTTGCCTGCGACCGATAATGTTACATTCGTTGTGTATTACTCAGATCTTTATGGCAATTCGTTACCAGAAGGAACAGAAGTTCAAATCACAACGGATAATGGCGTCGCCACGGTCAGTGGGTTACAGGGTACTGTATCCAGAGCATCAAATGATGGCGTCCAGAGTGCGACGGTTACAATATCAAGAGAGCAAGCAGCAAATAGTCTGGCGATTGGCAATCTAACTGTTCAGTTTACTGTCCCAAGTGCTTTTGAGGGGGGTGACAGCTCAATCGTAGTCTATACGGTGTCCGTTGAAGATGCAGGTTAACTTGACCTAATTTGGACAGGCCAGAGGGAACTCTGGCCTTTATTCGATGGCACCAAAATTCGTCCAGACTAGCTCGTTTAAATTCGTCCTAAATTACCCTCTTTACCTTTACCCCTTGAAATTCCTTTTATATCCGCTATATTCGCCCTTTCCATCAAGCAATCTATACGCCTGGGTAAATTAACAGCAGCAATTGTTCATAAAATCACTGCTTGGCGAAAAGATCGAATGAAAAGCTTGTAACAATAGGTATTTGTGGATATACCTATATTTAATCGCGCCCAATGAAGGGCAACAACCAGACAGAAGTCAAATAGGCAGCTATGGGCAAATCGCTAGTAATCGTAGAGTCTCCCGCAAAGGCAAAAACTATCAATAAGTACCTGGGTAAAGACTACATTGTGAAATCCAGTGTCGGTCATATCCGTGATCTTCCTACCTCTGGCGCAGGCAAAACCAAAGGCCTGGCAACTAAATCTCCTGCTGAAGTGAGAAAGATGTCACCTGAGGAAAAAGCTGAGTACAGAAAAAAGAAAGATTACGCGAACCTGGTTGCCCGCATGGGGATAGACCCGGAAAAAGGCTGGGAGCCGCACTATGAAGTGCTGCCCGGTAAAGAAAAAGTGGTTCAGGAGCTGGCTAAGCTCGCAGAAAATGCCGACACCATCTATCTCGCAACCGATTTGGATAGAGAGGGAGAGGCCATCGCATGGCACTTAGAAGAAGTGATTGGTGCCGATGCAAGCAAATACAAACGTGTAGTATTTAACGAAATCACCAAAAATGCCATTACTCAGGCGTTTGAAGCACCGGGCCAGCTAAACACCGACATGGTGTACGCGCAGCAGGCACGTCGCTTTTTGGACCGAGTGGTCGGCTTTATGGTGTCACCTTTGTTGTGGCAAAAAGTGGCACGTGGCTTGTCTGCGGGCCGTGTACAATCAGTAGCAGTGCGCTTACTGGTTGAGCGTGAGCGTGAGATTAAAGCATTTATCCCGGAAGAGTTTTGGGATATTCATGCAGATACAGCGTTAGCTGATCAGGACGTTCGTTTTGCCGTGACTAAATATCAGGGTGAAGCTTTTAAGCCGCTGAACGAAGCACAGGCTAATAAAGCGGTCAGTGAACTGCAAAAAGCACAGTACCAGGTTGTTAAGGTTGAAGAAAAACCAAGTAAAAGCCGCCCCAGTGCGCCTTTTATTACTTCGACTATGCAGCAGGCCGCCAGTACCCGCCTAGGGTATGGTGTTAAGAAGACCATGATGCTGGCACAACGTCTATATGAAGCCGGTTATATTACCTATATGCGTACCGACTCTACCAACTTATCAAATGATGCGGTTGAAATGGCACGTGGCTATATTCAGGACAACTTTGGCGATAAGTACCTGCCAGGTGCACCGATAAAATACAGCGCAAAAGATAACGCTCAGGAAGCGCACGAAGCGATTCGTCCTTCAGACGTAAATATTTTGTCTGGCCATGTAGAAGGCGTAGACGCCGATGCCAAGAAGCTCTATGAGCTGATCTGGCGTCAGTTTGTTGCCTGTCAGATGACACCGGCAGAATACGACCTGACCAATATCACAGTCGGTGCGGGCGATTACACGCTAAAAGCACGCGGTCGTGTATTGCGTTTTGATGGTTGGACACGTGTGCAGCCAGCGGTACGTAAGAAAAATGAAGAAGAGCAGGCACTGCCAGCGGTTGCCGTGGGTGATACCGTGCAGTTGCAGGCGCTGGATCCAAAGCAGCACTTTACTAAGCCACCGGCACGTTTCAGCGAAGCAAGTTTGGTTAAAGAGCTTGAAAAGCGCGGCATTGGCCGACCGTCAACTTATGCGTCTATCATTTCGACCATTCAGGACCGTGGCTATGTGCGAGTTGAAAACCGCCGTTTCTACGCCGAAAAAATGGGCGAAATTGTCACCGACCGTTTGATCGAAAACTTCGACGAACTGATGGACTTTGACTTTACTGCCAAAATGGAAAATCGTCTGGATGAAATTGCTGAGGGCGATCGTGTCTGGACGCAGGTACTGGATAAGTTTTATGCCGACTTCTCGAGTCAGCTGGAACTGGCAGGTAAAGAGGAAGCTGAAGGTGGCATGCGTCAGAATGTCATGGTTGAGACTGACATAGACTGTCCAACCTGTGGTCGTAAGATGGGGATCCGCACCGCGTCTACCGGGGTATTCCTGGGCTGTACGGGCTACAACTTACCGCCAAAAGAGCGCTGTACGACCACCATGAACCTGATCTCGGGCGATGAAGCGGTTGATGCCGATGTGGAAGACGCGGAGACCGAAAGTCTGAGACAGATGAAGCGTTGTCCAAAGTGTGAAACCGCGATGGACTCTTATCTGATAGACGAAAAGCGTAAGCTGCACGTTTGTGGTAACAACCCGGGTTGTAGTGGCTATGTGATTGAGGAAGGCAGCTTCAAGATCAAGGGTTACGACGGCCCGGTGATTGAGTGTGACAAATGTGGCTCAGATATGCAGCTTAAGTCTGGCCGCTTCGGTAAGTACTTCGATTGTACCAGTGAAGACTGTAAAAACACGCGTAAACTGCTGAAAAGCGGTGAGCCTGCGCCACCAAAAGAAGATCCGGTACACTTGCCAGAATTACCGTGTGAGAAATCAGAAGCCTATTTTGTGCTGCGTGATGGTGCATCGGGTATTTTCCTGGCGGCACATACTTTCCCGAAATCGCGGGAAACGCGTGCGCCAAAAGTGGCCGAGCTTAAGCGCTTCAGAGATCGTATCTCGCCTAAGTTTTATTATCTGGCGGATGCGCCTGAGCAGGATGGCGATGGCAATCTGGCTGTTGTCAGATATTCGCGTAAAACTAAGTCACAATACGTGATGACAGAAGTTGAAGGGAAAGCCACAGGCTGGAAAGCGACCTATGTCAACGGCAAGTGGGTTGAGGAAGAGAAAAAGCGCAAAAGCGCAAAATCTTAAGTACGCTTTCGGTTAGTGTGTAACCGATAACAAAAAGGCCAGCAATGCTGGCCTTTTTCGATCTTAGAGATCAGATGTCTACTTCTGTCACGGCCACGTAGCCGCCGGCAGAGAGCTCCTCGTTAACACACTGCAAAACGTATTGACGTAGCGCATCGGCTGCCACTTCGTCATCCTGAGCCCATTCAACACACATTTGTGTCAGCTCAGCAACTAAGCTGGCTGGTGCACTTTGTAGTTGCGTATCGTCAGCAACGACTGAAGTTGAAGTTAAAGTAGCGGCTAAAACGCAGCTCGCCAGGGCTGAAAATAGTTTCATTGATGTTTCCTTTTGTGTTTAGTGTAACGTTTCGTCACAGTGAATTTTTAAACTAAAACACAAAAAAAGAACAACGAAATAAATCACTCTTAAAGATAAGTGAATGTGATTAGGGGATTAATCGAATGTTTTTGATTAGGGGAACTGCTTTTCTAACAATGATATACTTGGGCCAAATAACGTATCCAATGCCCGCAGTGGCGTAAAAAAGGACGATACAATGATAAAAAAACGTGGACACTTGCGTACACAGATCAGGCAAAGTGCGATTGCTTTGGGCCTGCTCAGTAGCGCAGGGAGTTATGCTGCCAGTCCAGACACAGCCGGTCTGACGCCTTGCTATACCAAGGGGTTGGCGGACAGGCTGATGTGCGGCAGTGTTGAGCAGCCCTTATCGGCAAACAATAGCGAAAAAATCAGCATACACTTTGCGGTGATCCCAGCGATTAAGCTGGTGCACCCAACTGAGGCTATTATGGCATTTGCCGGCGGCCCCGGGCAGTCGGCTATTGAAGTTGCTGCCGTGTTTGCACGGGTGTTGCGCTATGCCCGAGAAGAACGGGATATTATTTTGGTGGATCAGCGCGGTACCGGAAAGTCCACTCTGTTGCAGTGTGATATGGATCCTCTTGAGGCGCAGTTTGCTTTTAATGACGATGCGCTGCCCATTTTTGAATACAGCCGGGAAGAAACCCAAAAGTGTAAAAGCAAACTCAATACCGACTTGAGTCACTTTACCACCGTTGCCGCCGCCAGCGATTTTGAAGCGGTCCGCAAGGCGCTGGGTTACCAGAAGTTACATCTGTTTGGTGCTTCCTATGGCACACGTATTGCCCAGGAGTATATGCGTCGCTACCCACAAGCTGTGGCCAGTGCCACACTGGATGGGGTCGTGCCGATGCAGCAAAGCTTAGTTGCTATTGGCGACGCCATTGATGATTCATTGCAGGCCATTTTTAGCGACTGTGCCAATAAAGCGAATTGCCGCGGTCAGTATCCGCAGCTGGAACAGCAATATCAAATGCTGTTAACCCAGCTTGAGGCGCAACCTGCCAGCGTTCAGGTACCACATCCGAGAACCCACAACACTATCCCACTGGTACTCACGCAGAGCAAAGTACGCTCAGCCATCCGTATGGCGCTTTACAGCCATACCTCCCGCGCCTTGGTGCCGCTGGCCATCAGCGAGGCGGCAAAAGGTAATTATTTACCTCTGGTCGGGTTGATGGGCAGTGATTCCGGGTTTGGCTCGCTGGCGATGGGTATGCACAGTGCGATTGTCTGCGCTGAGGACTGGCCACTATTAACGGAGCAAGCAAGAGCGCGTTTTTCAGCGAGTTACTTTGGCCGCATGATGATTGAATCCCTCGATGCCAGCTGCCCTGTCTGGCAGGTTGAAGCCGTCGGAAAAGATTTTTATCAGCCGCTCAGCACAGATATTCCAACCCTGTTGCTATCAGGTGGACTCGACCCCGCGACGCCGCCAGGCTGGGCCGAGCTGGCTATGGTCAAAATGAAAAATGCACGGCACTTAGTTGCTGAACAAGCAACCCATGGTGTGGCTGCGCAAAGCTGCGCCGACAAACTGGTTGCTGAGTTTATAAACCACACGGAGCCTAAAGAACTTGATGCCGGCTGTTTGGAGAAAACCGCTGTCAGACGCTATTTTATGAACCCCAATGGCCCCGCAGTGGCAAGCCAGGAGCCATAACATGATCAAAGTACATAATCTTAAAAAACAAATCGCATCGGTAAATGCGCTGGACGGACTGAGCTTCAGTGCCGAAAACGGCCAAATCACCGGGCTACTTGGCCCCAATGGCGCAGGTAAAACAACGTGCCTGAGAACGGTATTTGGATTGTTACAGGCCGATCAGGGCTATGCTGAAATTGATGGGGTTAAGGTGCACGAAGATCCCATGGCAGCCAAGCAGCAGCTGGGGTTATTTCCCGACCCCTGTGGCCTGTATGAGCGGTTGACGCCCAGAGAGTATATTCAGTTTTATGCGCAGCTAAGTGGCATGGCCAATTCGCAAGCTCAGACAGCCACAGACAAAGTCATTGAGCAGCTGAAAATGGCGGACATTGCAGACCGTCGCTGTCAGGGTTTTTCTCAGGGGCAGCGGATGAAAACCGCACTGGCTCAGGCCATTGTTCACCAGCCGCGCAACATCATTCTTGATGAACCAACCCGCGGCCTGGATGTCATGAGTACCCGCGTATTACGCGAATTATTACTGATGCTCAAAGCGCAGGGGCACTGCGTGTTATTCTCCAGTCATGTAATGCAGGAAGTAGCCGCATTGTGCGACCACGTTGTGGTGATGGCTAAAGGTAAAGTGGTTGCGCAGGGCACACCGCAGCAATTATGTGAGCAAACGGGTAAAGCAAGCCTGGAAGAAGCGTTTATCGCGCTGATCGGCAGCGACGAGGGGATAGCAGCATGATGAAGCAAATTACTATCTTGTTTAAAAAAGAGCTGCTGGATGCATATCGTGATAAGCGCTCGGTGATGGCCGGACTGTATTATGCCTTTGGTGCGCCCATTGTGATGTGCTTGCTGTTTTCGGTGCTTTTGCAGCAAATGGCGTCGCCAGAGGCGCTGAAAATCACCATTTCAGGTGCCGAGCGCGCGCCAAATCTGGTGCAGTATCTGGACAGCGTCGATATAAGCCACAGCGATGATGCCGAAGCTAAGTCGATCCAGCTCGAAATAGACGCCGCTTTTCAACAGGATATGGCAACAGGCCGCAGCGCCACTGTGGTGATAGTGGCAGATAAGTCTGACAGCAAGTTGATCAAGTCGGTCCGTCGACTGGAAACGGCGTTGCTCAGATACAACAGCGAAGTGGCCGGGCTGCGGCTGGTAGCGCGCGGTATCGATCCCGGCCTGATGCGTGCTTTGGATGTACAGACGCAGGATCAGGCCACGCCCGATGCAAAGGGCGGGTTATTTCTTGGTATCGTCACTTTGTCTATCATCATAGCGATTTTTTATTCAGCCATGAACCTGGGCATAGACACCAGTGCCGGTGAGCGTGAGCGTAATTCATTGGCGCTGCTGCTTAGCCACCCTATCAGTAGTGTGCAGATTGTGCTAGCCAAGGTCGCTGCGATTGCCGCTTTCTCGATTCTGGGACTGGCATTGGTACTGGTGGTGTCAAAGTTTGCCTATGCCATGGTGGCCTGGGAGCAACTGGGTTTTAGCATCACCCTGGATCTGCGTTTTATTTTAGTCAGCCTGCTCATCGGGATCCCCATTGCGCTGATGTCGGCCAGTATGCTGATTTTTGTTTCTTTTATGGCTAAGTCGTTTAAAGAGGCGCAGTCTTACGTCACTATGGTGCTGATGGTGCCCGTCGGTCTGAGTATGATGACCAGCTATGATATCGCCACAGAGACCATCCAGTGGCTGCCGATCGCTGCTCAGCAATACGCGATGATAGAGTTGATCAAGGGCAATGCCTTACCGCTTGCACCACTGGGGCTGGCTTCAGGGCTAACGCTGGCATTGTTTGCGCTGTTTACTTACCTGAGCAGCAGAATGCTGAAAAGTGAAAAAGTGGTGTTCGGTTTATAATCGTCTAAGCACTTTGGCAATATATCAAGCCGGTCAATGTGAGCCGGCTTGATATACAAGATAAAACCCTGCAGACCGCTCAGTAGCCTGATAAAAATAGTGTGAAAAATCCGTCTCGATTTTAAGTCAGCTGGGCAAGGTCAATACTGTCTTGATCAGCCTGTTCGAACGGGTTGAAGTATCTGTATATCTTCATGATCTACAAACCAACAATAAACGCCAGTACCACCACAGTAATCACCAACCATACCAAAGTCCAAGCTTCCGGTACTGTATTCCTCATATTCTAGGCATCTTTATCAAAAAAGAACCGAAAGCAAAGGTGCATCCCTGTCTCAATTCACTTTCAGGTAATCAACCGTAATGGCAAAAGCGGCATTTTTAGACTCTACTGACCAAAGGGGGCAATCAAGCGCCTACATACGCAGAGCAAATCAAGTTAAGGAGCAAGCAAATGTCACACGTCACGGAATATGAATTTAGCCCAAATAAAGGGGGTGGATTGTTTGTGGAACATCACCCTTTTCCACATATTTGGTTGCCAGCAACAGGCACTGACCCCGCGTTCAAAGAGCCGACTGTATCCAGAATATTACTTGGGCGCCGACTTGATAATACTCAGGAGGATGGGTACTACCGTACAGTAACCACGGAGCAGTTCCACTTTACTGTATTTGAAGTACCTAACAATGGCAGTGCATTGGCAATCCGGCCTCAGTGTATTCACAACGATAGTTTTACAAAAGGAGCTCAGACCGTGTTCTTAGGTAATACAGCGGCAAATACAGTTGCGCTGCGCCAAAGTATGCCGGTAACGCAGATGGATGTAGGAGGGACCCCAGTAGCCAAACTTTCAGACTAGGCACATTTTGCTGTCAGGGGTCATTGCACTGCGATGGACAACAGAAACGGCTCACATATGCGGGCCGCTTTTCACCGGAGCTTGCATTGGACTGTTGCCAAACAGGCGCTGATAACAGCGACGAGCATATTCATCTGTCATGCCTGACAAGTAATCTGCCAGTACCCGCATTTGCTCGGTCTCATTTGTTGCCTGCGCATAGTGAGCTTGCGTGGTATGGGGCAGTAAGCGTAAAGGGTCGCTCTGAAACGCGCCAAATAAGTCGATCAGCATATTCTGGCCGCTAAATTCAATTTGCTGCATTTTTGGGTCGCGGATAAGCCTTGAAAAAACAAACTGCTTTAACACACCTAAAATGGCTTCAAACTCAGCAGAGAGCTTAACGGTATGGCGCAGCAGCGGATCGCTAAAAGCGGGATCCTGAATAACCAACTCACAGTTGACGATAAACAGATTCACCAGCTCGCCAATGACGTCTTTACGCAGCGACTCGTCATGGGAGAACAAGCGTTCACTGATACTGTCGAGGTGCTTATCCAGCCAGGGGGAATCAATCTTTTGCAATTCTGGCAGGGCGTACCGCTGCCATTCCCGCTCGCTCAACGTTTCAGTGGCAATGGCGTCTTCTAAGTCGTGTACTGCATAGGCAAAATCGTCGGCATATTCCATTATGGCACTGTCTAGCGATTTAAAGCGGGTCTTGGCTTTATACTCATTCACGGGTGTATGGCTTTGCAGCAGCGCCCGATCTGCTGTGCTGAACGGTTGCAGGATCCAGTCCAGTACGTCTTTGTCACATTGATAGACGCCTTTGGCGGGCAGCCATTGCTGAGCATAGATAAAACGCTGGTTTGGGTCGGGTTGCGGGTGGCAGAGCCATAACTCATCAATGAAAGCCGGATACTTAATAAAGCCAAGTAAAGTGCGGCGAGTCAGATTCATCCCGTACCCTTTGGAATAAGGTTCCAGTTTGGTAACGATCCGTAGCGTTTGTGCGTTGCCCTCAAAGCCGCCATGATCGCGCAGCAAATAGTTGAGGGCGATTTCTCCGCCATGACCAAAGGGCGGGTGACCTATATCGTGCGCCAGGCAGATGGTTTCCATCAGGCTGGAGGAGGGAAACCAGGTAAAATCCGGATGCTGGGTTCTGAGATGGCGTAATAGCCCAGTGCCAATCTGAGAGACTTCCAGCGAATGGGTGAGACGCGTTCGGTAAAAATCATTGACGCCGATGCTCATAATTTGGGTTTTTGACTGCAGGCGCCTGAATGCTGCCGCATGAATGATCCGGGAGCGGTCAATCTGCCAGGGTGAGCGGTTGTCATTGGGGCGATGTTTTTTCTGGTCCAGCTGTCTTTGCTGCCATGGAGACTGGCTCATAGGTGTCCTTCATTAAACACGTTACTGTGTTCAGTATATCTACTGAGCGTGCCGGGAAAAAGAAAAACTAATCAAAGCGCTAGGTGATTTTTTGATGTTCAGCCAGGGGCAGCTACGATAGAATGCGGAAATTCGCGTTCAGTGGTAAATTTTGGTATCATTGTCCGCTAATTTGAAAATGAAAGAGCAAAGTACAGCAGGGTTATTCTGTTAGGGATCTTCAGAAAACCTGCGAAGTCACGCCATTTTTCGGGTGTTTTCAGCACTTTGAATTGGTAGTTGGTACTAGTGTGAGGAGAATCATGCGTTTACTAGTTAAAGTTATTATTGTCGCGATTTCAATATTCGCGATTCTGTATCCATTTATCGTCAAACCCCCAGCCCCGACTGAACCTGCGCCCGAACCGGAAGTGACCGTGACGAAACCTCAGGTTAAAGAAGTGGAAAAGCCACTGCACAAGGTAAAGTTGCCGGAGTTTGGCAAAATTCGCGATATTGCCACCAAGAAAAAACGTTTCTTTGATTTCATCAAGCCACACGTTGAAGCGGAGAACGAGCTGATCTTGCAGCAACGTGCCAGCATTGAAATTGCACTGATGATGCTGCAGTTTGAAGAGCCTCTGAGCGACATTCAGCAGCAAAGAATCGAACAGGTGTTCAAACTCTACAAAATAGAGGACGAGACCATCTCTGTTGAGAATCTCAAGCGGGCGCTGCGCAGGGTAGACATCATCCCCAAAGAGCTGGCGCTGATGCAGGCAGCCAATGAATCGGCCTGGGGCACATCCCGGTTTGCACGGATCGGGTTGAACTTTTTTGGTCAGTGGTGTTATCGAAAGGGCTGCGGGATGATCCCAAAACGCCGTGACGATGAAGCGGCTCACGAAGTGGCTGCCTTTCAGTCGGTTCGGGCATCGGTTAAGTCGTATTTTAGAAACATCAATACCCATGATGCCTATAAAGACCTCAGGGCCACGCGTGCTGAGCTGCGCGCGCAGAAAAAGCCGATTGAAGCCACGGCATTGACCGCAGGACTCTTGTCATACTCGGAGCGTGGCGTGCATTATATTGAAGAACTTAACGATATGATCAGACATAACAAGGCTTATTTTGATGAAGAATAGGATGTTGGCACTTTTACTGGGGCTGGCTGGGGCTGCAAGTAGCGTGCAGGCGCAAGAAGAGTTTGTGGTTTCGTATGATGGCTTTTATGACCGCCTCAAGGTGGTAGAAAAGGGCGAGTTTGAGTTTGCCCGGGTTAATTTTTACCTGGTAGACATTGCCTCACTGGCACCGTGTCAGATCCAGTCAGGTAAAATTGTCACAGAAAACACCGAGCAGCCGCTTAATTATACTCAGCAGGCGCAGCTGTTGCTGCCATTTAGTGAGAAGCTCGACAAAGACAAGGCAGTGATAGTCGCACAGCCAAAAAATCCGCAGCACGACTGTCAGATCAAGTTTCAAATTGAGTCTGCGTATTTCACAAATACACATCTGACCAAGCAACGCTTGTATCAGCTGCACCACGAATTTGATGAGTTGTTGTCCGACTTATCTGGCTTTTTTGTCAGCAAGCTCATGGGCTTTTTACTGCCACAGCAAAAGGGCGTCAAGGTAACCTTTGCCAGTGAGCCTAACTTGTCAGCACCGGGTGTTAGCTGCGATAAGCAGGTTTGCCAGTTTGTGGTAACGGATGACTGGGAAAACGACACGGCACGCTTTAATACGTTAAGCGAAGTTGTATCGGTTACGCCCTGGATAGAAAAGTAATCTGCAGTTTAATCTACAAAAAAGGCTTCGCACTGCGAAGCCTTTTCTTTTTAGCTCAGAATCAACGTAGCGCCTGAATACGTTGCTCAAGTGGCGGGTGAGAGGCGAACATCTCAGACAAGCTTTTGCCTGATGCAATACCAAAGGCCATCATTGACCCTTCCAGTTGCGATTCATGGTTATGGCGCAGGCGCTCAAGGGCGGCACGCATCTTATGTGCACCCACTAAATCAGCAGCGCCTTTGTCGGCCGCAAATTCGCGCTGACGGCTGAAGTAAGCCACAATGACGGATGCCAGAATACCGAACAGGATCTGGAAAATCATATCGAAAATAATATACGTCCAGCTCACGCCATTATCTTCTTCGTCACCATTGAGAAAGCCGTCCACCAAATTCGCCAGCACTTTGGCAATGAAAATGACAAAGGTATTGACCACACCCTGGATCAGCGTCAGTGTGACCATATCGCCGTTGGCAACGTGAGATACCTCGTGTGCCAGTACGGCTTCTGCTTCGTCCTGAGTCATATTGTGCAGCAATCCGGTACTGACCGCCACCAGACTGTTGTTTTTACTCGGGCCCGTTGCAAAGGCGTTGATTTCAGGGCTGTCGTAAATGGCCACTTCGGGCATCGCAATACCCACTTGTTTGGCCTGATTGGCAACGGTTTGCACCAGCCAGTGTTCGCTTTCATTACGGGGTTGCTCAATGACATAAGCACCCGTTGATTTTTTCGCGATCCACTTCGACATAAACAACGAAATAAAAGCACCACCAAAACCGAATACACCGGCAATCAGTAACATGCCGCCATAACTGCGGTTAGACAGACCTAACGCAGACATGACGATAGACAGAACAATCCCCAGTACCAGCATGACTGCCAGGTTGGTGATTAAAAATAGCACGATTCGTTTCATCTTAACCTCAAGCTTATACTCAACTTATTGTTTGCAGCCCGCCCAAACCGAACACGGTTTTTACGGTCGGACTCTTTATACTTGCGTACGTTTGCCTACAGCGCCGTGCGGGATCCATTTCCTTCAACACGACGTTTTATCATAGGCTTAGTTGCAGTATTGTCAGCTTCCAAAGCACGCTGTGAATATGATGGCAAACGACCATTATTACAAGTCATACGATAAAAAATTAGTGTGACAAAATATACGCAGAACAAGCCGACTCAGGTGCTTCCCTTGCGTTCATCTGCGCAATTACCCACAATAGTCATAATCAGGGTCATAAAACAGTCATTATGCAAATAGAACACTTTGAGATCATGCAGTTTTTATCTGCACATCCGCCATTTAACGATTTACCCGAAGACGCGCTCAAACAACTTGCCAGTGAGGTTGAGGTTGGCTATTACCGTGCACGCAGTGAAATACTTCATTACGGAGAATCTATCGCTAATTTATATGTGGTGCGCGCCGGTTCGGTGGAGGTATATCGTCGTAATGGTGAGCTTTATAACCGCATTTCAGAAGGGGGCCTGTTTGGTCAGCGCGGCTTGTTGATGAATCGCAAAGTACGTTTTCCGGTGATGGCTTTGGAAGACACCCTGGTTTACTGTATTCCCGTGGCCTTGTTTGAAGCATTTTGTGATGAACACGAGGCATTTGCAGACTTTTTTGAGGCCGATGACAGTGGCGGTTTGATCCAGGCGGTGTCGGATCAGGCCGACAGCAATGACCTGACCACGGCCAAAGTCAGAACCCTGTTACTGCGCGAGCTGGTGTCGGTAGAGCTGACGCGCTCAATTCGCGATGCGGCAAAACTGATGACCGAAGAGCAGGTATCTGCTTTACTGGTGTACGATCCAAGCAAACCGGTCAGTGACGATCCTGAGGATGATGACGGTCAAATTGTCGGGATCCTGAGCGATAAAGACCTGCGTATCAAAGTGGTGGCGGAGGGCTTAGACACCAACCAGCCGGTTGCCACTATCATGACCCGGGAGCTGACCATAGTCGACTCCAACGCCTATGTGTTTGAGGCCATGATGATGATGCTCAGAGACAACCTGCATCATTTGCCTGTGGTGCATAAACGTCGTCCCATTGGTGTGATAGCCCTGTCGGATATTTTGCGCTATGAGTCTCAGAGCAGCTTACTGTTTGTTAAAGGGATCATGGAGCAACAAAGTGTTGAGGACCTGGCGCACTACGCGCAGTCACTGGCCAGTGTGTTTGTGCGTCTGGTCAACGAAGATGCTAACTCACACATGGTGGGCACGGCTATGTCGGTCATTGGCCGCACCATCAAGCAGCGCTTACTGGAGCTGGCCGAAGATAAATTGGGTGAACCGCCGGTGCCTTACTGCTTTATCGCATTGGGCTCAATGGCACGGGATGAGCAGCTTATCGTGACCGATCAGGATAATGCCTTAATTTTGGATGATGCGTTTGAGGCTGATAAACATGACAGCTACTTTGCCGCGCTGGCCAAGTTTGTCTGTGACGGCCTGGCACAATGTGGCTATAAGCTCTGTGATGGCGGCATTATGGCAACCAACCCGCAATGGCGCCTAAGTGCCAGTGACTGGCAGGCTCAGTTTGAAGACTGGATGGATAACCCCAAACCCGAGGCCTTGTTACACAGTTCTATTTTCTTCGACCTGGATGGGGTGTTTGGTCGTACCCAGCTGGCCAGCCGCTTGAGTGAGTTGGTGGCAAAGAAAGCGAAGATCACGCCACGGTTTTTAGCGGCTATGGCCAGTAACTCACTGCGCAGAACCCCGCCGCTGGGCTTTTTTAAAGACTTCGTACTGGAGCAGGACGGTGAACATAAGCACTCGCTGAATATTAAGCGCCGTGGCACCGCGCCGCTGTCCGATTTGGTGCGTGTGCATGCCCTGGCCATCGGCTCTCGTAAACAAAACTCGTTTGAGCGCCTTGAGGACATTAAAGAGGCCCAGCTATTACCACCGGGTAAAGTAGAGGATTTAGAGGCGGCGCTGGAGTATATTGCCATGATCCGTATTCGCCATCAGGCCCGGCAAATAGAGCAGGGTAAACAGCCCGACAACAATATTTTGCCAAAACGGCTATCTGAGTTTGAACAGCGCAACCTCAAAGAAGCATTTGCGGTACTGGACAAAGCGCAAAGCTACCTCAAGATCCGCTACCAGAACAAGGCGATACTCAAGTAATGGCAATGCAAGGCGACATTTTATCCTGGCCAAACCGGTTTGCTCACTTAGCGCGGCAAAGTAGTGATGAGCGGCTCAGGGCATTTTATACCGCGGGCGTACAGGCGCCCGACACGCCAGTGTCTCAGGCTCAGTTCGTGGCACTAGATTTTGAAACCACCGGGCTGAATTATGAAACCGATGACATTGTCAGCGTCGGTCTGGTGCCCTTTGACGCGCGACGAGCCTATTGCCGCGATGCCAGGCATTGGATCTTAAAGCCTTCTACGCCACTGCACAAAGAATCGGTGGTGGTACATCAGATAACCCATTCGCAGGTCAGTGAAGCGCCCGACCTGGACGCCATACTGGAAGAGCTGCTGACTTGTCTGGCCGGTAAGGTCATTGTGGTTCATTACCGCCATATTGAGCGGCCGTTCTTTAATCAGGCGCTAATGCAACGGCTGGGCGAAGGGATTGAATTTCCACTGATTGATACCATGGCGCTGGAACATCGCATTGAAACCAACCGGCTTACGCTTTGGCAGCGGATAAAACGCCAGCCGGTCCCGTCTATTCGCCTGGCCGACAGCCGCAAACGTTATGGTCTGCCTTACTATGTGGCGCACCACGCACTCAGTGATGCCCTGGCGACGGCTGAGTTATTTCAGGCACAATTTCAGCACCACTACACGCAGCACACAGACATCAAGTCGCTGTGGATGTGATCAAACAGAAACAAAAATGGCATGTTAAGAAACATGCCATTTTCAATCCTTATCCTGTTACAGATATACCCTAATTTAGGACTTGGTTTGCTCCGTACGCAGCCCAAGGATCAGGCTCAGACACATCAGCAGCAGCACGACCGTAAATGGCAGACCGGTTGAGATGGCACCCGCCTGCAAGGCTTGTATGGCCTCTGTGCCGCCGATCCACAGCAGCGCCGCAGCGATAGCACCTTCTACCGTGGCCCAGAACACCCGTTGCGGAATCGGGGCATCAATTTTACCGCCGGCTGTAATGCTGTCTATGACCAGAGAGCCTGAATCCGACGAGGTGATAAAGAACACCAGCACCAGTACGATGGCGACAAATGACAAGAGATCGCCCAGAGGCAGTTGTTCAAACATTTCAAACATGGCCAGCGGTACCTGCGTCAGGCCATTTTCGCCCAGTGCACCCACACCAGACTTAACCTGATCTATGGCGATGCCACCGTATACTGACATCCACAAGGTGGTGACTAAAGTCGGGATCAGCAGCACAGCAATGATAAACTCACGAATGGTGCGGCCCTCAGAGACACGTGCGATAAACATACCAACAAATGGTGACCAGGAGATCCACCAGGCCCAGTAAAACACAGTCCAGCCCTGGAACCAGGCTTCGTCGTCACGCCCGTGTGGGTTACTCAGCGGAATGATGTTCTCTACATAGGCCATTATGGTGGTGGGAATATTACCAAGTGCCACGGCAAAGCCGGCCAGCATGACAAACAGCAGCAGAGCAAAAGCGATCAGCATATTAGTGTTACTGAGCACTTTAACGCCCCCTTCAATGCCACGCACCACAGAAATGATGGCCAGCAAAGTGACGCCCACGATCACCATGATCTGCAATCCCAGACCTGCCTCTATGCCAAACACATGCTGGATCCCTGCGCTGGCCTGTTGTGCGCCCAGGCCAAGCGAGGTCGCCAGACCAAATAAGGTGGCCAGTACCGCCAGAATATCTATGATATGACCCGGCCAGCCCCAGGCTCTGTCGCCTAACAAAGGATAGAAAATAGACCGAATAGACAGCGGCAGGCCTTTGTTATAGGCAAAGAAAGCCAGAGAGAGCGCGACGACGGCGTAAATCGCCCAGGGGTGCAAGCCCCAGTGGTACATAGTGGCGCCCATGGCCATTTCCGCAGCTTCAGGTGTATTGGGTACAACATTCAGCGGGGTTTTAAACCAGCCGGTGTAATAGGCCACCGGCTCGGCAACGCCCCAGAACATCAGCCCGATCCCCATACCCGCGGCAAACAGCATAGCCAGCCAGGAGAGGGTGGTGTACTGAGGTTTGGCCGCGTCGCCACCAAGGCGGATTTTGCCATAGGGAGAGAGCACCAGCGCCAGGCAAAACAGCACAAAGAAGTTACCCGACCACATAAAGACGGCATCAAACGCGCCGATGATTTTCCACTTCAGGCCATCCAGTGTTGCTTTTGCTGATTCGGCGTCGCTTACCAGGATTGCAATTAGGAATAATAAGATCAGGCCTGCACTGACGCCAAAAACCGGGTTATGAACATCAAACCCCCATTTTTGTACGTTGTCCTGGCCCACCGTATAGTCAGTATTATCGATACTATACTTATCGTGATTGTCTGCCATTGTTACCTCATAGTTGAGAAATGAAATGGCAAAGTTGTAACACCCGGCTTTGATGCAAACTGCATGCGATGGGTTTATGTTAGTTACAGCGGTAATGGGCACGCCAATGGTTTGCCATTACAATCGTCTTCTTATCGTCCAAAAGACGTTTCGATGTAATTAAGATAAACCGACCAAAACGGGGTATGTGTACCACCTTGCCGAAAAAGTCTTAGTTTATAAGTGTAAGCGCTAGAATATAAAAGTAAATGAATGTGCTATTAACTGAATAAAATCGCACCAATTGAGGGTAAAACAGGTAAAAAAAATCCCTCTTGCGAGGGATTTTGGGTAACTCAGCGCCTTTGGCACTGGGAATGAGGTCGGTACATAGTTGGTGTTTTCGTGTCAGACCGTGTTTATTTAGCTGGCAAACTGCATTTCAGGAACATCGCCATCGACGATAAGTTTGCCTGCAGTTTTGCTGATAATTTCGTCTACACTAACACCCGGTGCGCGCTCTAGCAAATGGAACGCGCCATCTTTCACTTCAAGCACAGCTAAATCTGTGACGATCTTTTTCACACAGTTCACGCCGGTGAGCGGCAGAGTACAAGACTCCAGTAACTTTGAATCGCCGTGCTTGCTGGCATGAGTCATGGTCACTACGATGTTTTGTGCACCTGCAACCAAATCCATCGCGCCACCCATGCCTTTGATTAACTTTTTCGGGATCATCCAGGAGGCAATATTGCCATTCTGATCCACTTCAAATGCACCCAGTACCGTCAAGTCTACATGACCACCGCGGATCATGGCAAAGCTTTCGGCGCTATTAAAAATAGCCGCACCTGTGGCTGCTGTCACGGTTTCTTTACCCGCATTGATCATATCAGCATCGACCTGGTCCTCTGTTGGGTAAGGACCCATACCTAAAAGACCATTTTCAGATTGCAGCATTACCTCGATACCCTGAGGCACGTAGTTGGCAACCAGAGTAGGGATACCAATGCCCAGGTTAACGTAATAACCATCCTGAAGCTCCTGCGCCACGCGCATTGCAATTTGTTCACGATTTAAAGCCATGGTGATCTCCTTACTTACGGGTTGTGACACGTTCGATGCGTTTTTCAAAGCTACCCTGAATTACGCGATTAACATAGATCCCCGGTGTGTGGATCTCGCTTGGTGCCAGCTCGCCCGGCTCGACGATTTCTTCGACCTCGGCAACGGTAATTTTACCCGCCGTTGCAGCCATAGGGTTGAAGTTCATCGCAGTGTGGCGGAATACCAGGTTGCCATAGCGATCAGCCTTCCAGGCTTTAACGATGGCGAATTCGCCAGTGATAGACTCTTCAAGAATGTAAGGACGGCCATCGAATTCTTTGACTTCTTTACCCTCGGCAACTGGGGTGCCATAGCCGGTCGCGGTATAGAAACCCGGGATACCTGCACCGCCTGCGCGCATTTTCTCAGCCAGTGTGCCCTGAGGCGTCAGTTCAACGTCGATAATGCCGTCTAACAGCTGTTGCTCAAACAGGGCGTTTTCACCCACGTAAGAAGCAATGATTTTCTTGATTTGGCGGTCATGAAGCAAAATACCCAAACCAAAGTCATCAACCCCACAGTTGTTAGAAACCACGGTCAGCTCTTTGGTTTGCTTGCGCTTAATTTCTGCAATTAACCCTTCTGGAATACCACATAATCCAAAGCCACCGGCAATAATGGTATCGCCGTCTTTGAGGCCCTCCATTGCTGCTTCATAGCTTGAAACTACTTTATCGAAACCGGCCATTAGCCCACTCCTAGTTGTTCGTTGTTTTTCGGTTGTTATGACTGACAGCTGTTTTTCAGCGCCAGAGACACCTTGCTTACTGGCGCTTTATCCAGCGCCTCACAAATCTGCCAGCCTGCTTTTGCCAGTCTTTCTAAATCAATTCCACTGTCAATGCCAAGTCCTTGCAGCAAGTAAACAACATCCTCAGTGGCAACATTTCCTGACGCGCCCTTAGCATAGGGACAACCACCCAGTCCGGCAACGGCTGAATCTATGGTGGCAATGCCCATTTCCAGTGCGGTATGTATGTTTACCAAAGCCTGGCCATAGGTATCATGAAAGTGCACGGCAAGGCGCTCAGCCGGGATATGTGACAGCAATAAGGTGAGCAACTGCTTAACCTGATTGGCTGTGCCCACCCCTATGGTGTCGCCCAGGCTGATCTCATAGCAGCCCAATGCCAATAATTGTTTACACACCGACAGCACCTGCTCTGGTTCGACCTCTCCCTGATACGGGCAGCCAACCACACAGCTTACGTAGCCTCTGACTTTGATGTTGTTTTTTTGTGCAAGCTCAACCACCGGGCGAAAGCGTTCAATACTTTCTTCAATGGAGCAGTTGATGTTTTTTTGTGTAAAGGCTTCGCTGGCAGCGGTGAAAATCGCAAACTCGTCAACCTGATTGGCAAGCGCCAGTTCGGCGCCTTTGAGATTTGGCGTAAGAGCGCTGATCTCAACGCCATCACGACGCACAAAGCCCTGGATCACATCACTGGAGTCGGCCATTTGCGGCACCCACTTGGGCGACACAAATGCGCCGGCCTCAATGTGTTTCAAACCGGCCTCGGCCAGTGCATTGACCAGCGCAATTTTCGCGTCGGTCGATACACTGGATTCGTTTTGCAGGCCATCACGTGCACCTACTTCAACGATTTTGACCTGGGCAGGATAGTTCGCCATTTCAGGCCTCCTCAACAATCGCAAGCATAGCGCCGTGACTGACCAGCTCGCCTTCATCGAAGCAATAGCTGGTGAGCGTGCCATCAAACGGCGCATTCAGGGTGTATTCCATTTTCATTGCCTCGATAACCACTACAGGGTCGCCTTTGCTCACCTGAGCGCCAACACTTTGCAGGTGTTTCACGACCGTGCCGTTCAGTGGCGCAGCCAATGGTGCTTCCTGATGTTCATGTTCGCTGACGTAGTGCTTCGACTTAAGCGCCACATCAAATTGATAGGGACCGAACATCACTGTGATCTGCTCTTCGGTGATCACCACATCCGCCAGCAAACGTTTACCATCCAGGTTGGCGACCAGGCTATGCCCATCCAGGCGCACATCCATCGTATGGTCGAGGTCCTGATAAAACACTTGCCACTGATTGCCACTGGCTTCGGCTATCACCAGATGGTCGGCAAATGGCAGTACCTGACGGCGCGGCTGATTGAGCTTAAAGCCCGACAGCTGCCACGGCGAGGTGACTTTTTCTGCCTGCTGATGCGCCAGATAGGCCGCACTGGCCAGACAAACCAATAAGTCATTAGGCGCCTGAGATGCTGTCAGCGTTTCGGTTTGGGTGTCAATAAAGTGAGTATCCGGTGCTGTGGTACTGAATGCCGGGTGACCTGCCAGATGATGTAAGAAGGCAATATTGCTCTTCAGACCGGCCAGATGTACCTCTGCCAGCGCACTGCGTAATTTTAATAGCGCAGTACGACGGTCGCGACCGTGCACAATCAACTTGGCGATCATTGGGTCATAGAATGGGCTGATCTCATCACCTTGTTGTACACCGGTATCGATGCGCACACCGTCTTTGGCTTGTGGGAAGCCCAGATGAGACAATACGCCAGAGCAGGGCATAAAGTTTTCCTGCGGATCTTCGGCATAAATACGTGCTTCGAAGCTGTGACCGCTGAGACGGATCTCATCCTGGGTCAGTGGCAGTACTTCATTATTGGCGACACGAATTTGCCACTCAACTAAGTCCTGATCGGTCACCATTTCCGTAACCGGGTGTTCTACTTGCAGGCGCGTGTTCATTTCCATAAAGAAGAACTCGTCACCACAGAGTAAGAACTCAACGGTACCGGCACCGCGGTAATTGATGGCCTGAGCACAGCGCACAGCGGCTTCACCCATTTCACGGCGCAGCTCTGCACTCAGATCCGGGGCAGGAGCCTCTTCTATGACTTTTTGATGGCGGCGCTGTAATGAGCAGTCGCGATCGCCCAGATAAACACAGTTACCATGGCTGTCGGCAAACACTTGTACTTCAACATGGCGCGGCTTATCGACAAAGCGCTCCAGCAGCACCAAGTCGTTACCAAAGCTGGCTGCGGCCTCACGCTTAGCGCCTTCAAGGGCACTGATAAATTCGCTGGCTTCGCGCACTACGCGCATGCCTTTACCACCGCCCCCGTAAGCGGCTTTAATCAGCACCGGGTAGCCCACTTTCTCGGCTTCCTGAGCCAGAAAATCAGTATCCTGTTGCTTGCCGTAATAGCCGGGCACTAAAGGCACATTGGCCTCGGCCATGATCTCTTTGGCGCGGGTTTTTGAGCCCATGGCTTCAATTGAACTGGCCAGCGGACCAATAAAGGCAATATCGGCCTGCTCACAGGCGTGGGCAAAGGCTTCGTTTTCAGACAAAAAGCCGTAACCCGGATGGATACAATCCGCACCGGCACGTTTGGCAACGTCCAGAATACGCTCAGCAACCAGGTAAGAGTCTTTACTTGGCGCCGGGCCAATGTGATAGGCTTCGTCTGCCTGTTGGACGTGCATGGCATTGGCGTCAGCATCGGAGTAAACCGCCACGGTGCTCAGACCCAGGCGCTTGGCGCTGCGCATCACGCGACAGGCGATTTCACCACGGTTTGCTATCAGAATTTTCTTTAACATAGTGTACTCCTTACTTGCTGGCCGCGTTTTGCCAGCCGGGGGCACGTTTGTCGAAAAAGGCGCTCAGGCCTTCCTGTCCTTCTTCGCTAACACGGATCTCTGCGATCCGTTTTGCGGTGTGTGCAATCAGTGTGTCGTCTATGGCATGGCCTGCCACTTCGTCTATCAGTGCCTTGGCATTTTTGACCGCCACCGGGCCATTGTTCAGCAAGGTTTCAATAAAGTGAGATTCGGCACCGGCTAAGTCTTCGGCGATTTCGTGAATAAGGCCCATGTTCAGTGCTTTGTCTGCAGTAAAGATCTCTGCACTGAGGAAATAGCGACGTGCCTGACGCTCGCCAATGGCGCGGATCACATAAGGGCTGATCACGGCGGGGATAAGCCCCAGCTTGACTTCGCTCAGACAGAATTTAGCATCCGGGGTCGCAACGGCGATGTCACAGCACGCAATGAGGCCCAGCGCACCACCAAATGCAGCGCCCTGAACCAGACAAACCGTTGGATGCGGGCTGTTTGCCAGCACTTTCATCAGTTTGGCCAGCTCCATAGAATCAGCGACATTCTCGTCGTAGTTATTACCAGCCATGGACTTCATCCACGCCAGATCGGCACCTGCAGAGAAGTGCTTGCCATTAGTTTTTAAAACCAATGCACGAATATCCAGCTCGTTAGCGTATTCAATACTTTTAATTAGCTCGGCAATGACCTCAGCATTGAAGGCATTGTGCTTTTCCGGGCGGCTAAGTTCCAAAATGGCGACTTTGCTCTTGGTGATATTTAAGGTTACTGACATAGGGCCTCCTTACATCCGGAAAATGCCGAATTTTGAATCCTGCTCTGGTGCATTGGCAGCCGCTTCAAGCGCCAGACCAAGAACCGTACGCGTGTCGGCAGGATCGATAATGCCATCGTCCCACAAGCGCGCACTGGCGTAGTAGGGGTGGCCTTGCTTTTCGTATTGCTCGACAATGGGCTTTTTAAACTCTGCCACTTCTTCATCACTCATCGACTGACCTTTACGTGCCAGACCGTCCTGACGAACCTGTGTCAGTACGCCGGCAGCCTGCTCGCCACCCATGACAGAGATACGGGCATTTGGCCACATCCACATCATAGTGGGTTCATACGCTCGGCCGCACATACCGTAGTTACCGGCACCATATGAGCCACCGATCAGCACGGTAAATTTCGGCACGTCTGCACAAGATACAGCGGTCACCATTTTAGCGCCGTGTTTGGCAATGCCTTCTGCTTCGTATTTTTGACCTACCATAAAGCCGGTGATGTTCTGCAAGAACAGCAGCGGAATGTTGCGCTGGGCACAGAGCTGAATAAAGTGCGCGCCTTTTTGCGCCGACTCTGAGAATAAAATCCCGTTATTGGCGACTATCCCAACTGGATGGCCATAAATTTCGGCAAAGCCGGTAACCAGGGTTTCACCAAAGTAGCGTTTGAATTCATCAAACTGTGAGTCGTCCACGATACGGGCGATGACTTCGCGTACATCAAACGGCTTTTTAAGGTCTGTTCCGACGATTCCGTAGATCTCACGAATATCATATCTTGGTGCTTTGAAGTCTTTCAGTACGGGGCGAACAGGGCGTTGGTGATTGAGGCGGGATACACACTGGCGGGCGATAGACAGCGCGTGCTCATCGTTTTCCGCATAATGGTCAGCAACACCGGATACTTTGCAGTGTACATCGGCACCACCGAGATCTTCAGCGCTGACTTCCTCACCGGTTGCTGCTTTTACCAGTGGCGGGCCCGCGAGGAATATCGTCCCTTGTTCTTTTACTATGATACTTTCATCGGCCATTGCTGGCACGTATGCACCACCAGCGGTACACAGACCCATTACCACGGCAATTTGAGGAATGCCTTTGGCAGACATACGCGCCTGATTATAGAAAATACGGCCAAAGTGTAGTTTGTCCGGGAATACTTCATCCTGCTCCGGCAGGTTCGCACCGCCCGAGTCAACTAAATAGATGCAGGGCAGGTGGCAACGTTCAGCAATTTCCTGTGCGCGCAGATGCTTTTTCACCGTCAGCGGGAAATAGGTTCCCCCTTTAACAGTGGCATCGTTCGCTACTATCATGCACTCCACGCCTTTTACCCGGCCAATACCGGCCACGACACCGGCGCAGGGAATATCTTGCTCATACACACCGAAGGCGGCAAACTGAGAGATCTCTAAAAAGGGAGAGCCCTCGTCAAGCAGGTGCTCAATGCGGTCACGGACAAATAGCTTGCCACGGCTCTGGTGGCGGGCGATCAGCGCTTCACCGCCGCCCATAGACAATGTGGCGACTTTATCATTGAGGTCGGCAACCAAAGACGCCATAGCGTCCTGGTTTGCCTTAAACTGCGGATCATGACTATTAACAGTCGAGTTTAGTACTGTCATGCTGCCTCCTTAGCGGCTTTCGGTGAACAGCTCACGACCGATCAGCATACGGCGGATCTCAGAGGTGCCCGCGCCAATTTCATACAGTTTGGCATCACGCAGTAAGCGTCCGGTAGGATATTCATTGATGTAACCGTTACCGCCCAGCAACTGAATTGCATCGAGCGCCATTTTAGTTGCCAGCTCAGCAGCATACAAAATTGCACCGGCGGCATCTTTACGGGTGGTTTCGCCGCGGTCGCAGGCTTTTGCCACTGTATATACGTAAGAGCGAGCTGCATTCATTTGCGTATACATGTCGGCGATTTTGCCCTGTACAAGCTGGAATTCACCAATAGACTGATTGAACTGCTTACGCTCATGGATATAAGGCACAACCACATCCATACAAGCCTGCATGATCCCAAGCGGGCCACCGGCCAGTACCACACGTTCATAATCCAGACCACTCATCAGGACCTTAACGCCTTCATTATAGTTACCCAGAATATTCTCTTCAGGGACTTCACAATTTTCAAAAACCAGCTCACAGGTGTTCGAACCACGCATGCCCAGTTTGTCGAGCTTCTGTGCAGTAGAGAAGCCGGGGAAGTCTTTCTCAACGATGAATGCCGTGATACCACGTGGTCCGGCTTCTAAATCGGTTTTTGCATAGATCACAAAGACGTCGGCATCCGGACCATTGGTGATCCACATCTTATTGCCGTTAAGAATAAACTTATCGCCTTTTTTCTCGGCTTTGAGTTTCATAGATACTACATCTGAGCCCGAGTTTGGTTCACTCATGGCCAGCGCACCAATGTGCTCGCCGGAAACCAATTTAGGCAGGTATTTTTCTTTTTGTGCCTGGTTACCGTTGCGGTTGATCTGGTTTACACACAGGTTTGAGTGCGCTCCATAGCTCAGTCCGATTGAGGCGCTGGCACGGCTGATCTCTTCCATCGCAATGACGTGTTCCAGATAGCCCATGTTGGCGCCACCAAATTCTTCCGGCACTGTGATACCCAGCAGGCCCATGTCGCCAAACTTAGGCCACATTTCATTTGGGAAGGCATTTTCTTCGTCGGTTTTTTCTGCCAGTGGGGCGATTTCGCTGCTGGCAAAGCTGTTGACGTGGTCACGGATCATGTCCGCGGTTTCGCCCAGGCCAAAGTTAAGTTCTTTATAAAGTGATACTGTGCTCATCTGTAGTTATCCTGTGTGAGAGTTATTCTTGATTAAGCACTCGCCGCGGCTTGCTTTAAGTGCTACATTGCTCAATCACTATTCATCTAAATTCTTTAATGTATCCAGACAGCGGCGCTCCGCTGTTACCAGCTCCATCAGGACCACTTTAATGTCGTCCATTTGCTGACTCAGATCGGCCTTTTTTTCTTCGATCAGTTGCAGCATAGTATGAAGCTGTTTGGCGCTTGATTTATCGGCGTCGTAAAGCTCGAACAAACGACCGGTTTCTGCCAGGGTGAAGCCTAATCGCTTACCACGCAGAATGAGTTTCAGGCGCACTTTGTCACGCTTAGAATAAATGCGGGTCTGGCCATGGCGTTCAGGTGAAAGTAATCCCTGATCTTCATAAAACCGAATACTTCGGGTGGTAATATCAAACTCCTTGGCGAGTTCGCTGATTGAATAAGTTGGTTCTTTGTTGTCTAGCATCGTTTACGCACTTACATCAAAACTGATTTGTCCAATATAAGTGAAGTTTACGTAAAGGTAAAGTATGGCGTTTGTTTCATCCATTGGTCGCATATCGCAACCGCCCATACTGGTCTACTTTAGGTATTCGTTTAGCTTACAGAAGACCCGCTGAGGCACTCCAGATGGTACGTCACACAGCAGTATCGTCGCGTTGTCCGCGACTGAACGGCGAGGAGGACGACACATCGGAAGTCACGCCAGTGGCAACCTCGATGTGCAACTTAACTTTACACTTTCAGAGATCGCAATTTGCTTGATTTTAGATTTACGTTGGCGTAAACGTAAATATTAGGTATGCTCGACGTAAGAGATTACTAAAAGCAAGCAACTTGCTTGTAAACAGGAGTTTTTTTAATGAGTAACGAAGCTGTTGTCATTGTCGCCGCAAAACGCACCCCGATGGGTGGATTCATGGGTAGCCTGTCAGGCGCCAGTGCTACTGACTTAGGTGCAACCGCAATTAAAGCGGTGATGACCGAGACTGGCCTGTCAGATGCCAGTATTGATGAAGTGATCATGGGCTGTGTACTGCCAGCCGGTTTAGGTCAGGCGCCAGCGCGTCAGGCGATGTTACATGCGGGTCTGGCTCGTTCAACGGGCGCAACGACTATAAATAAAGTCTGTGGCTCTGGTTTGAAAGCGGCCATGTTTGCGCACGATTTGATCAAAGCAGGCAGCATTAAAAATGCCATTGCCGGTGGTATGGAAAGCATGACCAATGCGCCTTACTTCATTCCTAAAGCGCGCGGTGGTATGCGCATGGGTCATGGTGAAATTAAAGATCACATGATGGCAGACGGCCTGGAAGATGCTTACGACAACAAAGCAATGGGTTGCTTCGCACAAGATACGGCCGATCAATACGGCATTACCCGTGACAACATGGACGAGTTTGCGCTGAGCTCACTGAGCAAAGCCAACGCCGCCATTGAAAACGGCAGCTTTAATAATGAAATTGCTGCGCACACCATTGCTACCCGTAAAGGTGACGTGGAAGTAGCGATTGATGAACAGCCTGGCAATGCACGGCCGGATAAAATTCCATCACTGCGCCCGGCGTTCAAAAAAGATGGCACCATCACGGCAGCGAACTCGTCTTCTATCTCTGACGGTGCAGCAGCACTGGTATTGATGAGCGAATCAGAAGCGAAACGTCACGGTTTAACACCACTGTGTAAAATTGCTGGTCACACTACACACTCGCAGGCGCCTGCTGAGTTTACTGTGGCACCGGTAGGTGCAATGAACAAGTTACTTGAGCAAACAGGCTGGTCTAAAGACGACGTCGACCTGTGGGAGATCAACGAAGCGTTCGCTATGGTGACTATGTTGGCTATCAGCGAGCTTGGTCTGGATCAGAGCAAAGTAAACGTGAACGGTGGTGCGTGTGCACTGGGTCATCCAATTGGTGCCAGCGGCGCGCGTATTCTGGTAACGCTTATTCATGCACTGCGCAATCGCGGTTTATCGAAAGGCATTGCCTCACTGTGTATCGGTGGTGGCGAAGCGGTGGCATTAGCCGTCGAAGTTTAAGTTAAGTATAGCGCCGCAACGACAATAATTAAGCGGCGCTTTTTCGTTTTAATTGGGGGAGGAGTGCACATGCACCAGGTACCATTATACATCAACGGTGAATTTACCCAGTCTCAGTCAGACAAGTGGCTGGATGTCGTCAATCCGGCCAATCAGGAAGTGCTGGCACAGGTGCCGTGCGCGACGCACGAAGAAGTTCAGGCAGCGATTTCATCTGCACAAGAAGCATTTAAAACCTGGCGCAATGTGCCGGTAACAGAGCGTGCGCGTATCATGATGCGTTATGCGGCTTTGTTAAAAGAGCACCAGGAAGAGATTGCGACTATCATCTGCCATGAGCTTGGTAAGACCTTTGAAGATGCCAAAGGCGATGTATGGCGTGGTATTGAAGTGGTTGAGCAGGCGGCCAACGCGCCGGCGCTGATGATGGGTGAAACGGTTGAGAACGTTGCCCGTAACATCGATACTTATTCTTATATTCAACCACTGGGCGTATGTGCGGGGATCACCCCGTTTAACTTCCCGGCGATGATCCCATTGTGGATGTTCCCAATGGCGATTGTGTGTGGTAACACCTTCGTATTAAAACCGTCTGAGCAAGATCCTCTTACACCGATGCGTTTGGTTGAGTTGTTTGAAGAAGCAGGCGCACCAAAAGGCGTGCTACAAGTGGTACACGGTGCCAAAGAGCAGGTAGATCAAATCCTGACAGCCCCTGAAGTGCGCGCGATTTCTTTCGTGGGTTCGTGTGGTGTCGGTTCTTACATCTACAGTAAAGGCACGGAGAATCTAAAACGTGTTCAGGCGTGTGTCGGCGCGAAAAACCACATGGTGATCATGCCAGATGCCAGTCGTGAGCAGACCATCAATAACCTGGTCGGTGCCTCTGTAGGTGCAGCGGGTCAGCGTTGCATGGGTATCTCGGTTGCCGTGTTCGTTGGCAAATCCAAAGAATGGATTGACGATTTAAAAGCCGGTCTTGAAAAAGTACGTCCGGGTGTGTGGAACGACCCTGAAGCGGCTTACGGCCCTCAAACCTCAGCTCAGGCTAAAGCACGTATTCTGTCGTTGATCGAAAGTGGTAAACAACAAGGCGCAACTTGTTTGCTGGATGGCTCAGACTTTACCGTTGAAGGCTACGAGAACGGCAACTGGGTTGGCCCGACGCTATTCACAGACGTGACGCCAGACATGGACATCTACAAGCAAGAGATCTTTGGTCCTGTGCTGAACTGCGTCTGTGTTGATACCCTGGAAGAAGCCATTGAACTGGTTAATAACAGCCCTTACGGTAACGGTACATCTTTGTTTACGGCAAGCGGCGCTGCGGCACGTAAGTTCCAGAATGAAATCGAAGTAGGTCAGGTGGGCATCAATATTCCGATTCCGGTGCCACTGCCGTTCTTCTCTTTCACCGGCTGGAAAAACTCTTTCTATGGTGACCAACACACCTATGGTAAGCAGGGTGTGCGTTTCTACACCGAAACCAAGACCATTACTTCACGCTGGTTTGCCGATGAGGCCGTAACGGGCCCGAATATGAGTATTAACCTGCGATAACACCAATCAGTTAACCTATCAGGCCCGGCACTTGCCCGGGCCGCTCGTAGTAATACCTGAGGCTCAGGTACATAAGAATAACGCCGGGCAGAATCATCACTTTGCCCGCTATGACAACAAGTGAGGTCTTTATGGACTTTAATCTCAACGAAGATCAACAGGCTTTTGCCGAAACCGCCTATCAGTTTGCCATGAGCGAGCTGGCACCCCATGCCGCCGAATGGGATCAAAAACATATTTTCCCGAAAGACGTAATTAAAAAAGCCGGTGAACTGGGCTTTTGTGGCCTATACACACCGGAAGAGGCGGGTGGCCTGGGCCTGTCGCGTCTTGATTCAAGCATTATTTTTGAGCAATTGTCTATGGGCTGTACGGCCACTACGGCAATGCTGACCATACACAATATGGCCACCTGGATGATTGCCAGCTTTGCCACTCAGGCGGTAAAAGATCAGTACATGGATCAATTAGTGATGGGTGAGCTACTGGCATCTTACTGCCTGACTGAACCAGGCTCTGGCTCTGATGCCGCTTCACTGAAAACCAAAGCGGTACTGGAAGGGGACGAGTATGTCCTGAATGGGTCAAAAATGTTTATTTCGGGCGCGGGTGAAACCGATGTGCTGGTGGTAATGGCACGTACCGGAGAAGACGGTCCGAAAGGCATTTCTGCCTTTGTGGTGCCGGCTGATGCCGAGGGCGTTATCTATGGTAAAGCCGAAGAGAAAATGGGCTGGAATGCGCAGCCGACCCGCCTGGTGACATTCGAAAATGTTCGTATTCCGGCGGCTAACCTGATGGGCAAAGAAGGCGAAGGCTTTAAGTTTGCCATGCAGGGTCTGGATGGCGGACGTATTAACATTGCAACTTGTTCAATTGGTACTGCACAACAGGCGCTGAACACAGCCAAAGAATATATGCAGGAGCGCCAGCAGTTTGGTAAGCCTCTGGCGGCATTCCAGGCACTTCAGTTCAAGATTGCCGATATGAACACGGAACTGGTTGCCGCGCGTCAGATGGTCCGTCTGGCTGCATTTAAACTGGACAGCAACGACAGTGAAAAAACCACTTACTGTGCCATGGCTAAACGCTTTGCGACCGACGTTGGTACTAAGGTTTGTGATGATGCATTACAGATCCACGGTGGTTATGGCTACATCAAAGAATACCCACTTGAGCGCCACCTGCGTGATGTACGCGTTCACCAAATCCTGGAAGGCACCAATGAGATCATGCGGGTGATCATTGCACGCCGAATTCTAGCCGAAGGCGCAGCAAGCGTACTGTAGAGGAGCATCATTATGTCAGCACAATTGAAACTCGAAAAACAAGGTCATATCGCGATTGTGACTATGTCCAACCCACCGGCAAACACCTGGACTCGCGATACACTGGTTGGTCTGAAGGAGCTGGTAAACGAGCTAAACGCAGATAAAAACATTTACTCTTTGGTGATCACCGGCGAAGGTGAAAAGTTCTTCTCAGCGGGCGCCGACCTGAATGTGTTTGCCGATGGCGACAAAGGCGTTGCGGCCGATATGTCGCGCGTATTTGGCGAAGCATTTGAAACCCTGAGTGATTTCCGCGGTGTGTCTATTGCGGCCATTAACGGCTTCGCGATGGGCGGTGGCCTGGAAGTCGCACTCGCCTGTGATATTCGTATTGCAGAAGCACAGGCTCAAATGGCACTGCCAGAGGCCAAAGTGGGCTTGCTGCCTTGTGCCGGTGGTACACAAAACTTGTCATGGCTGGTCGGTGAAGGCTGGGCGAAGCGCATGATCTTGTGTGGTGAGCGCCTTAAAGCCGATAAAGCTCAGCAGATTGGACTGGTTGAAGAAGTGGTTGAGCAGGGTAAAGCGCTGGAAGCAGCCCTTGAGCTGGCTAAGAAAGTGGAAGATCAAAGCCCGGTGGCTGTGACCGCCTGTAAAGCCCTGATCCAAAAAGGTCGCACCGGCACCATCAACAGTGCACTGCCGCTTGAGCGTGAGTTGTTCGTGACTTTGTTCGACACGCAAGACCAAAAAGAGGGCGTCAATGCCTTCTTAGAAAAACGTAAAGCAAACTGGGTGAATGGCTAATGGTTGAATTGCAGTTACTGAACCAGGCAGATGCCCCAGTGGTATTTGAGTTGGCGCACTGTAATAACGGCATGAAGGTGGCGGTTGCCACCCTCAATGCGCCAAAAGCACTTAACGCACTGAACCTGGAAATGATCCGCTTATTGGATCCACAGTTGAAAGCCTGGGCTGAAGACGAGCAGATAGCTATGGTGCTGCTCAAAGGTGCAGGTGAGAAAGCCTTTTGTGCCGGTGGTGATGTGGTTAGCCTGTATAACGCGATGGCGGCCGAAGATGGCAATAATCATCTCGAAGTCTTCTTTGCTGAGGAATATCGCCTTGATTACCACATCCACAATTATGATAAACCGATCCTGCTTTGGGGCAATGGCATCATCATGGGTGGCGGTCTTGGTCTGATGGCCGGCGCCAGCCACCGTGTGGTGACTGAATCATCACGCATTGCGATGCCGGAAATCACCATTGGCTTGTATCCGGATGTTGGCGGTAGCTACTTCCTGAACAAGATGCCAGAAGGCGTTGGTTTGTTACTTGGCCTGACCGGTGCTTCCATTAATGCCACCGATGCCAAGTTTGTTGGCCTGGCCGATCACTATATGGATGGCGAGCGTCTGGATATGCTGCTGCACAACCTCAGCGAAGTAAACTGGGGTAAAACCAATGTGCTGAATCACGAGAAGCTGACTCAGCTACTGATCTCCCTTGATGAAGCATCACACATTCCACCGCGCAGCGAAATTAAGCCACTGGCCGACTCGTTTGCTCAGCTTGCCGAATTTGACACCCTGGAAGCCCAGGTTGAGCACATTTTGGCGTTGGACAGCGCAGAGAATAAATGGCTGAGCAAAGCACAAAAAGCCCTTAAGCATGGCTCTCCTTTGAGCGCAGTGTTAATTCAGACGCAACTAAAGCGTGCAGAAGGCCTGTCACTGAAGGAGTGCTTCTTGCGTGAGCTGGCGATGTCGGTTCACTGTGGTGAAGTAGGTGAGTTCCGTGAAGGGGTACGTGCACTGCTGATTGACAAAGACGGACAGCCACAGTGGCAATTTAAGACGGTTACAGACGTAGATAGCGCTGTGATTGAGCGCTTTTTTGCGCCACGTTGGGAAGAGAGTGAACATCCCCTGGCTGATCTATAAGGAATAAACACATGGCAAAGCTTGGATTTATAGGTTTAGGAAACATGGGCGGCCCGATGGCGGCCAATTTGGTAAAAGCCGGTCATCAGGTCACGGTATTTGATCTCAGTGCTGAGGCGCTCAAGCAACTTGAAGCGCACGGTGCTGTGGCTGCGGACAATGTGTCTGATGTCTGCGCAGGTGCAGACTTTGTGATTAGTATGCTGCCAGCCAGCAAGCACGTTCGCATGATTTATACTGGCGAAGATGGATTGATCAACTATCTTGAAAAGTCGACGCTGGTGATTGACTGCTCAACCATTGACGCAGAATCAGCGCAGTTTGTTGGCAATACCTTGGCCCAGGCTGGCATTGCATTCGTTGATGCGCCGGTGTCCGGTGGCGTTGCAGGTGCTGCGGCGGGCACGCTAACCTTTATCGTGGGTGGCAGCGACGCTGACTTTAACAAAGCGCAAACGGTCCTGAACGACATGGGTAAAAATATTTTCCATGCCGGGGCAGTGGGTGCCGGTCAGGTCGCTAAGATCTGTAATAATATGCTGCTATCAATACTCATGGCAGGCACCAGTGAAGCACTGCAAATGGGCGTTGACCACGGCCTTGATCCAAAAGTATTGAGCGAAATTATGCTCAACAGCTCGGGTCGCAACTGGACATTGGAGCTATACAATCCGTGTCCGGACGTATTAGAGAATGTGCCTTCGTCAAATGGGTATAAACCCGGTTTTATGGTTGATTTAATGGCCAAAGACTTAGGGTTGGCGATGCAGGCGGCACAGCAAACAAACTCGGCTACGCCGATGGGGGCACTGGCAAAAAATCTCTACAACCTGATGCAGAATCAGGGCAGTGGCAGTGAAGATTTTAGTGCTATTTTTAAACTCTATTCACAAAAGCAGTAACAGAAGCAGGGTTGAAATATCATGGATATAAAGAACAAAACGGTGGTGATCACCGGTGGTGCGCAGGGCCTGGGCTTTGCGATGGCAACGGAAATGGCCAAAATGGGTGCCAAGCTGGCATTGATAGATATGCAGGAAGAGCAGCTGCAAAGCGCAGCCGCTGAGCTTAGAACACTGGATGTTGAAGTAAAAACTTATGTGGCGAATGTGAGCCTGGAGAGCGATGTTGAACAGGTATTCAGCGCCATAGTGGCAGACCTGGGTAATATCGCTGTATTGGTTAATAACGCCGGTATTCTGCGCGATGGCCTGCTGTTAAAAGCCAAAGACGGTGAAGTGACGGATAAAATGTCACTACAGCAGTTCCAGTCGGTACTGGATGTCAACCTGACAGGGGTATTCCTGTGTGGCCGTGAAGCGGCAACTAAGATGGTAGAAGGCCAGGAAGGGGGCGTTATCATCAATATGTCGAGCGTGGCACGTGCGGGCAATATGGGTCAGACCAACTACTCGGCTGCCAAAGCCGGTGTTGTTGCTATGACCACATCCTGGGCGAAAGAGCTGGGCCGCTACGGCATTCGTGTTGGTGCCATCGCACCGGGCGTGATCCGCACACAAATGACCGACGCAATGAAGCCTGAAGCCAAAGAGCGCCTGCTGAAGATGAAACCTGTTGGACGTTTGGGTGAAGCTGGCGAGATTGCCCACACGGCAAAATATATTATCGAGAATGATTTCTTCACCGGTCGTGTAGTAGAAATTGACGGCGGGATCAGACTCTGATAAATTAATACTTAAGTATCGGTTTGCTTTTAGTTTTGACCTAAAACCAATACAAAAGAATTCGCATACTTATGTTCCTTTATCTTCGCAAGAAGAAAGTGTGTTGAATCAAGCGGCAGGCCACGCATACCTGCCGCTTTTTAGTTTCTGTCGCACAAGTGTTTGGCGTATTGGCTTACCTACTTCTTTTCTGAGCATGCCTTTTGCTCTTTGAATATTATTGAAAAATTACATATTCTTTTAACTAATCCATTGCTAGAGTAGCGAATTACTCACTATTTATCCTGACCAACAAGGGGCGACTTTGATTGATTTTGTAGCCACTTTTATCTTCTTTTTTGCGGTTATCGACCCGATAGGTACGATCCCCGTATTTATTGCGGTCACGCGTGGTTATGATGCTGCAGCGAAACGCAAGATTGCCGTAATTGCAAGTCTGGTCGCCGCAGCTTTGCTGGTGTTTTTTGCTGTCGCTGGAGAGATTTTACTGACCGCGATGGGGATCCCGCTGGCAGCGTTTCAGATTGCCGGTGGCATTGTGCTGTTCTTATTTGCACTGTCGATGATCTTTGGTGAAAGTAAGCCGGAAGAAGAGGTTCGGTTAGTCAAAGACCACCGTGAAACCGCGATATTTCCGCTGGCGGTCCCGTCGATCGCAAGCCCTGGCGCAATGCTTGCCTGCGTGCTGTTAACCGAAAATGCACGGTTTAATATTTTTGAACAAATGCAGACTGTGGCTATGATGCTGGCGGTGATTTTACTGACTTTGTTACTGATGCTGGTCGCAAGCAGCGTTCATAAGGTTATTGGTAATGCCGGGGCCAGTGTTATCAGTCGGGTAATGGGCTTGATCCTTGCCTCAGTTGCGGTAACCAATGCTTTAGCGGGTTTTGTCAGTTACTTCGATAAATAAGGAAAATTGGAAAAGCAGCCCTGGGGCTCGGGAAAGTTGGCAAAGCAGCCCTAGGGCTGCTAAACCATAAAGAGGTCGGGTTAGCTGGATTGCTGATTACGGGCGGCCCAGGCTTTATTGACAGAGCGACGCCACAGAAAATCAATAACGAAAAAGCCCAAAAGAGCCGCCATACAGGCGCAGATCAATGAGCCAACAATGAAGGCAGGCCCTATGGTTGACAGGCTCTCGACCAGCCAGTTCCAGCTGGCCTCAAAATGAAATGGTTGCTCTTCCTGACCCAGAGCGAATGCGCCTACCTGATAGGAGGCGTAAAAAATAGGGGGCATAGTCAGTGGGTTAGTGATCCACACCAGCGCAATTGACAAAGGAAGGTTAACGCGAAAAGGAATGGCCAGGGCGGCTGCAAGAACCATTTGAAAAGGAACAGGGATGAACGCAAAGAACAGGCCTACGGAAAAGGCCCCACGCGCCGAGCGGCGATTTAAATGCCAAAGATTTGCATCATGTAACAAACTACCGAATATTTTCAGCGACTTTTGCTGTTTGATCTTATTGTGATCGGGTAGAAACCTTTGGATCGTCTTCTTTGGCATGTTAAGCAACCATTTACATCGATGTTGATCTGCTGCGGCCTGATCAGCGGGTGCCTGATCTCAGTATTTTATCTGGGTCAGTGGCAGTGGTTTGTCTGCTCAGGCGTGCTCCTTTTTCTCTGCGGGTATTTTAAGACTTTTTCGAGTGTTTTGGCAGGTTTTATTTTAGGTATTTTTGTGACGATTTGTCACTATTGGTTGGTTTATGCACCGCCGCTTGCTGAAAAAGGCTTAGCGCAGCAAGTGAAAGTCGTCGGTAATGTCAGTAAAGTCATTGGCACGGGCGCTAACCCTTATGTCACCCTTGAGCTGGCAAGCATAGGCCACTACAAGATACCCTGGTATCGTCGTGTTCGTGCCAATGTGTCATTAAGTGGCGCGTTGCCCACAGATCTAAACGGTGCAACACTGACAGGCATGGCGACACTCAAGCTGTTTCGTAGTCGAAAAAATTTCTCGGTATTTGACGCTGAGCTTTATGCCTTTCGCAATCAGATATTCTACAAAGGCCGCCTGTCAGTGGAGAAGGCAAGTTACGCTCATAGCGAACGTTTGCGGACGACCTATCGCACTTGGGTATCTCAGGCGCTGGATGGATTGCATTTTAGCTGGTTTTACTATGTGATACTGACGGGAGATAAAAGTGCAGTACCGCAAGCCGATAAAGCTTACTTTCAATCGCTGGGTCTCAGTCATTTGCTGGCTATTTCCGGCCTGCATGTCGCCATTGTATTTGCGCTGAGCTTTGCTCTGTGCAAACTTGCCCTGGTTTTAATGTGGTCGCGTTTGGCTCAGCATCATAATTATCAGCTGGGCTATTTTACCTTTGCGCTGCTCCTGAGCGGGGTTTATGTCTGGCTCAGTGGCATGCAGGTGTCGGCGCAGCGCGCCTGGTTAATGGCCTTGCTGGGCGCATGTTGTTTTTTGTTTGCCCGGCACCTGAGCCCTGCACGAACCCTAATCTATGCCCTGACAGTGATCTTAATTGCCAATCCTTTTGCTGTGCTTAACTTGGGGCTGTATTTTTCTTTCTTTGCGGTGGCCACTATTTTTGTGGTGTTTCGCAACACAGTGCGTGAATCACAGCGCCTGTCCCGAGTTAAGCTGCTGTTATATTTACAATGTGGCTTATTTACGGCTCTGTTACCGCTTACCCTTTATTCCTATCATGGCTTTAGCATGAGCAGCATACCAGTCAACCTGGTGGTAATTCCATTGTTGTCGGTGGTGATTTTTCCGCTGCTGTTGATACATCTGCTCAGCGTCATGACCGCGGGCTGGGCCGTTTTAGCTATACCAGATGCCATGCTCAACTCGGCCTATCAGTGGTTAAACGCATTTCCTTATCACTGGTGGCACAGCGGCGCGATGGCACCAGAGCTGGTGATACTGAGCTATATAGCGTTACTACTGTGTTTGAGTACCTTAACCCGGCCATTTGCCTGGGTTCCGGTGTCTGCTGTACTTATGGTCAGTCTCTTAGAGCGGCCACCCGACTGGCAGGTAGACGTTTTTGATGTCGGGCATGGCACGGCGGTACTGGTCACTACTCAAGGCAATGGCGCGCTGATTGACCTCGGCGCCAGTTATTTTTCCCGTTATTCGCTGTTTGACAATGTGGTTAAGCCTTATTTGCAGGCGCATCGCATTAAGTTACTCCATACAGTGATAAGCCATGATGACAGTGACCATAATGGTGGATTAGCTGATTTATACCGCTACGACGGTGGCCGCTCCCTGGAACAGTTTCACCAGGGGGATGGTAAGGCGCTATGCACGCTCAAAACGGTGCAAATGGGCAAACTGAGTATCGAGTCTCTGTGGCCAGTTGAGCCAATGAACAGCGACAATAACAATTCCTGCGTGGTCAGGATAAGTGATGGCACGACCGAGCTGCTATTACCCGGAGACATAGAGCAGGTTGCAGAAAAGGCACTGTTGGCATTGCAACGGGAAAAGCTGCCATCGGAGATACTGCTTGCTCCCCATCACGGCAGCAATACATCATCCAGTATGGCGTTTGTCTCTGCCGTCTCACCCAAGTGGGTGGTGTTCTCGCGAGGATTCCACTCGCCCTGGCGCTTGCCACACGATGAGGTGGTGGCGCGTTATCAATCGACGGGCAGCCAGATGCTGGATACCGCCACAGCGGGTCAGGTTCGATTCAAAATAACCGGGACAGAAGTTCAACTGGAAACCGCCCGAGATAGGAAAAGTTTTTGGTTCTTAAGATAATGCATTCAGTTTTGCCATCAGTACAGCTACAATACGCGGGTTATGACGTACCAGAGAGACACTATGCAACAATCCGCCAAGCAGATCTACAAGCGGCTTCTGAGTTACACCTTCGATTTTAAAGTGCCGGCCTTGTTTGCCATCATTGGCATGCTCGGTTACGCCGCCATGGATGCACTGTTCGTCCAGCTAATGCAGCCGTTTATTGACGATGGCCTGACAGATCGCAATGCCGAAGTGTTAAAAATGGCACCCATAGTGGTGGTGTTGCTGGTTATTGGGCGCGGGATTTTCAACTACATGGCATCGTATTGTCTGAGCTATGTGGGCTCTCAGGTAGTAAGAAAGCTGCGTCAGTCTTTGTTTGAACACATGTTGTTCTTACCGGTAAGCTTTCACGATCAACACTCCAACGGTGAAATGATCTCAAAAATCACCTTTGACACGGAACAAGTACAACAAGCCGTGACCCGAGCTTTGCAGGTGATGATCCGCGAAGGGGCGTTTGTGCTGTTTTTGCTGGTGGTAATGTTCAACGCCAGCTGGCAATTGTCTTTGATATTCTTAGTTGTTATTCCCATCGTCGGCGTGATAGTGAACCTGGTTTCCAAGCGTTTTCGGAAAATTTCAAAGAATATTCAGGATGCCATGGGCGAAGTCACCCGTAGCTCAGAGCAGATGCTGGCCGGGCATAAAGTGATCCATGGTTTTGGTGGTCAGGACAAAGAGATAACTCACTTTGCCGATGTAAATAACCGTAATCGCCAGCAACGTGTGAAGATGGATGCAACGCGCGCACTGAGTGTGTCGGTGATCCAAATTATAGCAGCCAGTGCCATGGCATTGATCCTGGCTATCATCGCAATGCCAGAAATGATAGATACCATCTCCTCGGGCACCTTTGTGTCGCTGACGACCTCTATGATGATGATGCTCAGGCCGCTCAAGCAGCTGGCGAATGTGAACAGTGATTTGCAGCGCGGCATTGCTGCGGCGACCAGTATTTTTGAAATTCTGGATAAAGAGCAAGAAAAGAACACCGGCAAGCTTGAGGCGGACAGCGTAAAAGGCGAAATTGCGGTTTCAGGCGTGACCTTCCGTTACCCCGGCAAAGACGAAGCCGTCATTAAATCCTTATCATTACAAATTCCGGCTGGCCAGAGTATCGCACTGGTGGGCCGCAGTGGGTCGGGTAAGTCGACTTTATCGAACCTGCTGCCGCGCTTTTACGACTGGGGTGAAGGAGAGATCACCCTGGATGGGGTGAAACTTCAGGATTACACACTGTCGTCGCTGCGCAAGCAGTTTGCACTGGTGTCACAGCAGGTGGTGCTGTTTAACGACACCATTGCCAATAACATTATGTATGGACTGGAGCGCGCTTATACTCAGGAAGAGCTGGAGCAGGTAGCAAAACAGGCCCATGTCTGGGAGTTTGTTAAAGACTTGCCTGAGGGTTTGAATACTATGGTGGGTGAAAACGGTGTCATGCTCTCCGGCGGTCAGCGCCAGCGTATCGCCATCGCCCGTGCAATTGTTAAAAACGCACCCATTTTGATTCTCGATGAAGCGACTTCGGCACTGGATACCGAGTCGGAGCGGTTGATCCAGCAGGCGCTGGATAATCTGATGAGAGATAAAACCTCCATTGTGATAGCACACCGCCTGTCTACCATTGAGCAGTCAGACTGTATCTATGTGCTCGATCAGGGGCGCATTGTCGAGCAGGGTAAGCACCAGGCTCTGCTTGAGCAAAAGGGTATTTATGCTGCGCTATGCCAGATGCAATACGGTGAGCAGGCATGAATCGCCTAGAGCGCAGCTGGTATCAGCCCCTTGGGCTATTAAATATCTTACTGCTGCCTTTGTCAGGCTTATTTTGGTTACTGAGCTCACTGCGCAGGGCAATGTTTAAGCAGGGCCTCAAGCGAGTCTATAAAGCGCCCGTACCGGTGATTATTGTTGGCAACATAGGCATAGGCGGCAACGGTAAAACACCGTTCGTGTTGTGGCTGGTACCCTACCTTGAGTCTTTGGGCCTGAAAGTAGCTGTGATCAGTCGTGGCTATGGTGCAAAGCCTCCCAGCCTGCCATATCGGGTGACGGACAACAGCAGTGCCGCAGAAGCGGGCGATGAACCCTTATTGATATACAAAAGGCTGGGTTGCCCGGTGATGATAGGCGGTGACCGTCAGGCCAGCATCGAAATGCTGATGCGAGAAGACAAGCCGGATATTATCGTCAGTGACGATGGCCTGCAACACTATCAGCTGGCCCGGGATATCGAGATCTGTATTGTCGATGCACAGCGCCGTTTTGGCAACGGTCTGCTGTTACCGGCCGGCCCGCTGCGCGAATCACCCGGGCGTCTCAAGCACACAGATCTGGTTGTCTATAATGGAGAGTCAGACGGGGTTGGTTATGAGTTGGCTCGCAGTGGCTATTTCAGCGTGAAAGACAATCAGGCGGTTGCACAAACCGCCGCGCAGGGCGTTGCCGTAAGTGCCATTGGAAACCCACAGCGATTTGAACAATCCTTGCGCTCAGATGGCATTGAACTGACCGATACACTGCATTTTGCCGATCACCATGCCTACAGCGCAGCCGACTTTGCCAGGTGCGAAGAACAGGCTGTCTTTATGACCGAAAAAGACGCGGTAAAATGCCAGTCATTCGGCAAAGAAAATTGGTATTATTTAAAAGTAGAGGCCCAGCCCAGTGCTGCGCTGACACAACAACTGAATTCGTTATTAAAACAAAAAGGGATAGTCAACCATGGCCTTTGACACTAAATTACTCGAGATTATTGCTTGTCCGGTTTGCAAAGGAAAACTGAGATTTGACAAAGACAATCAGGAGCTGATCAGCACGGCTGCTAAACTGGCTTACCCTGTCAGAAACGACATTCCAGTACTACTGGAAAACGAAGCGCGTGAATTATCCCTTGAAGAGGTCGAAAAGTGGAATTCATAGTCGTTATTCCGGCGCGTTACGCTTCAACCCGCCTGCCCGGCAAACCGCTTGCTGACATTTGTGGTAAACCCATGATCCAGCACGTGTTCGAGCAGGCGCAAAAGTCTGGCGCCAAAGCCGTTTATATCGCCACCGACAATGCTCAAGTGTTTGAGCGCGCTAAAGCCTTTACAGAGAACGTACTGATGACCCGAGAAGATCATCAATCGGGCACTGAGCGACTTGCCGAGGTGGTTGAACAGCTGGGACTGGCCGACGATACCCTAGTGGTTAATGTGCAGGGTGATGAGCCTTTGTTAGCGCCGGAAAACATTACTCAGGTGGCGACCTTGCTACATGAAGCGCAGGAAGCGCCGATGGCTACGCTGAGCGTTGATGTGACGGATGTGCAGGAAGTACTGAACCCCAATGCCGTTAAAGTCGTTCAGGACGCACACCAAAATGCGCTGTACTTTTCCCGCGCCTCCATCCCGTTTCAGCGTGACAGCATGATGGAATTGGATGAGAGTAAAATTCCACTGGCGCATTTTCAGCGCCATGTGGGGATTTATGCTTATCGTGCCGGTTTTATAAAAACCTACCTGGCCTTACCGGTTTCACCGCTGGAAGGGCAGGAATCGCTTGAGCAGTTGCGCGTGTTATACCACGGTTACCGCATTAAAATTGCCAAAGCGTGTCGTCCGGTTTATGCCGGGGTTGATACACCAGAAGACTTAAAACGCGTCGTAGAGTACCTCAATGGCGCCCTTTGAGGTGATTGCCTGCCACCCGGACTTTGTGGTGGCACATAAGCCCGCCGGGGTGAGTTTTCACAGTGAGCAGGAAAGCGGTTTTGTTGCTTTATTAGCCGAGCAGCTTGGCGAGCAGCTTTATCCGGTACACCGACTCGATAAGGTAACATCCGGCTTGCTGGTACTGGCGCGCTCAAGTCATGCTGCGGCCAGGCTGACTGAGTTGTTTACCAGTCGGGCCGTAGATAAGTTCTATCTGGCGCTCATTGATAACAAGCCCAAAAAGAAGCAAGGCTGGATTAAAGGCGACATGGCTAAATCCCGGCGCGGCACGTATAAGTTGTTAACCAGTCAGGATAACCCGGCTGTCACGCGCTTTTACAGTGCCAGCATAGCGCCGGGTCTCAGAGCCTGTTTACTCAAACCTTACAGCGGTAAAACCCATCAGCTACGGGTTGCGCTAAAAAGCTTATCAGCGCCCATCCTCGGCGATGTCAGCTATGGTGGCAGTGAAGCCGACAGAGTTTATCTGCACGCCTACTGTTTGAGCTTTGAGTGGGACAACGAAAGAATGACATTTTATGCTTTGCCTCAGGGCGGAGCACGGTTTGCTGAGCTGGCAGACACAGAAGTAATGCAAAGCTGGGCAAAGCCCAGAGAGTTAGAGTGGTAATATGACGCAAGATACATCCTTAAGATTTGGTGGCATCGGCCGCTTGTATGGAGATACAGAGCTAAGCTGGCTTGGCGAAGCCAGTTTCTGTGTTATAGGCATTGGTGGCGTGGGCAGCTGGGTGGCAGAGGCACTGGCGCGCACTGGCATAGGTAAAATTACCCTGATTGATCTGGATGATATTTGCGTCACCAATGTTAATCGCCAGCTGCACGCAAAAACTGAGACCATAGGCCAGCCTAAAGTCGAAGCCATGCAGGCGCGTTGTCAGTCCATCAATCCGGATTGTCAGGTTGAGGTGATAGATGACTTTATCACCCTGGATAATATTAAAGAGCATATTCAGGGTTTTGATTATGTCATCGACTGTATTGATGCAGTCAAAGAAAAGGCGGCGCTGATCGCCCATTGTAAACGGCAAAAAATTCCAGTGATCACCACAGGTGGTGCGGGTGGTCAGACAGATCCTAGTCAGATCTGCTATGGGGATGTGGCCAAAACCACTCATGACCCTTTACTTGCAAAAGTCCGATACCTGCTGCGTAAGCAGTATAACTTCACCACCAATCCGAAGCGTAAGTTTGCTGTAGACTGTGTGTATTCAACCGAGCAACTGGTTTACCCAACCGGGGACGGCAGCGTCTGCAAAGCTAAGCAAATGGCTGATGGAAGCAAAAATATGGACTGTGCGACCGGGTTTGGCTCTGCAACTATGGTGACGGGCAGCTTTGGCTTTTTTGCTGCGGCAAAGGCTATTCGCAAGTACCTGGACAAGCGTACGCGCGAAGCGGGCTAATTCGCGGCATGTATCTCAGGTGCTATTGCAGCACCTGAAGCTGTTGATGAATACGCTCTACGATGGCGCGCACTCCGTTGCCGCGAGACGGGCTCAGGTGCTTGATAAGCCCCAGCTTGTCAAACAGCTCATAGGCATCAAGCTTACCTGCTTCTAGCGGTAACTGGTTGTTATAGCAAGCAAGAATAATTGCCAGTAAACCTTTGACGATGCGGGTGTCTGAGTCCGCTATGAGTATCAGACGTTGTCGCTGTTCATCCAGGTCAAGGTGTAACCAGACTTTACTTTCACAGCCTTTCACCAGCGCGTCATCCGTTTTTAGTGCATCCGGCATGGCCGGAAGCGCTTTGCCCAGTAGCATGATTTCGCGATATTTGCCCTGCCAGGCGCCGTGCTGAGCCAGGGAGTGCTCTATGTGTGATAAGTCCATAATTACTCTTCTAATAAACTGATGGTGTCTTTCAGTGCTGCAATAAACCGACTGATGTCTTGCTGGTTGTTGTAAAACGCCAGACTGGCGCGAATGGTGCCTTCAATGCCCAGATGTGCCATCAAAGGTTGTGTGCAGTGGTGGCCGCTTCTTACAGCAATACCATGGGTATTGAGTAAGGTTGCCAGATCGTAATGGTGCTCGTTTTTGTAGTTAAAACTAACGGTGCCGACATTATTAGCCGTATCGCCCCAAATCCGGATCCCGTCAATTCCGCTTAGTTGCTGAAGCAGGCTCTGATACAGTGATTGTTCATGCTGGAATAATGCGTCATGATCTTGTGCTGCAAGGTAATCAAGGGCTGCGCCAAAGCCGATAACACCGGCGATATTGGGCGTACCGGGCTCAAATTTTTCGGGGGCCGGGCGAAAGGTGGTCCCGCTGAAACTGACAGTGTCTATCATTTCGCCACCGCTTTGATAAACGGGCAGGGCATTGAGCAGCTCATAACGTCCATACAGGCCACCTAAACCGGTCGGACCCAGCGCCTTATGTGCAGAAAACACATAAAAATCGCAATCCAGCTGCTGTAAATCAGGGCGCAAATGCAATAAAGATTGAGCGCCATCTATAACAGTAACCGTGCCTGAGCTTTTACTGCTCGCTATCAACGCTGCTACATCATTGATATTGCCGAGCGCATTAGAGGCATGGCAAATACTCATTACTTTGGGTTTTAAGTTCTCTATCAGCGCTTTAGCTTGTTCAAGCTGAAGAATACCTTGTGCATCTACAGGCAGTAACTCAATACGTGCACCTGTGCGCTTTGCGGCAAGTTGCCAGGGCACGATATTGGCGTGATGTTCCAAAGGAGACAACAAGATCACATCGTCTTTTTTTAAGCTGTCGCTCAGGCCATACGCAATTAAATTCAAAGAGGCGGTAGCGCCACTGGTCCAGACAATTTCCCGACTTTGCACATTAAGAAATTGCGCTAATTTTCGCCGTACAGCCTCATAGGCTGTGGTTGCCTGTTCACTCAGTGTGTGTAAACCTCGGTGTACATTGGCGTTCTGAGACTGGTAAAAATCCTTTACAGCCTGGATCACCTGATTAGGCTTCTGGGTGGTGGCAGCGGAGTCAAGATAACACAAAGGCTGGTCGTCAACCGACACCTCAAAGATGGGAAAATCATGCCGAATTTGTGTGCAAGGGTTATCGTTCAAAAGGGTCTCCTACTGCGCCTGAGCAGGCGGATTTTACCGGATTTATATTGGCTTGCAAGCCTGTCTGAAGAGCTGGCACAAAAAAGGGCTGCCAATGGCAACCCTTTTCAAAGCGTCAGTTAAGCGATGCTTATCTGTCACCTTCTTTTTTGTAGTCACGTGCCGTGTAGCCAGTGTACAACTGACGTGGACGACCAATCTTGTGACCAGGCTGAGACAGCATTTCGTTCCAGTGTGAGATCCAGCCAACAGTACGAGACATAGCGAAGATCACAGTGAACATGCTGGTCGGAATACCAATCGCTTTCAGGATGATACCTGAGTAGAAATCAACATTCGGGTACAGCTTCTTCTCAACGAAGTACGGGTCTTCCAGTGCGATCTGCTCAAGTTTCATTGCAACGTCAAGCAATGGATCCTGAATGTTCAGCTCTTTCAGCACTTCGTGACAAGTTTGACGCATTACTGTCGCACGCGGGTCGAAGTTTTTGTATACGCGGTGACCAAAGCCCATCAGACGGAACGGGTCGTTCTTGTCTTTTGCTTTTGCAACGTATTCGTCGATACGGTCAACAGTACCAATTTCTTCTAGCATGTTCAGACACGCTTCGTTTGCACCACCGTGCGCAGGGCCCCAAAGTGACGCGATACCAGCTGCGATACACGCATAAGGGTTAGCGCCTGAAGAGCCAGCAAGGCGTACCGTTGAAGTAGACGCGTTTTGCTCGTGGTCTGCGTGTAGCATGAAGATACGGTCCATTGCTTTGGCCAGTACAGGGTTAACCTTGTACTCTTCAGCAGGGACTGAGAACATCATGTGCAGGAAGTTTTCTGCGTAGCTCAGGTCGTTACGTGGGTAAACGAACGGCTGGCCTGTGTTGTACTTGTACGCCATCGCAGCAATGGTAGGCAGTTTAGCAACCAGTTTGATTGCACAACGCATACGCTGGTCAGCGTCTGAGATGTCCAGGTCGTCGTGATAGAACGAAGACAATGCACCAACCACACCACACAGCATCGCCATTGGGTGAGAATCAACACGGAAACCCTGGAAGAAAGACGCAATTTTCTCATGCAGCATAGTGTTGTGCGTGATGTTCTTTGCAAATTCTTCAAGTTGCGCATCGTCTGGTAATTCACCGTTTAGAAGCAGGTAGCACAGCTCAATGTAGTTAGATTGCTCTGCTAATTGCTCGATTGGGTAACCACGGTGTAGCAGTACACCCTTTGCACCATCGATATAAGTAATAGATGATTCGCAAGAGCCAGTCGACATAAAACCAGGGTCGTATGTGAAGAAGCCGTGAGCGCCAAGTGTGCGGACGTCGACTACGTCCTGGCCAGCAGTGCCAGAGTAGATCGGGAGTTCGATCGGATCATGACCATCGATATGGACTGTGGCTTTCTTATCTGCCATCTATTTATCTCCTATGAAATAACAATATTCTGATTGTTATGTTGTGATACTAATGTTAAGCAAATTCAGATCATTCTAACTTAAAATAGGGGTGGAAAGTCAATTTTTCTGAGAATTATGCACAAATGTATGATAAATATTCTACGCCGTTTAAATATTATACCATCGGCTAATTCGCAAGCGTCTCAATCTAAACAAGAATTGTAAAAGGCCGCTCGGCCTTATATACTATCTACGGTTTTATACCGTGTCGTCTGTGGGTAAACCTATTTTTACATTGGCATTTTCACAAAGTGAACCGCTCAGTGTTTAAACAGGTATATCTAGAGTGTGCCATTTGTGCAACCAGCGCAAGTGGTTTTATAAAAACAAGTAGATGAGCTCCTTTGTGAGCAAGATGGGCAAGTAACTGTGAAAAAGCAAAGACCTGTAAATCTAGATCTTACGACTATATCTATGCCACCTACGGCAAAAGCGTCGATTTTGCACCGTGTAACCGGTGTTGCGTTATTCTTCGCATTGACCTTTGTCATTTGGGCGTGGTCTGAGTCTCTTTCTTCTCCTGAAGGGTTTGAATTTGTTAAAGAGCTAATGACTGGCTTTATTGCAAAATTCATTGCGTGGGGCACCCTGACTGTATTGTCTTACCACATCATTGGTGGCGTACGTCACATGATCCAAGACATGGGTCACTGGGAAGAATTAGAATCGGGCAACACCAGTGCAAAAATCGCATTGGCGCTGTGGGTAATCGTAGCCATCCTGGCAGGAGTGTGGATATGGTCTTAAATCAAGCAACTCTGAAGCGCGACGGTGTGCAAGACTATGTGTCATTGCGCGCGACTGCACTAATCATCCTGGCTTATTCGGTATTTATTGTTGGCTATTTTCTGCTAACGCCCGAAATCAGCTATGAAGCCTGGACAGGTTTGTTCTCAAACCTGGCCGTTAAAGCGGCAACTTTCATCACACTGGTATGCATCATGGTCCACACTCGCATTGGTTTGTGGCAGGTTCTGACGGACTACGTTAAGTGTTCAACGATGCGTTCTGTGCTGGGCTTTGTACTTAATCTGATGGCACTGGCGTATGTTGCTGTTGGCCTGTTTGTATTGTGGGGTGTTTAAGTGAAATATAATGTTCGTGAATTTGACGCTGTTGTAGTTGGCGCCGGTGGTGCTGGCATGCGTGCAGCGCTTGCGATTTCTGAGTCAGGCAAAACTTGTGCATTGATCTCTAAAGTATTCCCGACACGTTCTCATACGGTATCTGCACAGGGCGGTATCACAGTTGCACTGGGTAACTCCCACGAAGACAACTGGGAATGGCACATGTACGACACGGTAAAGGGTTCTGATTACATTGGTGATCAGGATGCCATCGAGTACATGACCAAAACGGGTCCTGAGGCAATCACTGAACTTGAAAACATGGGTCTGCCTTTCTCTCGTTTCGAGAACGGCCGTGTTTATCAGCGTCCTTTCGGTGGTCAGTCTAAGAATTTTGGTGGTGAGCAGGCTGCACGTACAGCAGCAGCGGCAGACCGTACAGGTCACGCATTGCTACACTGCTTGTACCAGCAAAACGTTAAGAACAAAACTAACGTTTTCTCTGAGTGGTACGCGCTTGATTTGGTTAAAAACGACAAAGGCGACGTAGTCGGTGTAACTGCAATCGACATCGAAAGCGGCGAAGTTGTTTACTTCAAGTCTAAAGCGGTTGTTTTGGCAACCGGTGGTGCAGGTCGTATCTACGCATCAACTACTAACGCACACATTAACACTGGTGACGGTGTTGGTATGGCGGTTCGTGCTGGCATCTCTATGCAGGACATGGAAATGTGGCAGTTCCACCCAACCGGTATCGCTGGTGCGGGTACGCTGGTAACAGAAGGTTGTCGTGGTGAAGGTGGTTACCTTCTGAATAAAGACGGCGAGCGTTTCATGGAACGTTATGCGCCTAACGCGAAAGACCTTGCGGGTCGTGACGTTGTTGCACGTGCAATGATGACCGAAATCCGTGAAGGCCGTGGTTGTGAAGGCCCTTGGGGTACTCACATTAAGCTTAAGCTTGACCACCTTGGTGAAGAAATGCTTAACCTGCGTCTGCCTGGCGTATGTGATCTGTCTAAGACATTCGCACACGTTGACCCAGCTAAAGAGCCAATTCCGGTTATCCCAACCTGTCACTATATGATGGGTGGTGTACCGACCAACGTAAATGGTCAGGTACTGAACGTGAATGAAAACGGCGAAGAGCGCATCATTGAAGGTCTGTTCGCGGTTGGTGAAATTGCGTGTGTATCTGTACACGGTGCAAACCGTCTGGGTGGTAACTCACTGCTTGACCTGGTTGTATTCGGTCGTGCGGCAGGTAACTTCCTGGGTACTTACCTGCAAGGCTTCGAGTCTACAGGTGATGCATCTTCTGACGACGTTGAGCAGGCATTTGCACGCTTCAACCGTTGGGAGTCTTCTGAAAAAGGCAAAGGCGAAGATCCGGTTCAGATCAAGAAAGATCTACAAGAATGTATGCAGCTTAACTTCTCGGTATTCCGTGAAGGTGATGCGATGGCAGATGGTCTTAAAGAACTTAAAGAGATCCGCGAGCGTCTTAAGTTTGCGCGTCTTGACGACAAGTCAACTGAGTTCAACACCCAGCGTATCGAGTGCTTAGAGCTTGATAACCTGATGGAAACAGCTTACTCAACAGCCGTTGCAGCTAACTTCCGTACAGAAAGCCGTGGTGCACACTCGCGCTTTGACTTCCCTGAGCGTGACGATGAGAACTGGCTGTGCCACTCTTTGCATCACCCAGAGTCAGACACGATGACTAAGCGTGAAGTAAACTTTGCGCCTAAGACTCGTGAAGCATTCCCACCGAAAGCACGTACATACTAGGAGCTAAGCGATGGCAACTTTAGAATTATCTGTTTATCGTTACAACCCTGACGTAGATTCTGCACCTCGTATGCAAGATTATAAGCTGGAGGTTGAAGAAGGTCGCGACATGATGGTGCTAGATGCACTGTTAATGTTGAAAGAACAAGATCCAACATTGTCTTTCCGCCGTTCATGCCGTGAAGGTGTGTGTGGTTCAGACGGTGTAAACATGAATGGTAAGAACGGTCTGGCTTGTATCACTCCTTTATCTGCATTGCAAAAAGGTGGCAAAGGCAAGATCATCGTTCGTCCATTACCGGGTCTGCCAGTGATCCGTGACCTGGTTATCGACATGAGCCAGTTCTACACTCAGTACGAGAAGGTAAAACCTTACCTGATCAACGACAAGCCAACCGGCGGTGAAGAGCGTCTTCAAAGTATTGAAGAGCGTGACAAGCTGGATGGTCTGTACGAGTGTATTCTGTGTGCATGTTGTTCAACGTCATGTCCGTCGTTCTGGTGGAACCCAGATAAATTTATCGGTCCTGCGGGCCTTCTTCACGCGTATCGCTTCCTGGCTGACAGCCGTGATACTGCGACAGAAGAGCGTCTGGCTGACCTTGATGACGCGTTCAGCGTCTTCCGCTGTCACAGTATCATGAACTGTGTAAGCGTTTGTCCGAAAGGCTTGAATCCTACTAAGGCGATCGGACACATTAAATCTATGTTGTTAAATCGTTCGGTTTAATACATATTTAAATCTACAGATGGCATGCTCAGCATGCCATCTTGTTTTCGTTTAAGTTTCTGCGCTAGAAAAAGGGCTAATAAATGCACGAAGGTGTGATGAAGGCATGGCTGGAATCTTCGCACTTATACGGCGGCAACGTTGCATATGTTGAAGATTTATATGAGGCGTATCTTGATGATGCGGCTTCAGTGCCAGAAGAATGGCGAGAAGTGTTTGATCAACTGCCAAAGGTAGAAGGCGTTGACGTTGATGTTAAGCATTCCGAGATTAAGTCTCAGTTTGCTGACCTTGCTAAAAACAAACACAGAGAAGTAATCGTTTCTGCAGAAGGTGCGGCAGATGCAAAACAGGTTCGTGTTTTGCAACTTATTAATGCATTCAGATTCAGAGGTCACCAAAACGCAAACTTAGATCCATTGGGTCTATGGCAGCGTGATCGAGTTCGCGAACTCGACCTGGCCTATCATGATTTAGACAATGCCGACCTGGAAAAAGAATATAACGTTGGCTCTTTTGCTTCAGGCCAAGAGACAATGAAGTTAAAAGACTTATACAACGCGCTGAAAACCACTTACTGTGGTTCTGTTGGTGCCGAGTATATGCACATTACTTCAACAGAAGAAAAACGTTGGTTACAGCAACGCATCGAATCTACCTTCGCACAGCCCAAATTCAACAAAGAAACTAAGCTTCGCATCCTAAAAGGCCTGACCGCTGCTGATGGTCTGGAAAAATACTTAGGTGCTAAATTCCCAGGCGCAAAACGTTTCTCACTGGAAGGCGGTGATGCACTGGTGCCAATGCTAAAAGAGCTGGTACATCGTGCCGGTGAAAGTGGCCAGGAAGAAGTGGTCATTGGTATGGCGCACCGTGGTCGTCTGAACGTATTGGTCAACGTACTGGGTAAAAACCCTCAAGTACTGTTTGACGAGTTCGCGGGCAAATACGGCGAATCTGCAGGCTCCGGTGATGTTAAATATCACATGGGTTACTCGTCTGACTTCGCAACGCAGGGCGGCAACGTTCATATGGCGCTGGCGTTTAACCCGTCGCACCTTGAGATCGTTAACCCGGTGGTAATGGGCTCGGTACGTGCACGTCTTGACCGTCTTAACTGTAAGAGCGGTTCTAAAGCACTTCCTATCACCATTCATGGTGACTCAGCTATCGCTGGCCAGGGCGTAGTGCAAGAGACATTCAACATGTCTCAGACGCGCGCTTATGGTGTGGGTGGTTCAATCCGTATCGTGGTAAACAACCAGGTTGGTTTCACGACGTCAAACCAGGAAGATACGCGTTCAACTGAGTACTGTACTGACATCGCTAAGATGGTTCAGGCGCCAATTTTCCACGTTAACGCGGATGACCCGGAAGCGGTTGCGTTCGTGACGCAAGTTGCCCTTGATTTCCGTAACAAGTTTAAGCGCGATGTGGTAATCGACTTGGTTTGTTACCGTCGTCATGGACACAACGAAGCCGACGAGCCAAATGCAACTCAGCCTCTGATGTATCAGAAGATCAAAAAGCACCCAGTACCACGTCAGATCTATGCTGATAAACTGGTATCTGAAGGTGTAATGAGCGCAGATGAAGCGAAGACGCTGGCAGACGACTACCGTAACGGTCTGGACAACGGTCAGATCGTGGTTGAAGAAATTCAACCTGAGACCAAGCACTCTTCAGACTGGTCTAAGTACGTTGGTCACGACTGGGATACAGCCTATGAGGCAAGTGTTCCGGTTGAGAAGCTTAAAGAGTTGAGCGAAAAAATCTCGACTTACCCGGCTGACCACAAAGCGCAGTCGCGCGTTAAGAAAATTTACGATGACCGTAAAACCATGGCCAGTGGCGAGAAGCTACTAGACTGGGGTATGGCAGAAACGCTTGCTTACGCAACTTTGGTTGATCAGGGCACAGACATTCGTCTGACCGGTCAGGATTCAGGTCGTGGTACTTTCTTCCACCGCCATGCGGTTGTTCACAACCAGGCCGATGCTTCAACTTACCTGCCGCTGCAAAACGTGCGTGACGATCAGGGTCTGTTTGAAGTGTATGACTCTGTACTGTCAGAAGAAGCTGTACTGGCGTTTGAATATGGTTACGCAACGGCAGAGCCAACCTCACTGGTACTGTGGGAAGCCCAATTCGGTGACTTCGCGAACGGTGCCCAGGTGGTATTCGACCAATTCCTGAGCTCAGGTGAGCAAAAGTGGGGCCGTCTGTGTGGTCTGACTTTATTACTGCCACACGGCTACGAAGGTCAGGGTCCAGAGCACAGCTCAGCGCGTCTTGAGCGTTACCTGCAACTGTGTGCAGACCACAATATGCAAGTGTGTGTACCAAGTACACCAGCACAGGTTTATGCTATGTTACGTCGTCAGTCAGTACGTCCTCTGCGTCGTCCACTGATTGTAATGACACCTAAATCTTTACTTCGTCATCCTCTGGCTGTCTCTAGCCTGGAAGAGTTGTCTGAAGGTGTTTTCCACAACATGATCGACGAGATTGATGACATCAATCCTGAAAACGTTGAGCGCGTTGTGTTCTGTAGCGGTAAAGTATATTACGAATTGCTACAGGAGCGTCGCAAGCAAGAGCTGAATAACGTCGCTATCGTTCGTGTGGAGCAGCTATATCCGTTCCCGCACAAAGAGATGGACGAAATCATGGCTCGCTACCAGCACGTTAAAGACTTCGTATGGTGTCAGGAAGAACCTCAAAACCAAGGTGCCTGGTACTGTTCACAACACCATTTCTGGGAAGCTATCCCAAGTGGTGCGAAGTTGACTTACGCCGGTCGTAAAGCTGCAGCAGCGCCTGCATGTGGCTATATGTCGACCCATACAAAAGAACAAAATGCGTTGATTGCTGACGCTTTAACTATTAAGAAATAAGGAATTAGAGATGACGACCGAAATTAAGGTTCCTGTTCTTCCTGAATCTGTTGCCGATGCAACAGTGGCCACATGGCATGTAAGCGTTGGTGACAAAGTAAGCCGTGACCAAAACCTGGTAGATATCGAAACTGACAAAGTAGTGTTAGAAGTCGTTGCACCTGAAGACGGTGTTATTGTTGCTATCTCTGAAGAAGAGGGCGCAACGGTTCTTGGTGAGCAAGTTATCGCACAGCTGGGCGCGTCAGATGCCGCTCCAGCGCAATCAAATGAACAAACAGCAGCGCCAGCAGCGGCGCCAGCAGCAGAAGGTAAAGAAGTGGACATTAAAGTACCTGTACTTCCTGAATCAGTAGCAGACGCTACAGTTGCAACTTGGCATGTACAACCAGGTGAAGCGGTAAGCCGTGACCAAAACCTGGTAGACATCGAAACAGACAAAGTTGTGCTTGAAGTTGTTGCACCTGAAGACGGTGTAATGGGCGAGCAACTGCACGCAGAAGGCGAAACCGTTCTGGGTGAGCAAGTGATTGGTAAACTGGTTGCCGGTGGTGCACCAGCAGCGGCGCCAGCTGCACAGGCAGAAGCAGCGCCTGCAAGCGATGACAATGCAGATGTACTAACGCCATCTGTACGTCGTCTGATTGCTGAAAAAGGTCTTGATGCTTCACAAATCAAAGGCACTGGCAAAGGCGGTCGCATCACTAAAGAAGATGTTGATGCATTCCTGAAAGCACCTGCGGCAAAACCAGCAGCTGCGCCAGCGGCAGCAGCTCCTGCGGCACCAATGGGCGACCGTACTCAGAAGCGCGTTCCAATGACTCGTCTGCGTAAGACAATCGCGAACCGTCTGCTTGAAGCGAAGAACTCAACAGCGATGCTGACGACGTTCAACGAAGTAAACATGAAGCCTATCATGGACCTTCGTAAGCAGTACAAAGACGTATTTGAAGAGCGTCACGGCATCCGTCTTGGTTTCATGTCTTTCTACGTGAAAGCGGTTACAGAAGCGCTGAAGCGTTTCCCTGAAGTAAACGCGTCTATCGACGGCGATGACATCGTTTACCACAACTACTTCGACATCAGCATCGCAGTATCTACACCTCGTGGTCTGGTAACGCCTGTACTACGCGACTGTGACAAGCTGTCTGTTGCTGAAATCGAAAAAGGTATCCGCGAGCTGGCACTTAAAGGCCGCGACGGTAAGCTAACTGTTGACGATATGACTGGTGGTAACTTCACTATCACTAACGGTGGTGTATTTGGTTCACTGCTGTCTACGCCTATCATCAACTTGCCGCAGTCTTCAATCCTGGGTATGCACAAAATCCAGGAGCGTCCAATGGCGGTCAATGGCAAGGTTGAAATCCTGCCTATGATGTACCTGGCGCTATCTTACGATCACCGTCAAATCGATGGTAAAGAATCGGTTGGCTTCCTGGTTACAATTAAGGAACTTCTGGAAGATCCAACGCGTCTGCTTCTGGACGTTTAATCATCTAGATTAAAGATTAAGCTGTATGTGAGCATAATGTCCGCATACAGCTTTTTTTTTGCGCCATTAGTCTTACTGGGGTTTTCATACAAGGCCTTGAGATCTATACTATGGGCGCAATTTGGGATAGCTGATTATTTGCATAAATATTCAGCTTTTTTAGTATAAAAAATTGGATAAAGCATCATGAATTTGCATGAGTATCAGGCAAAACAACTTTTTGCCGAATATGGTTTACCTGTATCAGATGGTTACGCTTGTGACACGCCTCAAGAGGCAGTTGAAGCTGCTGGTAAAATCGGTGGTGACAAGTGGGTTGTAAAATGTCAAGTACACGCTGGCGGCCGTGGTAAAGCGGGCGGTGTAAAACTGGCAGACAGCAAAGACGAGATCCGCGCATTTGCTGAAAACTGGTTAGGCAAAAACCTGGTAACCTACCAAACTGACGAGAAAGGTCAGCCAGTTGCTAAAATCTTAGTAGAAAGCTGCACTGATATTGCAAATGAGCTATACCTGGGTGCTGTTGTTGACCGTGCTTCACGTAAAATCGTGTTCATGGCATCAACTGAAGGTGGTGTTGAGATCGAAGAAGTTGCTCACAACACACCAGAACTAATTCACAAAGCTGAGATCGATCCACTAGTCGGTCCTCAGGCTTACCAAGGTCGTGAGCTTGCGTTCAAACTAAACCTGAACCCAACTCAAGTTAAGCAGTTCACTAAGATCTTCATGGGTCTTGCTGACATGTTCATCAACCACGACTTTGCACTACTAGAGATCAACCCTCTGGTAATCACTGACGAAGGCAACCTGCACTGTCTTGACGGCAAGATCGGTGTAGACGGCAACGCATTGTTCCGTCAGCCTAAGATCCGTGAATTCCACGATCCTTCACAAGAAGATGCGCGTGAAGCTCACGCAGCAAGCTTCGAGCTGAACTACGTTGCGCTAGACGGTAACGTAGGTTGTATGGTTAACGGTGCTGGCCTGGCGATGGGTACCATGGACATCGTAAACCTGCACGGCGGTAAGCCAGCTAACTTCCTTGACGTAGGTGGCGGCGCGACTAAAGAGCGTGTATCTGAAGCGTTCAAGATCATCCTGTCTGATGACAACGTTAAAGCTGTACTAGTTAACATCTTCGGCGGTATCGTTCGTTGTGACATGATCGCAGAAGGTATCATCGGTGCGGTTAAAGAAGTTGGCGTAAACGTACCAGTAGTTGTACGTCTTGAAGGTACTAATGCTGAAGCGGGTCGTGAAGTACTAGCTAACTCTGGCCTTGACATCATTGCAGCTGAGTCTCTAACTGACGCTGCTGAGAAAGTAGTTGCTGCTGCGGAGGGCAAATAATGTCTGTACTAATTAACAAAGATACTAAAGTAATCTGTCAGGGTTTCACTGGTGGTCAGGGTACTTTCCACTCTGAGCAAGCTATCCAGTACGGTACGCAAATGGTTGGTGGTGTTTCTCCTGGTAAAGGCGGCTCAACTCACCTGGGTCTGCCAGTATTCAACACTGTACGTGAAGCGGTAGAGTCTACTGGTGCAACTGCATCTGTAATCTACGTACCAGCTGCATTTTGTAAAGACGCTATCCTTGAAGCGATCGACGCAGGTATCGAGCTTATCGTATGTATCACTGAAGGCATCCCTACACTTGATATGGTTGATGTTAAAGTGAAGCTGGAAGAAACTGGCGTTCGCATGATTGGTCCTAACTGTCCTGGTGTTATCACTCCGGGCGAGTGTAAGATCGGTATCATGCCTGGTCACATCCACCTTCCTGGTAAAGTAGGCATCGTATCTCGTTCAGGTACTTTGACTTATGAAGCGGTTAAGCAAACTACTGACGCTGGCTTCGGTCAGTCTACTTGTGTAGGTATCGGTGGTGACCCAATCCCAGGCACTAACTTCATCGACGTACTGGAAATGTTCCAGAACGATCCTAAGACTGAAGCAATCGTAATGATTGGTGAGATCGGTGGTACAGCTGAAGAAGAAGCGGCAGAGTACATCAAGCACAACGTGACTAAACCAGTTGTTTCTTACATTGCAGGTGTTACAGCGCCTCCAGGTAAGCGTATGGGTCACGCTGGTGCAATCATCGCAGGCGGTAAAGGTACAGCTGACGAGAAGTTCGCTGCACTTGAAGCTGCTGGCGTTAAGACCGTTCGCTCACTTGCTGAGATCGGTTCTGCACTTAAAGAAAAAGCAGGCTGGTAATCACTTTACCTGTACTGTAAAAAGGCGCCTCAGGGCGCCTTTTTTGATCTTTTCTTTACAATTCTTCTGATAGCTTATTGTTCAACTTTATTTTTTTTCTGTATAATCCGCGTTCGATTTTTTGCTTGCCTTACCTCTTTGTTTTAAAAGGTAACTACATAACCGTGTCTGTCTCAGCATTGTGATTTGACCTTGTTTGGTAGCAGCATAAAACATCATTTTCAATCAGGTCGCTATTTTTTGTTTAAAGGAAATTATATGAGATTTTTATTAGGATCTTTAGTGATAGCTTTACTCGCTGGTTGCGGCGGCGGGTCATCTGAATCTACTGGTAATGTCACTCCGGGTGGCCAAAGTTCAGCTCACAATACGGCTCCAACCTTGGAGAAAAACGAGGGTACATGGGTCATTTCTGCCAATATGCAGAGCACCAAGCGCTTTGAATTAAGCGATAAAGAAGGGGATACTGTTAGTGTTTCATCAGAAAACCTACCTGAGTGGCTGAAGTTGGAACAAACCGGCACAGCATTTTCTTTAGTTGCCGAGCCAGATCTCTTTGACGTAGATACTCATAACATCTCGCTTGTGCTGTCTGATTCTAAAGACACGTCTGCTCAGACTATCGTTATTCAGGTAACAGTAGATCCTGAATCTAATCCCTCAGAGACGGTAGCTTTGTCCGACGATGTTGTACAGGGTACCTGGTCTAACCAATCTGGCGATGTGCTATTTCATTTTACGGATGATAATAAAGGGCTGGGGCTTTATAAGAACAAGGGCTTCGCATTTGACTGGAACAACCTGGATGATATTGAACTGACTACACGAGAAGCTGAATGTATTGCGCACTGTAGTCGTCCTCAGTTTTTACCTATTGAAATTGTTGCACAACAAGACGATAAAATAGCGGTAAAAATATATGCCAGTGAGCAGGATTACGAGTTGGTTGTGTTAACAAAAGGGGATGTGAAGTCACTTGAATACAACTACTACATTGAACAACGTTTATCTGATGGCGTATACGTTAGCAAGCTGTCCACAAGTACCAGCGAGCCTAGCCTGATCGGCGGTTACCTGACTGTTGACTATGAAGACTACAAACAGCATGTGCCGTTTCATTATGCTCCTTACTATGATGGAGATAACTATCAAATTTTGAGTGACGGACCGGAGCGAGACATCTTTGGTCGTTCATTAGTAAAAGAATTTCTGAATACCAATACACAAACATTCAAAAGGCTAAGCTTTGACCCCAACATTCTCAGTGCAAAAATCGTTGCCGCGAAGGGCGACTTTGTGGCTCTGGAATTTGTTTATCGTTTTGAAATGGTGCCAACATTTGATACAGGCTTAGTGCCAGAAGCTGAATGGAACAATTATGAAGGGCTTATCGATGTTATGGCCCCCAGGCACAGCTATAAAATATACCGAGGCCTGGAGATGATGGACATTCCTGAGTTTCCTGCGGGCAGTCAAACCTTGGGACTTTCGCCGCTTCTTGGTGGAGAGTTGCCGACGGGAGGAAGATTTAATGCTGTGAATACAATGCTCGAATTCACCTCTGCAACAGCAGGAGTTTATAAAGCAACAGATGGTGTAACGGGAGAGCAACACAGTTTGGATGTATCATTAAGCAGAACGCAAGATACACTGAGCTATACATTTGATAAATACACGCAGACGGTTAAATATGGGCAGTTTTTCAACAACCAAACTGCTTTTATAAGAGAGCTCGGTGGGGACTCGCCTTTTATTCTGGCAAGCATAGCAAAGCTGCCAAACATGGTTGAGCCAACGCAGGAAGATTACATGCGGACTTTTTACATCGATACCAGAAACTTGAATAACAACGGCCGACACCTGGTACTTGAGCCTCAGTCTGATGGCAGGGCGATTATATATACTGGCGGTATTGCCGGCCCTAATGGCCGTTGGCAGATGGAAGACGATAACAGTATGAGTTTTATTCTGTCGTGTAACGAAGATACCTATGCAGAATGCCTGAGTGGGCAGACTGAGAAAAATGTACTGAATTTTAAGTTGCTATATAAACAAAGGGAAGGGTATTGGTTTATGCGAGAGCATACCCATTACAGGCAGGATGACAATCAGCAATGGAATAGTCGTATTACACATAACATTCAGTTCTTGCGTGTATGTGATGTATGCTACTACTCCAGCAATTAAAATGATTTCAAAAAGGCGCCTGAGGGCGCCTTTTCTTTTTAACTCTGCCATATGCTCACAAAGGTATATCTTCAGACATGTTTGCACACACATGTCTGCACAGACATCCATTAGTACATTGCTAGATTCTTATTGCTATTATCGAGTTATCTTATCTCCCATTTTGAGGTGAACCAGCGGGCTGCGAGCAAGCCGGGGAGATGGTCAGATGAGAACTTATTGTTTTGCGGGGCAGTGCAAAATCTGTTAAAGGCGGGGGAGAGCCCCCCGCTGAAGAAGCTTAATCCTGATAGCTGATATGCTGGAAGAAGCGCACAATAACGTCTTGCTTCTCTGGGTTAATTGGCAGCTTACCGGTTAAACGGCGGATCATGGTTTCGGCGTTGTTCATAAATTTGCCGTAACCCACGTCCTTTTTGTCTTTGTCGCTGGCAACCACCACAAAGTGCATGGTGTCGCACAGGTGTTCACCGTCCCAGATAGAGCGTACCTGACCATCGGGAGCGGATGTATCAAAGCTCAGTTTTTGTAACTCTCGATTGGCGTCTGATTTATCAATCTGACTGCTGCGAACCAGAGGCTGGCGGCCATCGGCAACCAAGCCGACATGGGTCAGTTGCAGCTGATCGCACAAAGTTAAAAAGCTGTCTTCAATACTGCGATAAAACTGAGTGTAATCGCCCGGGCGCATCTGACTTTGATATTCGGTCTTGATAGCGCGGGTAATAGGGATAGAGAAAGACACATAGCTCATCTCTGAATGTTGCTCTGGCAGTGTACAGTTACGCGCCTGGTAACGCGGGTACAAGCTACGTAGTTTATAGCCGTAACTTTCTCTGTGGCCTTTTACCTTAGCAAAAATATCATAAGTTAAGTGCTGATGGTCACGGACTTTGTAAGACAAGCCTTGCTGCTCGTATTGCTCTTTCAGATCGTCCAGCGCCTTTTTCACTTTGCTGTGAAAACTGGCCGCATTGGCGCGCAATTCATCGCCGGTAGCCAGGAACAATAAGCGAATTTTACGTGCTTTATGATCAGCCTCATAATGTATCTTGTGGCCTTCGTGATACTTTGGATTGTAAAAGAACAAAATCTGCTTATCCGTTTGCAGGCTGTGTGCCTCGTCGTGATAGCGCACGATAGGCAGCTTGTCGTTAGCAATGACGTGAACGTTAAATAATTCGTGCTCGTCGCAGATGGCAAACAACTTTCGGGCCAGGCGTTGGTAGCAGCTTTGCACATCATCAAAACAATCGAAGAATGCGTCGCTGGGCTTAAACTCAGCCAGAATATAATGGTTGTTACGTGCGTTCGTTGGAATATAAACGCGGTGAAGATTCATTGATGCCATAGGTTTTTCCTTGCGATACCTCTGTTGTTGACGCCTATGATAGAGCGAGCGTGTGACGGATATATTGCGCTAGAACAAAATTTGTCATAAAAATGACGCTTCTTTTTGCCTTTGACTTGGCTGTTTTATGCCCAGGTCGCCACAATTGCGAAGTAAATCTGTTTTCGCCTTAGTTTTACGCTGTTCGTTGCTCAAACTTTTTGTAATAATGCCTCAGTTAACTGGTACTAAATTTTCAGAGGAATGAGTTCCTATGGCGGAAGCAGAAAATCGCCCAACAAATTTTATAACAAACATCATTGATGCGGACTTGGCCAGCGGTAAGCATGGCGGTACGCACACGCGCTTTCCACCAGAGCCAAATGGCTACTTACACATTGGCCATGCTAAGTCTATTTGCCTGAACTTTGGCATCGCTCGCGACTACCAGGGTCTGTGTAATCTGCGCTTTGACGATACGAACCCGGAAAAAGAAGATCTGGATTATGTAAACTCAATTAAAGAAGACGTGCAGTGGCTAGGCTTTAACTGGGATGGTGAGATCTGCTATTCGTCTAACTATTTCGACAAGCTATACGAGTATGCGGTTGAGCTGATCAACAAAGGCCTTGCCTACGTGTGTTTCCTGTCGCCAGAGCAGGCGCGTGAATACCGTGGCACGCTCACTGAGCCGGGTAAAAACAGCCCGTACCGCGACACTTCACCAGAAGAAAACCTGGCGTTGTTCGAAAAAATGAAGAACGGCGAGTTCAAAGAAGGCGAGTGTGTACTGCGTGCTAAGATAGACATGGCCAGCTCATTTATGGTGCTGCGTGACCCTATCATCTATCGTATTCGTTTTGCTCATCATCACCAGACCGGTGACAAGTGGTGCATTTATCCAATGTACGACTTTACCCACTGTATTTCGGATGCGCTGGAAGGGATCACCCATTCACTGTGTACGCTGGAGTTCCAGGACAACCGTCGTTTGTACGACTGGGTACTGGACAACATCAGCATAGAGTGTCATCCACAACAGATCGAGTTCTCTCGTCTGAACCTGGAATACACTGTTATGTCAAAGCGTAAGCTGAACGACCTGGTGGTCAACGGTCAGGTAGAAGGCTGGGATGATCCGCGTATGCCAACCATTGCCGGATTGCGTCGTCGTGGTTATACCCCTGCGTCTATCCGTGAATTCTGTAAGCGCATTGGTATTACCAAGCAAGACAACATGGTTGAAATGGGCATGCTGGAAGCGTGTATCCGTGATGACCTGAACGAAAACGCACCGCGTGCAATGGCAGTACTTGATCCGGTTAAAATCGTGATTGAAAACTATGATGCCGAGCAGGTTGAAATGCTGGACGCGCCTAACCATCCAACACTGGATATGGGTTCACGTCAGCTGCCGTTTACTCGCGAAATCTACATTGAGCGTGATGACTTCCGTGTTGAAGCCAACAAGAAGTTTAAGCGTCTGGTACTGGGCAAAGAAGTACGTTTGCGTAATGCCTATGTGATTAAAGCTGAGCGCGTTGAAGAAGACGATGCGGGTAACATCACTACGATTTACTGTACGTACGACGCCGATACCTTAGGTAAAAACCCGGCTGATGGCCGCAAAGTAAAAGGCGTTATCCACTGGGTATCTGCCAGCCACTGTATCGAGGCTGAAGTACGCCAGTACGACCGTCTGTTCAATGTGCCAAACCCGGCTGCGGCAGAAGACTTTGCAACGACGCTGAATCCAGACTCTTTGGAGATCATTGCCAATGCTAAGCTTGAGCCGTCTCTGGCTGACGCTGCGCCTGAGCAGGGCTTCCAGTTTGAGCGTCTGGGTTATTATTGTCGTGATAACAAGCGCGATACACTGACCTTCAACCAGACGGTTGGTTTGCGCGACTCCTGGGCGAAAATCGAAAACGCCTAACACGCACAATAAATAAAAAGGTCGGCTTATGTCGGCCTTTTTTGATTATTTTGCCTTATTTTGAAATTTGATAATCATTGCAGACGCAAACTGAATACCCGTAAACGGACAGGCCCATGACAGAAAAGTCGATCCATAACTTTTACATCAATGAACAGCAGTCGGTTTATTTGCTCTCCCATAAAGACGCAAAAAAACACCGTCAGTGGCTCAACATCTGTCAGAAACAGCTGACATTACTGGGTTACCGTGATGTAGAAGTAATAGGCTCCGGTGCCTTTGGGTTTGTGTTTGCCGGGGTTGACGGGCAGGGCAAAGAGTGGGTGTTTAAATTCTCCCGTATTACCCTGGCGCAGAGTGTACGCGACCGCCTGGAAGACGAAGCGTATATGCTGTCGCAGATTAAAAATCCCATGGTTCCCGAGTTTTACGCCTTTGAACGGGCAAAAAAGCAGGGGATCCTGATGATGGCGCGCGCCAAAGGTCAGGATCTCGAGCAATGGTCACTTAAACGCGGTCGTTTTAAGCCCCATGAGCTGGTACACTTGGCCAATAAACTCAGAAACGTGCTGGTTGATTTGCGCAATCGCAAAAATGGCATGTCGCCACAGCCTGTGGTGCATGGCGATATTAAGCCATCGAATATTGTCTGGGATGAAGCAACAGACAGCTTTTCGCTGGTTGACTGGGGCAGCTCAGTCTATGCCCAGCTGGATGCCCATGGTGAGCCGGTTGCCAGTAATATCATGGACCTGATGTCGTCGGATATCAGCAGTACCAATGCCCGGATGGGCGATGTGTACTTTATTGGCGATGAGCAGATGTCGGGTGCGCGCTCCTCACCTCGCTTTGACGAGCAGGGCGTGGCATCGACCATTTACGCGCTGGCCAGTGCCCAGTCTTGCCGTTTTGGTGCGGCTGTGATCCCGGCAACCAGCTTAGGCTTGCCGCAAGCCTTTGCCAGAATGATAGATGCGATGCTGAGCAAAGACAAAGCTACCCGCGATCAGGCTGGAGACTACTTTATGCGTAACATGCCGGCCATGGCACGCATGTATTTACCCGAACTAAAAACACCACCACGCAAAGCAAAAATTCCCTTCTGGTTCAACGAAACAGATGAAGAGCCAGATACCGTGGTCTACAGCTCGCGCAAACAGTTTTTGCGCCGCGCCGATCACAATCAGCAGCTGCTGGACGTAAACGACGCCCAGCTTGACCGCTATTATAAAGAGTTCCTGTTCGACACCGGCGACAGCGAAAAAGCGTTTCTGGCATCTATCAGCCGGTTGGCAAAATATCCGGTGGTAGGTGGCCTGAGTTTTCACTGGAAGGATGCCTCGCTGTTTGTGGAGTCCAGTCTGGTACTGCACGACGAGTCTTTGCAAAGTGCGTTTACGGATGCCGTAAACGCCACAGTGATGCTGGCGCAGGGGATAGAGCAAAAGGGCTTGTTTAAATGCTGCCTGTTTGATGCCAGACAAACCATTCAATTGCAGCGCGACGGCACCGGGGCATTTATTTTTGACCACGTGCCCGAGCTGCAATACACGGTATCGGACATTGGCACCAGTGAAATCGCGCGCCCCCATTCTTACTTTGAAGATGGCAAAGACCCCGACGAGCAACTGCAATTACCACGGCAGATAGTGCAGTGTGTATTTGAACTCAACCAGATCCACCATACCGGCTGTATCATCTTTGAGTCGCTCAACGACCGCCTTAAAATACACCATTACTACTGCCTGCTTGATGCCAGCAAAGAGCGGGAGTTTAAAACTCTGCTCACCCGCATTATGCAATACGCCATGAGTATTCAGGATTTTGGTGTGGCAGGCTTTATGAAACTGCCTTACAAAAACACCCGTGAATTCACTTTGTGTGCCCGCCAGCCAGACCATTTTTATCCTAAAGACCCAAAGGCTGCACAGGGCTGAATTAAGCTATCTACGACTAAGATATAACAAAACGCACGTTGCACATTCGCCCGTCCTCCGCCAAGATAAAAAGCCTACAACCGGAGGGAAACATGGATCAGGAAACACGCCGAGAGCTGCTCAAACTCAGCTGGAGCATGCACGACGAAGTAGAGCAGGCCATTTTAAAAGACAGCGCCAAACAGGGCGACGACAACTGGACAGAAAAGCAAAAACTGCTGCTGGCAGATATGTCGCTGCACCTTTTGCAAACCGCGCTCAAACCCAATGGCCTGAGCCAGGAAAAGCTTAAAAACAACCTCAATGCCATTCTTACGCTCAGCGATGACTTTATCGACGAAGTCGACCTGCGTAAAACCGCCGACGCACTCTATGGGTTGGATAAGTGACTTGGTGCTGGTCTTCAAATCAACAATTAATCACTTATCCTCTTTTATACACTTGCACTTAATTAGTCACCCCGGACGCGTGCGAGCCGGGATCTGCATGAATACAACGTAGTAGTTCATTAATAAAGACAAACCTGACTATCCGCTCCGTCATCCCGGACGCTTGCGAGCCGGGATCTACTTGAGCACTACACCGTTGTACCTCTTTACAGACAAACCTGAAAATCAACTCCGTCACCCCGGACGCGTGCGAGCCGGGATCTACTTGAACAACACACAGTAGTTTCTCGGTAAAGATAAACCTGACAAACTACTCTGTCATCCCGGACGCGTGCAAGCCGGGATCTACTGAAACACCACACAGCTGTGCCTAGTTACAGACAAACCTAACAAACAGCTCCGTCATCCCAAACGCGTGTGAGCTGAGATCGACTTAAACACCACACAGTTGTGCCTCGTTACAGACAAACCAGACAAGCAACTCCGTCATCCCGTACGCTTGTGAGCCGGGATCTACCCGAACACCACACAGTTGTGCCTCGTTACAGGCAAACCTAACAAACAACTCCGCCATCCCGGACGCGTGCGAGCCGGGATCTACTTGAGCACCACACAGCTGTGCCTCGTTACAGACAAACCTGAAAATCAACTCCGTCATCCCGGACGCGTGCGCACCGGGAGCTACCTGAACACCACACAGCTGTGCCTCGTTACAGACAAACCTGAAAATCAACACCGTCATCCCGGACGCTTGCGAGCCGGGATCTACTTGAACACCACACAGTTGTGCTTAGTTACAGGCAAACATGATAAACAGCTCCGTCATCCCGGACGCTTGCGAGCCGGGAGCTACCTGAACACCACACAGCTGTGCCTCGTTACAGACAAACCAGACAAGCAACTCCGTCATCCCGGACGCTTGCGAGCCGGGATCTACTTGAACACCACACAGTTGTGCTTAGTTACAGGCAAACATGATAAACAGCTCCGTCATCCCGGACGCTTGCGAGCCGGGAGCTACCTGAACACCACACAGTTGTGCCTCGTCACATACAAACCAGACAAACAGCTCCGTCATCCCGGACGCTTGCGAGCCGGGAACTACTTGAATATCACGCAGCAGTTCCTTGATAAAGACAAACCTAACAAACAGCTCCGTCATCCCGGACGCTTGCGAGCCGGGATCTACTTGAACATCACGCAGCAGTTCCTTGATAAAGATAAGCCTGACAAACAGCTCCTTCATCTCGGACGCGTGTGAGCCAGGATCTACCGCTACTCAATTCTTAAATATCCGGACAAATAAGTGATGCGCGCGAATATCAGAGTTTATCAATCGGGCTTGTTGTATAGGCAAATTTATCACCCATAACATGAGTATAAATCTCGGTTGTTCTGATATCGGTATGACCTAACAACTCTTGTACTGTCCTTATATCAGCACCATTTCGCAGCAGTTCAGTGGCAAATGAGTGCCTGAATGTATGCGCCTTAACTCGCTTCGTGATATCGGATGCCAGTACCGCTGCCCTAAGTTGCTTGCGAAATGCCGTTTCATGTAAATGGTGACGACAGACATACCCATCTAGCGGGTGAACACATCGCGTAGAGGAGGGAAATAAATACTGCCAGGAGAAGTCTTTTACAGCATGTCCGTATTTACGGATCAGAGCCGGTGGCAGCGAAGTCAGTCCAAATCCTGCGTTCAGGTCTTTTTGGTGAAGCGATTTAACCACGGCCATTTGTTCTTCTAGTGCCTGCAAGCAGGACTTAGGCAGCAAGGTGTATCTGTCTTTGCGGCCCTTTCCCCGAAAAACAAAAATAGACTTATTGGCAAAATCGAGATCTTTAACTCGAAGTTTTAAAGCTTCATTGATACGTAAACCACTGCCGTATAAAAGTGACGCGATGAGCTTGTGTACGCCGTGAAGATTAGCTATCACCTTTTGCGCTTCACCTGCACTCAAAACGGTGGGTAACGCAACATCTCGCTTACTGAATGAATAGTTTAACCCTTTGATGTCTCGTTTTATAACAAAACGGTACAAAAAAATGATGGCGCACAGCGCTTGATTTTGCGTTGCAGCGCTCACCGCCCGGTTAACGGCCAAGTGGTTGAGGAAACGTTCTATTTCCCTGTTGCCCATCTCATCAGGATGCTTTTTGTCATTGAATAAAATGTAGCCTTTGATCCAGTACAGATAGCTTTTCTCTGTTTTCAGACTGTAGTGCTTGGTCCTGAGCTCAACGCGTACAGACTCCAAAAAAGGTGAATAAGACATCTCTACTCCGAATTCTGTTTATTTATACAGGTATAAGTGAATGCGGCTATTTATCAAGTCAAATTTCTCGTTTTCTCCGCGCTTTCAAGTCTCGTTTATGCCGCTTGCCTTGTTAACCCATTGAAATTTATTGTGTTAGCCGTTTTACATAACGAGACCCCAAGTCTCGCTATGAACAAGGCTCGGTTTCAACAAAGCCATTTTGGCTTGAGCAATGAGAGCAATGGTGGTAGGTTGTTGTTCTTATTATGAATAAAATAATTTAGCTGTGGATCTGTACGGTTTCAGGAACTGGATCTAACCGGTATT